>CBDIBW010000020.1:0-179459 GCA_965277135.1 Thioclava sp. | reverse complement strand
AAGGTGATCAACGGTCAAAAAGGCAAATATTCGATGCGGGTCACCGTGACCGGCACCGCAGGCCATTCATCCTTTGCCCCCCATCATGTCAATGCGATCGAATATGCCGCGCGCGCCATTGCGATGATTTCCGATCTGGCCCGCACCTTTGAAACCGATGGTCCGTTTGATGCGGATTTCACCGTCCCGCACAGCACCATGCTGACGACGACGATAACCGGGGGCACGGCAACCAATGTGACGCCCGATGCCTGCGAATTTACCTTTGAAATCCGCCATCTGCCCGATCATGACGCCGAGGCGGCAATTGAAAGCATCAAAAAAACCGTCACCGAAACCCTTGAGGTCGAGATGAAATCCCGCGAGGCCGATACCGGTTTTGAATGGGAAACCATTTTTAGCTATCCGGGCATGGGCGATTGCACCGATGCCGACAGTTTCGAACTGGTGTACAACATCATCCCCGAGGTTTCCGGAAAGGTTTCCTATGGTTCGGAAGGCGGCATTTTTGAAAAACAGGGTGGTATTCCGTCCATCATCTGTGGACCTGGCAGCATCAAGCAGGCCCACAAACGCAACGAATTTGTCGAGATCTCGCAGCTCGACGAATGTCTGGGCTTTCTTGCAAAGCTCAGCGATCAGACCAAAGCAGCCTGATCACCTTTCGTTTGACCGGACAAAACGGCATTGTTGCCCATATCGGTTATGCGGCTTCACCCCTCGAGTCCGGTCTGTTGGCTGATGCGCATGCCGTCGCCATCTCTCACCCGCTCTCGTACGCCCAGCTGGTCGGCCTGTAACACATCGCCACGACGCCGCCCTTGCCGCTCATGGAGACCTTAAAGTCGTGCTGACGCAGAAGCTTCTGATCGTCGTGAGAGCAATACTGGCTGCCACGATCCGTGTGATGGATGCATCCCTTCGGCGGGTTCCGCAGCGCGATAGCCATCTTGAGCCCGCAATATTCACCGGCCGGCTGACCTTGGCGCCAAGGTGCTGCTTTCGGGCGGTTCGAGTACGTCCTGAAGGCCCGGCGCCTGGCTGGGCGGGAGGATGATCGCCTCTGGCTTGTGTTTCGATGGCGATGCGCCTCCGGGGCGGGTATTTTTTGCAATCGCCGTCCATGCGGGCTCGTTCGCCGGAGGATCCGGCGGGCGGTCATGTCGGGCTGGAGCCGGTCCGGTTCAGGGACCGGACCAGTGCAGGGCGGCGAGCCTTGGCCAGAGGACTGCCCAGAACGGTGCGGCGGCGGCAGACAATGCGAGCGTGATACGGCGGCCGGACAGGATCAGCCGGGCGCCGGCGCGCAGCACGCGTTCGCGCAGGCGGCGCAGGCTCCAGCCGGTGCCGGTGGCAGCCGCCATGGCGCGGCGGGCGATGTGCATCAGCTCATAGGCGAGAAGAGAGATCAGGAGCCGAACCTCATTGCACGCGAAGGCATCGACGCCGGGCGTCGCGGTTTGCGTGCCCCGCCCCCGCCAGTGAGATTTCGGCCGGTTCGTCGAGGACAGCGCCGGGGCGAGCACGTCTTTCAGCTCGCCCATATGGCCCTCGGCGGTGCCCCTTGCGCGGTAATGCTCGAGGATGTCCTCCCGGCTCATCTCTGCCAGCGTCAGCGAGGTGACGAGGAAGAAGCGGTCGAGCAGAAGGTCGTCCTCGCGCTCCTTGACCACCAGGATCACGCGGCGCTCCTTGTCCCAGGTCTCGGCCTGGTAGCGCAGTTCGTGCAGCCACATCCGCGGCTTGATCGGACGCCGCCCGGGCGGGCGCGTCATGTGAGGCGCGGCCTCGCGGTCCAGCGCCGGGTTGGCGCGCAGCCGCGAGACATAGTCGATGCCGCGCGCCTCCAGCCCCGCCAGCAAGGTGGCCGAGGGGAAGCCCGCATCGATGCGCAGCATGGCGACCTCGCAGAGGCTGGCCTGCGCCCGGTCGACCACGTCGAGGATCACGTCAAGCGCGCCCTCCGCGGTACCGACATTGCCCGCTCTCAGCCGTGCATCCAGCATGTCGCCGGTCTCGGCGATCGAGGTGATGAGCGGATGATAGATGCGCGCATTGTAATGGCCATTCCACTCCGCCTTCGGCTGGTGACCATGAACCTCGATCGGCAGGCTGTCCACGTCCAGCGTCACCTTCGGCAAGCGCTTGCCGGCATTCTGTGCCTGAACGCCCCGGCCGGCCAATTCCAGGACCGCTTCGCGCAGGACCTTCAGATTGTCCGGCGCCGCCATCATCGCCGTGAAGCGCGAGAGCGTGGGTTGGGACGCCAGCCCCGGACCGCCGAGCGGCGTCATCCCGGCTGCCGAACTCACCGCCAGTCGGAAGGCCGGGTCGTGCCGCAGCGCATCGGCATCGTCATGATCGCGCCATCCCTGGGCGGCCAGCAGGATCGTGGTGCGCAGGAGCGAGGCCAGATCATGCGTGACATCCTGCGGCCGCCGCGGATCGCTCAGACGATCGGTCATCCAGCCCACGATGCCGCTGTTTTCGAGCACCTCGCGCAGAAGGATTGCCCCGGGATCTCCGGTCAGCCGCTCTGCCCGGCTCTCGATCCGAAGAGAGCGATTGAACCGGGGCGCCACCAGCGATAGCGTTTCACCCATGCGTGCGTCCGATGCTGCCGTTGATCCTTGTCTAGAAGACTGAATCTACAGCGCTTTCAGGCGCACGCAACTTTCCCAGAAGAATTGGACGAATAAGGCGGGTTGAGAGCTCGGATCGCCAGAGCCCGCTTCATGCGGCTGCTGACCGCCCATCCGATGACGTGAACCGCCCCTTGTTTGCCGGAGCCCCAGAAGTAAGGATACTGGGTCATGGGAAAGACGAAGAACGGAACACGTTATTCAGAGGAACTCCGCGCCAGAGCGGTTCGGATGGTTTTGGCTCACGAGAGCGAATACGCGAGCAGATCGGCGGCAATCTTGTCGATCTCTCAGAAGGTTGGATGCAGCAGGGACAGCTTGCGCCTTTGGGTTAAGCAGCATGAGACGGATACCGGTCAACGTGATGGTCTGACGACGGCCGAACGGGATCGCATCAAGGAGCTTGAGCGCGAGAACCGGCAGTTGCGTCAGGCGAATGAGCTCCTCAAAAAGGCATCTGCTTATTTTGCGCAGGCGGAGCTCGACCGCCCCTTCCGCAAATGATTGCCTTCATCAAAGCGAACAGGGAGCTTCATGGGGTCGAGCCGATCTGTAGAGTTCTCCAGATTGCCCCCTCCACTTTTTACGAACGCCTTGCCATTGAGCGTGATCCGGATCGAGCATCGGATCGCGCCAAGCGGGATGCGTATCTGTACAATGAGATGAAAGACGTTTGGGAGAAGAACAGATCTGTCTACGGTGCGCGCAAACTCTGGCACGCCATGAAACGCGAGAAGATTGATATCGCCCGCTGCACCGTAGAACGCTTAATGCGCAAGCCTGGCATTCAAGGCGTCAGGCGTGGCAAGAAGATCACAACCACAAGATCACAACCACCTACGGTCAGCCTGCGGATCAATGCCCACTGGACAAAGTGAACAGACAGTTCCGGGCTTCGATGCCCAATGAACTATGGGTGTCAGACTTCACCTTTGTGTCGACCTGGCGCGGGGTCGTCCATGTGGCGTTCGTGATCGACACCTTCGCCAATCGGATCGTCGGCTGGAAGGCATCGACAACACAGGACACGCAATTCGTTCTGGATGCGCTCGAACAGGCAATACATGCGCGCAAACCCGCTGAGAAACGGATCCATCATTCGGATCGCGGATCGCAATACGTATCGATCAGGTACACGGAAAGACTGGCAGATGCTGGACTTGAGCCTTCGGCCGGCAGCGTTGGCGACAGCTATGACAATGCACTGGCTGAGACGATCAGCGGCCTGTTCAAAACCGAAGTCATCAATCGCCTTGGGCCGTGGAAGTCCAAAGATCAGGTCGAATGGGAAACCCTGCAATGGGTCGATTGGTTCAACAAAGAGCGCCTGCTCGAACCTTTCGGCTACATCACACCAATTGAAGCGGAGGAGGAATACAAACAAGCCTTGAAATCAGACAAAATCGCAGCTTGAAATACGAACTCAAAAGTCTCCGGCAAACAAGGGGCGGTTCAGATTTACGATTAAGTCAGCCAAGGAAATGGCGGCAGACCGCTTCCCCGGCCATGTCGCGCCGCGCTTCATATATCGCATGGCGCAGTCGGAGAACCTGCTGCCATTCGTTCTCGGTGCTCATCGCGCGCCCATGGCTCTGCCGGCTCTGCGCGCGGCGGGCGGAAAGTGGAGCGTTCTCGACGAGGCCGAAATCCGCAGGCAGGGCTTTACCCAGACCGCACGGCGGTTCGCCGCGATCAACCAGAAGCTCAAAACGGTGGGGAAAGGCAAGTCGCTTCAACAGCGCATTGATGAGCGGGGCAAGCTTTCCAAGCAAGTCTTCGGGATGACGGGGTACCTTATTCTGGCCGGTGCCGGCGGCAAGATCATCTGCGTGGCGTGCGTTCCGGTTGCGCAGGCTCAAGACCTTGTCGTTGACCAGACCCTTTACTGGAAAGTCGTGACGGACGCGGACGAGGCTTGGTACCAAGTCGGCATGCTCAACAGTGTGGCTCTCACCAACGCGACCCTCGCGTTTAACCCGAAGGGCGATTTTGGCGAGCGGCATCTTCACACGCTGCCATACAGAATGATGCCCAAATACGATGCCGGCAACGCCTATCATCAGAAGATCGCAGCCCTTACCAAGGATATTGCCAAATTAGCGGACGGCCATTGCACGACGGACCCCTATCTGGCCGATCTTGCCAAAGCACTGTCTGCGCGCCGCTGCAAATTGCGCACGCTGCTCGACGCATCGCCGCTACTGGCGCAGCTTGAGACGCTGGCGCAGTCGGCGCTGGCCGGTGCATCCACCGCGCCATCCGGCGGCAACGGTAGCGGGACGCAGGCTCCGGTATGCTAATCGTTCAGAACGCCGCAGAACCGGCGCGCCTGCGCCATGCTCTATAGCCTATCCACTTAATTCTGATCCAAAGATTTGTTCGGTTGTTTTTCCGGTCTTTCGTCTGATGGCCCTGGCTTGTGCCCATTCATGCTCGATCGGGTTCAGGTCCGGCGCGTATGGGGGGAGGTATTCGAGCTTGTGTCCTGCCGTCTCAATCGCCGCTTTCGTGTCGGCCCGTTTGTGGAAAGCGGCGGTGTCGATGACGATGACCGCTGCGTCGGGGTGCCTGGAGATCAGATCGTGCGTGGTCCAGGCGTGGAACACATCGCTGTCGATGTTGGCTGAAAACAGCGTCACCGTCAGCAGCGCCGATCCGGTCCCCGATCCGATCAATGCGCCGATGACATTGGTGCGCCCTCTGGCAGTCCAGTCCTGTTTGCCCGAGGCAGCGTTTGCCGCGCGGGCTGCAGCCATGCGTGCGCACCATGTCGGGGGCATGTCGTGCGCAAAGCCACTTTCGTCAATATGAACAATGGTCTTGCCCGCCTTGCGATGCGCCTTTATCCTCCCGCGGAAGGCGTGCCGATCGCCGTTGTCCGCCTTTGGATGCCGGAGGGCTTTTTTTATATGTCACCCCCAGTTTGCGCAGGGCCTGAAAGATGGCATTCGGGGCAACGCCAAAGCGCGCGGCACGCTCATACTGATACGCGTCGGGAGAGTGACGCACATCCTGCGCCACATCCTGCCCCAAGGCCGCCAGATCGATCTTGCGTTTGCGCGGCCCGGACGGATCCGGCTCCAGGCGCTTGAGCCAGCGGCAAAGAGAGGCGCGCCCGACACCAAATCTCTGCGCGGTTTGCTCAAGGGTGAGCCCTTCCGTCTTGCGAAGGGACAGAACACGGCGGCGGAAGTCAATGGAATAAGTCATACCAGATAGTATCATAATTATTTGGATTGACTATAATCTCCGACATGATCGCCCTTTTGTCGATCGGTGCAGACCAGCATTGGCACACAGAGGCCCTCGGGGGGCGGGCACAGCATCAAAGCCTCTTGAATACCTGCTAGGTTATCGTATATACAGAAAAATGTTGATGATCGTCTGGGATGAACCGAAGCGGCAAACTAACCTTGCCAAGCATGGCTTGGACTTTGCTGACTTGGATGAGAGGTTCTTTCTGGCCTCTGTCGTGGTACCCGCAAAAGACGGTCGACACATGGCGATAGGGCGTCTCGCAGATGGGACGATTGCCGTGGTGTTCGCAACCTTGGGAACCGAAGGGGTTTCGGTGATCTCGATGCGCCCCGCCAGCCGCAAGGAAAGGAGCCTGCCATGACCCGAAAGCACCTGACTGAAGACCAAATCCAGCGCATGATTTTCAGCGATCCCGATGCGCCGGAAGCCACGGACGCACAGCTTGCCCAAGCCAAGCCGTTCGATGAGGTATTTCCGGCCTTGGCGGATGCCATGCGGAAGAATGTTGGCGGACGCCCGAAGTCAGAAAATCCGAAAGTGGCCGTCTCGCTGCGTCTGGATCAGGAGATCGTCGCCCGCTTCAAGGCCACTGGCCCGGGCTGGCAAACCCGGATGAACAACGCCCTGAGAGAAGCTGCTGGACTCCTGTAAGCAGGAGAGAGGTGATCCGCAACATCCTCGGCGGTCCATTCGCGATCAGCCATGGCGGAGATGGAAAGCTGCCACTGGACAGAATTGGTCATCCGGCGAAGCTCGACAAGCCCGGTATGGGTCAACAGCTTTCTGGCCCATGCCGGGCGGGTCACCGACGCCCCGTCCGAGGTGCAGACCCGTGCGCAGGCCCGCTCATCGAGCTACATGTTCATGTCTTTCCTAGCGGCAGGATGCGTGGGCGCGGTGGTGTTCCAGATCAACCCGGCGCTGCCCTTCTTCATGACCAGTGCCGCGAACCTTGCCGCCGCCCTCATTGCCATCGCGGGACTGCGCCTTGCCGCTCCGGCCAAAACTACCGCGGGCGGGCAGAAGGTGGACGCGGGGCGTTTGACCTTCGGGGCATGGCTCGAACTGTTCGGCTACAGCTTCATGCGTGCCGTGGTCTTGACCCTGCAGTTGCTCATCCTGCCGGTCTGGTTCTTTCTCGACCTGAAAATCGAAATTGCCTTCTTCGGTGTGCTCTTCGGGCTTTACACCTTCTCGGGCTTCCTTGGTGGGCGGTTTTACTCACGTCTGGCCGAGCGGTTTGGCGCATGCGGTGCGCTGGCGGTAGTGCTTGGCGTGACGCTCGCCTCATTGCTGGGCTTGGGTCTTGGCTCGGCGCCCTGGGTTACGCTTCTCGCGCCGGTCGGCATGTTTTGCGCCGCTGGGATGCTGCGGCCCTCCACCACCGAGCTGAACTTCGGTCTGCGGGTGCGCAAGAGTGATCGGTTCATCAATGATGTGGGCCTCACCCCGCAGGAACTGAGCACCTTCAGCCTTGGCGTGAAGCATCTTCGTCTTGATGAAACGGCCCGAAATTCCTATGACGCCACCTTGACCTTCGGCACCACGCTCTTTGGGGCCGACCAGGACGCACCCGGCATCGGGTCAGACATCCCCCGCGCGCAGTTCTTCAAGATCAACGCCGGCTGGCAGCGCCAGGGGGCGCTTGGGCAAGCAGGCACACTGGTCACCGATCTACGCGCCCAGTGGAGTGCGCATACGCTTTATGGCACCGAGCAATTGTCGCTGGGGTCTTTCTCAACCGTGCGCGGGTATGAGGCCTCGGTCGCCACCGGCGACATGGGGGTCTATATGCGCAACGATCTCTATCTCACGCCCGATATCTGGAAATTCCTGCCCGAAGAGGCTGCGGGCAAAGTGGCCGGGAAGATCCAGACGCATCTGTTCCTCGATATCGGGATCACCCATGATCATGCCCGGGACGTGACCGGAAAAGCCGCCGGTTTCGGGGTGGGGCTATCCTGGTATCACAAGCGCCTCACCCTCGCCGGAACCCTCGGCGTGCCACTGGCGTAACCGACCTGCAAGCCCTGGCGATGTTTGATACCCTTGCCGGACTGGGTGGCAATGGTGACGGGGTTCTGTCATCGGCAGACACGGTATGGTCCGAGCTTCGGGTGTGGCAGGATATCAACACGAATGGCATTGCCGACGACGGTGAATTGCAAACCCTCGCGGAGGCGGGTTTCAGCCAGATCAATCTGACGTATGATGATGCAACAGCATACGACGACAACAGAAACGACATCACCGTTTTCGGCAGCACGCTGTTGGGTACGGCTTCCTGTACACGCAATGGCGAGGTGATCGAAGGCGGTGTGGGGGATCTGGCACTCGATTACAATACGGATGGCTGGCGGCGGGTCGAGACCGATATCGGATACAATATCGCGTTTGAGGCCGGACCGACCCTGCGCTACGCGGTGATGGACGGCACCGGGTCTGCCAATCTCGACGCCAATGGCGAAAACCTTGATGGCGTGGTGGGCGATGCGCGCGCCAACCGCATCAGCGCATCAGGCCATAGCCGTGATGTGGCCCTCTCGGGTGGAGACGGCAATGACTCCCTGACGGGCGGGGATGGCAATGACAGGCTCGCCGGGGGCGAAGGCGCGGATACGCTCAAGGCTGCCAGGGGCAATGACCTGGTGTTCCTTGATGCGGCCGATGGCGTGGTCGATGGCGTGGTCGATGGCGGCCGGGGGTACGACACAGCCGTCGTAACGGCTACCTGCCGCTGCATCGCGAGCAAGCGCGTCTGTTCTTTCAGATCGTCGCCGCGCGCTACGAGAAGGGCTCCACCATCATGACATCCAACCTCAGCTGCGGTGCATGGGATCACGCCTTCGCAAGTGACCGCGTGCTCACAGCCGCCATGCTGGATCGTCTATTGCAGCACAGCCAGGTCATCCAGATCCAAGGCGAAAGCTATCGCCTCAAAGACAAACGCAAAGCCGGGATCGTCGGACCCGTTAAAGAAAAGGAGACCGTCGCCGCCTAAATCCACCCCCGCAGGCTGGGCCACGCTTGAGCCATTTGAGGGCTCCGCGCGCCCCAGCCTGCCAAACTCAAAGGTGGGTCCCTTTTAAACCGACCAAGTGGGGCAATTTTGGACCGGCGTTGACAGTGTCATCAACGTAGAATCAGCTGGGGCGTTCAGCACCAGTTTGAACGGCATACAGCGGTCTGCGGCGTAGTCATCCTTGCCCGGCGTGATGAGGGTCGCCCCGCGTTCCTCCGCCTCGGCCAACATCGCATCGGCACGGGCGAGGTGGTGGTCTGACACAATCGCGCAGGAATGTTCGCGCATGTTGTTGTCGGCCAGCCCGTTGTCTTCGATGTCTTTTTTCATCAGGGCGACGAAGTCGTCCAAGCTGTCCTCTGGCACCATGCAACAGTCGGCGTTGATGCAGACCTGACCTCGTTTCGTGGCCTTCATGCCAACGGTCAGGCGCGCGGCCTCTGCATCGATCCGGTCCTTGTCAAAAATCACCTGGCACGACTTTGGCAGATTTTTTGCTGATCTGATAACCTCCGGCTTCACGGTCTCCGTTTTGGATGATTCACAGGTAGCCAGCTTGGGGGCCGGGATCTTATGGAAGAGTGGCGCGGCGATCCGGAGACTTGGCTGTCGCCGTTTGTTGCGGCGCTCAGGCACAGGACGCGGGGGAGCAAGACGCGGGGGAGGATGTGTCCGGCCCATGTTGCGGGGCTGATCGGTCCGGGCGATCGCAAGAGCGTGCAGCCGATGGCGGCGCGGGAGGCGGCGGTCAGCGACGACCGGTTGCATCCCTTCATTGCCGATGGGGTCCGGGACAGCGCGCCCCTGGAGGAGGCCCCTAGCAGGCTGCTGAAAACCGATGTGGGTTTCGGTTGACATCTGCGTTCAGCGGATTTTGTTTTCGGTTTTGGCTACGTTTCCTGGCCTGTCATGGCGCGTTTGCGGGCGGTCTTGACCCGCGTTCCGGGTCATACGGGCAATAACCTTGGCAATCGGGTCAGATTACTGGCCGCCCTAGTCATTGTGAACTTGGCGCGCCCCTTTTCGAGACCGCGATGAACTGTTTGGGCCATGCCACCGACGGTTTTGGCCCATCCAAACGGGTCTTCGATCTTCTTTCGCCGCTTCTGCGAGACGGCGTAGCCGGGATGCCGGGTTGTCCGAGCGTCGATAGCGGAATGGCGGGCCTTTTGGGCGACATGCGGTGTCACGCAGGCCCGCCGAAGGTCGGCAACGAAATCGGCACTGTCGTACCCTTTATCCGCGCCAAGTGTCTTATCCGCGCCAAGTGTCAGCTGCCGGGTCGATCCCTGTGAATGGCGGTGGATCATGTCGAGTGCCGCCTTGCGGTCACCATACCCGTCCGCATGGGTCAGGTCCGCCTGGACGATCAGACCATTGCGGTTCTCCATCAGAGTCTGCCCGATGAAACACGGAATTGCGCCCGCGCCGGGGGATTTCTTGTAAAGCAGGGCGTCGGGATCGGTGACCGACGCATGGGTTTTGTCGGATCGGTTTTGTCGGATCGGTTTTGTCGGATCGTTTCTCCCCCTTGAAGTCGACTTCGGCATTGCGGGATTTGCTTTGCATCGGCGGGGTCTCCGGAGGGTGAGGCTGGTCTGGCTTGCGGGGGGGGCATCGGTCGGCGGGTCGCCCGGATCGTCTTCCTCCGGCGGCGCCTTTGGCTGGAAGCTCTTCATCGAAGCCCGGGCCTTCAAGATGGCCTTGATCAGCGTGCCGTCGACCGGGAAATGTGCGTCCGACAGAAGTGGCTTGACCTCCGGGTGCGCCAGGATCGCGGCCATCACCTTGCGCGACATCTCTGTCGTCAGCAGCCGGTCCCGGTTCCTGGTGAACGCGGTCGGCCTTCGGCCCGGGGCTTCGCCCGTTCGGTGCTCAAATCAGCCCGCCGGGCTGATGTCCGGGCGCACCTCACCCCGGACCGGATCGTCCACGCCAAGGCCAACAAACCAGCTCAACAGCAGATTGTAATCCATCTGTTCCCTCAACTGCCGCCCGGATCGGATGGAGAACAAAATTTGCAGCAGGCTGGCCCGGATCAGCCGCTCCGGCGGGATCGAGGGGCGACCGAAATCAGTGTAAAGGGCCTCAAACGCGGCGTCCAGGCTGGTCAGCGCGTCGTTCACCACCTGCTGGCACCACCTGCCGGATTGCGCAACGGATGCCGCGCGGGAATGCGCTCCTTCGTCCGTCCTGAACAAGGGTTTCAGATTGGCACGTTGGCGATCTGAGACGGCCCGACGAAGGCCGTTTCAGCGGTGGTGGTCTGTCGGAGCGAGGTGAGAGCCCGGATCAACCGGCACAAGATCTCCCTCAGGTGTCTCAGGATCATGCGAATGTTGTGACCGCAGCCGCAGAGCACGGCGAACAGAGCGTCGCCGTCGGTTCCTTTCAGGGTGCTTCGCGTCAGTCGACCGTCGTTCTTCATGTGCCCGATCATTGGTTCAATGGCGCTGCGCCGTCGCAGGAGTTTGGCGATCGTCCTGGTGACACCTCGCTTTGCGCCACTGATGAAAACCTTCACATTCTGCACGCCATGCCCGCGGTATCCGCGGTCGACAAAGGCCAACTCTGGCCTCAGGTCGGTCAGGATCTCGACCTGTTCCAGCGCCTCGTGCAGCGTGTGGCCGTCGTAAGGGTTACCCGGCAGCGCCCGCATCCCGACCACGAAGCCGCCCCGGTTGGTCGTGGCCACGCTGACCTTGGTTCCGAACTCGTACCTCTTGTGCGCCTTGCCCTTGGAGATGCAGTCCACCGCCGGTTCATGCAGGCTGTAGAGTTTCTTCTTGTCCTTCGGCTTCTGCGCCAACAGCCGGTTCACCAGCGCGATCATCCCCACCAGGCGCTCTCTCAGCGCCCCCTCCGGAACCTTACCCAGTTGCCTCTCGATGTCGCGCAGCACGCGGCCGGTGTAGCCCTTGAGCCGGCGCAACGCCTTGCGCATCCGCTTGAACTGGCGGGCATGGGCGTAGCGCCCAACCTGACCGGCCAGCCGAGGCCCAAGACGGTTGTAGTTCTGGCGCAGGACGATCCCGGCTTCGCGAGCCAGCCCGACCAGCTTGCGCCGCGCCGCCTCATACAGCCGGGCATCCGTCGGGTGGGCGATGTTCTTTTCCATCACCGTGGTATCGACCGTGACCTGCTTGAGATCGCTGCGCTTCACCACCCCGGCGCGTTTCCCGGCCTCGATCGTCTGGGTCAGCATCCATTCAACACCCTCCTCGCCGATCCGCTTGCGCCACCGGGTCAGGGATGAGGGATCAAGCGGCAGACGGTGCTGAAAGAACGTCTCGCCGCAGAAGTGCTGCCAATACGGGTTCTCGGCCCATCGTGCCACGACCGCCTCGTCCGAAAGTGCATAGGCATGTTGCAGGTAAAGGAGTCCGGCAACCAGGCGCGTCAACGTCGCCGGGCGACCGGTGTGGGACGGAAAGAACCCGGCCCATTCCCGCTCAAAGACCTCCCAGTCGATCAGGGGGGCAAGTTTCACCAGCTCGTGGCGCATGTCGATCATCTCGACCAGGCGGGCGCGCAGGAGATCGTCTTGTTCCGGGAGCGGCTTTCTCGGCTTCATATCACGGCTCGAAATTGCAGGGTTCCTGCCGGGATAATACAAAACCTTGCAGGCAGCACCCAGCAATATCACATCATTCTCAAGCAAAATCAGCCGGATAAAAGTTGTTCAGGGCGAACTCCTTCAGATCAACATAGCTGAACAAAGACCCGGTCTTCTCGTCCGATCCACGCATCTACTAACTCCAAACCTCGACAATCAAGCTTGAATCACGGGCCAAACGATGGGTCAAAGAGAGGTTTTCAGCAGCCTGCTAGGTGTAATGCGTTAAGGTCGAGAGTTAAATTTACTGCAAGAGCGATGAGAAACTCATGATCGACT
Source organism: Thioclava sp. (assembly GCA_965277135.1). Lineage (GTDB taxonomy): Bacteria > Pseudomonadota > Alphaproteobacteria > Rhodobacterales > Rhodobacteraceae > Thioclava. Next base: position 166,642 of record CBDIBW010000020.1, on the reverse strand, counting down.
CTCTGTTTTCCCGTTTCAAGGTTCTGAATTTTACTTTTGGATACCCCTAACCGATCCGCAAAGTCAGCTTGGGATAGGTTAGGGTGCTCTCGTATGCTATTTGTTTTTCCTTATAAATCAGACACCTATATCCCCAGTACGAAAATTGCAGTAAATAATACTTTAATATGTATTATTTACTGCAATAGTTTCATAACGTCACAGCGCGAGGCAGCATTGAGAGGGAATGTAGCAATGCAAAATAATTTGTTCCAGCCCGGAACGGTTCTGCATGAGGTGATCGTGTGCCCGCGCCCGTGTAGCCCGCGCCCGTGTGCCGCAGGATGTGTGCCGCAGGATCGGCAGATCGCCTGGCGCAAACCGGAGATTGCGATCGAGGCGATCGACCGGGTGAGGGTCGCGGGCGTCCGCTTCGGCTGTGTGTTGGCCGATGCGGGCTACGGATCGAGCGGGCTTTTCCGCCAGGCGCCGAGCGCACGCGGCCTCGTCCGGGCGCTCGGCCGGGCGCTCGGCCTGTCGCGCCGCCAGACCGTCTGTCCGGCCGATGTCGGGCTGGTCTGTCCCGAAGCCGGTCGAGGTCGCCGCCGCAAACATCACCTCCCCGACCGCGTGGTCCTCTGCGCAGACCGGAGGCCGGACCATGGCGGAAGGTCCGCTGGCGGCGGGGCACCAGGGGCAGGCTGAATTGCCCGTTTGCCGCAACCCGCGTCCCGATCGCCGATGGTCACAGACATCGTAGGGCCGACGGGCGCGTGCAGGCCATGCCCGGTGATCAGGAGGTCTGGCTGATCGGGGAACGCCGGGCGACCGGGGAGCGGAAATATGGGGAGCGGAAATATTATAGCCAACTCAAAGCCTTCCGCCGCCGTGTTCTGTCCCTTCGCAAGACGGAAGGGCTCACCCTTGAGCAAACCGCGCAGAGATTTGGTGTCGGGCGCGCCTCTCTTTGCCGCTGGCTCAAGCGCCTGGAGCCGGATCCGTCCGGGCCGCGCAAACGCAAGATCGATCTGGCGGCCCTGGCGCAGGATGTGGTGCAGGATGTGCGTCACTCTCCCGACGCGTATCAGTATGAGCGTGCCGCGCGCTTTGGCGTTGCCCCGAATGCCATCTTTCAGGCCCTGCGCAAACTGGGGGTGACATATAAAAAAAGCCCTCCGGCATCCAAAGGCGGACGACGGCGATCGGCACGCCTTCCGCGAGAGGATAAAGGCGCATCGCAAGGCGGGCAAGACCATTGTTCATATTGACGAAAGTGGCTTTGCGCACGACATGCCCCCGACATGGTGCGCACGCATGGCTGCAGCCCGCGCGGCAAACGCTGCCTCGGGCAAACAGGACTGGACTGCCAGAGGGCGCACCAATGTCATCGGCGCATTGATCGGATCGGGGACCGGATCGGCGCTGCTGACGGTGACGCTGTTTTCAGCCAACATCGACAGCGATGTGTTCCACGCCTGGACCACGCACGATCTGATCTCCAGGCACCCCGACGCAGCGGTCATCGTCATCGACACCGCCGCTTTCCACAAACGGGCCGACACGAAAGCGGCGATTGAGACGGCAGGACACAAGCTCGAATACCTCCCCCCATACGCGCCGGACCTGAACCCGATCGAGCATGAATGGGCACAAGCCAGGGCCATCAGACGAAAGACCGGAAAAACAACCGAACAAATCTTTGGATCAGAATTAAGTGGATAGGCTATATGCCTCCAACCGGCCCGCCGGGACCACGCTCAAGGCGCGCGCCGCCGCCGTCAAAGCTGGATGGATCTGTGAACAGGCGCAGCAGCTCAAGAAAGAACGCGGCCTCGATCCTTTCGAGGGCCGCTCCTGGACAGGCCTTCACCGACACGCGCTGATGACGAGGATCGCCTGCGCCTTCGTGCAATCCCGCCGCCTCAAGGCAGCGGGACGGGAAAAAAAGAAACCCCGGACCGCCACATCAGCCAACCATGCCAGCCGTCAGCAAAGCCATCCTCGACACCTTGGCGAAACCGCCACCAATACGCCGCCCTCATTGGGAAAAGATCATCGCTGAACACTGCAGAAAAAATCTGCCAAAGTCGTGCTGGTGGTTTGGCTCCACCGTTTGGACCGCACGATTTCGAGCAGCGATGATCTGGTCCGGGTCGGCGCGCCATGTGAAGGGTCTGGGCTCCATCTCGTTGTGCTCGCTGATGAACCGGTTGATCGCCGCCTGTAGATCGACCAGGGAATGAAAGACGCCGTGCTTGGGACGACGCCTGGTCAGTTTTGCGCAGAAGCCTTCGACCGCATTGAGCCAGGACGCCGATGCGGGCGTGAAGTGGAAGGTCCATCGCGGGTGTCTTTCCAGCCAGGCGATGAGCTTCGGGGATTTGTGGGTCTGGAGGGTGTCGGGCACGATGTGGACAGGCTGACGTAAAGTCCAACGATATCATGGCGTTTCTTCGCAAACTCCGGATCGCGTGACAGTTTGAACACCCGCCAGCGGTGAGGGGTCAGCCGATGCGCCTTCCAGATCTTGTGCACCGTCGAGACCGCCAACCCGGACGTTCTGGCCATCGCTCGGGCCATCGCTCGGGCCGTCCAGTGCGTCGCCTCGTGCGGTCGCCTCGTGCAGCGGGGGCGCCCTGGGTCAGCGCCACACTCCCGGTCACCTTTGCGGGCGCAATTGGGGCTTTGCCGGGCGGGCGCGTGGCGTCCTGCAACAGACCGTCCACGCCCGCCTCAAGAAACCGCGCTCTCCAGCGCCAAACGGTATGCTTCCCAAACGGTATGCTTCGTTGTGCCCGTCGCCCGCGCGATCGCCATGAGCCCGACGCCATCCGCGCTCAACACCACGATCCGCGATCGCCAGACATGTTTGTGCGCGCTGTTCCGGTCCGCGACGATCCGTTCAAGCCGGCAACGCTCTGACTTCGTGAGCAGGATTGAGCCTGCTTTGTCCATGGACCAGACTCGCACGATCCGAGGGCAAGGGAAATCCCAAATGGGTGATCTATGTCTCGGGCAGACCACTAGGGCGTCCATCGATCGCATAGAGATGCCATGGACACAGGTCCCCTTGATCACAGCCGTCCGCGCCTTCTCGACGCAGCGCCGCAGCTCAAGCAAAGACGGGAAGCAGGAGTCCGTGCGAAGCCGCACTGTGCCTCCTCGCCGGGCAAGACCGCGAATGGGCAAGACCACGAATTGTCCGTCGCCGGTGCCGGTGAGGGTGGGGTCACAAATATCACCGCCCCGACAGCGTGGCCGTTTGCGCCGAACAGATGCTGGAGGCCGGGACATGGCGCACGCTCAGTCGGCGGCGTGGGATCAGTGAGCGTGGGAGCAGGGGGGGCTGGCTGAATGGCCAGTTCGCCGCACCCCGTGTCCGCATTGCTGATCGCCATCGCATGGCAGATAGCCGCGCAGATGACCGCGTACAGGCCATGCCCGGGGACGAGGCGCTCTGGCTGACCGGCGAGCGCCGCGTGACCGGAGAACAGAAATACCAGGGTTTGGACCATTGATCCTGCATGTCGGCACCAGCCTCAAGGCGCTCTCCTCTGCCCTCACGCGGGTCCAGACATCCGGGCACAGGCGTCGCGTCACAACAACACTCGGGCGCGGTGCGGGCATCTGGAGTCTCTCCTCTCTTCCATAGAGTTGTTCCTGGGTGCAAACTGCCCATCGAAGGGCGCGGACACAAGGCCCGGGACATGAGGCGAAGAATGGATCTCGGCAAACTTCTGGCGGCCGTTTCGGGTATCGCGATACTTATCGCGATACTGGGCCTTGCCCTGTGGAGTGCAAGCGACGCCACGAAGGCCAGTTCCAACGCCAGGCCCGCAGGGCAGAGATCGACCGTGCCGATGCCGCAGACCGATCCGCGAAAGCCCGCCGCAACATCTGCGACGCAAACCGAAGCTGCGCCGGCACCCGCGCCCGACGCCACGACGGGGGCCTTGTCCGGGCAGGTGCGGCCCGATCCCCGCATCGGTCCGGTCACCCATCTGCCAATCCCGCGTTTCGTGTCGCTCAAGGGATCGAAGGGCAATGCCCGCCGCGGCCCGTCTTTGTCGCAGCGCATCGACTGGGTGTTCACCCATCCCGGCATGCCGCTCAAGGTTACGGCCGAATACGGTCACTGGCGCCGGGTCGAGGATGCCGACGGTCAGGGCGGCTGGATCCATTACATGTTGATCTCGGGTGTGCGCCATGTCATCGTCACCACGGACATGGTGGCGCTGCATTCCCGCCCCGACGCGAAATCCGGCGTCATCGCCAGGGCGCAGCAAGGCGCGATTGCCCGGCTTGGGAAATGCACCCGCGACTGGTGCAAGATCACGGCCGAGGGGGCCGGCGGCTGGCTGCCCAAAACCGACATGTGGGGCGTGACGGCCAACGAATTGCGTGACTAGGGGCCTCCATGGGGCGGCCAGGACCCGGAAACGGGTTGGGCCATGACGGGGCGGCCATGACGGGTCAGGACGTGATGAGCTACAGCGAAACCGACAAACAGATGAACATCTCGGCGGGGCTGGCCTCCGTCGGGGTTGCCTGTGTGCTGGTCGGTCTCAAGGCCTGGGCTTTCTGGCAAACCGACGCCCTTTCGATCGCCGCTTCGCTTGCCGACAGCGCGGTGGACCTGCTGGTGTCCGCCGCCGGCCTGGCCGCAATCCTTTACGCGACCAAACCCGCCGATCGCGACCACACCTTCGGGCATGCCTCGGCCGAAGATCTCGCAGCACTGGGACAATCCCTGATCTTGCTGATCTCGGCCATCCTGATCACGGTCAGCGCAATCCATCGATTGCTCTCCGCTGCGCCCCATGACCTGACATCCGAAGGGACGGGAATCGTCGTGATGGCGATCTCTGCCGGGATCACGTCGGGGCTTGTGGTCTGGCAGGCCCGCGTGGCCCGCACCACCGGAAACAAGGTCGTGGCGGCGGACATGATGAACCATATCGGCGATCTGCTGCCGACGCTGGGGGCGATCGTCGCGCTGATTCTGACGCGCTTTTGTGGCTGGCTGCAAGCCGACAGCATCGTCGCCCTGATCGCCGCCGCCATCATGTTGCGCGGGGCGTGGCAGATCGGAAACGCAGCCTGGAACGCCCTGATGGACCGTTCCGCCCCCGACGAGGTCATCACCAAAATCGCCGATCTGGCGCGCAATTGCGATGGCATCCGTGCCTTCCACGATCTGAAGACCCGAACCTCCGGTGCCCGGCTTTTCGTGCACCTGCATATCGAACTGGACGGGGACCAGCCCCTTGTGGAAGCCCACGCGATCAGCGCGGCGCTCAAGCGCGCGATCATGGAAAGCTATCCGCAAGCCTATGTCATCATCCACAAGGATGTCTGGCACGGCTGATCGGGAGAAGGGGGCGTTGCCCCCTGCTCTGCCCTGCGCTCACCCGGCCGGTTCGAGCAGCCCGCGCCCTTTCAGCAAAGGCTCCACACCCGGCATCTTGCCGCGAAACCCGATGTAGAGTTCCTCGGGAGGGCGGGAATTGCCCGCGCTCAGGATGAATGTCTCAAGCTTTTGCGCCATGTCGGGATCGAAGACATCACCGCTTTGCTCGAACGCCTCGAACGCATCGGCATCCATCACCTCGGACCACATGTAGCTGTAATAGCCCGAGGCATAGCCATCGCCCGAGAAGACATGGGCGAAGTGCGGCGTGGCATGGCGCATCCGGATCGCATGGGGCAGGCCGATTTCGGCCAGCACCTCGGCTTGTCTTTTCATCGGATCGACCGGGGCCGCGCCTTCGTGAAAAGCCAGATCGACCAGCGCCGAGGCGAGATATTCGACCGTCGCGAAACCCTGATCATGGGTCGCGGCCGCCTTCATCCTGTCGCGCAGCGCCTGCGGCATCGCCTCGCCGGTCTTGTGGTGGCGGGCGTGTCTTTCCAGCACCGAGGGCACGTCAAGCCAATGTTCGTAAAGCTGGCTGGGCAATTCGACGAAATCGCGCGCCACGGAAGTGCCCGAGATGAACTGATAGGTCACATCCGACAACATCTGGTGCAGCGCATGGCCGAATTCGTGAAACAGCGTGCGCGCATCATCATGGGACAGCAGCGGCGGCTCGCCTTTGGCGAAGTTGCACACATTGACCACGATCGGAACAACCCCTCCGCCCAGCTTGCGTTGCGAACGCATGGCCGAACACCAGGCGCCCGAACGTTTCGAGCCGCGCGCGAAATAGTCGCCCAGGAACACAGCGATGATCTTTCCCTTGCGAGAGACTTCCCAACCGCGCACATCCGGGTGGTAGAACGGCCCGTCAATCTCCCGGAACTCCAACCCGAACAGGCGGGTCGCGGTATCGAAAGCCGCCCGGATCATCGCGTCGAGCGAAAGATATGGCTTGATCTGCGCCTCGTCGAAATCGAACGCGGCCACACGGTGTTTCTCTGAATAATAGCGCCAGTCCCAGGGTTCCAGATCGCCGTTGATCCCGTCCGCGTGCATCATCGCGACCAACCTGGCCGCATCCGCTTCGGCGGCGGCCCTGGCCGGGGTCCAGACCCGCATCAACAGATCACGCACGGCTTCGGGCGTCCCGGCCATCTCCGGTTCGAGCTTGTAGGCCGCGAAGCTGTCATGGCCCAGAAGGCGCGCGCGCTCTTCGCGCAGTTTCAGCACCTCGGCCGCGATGGCGCGGTTGTCGGTCTCGTCGCCATTTTCGCCGCGCGACACCCAGGCCTGATAGACGACGCGGCGCAATTCCCGATCGGGCGAGAATTGCAGGAAGGGCACGACAAGCGAACGTGAGAGTGTCATGATGGGGCCGGGTTGGCCGCGTTCCTCGCCTGCCGCCCGCGCCGAGACCACGACGAAATCCGGCAACCCTTCCAGATCCTCTTCGGACATCGGGCGAAACCAGTCACTTTCATCGGCCAGCAGATTTTGCGCAAACCGGGTGGTGATCGTGGCCAATCGTTCCTGGATCGCCTTCATCCGGTCGGCCTGTGGCCCGTCCAGCCCCGCGCCCGCGCGGGTGAACATCCGGTGATAGAGTTCCAGCACGCGGGCCTGTTCGGGGTTCAGCCCCAGACTGTCGCGGCGCCGCCACAGCGTATCAATGCGTGCAAACAGGGCCTTGTTCATCGTGATTTCCGACGAGAACGCCGCCATTTTCGGCGCGAGATCGCGCATCAGCGCCTGGCGCGCGGGCGTCGCATCGGCGTCCGCGAGATTGTTGAACACCCCCGCAACCTTGTCGAGCGCCTCCCCCGCCTGCTCCATCGCCTCGATCGTATTGGCAAAACCCGGCGGCTCCGCGGCCCTTGCGATTCTGGCGATATTCTCGCGTGCCTCGTTCAACGCGGCGTCAAAGGCGGGGGCGAAATCCTCATCCGAGATCTGCGCGAAAGGGGGAAGTTGATAAGGGCCGGTCCAGTCGGCCAGAAGCGGATTTGTCATGCGAAGTCTCCTTTGACGGTCAAACCATGGCACGGACCGGACAGGTGCCGGATGGATCACTCCGCACCCTGCCCCTTTGTGCGCAAACGCGCCTCCAGTCGGCGCAAAAGCAATGACAGGCCGATGGTCATCGTCAGATAGATCAGCGCGACCACGTTATAGGTTTCGAAATAGCGGAAATTGCCCGAAGCCGTGACCTTGCCCAGTTGCGTGATGTCCGCCACGCCCAGCACCGAGACCAGCGAGCTGTCCTTCACCATCGCCACGAAATCGTTGCCCAGGGGCGGCAGGATGGTGCGAAGGGCCTGCGGCCAGATGATCAGGCGAAAGCATTGCCAGGGGCTGAACCCCAACGCCACGGCCGCCTCTGTCTGGCCCAGCCCCACCGAGGCGATACCGGCCCGGAAGACCTCGGCCAGAAAGGCGGAATAGGCCAGCACCAGCGCCAGGATCGCGCGCCAGAGCAACGACACGTCGCGGGTAGAGAGGCCAGGCAGCCCCAGCCCGTTCCAGGCATTGACCAGCATCGGAACCAGCGCGAAAGCCACATAAAGCAGCAGCACGATGATCGGCACACCCCGCATCACCTCGATATAGAGCCGCGTCGCCTGCCGCAGCACCCGCCAGCGTGACCGCTCCCCCAGCGCCAGGACCAGCCCCAGCGCCATCGCCCCCGCAAAGGCCACCAGCGTGACAAGGAACGTGATCCCGATCCCCTTGCTGACGGTGTTGAGGATGCGCGCATAGATCGGGTCCGTGCCGACATGCCAGAACAGCCAAAGGCCCGCCGCGACCAGCACGACGAGCCACCAGGGAAAATCCTTGTGCGCGAGGGTCAGGGCTCAGTTCTCCATCTTGTAATCAAGAAACCACTTCCTGTTAAGCGCATCAAGCGTGCCATCGGCCTTCATCGCCGCGATGGCCGCATCAACGGGCGCGACCAGATCGGAATCCCGGGGAAAGATGAAACCGAGATCTTCCGTGCCCAGCGGCTCTCCCACGATCTTCAAGTTGCCCTCCGAGGCCGCGACCAGCCCGTTGGCCGCCGTGGAATCGGTCAGCACCAGATCCACATCGCCGGCGTTGAGCGCCTGCACACCTGCGCCGAACGTCTCGAACATCCTGATCCGGGGATTGGCCTCGTTGCCATCAAGCACCTCATAGACGCCAACATAGAACGGCGTCGTGCCAGGCTGCGCGGCCATCAGCAGCCTGCCATCAGCAGCGAAGCCCTTTGCATCGTCGAAACGGGTCTCATCGCTGCGCACCAGCATCCGCATCTCGGAGCGCATATAGGGTGCCGAGAAATCCACCGCCTCCTTGCGGTCGTCGCGGATCGTGATCCCGTCCATCCCGATATCGTATTGCCCGCTCGATACGGCCGGGATCATCGCATCCCAACTTGAATTCTGATAACTCACCTTCATGTTGAGCCGCCTGGCAATCTCGTTCATGGCGTCATATTCCCAGCCGACCGCATCACCCGCCCGGTCGATGAACTGCAACGGCGGATAGGTGTTTTCGCTGACCACAACCACCGCGCGCCCCTTGAGATCCGGCAGATCGGCGGCAAGGGCGGGCAAAGCGATCAGCAACGCAAAAGCGGCTAGAAGCGCGTGTTTCATCGGGGGCATCTCCGTGTTGGTTCGTCTCGCAGGCTAGGCCGGGTCCCGGTCATTGTCCAGCGCGCCGCAAACCGGGCAATCGGGACGACGCGTGATGGCGATCTGGCGGCTCTCGCCCCACAGTGCATCATGGATCACCAGCCGCCCGCGCAACCCCTGCCCCGCGCCGACAATCTCCTTGATCGCCTCGGCGGCCATCATGGCCCCGATCACACCGGGCAGGGCGCCCACCACCCCCGCGCCCGAGCAGGAGGGCACCAGTCCGGGCGCGGGGGCCTTGGGAAAAACGCAGGCATAGCACGGCGCTCCGCGCGCCGGATCATAGAGGGAAAATTGCCCCTCCCATTGCGAAATGGCACCTGAAATCAGGGGTTTGCGCGCTGCCACACAGGCGTCGTTGAGCAAATACCGGGTCTCGAAATTATCCGTGCCGTCGATGATCAGGTCATGTTCCGCGATCAGCGCCTGCGCATTCTCCGCGTTCAGGCGTCGATCATGGGGGCGCACCTCGACATGTGGATTGAGCGCCACCATCGCGGCCTGCGCAGACAATACCTTGGGCTTGCCGATATCGGCGTCGCGATGGATCACCTGCCGTTGCAGATTGGAACGCGACACCACATCATCATCGACAATCCCGATCCGCCCCACGCCGGCCGCAGCCAGATAGAGCAGGATGGGGGAACCAAGCCCGCCGGCACCCACAACCAGAATACGGGTATTCTTCAGCTTCTTCTGCCCCGGCCCGCCAATCTCGCGCAGCAGGATATGGCGCGCATACCGATCCAGTTCGGCCCCGGAAAGACGGCCTGCCGGTTCGGGAGATGCCGCAGGCACCGCTTCGGACGCCCATGCCCGGATTGCCTTCGGCAGTATCCGCCGCGCCAGCCCCCTCCCATGCCAGATCGCCTGCTTCGGGGCCTTCATCGCGCGTCCCGGAACCGGAACAGCGGTCAACAGCAACAGGCCCGTCATGGGTCTCAGCCCTTGCCGGTCGAGCCGAACCCGCCACTCCCGCGCGCCGTGTCCGACAGACCCCCGGCGATCTCATAGCGCGCCCGCACCACCGGTGCGACAATCGCCTGCGCGATCCGCTCACCATGGGCAATCACACAGGGCCCGGTCCCGAGATTGATCAGCAACACCCCGAGCGGCCCGCGATAATCGGCATCAATGGTGCCCGGTGTATTCGCCAGCGAAATCCCCTGCCTGAGCGCCAGCCCGGAGCGTGGCCGGATCTGCATCTCGAAACCTTCCGGGATCTCGACGCGCAGCCCCGTCGGCACAATGGCCCGCTGCATCGGCGCAAGCGTCATCCCGACCATCCGGTCTTCAAGGGGCAGATTGGCGCGCAGATCTGCCCCCGCCGCGCCATGGCTTTCGTAGGCGGGCAAGGCAATCCCGGCATCCGCCCAGCTTTCACGAATGACGTTTATGATCGGTGCGCTCATGTGTCTCTCCTGTCCCGCGACGGCGCGGGTGTTCTTTGTGCGGGCCTCCGGCAGAGCGGCCCCGGTTATTCGTTTGCCCCCAGGGCCCGGGCAATGCGCAGGGCCAGTCGCCGGGCGACCTCCGTCTTGTGCATCCGGTCCCAGTGTTCCGCACCCGTATCGTCGATTATCGTGACGGCGTTTTCGCTGCCCCCCATGATCTGCGTGCCGGGGCTGACATCATTGGCCACGATCCAGTCGCAGCCCTTGCGAAGGCGTTTGCCGCGCGCGTGGTGTTCAAGTTCACGGGTTTGCGCAGCGGTTTCCGCAGCAAAGCCCACGACGAGTTCGGGGCGCCCCTGTTTCATTTGCGAGATCGTGGCGAGAATATCGGGATTTTCCGCAAAATCAAGGCTGGGAAGATTGCCCGAACCGTCTTTCTTCAGCTTCGTGTCAGTGGCATTGGCGACATGCCAATCGGCCACGGCGGCAGCAAAGATCGCGGCATCGGCGGGCAAAGCCGCCTGCACTGCGGCCAGCATCTCGCGGGCGGTCCCGACCCGGATCACCTGCACACGCTCGGGCGGTGGCACGGCGGCGGGGCCGGTGATGAAGCTCACCTTCGCCCCCAGATCGCGCAACGCTGCGGCCAGAGCCGTCCCCTGCGCCCCCGAAGAACGGTTCGCAATATGGCGCACCGGGTCGATGGGTTCATGCGTCGGACCGGAGGTGACGAGGACATGCCGCCCCTTGAGCGGTCCGCCACCAAGCGCGGCGTCGATGGCGGCGAAAATCCCGGCAGGTTCGACCATCCGTCCGGGGCCGAACTCGCCACAGGCCATGTCGCCTTCGGTCGGCCCCGCAAACAGGATGCCGTCGGATTTGAGCGTGGCGATGTTGCGCTGCGTCGCCGGATGGTTCCACATCCGCACATTCATCGCAGGTGCGATCAACACCCGCTTGTCGGTCGCCAGCAGCAGGGTCGAGGCCAGATCATTGGCGATCCCGCCTGCCATCCTGGCCATCAGATCGGCGGTTGCGGGCACCACCACCACCAGATCGGCGGCGCGGCTGAGCCGGATATGCCCGATCTCGGCCTCATGCGTCAGATCAAACAGGTCCGTATGTGTGCGCTCACCGGCCAGCGACGCCACGGTCAGCGGAGTAACGAACTCCGCCCCCGCCCGCGTCAGAACCGGCGTGACCGCGGCCCCAGCGCCGCGCAGCAGGCGGATCAACTCGGGCGTCTTGAACGCCGCGATCCCACCACCGATGATCAGAAGGATGCGTTTTCCGGCAAGCATTTGCCTCTCCCACTGCCCTCGCCAAGGTGTAAAGATCCCGCTTGGTCAGTGCAAGCTCACTGAAAGCTCGTCCTCAATCGACACGCCTTGCTTGCGCCCCCAAAGAGCAGAAATGCCGGATCAAGTCACGTGCCATACACTTCACGCGAAGAAGCCCTGCACTTCCACCTCATGCACCTCAAGCGACTTGCGCATCTTGCCGAAGGCTTGCGCCTCAAGCTGGCGGATGCGTTCCTTGGACAGCCCAAGCTCCCTGCCAAGGCTTTCAAGTGTCCGCGGCTCGTCGATCAGGCGGCGTTCGGTCACGATATAGCGCTCGCGATCGGTCAGGTGCCCCATCGCCTCGATCAGCCAGGCTTTCATCGTCTCGCCATCATGGGTTTCGGTCACGTTTTCCTCGGGTCCCGCGCTGTCGCCTTCCAGAGTCTCGACCCATTCGCGGCCCTCTTCATCGCTCGATTGCGTCGCATTGAGCGAGAAGTCGGAGCCCGACAGTCGGCCTTCCATCATCTCGACATCCGACAGCGGCACGCCAATCACTTCGGCCACGCGCTGACGCAACTGCGCCGCGTCCAGCGCAACGCCTTCTTGCGCCGCCTCGCGCGAGAGTTGCGCCTGCACCCGACGCATGTTGAAAAACAGCGCCTTTTGCGAACTGGTCGAGCCGGTGCGCACCATTGACCAGTTGCGCATCACGAATTCCTGGATCGACGCCTTGATCCACCAGACCGCGTAGGTCGAGAACCGCACGCCGCGCTCCGGGTCGAACTTGTCTGCGGCCTTCATCAGGCCAAGGCTGGCTTCCTGGATCAGATCACTCATCGGTGCGCCGTAGCGCCGGAACCTGGACGCCATGGAAATTGCAAGCCTCATATAGGCAGTCACCAGACGGTGGAGGGCCTGTTCATCGCGTTCATCGCGCCAGGCACGGGCCAGCTCGGCCTCGGTCCCGGCATCAAGAAATTCCGCACGCATCGCCTGACGCGGCAGGGTGTCATCCGTCATACCAGCAAGTGCCATTCACCAAACCTCCCCGAAGTCCCCCACCGAAATCCCCTGCCGCCGAAATCCCCTGCCGAAATCCCCTGCCCATGTCGCGGCCCTTGTCGCGGCCCATGATCCAGACCCTTTCACAGAATACTGTCTCACCACAGCCATGCAAGCCCTCCGATACCAAAGGCGAATTGTGCCTTTCCCTGTCTTGATGTGTCAGATCGCGAAAGATTCCTCACAGAAATGTGCCGATTCGGACACTGGACTGAAACACAAGAGTCATTTTTGGGGAAGGTATGAAAAAAAGACATTTTTCATGGAAATGAAAACCAAATCAGCGAACACCAAGTCCGGCAACGGCTGAGCCGGGCTGATTTGTGCCGCCCTGCGGCACGCATTAACCAATCTTAAACCTTCCTCACCTAGCCGTTAACCCAAATTCGGAACGGGGAACGCGATGGTTGCCAAGACCTTCACAGTGGCATTCGAGGGCGTCAAGGCCCGCCCGGTCGAGGTGCAATGCGCACTCTCCGAAGGGATGCCCGGTTTTTCCATTGTCGGCCTCCCCGACAAGGCGGTGTCCGAGGCGCGGGAGCGGGTTCGCGCGGCACTTGGCGCGCTCTCGATCGCGCTGCCGATGCGCAAGATCACCGTCAATCTCTCGCCTGCCGACATCCCCAAGGAGGGATCACATTTCGATCTGCCGATCGCCCTGGCCCTGCTGGCCGCGGTGGGGATCATTCCCCATGAGCGTGCGGAAAGTTGCGTCGCGATGGGTGAACTTTCACTCGACGGGCGATTGGTGAAGGTCGCAGGCGCCCTGCCCGCCGCGATGGCCGCCGCCGAGGCCGACCGCGACCTGATCTGTCCTGCCGCCTGCGGGGCCGAGGCCGCCTGGATCGACGCAACCGACATCTACGCGCCCGAGACGCTGCAAGGGGCCATCGCGCATTTCTCCGGCACCAGTCCGATCACGCCCGCGCGCCCCGGTCTGGCCGAAGACGCGGCCCAAACGCGCGATCTGCGTGACGTGAAGGGCCAGGAGCGGGCCAAGCGCGCTCTGGAAATCGCCGCAGCCGGGCGCCACCACCTGATGATGATCGGAACGCCCGGCTCGGGCAAATCCATGCTGGCGGCGCGACTGCCCTCGATCCTGCCACCCCTGACCGCGACCGAGGCCCTCGAAACCTCTATGATCCACTCGCTTTCGGACCTGCTCGGCGAGGGGGGCATATCCCGAACCCGCCCGTTCCGCGAGCCGCATCACACCGCCTCGATGGCCGCGATGATCGGCGGCGGGCGCGGTGCGCGGCCCGGCGAGGTCAGCCTTGCCCATAATGGCGTGCTGTTCATGGATGAATTTCCCGAATTCCCCCGCACGGTCCTGGAAACGCTGCGCCAACCGATCGAGACCGGCGAAGTCGTCGTTGCGCGTGCCAATGCCCATATGCGCTATCCTTGCCGGTTTTTGCTGGTTGCCGCCGCCAACCCGTGCAAATGCGGTCATCTGGGCGACTCCGAACGGGCCTGCGCCCGCGCCCCGGGCTGCGGCGAGGATTACCTGGGCCGCATTTCGGGCCCGCTGATGGACCGGTTCGATCTGCGCATCGAGATGCCGCCCGTTCGTTACGCCGATCTCGACCTGCCCGCCTCCGGCGAAAGCTCCGCCCGGATCGCGGGGCGGGTCGCAGCCGCGCGCGATATTCAGAGCCGGCGTTTCGACGGGCATCCTGCGCGCACCAATGCCGAGGCCGAAGGCGCATTGCTCGAAGAGATCGCCACACCCGACACCGAAGGGCGCGCGCTCCTGGGCAGGATGGCCGATCATGTTGGCCTGTCCGCACGCGCCTATCACCGCATCTTGCGTGTCGCGCGCACGATTGCCGACCTCGACGGTGCCCCGGATATTCGCCACCCGCACCTGGCCGAGGCGCTCAGCTATCGGCTGACCTCCGTTGCAGGCTGAGCCGCGCACTTGTTGATCAGGGATTCCGGATGCCCGTCTCGGTTGCGTCCGGTTTCGATAATCTCCCAGATACGGGCGGCAATATTAACGCCGTCGAAGCGCTCAAGCTCCTGGATTCCGGTCGGGGAAGTTATGTTGATCTCTGTCAGCCAGTCTCCGATGATGTCGATTCCGGCAAGGATCTGACCCTTCTCGCGCAGCACCGGCCCGATCCGGGCACAGATTTCGAGATCACGTCCGGTCAGATCGACTTTCTCGGGACGGCCGCCGACATGCAGGTTCGAGCGCGTCTCTCCCTCGGCCGGGACACGGTTGATCGCCCCCACCGGCTCCCCATCGACAAGGATGATACGTTTGTCACCCTTCGAGACCGCAGGCAGGAATTTCTGTGCGATCAGCGGCTCGCGATTGAGGCTGGTGAACATCTCATGCAGCGAGGAGAGGTTGCGATCATCCGGATCAAGCCGGAACACGCCCGCCCCGCCATTGCCGTAGAGCGGCTTGAGGATGATCGCCCCATGCTCGTGCCGGAACGCCCGGATCGCCTCAAGATCCCGTGCGATCAGCGTCGGAGGCGTGAGATCGGGAAAGTTCAGCACCAGCAGCTTCTCCGGCGCGTTGCGAACCCAGAACGGATCATTGACCACCATCGTGCCGGGATGGATGCGTTCGAGCAAATGGGTGGTCGTGATATACCCCATGTCGAAGGGCGGATCCTGGCGCAACCAGACCACGTCCCACTCGGCCAGGTTGATCTCGACTTGTTCGCCCAGCGTGAAATGATTGCCCTGTTCGCGCCGGACCGTCAGCGGCCAGCCACGGGCGAACACATCCCCCTCGCGACAGATCAGCTTGTCCGGCGTGTAGTAGAATAACCGGTGCCCGCGCGCCTGTGCCTCTTCGGCCAGACGGAAGGTGCTGTCTGCGTCGATATTGATCGGACCGATCGGGTCCATCTGGATCGCGACTTTCAAACCCATGCGCGCCCCCTTTCCCTTGCACCCGTGATGCAACGCCCGGCGGCGGGACGCAATCATGCTTTACACTTTACAGCCACATTCCACAGCCACATTTCACAGGTCGAAACAGGCGTTTTCCAGGATCCTGATCTGTCCCTGCCCATCGACAAGCGCGAGATCGAAGCGCACCTCCCGGTTGATGTTTGCCGGTGCGGGGTGTCGCATCAGATATTCTTCGACGGAAATGCGGATACGCTGCATCTGACGCGGTGAAAGCCGTGGTGCCGCCCGGGCATGATCGCGTGATTTCTTCACTTCGACGAAAATCAGCGTATCACCGTCGCGCGCAATCAGGTCGATCTCCCCACCGTAACGCCCGCGCCAGCGATGCGCGGCAATCACATGCCTCTCGCGTTCATAGAGCCGCGCCACCTGATCCTCGGCGGCCAGACCGGAATGATATGACAGCGATCCGCTCATTCTTCACACCCCATTCTTCATGCCCGATTCTTCGCGCCCCATGGCCAGTGCGGCCTGATACACATCCCGTCTTGGCAGCCCCAGCACCTTCGCCACCTCCGAGGCGGCGTCCTTCACGCTCGACCGCCCCAGGGCTTCCCGGAGCGCGCCCTCCAGATCCTCGGCACTGGCCTGACCGCCGCGCAAGCGGTCGATCAGAACCACGATCTCGCCCTTCACTGGTGCCTGATCCAGGCTTTGCGCAATCCCTGACAGCGGGCCGCGTCTTACCTCTTCGAATCTTTTGGTCAGTTCGCGGCACAGCGCGGCCTCTCTGTCACCTCCGAACGCTGTCACGCAATCCCTTAACATTTCCCTGACGCGCCTGGGGCTTTCGTAGAAAATCAGGGTCGCCGGGATCGGGGCGAATGCGGCAAGCCATTTTTGCCGCGCCAAACGGGTATTGGGGGGAAAGCCCGCAAACAGGAAGCGATCGCTGGCCAGCCCTGACACCGTGAGCGCGGCCAATACTGCCGAGGGACCCGGCGCGGCATGAACCGGCAAGCCCATCTCGATCGCGGCCCGGCCCAACTGATAGCCCGGATCGGCCACCAGCGGCGTGCCGGCTTCGGATGCGTAGACGACCGAACACCCCTCTTCGAGCGCACGCATCAGCTGCGGTCGCGCGCCAGATCCGTTATGGTCATGGTAGGCAATCAGCGGACGCCCGCCCAGCGGCACGCCGTGGATTTCCATCAGATGCCGCAGACGGCGCGTATCTTCGGCGCTCAGAACGTCGGCAGAGCGCAGAATATCGAGCGCGCGCAAGGTAATATCCCGCGCCGCACCGATCGGGGTCGCGATGAAATGAAGCCCGGGTGCCAGCGGACCCCGAACCCCGTGATCGTCGTGCCCCGGCCGGTTCCTGCCGCTCTCTTCGTGCTCTCTCATCGCCACTTCCCTCCCCCGCCCGTTATCGTTTACTTTGTGGCCCAAAGTGCTTAGGGTCAGCGCTGGAACGGCACGCCGCCTGCCGTCCGACCGATCTGCGATCAAGGACGTATCATGTTTGGCCAATTCCGTAACCCCCGCTCCGCTGCGCTGCGCGTCCTGGGCCTTTTGTCCGTGCTCTGGCTCGCGGCCTGTCAACCCGGCGGGATGGGCGGCAATCCCGGCCGGCAGATCGACAGATCGGCACCGGTCAAGGTCGCGCTGCTGGTTCCGGGGGGCTCGGGCAGCGCGGGGGACGAGACCCTGGCCCGAGGGTTGCAAAACGCCGCCAACATGGCGATCGGAGATTTGCAGGGTGTGAAGATCGACCTGATGGTTTACAATACCGACGGACAGCCTGCGCAGGCGGCCTCGGTTGCCAGGCAGGCGGT
Organism: Thioclava sp.; assembly: GCA_965277135.1. Taxonomy (GTDB): domain Bacteria; phylum Pseudomonadota; class Alphaproteobacteria; order Rhodobacterales; family Rhodobacteraceae; genus Thioclava. The sequence goes on along the minus strand of CBDIBW010000020.1, from coordinate 149,116 downwards.
CAGTGATGGTGCCCGGATCATCCTCGGGCCGGTCTTCGCGCAATCGGCCAACGCGGTTGCAGTTGCGGTCGCGCCGCGCAATGTCAACGTGCTGGCCTTCTCGAACAATACCGATATCGCGGGCGGCAATCTCTTCGTGCTCGGCCCGACCTTCCCCAACACGGCAGACCGCCTGGTCAGCTATGCCACGACCCGTGGCAAGGGCCGGATCATGATCGTGCATGCGCAAACGGCCGCTGGCGAGATCGGCGCGCGGGCAATCCGGAACGCGATTGTCCGCAACGGGGCCTCGGTCACCGGTGTCGCGACCTATCCATTCTCGCAGCAAGGGGTGATCGACGCTGCTCCCGCGATTGCCGACCGGATCAAGGCGGACGATGTTGACGCGCTGTTTCTGACCGCCGACACGGCGGGGGCGCTGCCGCTGCTGACGCAACTTCTGCCCGAGCGCGGTGTCAGCCCGCGAACCATCCAGTTCATCGGCCTGACCCGCTGGGACATTCCACCCGCGACGTTGCAGCTTCCAGGTGTCCAGGGCGGCTGGTTTGCCGAACCCGATCCCGGTTTGCAGGCCCGGTTCGTGCAGCGCTACCAGGCCGCCTACGGATCGGCTCCGCATCCGGTCGCGGGGCTGGCCTATGACGGGATTGCCGCAATCGGCGCGCTGATCCAATCGGGCAATCCGGGTGCCCTGACCCGCCGGGGCTTGACCCAGCCTGCGGGATTTGCCGGCGTCAACGGCATCTTCCGGCTGCTTTCCGACGGCACCAATCAGCGAGGTCTTGCCATCGCACAGGTCCAGGGCGGCCAGGCGGTGGTGATCAATCCTGCACCGCACAGGTTCCACGCCGCCGGATCCTGATCCGGCACCCTCCACGACAATATCCGTAAAGGGAAGAAGGCCATTTCGACGTGAACAGCCTGCAAGATCTCGTCCCGGAAACGACCGGGGCGCCCCCGCTCCTGATACCGGGCGCCGCGTCTCGGGCGCTGATGGAAAAGATCGCCCCGCTCGGCGCGCCGCGCGAGATCCGGGCAGCCACCGTCGCCTTCCTGAATGAGGCGCGCATTCGTGCCAATGGCTGGATTCGGGAAGATTTCGAACGCCACCCCCGAACGGCGCGCAAGACGGTCGAAGCCTGTGCCGCGATGACCGACGAAATGGTGCAAGCCGTGCTGCGCGTGGCGACCGAGCGGCTGCACCCGGTCGCCAACCCCACGGACCGGGAGCGCTTTGCGGTGCTGGCCGTGGGCGGATATGGCCGCGCCGAGATGGCGCCGTTTTCCGATGTGGATCTGCTGTTCCTGACCCCCGACAAACTGACGGCCTGGGCCGAGAGCGTGATCGAATCCATGCTCTACATCCTGTGGGATCTGAAGCTGAAGGTGGGGCATTCCTCGCGCACGCCGGCGGACTGCATCCGGCTCGGGCGCGAGGATATCACGATCCGCACCGCCCTTCTCGAACAGCGCCATGTGGGCGGCGACAGGGCATTGGCGGACGAATTGTCGCGACGTTTGCGGCGCGAACTCTTCGACGGCACCGGGAGAGAATTCATCGAGGCCAAGCTGGCCGAACGCGCCCGGCGGCACCACCGTCAGGGCGGGCAGCGCTATGTGCTCGAACCGAATGTGAAAGAGGGAAAGGGCGGGCTGCGGGATTTGCAGACCCTCTACTGGATCGGCAAATATATCCACAATGTCGGCCGCGCCCGGGATCTGATGGAGATCGGCACCTTCACCCCCGAAGAATATGCGACCTTCCATGATGCAGAGGATTATCTCTGGGCCGTGCGCTGCCATCTGCACCTGATTTCGGGACGGGCCGCCGATCAATTGACCTTCGACATGCAGGTCGAGGTCGCGGCCCGCATGGGCTATGCCGACAGTGCGGGTCGCCGCGCGGTCGAGATCTTCATGCAGGACTATTTCCGTCACGCCACCGCTGTGGGCGAGGTGACCCGGATCTTCCTGACCAAGCTGGAGGCCCGGCATGTCAGGACCGCCCCCGTCCTGAGGCGCATCTTCCGCCGACGTCGCGATCTCAAGGCCCCCTATCGGGAGGATAACGGACGGATCAATGTCGGAAACGAGGCGGCCTTCCTGTCCGAACCGGTCAACCTGCTGCGCATCTTCGAGCAGGGTCTGCGCACCGGCATGTTGATGCACCCCGATGCAATGCGCCTTGTCTGCGCCAATCTCGACAGGATCGACGACGATCTGCGCAACGACAGGGAAGCCCGCCGGATCTTCCTTGATCTGCTGCTCAGGCATGGCAATCCCGAACGTGCCCTGCGCCGGATGAACGAGCTGGGCGTGCTGTCCGCCTTCATCCCCGAATTCGAGCCGATCGTGGCGATGATGCAGTTCAACATGTATCACAGCTACACCGTGGACGAGCATACGATCCAGGTCATCTCGACGCTGGCAGAGATCGAGCGCGGTAACCTGATCGAGGATCTGCCGCTCAGTTCGGGAATCATCGAGGCCGGTGTGAACCGCAAGGTTCTCTATGTCGCGCTGCTGCTGCACGATATCGGCAAGGGGCGCCCCGAGGACCACTCGATCCTCGGCGCCCGGATCGCCCGCAAGGTCGCGCCCCGGCTGGGCCTGAATGCCGAGGACAGCGAAACCGTGGAATGGCTGGTGCGCCATCACCTGCTGATGTCGGACATGGCGCAAAAGCGCGACCTGTCCGATCCACGCACGATCCGCGATTTTGCCAAACTGGTCAAGACCCGCAAGCGGCTTGATCTGCTCCTGGTGCTGACCGTGTGCGATATTCGCGGCGTCGGCCCCAATGTGTGGAACAACTGGAAGGCCACGCTGCTGCGCAAGCTGCATTCGCAAACCGCCCGCGGCCTTGAACACGGGCTCGAAGCGATCAACCGCGAACAGCGCAGCGACGATGCGAGGAAAGCCCTGCGCACCGCACTCGAAAGCTGGGACGCCAAGGCCCGTCGCACCGAACTGGATCGGCATTACGCGCCCTATTGGCAGTCGCTTTCGACCGGAACCCACATGATCTTCGCCGGACTGCTGCGCGATCTGGGCGATCACGAGATCCGCATCGACCTGCACCCCGACCCCGATCACGATGCGACCCGCGCCTGCTTCGCGCTGGCCGACCATCCGGGGATCTTCTCGCGTCTGGCCGGGGCGCTGGCGCTGGTTGGCGCGAACGTGGTCGATGCGCGCACCTACACATCGAAGGACGGCTATGCGACAGCCGTCTTCTGGATACAGGATTGCGAGGGCCACCCCTACGAGGCCGGCAAGCTGGCGCGCCTGCGCCGGATGATCGACAGCACCCTCAAGGGCGAGGTGGTGGCGCGCGACGCGCTCAGGCATCGCGACAAATACAGCAAACGCGAACGCGAGTTCAAATTCCCGACCCATATCACCTTCGACAATGAAGGCTCCGATATCTACACGATCATCGAGGTCGATACGCGCGACCGCCCCGGCCTGCTCCATGATCTGACCCGCACGCTCGCCTCAAGCAACATCTCCATTTCGAGTGCGGTGATCGCGACCTATGGGGCGCAGGTGGTTGACAGTTTCTACGTGAAGGACATGTTCGGTCTCAAGATCCACGCGCCCGATCGTCGGCAGGCCCTCGACAAGCGCCTGCGCGAAGCGATCTCGTCGGGCGCGAAACGGGCGGGCAACTGATGCGGTCGATCCGCCTCGTGCGCGGGTTCCTGACGGTGGGCGGCTGGACGATGGTCAGCCGCGTGCTCGGATTTGCCCGCGACATGATGATCGCGGCCTTCCTCGGGGCGGGTCCGGTTGCCGAAGCCTTCATGGTGGCCTTCGCACTGCCCAACCTGTTTCGGCGCTTCTTTGCCGAAGGGGCGTTCAACACCGCCTTCATCCCGATCTTTTCGAAAAAGCTCGAAGGCGGCGAGGGGGCCCGGAAATTTGCGTGCGAGGCGATGGGCGGTCTGACCGCGATCCTGATCGCGTTGACCCTGATCGCAATCGCTGCAATGCCCTGGCTCGTATTGGCGATGGCCTCGGGTTTTGCCGCCGATGAACGTTTCGCGCTGGCCACCAGCTACGGCCGCATCACCTTCCCCTATATCCTGTTCATCTCGCTGGGTGCGCTCCTGTCGGGCGTGCTGAACGCGGCCGGACATTTTGCCGCTGCCGCTGCCGCCGCCGTGCTGCTCAACATCACCTTCGTGCTTGTGATGCTGCTGGCCGATCATTACGGCCTGCCCGTCGGCCCGGCTCTGGCCTGGGCGGTGCCGGTCGCGGGTGTGGCGCAACTGGCGCTGGTCTGGCTTGCCGCCGCGCGCGCGGGCTTTCGAATCCGGCCTGCACGTCCGCGCCTGAGCCCCGACATGAAGCGCCTGATCCGCATCGCGATTCCCGCGATTCTGGCAGGCGGCGTGGTGCAGATCAACCTGCTGGTCGGTCGCCAGGTCGCCTCGCATTTCGATGGTGCGATTGCCTGGCTCGCCTATGCGGATCGGCTCTATCAACTGCCGCTCGGCGTGGTCGGAATTGCGATCGGCGTGGTGCTGCTGCCCGATCTCTCGCGCCGCCTGCGCGCGGGCGATGCGGAGGGTGGGAGATATTCCTTGTCCCGCGCCGGCGAATTCGCACTGCTGATGACCGTCGGCCCTGCCATCGCGCTGCTGGTCGCCGCAATGCCAGTCACCTCGGTCCTGTTCGAACGTGGCCGTTTCACCCATGCCGACACCATCGCAACCGCCTGGGCTGCGGCGATCTATGGGCTCGGACTGCCTGCCTTCGTGCTGCAAAAGGTGCTGCAACCACTTTATTTTGCGCGCGAAAACACCCGCGCCCCCTTCAACTATGCGCTGGTTGCGATGGTAGTGAACGCAGCCCTCGCGATCGGTCTCACCCCCCTGACCGGCTATCTTTCGGCAGCGGTGGGCACGACCGTTGCCGGCTGGGCGATGGTCGGACAGCTCTGGCTCGGCGCCCGCTCTCTGGGCAAGACCGCCAGCTTCGACGCCCGCTTCCGCCGTCGCCTGCCCCGTATCGTCGCCTCGGGCGTGATCATGGGGGCGCTTGTCTTGGCAATCTGCCGGGCCTTTCCCGCCGCTTTCACCACGCCCGGTCTGCGCGCGTTCGCGATGCTTGGCCTCGTGATCTTCGGCATGGTGGCCTATTTCGGTTCCGCGATCGGGCTGGGCGCGGTCCGGATCGGCGATTTGCGTGCCGCCATGCGTCGCAGCCCCGACAGGGCCTGACCCCCCATCAGACCTGCTTCATCTTGGTGCAAATGCCTCGGGTGAGGCCCGCGAGCGGCGAAGGGCATCGCCCCTCTCCCCGCAGTTACCCACCATCACCGCCGCCGGATCCGCTCCAGCGTGCGTGCCATACCGCCCGGTGCCGCGAAAAAACTCAACACGAAGCCCGTGGCAAAACCCACGAGGTCGGCGATCCAGTCGGGTCGCGCGCCGAACAGCATGGCGAACAGCAACTGGATCCCCGCCAGCATCCCGATCAGCGAAAACGCCCGCAACCTGTTGTCATTGGTCTGCCCCAACCGCATCCACAAGATCCAGGTGAAAGCCCCGATCAACCCGTAATCTCCGGGATAGCCGCCATAAAGCCCGGCCTGGGTGAACGGCAACAGCCCGTAAACCAGCGCCCCGACCATGGCCGATCCCACGAACACAATCGCCACCGCCAGACCCGAGAACATCTCGCCCACCATCTTGCCCAGTGCCAGCAAGAACACCAGCACGAAAATCGCCTGTGTCACGGAGCCATTGACGAAGGCGTAGCTCACCAGACGCATCAATTGTTCGGGCGGATATTGGCCGGTCTCGATCATCGCCCGCAGCACCTGCGGCGAGAAGGCGAATTTCTGCAGCACATCAAGCCGCCAGCCCACCGCGCCCGGCCCCCCCAGAAGCCCGCTTTTGCCCAGGGCAAAGAACAGCTCGGTCGCAATGATCGGCAAAGACAGCAACCACACCACGGGCGGCAGTGGATTGAACGGATTTTCATCATGACCTGAACGCATGCGGGGCTCCCTGTTCCGGGGCCTGGTTGACGCCCCGCGCGCTTTGGCGATAAGCGATCAGGCGGCGGAATTCCATCCCCTGCGGGCTTCCACCCCCCGCACACGCGCAGGAGCATGATGATGAGCGACGCGAACAGTCCGAACGCCGGTTTCAAACCGCGGATCTTTTCCGGCATTCAGCCCTCGGGCGGCTTGACCCTTGGCAACTACCTCGGAGCACTCAGGCGCTTTGTTCGCAAACAGGAGGAGGGGATCGAGACGATCTACTGCCTCGTCGATCTGCACGCGATCACCGTCTGGCAAGATCCCGCTGCCCTGCGCCGCCAGACGCGCGAGGCCGCCGCCGCCTTCATCGCTGCGGGTGTCGATCCGGCGCGTTCGGTCCTGTTCAACCAGAGCCAGGTCAGCGCGCATGCGGAACTGGCATGGATTCTCAACTGCGTGGTGCGGATGGGCTGGATGAGCCGGATGACCCAGTTCAAGGACAAGGCGGGCCGGAACGCCGAGACAGCCTCGCTGGGGCTTTACGCCTATCCGGCGCTGATGGCGGCCGATATCCTGCTCTATCACGCGACGATGGTGCCGGTCGGTGAAGACCAGAAACAGCATGTCGAACTGACCCGCGACCTCGCGGCCAGGTTCAACCACGATTTCGGGACCGGGTTCTTCCCCTTGCCCGAGCCGCTGATCGAGGGTGCGGCCACCCGCGTCATGTCGCTGCGCGACGGGTCGAGGAAGATGTCGAAATCCGATCCGTCGGATGCGAGCCGGATCAACCTGACCGACGATGCCGACACGATCGCGAAAAAGATCCGCAAGGCCACGACCGACCCCGCGCCGCTGCCCGAGACGGCCGAAGGATTGAACGAGCGCCCCGAGGCCCGCAATCTTGTCAACATCTACGCAGCCCTCTCGGACAGCACCGTCGCGCAGGTTCTGGACAGGTTCGGTGGCGCGGGGTTTGGCAAGTTCAAGCCGGCCCTGGCCGATCTGGCGGTTGACACGCTCGCCCCGATCAGCACCGAGATGGCGCGCCTGATGAACGATGTGGCCGAGATCGACCGGATCCTCGGCCAGGGCGCGGACCGTGCAGATGCGATTGCCCGGCCGATCCTCGCGCGCACGCTCGATATCGTCGGAATGATCCGCTCGCGGTAAGCAAAGAAGGCAGGCGCCGACGGCAATATGCCGCGCGACCAAGGCCCCGAAGGAATGGCCGATCCTGTCCACGGGCGGGGTGATGAAACCCGCCGCGATCGGCACCCTCGTGACATTTTCCTGACTGTCGAAATTGCCGCCACTCCACGCCGGTGCTAAGGCAGGCACAATCACGCGAGTCTGTCCGGCCAACCGGCCCGAGCCTTTGAGGAATGCTGCCCCATGTCCGTCGTTACCGAACCCAAACTTATCTCTGGCAATTCCAACCGACCGTTGGCCCAGGCCATCGCACGGCGCATGTCGATGGATCGCGGGATGTCCGTGGGGCTGGTCGATGCCCGGGTCGAACGATTCAACGATCAGGAAATTTTCGTCGAGGTCTACGAAAACGTGCGCGGCGAGGACATGTTCGTCATCCAGCCGACATCGAACCCGGCCAACGACAACCTGATGGAGTTGCTGATCATCACCGATGCGCTCAAACGCTCCTCGGCCGATCGCATTACCGCCGTCATCCCCTATTTCGGCTATGCCCGCCAGGATCGCCGCACCAAGGCCCGCACGCCGATCTCGGCCAGGCTGGTGGCGAACCTGCTGACCGAGGCGGGTGTGGATCGGATCCTGGCGCTTGATCTGCATGCCGCGCAGATCCAGGGATTCTTCGATATTCCGGTGGACAACCTTTATGCCTCGCCGGTTTTCGCGCTCGACATCCTGCACAATTTCAAGGACCAGATGGGCAACATGATGGTCGTCTCGCCCGATGTCGGTGGCGTGGCCCGCGCGCGCGAACTCGCCAAGCGGATCGAGGCACCACTTTCGATCGTGGACAAGCGTCGCGAAAAGGCGGGCGAAGTGGCCGGGATGACCGTGATCGGCGACGTGAAGGGCAAGAGCTGCATCATCGTCGATGACATTGCCGATACCGCGGGGACGTTGTGCAAGGCGGCCGACCTGCTGATGGAACATGGCGCGACCGAGGTTCATGCCTATATCTCGCATGGCGTCCTCTCGGGTCCGGCGGTGGAGCGTGTGACCAACTCCGCGCTGAAATCGCTGGTGATCACCGACTCGATCGAACCGACGAACGCGGTAAAAACCTGTCACAATATCCGCATCGTGCCGACCGCGCCGATGTTTGCCCAGGCGATCCTGAACACCTGGGCGGGCACCTCTGTCTCCTCGCTGTTCGAGACCGACACGCTGGCCCCGATCTACGAGGGTCTTTATACCCGCGACTGACATACCCGCGATTGACCGGGCGCGACGACAGCCGGTTTTGATCCGGATCGCGGAAATCCCGGTCTTTTCATTTTCAGCAAGCCCGACGCGACCGGTTCAGGTGCCAGTCCGAAAATGTCGGTGCACACCCGCATCGCCCCCCTGACCGCATTGCCCCCTGCCCGCTCAGAGGACGCGGTTCACATGCCCCATCTTGCGGCCGGGTTTCACCTCGGCCTTGCCGTAAAGATGGATCTGGGTGCGCGGCTGCCTGGCCAGATCCGGCACCTGGCCGATATCGGCCCCGATCAGGTTGCGCATCTCGACATCGGCATGGCGCGCGCCATCCCCCAGCGGCCAGCCCGCGATGGCGCGAATATGTTGCTCGAACTGGTCAACGGTGCAGCCGGCTTGCGTCCAGTGGCCGGAATTGTGCACCCGTGGAGCGATCTCGTTCACCAGCAGCCCTTGCGGCGTGACGAACAGCTCGACCCCCATCACCCCGACATAATCAAGCCTGTCAAGGATCCGCGCCGCAATCAGGACGGCATCGGTGCGCAGCGCTTGGGAAATCTGCGCGGGCACCGTGGTGGTGTGCAAAATGCCACAGCGGTGCACATTCTCGCCCGGATCGAAGCAGGACACCGCCCCATCCAGGCTGCGCGCACCGATCACCGAGATCTCGACCGGGAACGCGACGAACCCTTCGAGGATCGCGGGGGCTCCTGCCATGTCGCCGAGCGCCTGTTCGACCTCATCGGAAGCGTCGAGCCGCGCCTGCCCCTTGCCGTCATAGCCGAAGCGGCGGGTTTTCAGGATTGCAGGCGTTCCGATCCCGGCGATGGCTTTTGCCAGATCATCGGCATCGTCCACGGCGGCGAACGGCGCGGTTTTCAGCCCCAGATCCCTGAGGAAATTCTTTTCCACCAACCGGTCCTGCGACACGGCCAGTGCGCGGCGGTTCGGTCGGATCGGTTTGAGGCTTTCGAGCAGATCAAGCGCCGAAGTCGGGATATTCTCGAACTCGTAAGTGATCACATCGACCGACCGGGCAAAGGCGCGCAGGGCGGCCTCGTCCTCGTAGCTGGCGGTGGTCACGGTGTCGGCCACATGGCTGGCGGGCGGGTTCGCGCCGGGCTCGAAAATATGGGTTCTGAAACCAAGGCGGGAGGCTGCGACCGACAGCATCCGGCCAAGCTGGCCGCCACCGAGAATGCCGATCATGGCGCCGGGGTGCAGCATGTCAGTCATCTGCGGGCGCATCGGGGATGGAGGCGGACAGGGCGTCGCGCCAGGCATCGAGGCGTGCGGCAAGACCGGGGTCGTTGATCGCGAGGATACCGGCTGCCATCAGGCCGGCATTGGCCGCACCCGCAGCGCCGATCGCCATCGTCGCAACAGGAAATCCCCTGGGCATCTGCACGATGGAATAAAGGCTGTCGATCCCCGAGAGTGCACGGGTCCGCACCGGAACCCCGATCACCGGTATGCGGGTCTTCGAGGCCATCATGCCCGGCAGATGCGCCGCCCCGCCTGCGCCCGCGATGATCACATGAAGCCCGCGATCTGCGGCGCTCTTGCCATACGTCCACAGACGGTCCGGCGTGCGGTGGGCCGAAATTATCCTGGTCTCGTATTCCACCCCAAGCTCGTCGAGAATATTGGCGGCTTCCTTCATCGTGGGCCAGTCGGACTGGCTGCCCATGATGATTGCGACGTTCACAGCCATGATCCCCCTCATGCCATTTCGAAGGGTGCACTATAGAAATCCGTGCCGTGGCGGCAAGCCCGTTTCCATGAAGGGGCAGAACAGCCTGGAAACCGTCGGTTCCACGCCGATGACCCGGGCCTTGAGGCGGGGCATTGCGCTTCCCCTTTTTCTTTCATCCCGGTTCGAATATCCCGGGGGGTGCGGGGGGTGGCTCCCGCTCGCGACAGGAGGCAGTGATGATCCCGGTCAAGGGCTTTGACGGACATAGGGTGGCGGTTCTGGGACTGGGACGTTCGGGTCTTGCCACGGCGTCTGCGCTGGTGGCAGGCGGGGCCGAACCGATCTGCTGGGATGATAGCCCCGAAGGCCGCACCCGCGCCGCAGAAGCCGGTTACGCGATCCGCGACCTTACCCGCGATGATGCCTTTGACGGAATATCCGCTTTGATCGTCTCTCCCGGCATCCCGCATCTTTACCCGCGCCCGAACCCGGCGATCGCTGCGGCCATGTCGGCCGGCGTTCCGGTCGATAACGATATCGGGCTTTTCTTCCGCTCCCGGGCCATGTCCGGGTGCCACAATCACGATACCGTTGCGCGCGTGATCTGCGTGACGGGATCGAATGGCAAGTCCACCACCACGGCGCTGATCCACCATATCCTGCAAGAGGCCGGGCGTCCGACCCAGATGGCGGGCAATATCGGGCGCGGCGTGCTTGATCTCGAACCCGCCGAAGAGGGAGAGATCGTGGTGCTCGAACTCTCCTCATATCAGGTCGATCTGGCGCGCACGCTCGCCCCCGATATCGCGGTCTTCACCAATTTCTCGCCCGACCACCTTGATCGCCACGGGGGCCTGGGCGGATATTTTGCCGCCAAGCGCTGTCTCTTTGCCGAAGGCGGCCCGGATCGCGCGGTGGTCGGTGTGGACGAGCCCGAGGGCGTCTACCTTGCGAACCGGATCGCGACGGACCGCGAAGATGACCGGCTGATCCGCATCTCCGCAGCGCGCGAACTTGGCGATTGGGGCTGGTCGGTTTCTGCCCGCAAGGGGGTCTTGTCGGAATGGCACAGGGGAGGCCAGCGCGCCTCGATCGATCTGCGCGACATCACCGGTCTGCCCGGCGCACATAATCACCAGAACGCCTGCGCCGCCTATGCCGCCACCCGCGCCACAGGGATTGCGCCGCGTCAGATCGAGACCGCGTTCCACTCCTTCGCGGGGCTTCCCCACCGTTCGCAGACCGTTGGCGAGAAATCCGGTGTGCGCTATGTCAACGATTCGAAGGCCACCAATACCGACAGCGCCGCCAGGGCGCTTTGTGCCTTCCGCAATATTCGCTGGATTGCCGGCGGTCTGGGCAAGGAGGACGGTGTCGCCGCGCTGCGCCCGTTCCTGTCCTCGGTAAGGAAAGCCTATTTCATCGGCCATTCGGGACGCGACTTCGCCCTTGAACTGGGGCCGCTGAACCACGAAATCTGCGAGACGATGGAGGCTGCCATCGCCGCCGCTGCGCACGACGCAGAAGAGGGCGATACCGTCTTGCTCGCCCCGGCTGCGGCCAGCTTCGACCAATACCAGAATTTCGAAAAACGTGGCGAACATTTCACCAGCCTCGTGGCCAGCTTGCCCGGATGACAGGCCCAAGATGACAGGCCCAAGATGACAGGCCCAAGACGTTCGGTGGGCGAAATCGAGGCCGCCTTGCCCGTAACCGACCGCACCGCTCGCGCAACCGGCTGGTTGTTTTCTCGCCTCTGCCGGCGTGTGCGTGGTCTGGCCACCCTGCGGCTCGAACATGCTTGGGCCAAGAGCGACCTGCCCCTGTGTCAGCACACCCTGCTGGTGCCGGGACACGGATGGGAAAGCCTGGTTCGGGCGTGGCCATGTCCAGACCACCCACAAGGTGAACGACCACAAGGCCGGGGCGATGACCGGCAGCCCGATCGGAGTGGCCGTTTCATTCGAAGGGTTGCGCCCTATTGCAGTGAGCGGACCGACACATCGTCTTCCTTGTGGCTCTTCATTGCGGCCACGGCAGCGATGGAGCCGGCGGCGGTGGTGAAGTAGGGGATGTGATCGTACAGCGCGACCGAGCGGATATCGCGGCTGTCGGAGATCGCCTGAGCGCCATCGGTTGTGTTGAACACGAGCTTGATCTCGCCGTTCTTCATCCGGTCAACGATGTTCGGGCGTCCTTCATAGACCTTGTTCACGCGCTCGGTCCCGACACCATGTCCGGCCAGCCAGGCTGCGGTGCCGCGGGTCGCCACAATGGTGAAGCCCATCGCGATCAGATCCCTGGCAGCCCCCGCCAGATCGGCCGATTTGTCGGCCTCCTTGATCGAGAAGAACACGCGACCTTGCCTTGGCAGAATGGTGCCTGCGCCAAGCTGCGCCTTCCAGAAGGCGCGCGGGAAATCGCGATCCCAGCCCATCACCTCGCCGGTGGAGCGCATTTCCGGGCCAAGCAGCGTATCGACGCCCGGGAAACGGGCAAAGGGCAGAACCGCCTCCTTGACCGAGAACCACGGTGTGATCGGATCGGCCAGGGTCAGCGGATCGGCAAGGGGCAGCGCCTTGTCGGGGCCGATGTCAGCCGGGTAGGGCGGGCGCGCGGGGAAGGTGCCCAACGGCTCGCCGGCCATCAGGCGTGCGGCGATCGAGGCGATCGCGCTGTCGGTGGCCTTGGCAACGAAGGGCACCGTGCGCGAGGCGCGCGGGTTCACCTCAAGCACATGGATATCGCCATCCTTGATCGCGAATTGCACGTTCATCAGGCCGACCACATTCAGGCCAAGGGCCAGTTTCGCGGTCTGGTTTTTCAGCGCGGCCACGGTTTCGTCATTCAGCGTGTAGGGCGGCAGCGAGCAGGCCGAGTCGCCCGAATGGACGCCCGCCTCCTCGATATGCTGCATGATGCCCGCGACATGGACATTGGTGCCGTCAGAGAGCGCATCCACATCGACCTCGATCGCACCTGCCAGATAGCTGTCGAGCAGGATCGGGCTGTCGCCCGAGACGATGACGGCGGTGCTGACATAGCGCTTGAGGCTTTCGGGATCGCGCACGATTTCCATCGCGCGGCCGCCCAGGACATAGGACGGGCGGATCACCAGCGGGTAGCCGACCTTGCCCGCGATTTCAAAGGCTTCGGCCTCCGAATGTGCGATGCCGTTGACCGGCTGCCTGAGGCCCAGCCTGTCGAGCAGTGCCTGGAACCGCTCACGATCTTCGGCAAGGTCGATCGCGTCGGGTGTGGTGCCAAGGATCGGGATGCCTTCGGCCTCCAGCGCATTGGCCAGTTTCAGCGGGGTCTGGCCACCAAACTGCACGATCACGCCATGCAGCGTGCCGTTTTCCTGCTCGACCCGCAGGATTTCCAGCACATGCTCCAGCGTCAGCGGTTCGAAATAGAGGCGATCCGAGGTGTCGTAATCGGTCGATACGGTCTCGGGGTTGCAGTTGACCATGATGGTTTCATAGCCCGCATCGGTGAGCGCGAAACAGGCGTGACAGCAGCAATAGTCGAACTCGATCCCCTGGCCGATCCGGTTCGGCCCACCGCCCAGGATGACGACCTTCCTGCGATCCGAGGGACGCGCCTCACAGTCCACATCGCCCATCGCGGGGGCTTCATAGGTCGAATACATGTAAGGTGTCTGCGCCTCGAACTCGGCCGCGCAGGTGTCTATGCGCTTGAACACGGCAGTGACATTGAGGTTGCGGCGCGCACGGCGCACCTGCGCCTCGTCGCGGCCGGTCAGCCTGGCCAGACGCGCATCGGTGAAACCCATCATCTTGAGCCTGCGCAGACCGGCCTCCGTCACCGGCAGGCCCTGCCTGCGGATCTCTGCCTCGGCATCGACGATTTCGCGGATGCGCGCCAGGAACCACGGATCGAAGCTGGTGGCCTGCCTGATCTCGTCATCGTTGAGCCCATGGCGCATCGCCTGCGCGATCAGGCGGAGGCGATCGGGGGTCTGCTGCGAGATTGCCTTGATCACGGCGGCCTTGTCCGGTGCGCCTTCGATGGGGATCTCGTCAAAGCCGGAGAGACCGGTTTCCATCGAGGCCAGCGCCTTTTGCACCGACTCATGAAAGGTGCGGCCGATGGCCATGGCCTCACCCACCGATTTCATCGCGGTGCTCAGTTCGGGTTTCGAGCCGGGAAATTTCTCGAATGCGAAACGCGGGATCTTGGTCACGACATAATCGATGGTCGGCTCGAAGCTGGCAGGCGTTACCCTGGTGATGTCATTGTCCAGCTCATCAAGCGTGTAGCCCACCGCCAGTTTCGCCGCGATCCTGGCGATCGGGAACCCCGTTGCCTTCGAGGCCAGTGCCGAAGAGCGCGACACGCGCGGGTTCATCTCGATGACGACCATGCGCCCATCGGCGGGGTTGATCGCCCATTGCACGTTCGATCCGCCGGTTTCGACGCCGATCTCGCGCAGCACGGCGATCGAGCCGTTGCGCATGATCTGATATTCCTTGTCGGTCAGCGTCAGCGCCGGGGCGATGGTGATCGAATCGCCCGTATGCACGCCCATCGGATCGACATTCTCGATCGAGCAGACGATGATGGCGTTGTCGGCCTTGTCGCGCACGACCTCCATCTCGAACTCTTTCCAGCCCAGCAGCGATTCATCGACCAGGATCTGCGCCATCGGTGAGGCGTCAAGCCCCGAGCGGCAGATGCGTTCGTAATCGTCCCGGTTATAGGCAACGCCGCCGCCGGTGCCGCCAAGGGTGAATGCGGGGCGAATGATCGCGGGAAGGCCGATATGGTCCAGATCGCGCATGGCCTGCGCCACGCCTGCATTGATATCGTATGTGCCGTTTGCCAGCTTCGGTGCCGCGACGATGGTGGCCTTCGGGTTCTCGATGCCCAGCCGGTCCATCGCCTCGCGGAACAGCTTGCGGTCTTCGGCCATCTCGATGGCGTTGCGGTTGGCGCCGATCAGTTCCACGCCGAATCGCTCCAGCACACCCATGTCGGCCAGTGCCAGCGCGGTGTTCAGGCCGGTCTGCCCGCCCATCGTCGGCAAGATTGCGTCGGGCTTCTCCGTCTCGATGATCCGGGCGAGCACATCCGGGGTGATCGGCTCGATATAGGTGGCATCGGCAAGGCCGGGATCGGTCATGATCGTGGCCGGGTTCGAGTTCACCAGGATGACCCGGTAGCCCTCTTCGCGCAGTGCCTTGCAGGCTTGAGCGCCCGAATAGTCGAATTCGCAGGCCTGCCCGATCACGATGGGTCCCGCGCCGATGATGAGGATGGACCGGATGTCTGTTCTCTTCGGCATGGACGTCCCCTGCTGGCCACGGCGCAAATTGATGGCTTTATAGTCAGCCGGACCTCGTGCGCAAGGGGCTGTTGCTGCCGTCGGGGCGGCAAGGGGCGGGAAGCCTGGTTGACTGGCTGGTGAACGGCCAAATCAGGCTCCTATGCCAAGCTTCCATACAGGAGCGCAATGGCCCGCAATGACATCCTGCGCCACACCCGACGCTTGGGCAGGCGATCTTGGGCAGGCGATCATGATGCGCCGGATCCCTGAGGGGCAGGGTTGGGATTGTTCCCGACCAGGCCCAGCAGAACAAGGCCGCAAATCAAAAGCACGATGATCGGGATGATGCCGATCGCCTGATTATGGCTGATCTGGGTCACCACGCCGATCGAAAGCGGCGCGACAAAGGCCGTGGCCTTGCCCGAGAGCGCGTAGAGACCGAAATGCTCGGTCATCCTGTCGGGGTCTGCCTGACGGACCATCATCGTGCGAGAGGCCGACCCCAGCGCGCCGCCGCAGGCGCCGATCAGCCCGCCAAGCGTGTAGAAGGCAATGTCGGGCAAGTGGCTGTCGGCGGACACGGCGATGCCAAAAACGCTCTCGCGCGAGATGAAGACAACGCCAATCACCACGGCGGTCAGAATCAGCAAAGTCGCCACGATCACGCTTTTCGGACCGAACCGGTCATCAGCCTTGCCGCCCAGCCAGGCAAAGAGTGCGCCGGTGATCGCGCCCAGAATGCCGAAGATCCCGATCATCGTGATCGACCAGCCCAGCATCCCCGCCGCATAAATCCCGCCGAACGTGTAGAGAGCGGTGAGTGCATCGCGATAGAACATCGACGAGATCAGGAAAGACAGCAGCGAGCGCCGCCCCGGCAGGCTGCGCAATGTGGCGCGCAGTTCGGGCCAGGCGCCACGCAGGGCGATTCCGATGGGCAAGGCATCGGGATTGCGCGGCTCACGCACCCAAAGGAAGAAGGGGATCATGAAGACCGCGTACCAGACGGCCGTCAGCGGCCCCACGATACGGGTGTCTTCGCTTGTGGCCACATCAAGCCCGAAGATTGGCGTCAGCCCGGCCAGCGTCTTGCCGGTGGTCGCATCGGCTTGCAGCAGGGTCAGCATGATGATCAGGGAGAACGTCCCGCCGATATAGCCGAACGCCCAGCCCGAACCGGAAATCCTGCCGATTTCCTCGCGTGGGGCAATATCGTGCAACATCGCGTTGGTGAATGCACCGGCAAACCCCATCCCGATCATCCCGATCGCGAAACTCAACATGATTGGAATCAGGTGGAAATTGCCAGGCTCCGCATACCACAGGAACCAGGCCCCGAAAAAATACATCAGTGAAAAGACCCACATGAATGGCATCCGGCGCCCGGCGCGATCCGCAATGGCCCCCAGAAACGGCGAGACCAAGGCCATCACCAGGCTCGCGAGCCCCACGCCATAGCCCCAGACCGACTGCGCCGCCGTGCCCGAGCCCAGCAGGTTCTTGAGGAAGGGAGCGAAGATGAAGGTGAGCAGCAGCGTGCTATAGGGCTGGCTGGCCCATTCGAAGAACCACCATCCCCAGATGCGTTTGCGCGACGTGATCATGGTTGTTCTCCCCCAGCCATTCCCCGGCGCGATTAAACCAGAAACGGGTGCACTGTGCAAGTGTGTGGTCCCGGTTCTTGCCCCCCATGCGGACGGCACAGGGGCGCTGCCCCCCGGCTCTGGCGCGCCTCACCCCGAGATATTGGAACCGGGATGAAATCTCCCGGTGCCTCCGGTGGCGGCGGGGGTCATATCTGCGGCGGCCAGGGTCGTTTCGTGTCGGCTTCGGCCCAGGCCTGCACCCAGTCGGGGATCGGCGGAGAGGGTTCGGTCACGCCCATCACCTCGATCACCTGCGGCGGCGGTATCATGCCCTTGCGCGACGTGACCGCGCCGCGGATCAGGATATGCGAAGAGCATTCGCCACCGGTGAACATCGCATGTTCGAGCCAGAACCAGCGGTCGTCCCAGCCGATACAGCGCGAACGCATCTCGAAACGCTCAAAAGCACGAACGCGGCGGCGATAGCGGGTCGTGTTGCCCGCAACGACGATACCCCAGCGATTCCTTTTCAGCGTGTCCCAAAGCCCGGTGCGGATTGCCAGCGGGATCCGCCCCAGATCATAAAGTGTCAGGGTGCGGCCGTTGTTCAGCTCCATCCACATGTCGATATCCCAGGGCCAGCAAACGTGGTGGCTGACATGGGTGCCGGTGATCGGCAGACCCGGCGCGTTGCGGAACTTGACGATCTCCTTGGCCATGCGGATCACGGGATACATGGTCAAGCGATGCCGCACCGCAGCGGCCCGGTCAAGCGCTACGTTGCGTCCGAAAAACGCGCGTGCGCGGCGGTTGCATTGCGCGCGCGGCTCGCTTACCTGTCCTTGCGACGCAAATCGGAGACCGCACATGACCACGCTTTTTCAGGCTGCCATGCTGATCCTGAACGTGATCTGGTTCATCATGATCGCCCATATCATCATGAGCTGGCTGATCAACTTCCAGGTGCTCAATCTGCGCCAGCCGATCGTGGGGCAGATCTGGTACGGGCTGAACACGCTGCTCGAACCGGTCTACCGCCGGATCCGGCGCTTCCTGCCCGATACCGGGGGGCTCGATCTGGCACCGCTCGTGGCCTTTATCGTGATCATCATCCTGCGCCAGGCACTGACCAACCTGTATTTCACGGGCAGCCTCTGATGTCACAGGTCGGGGTGGACGATCCCCGTGCGCTCCTGGCGCGGGTCTGGGGATTTGATGCTTTCCGGCCTGGTCAGGAAGAGGTCGTCCGCGCGGTGATCGGTGGTGCCAATGTTCTGGCGATCATGCCGACGGGCAGCGGTAAATCGCTGTGCTATCAACTGCCTGCACTGGCACGTGACGGGGTGACGGTCGTCATTTCTCCGCTGATTGCGCTGATGCGCGACCAGGTGCGGGCGTTGCGGCAAGCCGGTGTCGAGGCCGGTGCGCTGACTTCGGGCAATACCGGGGACGAGACCGGGGAGGTCTTTGCCGCGATTGATGCGGGACGGCTGAAACTGCTTTACATGGCACCCGAGCGGCTGGCTTCGTCAGGGGCGATCAACCTGTTGCGCTGTGCGCATATCGGCCTGATCGTGGTGGACGAGGCGCATTGCGTCAGCCAGTGGGGCCACGATTTTCGCCCCGATTACCTGCGGATCGGAGAGCTGCGGCGCACGCTGGGTGTGCCGCTTGCAGCCTTTACCGCGACGGCCGACGCGGAAACCCGCGCCGAGATCATCGCCCGGCTGTTCGATGGGGCCGGACCCGAGACCTTTCTGCACGGTTTTGACCGACCCAACATTCACCTTGCGTTCCAGCCCAAGGATCAGCCGCGCCGACAGATCCTGAACTTTGCCGCTGCGCGCAAGGGACAGTCGGGCATCGTCTATTGCGCCACCCGGGCCAGGACGGAAACACTGGCGCAGGCACTGCGCGAGGCGGGGCATGTGGCCTGCCATTATCACGGCGGGATGGAGGCAGGGGACCGGCACGAGGTCGAGCGGCGTTTTCAGGCCGGGGACGGGCTGATCGTGGTGGCGACGGTGGCGTTTGGGATGGGGGTGGACAAGCCCGATATACGCTGGGTCGCCCATGCCGATCTGCCAAAATCCATCGAGGCCTATTATCAGGAGATCGGGCGTGCGGGTCGCGATGGGGCCGATGCGGAGACACTGACGCTTTACGGACCCGACGATATCCGCCTGCGCCGGGCGCAGATAGATGAGGGGCTGGCACCGCCCGAGCGCAAGCAGGCCGATCACGGACGGCTCAATGCGCTGTTGGGGCTGGCCGAGGCGACGGGATGCCGACGGGTGAAGCTGTTGCGTTATTTCGGCGAGGAGGCGGAGCCTTGCGGGAAATGTGATCTGTGCGACACCCCGCCCGAGCTGTTCGACGCGACCGAGGCGGTGCGCAAGGCGCTCTCGGCGGTGTTGCGCACCGGTCAGGGTTTTGGCGCGGGTCACCTGATCGAGATCCTGCTGGGCAACAGCAATGACCGGATCACCCGTTGTGGTCATGACCGACTGCCGACCTTCGGGGTGGGGCGTGATCTGGGCCGACCACAATGGCAGGCGATATTCCGGCAGATGATGGGACATGACCTGATCCGGCCGGATGCGGCACGGCACGGGGCGCTGGTGATGACCGAAGCCGCGCGACCGGTTCTGCGCGGCGAGGTGAAGATCACGCTGCGACGCGACCTGGTGACGAAGGCGAGGCCGAAGACCGTGGCGAAGGCGCTGGTTTCGGACGAGGATGCCCCGCTGCTGTCGGCGCTCAAGGCCAGGCGGCGTGCCCTGGCGGAGGCGGCCGGGATGCCGGCCTATATCGTGTTCAACGATGCCACCCTGATCGAGATGGCGCGCAAACGCCCCGGGACGCTGGACCAGATGGCGCGGATAAGCGGTGTGGGGACGAAGAAGCTCGAAAACTATGGCAATGCGTTTCTCGAAGTGATCGCGGGCACGGTCGAGCGGGTGCATCCTTCGCGGCGCAAGCTGGCCGGGCGGATTGAGGGGGCGCTCTACGATCGTCTTGCCGCGTTGCAGCGGGATCTGGAGCGCGGCAAGGACGGGCTGGCGCGGCCGCTCTCCTGCTCCGCTCCCTTGTTACGCAGGATCGCAGAGATCAGGCCACGTTCGCGCGACGATCTGGCCCGCGTCACGAAATTGTCCGAAGCGAAGCTGGACCGGTTCGCGGAGGCGTTCCTTGAGGCGATTGCCGACCACCTGTGAACATCAGCCCGCGCCGGGTCGCGGCCAGCAGAAAGCGGGGCGAGAGCCCAAACCGAAGAGTGTCAGGGCCGGATATGTGAACGGACGCAGGGTGCCGTGATTGCTCGGGCCTGTTATTGCTCGGGGCCTGTTCAAGCACCCGGTCCTCCTGTATTGAAGTCCGCGACAGGAAATTACCCGAATCACCTCGGGTGCGACAGAAACGGGAAAATCATGGCCCATTATCGTTCCCGCCGATCCACGCACGGGCGCAACATGGCCGGTGCGCGCGGTCTGTGGCGTGCAACCGGCATGACGGATGAGGATTTCGGCAAGCCGATCATCGCGGTGGTCAACTCCTTCACGCAATTCGTGCCCGGCCATGTCCACCTCAAGGATCTGGGCCAGATGGTCGCCCGCGAGATCGAGACGGCAGGCGGTGTCGCCAAGGAATTCAACACCATCGCCGTCGATGACGGGATCGCGATGGGCCATGACGGGATGCTCTATTCGCTGCCCTCGCGCGAAGTGATCGCGGATTCGGTCGAATACATGGTCAATGCGCACTGTGCCGATGCGATGGTCTGCATCTCGAATTGCGACAAGATCACGCCCGGCATGATGATGGCGGCGATGCGCCTGAACATTCCGGTGATCTTTGTCTCGGGCGGCCCGATGGAAGCGGGCAAGATCAGCCCCGACGTGATCGACCATGATCTTGATCTGGTCGATGCGATGGTGGTTGCGGCCGATGACAAATATACCGATGAGCAGGTGCTCGAGATCGAAAAGGCGGCCTGCCCGACCTGCGGCTCGTGCTCGGGGATGTTCACCGCGAACTCGATGAACTGCCTGGCCGAGGCCCTGGGTCTGGCACTGCCCGGCAATGGCACGATGCTGGCCACCCATGCGGATCGCAAGGACCTGTTCCTCGAAGCGGGCCGCAAGATCGTCGAGATCACCCGCCGCCATTACGAACTGGAAGACAAGGGCCTGTTGCCGCGCGAAATCGCGACCTTCAAGGCGTTCGAGAATGCGATGAGCCTTGATATCGCGATGGGCGGGTCCACCAACACCGTGCTGCACCTTCTGGCGATCGCCCATGAGGGCAAGGTCGATTTCACCATGGAGGACATCGATCGCCTGAGCCGCAGGATTCCGGTTTTGTGCAAGGTCGCGCCGGCCAAACCGGATGTCCATATGGAAGATGTGCACCGCGCAGGTGGCATCATGGGGATCCTTGGCGAGATGGATCGCGCCGGGCTGATCCATCCGGATGTGCGCACCGTGCATGCCGACACGATGGCCGAGGCGCTGGCGAAATGGAACGTGATGGTCGCCAATGACGAGGCAACGGATCAATTCTATCGCGCGGCTCCGGGTGGGGTGCGCACGACGCGGGCCTTCTCGACGCAGAACCGGTACAAGGAGCTCGACCGCGACCGCAAGAGCGGTGTGATCCGCGAGGCCGGGCACGCGTTTTCGAAAGATGGCGGCCTCGCGGTGCTTTACGGCAATATCGCCGAGGCCGGCTGCATCGTGAAAACCGCAGGCGTCGATGATGCGATCCTGACATTCTCGGGCCCCGCCAAGGTGTTCGAGAGCCAGGACGACGCGGTATCGGGCATCCTGACCGGCAAGGTGGTCGCGGGCGAAGTGGTGATCATCCGCTTCGAGGGTCCGCGCGGCGGTCCGGGAATGCAGGAAATGCTCTACCCGACCTCGTATCTGAAATCGAAAGGTCTGGGCGCGAAATGTGCGTTGCTGACCGATGGGCGTTTCTCGGGCGGCACTTCGGGCCTGTCGATCGGTCACGTCTCGCCCGAAGCCGAAGAGGGGGGGCTGATCGGCCTGGCGGAAACCGGCGACATCGTCGAGATCGACATCCCGAACCGCACGATCAATCTTGCCGTGACGGATGATGTTCTGGCCGCACGCCGCGAAGCGAGAGGGCCGCTGCCCTGGAAGCCGTCCAAGCCGCGCAAGCGCCAGGTCTCGACCGCGCTCAGGGCCTACGCGTTGCTGGCCTCGTCGGCGGCAAAGGGCGCAGTGCGCACCCTGCCGGAGTGATCCGGGCCACATCGAAACCGGGGTCAGGCGCCGGCGTGATCGTGGTGGCCCGGTGCGCGCAGGTCTGCATGACGGGGTGGATTACCAATGGTGAGCCCGCAATGCGACAAACGAACGGGCGCGGCCCCCCCCCGGCCTGGTCATGATGGCGCTTGGCAGCTTCCGCTTCGGGATGCGCAACGACGCCTGTCAGCGGTTTTCGCACAGCGCTGCGTGGCGCTGGAACAAGCTTGATCGCATCGGCCGCGAACCGGCCCTGCAATATCTCGGCCCCGACACCCTGACGATCACCGCCAGGGCGGCCGACATGACGGGTTCCATCCGTGCCCGCAAGACCCGCGCCCGGACAGACGTCACGATCGCGGACATCGTCGCAAAGATCGCCGCCGAAGAGGGGCTTGAGGCGCAGGTGAGCGACAGTCTGAAGACCCGGTTCCACGCCTGGCTCGCGCAGACCTCGGAAAGGCGATCTGAATGTCCTCACCCGGCTGGCCCGCGACCTCGATGCGATCGCCAGGCCCGCGGGCGGAGCGCTGCTGTTCCTTGAGCGCGGCGCGGCAAGACCGGCGCAGGGCGCGGCCCTGCCGGTCTTCGATATTCACCGCACCCGGATGAAGGGCGGGTCCTGGACGCTCACCGGGCGCGGCAGATATGGCCGGGTGACCGACAGCCTCGATGCAGAGCGCAGCAATGAGCAGGACACGTAAATGTGGATCAATCGGAAAGACCCCCATATGGCTCCCATCTGACCACCGTCCGACGGCAGGCCAAGGGGTGCGGCGAGCCCCCCTTGACACGGGGGCCAAATCGCAAAACCCGACCCCCGCCGACCAGGAACAAGATCATGACCGCTCCTCCCCGATCGGGATGCGGCCACCTTGCACGGATTCGAACCGATATGTCAAAGACGGCGATCTTCCGGATCTGCGCAGGCTTGAGCATATCCGAGGGGCAGATCATGTATTCGGCCAATCACAAGGCCCAATCACAAGGGCAATAAACAGCCCAGCGAATGGCTGATCGGCAATGTCGAGCGGGACGGACAGGGCCAGAGCACCGGACGTCAGAGCACCGGACGTCAAAGGGGCATCAACAGGCCGTTGAACACATTGTTTCAGGGCGGTCAAACGCACGCACCATAAAATCCGTGCCACGATACAAAAGGCCCCAACAGAACAAGCCGCGTGGCAATATTGGCGGGACCACCTTCACGGTCGCGATGCTGGTGATTGCAATGATCGTGGTGGTCTGGCTGGTGGCCGACACGCCACTTGACGGCGGTCCAGATGTCGGGACCAATCCTTGCGCCTCTTCAACAGATGCAAGATGACGGGGCCACGATGGTCAAGCTCACGCCGGATACCGAATCGGCCCCGGCCGGGCAGAATGACGGGTGGCCGTCAGTTTGCGCGCAGCGCCCGAGATGAGCGCAACTCGGCCAAGATGGCCTCGACGGCTGCACGCGGATCGGATGCGCAGTGGACCGGGCGCCCCACCACGATATGATCGGCCCCGGCCGCAATTGCCGAAGCGGGCGTCGCGACACGTTTCTGATCGCCCGGATCGGCCCCGGCCGGGCGCACACCCGGAGTGACGATCAACTTGCCCTCGGCCCCGGGCAACGCGCGGATCAGCGCCGACTCCTGCGGGGAGGCGATGGCCCCGTCGGCACCTGCATCAAAGGCACGCCCCGCGCGCTCGACCACCAGATCCCGGATCCTGCCGGGCTTGATCAGCGCGCTGTCCAGATCGCCACGATCAAGAGAGGTCAGGATCGTCACCGCGAGGATTTTCATGTTCGTGCCGGCTGCGCCCTCTTTCGCGGCCGTCACCACATGAGGGTCACCATGCACGGTCAGGAAGTCGATATCGAATTGCGCGATCCCGCGCACGGCATTTTCCACCGTCGCGCCGATATCGAACAGCTTCATGTCGAGGAAGATCCTCTTGCCCTGATCGAGCTTCAGCTCGTTCGCCAGAGCCAATCCGCCACCGGTCAGCATCCCCAGACCGATCTTGTAGAAGGACACCGCATCTCCAAGCTGATTGGCCATAAGCAATCCGGCATGGGCATTGGGCACGTCGAGTGCCACGATCAGCCGGTCATCGGCAAATGTCAGGTCAGTCATCGGGGATCCCTTTTGCACACCGTCCCCTGATGCGGTCCGTTGGTGCCCAGGTCAAGCGCCACGACCCCGTTGAAAGGGATCGAAACCGGCTCTGTTGTGCAATTCGGCTTTTCGGTGAGGTTTCCCGATCCCCGGACAGACTTGTCCAACGACCTCAGTGACAGGTCTGCCGAAGCGCGGTGCAGCGGTTCAGGACGGCTATGCGGATCCGGAGTTCAGCGCCCTGGCGGTCGAAGTCCCGCGCGCCGAAGTCCCGCGCGTCAAAGTCCCGCGCCATGAGGCGTTGCCCCGGCAGCTTGACACGAATGCCGCTTCGTTTCGACGCGGCTTCGGCAATGATCTCCACTCCAGTTTCGCCAGAGCGCCCGACCGAGATATTTCCGAGATATGGTGAACGCGACGGCGCGGATCTGCAACGTTTTCCCGTCGATCCCGAGATGGTTCTTGCGCCAGACCCGCCGTTTGGGACCGCCATGCTTGCGCGCAGTCCACGCGCCTTCTGCCTCGACCTTGAGGCCGGTGCTGTCGATCCGCAGATGCCGGGGCCCCCTGGAGCCGCGATACGGGATGGTCACGGCCAGGGTCTTCTGGCGGCGAGACAGCGTGCTGACGTCGGGCACCGCCCGGTCCAGGCCGATCCGCTTCAGCAGGCTTTCGACAAAACCGGTCGTCTGCCGAAACGCCATGCCGGACAACACCTTCATTGAAAGGCAAGTCTGGATGGCGGCGTCACCGCAGCTCTGCGGGCGACACCGCCGGCCTGTCGGCACGGCATCCCGGATCATCCCGGGCCAGGTCATCCCGGGACCACCTCTATCCTTTTGTCCGGCTCTTGACGTTCGGCCCTGGTTCCACTTACGCTCCCGAAGAACAGGTGTTCAGTCCGCGCTGCGGTCCGTGCGTGGGGCCGGGCGTCAAGGTTCCGGTCTGTGGTTGAAACGCGAGTATATCCGATGATCATGCCCGATCAGGACAAAACCCTTCCAAAATCCCAAACGTCTTGTCACAGGTTTCTGGAACGGCTAGAAGATTGGCTGTCCGTGCGGAGATCGAACCTGACAAGAATGAGCGGTTGTGTATCGCTCTCTGGAACGTAATTTTTTCAGTGACTTGAGATGAATAGTTTGAGCAAATGCCTATTCAAAAGTCTCCAAGATACGTTGCATTCTTATTTTCGGTGTCGACTATGATCTCAACTGGCAGCTCAGCAGAAGAAACAAGCCCATGGTACATGGGTTCCCAACCCGTTTTTGAACGTTCTTACGGTATGCTGGAAAACGGCAAAATTGTCCAAAAAACGGAATCCCTCTCTCCGCAGGAAGTAGATGAAATCATCCGAACCCTTTCATCAGATGTCGATTTTATCTCACTTGTTCAGAAATACGTGGACAAGACCAAAGCAAGTACTGAACCAATTTCAGATGAAGAAGATTCTGCTCTTGGGAATGAGATGAGAGCCTACATATACAGAGCTATTGAGGATAAGAATCTTACACTTGATTATTTCTTTTCTTTCATGATCTGGCTTGAATTCATACAAAGAACTGAAACCGGAAAAATTGGAGTTAAAAATTAACCAATCCGTTTCCAGCAATAAACCGCGCTGACTCAATAGTCCTCGACACCAATGTCATCATTAATTTCTCTACCAGGCTGCTGACCCCCCCTCCTTCACAGCCTCTTTGTCCTGTGATTCAAGCATTTTTGCCAAGGTCTGGAGGTGGCAGATGCGTGGATCGGACGAGAGAACTGGATCGTTGTTCAGCCATGTCGATCTTGAGGATCGGATCCCGTCCAAGCCCCCGCTCCGTTTGATCCGGCGTATCGTGAATGAGGCTCTGGCGGGGCTTGATGGGGAGTTTGCGGCGCTCTGCTCCGACGAAGGCCGGCCCTCGATTGCCCCTGAGCGCCTGATCCGCGCAAGCCTTCTGCAAATCCTGTTTTCGGTTCGCTCCGAGCGGCCGTTGGGTGCTGGTGCAGGACCAGTATGACGACGGCGGGATATCGGGTGGAACGCTGGAGCGCCCGGGGCTGCAGCGGCTGCTGGAGGACATAGAAGACGGGCTTGTCGATGTGGTCGTGGTCTACAAGATCGACCGCCTCAGCCGGTCGCTCGCCGATTTCGCCAGGCTGATTGACCTGTTCGAGCGGCACGGCGTCACCTTCGTCTCGGTGACGCAGTCGTTCAACACGGCCACCTCCATGGGGCGGCTGACGCTCAACATCCTGCTCAGCTTCGCCCAGTTCGAGCGCGAGGTGACGGCCGAACGCATCCGCGACAAGGTCGCCGCCTCGCGGCGCAAGGGTCTGTGGATGGGCGGCGTGCCGCCCTTCGGCTACCGGGTGGAAAACCGCAAGCTGGTGATCGACGAGGAGCGCGCCGCGCATGTGCGCTGGATCTTCGCGCGGTTCCTGGAGATCGGCTCGGGCACCGAACTGGCGCGCGAAGTCAGCGCGCGCGGCCTCCGGACACCGAAGGGCAACCGGATCGACAGAAAATTCATCTATCGCATGCTGAACGACCGCGCCTATATCGGCGAGGCGGTGCACAAGGGCGCGAGCTACCCCGGCGAACATGCCGCGATCATCGACCGCGAGACGTGGGACCGGGTTCACGCCATCCTGCGGACAAGCCCGCGCAAACGTGCCGCGCGCACCGACACGCGCTGATGACGAGGATCGCCTGCGCCTTCGTGCAATCCCGCCGCCTCAAGGCAGCGGGACGGGAAAAAAAAGAAACCCCGGACCGCCACATCAGCCAACCATGCCAGCCGTCAGCAAAGCCATCCTCGACACCTTGGCGAAACCACCACCAATACGCTGCCCTCATTGGGAAAAGATCATCGCTGAACACTGCAAAAAAATCTGCCAAAGTCGTGCTAATGGATCGAAACCACCGGCTTCCAGCCGGTCTGCTTCAGCGAATCAGCAGATGATCGTCTCTCCCGGTTTTGAAGCCCCCCCGAAGGGGATATGGCTTCAAAACCGGGAGAGACGATCATGCAGTACTCATCCTCCGCGCACACGCGATTTTACCACAGGTTCCATGTGGTGTGGGTGACAAGATACCGACACAAGGGGCTCCAGGGACCAATGCGCGAACGCACCCGCGAGATCATCCGCCAGACCTGTGACGAAATGGGCGTCCACATTAGTCCGAGGCGTCCTGGCCCGCGATCATGTCCACATGTTCGTGTCGATCCCGCCGAAGCTGTCCTTGTCAGATGTCATGCAGCCGATCAAGGGACGCGCGTCGCGGCGCATCCGGATGGCGTTCCCGGACCTGCGCAAGCGCTGTTGGGGCAGGCGGTTCCGGGTGCGTGGGTGTTTTTCAACCATGTCGGGCAATGTCACCGACGCCATCATACTTCAGTATCTGGAGTGATATTCCACACGCGATGCTACCGGCGAAAGCCGGGAGTCGTTCACTGCCGCCCCCCCCATCAGGGGCGCAGGGGCAAGTCGGATGGATCAAGGTCATGGTCAGGATGCCGCTGCGGTGATGGCGCGCGGCAATCCTCAAAGCGGCCAGATCATCGGGATGAAGATGCAGGCGCTGATCGCCAGCAGCAGGTTCATCGGAACCCCGAGCCTGAGATAGTCCGAGAACCGATACCCGCCAGGGCCGTAGACCAGCGTGTTGGTCTGATAGCCGATGGGCGTGGCGAAGGCGGCGGAGGCGGAAAACATCACCGCCACCACAAGCGGACGTGGATCGATTCCCAGTGCTGATCCAAGCTGGATCGCGATCGGCGTCATGATCACCGCAATCCCGTTGTTGGTAACGATTTCGGTCAGGACCGAACCCAGCAGATAGACCGCCAGCAGCGTCACCTGCGGCGGCAGGTGTCTCAGTGTGGGGGCAATCGTGTTCACGATCATTTTCACGGCGCCGGAATGGTCCAGCGCCGCGCCAACGATCAGCATCGCGAAAATCAGCGCCAGCAGGCGCCCCTCGATAAAGGAGAAGGCTTCGTCGGAGTCGATGGTGCGGGTGACCAGTACCACCGCGATGGCCAGCGTCGCCAGGAGCAGAATCGGTGCCACGCCGAACGCGGCCAGCACGATGACGAACGCCAGTGCACCCACGGCGACCGGCACACGCTGGCGGCGGAAGGCGCGCACGGTTGGCCTAGTGATATCCACCAGGTCCATGTCAGCGGCCAGCCGCCCGATATCCTCGGGCGCCCCTTCCAGCAGCAACGTATCGCCCACCACCACGGTCAGATCATCGAGCTGGCGGCCGATATTCTGGTTGCGGCGATGCGCGGCCAGCACATAAACGCCATAGCGGCGGCGCAGGCGCATGTTACCCAGGCGATGACCGATCATGCGGCAGCCGGGCGAAATCAGCACCTCGACCGTCTCGGTCTGCACCGAGGACAGCTTGTCGATCATGCGCAGATCGGAATTCTGCTGCATCGACATCAACTCGGACATCTCGGTGCGCAGCACGACGCGATCGCCCTCTTGCAGGGCCGCATTGGCCAGATCGCGGCGCAGCGAGGCGTCCCCGCGCAGCACATCGATCACCCGCACGCCCTCGCGCCTGAACAGATCGACCTCCAGCACCGGTTGTCCGACCAGCGACGAGCCCTCGGGCACCGCCACTTCCGTAAAGAACTTGAGCTTGCGGCGATCCCCCAGAAGTGCCCCCATCGAGGATCGCTCGGGCAACAACCGGCGCCCGATCAAACCCATGTAGGCCGCACCGATGGCGATCTGGATCAGGCCAAATCCGGTGATCTCGAACATCGAGAAGGGATGAAGACCGTGATTGCGTGCCACCCCGTCGACGAGCAGGTTGGTCGAGGTGCCGATCAGGGTCAGCGTGCCGCCCAGAATCGCGGCATAGGACAGGGGCAGCAACAGCTTGGAGGGTGCCACGCCCAGCTTGCGCGCAAGCTGCATCATCACCGGGATCATCAGCACCACGACAGGTGTATTGTTGAGGATGGCCGAGGCTGCGGCAATGGTGGCAAAGATCACCGGAATCGCGATGACAGGGCTGTTCTCGATCTGTTTCTCCGCCTGTTTCGTCAACCAATCAAGCGCACCGGTGCGCGTCAGCCCGCCCAGCAGCAGAAACATCATCGTGATGGTCCAGGGTGCCGAGTTCGACAGGATGCCCGTTGCCTCCTTGTAGGGCAATATCCCCAGCAGCAGCATCAGCGCGGCCCCGGCGATGGCCACGACTTCGGCCACGACTTCTGTCGCAAAGATTTCTTTTATGAAGAGCGCGAACATGACCAGCACGATCGCCATGGCCACGCAGGCCTGCGCCGTCTGACCGAGCCCCAGATCTATCATAACGCCTCCAGATGGCCTCTGCGAGAGAGTATCCCACGGTAAGACGGCTCGCAAGCGCGCCGATGAAAGATCAGCAATAAAGCGCAGACCGTAAATAAAGCGCAGACCGTATAAGATATTGCCGTTTTTTCGGGTCTCAAAGCGGGATCGAGGGCGCAAGCCGCCCGCCAAGCCGGACCGGGACCACCCGCCTGGCCAGCCCGGTTCGGTCGTCTGTCTCGACATAGGCACCGCTCAGCGTTGCCTCTCCGCAGGCCGGACTGAAGCGACCCTTGCTCATACCGGTCACGAAACGGCGCATCGGTTCGGCCTTTTCCATCCCGATGACGGAATTGTAATCGCCGCACATCCCTGCATCGGTCAGATAGGCCGTGCCGTTTTCGAGGATCTGCGCGTCACCGGTGGGAACATGGGTATGGGTCCCGACCACAAGGCTCGCCCGGCCGTCGCAATAATGGCCCATCGCCATCTTCTCGCT
Source organism: Thioclava sp. (assembly GCA_965277135.1). Lineage (GTDB taxonomy): Bacteria > Pseudomonadota > Alphaproteobacteria > Rhodobacterales > Rhodobacteraceae > Thioclava. The sequence goes on along the minus strand of CBDIBW010000020.1, from coordinate 118,956 downwards.
CGTAGCCTCGCAATGCATATCGACCAGCACCGCGCACACCGCGCCGCCCAGCGGAAAACGCCTGAGCGTGGCCTCGATGGTGGCAAAGGGGTCGTCGAAAGCGCGTTTCATGAACACATTGCCCAGCACCTGCGCCACGAGAATCCTGCGCCCGCGCGCATCGGCAAATATTCGCGCCCCACGCCCCGGCGCATCCCTGGCATAGTTGAGCGGGCGGATGATCCGCGTCTCGCCCTCGATGAAGTGCAGCATATCCTTCTGATCGAAGGCATGATCGCCCAGCGTGACCACATCCGCGCCCGCCTCAAGCAAGAGTTTCGCGTGATCGCCCGTAAGCCCCATGCCCCCCGAAGCGTTCTCACCATTGACCACGATGAAATCGAGGCGCCAGTCGGCGCGCAGTTTCGGCAGTTGCCCGGTGATCGCGCTACGCCCCGCACGCCCCATCACATCGCCAAGGAAAAGTATCTTCATGGCCCACAAGGATAGGCAATGCGCACGGTTTGGGCAATCCATTTCACACGTGACGGCACAAGTTGAATCCGCCTTGCACCATTTGGCCCACAACTTGCCCCTTGTCGGACCGGGCCAAACGCACAATATAGACGAAAAAGGGAAGCCCGCACCCGACCAATGTGCGGGGACAGGTTCTGTCCTGGACAGGGTGCCTGCCAAGGGAACCTGTCAGCTACCGGCTCCAGGTCACAGGATATGAACGAAGCAACACCCCAGACGACGCAGGATCGGTTCAAGCGGGCGCTCCGCGGCATTTCCACCACGCTGGTTGCCCGGCTGCTGAAGGACGGCCTGCGCGAGCAGGGCCATCTGTATGGCGTGGCCATCGTCGCGATGATCGCGGTCGCGGCCAGTTCGGCTTTGACCGCCTGGGTGATGCAGAAGATCATCGACACGCTGGGACATCCGCAGAACAAGGCCGGGGTCGCGATGGTGGCGGTCATGGTGATGGCGATCTTCACCACCAGGGGGATCGCGAATTACATCCAGGTCGTGTTCATGTCGCGCGCGGGCAACCGGATCGTGGCGAACCAGCAGACCAGGCTTTATCAGAAGCTGGTGCGACAAGGCGTGTCGTTCTTCAATCTCAACGAATCCTCCGACCTGCTGATGCGGATCACCCAAAGCGCACAGGCCGCGCGCCACCTGATCGACCTGATCGTGTCCTCGATGGTGCGCGACCTGCTGACGCTGATCGGCCTGATCGCAGTAATGTTCTACCAGCAGCCCCTGCTGTCGATGGTGATGCTGGTGATCGGCCCGCTGACGATTTTCGGACTCCGCATCATCTTGCGCCATGTGCGCGAGATCATGGAAAAGGAAATGGCCTCGCTGAGCGAGATCATCAAGGTCGTGCAGGAAACCTCGGGCGGGATCCGCATCATCAAGACTTTCTCTCTCGAGAAACGGATGAATGCGCAGATGGAATCGGCGGTCAGGCAGGTCGAGAGCCGCTCCAACGCGGTGGTGCGGTTGGAGGCGATCACCTCGCCGCTGATGGAGACATTGTCAGGTTTTGCCATCGCCGGGGTGGTCTGGTTGAGCGCCTTCGGGACATTTGGTGCCGAAGCCTCGACGCCGGGTCAGCTCATATCTTTCGTCACGGCGCTTCTGCTGGCTTACGAACCGGCCAAGCGCCTGTCGCGGATGCGGGTCAGCATCGAGGCGAGTATGGTCGGCGTGCGCATGATGTTCGACCTGCTCGACCAGCCCGAGACGATGCTCGAAACGCCCGACGCCAAACCGCTTCTGCCGGGTCCGGGTCGGATGGAGATGCACAATGTCAGCTTTGCCTATTCGGGCGAAAACCGCGTGCTGAGCGATCTGGACCTGGTGTTCGAGCCGGGCAAGACCACGGCGCTCGTGGGGCCGTCGGGGGCGGGCAAGACGACCGTCTTCAACCTTGCGATGCGGCTTTACGATCCGACCAGTGGCACGGTGAAGGTGGATGGGCAGGATCTGCGCGCGATCACCTTCGACAGCCTGCGCGCCCGGATGTCCTTTGTCGGCCAGGGAACGTTCCTGTTCTCGACCACGGTGAAGGAAAACATTCGCGTGTCGCGCCCCGATGCCACCGATGAAGAGGTCTATGAAGCCGCCCGCGCCGCCCATGCGCATGAGTTCATCGAAAAGCTGGAACATGGCTATGACACGCCGGTGGGCGAGAATGGCACCTCCCTGTCGGGTGGCCAGCGCCAGCGCCTGTCGATCGCGCGCGCCCTCCTGCGCAAGGCCGGGATCCTGCTGCTGGACGAGGCGACCAGCGCACTCGATGCCAACAGCGAGGCGCTGATCAAGGATGCGCTGCGCAAGATCACCAAAGGAATGACGACGATCGTGATCGCGCACCGCCTGTCGACGATCCTCGAAGCCGACCGGATCTATGTGATGGAGGATGGTCGGGTGATCGAACAGGGATCCGCGCGCGATTTGCTGAACCAGAACGGCGCGTTCAGGCGTCTCTTCGATCAGCAATTTGGCGACTCGTCGCAAATGCAATCCATCGCGGTCTGACCGCCCGATCCTGCCCCGGCAAACCAACCGGTCAAGGCGCGCGACAGGCAACGGACCGGGCGAGCGTCGTCAGAGGCTGCCAACCCGGATCCTGGCCCGGCTCGTGGCCGGATCGAACCACAGGGGTACCGTCATGCCGGCTCTTCCATCCAGACATCTGGCAGGCATGGCGTGGCCGCGATGAGGTGCTGCGTGCAGGGATGCCGGGGCGCGGAAAACAGCGTTTCGGTTGGCCCCTCCTCCACGATCTGACCGGCCTGCATCACCATGCAGCGACGGGTCATTGCGCGCACCACCGAAAGGTCGCGCGAAATGAAGAGATAGGCAAGCCCGTGCTCTCGCTGCAATGCCGCGAGCAGGTCGAGCAGCGGTGCGCGCACCTGCACATCAAGCGCAGAGACCGCTTCGTCCAGAACGATCAGTCTGGGGCGGATGATCAACGCGCGGGCAATCGCGATACGTTGCCGCTGACCGCCGGAGAAGTCATGGATGCAACGACCGGCATCGGCGGGTTTCAGTCCGACCTCGCGCAGAGCCGCGGCCACGCGGTCGCGCCAGTCTGTGGGGCGACCGGTCAGGTGAAACGGCTCCGCCACCAGTTTCTCGACACGCTGACGCGGGTTGAACGAACTGCAGGGATCCTGGAACACGGCCTGGATATCGGCACGGTGGGCCGGTTTCATGCGTGGCGAAACGGGGTGTCCGTTGAGCGTGACCGTGCCGCCCTGCAACGGGTCAAGGCCAAGGATCGCCCGGGTCAACGTGGATTTTCCGCAACCGGACTCACCCACAAGGCCAAGGCTCTCGCCTGCGTTGAGCGTGAAAGAAACAGCATCGACGGCGCGTCGCTCGGGATGCGCTGCGAAAGCGGCGGGACGAGGCAGACGATAGAGGCGCGTCGCATTCTCGACACGCAGCAGGGGTTCTTCGGTCGTTGCCGGCGCGGGCGGCGGATGATGCGCGGAGGTCGCCATCAACGCGCGTGTGTAATCATGGGTCGGTGTGCGAAAGAGGCGCCCGGTCGTGTTTTGCTCAACGATGCGGCCGCCCTGCATGACTGCCACGCGGTCGGCCATATTGGCGACGACGGCCAGATCGTGGGTGATCAGGATCAGGGCCATCTTCGCTTCGCGCGCCAGATCGTAAACCAGGCCAAGCACCTCGTCCTGGGTGGTGACATCGAGCGCCGCGGTCGGTTCATCCGCGATCAGCAGCCTGGGACGCAGCGCGATGGCCATCGCGATCGCGACCCGCTGACACTGCCCGACCGAAAGCTCATGCGGGTAGAGCGAGAGCGGAAATCGCGGATTTGTCAGGCCCATGCGATCAAGCTTTTGCCGCGCTTCGGTCAACGCTTCGCTGCGCAGCATCTTGCGATGCAGCATGAGCGTTTCGGCCACTTGGTCGCCGATCGTCATCAGCGGGTTGAGCGCGGCCATCGGCGCCTGAAAGATCATGGCGATCTGGTTGCCGCGCAACTGACACAGCTCGCGTTCGGATCTGTGGCGCAGGTTCAGCCCACCAAAAATGATGTCGCCCGCGACCTGGGCGTGATGGGGCAGCAACCCCATCACCGCCAGGGCGATCATTGATTTGCCCGAACCGCTCTCGCCGACCAGTCCCACGATCTCGCCGGGATCCACGCGCAGCGAAATGTTGTGCAGGATGGCGCTGTCGCCGATCTGCATGTTCAAACGGTCGAGGATCAGAAGACTCATTGACACAGCCGCCGCAAACGGGGGTCCAGAAGGTCGCGCAAGCCGTCGCCCAGCAGGTTCAATCCCAACACGCTGAGCATGATGGCAAGGCCCGGGAAGAGAACGGCATGTGGCGCGAGGGTGAGGAACGTCCGCGCCTCGGCCAGCATCCGGCCCCAACTGGCGGTGGGTGGTTGTGCGCCGAGACCGACATAGCTTAGCCCCGCCTCGGCGAGGATCGCGCACGAAAACCGGATCGTTCCCTGCACGATCAGCAGATTTGCGATATTGGGCAGGATATGCTCGACCGAAATCCGGATCCGCCCCTTGCCCGCGATCTGCGCCGCGCGGATATAATCGAGTGTCCAGAGCGACAGGGCACCCGCGCGTGACACACGGGCAAAGACGGGGATGTTGAAAATCCCGATCGCGATGATCGCATTGCGCGCGCAGGGGCCGAGAACGGCGGTGATCATGATCGCGATCACCAGCGCGGGGAACGCGAATATCAGGTCATTGCCGCGCATGATCAGACCGTCGCTCCAGCCGCCATGACGCGCCGCGGCCCAGAGGCCGAGCAGCGTGCCGGTCCCGGCTCCGATGCCGACCGCGACAAGGCCCACTGCCAGCGAAGTGCGCGCCCCTGCCATCAGCATCGAAGCAATATCACGGCCGAAACGATCCGTGCCGAGCCAGTGCGCGGCGGACGGGGGCTGCAGCTTGTGCGCGATGTCCAGCACCGTCACGTCATGGGGTGTCCAGACCAGCGAGACCAGCGCGGCCAGCACGACACCCCCCGTCAGCACGACACCCCCCGTCAGTGCGGCACCACCCCAGAGCGAGAGCCTCATGCGCGCCTCCGCCGCAGTCGCGGATCGACTGCCGCGTGCGCCAGGTCGGCCAGAAAATTGACCACGATCACCGCGCAGACAAGAATCATCACCACGGATTCCACAACGATCCGGTCACGCCGGGTGATGGCTTGAAAGATCAACTGACCAAGGCCCGGCAGGTCGAACACATTCTCGATGATGATCGCACCAGCCAGCAGGAAAGAAAATTGCATTCCCAGGATGGTCAGCACCGGGATCAGCGCGTTGCGCAGGGCGTGACGGATCAGCGCGCGCTTCTGGCTGAGGCCCTTGGCGCGCGCGGTGCGGATGTAGTCCTGGCCCAGGGTTTCGATCAGGGCCGCACGAAGGACGCGCGCGAGGACCGCAGCTTGCGGCAATGCCAGAGAAAGGGTCGGCAGGGTCAAGGCGCGCAGGGCGGCACGTGGCGAGGACCAACCCGGAAATCCGCCTGCCGGGAAGAGTTGCCAATGCACGGCAAAAGCCAGAACCAGCAACATGGCGAACCAGAAATTGGGCACCGCGATGCCAAGCTGTGTGCCTGCCATCACGACGCTGTCGTTCACCTGCCCTCGCCGTGCGGCAGCCGTCATGCCGACCGGCAATGCAATCAGAACCGAGAGCAGGAGGGCCATCAGCGCGAGTGGCAGGGATACGCTCAGACGTTGCGCGATCAGCCCGGCAACAGGGGCTTTGCAGGTCAGGCTGGTTCCAGGATCGCCGATGAGCAGCCCGCCCGCCCAATGCAGGTAGTGCAGCCATAGCGGTTGATCGAGCCCCATCCGGGAGCGAAACGCCGCCAGAGTGTCGGGGGCAGCATTCACGCCGGACATGTAGCCGACCGGATCGCCGGGCATCGCCTCGATCACCCAAAAGATCACGAGGCTCGCCATGAAAAGGCTGGCCACAAGCACGATCAGGCGGTGAAGAAAGTAGCGCGTCATGAAACGGAAGCTGCGCCGGGTCCGCAGCGGGGTCAAGTGCGGATGGCGGAGCAGGGGCTGTTTGCCCCCTCTCGGGTCGGTTGGCTCAATTCAGGCCCGGCAAGAGCCGGTGCCGTCACGCAAAGCGGACCTGTCTGTCATGTCTGGATCCCCCCGCACCCTCCTTCCCAAACGGCCGCCCGACAACCCGGAGCGTAACCCGATCGGACACAAATCGACCCAAGCCAAGGCTATCAGGAGCAAAGCCGCAAAAGCGACACGGGACATCTGCAAAATCCGATTTCGAATCGGAAAACAAGGCTTGGGGTCCAGACCCTGGCAGATGGTAAATTCAGGCGAAGGATCTTGCTATCCTGCAATTTCTTGCTGTATTCGGATCAGGTCCAACCTAGCAGGCTGCTGAAAACCTCTCTTTGACCCATCGTTTGGCCCGTGATTCAAGCTTGATTGTCGAGGTTTGGAGTTAGTAGATGCGTGGATCGGACGAGAAGACCGGGTCTTTGTTCAGCTATGTCGCTCTTGAGAGGCGTATTCCCGCAAGCCACCCCTTGCGCTTGATCCGGCTTGCGCTTGATCCGGCGTATTTTGAATGATGCGCTGGCAGGTCTCGATACGGATTTCGCGGCAATCCATTCCAGTGAAGGCCGTCCGTCGATCCCGCCGGAGCGGCTGATCCGGGCCAGCCTGCTGCAAATTTTGTTCTCCATCCGATCCGGGCGGCAGTTGAGGGAACAGATGGATTACAATCTGCTGTTGAGCTGGTTTGTTGGCCTTGGCGTGGACGATCCGGTCCGGGGTGAGGTGCGCCCGGACATCAGCCCGGCGGGCTGATTTGAGCACCGAACGGGCGAAGCCCCGGGCCGAAGGCCGACCGCGTTCACCAGGAACCGGGACCGGCTGCTGACGACAGAGATGTCGCGCAAGGTGATGGCCGCGATCCTGGCGCACCCGGAGGTCAAGCCACTTCTGTCGGACGCACATTTCCCGGTCGACGGCACGCTGATCAAGGCCATCTTGAAGGCCCGGGCTTCGATGAAGAGCTTCCAGCCAAAGGCGCCGCCGGAGGAAGACGATCCGGGCGACCCGCCGACCGATGCCCCCCCGCAAGCCAGACCAGCCTCACCCTCCGGAGACCCCGCCGATGCAAAGCAAATCCCGCAATGCCGAAGTCGGCTTCAAAGGGGAGAAACGATCCGACAAAACCGATCCGACAAAACCCATGCGTCGGTCACCGATCCCGACGCCCTGCTTTACAAGAAATCCCCCGGCGCGGGCGCAATTCCGTGTTTCATCGGGCAGACTCTGATGGAGAACCGGAATGGTCTGATCGTCCAGGCGGACCTGACCCATGCGGACGGGTATGGTGACCGCAAGGCGGCACTCGACATGATCCACCGCCATTCACAGGGATCGACCCGGCAGCTGACACTTGGCGCGGATAGGCGGATTTCTCTTCACGCTCGATGATCGGGAATGTCGAATAGATGTAGCGAATGTCGTCGCGGTCGGTGATGCTGTAGAGGTGGAAGAAAACGGCATCGAGCTTGGCGCGCAAGACAAGGCGGCGCTCTTCGTCCCAGGTGGAGGGGGGCTTCACGGTTCCCGCCGCATCCACATAGTCCATGTCGCACGCGAAGGGGGCCATGTCATGGGCCGTGTAGGTGAGCTCAAGAGCCGCCTCCCGCACTATTTCGGCGGCGCTCTTCGCTCCAAAGTGCACGTTCTCGAACTGATCCGGCAAAATCATCGGAAACTGCTCAGCAATAAACCAGTTTACGCTTGTGCTGTGCACCTTCGACCTGGCGACAAAATCAAGCGCCAGAGAATTCAGGTTGGCCACGATGAGATCAGCGCATGCCCGATAGGCATCAACGTCTTCAGGAAACAAGAGCGGTGCCTTGTTGCCAAACCCTGCCTTGGGAACGATCGCCGCGATCATTGTTCGCGCATCGGTGGCCCTGGCGATGTCCCGAAACGCGATCGTCCATTCGATGCCAGAAGGAAGATCAACTTCGCTTTCCGGCACCCAGTATTGAGGGGTCGGCACGAAGTCAGGATCGGACTTCTGCTCTTCCGTCACCGCACCGCTTAGCGCCGCGTTGTGCAAATTGGCCTCGTTGACCTCAACCGATGCCGCGCGGTGATCAAATTGATGGATCATCCGCCCGACATAGAGGGGCAGCCAGTTGCCCGAGGCGTTTCCGAAGGTGTTGCCACCCAAGGGATAGGCCGACTCCTGCTCTTCCAGCTCCTTACGGGTGCTGTTGTTTGACACGGAAATCTGCAGTACCCGGAAGAGGCTGGAGGTTCCCGGAAGATGCTGGACAGGTCTTTAAAATAAAAATAAAAAATAACAAATACGGCCTGTGTTTCGGACGCGGTGGCTTGTCCTTCAGTACGGGCGATTTGGGCGTGGCGGGGCCTGGTGCAATACGGGGTATTTGGGCGTGGCGGGGCCTGGTGCAGGCTCTGATGGCGAGCGGAGCAAACACTGTTCAAACGGTTGTTTCAAAAGGGTTTTACAGGGGTTTGAACAAGGGTTTCATGGCTCTGTGCATTTTCCGAACATGCATGCTGGCGTGCATGTTATCCAAATGCCGTGCATGTTACATGATTTACTTTGTTTTCAAGGCGTTGCTCATTTGTGAAATGAACTCCGGTCTTGGACAACATGCACGATATTTTCGCATATTTGATGAAAATCGAGGTGTTTTGCTACAATGCCCGGCTTGCGTTTTCGCCTTAAGGTTGTGCCGCCGCGCGATCATGGGATGCCCTCTCCCTCGGGCGGGAAACGTCACGGGAAGCGTCACGAGGCTCATGCCCCGCACTTCCCCGCGCCGGGATTGGCCCTGGCGTCTTTCAGGCGTTTGCTCAGATTGTATTTGACCAATGGCATGGCGAGCGCGATTTCGTCGGGGTCGGACAGATCCGAGACATGGGCGACCAGATCGTTGAACATGAGGACGGCTTCGGCGGTCAGGCTGGCGGGCGGGAGTGTGACATTCGCATCGCGCAACATCGTCGCGGCGACACAGGCCAGCCGTTCGAGCAGATCGGGATCGGGTTCAGGTCTCGGACGGGCGGGCGGATCGGCGGCGTCGGTCGGGCTGTGGCGCAGCGATCTGATTTCATCGCGCAGGGCATTGGTTTCGGCTCGCATCATGGCGGCGACCTCATCGCGCGAGAGCGTTGTGATGGCGCGGGCCTCGATGGCCTTGATCGCCTCGGCCACGCTGGCCCCCTCGGGCAGGCCGAGGCGACGCGCCAGATCGGACGGAAGGGCCGCAGGCTGAGCCATGGGGCCGGTGTCCGGCTGGCTTGGCAGCGTGGGGGTGTCGCCTTGGGAAGAGGCCGATCGCGCCGCTTCCGAAGCAGTCCGTAGCATTGCCTGTCCTTCACCAGTCAGCAGCCAATGGGCATTAACCCCAAGAGACACAAGATGTAGCAATATCTCCGCATTAGGTGAATGTTGATTACGTTCGTATCTCTCCCAAGAAGAACGGCCTTTTAGGCCAACTTTTATTGCCATCTCTGACGCGCTGAACCCCAAAGAGCCTCTCACGAAGCGTAACCTATCCCCAAGCACGATAACGACCTAACTTCAACATTTTGATAAATAAATAAAAACTTAAGAAAGAGGCGATATATCCGCATATTTTTATATTTTCTGCCGCATGTGGGTTGATATTGAGGATATATTGCTTCATCCTGACTCCCAAACGTAACCTGTGACCCCCGAAACAAGCCGGTCTGGCAGGACCGGCGGCGAACCCGGGAGAGGCTTTCGAGATGGTGCCAACATGCGACGTGTGGCCTGCCCGCATCCATTATCTGCTCAAATGCAGAGGACTGACCTGCACCGATGTCGATCGGCAATACGGCCTGACCCCGGGGTCTGCCCGCCATGCCGCACGCAAGGCGCACCTGCCGGGCGAGCTGGCCCTTGCTGCTGGCTCTTGCCGATGCGCTCAACCTCAGCCCCCGTCAACTCTGGCCATCGCGCTATGACGGGCAGAGCGGCGAGCGCCTCAAGCCTCAACCTGCCGCCAACTATAAGGGCGCGTCGCGCGGGTGTCACTGCCAAAAAACGGACACCACCCCCAGCCCCGGAAAGGATGCGGCATGAGCGAGACCGACACCCGTCTGCGCGCCTTCCTTGCGCGGCTGGACAGGCTGGACGCCGAGGATCAGCATGACGCCATCGTCAACGAGGTGCTGCGCACAGCGGTAGTCTTCGGCCGTTTCGATGCGCCCACGATGCGCCCACCAAGACCGGCAGAAACGAACGGGCGGTGCTGGTGCTGCATGGCATCATCTCCGTTGGCGCGACCGAAGATGAGGTGATCGCCAACTGGACAGGCTTCGCCCGCGCGCGCTGCGCGCCGCCAGAGACCGAGGATGACGGCTTTGTCCCGATCCGCCCGGATGTGGCGGGAGGCCAGCCATGAGACGTGTGCGCTGCCTTTTTTGCGCCCTGTCTCGCGCGCTGCGCAGGCTTGAGGATAGCTGGCTGGGCGATTTTGTCGGTGGCCTGTCGATTTTCGTGACCGGCTACCTGCTGATGATGATCGCCTACGGGTTCGGATTTTACTGATTGGAGGCCACCCGATGCACCATGCCCGCCTGCAGAACAGCCCGCGCCTGCGCCGCGCCCTGAAGGCGCTGCAACAGGCACAGGGGACACAGGGGGGCGAGATGACGACCTGGGAGTTGTCGCGGGCGGCGGATATCTGCGCGGTCAATTCGACCGTGGCCGAGCTGCGCGAGAACGGGGCCGAGATTGCCTGCCGCCAGGCGTTTCGGGACGGGCGGCGACGGTTCTTTTACCGGCTGATCCGATCCCCGAAAGGATATTGAGCGTGACCAGGCCCGTGACCAAACCCTCCGAGCCGAAGATCCAGCGCCTGGCCCTGTCGGATATCGAGGGGACGGAGTACCGCTTGCGGCCGGTCTCGGAGGCGGGTGTGCAGGGCCTGATCGCCTCGATCGCGCAGATCGGCGGGATCAAGGATGCGATCCCGGGGATGTGTTTCATCTGCGCAAGATGCGGCGCGCATCGGGCGAGAGGCTTGTTCTGATGGCGGGCGGGCACCGGCTGGAGGCGACTGGAGGCGGCGCGGCGGCTGGGCTGGCAGACGATCCCGGCGCGGGTGTGGGCCGATGTGACGGATGATTTTGCCCCCCCTGATGGAACTCGGCTGATGGAGATCGATGACAATCTGTCCGCCGCCGAGTTGACATGCCTTGAGATGAGCGTCATACTGGCCGAGCGCAAGCGCATCTACGAGCGGCTTCATCCCGAGACGAAAGCTGGCGGGCCAAGAGGCAATCAGCATACCGGCGGGAGGCAAACGGACATTATGTCCTTTTGCCAATCTGTGGCCGAAAAGCGCGATCTGAGCGAACGCCATATCCGCAGGCTCATCCAGATCGGCAACGCGCTTGGCGCGGATGAGATCGCCACTCTGTATGCGGCGAAAAACCCGATCAAATTCAAAGACTTGATGGGACTTGCAGGGATCGGTGAGCCTGCGGACCGCAGATATGTGATCGGGCAGCGGGCTGCGGGTCATTGCGCGTCGCTGGGCGAGGCCCTGGCGACGCTCCGGCCCCGGGCATCGGCCCCGGTGAATGCGGACGATCAGGCGCTGATCCGGCTGGCCACGGCCTGGGCGCGCGCACCGATGGCGGTGAAGCGCCGGTTCGTGGCCGATGAGTGCGCGGCCCTGCGCAAGCTGCTCGGGGTGGTGTCATGATGACGGTGGTGCGCCCGGAAAAGGTTTGGTGGACAGCCACCGAGATCGCGGCGGCGCGACTGCCTGATGTGCCGGGAACCAGGCAGGGCGTGGAGGCCGAAGCGAAACGTTCGGGCTGGCGCGATCATCCCGAGTGGTCCCGTCAGCGCAGCGGCCGGGGGGGGGCGGCTGCCGACTGCCACAAGTTCGATGTCTTCACCCGATGGGAGGACGGCCATATTGATCGCTGCCAGATCGTGGCGTTTCAGGACATCTATTCGAACAAGATCTTAAGCTGGCGCATTGACCACACGCCGAACGAGGCGGCGGTGATGGCGGCCTTTGGCGAGATGGTCGAGACCTGGGGGATCCCCGAACATTGCACCTTCGACAATGGCCGCGAATTTGCTGCCAAGTGGCTGAGCGGGGGCGTGAAGACCCGCTATCGCGGCAAGGTGCGTGACGATGATCCGATGGGTGTGCTGCCGCTGCTGGGCATTCAGATCCACTGGGCCACACCCGGTCACGGTCAGGCCAAGCCGATCGAGCGGGCGTTTCGCGACTTTGCCAGCGACATCGCCAGGGATATCCGCTTCGCCGGTGCCTATGTCGGCAACCACATTGATGCCAAGCCGGAGAACTACCGCTCCCGCGCCATCCCGATCAAGGACTTCATCCGGGTGGTGGATGAGCGGATCCGGGAGCACAATACCCGCCTCGGCCGGATGTCGGAAACCGCAAACGGTCGCAGCTTCGATATCACCTTTGCCGAGAGCTATGAGCGCGCGGCCATCCGCCGCGCCAGCGATGAGCACAAGCGCCTGTGGCTGATGGGTCAGAAGACGCTGACCATGCAGAAGCGCCATGGCCGCATTCACGCCTTTGGCAATTACTTCTGGTCGGACTGGATGTCGGAATATGCGGGCCAGCGGGTTATCGTCCGGTTCGACATCGAGGATCTGCAATCGGGCGTCCATATCTACGCGCTGACCGGCGCGTTCATGGGCTTTGCCCCGTGCCAGATTGCCAGGGGTTTCCGCGATCTCACGGCGGCGAAAGAGAACGCCCGCGCCAGGGCCCGGTTTCGCCGGGCGCACCGCAAGCTGCTCAAGGCCGAGCGCGGCCTGGCCCGGCGTCAGGACGCGCGGCGCGCGGATCTGCATGACGGGGTGGATTACCAATGGTGAGCCCGCAATGCGACAAACGAACGGGCGCGGTCCCCCCGGCCTGGTCATGATGGCGCTTGGCAGCTTCCGCTTCGGGATGCGCAACGACGCCTGTCAGCGGTTTTCGCACAGCGCGGCGTGGCGCTGGAACAAGGTTGATCGCATCGGCCGCGAACCGGCCCTGCAATATCTCGGCCCCATCTCGGCCCCGACGCCCGGGAGGTCACGATCGAGGGTGTGATCCATCCACATTTCAAAGGCGGCCTGCACCAGGTCGAGCAGATGCGCCATCAAGCGGGCAAGGGCGAGCCGATGATGATGGTCGATGGCCTGGGCTGGGTCTGGAACCGCTGGGTGATCACCCGCGTGCAAGAGTGCAAGAGCCATTTCCTGCGCGACGGTGCACCGCGCAAGATCGAGGTCTCGCTCACCCTCAAGAGCTACGGCCCGGATACAGGCGGCCCGGATGCGACCAACTCGGCCTCCCGCATCGGAGATTTGCCATGAACAGCTACCGCACGATCGACGGCGACATGGTCGATGCGATCTGCAAGGCGCAGTATGGCCGTGAGGACATGACCGTCGCCGTTTATGAGGCCAACCCCGGCCTCGCCGCGTGCGGGCCGGTCCTGCCCAGGGGTATCGTGATCGCACTGCCGGACCGGCCCGAAACGCCGGTCCGAAACCCGGTCCGATTGTGGGGATGAGTAGATGAGTATGCACATCGCCTTTCGGATCCTTGCCGACGGCACCGATGTCACGGCCAACTTTCAGGACCGTCTGATCAGCCTGACCCTCATCGATGAGGTTGGTCAGAACGCGGACCAGGCCGAGATCGTGGTCGATGATCGCGACTATATGATTGCACTGCCGCAAACCGGCGCGAAGCTCCAGATCGCGCTCGGTTTTGTCGCGGAACGGGTCGAGATCGGCACCTATGTCGTCGATGAGGTCAGCGGCGCGTTCGGCCCCGACAGCCTGACGATCAGTGCCAGGGCGGTCGACATGACGGGGTCCATCCGTGCCCGCAAGACCCGCACCTGGACAGACGTCACGATCGCGGACATCGTCGCAAAGATCGCCGCCGAAGAGGGGCTTGAGGCGCAGGTGAGCGACAGTCTGAAGGCCCGGTTCCACGCCTGGCTCGCGCAGACCTCGGAAAGGCGATCTGAATGTCCTCACCCGGCTGGCCCGCGACCTCGATGCGATCGCCAGGCCCGCAGGTGGAGCGCTGCTGTTCCTTGAGCGCGGCGCGGCAAGGACGGCGCAGGGCGCGGCCCTGCCGGTCTTCGATATTCACCGCACCCGGATGAAGGGCGGGTCCTGGACGCTCACCGGGCGCGGCAGATATGGCCGGGTGACGGCAGAATGGGGCGAGCGCGACACCGCCACCAGCCACAAGGTGACGGCCGGAGACGGCGAACCGGAGATGGTGCTGCGCCATCGCTATCCGAACGAAGACCTCGCGCAAAGCGCCGCCGATGCGGCGCTTGAGCGATCACACCGCGCCAGCGGCAAGATCCGCATCGATCTGGGTGGCTTCCAGGGCGATCTGATGGCCGGGGCAAAGGTCAACCTCATCGGCATCAAACCCGAACTGACCGGCGAATGGCTGGCCACCCGCGTCCGGCATCACCTGGGCGATACATTGACCACCAGCCTTGATGCCGAGCGCGACAACGAGAAGGACACGTAAATGTGGATCAATCGGAAAGACCCTCATATGGCACCCGTCTGACCTCCGTCCAACGGCAGGCCGAGGGGCGCGCCAACGCTCCTCGACACGGGGACACAATCGCAAAACCCGACCCCCGCCGACCACAATGCACTCATGGCCGCTCCTCCCCGATCGGGGCGCGGCCACCTTGCACGGATTCGAACCGATATGTCAAAGACGGCGATCTCCCAAACCCGCCCGGCCGCACCCTGGCTTCGGCGGCAAGCACCGCCTGGCCAAACGCATCTGCGCGATCATTGATGCGGACGATCACACCACCTGTGCCGAGCCGTTCGCCCGCATCGTTCGTCGGCATGGGCGGCGTCTTTCTCAAGCGCACCCGCCGCCCGAAAGGCGAGATGATCAACGATGCCAGCCGCGACGTCTATAATCTCTTTCGTATTCTGCAGGAGCACTACGTCGCCTTTCTCGATCTGATCCGGTTTCAGATCACCACCCAGGCAGGCTTCGAGCGCCTGCTCAGGGTCGATCCCGAAACCCTGACCGATCTGCAACGGGCGGCGCGGTTTCTCCATATCCAGCGTCTGGCCTTCGCAGGCCGCGTGCCCGGACCAACCTTTGGCATCGCCCTCGAGCGGCCCGCCAAATTCAACCTGACCACGCTCGAACCGATGTTTGAGGCGCTCCATGAGCGCCTCGCCGGGGTCACGGGTGATGAATATGGGCTATGCGGCGTTCATCACCCGCATCGATCGGCCCCGCACCTTCTTTCCATTGCGACCCGCCCTGTTGGGGCTGCGAGGATGACTATGGCAAGGCGCTCTTTGCCCGCGCCGACTTCACCCGGCTGGCCGATCAGCTGCGCACCATCAAGGGCCGGTTTTTGCTCTCGATCAACGACGTGCCCGAGATCCGCGCGATCTTCGCAGGCTTCACCATCCGCGAGGTGCAGGTGATGTATTCGGCGAATGACAAGGGCAACAAACAGGTCACCGAACTGCTGATCGGCAATTTCGAGTGGGACGGACAAGGCCAGATCGCCGGACGGCAAAGGGGCATCAACAGGCCGTTGAACAGGCTGTTTCAGGGCGGTCAAACGCCCGTCCCAAAAAGCGCGAGCCACGGGGCAACATCAACCAAAACGCGAAACACGGCAAAAAACGCGCTGCTGCAGAAATCCGTGGCACGCACTGAAGAAATCCCTGGCGAGCTACACCGGGTGATCCACACAGGCCACCTGCGCTGGAGCCGCAAAGGTATCGGGCAGTTTGTTTTCAATGCGTTAGCGCAAGATGCGGACAATGAACACGCCATGATCGACAGCACAATCGTGCGGGCGTACCAGCCTGCAGCGGGCGCAAAAGGCGCGTCAAGAAAAGCGAAGGCATTGGGCGATCACGCGGCGGGCCGAGCCCCAAAATCCACGCGACCTGCGACGCTTCGGGGAACCCGACCGGCCTTCATCTGACGCCCGGACAGGCGTGTGATCCTGATGGCGCGGAGGTTCTGCTCGACGGCATCGAGGCCAGGATCCTGATAGAGGCGGGGATCCTGAGAGCGGACAAGGGACATGACGCGGACGAGCGCGTGATTGAGCGGCTGGAAGCGCGCCGGTGGCGGGGCCAGAATCCAGCCGAAAAGAGCCTCGAGTGTAGGACAAGGCGCTCTGCAAAGCACGTCATTTGATCGAGAACGTCTTTGAAAAGATCAAACATTAAGGGCTATCGCCACGCGCCATGACAAAACCGCAACCGCATCTCCCGGAGCCATACATCTCGTCGCGTCAGCTATATGGCTCAATGGATAACACCGCCTGGGGACATTTTCCGAACTTTCAATCAAAAGAGAAGGCCAGGCCGCGCGAAAACGAAAGCCCAACCTTTGTCAGAAGTCTGAGGCCACCTCGAAGGGTGGCCCTTTCAAGACATTACAACCAGTGGCGGGTCAGGTAGCCGCAGCGACCGATTTCACCTGCTCGACAATAGCGCCGAAAGCTTCGGGTTCATGTACGGCGAGGTCAGCGAGAACCTTGCGGTCCACTTCGATTCCAGCCAGAGCGAGGCCATGGATGAATTTCGAGTAACTCAGATCGGCATCGACCGCGCGAACGGCGGCGTTGATGCGCTGGATCCAGAGGGCGCGGAAATTCCGCTTGCGCGCCTTGCGGTCGCGGGTTGCGTATTGGTTTGCCTTGTCGACCGCCTGGGTCGCGGTGCGGAAGTTGCGCGAACGGGCGGCGTAATAGCCTTTCGCCTTGTTCAGAACCTTCTTGTGCGAAGCGTGGGTGACCTTGCCGGATTTGACGCGTGCCATGTTTCAAGTCTCCCCGATCAGCGGTTGTAGGGCATGTATTTTTTGACGATCTTCGTGTCCTGCCCGGACAGGATCATCGTGCCCGCAGTGTCACGGATGAATTTCGGCGTACGCTTGATCATGCCGTGGCGTTTGCCCGCCGGGCCGACCTTGACCTTGCCGGTCGCGGTGAATTTGAACCGCTTTTTCGCGGCGGACTTTGTTTTCATCTTGGGCATTTCCGTCTCCTCTCCAGAGGGTTATCGCGCGACTCGGCATGCCACTTGGGCCGGTCTCGCGTGTCGTGAGCGCGCCTGATAGACGGGGCACACCCAAATGGCAAGGGAAAATCAGGGACGCGACCGGGAAAATCATGCCAGTGGAACAGCCGCGCGATTGTCGGGATGACGGTCCTAGGGAAACCCGCCAGACTGTAGCCGCCCGGCCTTGACACCAGTGCCCGGACGATCAGCGCCCGGAAAATCAGCGTGGCCGCGCGCACCATCATCACCGCAGCAAAACGGAGTGCGTGGCTCTCGAAATTGATCGAGAACCTCATCGTCCCCGTCGCGCAGATTACTCGGGGTCGGTCCGATAGATCAATCTTTCATCGCAGGGTGCCACGCGCAGGATGTTCGTCGTGCCCTGCGTGTTGAAGGGAACCCCGGCGGTCACCACGATCTGCTGCGTTTCGTCGGCAAAGCCGAAATCGCGCGCGGCGCGGGCCGCGTTGACCACGGCCTGCTTGAAGCGCTCCAGCGCACCGCAATGGGTCGCATGAACCCCCCAGATCAGCGAGATCCGCCGCATCACCGCCTCGACCGAGGACATCGCAATGATCGGCACGCGCGGACGCTCGCGCGCGATCAGTGACACGGTCTTGCCCGACTGGGTATAGCAGCAGATGGCCGAGATATGGGTCGTTTCCGCAATCTCGCGCGCGGCGGCCACGATGCCATCGGCAACGGTCTGGCGCGCAGCGGAACGCGAAGCCTCGATCACCTCGCGATAGGTCGGATCCTTCTCGACCGAAATCGCGACATTGTTCATCGTTTCGACCGCCTCGACCGGATGGTTGCCGGCCGCGGATTCCGCCGAAAGCATCACCGCATCGGCACCCTCGTAGATCGCAGTGGCGACATCGGAGACCTCGGCGCGGGTCGGCATCGGGCTCTCGATCATCGATTCAAGCATCTGCGTTGCAACGATCACCGGCTTGGCGGCGGTGCGGCATTTGCGGATGAGCTGCTTCTGGATCGGCGGCACGGCCTGCACCGGCAGTTCGACACCAAGATCACCGCGCGCCACCATCACCCCGTCCGAGACGGCAAGGATCGAATCGAAGACATGCACGGCGGCGGGCTTCTCGATCTTGGAAAGGATGGCGGCACGGCCCCTGGCAAGCTTGCGCGCCTCTTCCACATCTTCGGGGCGCTGCACGAAGCTGAGCGCAAGCCAGTCCACGCCCATCTCGCAGGCAAATTCCAGATCGGCACGGTCCTTGTCGGACAGCGCGGCCAGCGGCAGCACCACGTCGGGAACGTTCACACCCTTGCGATCCGAGATCATGCCCCCCACCGTCACCGTGCAATCGGCAAAATCGGGGCCACATTCCTCGACCGTCAGGCGGATCTTGCCGTCATTGACCAGCAGTTCCGAGCCTGTTTCGAGGGCTGCGAGAATCTCGGGGTGCGGCAACTGCACGCGATGCTTGCTGCCCGGCTCATCCAGAAGGTCGAAACGGAAGCGATCCCCCTCTTCGAGTTCCGCACCAGGCGCGGTCAAGGTGCCCACCCGGAACTTTGGTCCCTGAAGGTCGGCCAGAATCGCGATCGGGCGGCCGAACTCGGCCTCGATCTTGCGAATGGCCGCGTGTCGCACCCGATGCTCCTCATGGGTGCCATGGCTCATGTTCAGGCGGAACACATCGGCCCCGGCCACGAACAGGGCCTTGATGCTGTCATAGTCAGATGAAGCCGGGCCCAGAGTGGCCACGATCTTTACGTTGCGAAGGCGTCTCATGCGTCCTCGTTTTCTGTTCAAATTGCTGTCATGTCGCGGGCCAGTTCCGGGTATGGCGCAATTTGTCACGGGCTGCAACCGGCCGTCGCAAGATCTGCGCGCTGGCAGGACCATATCGTGCAAGAATGAAGATATCATGACGCGAAAACCAGTCGATGTCTGACAATCGGATCAGATCGCGGCCTCGCGGCTCTCGTCGAGATAGATCCTGCGCAGGCGGGTCGCAACGGGTCCGACCAGGCCATCCCCGATCATCGCACCATCCACTTCCACAACCGGCATCACGAAGGACGAGGCGGAAGTGTAGAAGGCCTCATCCGCCGATTGCGCCTCTTCGATGGTGAAGGGACGTTCCTCAATCTTCATCTGCGCCTCGACGGCGTATTTGAGCAGGGAGGCGCGGGTGATACCGTGCAGGATGTCACGGCTGAGCTGGCGGGTGATGATCTTGCCATCCTTCACGATATAGACGTTATTCGACGAGCCTTCGGTGACAAATCCATCCTCGACAAACCAGGCGTCATTCTTGCCCGCAGCCTCGGCAGCCATCCTGGCCATCGACGGGTATAGAAGCTGAACCGTCTTGATGTCACGGCGATGCCAGCGCAGATCGGGCAGCGAGATGACCTTGATACCCTGCCTCGCCCTGGGGTCGTCGGCCAGACCCGGTTTTGACTGGGTGTAGAGGACCACGGTCGGGGGGGTGCCAGTCGGCGGGTAGCGGAAATCGCGATCGCCCGCATTTCCGCGTGAGACCTGAAGATAGATCATCCCTTCGTCCAGATCATTGCGCCTGATCAGTTCGCGATGGATTCCCAGCCATTGGTCGCGGGTCAGTTCACAGATTATTTCCAGCTCTTTCATCGAGCGGTCGAGCCGGTTCATGTGGCCCTCGAATTCAAGGAGCTTCCCGCCCAGAACCGGGGTCACCTCGTAAACGGCATCGCCCATCACGAAGCCACGATCGAAGACCGAAACCTTCGCCTGTTCTTCGGGCAGATACGCCCCGTTCAGATGGACAATGCGGCTCATGGTTCACACTCCCTGTCTCTCGCCCGGGGCCGGATTGTCCGGGGCGTTTGCAAAACTCTTAGGACCGGGCCGTTGCAAGGGCAAGCCCGGCGGCATCGACGATAATCTTCATATCCGGGCGCACTGTCCCGAACCGCGCGCAAAAGGGGCATGTTTCGCGGTTGCCCGCGCACCCTGGCGAGGCAAATGATCGGGCCTGACATGCAAAACACCCTGTTCCGGGCCAGCGCCGCTCAAGCGTGATTGTCAACGCTATCTGTCGCGGGGCATCGCGTTCGTCCACCTGTCGAAAGCTGCGCCCTGTGGCCTAGCTGTAACAGGCGACAGGTGTTCCGGCAATGGCCGACATGTTCAGCAGGCCCCGCGAGGTGATCGAGGGCGTCACGATATGTGCCTTGTTGCCCATCCCCATCAGGATCGGGCCGACTTCCAGCCCCGCAGTCTTCATCTTGAGGATGTTGCGCACTCCCGAGGCGGCATCGGTATTGGCGAAGACCAGCACGTTGGCAGCCCCTTCGAAACGCGATTCGGGCATGAACCGTGCCCGCACCTCTGCATCAAGCGCTGCATCGACATGCATCTCGCCCTCGAAATCGAAATCCACCTCGCGGCTCAGCAGCAGATCCATCGCCGCGCGCATCCGCCGCCCCGAGTCGCTGTCGAGATTGCCGAACTGGCTGTGAGAGCACAACGCGATCTTCGGTTTCAGGCCGAAGCGCGTCACGTGACGCGCCGCGCCCATCACGGTTTCCATGATCTGTTCGGGCGTCGGATTGTGATGCACATGCGTGTCCGCGATGAAAAGAGGACCGTCCTCGAGGATCATCAGTGACAGCGCGCCGACCGGATGGCGGCCATCGCGCGCCAGCAATCTGTGCACATATTTCAGATGCCACAGATACTGGCCGAATGTGCCGCAGATCATGCTGTCGGCCTCTTGGCGATACACCATGATGCCGGCGATCGCGGTGGTGTTGGTGCGCATGATTGCGCGCGCCAGATCCGGGGTTATGCCACGCCGGGACATCAGCTTGTGATAGGTGCCCCAGTAATCGCGATAGCGCGGGTCGTCTTGCGGGTTCACGATCTCCAGATCCGACAGGCGCAGCGGCAGGCCGGCACGCTCGCAGCGCATCTCGATCACCTCGGGGCGACCGATCAGGATGGGGGTTTCGGTGGTGTCCTCGATCATCGCGTTGGCGGCGCGCAACACCCGCTCGTCCTCGCCCTCGGCAAAAACGATGCGGCGCGAGGCGGTCGCGGCAGCTTCGAAGACCGGACGCATCAGCAGGGCTGATTTGAACACCGATCCGTCGAGCCTGGTCTTGTAGGCATCCAGGCTTTCGAGCGGACGTGCAGCGACGCCGGTCTCCATCGCGGCCCTGGCCACAGCCGACGCAACGATGCCGATCAGGCGCGGGTCGAACGGCTTGGGGATCAGGTAATCGGCCCCGAAGGTCAGCCGTTCCCCGCGATAGGCGGCTGCGGCCTCGGCGCTGGTGGTCTGGCGGGCCAGTTTCGCGATCCCCTCGACACAGGCGATCTGCATCTCGTCATTGATCTGCGAGGCCCCCACATCCAGCGCACCGCGGAAGATGAAGGGAAAGCAGAGCACATTGTTGACCTGGTTCGGAAAATCGCTGCGTCCGGTGGCGATGATCGCATCGGGGGCAACGGCGCGCGCTTCGTCGGGCAGAATTTCCGGCGTCGGGTTCGCGAGCGCGAAGATGATCGGGCGACCGGTCATTTTCCTCACCATCGCGGGGGTCAGAACCCCCGGCCCCGACAGACCGAGAAACATGTCCGCGCCTTCGATCACGTCATCGAGCGTGCGCAGGTCGCTGTCTTGCGCATATTCGGCCTTTTGCGGCGTCATCGAACTTTCGCGGCCGGCATGGACCAGCCCGTCAATGTCACACAGCCAGACATTTTCACGCTTTACGCCCAGTTTCAGCAACATGTTGAGGCAGGCAATGCCCGCAGCCCCGCCACCGGTGGACACGATCTTGATGTCCTCGAATCTCTTGCCCGCGATATGCAGGGCATTGCGCGCCGCGGCACCGACGACGATTGCCGTGCCGTGCTGGTCGTCGTGAAAGACGGGGATGTTCATCTTCTCGCGGCAGATCTTTTCGACGATGAAACAGTCGGGCGCCTTGATGTCTTCAAGATTGATCGCGCCGAAAGAGGGCTCCAGCGCGCAGACGATCCCGGCCAGCTTTTCCGGATCGCTCTCGTTCACCTCGATGTCGAAACAGTCGATATCGGCGAACTTCTTGAACAGGACGGCCTTGCCTTCCATCACGGGCTTGGCCGCAAGCGCGCCGATATTGCCCAGACCCAGAACCGCGCTGCCATTGCTCACCACCGCCACCAGATTGCCGCGGGCGGTATAGTCACGCGCAGTGTCGGGATTGGCCTTGATTTCAAGGCTCGCTTCGGCCACGCCGGGAGAGTAGGCCCGGGCGAGATCGCGACCATTCGCCAGCGGTTTGGTCGCGCGGATTTCCAGCTTTCCGGGTTTGGGGCGGGCGTGATAGTCCAGTGCCGACTGGCGCAGATTGTCTTGACGAAGCTCTTCCATGCGTACCTCCCGCCCAACTGGTTTGATATTGAACTATCTTTTCCGGATCAGGGTCTGCTGCCTGTCTAGATCGCATCGCACGCCGGAATGCAAGCGATAGTTGCGTGCAATTGTGTTCGATCTGGCGGCATTCTTCCTTCCCTTTCTGCTGCGCGCGACCGTGCGGGTGCTTGCATCGACCTGGCCCCCGGCGCAGGATCGGCCGGACTGAACCGGCTGGACAGGTGTCTTGGCCAAACCCCGACGGAGATCGCCTGATGTCGCTTCTTGATGCCGCGCGCAAGGTGCGCGAGAATGCCTATGCTCCCTATTCGCGCTTCAAGGTGGGCGCGGCCGTGCGGGGTGCTTCGGGCCGGATCTATGAGGGTGTGAATGTCGAGAATGTCGCCTATCCCGAAGGCACCTGTGCCGAGGCCGGCGCGATTGCCGCAATGGTGGCGGCCGGCGAGACCGAGATTGCCGAAGTCGCCGTGATCGCCGACAGTCCCGCGCCGGTGCCTCCCTGTGGCGGCTGTCGTCAGAAACTGGCCGAATTCGCCCGCGCCGAGACGCCGGTGATTCTGGCCACCACCGGTGGAGAACAATTGGACACGACCGTCGCAGACCTGCTGCCGGGTCGGTTCGATGCCTCGCATATGGACAATGCCTGATGGACGCCCGTTCGATGATCCGGGCGGTGAACGAGGTGTTGCGGGATATGACCTTTGCACCGGACGGAGAGATGCCGGGTCTTGCGGGTCCGGCCGGGTGTGTCGAGGGCGGCACGGCCATCGACAGCGGCCCCGCCGGTGGGGATCAGCGGACTCGTGCCGATGGGTGATTCCGGCACACGGGCCGGACAAGAGCTTTCTTTGAAAGGGGCGAAACATGAGTGAGCATTTGACGATCGTCGATCACCCGCTGGTGCAGCACAAGCTGACCCTGATGCGCGACAAATCCACCTCGACCACATCCTTCCGACAGCTCCTGCGCGAGATTTCCCTTCTTCTGGCCTATGAAATCACCCGCGAACTGGAAATGACCACGACCCGGATCGAAACTCCGCTGCAAGAGATGGAGGCGCCGATCCTCGAAGGGAAAAAGCTTGCGCTGGTCTCGATCCTGCGGGCCGGCAACGGTCTGCTTGATGGTGTTCTGGAACTGATCCCGGCGGCGCGCGTCGGATTTGTCGGTCTTTACCGCGATCCGGAGACGCTGCAGCCGGTCGAATATTACCGCAAGCTGCCCACGGCGCTGGAAAACCGTCTGACCATCGTGGTTGATCCGATGCTGGCGACCGGCAACAGTTCGGTCGCGGCGGTGGACCTGATCAAGGAGAAGGGCGCCAGAAATATCCGTTTCATGTGCCTTCTGGCCG
The DNA here is from genome assembly GCA_965277135.1 of Thioclava sp. GTDB lineage: Bacteria > Pseudomonadota > Alphaproteobacteria > Rhodobacterales > Rhodobacteraceae > Thioclava. The sequence goes on along the minus strand of CBDIBW010000020.1, from coordinate 95,066 downwards.
CCCCCGAAGGTGTTGAACGGATGAAAGAGGCCCATCCGGACGTGCCGATCGTGACAGCGGCTGTGGATGAGTGCCTCAATGACCACGCATATATCGTTCCGGGGCTGGGGGATGCAGGAGATCGCATGTTCGGTACAAAATAGGCTTCTCCCCATACGCGCCGGACTTGAACCCGATCAAGCATGAATGGGCACAAGCCAAGGCCATCAGACGAAAAACCGGAAAATCAACCGAACAAATCTTTGAATCATAATTATATGGATAGGATATAGGTCTCTCGTAAGTCTGCATTCTTCACCGAGGCTTTGCGTTTGCCGATCCATCCCACATGGCGGGCGAGGATCGTGCAGGCAAGGTCGGTCTGTCCCTTGCGCAGCGCGTCGAGAATGGCACGATGATCGTGATCGGTGCGCGCTTCCCAATCCCGCCGCCAGGCCGCGAAGAGAAAGCGCGCGCTGGCCGCATGCAGGTCGTCAATGCTGCGCAGAAGGCGCGGCATCCGGCATGGTGCCAGGATCAGACGGTGAAAACGACGGTTCGCCTCCTCCCAGTCGCGGACCGTGCTGGCGTTGTCACCGTGCCGCGTAACCTCTTCTGCCTGCTCAAGAATGACACGCGTGATGTTCGCAGCCGCATGGCGCAGCGCGAGGGATTCGAGGCTCGCTCGCATCTCTGCCACCTCGTGCAGCTCCGCCACGTCGAACCCGGTGACCCGAAAGCCGCGTCGCGGTTCGCTCTCGGCCAACCCCTGCGTCTGCAACTCGCGAAAGGCCTCGCGCACAGGCACATGGCTGGCGCCGAATTCGGAGGCAATATGATCCTGTCGCAGTCGGGCACCCGGAGGAATTTTCCCCGAAATGATCCGATCGGCCAGAATGCGCGCGATACGCCTGGATTGGGTTTCGCCAGGGACAGGTTCCATGAATTATTCGTAATCCATGGGGTGCGATCTGTCGATCCCTGTTTCGGCAGAGAGGTGTGCTCCGCGTTCGCCGCAGTGAAACCGCCACCAATGACCCGCGCCTCGTGCCGGCGATTGTTCACCGGCGCGCCATCATTGCAAGACGCATCAGAGCCCGCTCCATGACTGCCATTTGCGGGGCGCGCGAGATGGAGCGCAGGCTCAGATCTGTCTCGACCAGATCCCTGAGCGCGCTTTCCAGCTTCATCATGCCCCATCCTTGTGCCTGCCGCAGCATCCGGTCGCGGCGCGGTCCGAAAACGGGGGGACGGATGCGGGCGATCCCGGCACCGGGACCCTTGGGGTCCGAGGCCGCAGCATGCAGGGCCCGGAAATGGCGCAGGGCCGCGATTGCCAGCTGCACCGGTTGCACGCCCTGACTGTCGAGACGTTGCATCACCGGGCCGAGTTCGCTCGCACGGCCCTCGGCCACGATGGCCAGCACATCATCGACGCCCGCCTCGACCGAGGAAGGTGCGCAGGCGGTCACGTCGGCAAGGGTCAGCGGTGTGGCATCGCCGAATTTGTAAAGCGCGATCTTTTCGACTGTCTGACGAAAATCACCCGGGTCAAGCGCACGGGACAGGGCGATGAGAGCGGTCATCGCATCCGCGTCGATCTGGTTCAGCCCCGCCTTGCGCAGGATCCCATCGACCTCTTCTCGCGATGGCGGATCGTCATGGACCCCGATCGAATAGGCATTGTCGTGACCCTCGAACGCCTTGCGCAGCCTGGACTTCGTAATGAGAGAACCCGCCGTGACAATGATCATGGCGTCCCCGGTCCGCCAGCCCTTCAGCGCGGCAGTGATCGGTTCGGCCAGCGCGTCGCCTGCATCCTCGACAAGGACGACCCGAGGCCCCGGGAAAAAGCCGACCGCCCTGATCGCATCAAGCAACAGCGACGTGTCCTTGCGCAGGTCGGCACCCGCGATGCGGCTCAGGCGCATCTCTTCCTCGCCCTGCGGGCCGATCAGTGCGGCGATCACCTCTTGTCGGCGCAGGGCCACGCGCATGGCATCGCTGCCAAAGATCAGCAGCCCGGCGCGCCCGGCTTCGGGCTTGCCGAAATAACGCGCGGCGGCAGCCCCGGTCAGTTTCATTGCGGCAGGCTCGCGGCCTGTGCCAGCAGCCGGGTCACGATCTGATCGGCAAGGATCGTCATCAGACGGCGATGCGCGTCACGCTCGGCCGCCTGGGTGGCCACGATCGTGCCGGTTGCCGACCACGAGGTGAAGGAGGTTATGTGCCCGGTCAGAAGGACTGCATCGCTGGTCTTGTTGTGCAGCGTGTAATCGACTGATCCGTTGAGCTGGTAACGCGTGGTCGAATTGTCGGGGGCGATGCCCTGACCGAGCGGGCTGAGCGAGATCGAACAGGCCAGACGGTAGCGCGGATCCTCGGGCGGGCCGAGACGGGCGTTGAGCGCGCGCATCAGATCGAACCCATCCGGTGAGGTCGGCGCATCGACCGTGACACCGCCCGGAAGTTTCGCGCCCCCACCCCCTGGTCCCCAGGCCGGCGTGAAGCCGCAGGCGGAGAGCGCGAGCATCGCACCCCCGAGTGACAGGAAGGTTCTGCGCTCAGATGACGACATTGACGATACGTCCCGGAACGACGATGAGCTTTCGGGGCTGACCGCCAGCCAGCGCCTTGACGACATGTTCGTCGGCCAGCACCAGCTTTTCAACCTCTTCCTTGCCCATCGCCTTGCGCACCGAGATTTCCGAGCGCCGCTTGCCGTTGACCTGGATCGGCAGGGTCACACGATCCTCGACCAGAAATGCCGGATCGGCCTTGGGCCAGGCGGCCTGGACGACGAAGCCCTCACCACCCAGCAGCGACCAGATATCCTCGGCCAGATGTGGCACCATCGGCCCCATCAGTTGCGCCATCACCCTCATCATGTCGCGCCTGGTTGCCGTCCCGGCTTTCGATTTCGACATCGTGTTGGCCAGACCATGGATCGCCGCGACCGCCTTGTTGAAGGTAAATCCCTCAATCGAGGTGGTGACCTCCTCGATCGCCCTGTGGGTGGCCTTGAGAAGCGCCAGATCCTCGGTCGCGTTGGCCGGGTCGTTGCCTGCAACGATGTCGGTGGCGATGTCGGTGGCGATGCGCCAGAGCCGGGCGAGGAATTTCGACGTGGCCTCGGCCCCGGCATCTGTCCATTCCACATCGCGTTCGGGCGGGCTGTCGGACATCACGAAGAAGCGCGCGGTATCGGCGCCGAAACTTTCGATGATCGAGACCGGATCAACCACGTTCTTCTTCGATTTCGACATCTTGGCCGAGGGGATGATCTCTACCGCTTCGCCGGTTGCCTTGAGCTTGCCATCCTCGACCTCTTCGGGAAGGTGATGGACCGGGCGGCCGTCGGTGTCGCGGGTCAGGTAGATCTCATGCGTGACCATGCCCTGGGTGAAGAGCGCGCCGAACGGCTCGATCGCAGAGGCGGGCAGGTGGCCGGTCTTGTGCATCGCGCGGGCAAAGAAGCGCGAATAGAGCAGGTGCAGGATCGCGTGTTCGACCCCGCCGATATACTGATCGACATTCATCCAGTATTCGGCATCCTCGGCCACGGTCGGCGTTGTGGCGCGCGGCGAGGTGAAGCGGGCATAATACCAGCTCGAATCGACGAAAGTATCCATCGTGTCGGTTTCGCGCCGGGCCGGGTCGCCGCAGCGCGGACAGATACAGTCGCGCCAGTTCGGGTGCCGGTCGAGCGGATTGCCCGGCTGGTCGAAGCTGACATCATCGGGCAGACGGATCGGAAGATTCGCTTTCTTCTCGGGCACCACACCGCATCTGGCGCAATGCACGACCGGGATCGGACACCCCCAGTAGCGCTGGCGACTCAGGCCCCAGTCGCGCAGGCGGAATCGGGTCACGCCCCGGCCGATGCCACGCGATTCGCACTCGGTGATGGCGGCGGCCACGCCCGCCTCGCCAGTCTGCACCTCATCGCCCGCGAAACCGCGAACATAGCGCACCTTTTCGGATTTCGGCGGAACGAATTCGGCGACCGGGCGATCACCTTCGAGCGGCTCGAAAACGGGTTTGATCGCCAGCCCGTATTTCGTCGCGAATTCGAAGTCGCGCGCATCATGCGCCGGGCAGCCGAAGATGGCGCCGGTGCCATATTCCATCAGGATGAAGTTCGCGATCCAGACCGGCAGCTCCCGATCGGGATCCAGCGGGTGGCGCACCCTGATGCCCGTTGCCATGCCCAGCTTCTCGCCGGTTTCGATCGCCTCTTCGGTGGTGGTGCCCTGGCGGCATTGCGCGACGAATTTCGCGATCTCCGGATCGTGACGTTCCAGATGCCTGGCCAGCGGGTGATCGGGCGAGATCGCGGCAAAGCTGGCACCCATCAGCGTGTCGGGACGGGTGGTGTAAACCTCCAGCGCCTCGAAACCGTCAGGCGCATCCACCGTCGGGAAGGCGAATTGCAGACCGCGCGACCTGCCGATCCAGTTCGCCTGCATCCGGCGCACCTTCTCGGGCCAGTCCCTGAGGCCGTCCAGCGCATCAAGCAATTCCCCGGCATGGTCCGAGATGCGAAAGAACCACTGCGTCAGTTCCCTGCGCTCGACCAGCGCGCCCGAACGCCAGCCACGCCCGTTCTCGACCTGTTCATTGGCCAGAACGGTCCTGTCGACCGGATCCCAGTTCACGACGGCGTTCTTGCGATAGACCAGCCCCGCCTCCAGCATGTCGAGGAACATCGCCTGCTGCTGAGCGTAATAGTCCGGATCGCAGGTGGCGAATTCACGCGACCAGTCGATCGACAGGCCCAGCGGCTTCATCTGCGCCTTCATGTCGGCAATGTTGGCGTAGGTCCAGTCCCTGGGATGGCCACCCTTTTCCATCGCCGCGTTCTCTGCGGGCATTCCGAACCCGTCCCACCCCATCGGGTGGAGCACGCAAAACCCGCAGCTCATCTTGTAGCGCGCGACCACATCGCCCATCGTATAGTTGCGCACATGGCCCATATGGATGCGCCCCGACGGGTAGGGAAACATTTCGAGCACGTAATATTTCGGTCTTGCCGGATCGCGATGCGCGGTGAAAACCCCTGCCGCGTGCCAGGCCTGATGCCATTTCGGTTCTGTCTCGGCCGGTGCGTAGCGCGCCATATCTCGTGCCCTCTCTCGTGCCCAGATCTCGTGCCCGGAAATCTGCCGCAGCCTGATATACCGAAGCGGAGGGAAAGGTCCAGCCACCCGCGCGGGAATCACGCACCCCGCCCGAATGTGGCCCTGAAAACCCGAAATCTCCGGCTCAGAGGTTCGAGTCCTGGACGCGCAACTGGCGGGCGCGGGTCAGGATCGCATCCTCGACCGCGCGCCGGGTATCGGCCGAAACCGCACCGCTGCGCGTCTCGATCGCAACCTTGAGCGAGCGCGCATCGAGTGCCGGATCGGACATATAGACCGTTGCACGATAGGCGCGTGTGCCGCCCGGCGGCGTGCCATAGCCGGTCACGATCACGCCGGAGAAGGGATCGACAGACCGGATCGGCAGGAAATCGAGCACCTGCAACGAAGCCTGCCACAGATATTTGTTCACCTTGATGGTGGTATCGGGGGGCGTTCTGTCTGTGAACAGATCCCAGATCTTCGCTTCCCTTTCGTCCTTTCGGGTCTTGTCATGTCGGGTCTTGTCCTGCGCCCTGTTGACGACCGCCACATCATCCACCCCGGCGTCTCCACGCATTGGCTTCTCTTGCACGGCCTCTGTCTGCACGGAACCCGCGGCGGGTGCGCCGTTCCGGGAAAACAGCCGAGTCCCGAAAATGCCATTGCCACACCCGGCAAGGGCAAAGGTCATAAAAAAGGCCAGAACAAGAACAAGACCCAGGCCCGGCATTGCGCCGCCGCGCAGAAGAAATCGGATCGTCATCGGAAACTGTCTCCGCAGGCTCTCATCATTCACTTCCCGGTGTCTAGCTCATGGCCCTGTTGGCCACAAGGATTTTTTGGGCGGGCACGCGGGCGCAGACAGGCGGGCGCAGACAGGGCGGGGCCACGAAGGCCACCGTGGCACCACCGTGGCGCCACTGTGGCATATCCGCATCATGCCGGGCGACAATTCTCACCTGTTGGTGCTTTCCCTTGCACCGTGCGGCGGTGGCGTGGAAGAAAACGCCATACCCAATTCGGATTCCCCGGAGTTGGGGGCCATATTCCAAGATGATGAGGGAAAGTGATGAAAAAGATTCTCTTCGCGACGACCGCTCTCGCGCTGTCGGCTGGCGTGGCCGCCGCCGAAGTGTCGGTCGGCGGTGACGGTCGCATGGGTGTTGTCTATAACGGCAAGGACTGGGACTTCTCCAGCCGTGTCCGCGTCAAGTTCAAAGCGTCGGCCCAGACCGACGGCGGTCTGGAATTCGGTGGCTCGATCCGCGCCGACAACGCGAAAGACGGCAAGGGCGGCAACGCGGGTAATGTCTACATCTCGGGGGCCTTGGGCAAACTGTCGATGGGCGATACGGACAGCGCGCCGAAAGCTCTGTTTGATGACTTCGACGGCGTTGGTTACGAGGGCCTGTCGAACCAGAACGGGACAGACGACGGAATCCCCTATCTGATTGATGATATTGACGATCAAGGCCCGAAACTGCTCTATGAAGGCACCTTTGGCGACTTTTCGATCGCGGCCTCGCTGTCGGACGGCAGGGGCACCGTCAAGGGAACAGATACATATAAAGGGAAGGTCGCTGAGGGAACGGACTATGAAGCAACTGAAGGTAAAATTGCACAAGATATACCCGTTATCGTAGAAAAATCCAAAGGCGAGGATGAAAAAGGTGTGAAGCTTGACCAGGCGCTTGCTGTGGCTGCGGCCTACAACTTTGGCAACTACACCGTCGGGGCCGGCTACGAATATCTCAGCGTTGCCGATGAGGGTAAGGAAGACCAGAGCCAGGCCATGCTGAACGGTGAGGCCACCTTCGGCGACACCAGCGTCAGGATCGTTTACGCCAAGGGCAGCAAGGGTAATCCTACTGACCAGTTGTATGGTCTGGGCGTGAGTTCGGTCTTCGGTGCGACCACCCTCAACGGCTATGTGCAGCACAAGGAGAAGACGAAGAAGGATGGCGGAGAGGACGAAACCTGGTATGGTCTGGGTGCCAGCTATGACCTCGGCGGCGGTGCAACGCTCGCGGCCGGTCTGGCGAAAAGCGACGTCAAGGGCAAGGACGATGTGACCGCCGATCTCGGCATCAAGTTCAAGTTCTGATCCCTGCCGGATCTGAAAGACATGAAGAGCGGGCCGCGCGCCCGCTCTTTTCCTTTGCGTCCGGCCGTGTTTCCATGGCACCGGATATGGCACCGGATCCGGGAAGACATTGACGGGAGAGGCATTGATGGGGCTGGAAAAGATCGCGGCACGTCTGGCCAGGGCCGAGGCGACAGCCGGACGCGCCCCCGGTTCGGTGGCGCTGATCGCCGTGTCCAAGATGCAGCCCGCCGGGCGGGTCGGGGCAGTGCTGCGCCAGGGGCATCGGCTCTTCGGTGAAAATTACGTGCAGGAAGCGCAGGGAAAATGGCCCGCCTGGCGCGCGGAATTTCCCGCCGTCTCGGTCCATATGATCGGCCCGCTGCAATCGAACAAGGCCGGGCGCGCGGTGGAACTGTTCGAGGCGATTCACACGCTCGACCGGCCGTCTCTGGCCAGAAAGCTCGCCACTCTGGCGCAGGCGCGCGGAACCTCGCCCGATCTGTTCGTGCAGGTGAATATTGGCGAGGAGCCGCAAAAGGCAGGTATTCTGCCTGGCGATCTCGACATGTTCCTGGCCGATGCGCGGGCGATGGATCTGCCGGTGCTTGGCCTGATGTGCATCCCGCCGGCCGGCGAAGACCCTGTGCCCCATTTCGCGATGCTGGCCGGGATGGCGCAGCGCAACGGGCTGGACGGGCTGTCCATGGGAATGAGTGCGGATTTCGAGGCGGCGATCGCGGCGGGCGCGACCCATGTGCGTGTCGGCTCGGCCATTTTCGGGGCACGGGATCATGCGCCCCGCTGAAGATCGGGTCTGGTCGTCACTGGCCAGCGGGACGGGGGACTCCGGGGATCTTCTGCGGGAGCAGGATCGGGCGGCTGCGTGATCATCCGGGATCGGACATTGCGCCTGTCTCTATCAATTGATGCGCGCGCTCAACATGTCGATTGCACAAGCGGTTTCGCAACGACCAATCCTTGAAAACCGACAACCTCGATTGTATGGTCGCCTCTCACCCGGCAGGATGCTGTCCGAAAGCCTGCGCGGGTGGCAAATGAAAGGAAGGGGTTGTGATGTCCTGGACCGATGAACGTGTCGAACTGCTCAAGAAAATGTGGCTGGAGGGCCAGTCCGCCAGCCAGATCGCGAAGGAATTGGGCGGGGTTACCCGCAATGCGGTGATCGGAAAAGTTCATCGTCTGGGCCTGTCGAACCGCACGGCCGGCACCGCCGAGCCCGAGAAATCCGAACCCAAGGCCAAGCCCGAGACGACCGAAACCAGACCCGAGCCCAAGTTGACCGTCGCCAGGGCTGAGCCAACCTCTGCGGCCCCTGCCCCGCTGCCCGCCCGCACGGCAATCATTCCCGCCAGCCAACCACTGCCACCGCAACCTTCGGCCAGCGAGATCGACCCCGAGGCTCTGGCCAGGGTGGGCGAGGTCGAGAAACATTCGAAGAAGCTCAGCCTGATGGAACTGACCGAACGGACCTGCAAATGGCCGATCGGCGACCCCGCAACCGATGAATTCTGGTTCTGCGGCCTGCCAAGCCAGTTCGGCAAGCCCTATTGCGAGGCCCATGTCGGTGTCGCGTTCCAACCGATGAACACCCGCCGGAATCGCCGCCGCTAAGGTGAATTGACCCGACAAGGTGCTCCGACCAAAGTGCTCTGGCAAAGTGCCTTGGCAAGGCGCATCCCGAAAAGGCATATTTCGAATTATCGAAGCTGCGCCCGCCGGTTTCTCGACAGTGCCAGGACCGGGAGTTTCCAGGTGATCGGCAAAGCGATCCCGGACCATCGAAATTTCAACGGTTTTTGCATATGCGCCCTGACCCCCATGCGGGTGCCCCTTTTCCTGTATGTGCTTTCCGACTAGAACCTTGCAAACTCCAGCAACCCGCACGAGGTGAATCATGGCGTCCTATCAGTATGTCTATCACATGGATGGCGTCTCCAAAACCTATCCTGGCGGCAAGAAATGTTTTGAAAACATACGCTTGTCTTTCCTGCCCGGCGTGAAGATCGGTGTTGTCGGGGTGAACGGCGCGGGCAAGTCGACTCTGCTGCGGATCATGGCCGGTCTCGACAGGGATTTCTCGGGTGAGGCCTGGGCGGCCAAGGGCGCGAACGTTGGTTACCTGCCGCAAGAGCCTGTGCTGGACGAGGCGCTTGATGTGCGGGCAAACGTGATGCTGGGTGTGGCCGCGAAAAAGGCGAAACTCGACCGATTCAACGAGCTGGCGATGAATTACTCGGACGAAACCGCCGATGAGATGGCCCGCCTTCAGGATGAAATCGACTCCGAAAACCTTTGGGATCTCGACAGCCAGGTCGATGTGGCGATGGAGGCCCTGCGCTGCCCGCCCGATGGCGCGGATGTCACCAGGCTCTCGGGCGGGGAACGCCGCCGTGTCGCGCTGTGCAGGCTGTTGCTTGAGGCGCCCGACATGCTGCTTCTGGACGAACCGACAAACCACCTCGACGCGGAAACCATTGCCTGGCTGCAAAAGCACCTGATCGACTACAAGGGCACGATCCTCTGTGTCACCCACGACCGCTATTTTCTGGACGATATAACCGGCTGGATTCTCGAACTCGACCGTGGTCGCGGTATCCCTTACGAAGGCAACTATTCGAGTTGGCTGGAGCAGAAGGCCGGGCGGATGGCGCAGGAAGCCCGCGAGGACAAGGCCAGGCAAAAGGTTCTGGAGAAGGAACTTGAATGGATCCGGGCCGGTGCCAGGGCGCGTCAGGTCAAGTCGAAGGCGCGGATCTCGGCCTATGAGAAGATGGCCGACCAGTCCGAGCGCGAACGCGTCGGCAAGGCCCAGATCATCATTCCGAACGGCCCGCGCCTGGGCGGCAAGGTGATCGAAGTCGAAGGCATGTCGAAACATTACGGCGACAGGCAACTGATCGAGGATCTGACATTCTCGATCCCGCCAGGCGCCATCGTCGGCGTCATCGGCCCGAACGGCGCCGGGAAATCCACGCTCTTCAGGATGATCACCGGGCAGGAGGCACCCGATACCGGCACGGTCGGCCTTGGCGATACGGTCAAGCTCGCCTATGTGGACCAGTCGCGCGATGCGCTTGATGCTGGCAAGACCGTCTGGGAGGAAATTTCGGGCGGCGCCGAACAGATCGAACTGGGCGACGCACAGGTGAACAGCCGCGCCTATTGCGGTGCGTTCAACTTCAAGGGTGGCGATCAGCAGAAGAAGGTCGGACTGCTCTCGGGTGGAGAGCGCAATCGCGTCCACATGGCCAAGCTGCTCAAGGAAGGCGGCAATGTGCTGTTGCTCGACGAACCGACCAACGACCTTGACGTCCAGACCCTGCAAGCGCTGGAAGCCGCGATCGAGGATTTCGCCGGAAATGCGATCATCATCTCGCACGACCGCTTTTTCCTCGACCGCCTCTGCACCCATATCCTCGCCTTCGAGGGCGAGGCCCATGTCGAATTCTTCGAGGGCAATTTCGAGGATTACGAAGAAGACAGGATCCGTCGCCTTGGCCCGGATGCGGTCGAGCCGAAGAGGTTGAAATACAAGAAGTTCACACGATAAAGCCGCCGACGGTGGGCCGCCGGATTTCCGGAAATCTGAAGCCCCGCCTCGGTGGGGGGCTCATGTCGGGCGAGGCTTGCGCCGTTTTCGAATAGCCTGGCCCGTGCAAGGCGCGGCAGATCATCATACCGAACCCGAATCCAGGCGCGGCCCCGATTTCCACCTTGCCTCGCATAGAGCCGCAGCCTGCGAGGCTGCTTGTTGTTTTGTCATTGTCAACAACGTGAGCGAATGAGGCCGGATCGGTAATCAACTCGCCCAATCCCAGGGCACGGTGAATTCTCCCAGCTTGCGCCGCAGCGCATCCTCGTCACACGCGCCGGTTGTTGCGAGATGCGCGACGAAGCCGCGCTTCTTGTCCTCGGTAACCGAAACCACATGCGCCGTGATCCCGTCCGCTTCCAACGTCGCGTTCAGCACACGCATGATCGCCTTCTTGCGCAGATCGGGCTTGAAGATCTTGCCCACTGCCGTCTTGGGCAATGCGTCCATCACCTCGATATATTTCGGCATGGCGGCGCGCTCGGGGATGCGGGTCCGGGCATGCTCAAGCAGATCCTCGACCGTGACCTCCCCTCCCGAGATCAGTTCCACATAGGCGCAGGGCAGTTCGCCGGCAAAACTGTCGGGCTGACCGACCGCCCCGGCAAAGGCCACCGCCGGATGGGACAGCAGCGCATCCTCGATCTCGGCCGGATCAATGTTATGCCCGCCGCGAATGATCAGATCCTTGGCCCGACCGGTGATCCACAGATAGCCATCCGCGTCGATCCGCCCCAGATCACCGGTGCGCAGGAACCGGCCTTCGGCAAAAAGATCGTGGTTCTTGTCCGGCTCGGTATAGGTCGAGCCTTCGAATACGCCGGGATTGGCGACGCAGATCTCGCCCACCTCGTCGATCCCGCATTCATCGAAGGCACCGTTGCGCGTCTTCAGGATGCGCACGTGGGAATAGGGCAGCGGGATGCCGACAGAGCCGACCTTTTTCTGCCCATCGACCGGATTGACCGAGACAAGGCAGGTCGCCTCGGTCAGGCCATACCCTTCGGAAATCTCGACCCCCGTTGCGGCTGTGAACCTGTTGTAGAGTTCCAGCGGCAGCGGTGCGGAGCCCGAAAGGGCGGTGCGAAGCGAGGAAATATCGGCATCTACCGGGCGTTGCATCAGCGCCGAGATCGCGGTCGGAACCGTGATCAGGAAACTCACTTTCCAGCGCTCGACCAGTTTCCAGAAATTGTCGAACACCCCCTCCCCACGATAGCCTGCGGGGGTCGGAAAGACGACATGAGCACCGCTTGCGATCGCCGACATGAGAATCGGATAGGCGGCAAAGACGTGGAACAGCGGCAGCGGGCAGATCAGCACATCGGTCTCGGTGAACAACAGCCGCCCACCCAGCCAGCCATTATAGATCATGCCGGAATATTTATGCTGGGCAACCTTCGGCATCCCCGTGGTGCCGCCGGTGTGGAAATAGGCCGCGACACGGTCTTGCTGAACATCCTCGAACATCAGGCGGTCGCCCGGCAGCCTGGCCGATTCTCTGGCAAAGCTCATCACCCGGGCCGTGTGCACGGTCTTGATCTTCGGGCGAATGAAGGGCACGATCCAGCTTTTCGGCGCGCTCAGGTAGCGGTTGAGATCAACCTCAAGCACCGTCGTGACATTCGGTGCAAGGCGCACGGCCTCGGCCGCCCTCTGTGCAATATCGGTCCCGGGGAAGGGCTTGAGCGTTATCAGGATCTTCGCCCTGGTCTCGCGCAGGATGGCACCGATCTGTTCGGGTTCCAGCAGCGGATTGATCGGGTTCACGATCCCCGCCGTTGCGCCAGACAGCAGCGCGACCACCGTCTCGGTCGCGTTGGGCAGCAGACAGGCGACGGTATCGGTCGGCCCGACGCCCAGATGGCGCAGCAGGTTGGCACCTTGTGTGACTTTTGCGTGCAGTTCCGACCAGCTCAGTGTTTCCGCCCGGTCCGTCGGCCCGGACAGCAGCTGGAACGAGATCGCCGGACACTTGCCATGGGCGGCTCTGGCCCCGGACAGGAAACCGTAAAGCGTGATCGCACGGTGCCGGTCGTCCCAGGGCGCCTCGGCCTCGACAGCATCGCGGTCAGCAACTGTCGCGAATCTTTGCATTCTCTCCTCCCCGTCCCCCTCTCCTGCGAGGCGGTCCTTGCAGGATGCGGCAGATTGACCATCGTCAGCAAGGGGCGGATGGTGCCAAACGTCACGTAACTTCGATTTTGACGTTGGAAATGAACGCAACAGCCGACATATTCACGACATGTCCATATGCCGCGAGTATGATGTGAACCTGCCCGCGTTTGACCGCGCGACCGGACAGTATGCCAACACCATCATGGCCGGAAATGTCACGCATCACGCGAAACCCCGTTTCTGTTGACAGGCCCGGATGCCGGGCCGTGCCACATCGGCGGCCGTCAGCAAGGTGCGCGTATAAGATTGGCTCGGGGAGGTGAAGATCCGCGATGTCGGCCCCGCTTCGACCACCTTCCCATGTCTGATGACCATGATCCGGTCGCAGATGTCCCCGACCACAGCCAGATCGTGACTGATAAACAGCATGGCAAGCCCGAGTTCATCTTGCAGATCCAGCAGAAGTTTCAGGATCTGCGCCTGAACCGATGCGTCAAGGGCGCTCACGGCCTCATCGGCCACGATGAGATCGGGCCGCGTGATGATCGCGCGTGCGATGGCGATCCGCTGCCGCTGGCCGCCGGAGAACTCATGCGGCAGCCTGGTCGCATCGGTGGCCTTGAGTCCCACCTGATCCAGCGCCTCGGCTACCTTGCGCAGATACACGCCCTTGTCCCTCTCGCCAGCGATTCGAAGCGGTTGCCCGATGGACCACCCCACCGTCCGGCGCGGGTCCAGCGATCCGTAGGGATCCTGAAAGATCATCTGGAACCGGCGACGCAGCACGCGCAGGCTTTTGCGTCCGAGGCGATGAATATCCTGCCCGTCAAAAAGAACCTGTCCGGCGTCCGGGGTCTCGAACCCCATGACCATCCGCGCCAGTGTCGATTTTCCCGAGCCGCTTTCGCCCACAACCCCCAGGGTTTCCCCCGGAAAAATCATCAGATCTGCATCCGACACGGCAACCAGCGATCGGCGCGGACCAAGCAGGCTTGTGCGCTGTTGCGGGTAGAGGCGTCTCAGCCCCGTGGCCTGCAAGAGCGGCCTCGACAGACGGGGCTCACGGCCCCCCTGACCCTTCGGAGCCGGCATTGCGGGCACAGGTTTGCGATCGGCGCCGAGGGCCGCCGACCCCGGCAATCGTGTCCGGATCATGCCGGGCTGGCGCAAGGCTGCCCTTTGACCGGGACGCGCGGCCAGCAAGCCTTGGGTATATGGGTGTTTCGGTGCATTCAGCACATCCCCCGTGCCGCCCCGTTCCACAATATCTCCGTCACACATGACCAGCATATATTCGGTTGCCCGTGCGACAACCGACAGGTCATGGCTGATCAGAACCAGCGCCATTCCCCGGCGGCGTGACAGTTTGACCAGCAGATCGGTCACCCGCATGGCCACGACCGCATCGAGCGCCGTGGTGGGTTCGTCCGCGATCAGGATCCCGGGATCGCAGGCCAGTGCAAGGGCGATCAGGACACGCTGCCGCTGGCCTCCGGACAATTCATGCGGATAAAGACGCAGGTACCGTTCCGGGTCAGGCAGGCCAACTTCTTCAAACAGGGCAATGGTGCAGGTTCGCGCCTCTCGCCGGGTCATCGCGCGCAAGACCTGTAGCGCCTCCATGACGGTATGGCCCGCCCGGCGCAGCGGGTTGAGCGCGGCCAGCGGCTCTTGAAAGATCATTGCGATCCGGCGTGCCCGAAGTGCGCGCCAGTCGGCCTCGCTGGCCCCGGACATGTCGAGACCATCGAAAAGGACCCGTCCGCTGACCTCGGCGGCATCCGGGATCATGCCCATCAGGCTCAGGGCCAGCATCGACTTCCCCGACCCGCTTTCTCCGACAATTCCGATCCGTGTGCCGGGGCGAATGTCGAGGCAGACGTCACGCAGCGCATGCGCCGTCTCGAAACGCACTGACAGATTTTCTGTCACCAGCACGTCAGCGCACCCTTTTCAGGCGGGGATCGGTCACATCGCGCAGCCCGTCCCCGAGCATGCCAAAGCCCATGACCGCGATCACGATGCAAAGTCCGGGATAGATGGCAAGTTGCGGTGCCAGATACAGCAGCGTCTGCGACTCGGACAGCATGCGCCCCCAAGAGGAATCGGGCGGCTGGACGCCAAGGCCAAGATAGCTCAGCGCCGCTTCGGCAAGGATCGCAACCGCAAACTCGATTGTCGCCTGCACGATGATCGGCGCGGCGATGTTGGGCAGAATGTGGTTGAGCGTCAGGCTCGCCCGGGTAGCCCCGGCGGCCTGACCTGCCAGCACGAACGCGCGTGGCCATATCTGATTGGCCGCACCGCGCGCGACGCGGGCAAATACCGGAATGTTGATGAAGGCGATTGCAAGGATCGTGTTGGTCCGGGACGGGCCAAGGACCGCCGCCAGCATGATGGCAAAGAGCAGGGCGGGAAAGGCAAAGCCGAGATCGCACAGACGCATCGCGAGGTCTTCGGCCCAACCGCCCAGGGCGCTTGCACATACGCCGAGCAGGACACCGATACCACCGCCCAGGAGCACGGAAATCAGGGCCACGGACATCGAGTTTCCTGCACCGACCATCAATTGCGACAGGACATCGCGCCCCAGCTGATCCGTGCCAAGCCAATGGGCGGCACCGGGCGCTGCAAACCTGTTGGCGATGTCGATCTGCGCATGCGGATGCGGGGTCCAGATGAGGGAGAGTGCCGCGACCAGCACCATGGCACCGACCAGCACCATCCCGATCCCGAGATTGAGGGGAAGATGCCTCATGTCATGCGCGCCTTCAGTCGTGGATCGATGAGACCATAGGCCACATCGACAAGGAAGTTCACCGTGACGACCACGACCGCCACAAGCAGGATCAGGGCCTGGACGGTGATCAGGTCGCGGTTTGAAATCGACTGGAAGATCAGCCGCCCGAGCCCCGGCAGATAGAATACGCTTTCGATCACCAGCGTGCCGGTGACAACCCCGGCAAACTGCATCCCCGCGATGGTCACGATCGGAACCAGGGCATTGGGCAAAAGATGACGCCACAGGATGCGGCCTGGCGACAGACCGGTCGCGCGCGCGGTGCGGATGAAGTCCAGCCGCAGGATCTCCAGCGCCGAGGAGCGTGTCACCCGCGTCAGCACGGCCGACTGCACAAGCGCCAGCGAAACGATCGGCAGCACAAGGGAACGCAGTGCCGCAGCAGGATCGGACCAGCCGGGAAAGCCGCCGGGCGGGAACCAGCGCAGCTTGACTGCAAACAGGATCACCAGAAGGATGGCCAGCCAGAAAGCCGGAATGGCAATGCCCAGCTGGCTTGCGATCATCACGGCCCAGTCCCCCGGCTTGCCATGTCTCGACGCGGCCAGGATTCCGACGGCAAGGGCAATGACCAGCGTGACCGCCATCCCGCCAATCGCCAGGGCCAGAGTCAAGGGCAGGCGTTCGGCAATCAGCCCCGCGACGGGCACATCAAAGGAATAGCTGGTCCCGAAGTCGCCCACAAGCGCGCCTGCGATCCAGTCAAGATAGCGCTGCCAGGCAGGCGCATCAAGACCAAGCTCACGTGTCAGGGCAAGGCGGGCCTCCTCGTTTGCGTCCAGTCCGAGAATCGTCAGCGCCGGATCCCCGGGAAGCACATTCATCACCGAGAACACAACAATCGAAATGGCAAGAAGCGTGGCAATGAACTGAACCAGCCGACGCAGCAGGAAATACAGCATGCCCGGGCCTCCTGAAAACAGACGAGACATATAGCGGTGTCCCGTCAGCTTGTCCTGAAATCGCGATCAGTGGGCCCAATGCACGCCTTTCATCGGCGCAAAGATAACCGGCGCATTTTTCCAAAGCCCCTCGACACCCGCACGCGCCACGGTAATTTTCGGCAACTGGAACAGAAAGCCCATGACCGCATTGTCGGCCAGATAGGTCTGCGCCTTTGCCAGCAGGGCGTTGCGGGCGTCCGGATCGGCTTGCGTGCGGATCGCTTCCCAGATCGCATCGAACTCGTCGCTCTGATAGCCGTAGAAATAGTCCGGCCCACGCGCAAAATTGCCCATGTCATTGGGGCTTGTATGCGCAATGATCGTCATGTCGTAATTGCGCTTCTTGTAAATCTCATCGATCCAGTAGCTCCATTCAACGACTTTCATCTTGGCGTCGATCCCGACAGCCTCCAGTTCTGCCCGGATGATCTCTGCCGAACGGGTCGCATAGGGAAACGGGGGCACGCTGATGGTCATCGTCGTGCCTTGGGCATTTGCCTCGGCCAGAAGGGCTTTTGCCTTCCCGGTATCATGCGGCCAGCGCCCGGTGAGATCGACATAAGCCGGACCGTGTGGAGGGTAGAAACTGCCGATCGGAACCGCTCTGCCATACATCGCCCCGTCGATGATCGCCTGGCGATCAATGGCATGGTTGACGGCCTGGCGCACCCGGGCATCCGTGAAGGGCGCACGGGAATTGTTCATGGCCAGGATGACTTCGCCCTCGGTCGTACCGACGCTGACGGCAAAGCGCGGATCGGCCTCGAACTGCGGCAGCATCTCCGGAGGCGGACTGGCAACATCCACCTCTTCGGCCATCAATGCGGCCGCAGTGGCCGCAGCATCGGCGATGAACCGGTATTCCACGCGGTCGAGTGCCACATCCTGCGCATCGCGATAGTCCGGGTTCTTCCTGAGGACAAGACGGTCCCCGCGGGTCCAGCTGGCAAGGGTGAACGGTCCGGTTCCGATCGGGGTCGTGCTCAGGCTGCCAACGCTTTCGGGTGCCACGATCGAGGCATCACCGTTCGCGATATTGAACAGAAAGAACGCATCCTTGCGCTTCAGTTTGATTTCGACCGTGTTCTGATCAATGACGGTAACGCTGTCAATGGGTTCAAAGATCGACGGCGAGGGGTTGGTGCTGTCCTTGGCCATGGCCCGGTCGAAGGTGAATTTCACATCATCGGCGTCAAATGTGGTACCGTCGTGAAAGGTCACATCCGCCACAAGATGGAATCTGTAGGTCAGCCCGTCGTCGGAGATGTCCCAACGGGTTGCAAGGTTCGGCTGCACCGCACCGCTGCTGTCCACCGTTGTCAGGCTTTCGAGCACATTGTTGGTGATCATGGTGTCAATTGATGCGGTGGCGTCGGAGGTCGGGTCCAGTGCCGTGGGTTCCTGTGCGAGAGCGACACGCAATGTATCGCCCGCCAGAGCAGGCTGTGCCAGTCCGGCGAACATGGCCAGTCCGGCAATCAGGGACAAGGTGGAGTAGCGCATTTCAGGCTCCTAACGACTTGAGACAAGGAATGAAAATGGACCGTTGCCCCGGCTGTATCGGGCTGATTAATGACGTATTAAAGACGAAACTGCAAAACTTGCATGACCATTTGCGAAGCCTGCTCCCGGTCTGGAATGCTCCCGGTGTGGAATATTGCTCGCCATCGCGCTGGTCCGCGCCAGGTAGATGTGCCCGCAAAGCAGGCCCAGCAGAGGGTGACCCTCTAATAAAATTTTAGCAGAGTCTTTTTCTGCTTGATTGATAACTTTATTTTCAGGATTTTCAGGATTTTCAGGTCTAACTGACTTTTTTCGTTTTCTTGACTTTTTTCCAAACCCAAAAAGAAAACAAAATACTACAAATATTTCCAATTATTACAGGAATATGATTTACTCCTCCATGATGAGAGCAAGCGCCCGATTTTCCAATGGAAGGAGAGTTCCAACCATCCATGCAGGTTAAATCTGGAAGTAAAAAACTTATGAAAATATTAGATATTACAAACGCTAAAACTGCATAAAATATAGGAAATCTAAACATGGGTTCCTCCTGTTTTTCTTCTTTTTCAGCATGAATTGGTGCTACTGTCAAATCTGGTGTTTTGTGGAGATATAGCTGAAAGTTGGTGATGGCCCCTGAGGGGCGGCATATCATGGCGGTGCTCACGCGCCGTCAATTCTCGCAGAGAACGGGATATGCCACATGACGCGAGATCCCATCACCGCCTTGGCTGATCCAAACGGATTTTCGACCGATCCACTGACCGATCTGATCCGCTCCGGCGCGCGGCAATTGATTTTCCACCCAATGGATCGAAACCACCGGCTTCCAGCCGGTCTGCCTCAGCGAATCAGCAGATGATCGTCTCTCCCGGATCTTGAACACCCCCCGAAGGGAATATGGCTTCAAAACCGGGAGAGACGATCATGCAGTACTCATCCTCCGCGCACACACGATTTTACCACAGGTTCCATGTGGTGTGGGTGACAAGATACCGCCACAAGGGGCTCCGGGGACCAATGCGCGAACGCATTCGTGAGATCATCCGCCAGACCTGTGACAAAATGGGCGTCCACATTGTGCGAGGGGGTCTGGGTGCGAGGGGGTCTGGCGCGCGATCACGTCCACATGTTCGTGTCGATCCCGCCGAAGCTGTCCTTGTCAGATGTCATGCAGCCGATCAAGGGGCGTTCGTCGCGGCGCATCCGGATGGAGGTCCCGGACCTGCGCAAGCGCTGTTGGGGCAGACGCTTCCGGGCGCGGGGGGACTTTGCAACCACATCGGGCAATGTCACCGCAATGTCACCGACGACATCATACTTCCGTATCTGGAGTGACACTCCAAACGTGATGCTACCGGCGAAAGCCGGTAGTCGCTCACTTTAACCATCTATCCGGCGTCTTCCGGTTACGGCAGATTGCCGTCTCAAACAACAGCCATTGGCACCGGAAAACAGCACTCCTGTCGCGCAAAGGAAAACACCCCGATAGCGGGGCATCCCTGGTTTCGTCGGGTTTTGGCGGATCAGGCACCCAGATTTCTGTCGAGCCACTTTTCCAGCCAGTGGATCGAGTAATTCCCCGACTGAATGTCCGGTTCCTGCAGAAGCGCGTTGAAAAGGGGCACGGTGGTGCCCACCCCGTCCACGATCAGTTCGCACAGCGCACGATGCAGGCGCGCCAGTGCCTCGCGGCGGTCGCGCCCATGAACGATCAGCTTGCCGATCAGGCTGTCGTAATAGGGCGGGATCGAATAGCCCTGATAGAGTGCGCTGTCCATCCGCACACCCAGTCCCCCCGGCGCGTGATACTGGGTCACCTTGCCGGGGCAGGGCGCGAAATCCGGCAGTTTCTCGGCATTGATCCGCACCTCGATCGCATGGCCGCGAATCGACAGCTTGTCCTGCTCGAACTCCATCTCTTCGCCGGCGGCCACCCTGATCTGCTGGCGGACCAGGTCAACATCAAGTATCGCTTCGGTCACCGGGTGCTCGACCTGCAGTCGGGTGTTCATCTCGATGAAGTAAAACGCGCCATCCTCGTAGAGGAACTCGATCGTGCCGGCACCGGCATAGCCCATCTCGCCGATCGCGTCGGCACACACCTTGCCGATCCGCGCACGCTCTTCGGGGGTGATACTGGGGCCGGGGGCCTCTTCGAAGACCTTCTGGTGGCGACGCTGGAGCGAACAGTCCCGCTCACCCAGATGCACCCCGCGTCCCTTGCCGTCGCCAAAGACCTGAATCTCGATATGGCGGGGCTTTTGCAGGTATTTCTCGATATAGACTTCATCATTGCCGAAGGCGGCCCTGGCCTCGGAGCGCGCGGTGCCGAAGGCGACCTCGATATCCTCTTGCGAGGTCGCAACCTTCATCCCGCGGCCACCACCCCCGGCGGTTGCCTTGATGATGACCGGATAGCCCATCTCGGCGGCCACCTTGCGCGCCGCTTCGACATCGGGCACGCCACCATCCGAGCCCGGCACCACCGGAATGCCGAGCTTCCTGGCGGTCTCCTTGGCCGTGATCTTGTCGCCCATGATGCGAATATGGGCGGCAGACGGGCCGATGAAGGTGATGTCGTGATCTTCGAGCACCTGAACGAAGGCCGCGTTTTCCGACAGAAAGCCATAGCCCGGATGAATCGCCTGCGCGCCGGTGATCTCGCACGCTGCGATGATCGCGGGGATCGACAGGTAGGACCGGGTCGAGGCATTCGGCCCGATACAGACCGATTCATCGGCCATGCGCACATGCATTGCATCCGAATCGGCGGTGGAATGGACCGCGACGCTCGCAATACCCATTTCGTGGCAAGCGCGGATCACCCGCAGCGCGATCTCGCCGCGATTGGCAATCAGGATCTTGTCGAACATGGTTATCCCCCTATTCGATGATCATCAGGGTCGTGCCGAACTCCACCGCCTGACCGTCATCGACGAGGATGCGCGTCACCGTGCCCGAATTCGGCGCGGGGATGTGATTCATGGTCTTCATCGCTTCGACGATCATCAGGGTCTGGCCCTCTTTGACCGTATCCCCGGTCTTGACGAAGGCACCCGCACCAGGTTCGGGCGAGAGATAGGCGGTACCAACCATGGGCGAGGCAACTGCGCCGGGATGATCGGCGGGATTTTCGACCGGGGCCGGGGCAGGTGCGGCGGTCGCAGGGGCGGGAGCCGGGGCCGAGGCAGGCGCGGGGGCAGGCGCGGGGGCTGCGGCAACAGCCGGGGCAGGCACGGTGACAGCCGCCTGAACGATGGCGCTCTGTTTCGAGACGCGCACCTTGAGACTGTCATCGGGTCCGTAGTCACGGGTGACCGCAATCTCGGTCAGTTCGTTCGAGTTCAGCAACTCGGCCAGCGACTGAATGAAGGCCACGTCATTGTCTCGGGTGTTCTTGGTCATGCGATCCTCGGCGGGTGCGTTGATTTGCAGGCCCGTTCTTCGTGGGCTTTATGGTTCCGGTTCGCGATCATACGCCAGCGGGCCGGGAGAGAAAAGACGCAACACCTTCCCAAGGCAAGCCTTCAGTCTTGTATCCCGGGGCCATGGCGTTCCTGCAAGGCGTCCAGTAGATAGGTGTCCAGTAGATCCAGTAGATGAAGACAGGTTTCTCCATTGCCGTCTTGCTTTGGATTGGCATTCCGTGCGGCCCTGCCCGCACCCGGGATCGTCCTTCCGATCGCGATAAAGGATGATACGACCTTTGCGTGATCTGACGGGATGGGCCTGACGAAACGGATCTGACGAAATTGACCTGACAACGGACCTGACGGGGGCTGTGCGCCCGCAAGGGGTTGCCATTGCCGCGATTGCGTGAAACAGGAAACTGTCAAACGCATCTGGACACGGAGATCTCCCATGCAGATTCGCGAGGCGCTCACCTTCGACGATGTTCTTCTCGTTCCCGCAGCCTCCTCGGTGCTGCCTTCGACGGTCGATGTCTCGACCTGGGTGACGCGGAAGATCAGGCTCAACATTCCGCTCCTGTCCTCGGCGATGGACACGGTGACCGAGGCGCGCATGGCGATCGCGATGGCGCAGACGGGCGGCATGGGGGTGATCCACAAGAACCTCGATGACGAGAAGCAGGCCGATGAGGTTCGCAGGGTCAAGCGGTTCGAGAGCGGTATCGTCTACAACCCGATTACCTTGCGTGCGGACCAGACCCTGGCCGATGCCAGGGCGCTGACCGAGCGGTTCGGCTTTTCCGGCTTCCCGGTCGTTGACGAATCGAACCGGGTCGTTGGGATCGTGACCAATCGGGACATGCGGTTTGCGCAGAAAGACGAAACCCCGGTTTGCGCGATGATGACCCGCGACAACCTGGCGATCCTGCAAGAGCCCGCCGACCGGGCCGAGGCGATCGCGATGATGCGCGCGCGCCGGATCGAGAAGCTGCTGGTGACGGATGCTGCGGGCAAGCTGAGCGGGCTGCTGACGCTGCGCGACACCGAACAGGCCGTCCTGAACCCCACCGCCTGCAAGGACGAACTGGGCCGTTTGCGGGTGGCAGCGGCGACCTCGGTGGGTGATGCCGGGTTCGAACGCTCGGCGGCGCTGATCGACGCGGGGGTCGATATCCTCGTTGTCGATACCGCGCATGGTCACAGCCACGCGGTGATCGAGGCGGTCGAGCGGATCAGGAAATTGTCGAACGATGTGCAGGTGATCGCGGGAAATGTGGCCACGGCGGATGCGACCAGGGCGCTGATCGACGCGGGTGCGGATGCGGTGAAGTGCGGCATCGGGCCGGGTTCGATCTGCACCACGCGGATGGTGGCGGGCGTGGGCGTGCCGCAACTGACCGCGATCATGGATTGCGCCGGGGTTGCGGGTGACGTGCCGATCATTGCCGATGGCGGGATCAAGTTCTCGGGCGACTTCGCCAAGGCGATCGCGGCGGGGGCCTCTTGCGCGATGGTCGGCTCGATGATTGCGGGCACCGATGAAAGCCCGGGCGAGATCATTCTCTATCAGGGCCGTTCGTTCAAATCATATCGCGGGATGGGATCGCTTGGCGCAATGGCGCGCGGCTCGGCGGACCGGTATTTCCAGAGGGACGCGGCCAGCGACAAGCTGGTGCCCGAAGGGATCGAAGGGCAGGTGCCCTACAAGGGTGCGGCGGGCGCGGTGATCCATCAGCTTGTGGGCGGTCTGCGCGCGGCGATGGGCTATACCGGTTGTGCCACGGTGGGTGAGATGCGCAGCGGTTGCAGTTTCGTGCGCATCACCGGCGCGGGCCTGAAGGAGAGCCACGTCCATGACGTGCGCATCACCCGCGAAAGCCCGAACTACCGGATCGAATAGGCTTCACTGCAGGACGTCCAGTTCGTATGTGCAGGAACTGGCGGGAACGGGCGTGCGCATGCCGGGCCTCTTGATCTGCCGGAGTCGCTCCGGGAACCCTTCTGACACCGGGTTTGGCAACAGCGCCGGTTGGCAACCTCTCGCCCTTTGACTATCTTCGGGGCGCATTGTAGAGTCATGCCCATATTTTTCGTTGTGAAAGGTGTGCAGATGGCACGAATAAGCGCGGCCTGTATCGGGGCCGTTTGGTTGATGTTGATGTCCATGACGGCAGGCTTTGCGGATGTAACGCCCGAGCAGGTCTGGCAGGCATGGGAAAAGGTACAGGAAATCTCCGGGTCTCAAGTGGATGCCGGATCGAGCGAACGGCAGGGCGACACGCTGGTGCTCAGGGATGTGAAGCTGTTGAATTCGGACAACAATGCGAGCATCACCATAACGATTCCCGAACTGGCTCTGCGCGACCAGGGTGACGGGACCGTCGCGTTAATCATACCGCCCAAGGCTGCCGGAACCGTTGATATGCTCGGCAGGCCATGGGCGAGGTTCGACCTGACGATGACGCCAAAGGATTTGCCCCTGATCTTCTCGGGCACCCCCGAGGATCTGATCTCCGACTTCGACGCGGCGAACATGGCGGTCGAGGTGGGTTTCGTCATCAGTCCCGATGAGGAAGAGGTTCCCGGCAAGCTCCGGCTATCCTTCGACAATCTGACCCGCCACTACGAGATGAAGAGCGCAAACGGTCATTCGATCGTGACATC
This sequence comes from Thioclava sp., assembly GCA_965277135.1. Lineage (GTDB taxonomy): Bacteria > Pseudomonadota > Alphaproteobacteria > Rhodobacterales > Rhodobacteraceae > Thioclava. The sequence goes on along the minus strand of CBDIBW010000020.1, from coordinate 70,823 downwards.
GCTGAAAGCGGCGATGGTCAAACTGAACCTCTCGACGGACCCGGACCTGGGAATCACGCTCAGTTTCGACGAGCAGCTTGCCGATCTTGCCTATGATGAGACAACCTATATCCCCGAAGGCACGAGTCCGGGGCAGCCGTACAAGGCGCTCGCGGCGGGGTTCAGGGCCAAGATCGAGGCCACGCATGGCGTTGGCAGCTACAAGGTGCAAACCGATGGAGCGGGTGGGCCGAACATGGTCAAGGTCACGATGAACAGCGGCTCTGTCGGCCTTGATATGGCGCAATCGGGGGTGCATCTCGCCTTGACGGGCAAGGATGTGGCGCTGGACATGGCGTCGAAGTATCTGCCATTCCCGGTCTCTGCCACCCTGTCCGAAATCGACACCGGTTTCCGCATGCCGCTTTTGAAAGCCGACGCGGATCAACCGTTCAAGGGCAATCTCGCACTCAGGGGTCTGTCGCTGTCCGACACTATCTGGGGCATGTTTGACCCTGATGGCACGCTCGCGCGTGATCCCGCGACCCTGGTGGTGGATCTCGGCGGCAAGATGACTGTCAATGCCGATCTTCTGTCGCCCGAAATCGGGAAGATGACAACATCACCGACCGATCTGAAAAGCCTGGACATCACGGATCTGCGGCTTTCGGCCGTTGGCGCCGATCTGACAGGAAACGGCGCGCTGACATTCGACAGTGCCACGCGAGACGCGTCAATGCTCATGTCGATGCCAAAGGGCGGGATCGACCTGAAACTGGTCGGGGCGAACGCGCTTCTGGACAAGCTGGTCACGATCGGATTGTTGCCGCAGGATCAGGCGACGTTCGGGCGCATGATGCTTGGGCTTTATGCCAAGCCGGCTGGGGATGATGTGCTGTCCTCGCATGTCGAGTTCAAGGATGACGGAGACATCCTCGTCAACGGCCAGCCTGTGCAATAAAGAGCGTTGCAAAGACAAAACAGGGTCGTCCGTAACCGACCGGGCGGCTTTGTCCATTCGAAAGGAAACCCATGGCAGAGCAGTCCTTGTCCGACCTGACGCAGGCGCTTCTTGACGCGGCCAGGGCGGCGGGCGCACCGGCGGCGGACGCAATGGCGCTCGATGCCCGGTCGGTTGCGATCGACGTGCGCGAAGGGCGCCTTGAGCAGGCCGAACGGGCCGAGGGGATCGAGATCGGTTTGCGCGTGCTGTTTGGTGGCAAGCAGGCCTGTGTTTCGGCATCGGATATATCAGCCCGCACGATCGGGGCCATGGCCCAACGCGCCGTCGCCATGGCGCAGGAAGCCCCGGAAGATCCCCATGTGGGGCTTGCCGATCCCTCGCAGCTTGCCGATGACCGGGAGGCTTCGGCGCTGGAATTGGCTGACCCGTCCCCCGAACCGGCTGCGGCTGTGCTTGAGGATGACGCGCGCCGCGCCGAAGCCGCAGCGAAAGGCGTCGCCGGAGTAAGCCAGGTGCAATCGGCGTCAGCCGCCTGTTCCCATCGCCGTCTGCATCTGGCGACGAGCAACGGCTTCTCGGGCGGCTATGCGCGCAGTTCGCGGTCGGTCTCGGCGGTGGCGATCAGTGGTGAAGGCCTGTCGATGGAACGTGACTGGGCCGCCGAAAGCCGCACCTTCCAGGCCGATCTGCCGAGCGCGGAAACCGTCGGACGTCTGGCCGGCGAGCGCGCTGTCGCGCGTGCCAACCCCCGTCGGCCGAAGACCGGGGCCTTTCCGGTGCTGATTGATGAACGGGTTTCGGGCAGCCTGATCGGGCATCTTCTGGCCGCAGTGAATGGTCAGGCGATCGCGCGCGGTGCCTCCTGGTTGCGCGATGCCCTGGGCGAGGCCGTTCTGCCCGAGGGGCTTTCGATCATCGAGGAGCCGCATCGCAAGCGGGCTTCGGGGTCGCGTCCCTTCGATGCCGAGGGGCTGGCAACCGCGCGTCGTGCCATCGTCGAGAACGGGGTGTTGCAGGGCTGGACGCTGGACCTCGCCTCGGCGCGCAAGCTGGGGATGCAATCGACGGCCAGTGCCAGGCGCGGCGCGGCGGCCCCGCCGTCTCCGGGAACCGGGAACGTGACCCTGACCCAGGGCAATCAGACCCGCGCCGGACTTCTGGCCGAAATGGGGACGGGGCTGCTCATCACATCGTTCATCGGCGCGACCGTGAACCCGAATACCGGGGATTATTCCCGTGGCGCCGCCGGGTTCTGGGTCGAGAACGGTGAGTTGACCCATCCGGTCAACGAGTGCACCGTCGCGGGCAACCTGCGTGAAATGCTGTGCTCGATCCGGCCCGCAAATGATGCGCGCCCATATCGGAGCCATGTCGTTCCGTCGCTTCTGGTCGAGGGGCTGACACTTGCCGGTGACTGATTTTCCCCTTCTGTCCGGGCGGCCGATGGCATCGCCGCAGCATACCCGATTCCGGAACTGCACCGGGCGGGGTGAAAAAGCGGGCTGTGGATTCCGACGTTAGGAACCGCGATCAAAAATGCAGGTTTGAATGCGTTGCAAGGCAAGAGGGTGCGCCTTTGGAAGTTCGCTTTGATGTCGGACCAAACGCGGGTGAGGGCGGCCTCGCGCGAGCGGCACAGTTTGCGCGTCCACACAGGCTGATCGAAGCCCGAAGGGCGACGGAGGCCCCCGCCGCTCTGGAGGCACTGGATCAGGCTTTGAAGGAGGGGTTCTGGCTGGCCGGTTACGCGGCGTATGAATTCGGCTACGCGCTGGAGCCGCGTCTGCATGGACGTCTCGACCGGAAGCGGTCACTGCCCTTGCTGCGATTTGGTGTCTATGACGGACCCGAAGACGCCGCCCCCCTGCCGCCGCCGCAAGGAACGATCCCGGCGTTGCGCCCCCGCTGGTCCGAACAGGATTATGCCAGGATCTTCGACCGCCTGCACGCTTATATCGGGGCGGGCGATGTGTATCAGGCCAACCTGACCTTTCCGATCGACTGCACCGTGTGGGGCAGCCCCGAAGCTGTTTATGCCGCGCTCTCGACCGATACGGCCATCGGACATGGGGCGCTTGTGCTTCAGGACGGGCTGCCTGCGCTGTTGAGCCGCTCGCCCGAACTGTTCTTTCGAATCGATGCGACGGGCACGATCGTGGCGCGTCCGATGAAAGGCACGATCGAGCGCGGCAAGATACCCGCCGAGGACATGGCGAACCGATGCGGGCTGCAAGACGATGCCAAGAATTGCGCCGAGAACCTGATGATCGTCGATCTGCTGCGCAATGACCTGAGCCGTGTGGCGCGGGTCGGCTCGGTCCGGGTGCCCGCGCTCTACGAGATCGAGAGCTACGCAACGCTCCACCAGATGACGAGCACGGTTCAGGCGCGGCTGCTGCCCGGCATTGGCCTTGCCGGGGTGTTGCGCGCGCTTTTCCCCTGCGGTTCGATCACCGGTGCGCCGAAACTGCGGGCGATGGAGATCCTGCACGAGCTCGAATCCGCCCCGCGCGAGGCCTATTGCGGCACGATTGGCTGGGCGGCGCCCGATGGGCGGGCCGAATTCAACGTTGCGATCCGCACCCTGATGGTTGACGGCGATCACGGGGTTCTCAATGTGGGCGGGGGTGTTGTCTGGGACAGCACCGCCGGGTCCGAATATCGGGAGGCACTTTGGAAAAGCCGTTTTGCGCGACTGTCCCCGCCGGGACGCGCCTGATCGAGACTTTCGGCTGGTGGCCCGGCGAAGGCCCCCGCAGGTGGGACCGCCACCGCGCGCGCATGCTGCGCAGCGCCGGCAGGCTTGGCTTTGGCTGCAATCGGGCAGAGCTTGACCGGGTGGTTGCCGGGCTCGGCCCGCCGGATGTGCCACTGCGCTGCCGGGTGACCCTTGATGCCGGGGGGCAGATCGAGGGCGCGGGCGTGCCCTTCGCCCCCGCGCCGGATGTCTGGCGGGTCGCGCTTGCACCCGAGCGGGTGTCGTCGGTCGATTGCTGGCTCGGGGTGAAGACGACGCAAAGGGCGCTCTATGACCGGGCGCGCGCCGCCCTGCCGGAGGGGATTGATGAGTTGCTGTTTTGCAACGAGCGGGGCGAGTTGTGCGAGGGGACGATCACCTCGCTGTTCGTGATCGCTCATACGGGGCGCAAGCTGACGCCCGCGCTGTCTTCCGGCCTGTTGCCGGGGATCCTGCGCGGGGAGATGCTGGACAATGGCTGGCAGGAGGCGGTCCTGACCCCGAAAGATCTGCGCAAGGCCCGTCAGATCTTTGTCGGCAACAGCTTTCGTGGATTGATCCGCGCGGTTCTGGAGGGTGTATCGCCGCACGGAGCAGGTGGCCTGTGCCAAACCCCGCCCGAAACAGGGATACGCGGATGAAATCGCGTTCGGGATGGATCCGCCGCCGAGTGCCAGACATCGCCGTTCGTCAGGGCCTGGAACGGCCTTGATATCGTGTCCGTCGGGACCGGAGACCTGCCCCGGCCCCTGCCCCTGCTGCCCAGGTCCCGGCCGAGGATCAACGGGCATTCGCGACCATCGGCGCTGCATCAACGGGCAACGGATGGGCCAGGGCCCAGTCGGCCCTGCGCGCGGCCGAGAACCCGGCCGGCATCGACAAAACCGCATAAAGCCGTCCATCCTCGCCATTGCGATAGCTCGGGCCGATCCGGCTGACAGCGTAGCCAAGCTGGCGCAGGGTCCGCATCAGTGCGCATGACGACAGGCAGATCAACGTCTCGGCCCCGCGCGCGCGCGCCTGCTCGACCAGCCCGTCAACGATCAGCCGCAGGCAGTTGCGCCGCTCGTCATTCGTGCTCAGACGCGGCGAGATCACCAGCCGCGTGCATTCCCACACACGGGGCGTCGCGATCTCGTCGCGCAGGACGGTGGACGGGATGTGCGAAAGCTTCCCGTTATGCGCGTCCCGCAGCATGTAGGTGTTCGACCCCCAGATCGCCTCCGTTGACATGCCGCGCGCCCCGCCGATGACCTCTCCGTTCCTGACGACCAGAGAGTAATGCGCGACGGGCGTGTCATACTGGTCCATCTCGACCTCGTCGTTATGGGGCACCTCCCATCCAAGCTCATCGACGAAGATCTGCTTGCGCAGTTTCAGGAAATCGTAGAACGCCGAACCGTGGCGGTGAAGTTTCGCGAATTCGAAAGTGATGTTATGCATGCTTGCCTCCTTCTGGATAAACAAGCAAAAGCACGATTACCGCGCGATTTCATCCTTCGCGTGTTCAATATGTCAGATCATTCGCCTCAAAGTGGCAATCGAGAGCAATTCCATGGTGTTTTTCGCCCCGACCTTGCGCCTGGCGGAACTGAGACGAGCTTTCACCGCACTCTCCGAGATGCCCAGTTCCGCGGCGATCTGCTTGAGCAGCTTGCCCGCCGCGCGCATCCGGATCGCTTCCAGCTCTGCCCCGGTCAGGTTCGGTGCTGCCCCGGTGCCGGTGTCGGCATGAAGGTTGCGCAGCACGACATACGCCTTTCCAAGCTCTTCCTCTTCGAAGTCGCGGTCGCCGCGGAACAGCATTGCATAGCTGCGTCGGCCGACATCCTGCTTGCGGCAAAAAGCAACCGTGGCACCCCAGGTCAGCCCCGCCCGACGTGCCAGCGCAACAACGCCAACAGGATCGGGCAGATCGAATTCGGACCAGCGGATCGCACCATTGTTGGTATAGACCCAACGCATCGCGGGATCCCGCATCACGAGGCCAAGCCGCGTGTAGAGAGTGACCCAGCCCGGATCGAGGCAATTCAACTCTTCCTGGGGAAAGGAATACCCGACGCGCAATGCGACATAGAAGCCCGCCGGGGCGATCTTCTCGAATTCGTCTTTGCTCTGAACAAGGGTCATTGGTTCGGCAAACCGCTTGCGTTTCCAGTATGCGCCAAATATTTTTCGCGGCAATCGGAAGTATCCGCGTCACCCAACAACCTAAAGCGGAAATCAGGTCATGAAAACCGGAAACCGTGCGCAATTGGACGCATTGCTCGCCCAACTCGATCAGTTTTGCGTTACTGGCCATGCGCTGGCCCTGCACATTCGCTTTACCCGGCCGAGCCTGCTGTTTCGCAACTATCCCCCGGAATGGATCGACCGCTATAGCGAGGCGGGCATGATGCTGCGGGATCCGGTTGTGATCTGGGGGTTTCACAACACCGGCTCCGTGTTGTGGAATGAACTTGAGGATCCGGACGGTATCCTTGTCGAGGCCGCGCAATACGGCCTGACCAATGGGCTGGCCTGTGCAGTGGGGCCTGCCGATGATCGCTCGCTTTCGGGGTTCACCCGGAGTTCCGGCCCCTTCCGCGAGGACGAGATCAGGACGCTGCTGAAGATGACCGAGGATCTGCACGATCTGAGTGCAAGCCTGATATCGACCGAAGGCTGACGGCTGCGCCAGCGTGACACGTTCGGGACCGCGTTCTTCAATAACGCCCATTCCGATGCCCAAAACATTCCGCGTCGCTGCCTGCATCGCTGCAACCGTCATTTGGCTCTCATGAGATTACGCCCCAAAAGAGTGATCCAGCCCCTGTTTCACCGGGCACCCAAGCGATTTCGTTTCCGGCCTGTGTAAAGCCTGCCTCACGCCGCATGTCGCCCAGAAAACGCAGCCCGGAAAGCGCGATATTCAGCAATCGATGGCCGCACGAGCTGACATGAGGGCCGTGCCCTGTCACACAAGCACCGCAAGAGGATCGAGGAACCGTTTGGAGGAACCGTCTGGCTGGACCAGAACAGTCGGTGGCATGGCCCGGACCATGTAGCGCGGCGTCGAGCGGGTCCGGTCGCGGTTCGTCCTGACAATGGCCGCCAACATTCTCGCAAGATTGCCCCGGTTGCTGACTGCGTGAAGCGGCAGAACGGCACCCGGCGCAGACGTCGAACGCGCCGACAGACATACCGATCACACGACCCAAACCAAGATGACGGCACAGCGGTCCGGATCAGAGGCTGTTTCAGCAGCCTGTTAAACGCCAAAATCAATCTCCCAGCCTTCCGGCAGGGGTTCCAGCATGCGCGCGACGGCAGAATCAGCCAGGCTGTCAAGGCTGTATTGCCACTGTGGATTGCGATCCTTGTCGATGATCTGCGCCCGCACCCCTTCGAGAAAATCGCCCATCTCCGCAGAGCGGAAGGTAAAGCGGAACTCGTATCCGAGGGCGGCGCGGATGGTGTTCGCGGCGCGGCTCAGGCGGATCAGACGCAGCGTGGCTTCCATCGACAGGGCCGAGTTGCGCGCCACCGCCATGCCGGCCTTTTGCGCGAATGTGCTGTCCGAGCCGGTCAGCGCGGCCGCGATGGCGTGGATGTCTTCACCCATGAAGATCCGTTCGATCTCGGGCGCCTGCGCGGCAAGGGCAGATGGCGTGTCGGGGGTGGCCGAGGCGGGCAGGGCGGAAACATCGCCGGTTTCGATCAAGGCCGTCTTCACGCGTTCCCAGGTTGCCTCGGGCAGGAACAGATCGGCAAAGCCCGCATGGATCGCATCGGCGGCGTTCATTCGGGTGCCGGTCACGCCCAGATATTTGCCGATATGGCCTGGCGCGCGGGCCAGCAACAGCGTGCCGCCCACATCGGGGATCAGGCCGATCCCGCTTTCGGGCATCGCGACCTGCGTGCTTTCGCCGACGATCCGGTGGCGGGCATGGCCGCCGACGCCGACGCCACCGCCCATCACGAAGCCCTGCATGAAAGCCACGATCGGCTTTGGATATTCGGCGATCTTCGCGTTCATCCGGTATTCGTCGCGCCAGAAATTCTGGCCGGGACGGTAATCTCCCACGATACCCGAACGATAGACGGCTGCGATATCGCCGCCCGAGCAAAAGGCGCGCTCACCCTTGGCATCGATCAGCACCAGATCGACCTGCGGGTCGTCGCGCCAGGCGTCCAGCGCCTCTGCGATGACCATCGCCATCCCATGGTCGAGCGCATTGAGCGCCTCCTCGCGGTTGAAGGTCAGCCGTCCGGCGCGGCCTTGCTTGCGCGTGATCATCCGGTCTTTGCTCATGTGTTGTGCTCCTCCAGCAGGGTGCGACTGATGATGAGCCGCATGATCTCAGTTTTGAATCCCGCGTAGCCTGTTGCAAGATGTGAGTGCATGCTTGAGGGGGATCATGGGCACGGCTGACGCGATCCTGGCGAAGAAGGTGCCGAGCCATTGCGCCCATGCGCGACGGCAAGGGTGCGAGGATCGGCACGGGTCCCCCGGTTGTCGTTGCATGGCGGCGCAAAAACCGCTCCGAGCCGGGAAAACGGCCGCCCCAAGGGGAGGCCGATCCCGTTTCGCGCCGACGCGAAGCCGGCGCGAATCAGTCGAGCGCCTTGAAGTTGAGCGCCACGCCGTCCTTGATCCCCGAGAACCAGCGCGCCGTGACGGTCTTGGTTCTGGTGTAGAAGCGGAATGCGTCCGGGCCATACTGGTTGAGATCACCGAAGGCCGATCTCTTCCAGCCGCCAAAGCTGTAGTAGCTCAACGGAACCGGGATCGGGAAGTTGATCCCGACCATGCCGACATTCACGTTCGAGGCGAAGTCACGCGCGGTATCGCCATCGGCGGTGAAGATCGAGGTGCCATTTCCGTAAGGGTTGTCGATGACGAGGCCGAGCGCCTCTTCATAGCTCCTGGTGCGCACCATCGACAGGACGGGGCCAAAGATTTCCTCCTTGTAGATGTCCATGTCCGGGGTCACGTCGTCGAACAGGGTCGGGCCGACGAAGAAGCCGTTTTCATAGCCCTGAAGCGAGAAGTCACGCCCGTCGCAGACCAGTTTCGCGCCCTGATCCACGCCCGAGGTGATCAGGCCCCTGATCCGCTCTTGCGCGGCCGAGGTGATGACAGGGCCGTAATCCACGTCTTCGCCTGCGGTGTAGGGACCGACCTTGAGACTCTCGATCTTCGGCACGAGGCGTTCGATCAGCGCATCGGCGGTTTTGTGGCCGACCGGCACCGCGACCGAGATCGCCATGCAGCGTTCGCCCGCCGCGCCGAAGCCCGAACCGATCAGCGCATCTGCCGCCTTGTCCATGTCCGCGTCAGGCATGATCAGCATATGGTTCTTGGCACCGCCAAAGCACTGCGCACGCTTGCCGTTGCTCGCCGCACGGCCATAGATATATTGCGCGATCGGTGTCGAGCCGACAAAACCGATACCCTGGATCGTCTCGTGGTCAAGCAGTGTGTCCACCGCCAGCTTGTCGCCGTTGATGACCTGCAAAACGCCATCCGGCAGCCCCGCTTCCCTGGTCAGTTCCGCCAGCGCCAGCGCGGTCATCGGGCAGCGCTCGGACGGCTTGAGGATCATCGCGTTGCCCGAGGCCAGCGCCGGGCCCATCTTCCACAGCGGGATCATGGCGGGAAAGTTGAACGGGGTGATGCCCGCGACAACACCCAGAGGCTGACGCATCGAATAGAGGTCGATCCCGCCCCCCGCATTGTCGGTAAACTCGCCTTTCAGGAAGGAGGGCGCACCCATGCAGACCTCGATCACTTCCAGGCCGCGCTGGATGTCGCCACGCGCGTCGGGCAGGGTCTTGCCGTGTTCGGCCGACAGGATCTGCGCCAGCCTGTCCATGTCGCGCTCGATGAGTTGACCGAATTTCATCATCACCCGGGCGCGGCGCTGCGGGTTGACCTTTTGCCAGCCGAGCTGGGCCCTGGCGGCATCGGCAATCGCGGCGTCGATCTCCGCCGGTGTGGCGAGCGCCACTCTGGCCTGAACCTCACCGATGGCGGGATTGCAGACATCGCTGAAACGGCCCGACATGCCGGCAACCGGCTTGCCGTTGATCCAGTGTCCGATCTCTTTCATGGAAAATTTCCTTCTGTGTTCTGAACTTGGCCCGGACGGCCTGCTAGGGTCAGGTGCCATTACGGCACCTTGTCGTCACTCGGCTGCATTTTGTCGATCATCGATTGCAACCGGGCGTCGAGCCAGATCCGCCCCTCGTCGATTGCAACGACATAGGTTTCCAGTGCGCCACGGATCTGCGGCAGCTTGACCACAATCCGTGGCGCAAAGGCATAGACCATGATCAGCAGGGCCGCGATCCCCACCACGGTCAGAAAGCCGGCGGTGAAACCCGAGCCCCGACGCGCGGCCTTTTCGGGGGAATTCTCGACGATCACGAGCGCATTTCGGTCGGCCGCTGCGGCCAGGGTCGAACTGATGTCCTCGATATCGGGAAGGCGCTCGCGTCCACGCCGTGCTTGTGGAGGCTGTGTCCCCTCGTCGCCGGGATCTGCCCCGACATCCCCTTCCGCGTCATCATCCCCTTTCGCGTCATCGTCGAGGCCGCCGAAATCGGGCGCAGGGCGGTGCCGCCCGGCCGGTTGGGTCGCGGCGGCGGTCCCGAGACGGGTATTCGCCTCAGGATCTTCGAGGTTGAACGCCTCTTGTGTTTCCATCTCCTGCGCGCTCTCGGCGCGCCGCCGGGCAGCCTCGCGTTCGGCCTCTTCGCGCAGGATCGCCAGAAGATCGTCATTGAGCGCCCGGCGTGGTATCGTTCCGGCGCGCGGTGCCGCAGCGAGCGATGGCTCGGCCTTCAGCATCGCCTGACCGGGTTGAAACCAGCCATGGTCGCACGCCGAACATTGCACATCGCGACCCGTTTGCGGGATGGCGCCATCGTCAACCTCGTATCGCGCGCCGCAACTGGGGCAGACCAATCGCATCCTTATCCCGTCCCTGCCACTGATCCATTGCCGTTCTGGCCATTCACTTTCACATGTTGTAGCAAGCCGTTCGGGAAAGTCCAGACAATCCAATGCAGCATCGGTGGTTTACCCACCATATGGAGGGCATCGGACGTGATCGAACTGCAACATGTGGCGATCGGTTATGGCGGGTCGGAGCTGCTGATCGACATGTCGCTCAGGCTCGGGCCGGGATCGTTTCATTTTCTGACCGGGCCGTCCGGGGCAGGAAAGACGACCTTTCTCAAATTGTGCTACGCGGAACTGCTGCCTTCGGCGGGGCATCTGACGATCTTCGACAGGCCGGTGATGCAGATGAGCCGCGACGACATCGCCCGGCTGCGGCAGCGGATCGGCGTCGTGCACCAGGATTGCCAGTTCCTCGATCACCTGTCGCTGGAAGAAAATGTTGCCCTTCCGCTGATCACCTCGGGACGCAAGGTGATCGATGCGGAATTGAACGAGCTGTTGAACTGGGTCGGACTGAAACGCCGCGCGCAGGCGCTGCCGCCGCAGCTTTCGGGCGGGGAAAGGCAACGCGCCGCGCTGGCTCGCGCGGTGATGATGGCGCCCGACATGATCGTTGCCGACGAGCCGACGGGTAACCTCGACTGGGACATGTCGCTGCGGCTTCTGTCGCTTCTGGTCGAGTTGAACCGGATGGGCCGGACGGTGCTGATCGCGACCCATGATCTGAATCTGATCCGGCAGGCAAAATCGCAGGTCTCGGCACGGGTGTTGCGGATCTCGAACCGGCATCTGCAACTTGCGGGGGCGGATCTTTGATGGATGGCAAGCGATTGTGGCCGATCCCCGAGGGCAAGAGACCCGATCGGGTCGTGCCACCCACCGGGTTCACCGCGCGGCTGACGCTATTCACTGCGGCGGCGATGGCGTTTCTGGCGGTCTTCGCGCTGGCGCTGTCATTGGCGACGGGGCGGCTGGCCGACCGCTGGGCCAACAGTCTGGCGCGCGAGGCGACGATCCGCATCTCGGCCCCGCCCGACCAGATGGAAACCCGGGTTGCCAATGTGCTTGCGGTGCTCAAACAGACGCCCGGCGTGGCCTCCTTTCGCGAACTGACCAATGCCGAGATGCGGGACCTGCTCAAGCCCTGGTTCGGCCCGGACCTGCCGGTTGATGCGCTGCCGCTGCCCAGGCTGATTGCGGTGACGCAAACCGCCCGGGGCGTCGATGCAGAGGGTCTGCGGCTGCGGTTGCGGGCCGAGGCCCCCGGTGCACTGTTCGATGATCACACCCGCTGGCGACGTCCGTTGGTGGCCGCGGCAAAGCGCATCCGGCTGCTGGGGGTGCTGTCGCTGATGCTGATCTTCGGGGCGATGGCCGGGATGATTACGCTTGCCGCGCAGGCCGCCCTTGCGGCGAACGGGCAGGTGATACGGACGCTGCGCCTGGTGGGTGCGCGCGATGCCTTCATTGCGCGCGCCTTCGTGCGCCGCTTCACCATACGCGGTCTGGCGGGGGCCGGTCTTGGCACGGTGCCCGGGATGATTGCGGTGGCCGCGCTGCCTGCGACCAATGCGGCGGGCGGCTTCCTTGCCGGGCCGGGATTTGTCGGCCTCGGCTGGCTCTGGCCGCTGGCAATCCCGCCGCTGGCCGCAATAATCGCCTGGGGGGCAACCCGATTCGCCGCCCTGCGCATGCTCAGGAGGATCCGCTGATGGCCCGTTCCGAATTTCGCCCCGGCCCGATTTCCGCGCTGACCTGTCTGCGCAGCGCAGTCTATTACGTGCATATTGCACTGGCTACGGTGCTGATCGGGGCCTGGGGTGTGTTGTTTCACGTGATCCCGCGCGGGCGCGAGGGGGTGCATCACGTTGCGGAAATCTGGACGCAGCATGTGCTCAACATGGCGAAAGTCTATCTTGGCCTGCGCTATGAACTGCGTGGAGAGCCACCGCAGGGCGATTGCATCGTTGCCGCCAAGCACCAGAGTTTTTTCGATATCCTGATCCTTGCGAGGCACCTCCCGCAGCGGGCCTTCGTGATGAAGAAGGTTCTGTTGTATCTGCCGATCATCGGCTGGTTCGCGCACAAGGCGGGCTGCATACCGATCGACCGCTCCAGGGGCGTCGAGGCGATGAAGGTGATGCTCGATGCGGTGCAAGAGGCCCGGCAGGGGCCAGGACTCGGGCAGTTGATCGTCTATCCCGAAGGCACCCGCGTGCCGCCCGGTCAGAGCCGCCGCTACAAGCAGGGTGTGGGCGTGCTGGCCGCGGCAACGGACCTGCCGGTCTATCCTGTCGCGACCAATGTCGGCCTGTTCTGGAACAAGAGGGGATGGCCGATCCGCTCGGGGTGCGGGGTCACCGAGTTCCTGCCGCCACTGCAACCGGGACAGGCGGCCTCCCGGATCATGCAGGAGTTGCAAGGGGTGATCGAGCCGGCATCAAACGCGCTGATGGCGGAGGCCGGGTTCACCCCGCCCGAACCCTGATCCGGTGCGCACAGCAGGAGCCTCCGGTGGGGATATTTGTATCGGGAAGAAAGGAACTGCGATGCGCTATATCGAGACGATGGAGGCCCTGGAGGCGATCTATGGCACGCCGGGCGAGGCTGCGACACGCAAGGTGACGCCGCACCTGACGAAAGCCTATCGAGACTGGATCGCGCGGGCGAAGCTGTGCATCCTGACGAGCGTCGGTCCCGAGGGCACCGATGCCAGTCCGCGCGGCGATGACGGCCCCGTTGTGCGGATTGCCGACGCGCGAACGCTCTTGCTGCCCGATTGGCGTGGTAATCAGCGCATCGACTCCTTGCGCAATATCGTGCGCGATCCGCGTGTCTCGCTGATGTTCCTGGTCGCTGGCTCGAATAACGTGATCCGGGTGAACGGGCGGGCGCGGATCTCCGATGATGTGGATCTGTGCGCCTCTTTCGAACGGCAGGGCAAGACACCGCGCACGGTCGTTGCGATCCGCATCGAAGAGGTCTATTCGCAATGCGCGCGGGCCTTGATACGCGCCGGGATCTGGCGTGATGGCGATCAGTCGGCAGGATTGCCCAGCGTGGGAGACATGTTGCGCGAGATCACCGATGGCGCGTTCGACGGGGCGAGCTATGATCGTGACTGGGCCGGGCGTGCGGCCAGGACGATGTGGTGATCAAGATGATGTGGTGATCATGCCAGCCTGAGCGCCGCGATCCCCGCCACGATCAGCAGCACGCCGAGGATACGCAGCATATTGACGGGTTCACCCAGAAGCGCCATCGCGAGCAGGGCGGTGCCAAGGGCACCAATTCCGGTCCAGACCGCATAAGCCGTGCCGATCGGCAGATCCCGCACGGCGCGCGAGAGCAGGAACATGCTGGCGGTGAAGGTGACGACGGTAAAGACAGAGGGCCAGAGCCGGGTGAATCCCTGGGCATATTCAAGCCCGATCGCCCAGCCGACCTCCAGCAGGCCGGCAATGCCCAGCATCACCCAAGGGGTCACGCCGCCAGACCTTTCGCGCCCATGTCGAGAAACTTGCGCCGCCGCTCCGCGATCAGATCCTTCGCGGATTTTTCGCCCAGCTCGCCCAGCATCATCTCGATCCCGGAACCAACCGCGGCAATGGTGGCCTGCGCGTTGCGTTGCGCGCCGCCCGGGGGTTCGTCGATGATCCGGTCGATCACCCCCAGTTTCTTCAGATCCTGCGCGGTCAGGCGCAGCGCCTCGGCGGCTTCGCGCATCTTCTCGGCGTTCTTCCACAGGATCGAGGCGCAGCCTTCGGGTGAGATCACCGAGTAGACCGAATGTTCGAGCATCGCAACCCGGTCGCCGGTGGCGAAGGCCACAGCGCCGCCAGAGCCACCCTCACCGATGATGATCGAGATCAGCGGCACGCCGATTCGAAGGCATTTCTCGGTCGAGCGGGCGATGGCTTCGGATTGGCCGCGCTCTTCGGCACCCTTGCCCGGATAGGCACCGGGTGTGTCGATCAATGCGATCACCGGCAGGCCGAACCGGTCGGCCATATCCATCAGGCGGATCGCCTTGCGATAGCCCTCGGGGCGCGCCATGCCGAAATTGCGCTTGATCCGGCTTGCCGTATCATGGCCCTTCTCATGGCCGATCACCACCACCGGTCTGTCGCCCAGCCGGGCCAGACCGCCCATGATCGCGAGATCATCGGCAAAGTTGCGATCACCCGCAAGCGGAGTGTATTCGGTGAAAATCCGTTCGATATAGTCGCGGCAATGTGGCCGATCGGGATGGCGTGCAACCTGGCACTTGCGCCAGGGCGACAGATCGTTGTAGAGATCGCGCAGCATCTGCTCCGCTTTCTTGTCGAGGGCGGCTGCCTCTTCCTCCATGTCCACATTCTCGTTCTGCCGAGCCAACGCGCGCAGATCTTCGGCTTTTCCTTCGATCTCTGCGAGTGGTTTTTCGAATTCGAGATAGGTCATGGATCACCCGGTTTTGGCAATTGGTGTCTTGTATGGATCGCACGGGAGAGAAATGCAACTGGTGCAGGGCGGTCATACCGCATATTGCAGGGTCGGAGCGTTTTTCCATGACCTAATGCCGCGCGATTGATCGGGTTTCCGATCATGTCTGGTTCGATAAGGGTCGTTGGAAAACGAAATTTGGATCACTTGTTTTGTCAATTTTTTCAGGGCTTCGAAAGGGTCTAGACGGTCTTTCAAAAGGGTTTCAAAAGCCAATGGAACAAGGGCGACGACCGGATCCGGGCCGTTCAAGACGCTGTCCGAATCTGACGGGATCAAAATCCGGACATGGGGCATTTGCGCCGGCCTTGCGAAATGGCCGTCAAGCCGGGCGTATCGTGCTGTAATTGTGCGACAATTTCGGCCTTTCCGGGGGATTCGAGGAACGCAAGGGTGGATACGTTTTCGCGGGTTGAAGATGCGGTATCCGGCTCGCGTTTTCGTCTTTGGGTTGTGCCGCCGCGCGATCACGGGCCGCCCTCCGCCTCGGGCGGGAAGCGTCACGGGAAGCCGCCGCGGGGTTCGCGACCTTCTCCCGAACGAAAGGCGTTGGGACCATGGCCATGTCACATGCGTGCAAACACCGCGTTTTCAGCCCGAACGGGGCGCATGTGTCAAGCTGTCTCTGGGCGGTCCATGCCGCGCCGGGAACACTTGAACGGGGTCTCCACGCACGCGGCAACCGGTCGGCTGTTCGCCCGGGCCGCGTGCGTGGAGACCAAAGCCCCAGACGCCCCGGAGCACGTGGGAGCCGATTGTTCGGTTCGGAGCCAGCCTGACCCCGCAGAGCCTGCTCATGACCCCATCTGTCGGCATTATTGTTCTGCTCCGACCAGGACGCGGGCAGGAGCGCCAGGATCTCCCGGTCCACCACATCGGCCCGACGCGAGCGCTGCAACGCGGTCGAGGCGTGCTGGCCCGACCGCAATTCAAGCACGCGGCCAGGACTTGGCTTGACAAGGCGCGGCAAACAGACATCCGCCCCGTCACCCGCCCCGGCGATCCCCTCATTGCCAGTGACCAGATCGCCGCCATTGGCTTTTGTCCGGGCACCGACGAACCATGCCCGATCAGACCTACCACCCATGCCATCACCCAAACTGACGGAAAACCCGCGGTCCACCGCTAAAAAATCAGGGAAAACCCAAGGAAAAGCAGCCATCAGACACTCACAGAAATGCAAAACAAGCTGCTCCGGGCCAGCGCCAGAGAGGGACAGGATTTTTTCTTGCATCGGCCTTTCAAAAGCGGGATTTTAGGGGCTGAGCGGCCACAGGGGTCGGGATTGTTCGCGGAACGGACGGGTTGCAGATGGGCAAAGGTGCCGAGTCCTCACTTCTGGGACATGTGATCAAGCGCCAGTCACTGGCACGATGGCGGAAAACGGCTCAGGCGGCACCGAAACTGCCCTTGTCGAAATTGCGCACGCTGCGCTCGGATGCGCGCAAGCTGCGGCGTGAGCTTGACGCATTTCTGCATGTGGCCGAGGGGCGGTTGCAACTTCCGTTGATCGGGGCCGACAAGGTGATCAAGCCGACGGGATGCGATTGGAGCTGGCGCCCGGAACTCTGGCGGGGTGCGGTGTTCCCGCAAGGGATTGCCGCAGCGCCGAACCGGACGAAATTCGGCAAGGAACTCACCTTGTTTCATGACAGTGCCGGGTCCGAGATCACCCTGCGCCAGTTACGCAACAGACGGGAAGATGATCTGGTCCCGTTCGGGTTCAGGATGGATGTCTTCGGCTTCGATGGGTCATTCCTGTCCTGTGCGCTTGACCTGCCCGACGCGGCATTGCAGGGGTTGCAGGACAATCACATCCTGCGGCTTGAGATGGTGATCGAGACAGAACGGCAACTGAATATGTTTTGTCGCCTCAATATCAGGCACGGGCCCAATACCGATCAGCGCTTGCTGGAATTGCCGCATTCGCAAGGCCGGGGCGTGGCCGAATTCGACCTGGCCTATACGAACATTAATGCAAAACGGCTTGAAAAGATGTGGATCGATATCATTTTCGAGAGTCCGGAAATGAACCAGATCCTGTTGCGCGATCTGACCTGCGTGCGCTATCCACGGGCAGAACTCTGAGGAGATGACATGCTGGAAGCCGCACAGATTCACGCCGGGCGCTGGCAGGCGCTGAGCCGGGAACAGGATGCCCCGGCGATCGAGGTGCTCCATCAGGGGGCTGCCCTGGCAGATCTGCAGATCGAGGGCGAGGCGGGCCACTGGCAGATCAGCGTGCCGATCCCGGCCGATCTGCTCGAAGACGGGGTGCAGAGCTTTATCGTGCGCGACACACATAGCGGCGCGCAACTTGACCGTTTCTCTATCGTGACCGGACAGCCGCTGGACGGGGATCTGCGTGTCGAGATCGAGTTGCTGCGCGCGGAACTGGATATTCTGAGCAAAGCCTTCCGTCGGCATTGTGTGGACATACGAGGCTAGGGGCGGCTGCCCCCGTTGCGCCTGCTGGTGCGCCCCCCCAAGATATGTCGATCGAGAAGAAACGCCCCTGTCTCACGTCGGCTCACCGATCCCGGTGTTGAGCATGCTCGCACCCGCCGCCTCGATCGTGCGGGCCAGGCTGACCACCTCGTCCCAGTTCGATCCGTTGGGCACCAGATCAATCAGCGAGATCCGGAAGATGACGATGAAGTCCGGCCCGACCGCCGTGCGCACCCGCCTCGTCGCGTTCCTTCAGGGCAAAGGGCGAGATCGGGGATTTGATCGCCGACGCAGACACGCAATCGGGGCTGTAGGCATAGCGTCCCGCATGCAGGATCTGCATCGCGATCCGGCCACCCGCATCATGCACGCGCTCGGTGATGATCCGGTGGTGGGCGATGTCCTCTGGGGTAAACAGCCCCGAAGCCCCCGGAAACAGCCCGCCCTCACCATTGGGCGCCATGCCGCCCGTGACCATCAGGGCCACCTCGCCCCGCGCGCGCTCGGCGTAGAATTCGGCCACCGCGTTCCAGTCGGCGCGCTCTTCCAGATTGGTGTGCATCGAACCCATCAGAATCCGGTTGGGCAAGGTCACATGTCCCAGATCGAGCGGGGCGAAGATATGCGGATAATGGCTCATGGGTCCTCCCTGGCTTGGCCGCAGATTGCGCACCCGCTGCGGGCGATGTCACGCCAAACGCCGCGTCAGATCGCCCCATTGTGGCGCGCGTCTGCCTGCATGTCGCAGGCTTGACCCGCAGGCAGACGCGCGCGGACTCTCGGAAAACACGCTTTCCGATTGCACGGGCAGTCTGTCTTGTTCTATTCATCAACGAACTGGAATTGCCCGGCATTGTCCGTCTTTGCTCGAACGTGTGCCCGAT
Source organism: Thioclava sp. (assembly GCA_965277135.1). GTDB lineage: Bacteria > Pseudomonadota > Alphaproteobacteria > Rhodobacterales > Rhodobacteraceae > Thioclava. The sequence continues at coordinate 52,377 of CBDIBW010000020.1, read as the reverse complement.
TTCACTGTCAGCATTGTCCCTTGAAAAACAACGAACCAGTTCCCGAGCCAGTTCCCGAAAAGGTGCGTGCATGGATCGCCTGAGCGAAATGGAAGCTTTCGTCACCGTCGTTGACCAGAGTGGCTTTACCGATGCGGCCAGGAAGATGGGCCTCTCGAAATCTGCCGTATCCAAGCATGTCTCGGCGCTGGAGGCGCGGCTGGGGGTCCGTCTTCTCAACCGCACCACGCGCCGCGTTTCGCCGACCGAGATCGGTTTGGCCTATTACGATCGGGCACGCCGGGTTCTCAAGGATGCAGATGAGGCCGACGCGCTCGTGACCTCGATGCAGCTCGCGCCCTCGGGGGTGTTGCGGATCTCGGTCGCGACGGATTTTGGCGTCAATCTGCTTTCGCCGGTCCTGGGGGATTTCCTGCGGAAATTCCCCGAAATCACCGTGAACATGGTGCTCAACAACCGCCATGTGGAATTGATCTCGGAAGGGTTCGACATGGCGATCCGCGTTGGTGAGCCGGGGGAAAATTCGTTGCGGGCGCGCAAGCTGACCGAAACCTCGCGCCGGATGATTGCCGCTCCCGACTATTTCCGCCGCTTCGGTCGTCCGCAGAAGATCGACGATCTCAACGCGCACAAGCTGCTGCATTACTCCAGCCAGGCCGCGGGCAATGTCTGGAAACTGACCGCCCCTTCGGGCGAGCGGCGCCAGGTGCGCTCGAACGGGTGGCTGACCGTGAATGACGGCCAGTCGCTGCTGCATGCGGCCATCGCCGGTCTCGGCATCGCCTATCTGCCTGCGTTCCTTTATGCCGACGCGATGCGCGAAGGGCTTGTGGAAGAGGCCATGCCCGATCTGCCGATGGAGACGCTGGACATTTACATGGTCTATCCGCCCGGGCGCTTCGCCCAGCCCAAGATGCGCGCGTTCATCGACTTCCTCGTCCATACCTTCGCCGGGAAAGGCCCGGATAGCTGGTAAGCCTGCGCTTTCCCTTGCCGGTGCGTTTGTTTTTCGTCCCGCGCCACCCCCTGCCGGGTCGGGGTGAGCACCGCTTCGACCCGCCTGTTTTTCCTGCGCCCGTCGGCGGTCAGGCCCTGAATCGAGGCATATTCACCATCGCTCAGGGTTGCAGTGCTCGATTGTTGCGCGGCCCGGATGGCACCGTCGGGCAGTGTCAGCCTGACCGGTTCGGCGCGCAGCGGGGCGGACAGTGCAATCAGGCACAAGGACAGCAGGCAACGCACTCTCATGTCACGAGTCGCCTGTAGTGACAGGTCAGGCGCGGCGACATCCCAAGCGCGTCACAGAGCGCGCAAGCTGCGGGATTTTCCCGGCGTGCGGCCAGGGCCAAGAGGCCCGCACCTTCGCTGATGGCCCAGCGATTTGCTTCGGCCATCAGCGCGCGCGCGAGCCCGTGGCGACGAAATTCCGGCAGAACGGCCAGTCCGTGGATCATTGCCATCCCGTCATGAATGGCAACAAAACCAGCGCCTGCCGCGCGGTCTTTCATGCGCCCGAGGATCGCGGTCTTGGGCATCGCGGCCCGTTCGATGACGGCCTGGCGTTCGGGGCCGATATCGGTCCGGGCCCAGATCTCGCGGGTGATTGCCAGGGGCGGCCAATGCGCAAAGGCGGTGAGCGGAGGTGCCTCGGTCGGCAGGCCGGTGACGGGTGCGGTGTAGATCACCACCGGATCGCACAGTTCGTATCCGCGCGCCTCCAGCGCCTTGTCCAAGGCTTCATCCCCGTCACGGATCATGAATTTCGGCTGTTGGAGCAGGGCCCGGTGCGCCGCCTCGGCCGCGTCGATATCGGCCTCTTCAAAGGCGGTGTCAAGACTGGCACAACTGACCCGTGATCCACCACCCCGACCTTCGCGCACGCGAAAGCCGCCGATCTTGCGCACCGAAGCCGCCGGCCATGTCGCGTCGAGCACCTCATGGACCGGATCGTTCATCTGCCATCCGGAAAGGCGGTTTTGAGCGCGTCATGCCCCTGCTCCAGGCGCGTCGGATCGTAACCCCGGACAACCATGTTGACGCCATGCGCGCCATCCTGAAAGAACGGATAGGATCCGATCGAAAGATCGTCATACGTCCTTGCAATGCTGCCCAACTCATCGGCAATCAGGGACTCGGGTGCCATGACCTGCCAGTTCCGGCTCAGCAGCGGGGCACCGCCCGCAAGACGCGGCAAGAGCCCATCGACCATCGCCTGAAAGATGCCGGGTACACCCGCCATCACATGCACGTTCCCGATCGAAAAGCCGGGCGCGCCGGAGACCGGGTTGTCGATCAATACGGCGCCATCGGGAATGCGGGCCATCCGCAGGCGCGCGGGGGTGAAATCCGTGCCCCGCGCGGCGTAATGCGCACCGAGAATCTCGCGCGCATCGTCGCGCACGCCGATCCTGACGCCAAAGGCAGCCGAAACCGCATCGGCGGTGATGTCGTCATGGGTAGGGCCGATCCCGCCGCTGGTGAAGACATGATCGTGGCTGTCGGACAAGGCGCGCACGGCCGCGATGATCACCTCGGCATGATCGGGCACGACGCGGATCTCGCGGCAGGTGATACCATGGTCCACCAACTTCCCGGCCAGGAAATACGCGTTTCCCTCGCGTGTGCGCCCCGAGAGGATTTCGTCGCCGATGATCAGGATCGCTGCGGTGGGATTGGCCATGGGTGCCTCCTTTCGACTTGGTATAGGACGAACCCGCGTTTCGGGAAAGCCGGGCACTGGCCAAGCGGCCATTTTGTGACTATCTAGGGTCAGACAACGCACGGAGCAGATAACGCATGGAGTAGTGCCTTGGACAACAGCTACGGTCGTTTCACCAAAGACGGCATCCGGATTTACGAAAAAACCGATTTCGAGGGAATGCGGGCGTCGTCCCAAGTGACGGCACGGATCCTCGACGAGGTGACCGATCTGGTCAGACCGGGTGTTACGACGGCCGATCTCGACGCGTTCATCGAGAAACGCGTGAAACAACTGGGGGCGACCTCGGCCACGATCGGTTATAGCGTCGGTCATCGCGTCTACAAGCACGCCTCCTGCATCTCTGTCAACCATGTGGTCTGCCATGGAATCCCCGGCCCCAAGATGCTCAAGAGTGGCGATATCCTGAATATCGACATCACGGTGATCCTCGACGGCTGGTTCGGGGACAGTTCGCGCATGTATGTCGCCGGCAGCCTGAGCCGCAAGGCGGAGCGCCTGATCAAGGTGACCCACGAATCGCTGATGATCGGGATCGGGCAGGTGAAGCCGGGCAACACGTTCGATGATATCGGCCATGCGATCCAGAAATTCGTCGAAGGACATGGCATGTCGGTTGTGCGTGACTTCTGCGGGCATGGCGTGGGACGCGTGTTCCACGCCCCGCCGCAGGTGCTCCATTACAGGCGCGCAGGTGCGGGGCCGGTTCTGGAAGAGGGCATGATTTTCACCATCGAGCCGATGGTGAATCTGGGGTATCCCGAGACCAAGGTACTGGCCGATGGCTGGACCGCAGTGACGCGCGACAAATCGCTGAGCGCCCAGTTCGAGCATTCGGTGGGTGTTACGGCGGATGGCTGCGAAATCTTCACGACCTCCCCCTCCGGTCGCTTCCATCCGACCTGGCGCTGAACCAGGAGGGGAGTCCTTGCCGTAAGACGGGGGCAGAACTGCCGTGCCGATCAGGAAAACATGCCGATCAGGTAAGGGAAAACCATGTCAGGTTGCGCGCCAGGTCGTTCCGGGTGCGGTTTTGCTGTTTTCAGGCTTTCATGCCTTGGCCCTGAGACTGTGGCCCTGACTGCATGCCCTAGCCCTGACGGGCCTTGAAGCGCTTCTGTGCCTTGTTGATCACATAGACGCGGCCCTTGCGGCGCACGATCTGGCAATCGCGATGGCGCAGCTTGAGCGAGCGGAGCGAGTTGCGCACCTTCATCGGCCTTCTCCTGTATCGCGGCGCGGGTGCGCCTTTGTGTCGCGGCGCAAGTGCGCCTGATAAAACGAATGCTCCGGACCCGAAAGCCGGGGCGGTGGTGAATGGTGGGCGGTACTGGGATCGAACCAGTGGCCACTACGATGTCAACGTAGTGCTCTACCGCTGAGCTAACCGCCCACAGCCGTCATGTGCGGCCTGATTTTCTCTCTGGCACAAGGCCGTGGAGCAAACCGACAGGCACACGATCACGTCGGTCCGGGGGTCTATAAAAGGAGTTGGTTCGGCTTGCAAGGGGGTTCAAGGGGGTTTTGGTGTGAAAGCGATCCGGTGTAGGATTGCATGGATTTACACGAGGACCCATGATCGAGAACGATTCGCACCCTGCGCCTTTTCGCCTCTCGCGTCCGGAGGTTCAAACCACCTCGGTGGTCTTTGCCTCGCCGCATTCGGGCGATTTTTACCCCGATAGCCTGCGTCGGCGCAGCCCGTTGGGCTTGTTGCGGTTGCGGTCGTCCGAGGATGCCTTCGTGGACCGGTTGCTGAAGCCTGCCTGTGATCTGGGCGCGCCTTTGATCTGCGCTACATATCCGCGGGCCTGGGTCGATCTGAACCGGGCCGAAGATGAGCTGGATCCGGCCCTTATCGCGGGCCTTGATCGGAGCACCAACAGCCCGCGTGTGATGGCGGGACTTGGGGTCATTCCGCGCGTGGTGGCGGGGAGCCGCGCAATTTATCGCGGGAAAATCCCGGTCGCCGAGGCCGAGGCAAGACTGGCCCACATCTGGAAACCCTATCATGCGGCCCTGGACGCGTTGCTGGACGAGGCGAGGGCGCAATTCGGACAGGTCATGCTGCTCGATATGCACTCGATGCCCTCCGATGCGCTGCGAGCGATGGGAACGAACGCGCCGCAAATCGTGCTTGGCGATCGCTATGGCCGCTCCTGCGATCCCGAGGTGGCCGGGTTTTTCGAAATCTGCTTCGTCGAGGAAGGGCTTCGTGTCGGTCGCAACAGCCCCTTTGCGGGGGCCTATGTCGCGCAGCGCCACGGCAATCCGAAAGCGGGCGTGCATGTGGTGCAGATCGAGATCGACCGCACCCTCTACATGGATGAATCCCGGATCGAACCTTCTGCGGAGTTCGAGGGTTTCTCGGCCCTGATGGCACGGGTGATGGCGCGAATCTGCGACTATGGCGCGCGGCTCGGACGCCTCGCGGCAGAATGATCTGGTCCTCGGATTTCGGTGAAACCGCTCTTGCGCAGGGTCGCTCACCTTGCATGACCCACGCCGGTTTTCAGGTGATTCGCAAATCGGTCAACAGGACATGGATGAACGATAGCTGGGCTTTGGCAAACCTTCTTGCCCGAGGCGCGGTCATACAGGTGGCACCCAATCGGGATCTGACCAATGACATAGGGCAGGTTGCGTGCAGGTTGCGTGCAGGTTGCGTGCAGGTTGCGGACAGGTTGCGGACAGGTTGCGGACAGGTTGCGTATCAGATAAAGTTATATTAGGGAATTATATCCCAAAGTAACATTTCCTTATTGACGTAAAGGGCTTTTTGGTTTATCACAGAGTCACATTAGGAGATGGGAATGAAACAGAAAGCACCAGGCAAATCTAGCCGCACAGGCCTTACCCTTCTGCAAATTGCAGATATGTTTGGGGACGAGGTTAAGGCTAGAGAATGGCTTGAGCAACAAAGATGGCCTGATGGGCCTAGCTGTCCCCATTGTGGTTCGTTGAGCGTCAAAGTGGGGGTTCCTCATAAGAGCATGACGCATCGCTGCAATGACTGTTCTAAAAAGCCGATGTTTACAGTTAAGGTTGGAACTGTAATGCAAGGGTCTAAGTTGCCTTACCGAGTCTGGGCAATCGCTATATATTTATTCACCACCAACCTAAAGGGTAATTTCCTCAATGAAGTTGCATCGCGAATTAGGTATAACGCAAAAATCTGCATGGTTTGTCCTCCATCGCCTGCGGGAAAGCCTATGCTGATGGTCAGCCTTTATTCGAAGGGCCCGTCGAGGCTGATGAGACTTACATCGGCGGCAAAGAAAAGAACAAGCATAGCAACAAGAAGCTAAAAGCTGGGCGGGGTCCTGTAGGAAAAACGGCGGTTGTTGGCGTTAGAGACCGTGATACTAATCATGTATCTGCACAGCCTGTTTTAGACACGAATGAAAGAAACGCTACAGGGCTTTGTTGAGATCCGTACACAAGAGCAATCGCAGGTCTATACTGACGAAGCAAGGGCCTATGTAGGGATTAAACCGTCCTCATGAGGCTGTTAAGCATAGCGTGGGTGAATATGTGAAGGATATGGCCCATACAAACGGCATGGAGTCGTTTTGGGCTGGTCTCAAGCGAGGGTATAATGGCACATACCACAAAATGTCTCCCAAGCATCTTAGCCGCTATGTCCAATGAGTTTTTCAGGGCCGTCCACAATAGCCGCCCTAAAGACACCATAGATCAAATGGTCGGTGTTTTAGGAGGGATGATTGGAAAGCGCCTTAGGTATGTAGATTTAATTGCCGACAACGGCCTAACAAGTGGAGCAAGAGGATGAATGTGCGAGTTTTCGGTAAGCTGTCCTTTTACCTAGATCAAACAGATCAAATTCACCTTTTAGATATGCGGGCGGCAAGTTTTACGCACGTAGGCTTATCTTAGACGAGGTGCCTGAACATAGCTTTTATTCTGAACCTTTTGCAGGAGGGGCGAGCGTTTTTTTGCAAAGCCTAAGTGTAGCCATAACATTCTCAATGATTTATATGAAGATGTCATAAACATGTTTCTCGTTATAAGAGATAATGTTGAGGATTTAATTGATAGCCTCCATGGGATTCCTGCGACAAAGGAAAATCATCATTGGTTCAAAAATCATTTCGATCCTAAGACAGACATCGATAGAGCAAAAAGGTGGTTCTACCTTAACAGAACATCTTACAGTGGCATTATGAAGCCAGAAAATTGCTATTGGGGGTACGGCGAAAAATACTCTATGCGCCCTGAAAATTGGCCGCCGCATTTGAGGACAGTATCTGACAAACTGCAAGGCGTCTCGCTTCAGACAAAAGATTTTGAGGAGTCCATTGATAATACGCCAGATGGATCGTTTCTGTTTGTTGATCCGCCTTATTATAACGCAGACCAGCAAAAGTTCTATAACTGTCATTTTTTGACAGAAGATCATGAACGATTAGCTGCCTGCTTGTATAGAAATTCTCACAGATTAAAGTTCCTTTTGACTTATGATGATCATGAGGATGTTCGTGATTTATATCATTGGGTTCAATACATTAGTGAACGTGAGTGGAACTACACTATAAACAGGACCGACAATCAACGAGAAGGCTTAAAGCTAAAGGACGGATTTAGAAGTTCTCGGGGTAAGGGCAAGGAAGTGTTTATTAGGAACTATAATGTCTGATGAAGCTCTGAAAGTATACAGGGATATTGAGGAGTACTGTGACACTTACAATATCCCTTTGGAAAATCTTTTAGACATTTTAGAAGATCAGAAAGTTGTCCCCATGATTAGGGGGAAAGCGACTGAATTCATTTGTGCTTTGGTTCTTAAGAAAAAATTGAACCCAAAGGACTGGTTAGTTGAAAAGCTGAATCTTAACGCTCAACTTGGCTCCTATGATGAAGATGTAAGCATTACCCACAGACGTAAGGGCGTTCGTTTTAAGGTGGAAGCGAAAAATGCTGTAAGAGGCAAATTTAGCCTTGGTACTAGGGCAAGCCCTTTCCCTCACTTCGCAGTTAAATGTCACAGGTCTCGCAGCAATCTTAGTCGTCAAGAAAATGACAGGTACATGGCAACGGATTTTGATTTACTTTTGTGCAATGTTTCAAATTCGCTTTTCCGAAGCACTTTTTCCCGTGGCTTGCCTTTAATTGAAAAACCCGAAGCAATAGAATGGCTAAAAGGCCATTACTCTGTTGGAACCGAGGCTGAAATACGTAGAGCAGCCTATGACGATTGGCGCATCTGCTTGCCTAAAGATATTGTGCAGGATGATGGAACAATCCCTAGGACGCCTAGAGTGAAAATGAAAGATGATCCAAACTGGTTTGGCTTGGACGACCTAGAAAAAATCTAGAAAGGCTACTTTAGTGATGAAGAAACAAAAAGAGCAAAAACCAACGTTCCAAAAACTATCTGACTCGCACTACCAGCCTTCTAAGGCTGAGATGGAGCAGGAATATGATATGCCACAAGCCTCTATGGATACTTTGCGACAAGCATTTTTCGAACCTAGCGATGGAGCTGGCCGCCCTAAATAGGCTTAGGCTATGTTACTTTGGGATATAATTCCCTTATATTATAACGTAAACAGGCGCGGAGTGGCCACGCAGGTTTTTCGCGCACCAGCAATCTTGATCGTGTCATTTGAAAAATAGCAGGAACATGAAATATCCAGTGCAGTTTCACCAGCAGATTCCGGTCACGCGTCTCACCGGGGCTTTTGGTAGCGAAAAAGTCACGATCCTCAAAAAACTGCCGAGCCATCCCGGGTTTGGCAAGACCGCCACCATCGCAAAGGCCTCCGACGGCACTGGCCCCGATACTGGCCCCGATCACGTGTTGGTGGTGTCGAGATCAAAGAATGTGTGTCATTCGCTGTGCAGCAATGTGCCCGACACCCTTCCTGATCCCGTCGAGCGGCGCGAGGAGGCACGGTGCCAGGCGGTGGCGGATCTGGCGGTGGCGGATCTGCTTGTGTCGATCAGGACCGATCTGCCCGAGGCGAACGAACCGGCCGTATGCGCTGCGCTGGCCGGGCAGCTGTTTCCGGCGAGGTTTCTTTCACCCGGGGCCATCGCATGACATCGAATGGCAACCTGCAAATTCCCGAAGAGGTAACCGTCGCCATCGTCGGGGCCGGCCCGGCGGGGCTTGGCATGGCCCGCGTGCTGCGTGACCTGGCAATCCCCGGCGTCTGGGTGTTGGAGCGCGGGCGCATCGGGCAGAGTTTCCTGGACTGGCCCGAAGGGACGCGACTGTTGACGCCATCCTTTCCGGGAAACGCCTTCGGGCTGACCGATCTGAATGCCATCAGCTACGACAGTTCTCCGGGCTGGTCGCTGGGACAGGAACACCCGGACGGGGCGAGCTATGCGGCCTATCTGGAACAGGCGGCGGCCTCGTTCAGGCTCAATGTTCAAAGCGGGATCGAGGTGCTGAAACTTGCCGAGGGCGAGACCGGCTTCGTGCTTGACACGGATCATGGCGAAATCCGTGCCGAATACGTGATCTGGGCCGGCGGGCAGTTCGGCACGCCCTCGGACGGGGGCATCCCGGGGGCGGAACTGGCACGGCCCTATCCTTCGGTGCGACGCTGGCAGGATGTGCCCGGCGAGGAGGTTTTTGTCATCGGCGGCTACGAGAGCGGCCTTGACGCCGCGATCGGGCTGGCCTCGGCAGGCAAGCGTGTGACGGTTCTGGATCAGGCCGCACCCTGGGATGGCGACGAGAAGGATCCAAGCCGGGCGCTGGCCCCGCACACGCGCCAGCGGCTGGCGGCGGCCTTGGTGGCCGGCGGCATCACCCTTGTTGCGAATGTCGATGTGGTGGGGCTGGAGCAGGAGGGTGAGAGCATCCGTATTCTTGCAGGCGACGGGCGCAGCTGGCTGTCGCCCAAGGCGCCGATTCTGGCGACCGGGTTCGACACGGGCACGGCGGTTGTCGCGGACTGGTTCGAATACGGCCCGGAAGGGTTGCCGCTGCTGACGGCACAAGACGAATCCACGGTCTTGCCGGGGTTCTTTCTGGTGGGGCCGGAAGTCATCCACCAGGATCATCTTTTCTGCTTCATCTACAAGTTCCGTCAACGCTTCGCTGTGGTCGCGCGGGCCATCGCGGGGCGTCTTGGCGTGGATACGGAGCCGCTCGAACATTACCGCAACAACAACATGTATCTTGATGATTTCGAGTGCTGCGAAGACGACAGGTGCCTGTGTTGAGGCTGTGTTGAGGTAACGCCGCCCCCAACCTGACAGTCCCGATCCGATCATCAGGAAAGGCCCGCAATGCCCCTTGTTCTGAATGCCCCTTGTTCTGACTGGCAGTCCCGACAGTGACGCGCAACCTGCCGGATCCGTTGACCCTGCGCTCCAACCCGATTCAGACGGAGATACACCATGAGTATCGAAAAAACGGCCGAAGCGGCTGAAACCGGGATTGATCCCGAAGGCCCGGATCTTGGTGCCGCCGGGGCGGGGATCGCGGTGTTGCTGATCGGTGCGCTTGTTACGGGTTCGATCATCGGGCTGCTCCGCCCGCAGGTCGGTGAAACGCTTTCGTCCGCGATCGACCCGACCATCCTGTTCATGGTCTCATTGCTGCTCTTTGAAGTCCGGCTGGGCAATTTGACCAGGGTCTATCCCAATCTGAGATTTCTGGCGCTGGCATGGTGCGCGAATTTTCTGTTTGTGCCTCTGATCGGCTTCACCATCGCCTCGCTGTTCCTGTCCGGTCAGCCACTTCTGCTCACCGGTCTGGTGATCTATTTCTTCTCGCCCTGCACCGACTGGTTTCTGGGCTTCACCCGAATGGCACGGGGCGACACGGCGCTTGGTGCGGTTCTCCTGCCGATCAACATGGTGACGCAACTGCTGCTTTATCCGGTGTGGCTGTGGTTTCTGACATGGCAATCCCGTCTTGTGGTCGATTTCAACATCGTCTGGACAACGCTGGTGGAATGGTTCCTGATCCCGTTCCTGCTGGCCCAGATCGGACGTGCGGTACTGTACAGGGTCTTGCCGCCCCGGATGTTCCGCTGGCTGCTGAACCTGGTGGGATACGCCGTGCCGATCGTGATCGCCACGCTGATCCTTGAGATCTTCGCCGCCAATATTGCCGAAAATATTGGTGACATGGCGAACCATCTGGTGGCCTTCTGCATGATCCCCGTGGCGGTTTTTCTGTTCTTTGTCTCGACCTTTCTCATGGGTGAGGGTCTGTCCCGGCTGGCCCGGTTGGGTCCGCGGCAGCATGTTCTGCTCACGATGACGACCGCAGCGCGCAACGCGCCGCTCATGCTCGCCGTGACGGCCATCGCAATTCCCGATCAGCCGTTGATTCTGGCCGCGCTGGTGACCGGCATGCTGGTCGAGTTTCCACACCTGACCGCGTTGAGGCACCTGATGCTCTTGCAACAATCGCGACAAAAAGAACCCGCATCGTGACCGCTTCCAGGTATCGGGTGAGTGAGCAAATTGTGCCGGCACGTTGTGCAGCCTCTTGCTCCGGTTCCTGCGGCCCGGGCCGTCAGCATCACGTGACGGCTTGGGCATCCTGTGCTAGGCAGAGCCATGAGCAAAATCATCACCATCCCCTCGCGCCAGCAGATTCTCGACTGGCTTTCGGACAATCCCGGCCAGTCGGCAAAGCGTGACATTGCCCGCGCCTTCGGTCTGAAGGGGCCAGCAAAGATCGAACTGAAGCGGATGCTGAAGGAATTGGAGGCCGAAGGGCTGATCAAGCGTCGGCGCCGCCGGTTCCGGGATCCTGATACGCTCCCGCCGGTGTCGGTCCTGCGCGTGCTGCGCGCGGATTCGCAGGGTGATCAGTGGGCGATACCGGTTGAATGGAGCGGTGACGGGCCGCCGCCGGTTGTCCTCTATATCGGCAAGGCGACCGATCCGGGCCTGGCCGAAGGGGACCGGATCCTTGCCCGCCTGACCCCGGTCACCGGGCAGGATCACGACTATGAGGCGCGGCTGATCCGCAAGATTGGTGCGGCCAGTCCGCGTATTGTCGGGATTTTCCGCAAGACGGCGGAGGGCGGGCGGATTGTGCCCATCGACAAGGGGGACACCAAGGAATGGCAGGTGCCTTCCGACGGGACCGGGGAGGCCAGAGACGGCACCCTGGTCGAGGCCGAGCAGACCGGGCCGCGCGGACGGATGGGGTTGCCCAGGGCGCGCATCATTGATGTGCTGGGCGATCCGTCTGCACCGCGCGCGGTCTCCCTGATCGCGATTCATCAGCATGGCATCCCCGATGATTTTCCCGACGCGGTGATGGCCGAGGCCGATGTCGCCCAGCCCGCCGGGATCAAGGGGCGCGAGGATCTGACCGATCTGCCTTTCGTCACCATCGACCCGGCCGATGCGCGTGACCGCGACGATGCGATCCTGGCGATCCCGGATGCGGATCCGCGAAATGACGGCGGGTTCGACCTCTGGGTCGCGATTGCCGATGTGGCGCATTACGTGACGCCGGGGTCGGCACTCGACCGTGAGGCACGCAGGCGGGGCAATTCGACCTATTTCCCCGACCGGGTCGTGCCGATGTTGCCGGACCGGCTGTCAGGTGATCTGTGTTCGCTGCATGAAAACGTACCACGCGCGGTGCTGGCGGTGCGAATGAAGATCGACCGGTTCGGCAACAGCATTTCGCATCGGTTCATGCGCGCCATGATCCGCTCGCGGGCCTCGCTGGAATACGGGCAGGTGCAGGCGGCGCGCGACGGGCGGCCCGATGCAAGGACCGAACCGCTGCTTGAGAGCGTGATCACCCCGATCTACGCTGCTTACGAGGCGCTTCTCAAGGCACGGGCCAAACGCCAGCCGCTGGAACTGGATCTGCCCGAGCGGCAGATTGTGATCGGTGAGGATGGGCGTGTCGCCTCGATCCGGTTCAAGGAGCGACTGGATGCGCACAAGCTGATCGAGGAATACATGGTGCTGGCCAATGTGGCCGCGTCCGAAGAGCTGGAGCGGCTGCGTCGCCCGTTGCTCTATCGTGTCCACGAAGAGCCCGGCCCCGAAAAGATCGAGGCTCTGCGCGAGGTGGCACAGGCTTCGGGCTTTGTGCTGGCAAAGGGGCAGGTGCTCAGGACCGCGCATCTGAACAACCTGCTCTCGCAATCCGAGGGCAGCGAATTTGACGAACTTTTGAACATCTCCACGCTGCGCGCGATGACGCAGGCCTATTACCACCCGCGAAATTTCGGCCATTTCGGGCTGGCGCTGCGGTCCTACGCGCATTTCACCTCGCCGATCCGCCGGTATTCGGACCTGATCGTGCATCGCGCCCTGATCGCGGGGCATGGGTGGGGCAAGGATGGGCTGAGCGACCGGGATGCAGAAAATCTCGAAGACACGGCCAGGCTGATCTCGGATACCGAGCGGCGTTCAATGGCGGCCGAACGCGACACGACCGACCGCTATCTTGCGGCCTATCTGGCGGAGCGGGTGGGCAATGAATTCCGCGGCCGCATCAGTGGCGTTCAGAGATTCGGCGCCTTCGTGCGCCTTGACGAGACCGGGGCGGACGGGCTGATCCCGATCCGCGAGATTGGCAATGAGTTCTTTCATCATGACCGCGAGAGCCAGGAACTGATCGGGGCAGATACCGGCCTGGTGATCACCTTGGGGCAGCGGGTTCTGGTGCGTCTGGCCGAAGCCGTTCCGGTGACCGGCGGGCTGATGCTTGATCTGCTGGAGATTGAGGGCAACGCGCCCGTGCGCAGCAATCGCAAGAAGCGTCGTCCGGGCACGCGATCGCCGCGCAAACCGGCAGGACTTGCCGCGAAGAAACGTGGTATCGCGCGCAAGGTCAAACGGACCCGCAAGCAGACCTGATCACGCCATCCGCGCGATCGGCAGCCATTTGGCGAGATTGCGTGCGATGCGCGGATATACCGGGTTCGAGGTTCCAATGTCCGGGGATGACCCCCGGTTCTTTCACAAACCCTTTCGCAAGATCTCTTGCCGCGCTCAGCCAATCGCGGCGGCCTTCACGTCATCGTCGATATAGGGAAGATACTGGGCAAAGTTCCCGGAGAACATCGTCACCAGTTTCATGGCCTGCGCGTCATAGGCTTCCTTGTCGTCCCAGGTGCGGCGCGGATCGAGCAGCACATCCGACACGCCGGGCACGGCGACCGGAACTTCAAACCCGAAATTCGGATCCTTGCGGAATTGCACATCATGCAGCGCGCCGTTCAGCGCGGCGCTCAGCAGCGCACGGGTCGCCCGGATCGGCATCCGCGACCCCGTGCCGAAGGTGCCGCCGGTCCAGCCCGTATTGACCAGCCAGCAGGCCGCCCCGGTCTCGTGAATCCTCTGTTGCAGCAGTTTTCCATAAACCTCGGGACGGCGGGGCATGAAGGGCGCGCCAAAGCAGGTCGAGAAGGTCGGGATCGGCTCGGTCACGCCCACTTCGGTGCCCGTGGTCTTGGAGGTGAAGCCCGACAGGAAGTGATATATTGCCTGCGCCGGTGTCAGGCGCGCGATCGGCGGCATCACGCCATAGGCGTCGCAGGTCAGCATGATCACGTTCCCGGGCTGGCCGCCGAGCGAGGTCCCGGACGCGTTCGAAACATAGTGCAGCGGGTAGGCACAGCGCATGTTCTCGGTCAGCGAACTGTCCTGGAAGTCCAGTTCGAGCGTGTCCTCGTCATGGACCATGTTCTCGACCACGGTGGCGAACATCGAGCAGGTCGCGTGGATTTCGGGCTCTGCCTGTTTCGAGAGGTTGATCGTCTTGGCATAGCAGCCACCCTCGAAATTGAAGATGCCCTTGTCCGACCAGCCATGTTCGTCATCGCCGATCAGGGTGCGCGAGGGATCGGCCGACAGCGTGGTCTTGCCGGTGCCCGAGAGGCCGAAGAAGATGGCCGAATCATCGGGGTTGCCGATCGCGTGGTTGGCAGAGCAGTGCATGGCCATCACGCCCTTGCCGGGCAGGATGTAGTTGAGAGCGGTGAACACGGCTTTCTTGTTCTCACCGGCATAGGCCGTGTTGCCGATCAGGATCGTCTTGCTGTCGAAGTTGAGCGCGATGACGGTGTCCGAGCGACAGCCGTGACGTTCGGGATCGGCCTTGAAGGAGGGGCAGTTGATGATCGTCCATTCGGGCGAGAACGTATCAAGCGCCTCGCGCTTCGGGCGGCGCAGCATGGTGCGCAGGAACAGAGCGTGCCAGGCCAGTTCGGCGATCAGGCGCACATCAAGACGGTGCTCGGGGTCGGCTCCCGCATGGAGATCCTCGACGAAGCAATCCCTGCCCTTCATGTGCGCGCTCATATCGGCGTGAAGGACATCGAATTTCGCCGGATCCATCGGCGCGTTGTTCTCCCACCAGATCGCGCCCTCGACCGCAGGGGTACGCACGATGAATTTGTCTTTCGGGGAACGACCGGTATGGCTGCCGGTGCTGCAAAAGAAGGCACCGCCCTTGCCCAGCACGCCTTCACCGCGTTCGATGGCGGCCTGGATCAGGGTCGGTTCCAGCAGATTGTAACAGACCTTGCCCAGACCGGTGAAGCCCTGGTCTTCCAGGCGTTTTGCCGGATTCACACGTCCGATACTCATATATCACTCCCGATGCCATCTTGATGCCGTCTTGCGGCGTCACCTTGGGGTTTCTTCCGGCGTTTGGGGTCTCGAAACGCCGATCCAGGTTGAAAAATTGCCCGAATGCAGTGGCTATAGCATGAGAGTTTCATGTTGGAACATGCAGCTTCGTCGCCGTTAGCGCAACCATGATGACATTTGGTGCCATCATCGCGTCAGCTTGTCGAAAGGCGAGGCAAACTGGTCAGGTCCCGGGAAATTCCTGTCGGGTGATTCGTGAAAGCGGGCCGGCTGACACAAGATTGTTGATTTGGGGGCTTGCAGGGCCGATGATGCGGCAAATGACATGACAATCAGATGGGTATCAGAGGGACATGGAACATGTCGAGGATCGCACTGGTCGATGACGACCGGAATATTCTGACATCTGTTTCCATCACGCTTGAGGCGGAAGGTTACCAGGTCGAGACCTATGATGACGGTCAGGCGGCATTCGAGGCATTTGCCACGAGGCTGCCCGACATGGCGGTTCTCGATATCAGGATGCCACGCATGGACGGAATGGAACTGTTGCAGAAACTGCGCCGGAAAACCTCGATGCCGGTGATCTTTCTCACCTCCAGGGCCGACGAGAGCGACGAAGTGCTCGGTCTGCGCGTGGGGGCCGACGATTATGTGAAAAAACCGTTCTCCCAGCGGCTTCTTGTCGCGCGTATCCGCGCACTGCTGCGCCGGCAGGGTGCGATTTGCACTGGCAAGGCCGTCACGACCGAAGAAACCAGGGTGATGGTGCGCGGGGCGCTCTTGATGGATCCGCAGCGTCATGCGGTGACCTGGAAAGGCAATGACGTAACGCTGACCTTGACCGAATTCCTGCTGCTTCAGGCGCTTGCCCAGCGGCCCGGTTTCGTGAAATCACGCGATCAGCTGATGGATGTCGCCTATGACGATCAGGTCTATGTGGATGATCGCACCATCGACAGCCATATCAAACGCCTTCGCAACAAGATGCGCAATGCCGACCCGGAATTTTCGGCAATCGAGACGCTGTACGGTATCGGCTACCGTTACAGCGAAGAACGGGTCGTCGATCGATGAGGATAACAGGGCGGACAGATCTGGCACGTGCAAAACCCGGTTGTGACAGCCGAAGACAGGCACAGCCGGATCCCGGCGTCACCATGGGCGACGATCGAAACGGGTCGGCAGGCGCGATCGATAACGATCCCAAGCAGGGGCGGGGACGGGGCGGGGTCTTTGCGATCTTTCGTTCGCCCCTCGCACGCAAGATCGTCACACTCAACAGTCTGGCGATGGTCTTGCTGGTGACGGGTGTGTTCTGTCTCGATCCGTTCCGGGATTCGCTGATATTGCAACGGGAACAGGCGCTGTGGATGTTCGGGATCACCATCGCGGTTGCCATCGCCGCGAGTCTTGTCCTGGCCTCGATCATCGCGAAACCGCTGTCGGATCTGGCGATCGCGACCGAAATCGGGTGGCAGAAGAACAGCCGCAAGATGTCACCGGACCGGGCGCGGATCCCGGATCTGACCCCGCGCAAGGACGAGATCGGCCGTTTGTCGGGCGCGATGCGGGGCATGGTGGCTGCCCTCCATGACCGGATCGACGCGAGCGAACAATTTGCCGCCGATGTCAGCCATGAGATCAAAAACCCGCTGGCGAGCCTGCGTTCGGCGGTCGCCTCCTTGCGGCTGGTCGAGAAGGAAGAGCATCGCACCAGGCTGCTCGATGTGATCGATCATGATGTGCGGCGCCTCGACCGGTTGGTGAGCGATATTTCCAACGCCTCGCGGCTGGATTGCGATCTGATGAAGGAAAAGGAAGAGACCTTCGATCTGGTCAGGATGGTCGGCAACCTGACCGGGCATATGGGGGGGCATATGGGGGGACATCTGGGGCGTGAAGCGCGCCGGAAAGGTGTCGATCTCATCTCGGACCTGCCCGCGCGGCCGGTGATGATCTCGGGACGGGAGGCGCGGCTGGCACAGGTTCTTGTCAACCTGATCACCAATGCGATCTCGTTTTGTGAGGATGGCGATGTGGTCCGGGTCTGGGCACGCTGCCGCGACAACCGGGTTCTGGTCGTGGTCGAGGATACCGGCCCCGGCATTCCCGAACAGGCACTGGGCAAGCTGTTCAGGCGGTTCTATTCGCAGCGCCCGGCCGACCAGTTCGGCACCCATTCGGGGCTTGGCCTGGCCATCTCCAGGCAGATTGTCGAAGCGCATGACGGTGTCATCTGGGCCGAGAATATTCGCCCGACCGATGCCGATGTGGGCTCGGAACCTCTGGGGGCGCGCTTCGTTGTGGCCCTGCCGGTGTAAATTGGGCGCGTCTGTCACGATGTCCGCCAATGTTCATGGCACGGCGGTTGCGCTTGATGCGCAACGCGCGGTGTTGATCCTCGGGGCGTCCGGCGCGGGCAAGTCCCTGCTGGCATTGCGACTGATGGCATTGGGTGCGCATCTGGTCGCCGATGACCGCGTTGATCTGAAGCGCGATGGCCAGGAGATCCGGGCCAGGCCACCCGAAGCTCTGGTCGGCCGCATCGAGGCGCGGGGCATCGGGATATTGTGCGCAACGCCCCTGTGGCCGGCCCGCATCGTGCTGATTGCCGATCTGGACCGGATGGAACCCGAACGCCTTCCCCGGCAACGGTTTCGAAAGATTCTCGGAGTTAAACTACCCCTTGTGTCGCGCGTGCAACATGATCATCTTGATGTGACCATTCTGCAATGGCTGAAAGGAGGGCGTTGGGTGTGACCCGCTCCGATCCGGCATCTCGGGCAGGCTGGCGCGTCGTGCCGGTAACGGGGCGGTCCGCCACCGAACGCCATGCCGGACGCCATGCCGAACGCCATGATGCGTTCCTGTCACCTGTGCCGGGGCTGCCGGAATTTCTTTTTCCGGCATATGTCGAGGCGAGAAGAACTCACCTCTTGACCGGGTTCGGTTGTGCGGCCGGGCAACATCGTGCGGTTGCGATGACGAAAACCGTTTCCAAAGCGCTTGCGGAAGACGGTTGGCAAGTGTCTAAACGGCGTGGGAAACTGGAATGGCGCGGGCGCGGCACAGGCGTTCATGCGAACATGGGGACAGGCGCTTGATCGGGATTGTGATCGTGGCACATGGGGGGCTTGCGCGGGAATATCTCGCGGCGATCGAGCATGTCGTCGGTCCCCAGAGGGGCATCCGGGCAATCAGCATCGAGGATGATCATGATCGCGTGGACAAACAGGCCGAGATCCGGGCCGCGGCCGATGCGGTCGATGCCGGTGACGGGGTTGTCGTGGTCACGGATATGTTTGGCGGGTCTCCATCGAACCTGTCCTTGATGGCCTGCGAGGCGAACGGGCGGGAGATTGTCTATGGTGCCAATCTCCCCTTGCTGATCAAGCTGGCAAAATCACGCACTCTCAGCGTGCCCGCCGCGATCGAGGCTGCGCTGGATGCCGGGCGCAAATATATCAACCGCTACACGACCAAAGGGGCCGCTGCGCGATGTCTGTGACCCGCACGCTCAGGATCGTCAATGAGAAGGGGTTGCACGCGCGCGCCTCGGCGCGGTTCGTTGAAATGGTCGAGCGGCATGATGCCGCTGCCCGGGTCGCGCGGGACGGCATGAATGTGTCGGGGGATTCGATCATGGGGCTTTTGATGTTGGCAGCCTCGCGCGGAACCACTATTGAGGTCACGACAAGCGGGGCCGAGGCCGAAAAGCTGGCCGATGCGCTTCAGGCGCTGGTGGTTGACAGGTTTGGCGAAGGCATGTGATCTGCAAGTAACCGAGAGGTCCGAAACGTGGACGAGCACGAGCAGGTCGCAATCACCGAGGCGCAAGCACAATCCAGGCCCTATGACAAGCGTCGCCTGTCCTATGCGGGCACGTTTTCCAGCCCGTTCAAGGTTGGAACGATCCGGGCGCTCGAATGGCTGACGGCGAAGGCCCGGCTTTTGCATCTGATCCGCAAGTTCGAGAAACGCGGCGCACCTTTCGGCGCGCAATTCTGGCCGCAGGCGCTGGACGTGATGGGGATTGAGGTGACCACCCCGCCAGAGCAGATTGCCTTGATCCCCAGGACCGGCCCCCTCGTCGTGGTGGCAAATCACCCGCATGGACTGGTGGACGGGATGGTGCTCGCCTATCTCATCGGTCAGGTGCGCGACGATTACCTGATCCTGACCCGATCTTTGCTGACAGGGATCCCGGAGATCGAGAAATACATGTTGCCGGTGCCGTTCCCGCATGAGGAAAACGCCCGCGAGGACAGCCTCAAGATGCGCGCCGCCTGCATGGCCCAACTCAAGAGGGGCGGGTGCGTGGTGTTGTTCCCGGCGGGCCAGGTTGCCCATTCCGAGACCCTGTTCGGCCCGGTGATCGAGCAGGAATGGAATCCGTTCACCGCCAAGATGCTGGCGCGTTCCGGTGCCTCGGTGCTGCCGATCCACTTTCCGGGGCAGAATTCCCGCGCCTACCAGATCGCAAACAGGCTTTCGGCGACAGTACGCCAGGGGCTTTTGCTTTACGAGATCAGGCGTGCACTGAACAAACCGCAACATCCGGCGATCGGTCCGGCGAAGACGGCGGCTGAAATTGCCGAGCCGCTGAAGAACCCGCGCAAGTTTCTCGCGGCTCTGCGCGAGGAGACCTTGTCCTTGTAAGCTGCAAAGCGGCCCAACCGGGCGCCGCAGCCGCCGGATACCCCATTCCGGCGCTTCTCCTCGAAAGAATATCTCGAAGGTGAACCCGGAAGAACGGGCAGGCAAGAACGGGCAAGGGGGCGTCGCCTCCCCCGCGGGCCGATGCGCGTCAGCGTGTCGGAACTGGCGTTTCGCCGCGATAGTCGTAAAAACCGCGTCCGGATTTGCGGCCCAGCCAGCCGGCATCAACATATTTCGTCAAGAGCGGACAGGGGCGGTATTTCGTATCGGCCAGCCCGTCATAGAGCACGTTCATGATCGCCAGACAGGTATCCAGGCCGATGAAATC
This sequence comes from Thioclava sp., assembly GCA_965277135.1. Classification (GTDB taxonomy): domain Bacteria; phylum Pseudomonadota; class Alphaproteobacteria; order Rhodobacterales; family Rhodobacteraceae; genus Thioclava. The sequence goes on along the minus strand of CBDIBW010000020.1, from coordinate 32,104 downwards.
TGCCAGTTCCAGCGGTCCCATGGGGTGGTTCGCCCCCAGCTTCATCGCCAGGTCGATCGACTTCACAGTCCCCACGCCCTCATAAAGCGTATAGACCGCCTCATTGATCATCGGCACGAGAATGCGGTTCACGATGAAAGCGGGAAAATCCTCGGCCGAGGCCGGCGTCTTGCCCAGCTTTCCGATCAGTTCCAGCATGAGCTGATAGGTTGCATCATCGGTCGCGATCCCGCGGATCAGTTCGACAAGCTGCATCACCGGCACGGGGTTCATGAAATGCATTCCGATGAACTTCTCCGGCCGGTCGGTGCGCGACGCAAGGCGCGTGATCGAGATCGACGAGGTATTCGAGGCCAGGATCGTCGTCGGTTTCAGATGCGCCAGCAGATCCTTGAAGATGGCCTGCTTGACAGATTCCCGTTCGGTCGCCGCCTCGATGACGAGATCGGTTTGCCCCAACTCCGACAGGGTTGTCGTGGTGACAATCCGGGCCAACGCCGCGTCACGACCCGTCCCGGTGATCTTGTCACGCGAGACCTGCCGGTCGAGGTTCTTGCGGATCATGCCCATGGCCCGGGCCAATGCGTCCTCACGGATGTCATTGAGGATCACGTCGAACCCGGCAAGTGCGAAGACATGGGCAATTCCGTTGCCCATCTGTCCTGCGCCGATCACGCCAATTGTCTCGATTGTCATGGTTGTCCCTTCCGCCAATGCAACCTGACCATACGCCACCAGACGCAGAGCACAAGATCAGGGACTCCGGGTTTTTGAGATGGGTGCATGGCAGGTGAACACACGGGCAGGGGTGGCCTTGGGCGCTTTCGGGGCACAATCGCGGACCTGCCGCCGCAAAACAGGGTCACGGCGGCGGGGAAGAAGGGATTTTCAGAGTTTCTCGGTGAGCGCGGGGATCGCCTCGAACAGATCCGCGACGAGCCCGTAATCGGCCACCTGGAAGATCGGCGCCTCCTCATCCTTGTTGATCGCGACGATGATCCTGGAATCCTTCATCCCCGCGAGGTGCTGGATCGCGCCCGAGATACCGGCCGCGATATAAAGATCGGGCGCCACGACCTTGCCGGTCTGCCCGACCTGCCAGTCATTCGGGGCAAATCCCGAATCCACCGCCGCGCGCGAGGCGCCAATGGCCGCGCCCAGCTTGTTGGCCAGTGCTTCGATGATCCTGAAATCCTCTTCCGAACCCACGCCGCGCCCGCCCGAGACCACGATCCTGGCGCTTGTCAGTTCGGGCCGGTCGCTCTCGTCTACCTTGTCGGCCAACCAGGCGCTCAGCCCCGCATCGCCCGCGCCCGCCACCGCCTCGACGGCAGCCGAACCGCCTTCACCTGCCGCGTCGAGAGTCGATGTCCGCACCGTCAGCACCTTGATCGCGTCTGCGGATTTCACCGTCTGGATCGCGTTGCCCGCATAGATCGGGCGTTGATAGGTTTCGGCATCGATCACGCCGGTCACATCCGAGATCACCATCACGTCCAGAAGGGCGGCCACCCGCGGCATCACGTTCTTCGCGCTGGCCGTGGCAGGTGCCACGATGTGGCTGTAACCCGGTGCCAGAGACACGATCAGATCGGCCAGCGGCTCGGCCAGCCCATGCGCGTAAGCCGCATCGTCGGCGCTCAGCACCTTCGCCACGCCCTCAAGACCCGCCGCAGCCGAGGCCGCGTCCCCAATCCCGGCGCCCGCCACCAGCACCGTCACCTCGCCAAGCGATTTCGCCGCCGTGAGCGCCTTGGCCGTCGCGTTGATCGCCAGGTCCGCCCCGTGCACTTCGCCAATCAGAAGAACAGCCATCAGAGCACCTCCGCCTCTTTCAGTTTCTCCACCAGCTCATCGACGGAGTTCACCCTGATCCCCGCCGCGCGGCCCGCAGGCTCGCTCACGCTCACCACCGACAGACGTGGTGTGACATCGACATCGTAATCGGCCGCCGTCTTCTCTTCGAGCGGTTTTTTCTTGGCTTTCATGATGTTGGGCAGCGAGGCATAGCGCGGCTCGTTCAGCCGCAGATCGGTGGTGATGACCGCCGGCAGCTTCACCTCGATCGTCTGCAGCCCGCCATCGACCTCGCGCGTGACCCTGGCGGCTTCATCCACGATCTCCACCTCCGAGGCAAAGGTCGCCTGGCCCCAACCCAGCAGCGCGGCCAGCATCTGCCCCGTCGCGTTCATGTCATTGTCGATCGCCTGTTTGCCCGCGATCACCAGTTGTGGTGCCTCTTGCGCGACCACTTTGGCCAGGATCCTGGCCACCGCCAGCGGCTCGATATCAATGCTCACGTCGTCGGTGGCTACCACCAAGATCGCCCGGTCCGCCCCCATCGCGAGCGCCGTGCGCAAGGTATCCTGTGCCTGCCTGACACCCACCGAAACCGCCACGATCTCGGACAGGACGCCCTTCTCCTTCAGGCGGATTGCCTCTTCAACCGCAATCTCATCGAACGGATTCATCGACATCTTCACATTCGCAAGATCGACACCGCTCCCATCCGCCTTGACGCGGGCTTTCACATTATAGTCGATCACGCGTTTGACCGGAACCAAAGCTTTCATTTCACGTGTCTCACCATGTTGGGTCCGTCCTGAACTTCGTGACGGACAGGATGCTCGACAATTATGCTACAAGACCAACGCGCCGGGGGACAGGGAAAAACGCTCCTTCGTCCGTCCTGAACAAGGGTTTCAGATTGGCACGTTGGCGATCTGAGACGGCCCGACGAAGGCCGTTTCAGCGGTGGTGGTCTGTCGGAGCGAGGTGAGAGCCCGGATCAACCGGCACAAGATCTCCCTCAGGTGTCTCAGGATCATGCGAATGTTGTGACCGCAGCCGCAGAGCACGGCGAACAGAGCGTCGCCGTCGGTTCCTTTCAGGGTGCTTCGCGTCAGTCGACCGTCGTTCTTCATGTGCCCGATCATTGGTTCAATGGCGCTGCGCCGTCGCAGGAGTTTGGCGATCGTCCTGGTGACACCTCGCTTTGCGCCACTGATGAAAACCTTCACATTCTGCACGCCATGCCCGCGGTATCCGCGGTCGACAAAGGCCAACTCTGGCCTCAGGTCGGTCAGGATCTCGACCTGTTCCAGCGCCTCGTGCAGCGTGTGGCCGTCGTAAGGGTTACCCGGCAGCGCCCGCATCCCGACCACGAAGCCGCCCCGGTTGGTCGTGGCCACGCTGACCTTGGTTCCGAACTCGTACCTCTTGTGCGCCTTGCCCTTGGAGATGCAGTCCACCGCCGGTTCATGCAGGCTGTAGAGTTTCTTCTTGTCCTTCGGCTTCTGCGCCAACAGCCGGTTCACCAGCGCGATCATCCCCACCAGGCGCTCTCTCAGCGCCCCCTCCGGAACCTTACCCAGTTGCCTCTCGATGTCGCGCAGCACGCGGCCGGTGTAGCCCTTGAGCCGGCGCAACGCCTTGCGCATCCGCTTGAACTGGCGGGCATGGGCGTAGCGCCCAACCTGACCGGCCAGCCGAGGCCCAAGACGGTTGTAGTTCTGGCGCAGGACGATCCCGGCTTCGCGAGCCAGCCCGACCAGCTTGCGCCGCGCCGCCTCATACAGCCGGGCATCCGTCGGGTGGGCGATGTTCTTTTCCATCACCGTGGTATCGACCGTGACCTGCTTGAGATCGCTGCGCTTCACCACCCCGGCGCGTTTCCCGGCCTCGATCGTCTGGGTCAGCATCCATTCAACACCCTCCTCGCCGATCCGCTTGCGCCACCGGGTCAGGGATGAGGGATCAAGCGGCAGACGGTGCTGAAAGAACGTCTCGCCGCAGAAGTGCTGCCAATACGGGTTCTCGGCCCATCGTGCCACGACCGCCTCGTCCGAAAGTGCATAGGCATGTTGCAGGTAAAGGAGTCCGGCAACCAGGCGCGTCAACGTCGCCGGGCGACCGGTGTGGGACGGAAAGAACCCGGCCCATTCCCGCTCAAAGACCTCCCAGTCGATCAGGGGGGCAAGTTTCACCAGCTCGTGGCGCATGTCGATCATCTCGACCAGGCGGGCGCGCAGGAGATCGTCTTGTTCCGGGAGCGGCTTTCTCGGCTTCATATCACGGCTCGAAATTGCAGGGTTCCTGCCGGGATAATACAAAACCTTGCAGGCAGCACCCAGCAATATCACATCATTCTCAAGCAAAATCAGCCGGATAAAAGTTGTTCAGGGCGAACTCCTTCCGGTTCCGGAACGTAACGTCCTGACACCTGACTTGCGCAAATGCGGACGGCGGACGACCGGTGCGTTGCGTGCAAAGGCACAAAACCGCCCCGAAGGACGGTCTTGCTGGCCCGGGATGCGCAGAAGTGCCTATCGGCGATCGTCTTCGACGATCTTGCGGTCATTCTGTATCTCAAGCCACATCGCGTTCGCCACCGCGATCAGTGCGGCCAGAGGCAGCCCGAGGATCCATGCGAAATACCACATTTGTCGTGTCTCCCTAATATACGGTGTGGCTGTCGCGCTCGACATCCTCGACCGTCACCTTGCCCCAGAGCACCTTGTAGACCCAGGCGGTGTAGGTGAGGATGAGCGGCATGAAGACCAGCGCACAGACGAGCATGATGAAAAGCGTCTGGTGCGAGGATGAACTGTCCCAGACCGTCAGCGAGGAATCGGGGTTGAGCGAACTCGGCAGGATGAAGGGGAACATCGTCAGGCCGACCGACGAGATCACGCCGAAGATGCCCAGTTTCGACCATAGCAAGGTCGAGACCTCGCGTCCGGCACGCAGACCGAGCGTGGCCAGCGCAATCCCGGCCAGACCGAGGATCGGTGCAATCGCGATCCAGGGGCGGTCGGAATAGGCGCTCAGCCAGCTGCCCTCATGGGCGACCGTCGAGAAGAGCGGGTTCGACGGACCGTTGGCAGGCACGCTTGAGGTGATCTGGTAGCCCTTGATCCCGACAGCCAGCCAGAGACCGGCCAGCGCATAGGTCACGAAGGCGACAATGCCCGCAACGGAGCCGATCCTGCGGGCGCGCTGTTGCACCGGACCTTCGGTCTTGAGCGTCAGCCAGGCCGCGCCATGCGTCAGCAGCATCGAGAGCGAAACCACCCCGGCGAGCAGGCCGAACGGGTTCAGCAGCGAGACGAACTTGATCAGGAAATTGCCCGGATAGAGCGGCATCAGCATGTCGTTCAACTCGAACGGCACACCTTGCAGCACGTTTCCCATGGCCACGCCGAAGATCAATGCAGGCACCGCGCCACCGGTGAACAGGGCCCAGTCCCAGGCTGCGCGCCAGGTCGCCGAGTCGCGTTTGGACCGGTATTTGAAGGCCACGGGACGCAGGATCAGTGCCGCGAGCACGGCAAACATCGCAAGGTAGAACCCCGAGAAGCTGACCGCGTAGAGCGGTGGCCAGGCGGCGAAGATCGCGCCGCCGCCAAGGATGAACCAGACCTGGTTGCCTTCCCAGACCGGGCCGATCGTGTTGATCGCGACGCGGCGTTCGCTGTCGGTCTTGCCGACGAAGGGGATGAGCGCACCGACACCCATGTCGAACCCGTCGGTGAGCGCGAAGCCGATCAGCAGCACGCCAAGCAGGATCCACCAGATGACGCGCAACAGATCGAAGGGAACAAGTTCAAAGAGAATCATCGTCTTTTACTCCGCCGGCATGGTGACAGTGTTGCGGCCGGCGAGGCGGTTTTCATGCCGCGTCTGCCACTCCCGGGTCACGTCCACATCCTGATAGGGGCCTTTCCTGATATATTTGATCATCAGGCCCATCTCGACGATGAAAAGAACCGTGTAGAAGGCCACGAAGCCCGCCAGCGTCACGGCCAGATCACCCACCGAGAGGTGGCTGACCGACAGCGCCGTGGGCAAAATCCCGTCCACCGTCCAGGGCTGACGTCCGAATTCGGCGGTGAACCAGCCAAGTTCGGCGGCGATCCAGGGGGCGGGAATGATCAAGACTGCGGCACGCAGTGCCCAACGCGGATAGTCGCCACCCTTCCAGTTCGTCCGGATGAAGAAGTAGATCATCACCCCGATGAAACCGAAGCCAAGCGCGACCATCAGCCGGAACGACCAGAACAATGGCAGCACAGGCGGCACGGTATCGTCAGCGGCTTTCAGGATCTGCGCCTCGCTCGCCTGGCGCGGGTCATCGACATAGCGTTTCAGCAAGAAGGCATAGCCGAGATCCTGCGAATGCGCTTCGAAGCTCTGTTTGACCTCGGGGCTGACATCGCCCCTGGCCGCGCGGATCTTCATCAGCGCGTCATAGGCGATGATTCCCGATCTGATGCGCTCTTGCGAGCCCTTGACCAGATCGTTGATCCCCTCGACCTGGGTGGTCAGCGATCGGGTGCCGATCAGCCCCATAAGCCACGGAACATGGATCGCATATCTGGTTTCGCGCGCCTTCTGGTCGGGGATTCCGAACAGGGTGAAGGTTGCCGGAGCCGGTTCGGTTTCCCACATCGCCTCCATCGCGGCGAGCTTCATCTTCTGGTTATGTGTGGTTTCATAGCCGGATTCGTCGCCCAGGATCACCACCGAGAACGCAGAGGCGAGACCGAAGGAGGCCGCAACCGCGATCGAGCGACGGGCGAGTTCATAGTGACGCCCCTTGAGCATGTACCAGGCAGAGACGCCAAGCACGAAGATCGCGGCGGTCACGTAACCGGCCGACACCGTATGCACGAATTTTGCCTGTGCGACCGGGTTGAACACGACGTCGAAAAACGAGGTCATTTCCATCCGCATCGTCAGCGGGTTGAAGCGCGCCCCGACCGGGTTCTGCATCCAGCCATTGGCGATCAGAATCCACAGAGCCGAGAAGTTCGATCCGATCGCAACCAGCCAGGTGACGACCATGTGCTTGACCGGGCTCAGTTTCTCCCAGCCAAAGAACATCAGCCCGACGAAGGTCGCCTCCATGAAGAAGGCCATCATCCCCTCGATGGCCAGCGGTGCGCCGAAGATGTCACCTACATAATGCGAATAGTAGCTCCAGTTCATGCCGAACTGGAATTCCATGGTAATCCCCGTTGCCACACCCAGCACGAAGTTGATGCCGAACAGCGTGGCCCAGAACTTGGTCATCTGACGCCAGATGGGGCGGTTGGTCATCACATAGACCGTCTCCATGATCGCCACGATGATCGAAAGACCCAGCGTGAGCGGCACGAACAGGAAGTGATAGAGCGCGGTCATGGCAAATTGCAGCCGTGACAGCTCAACGATCCCGAAATCCATTCTCGTTCTCCGTTCCTCTAGCTTGTTCCCGGTTTCGTGAAAAGCCGGGTCTGCTGGAAATATTCTCTCAGGATAAATATTCTCCCAAGATCAAGTGTATGCACGCCAAATCTGTGGCTGACCTTGAGATAGATCAAATTGACAATATGTCGCATGTTTTTGTGAACGGGCATGATGGGTGGTCTGCCTGATGAAATCAGCGTCATAATTGCGGCATGGCCTGCATCACTTGAGTGCGATTGCGTGGTCGGCAAAAGCACTGTCCAGGCGGCGATGCGAGACGATGATCAGCCCCGACCCGGGCAGACAGGCGCGCAATCCCTGCAACACGGACCGTGCCGTCGCGGCATCCAGACCCTCTGTCGGTTCATCGAGCATGAGGATTGCTGGCTGGCGCAGGGCCGCGCGGGCGAGGGCGAGACGCTTGCTCTGACCGCCTGACAGGCCAATCCCGCCCTCGCCCAGAGCGGCCCCCAATCCGCCCCGTTCGGCAATCACCTCATCAAGCGCGACGGCGCGCAGCGCAGCCCAGGCCCCGCCCTCGGTCAGCGGGTGCTCGGTGCTGCATGACAGCGCGAGGTTCTCGGCCACGCTGCCAGACAGAAGCCGGCTGCGTTGCGCAACCAGCGTGAGCTGTGCGCGCAGGTCGTCCTCCGGCCAGTCCCCCAGATCTGCGCCACGCATTTCGATCCGTCCCGAGGTCGCGGGCAGCAATCCGGCCAGAACGGCCAGCGCGGTCGATTTCCCGGCCCCGGAAGGCCCGGTCAGGAACAGCGTCTTGCCGGGATGCAGATCGAAGTTCAGCCCGTCGAAGACAGGCTGTGCGGCGCCTGGTCGGGCAAAGCCCAGATCGCGGACCCGCAGCAGCGGGGCGTCGGGCACCACGACCGGCCGGGTGGTCGCCCCTTCGATACGTTCCGGGGTGTCGATCAATGCCAGAACCCGCTCGCCCGCCTCCTGTATCCGGCCCGTTTCGGCCATGCCACGCCGCAGCAGCATGAGCGATTCGGCCAGTGCCAGCGCGACGAACAGCCCGATCGCGGCGCGGGCCGGGGAGATCTGCCCCGCCGCGGCCATCTGCCCGCCGACCGCCAGCGCCACGGTCCCGGCCAGAGCGGTGGTCGCCGCAATGACCGCGCCGACACGACGATCCAGCGCCTCCAGATTGCGCCGGGCCCGGGCATCGGCCGCGATCTCGGCCTTGACCTGTGCGGCTTGCGCGGCCAGTGCTCCGGCCACAGCCAGGTCGGCCCGTCCGCGCATCAACTCCAGCGCCCCGCTGCGCAGGTTTTGCAAGGCGGTTTCGGCCGCGCGCGCATCGCGGCGTGCGGCCCGCGCAGCCCAGGCCAGCCCGGCCGTGCCGCCGATCAGGTAGATCAGCGCAACCGCCGCCGCGACCGGCAGCCCCTCGATCATCCACAGCGAGACGAAAGCCAGAAGATGGGCGCAGATCGCCGCGATGATCGGGATCGCCAGTCGCAGCATCAGCCCGTCCAGCGCATCCACATCCGAGGTCAGCCGGTTGAGCGCTTGCGCGCTACGCAGTTTCGCCTGGTCCTCATGGGGACGGCGCGAAATGCCTTCCATCAGCGCGATACGCAGATCCGAAAGGACCCTCAGCGTTGCGTCATGGGTCAACAGCCGTTCACCATAGCGCGCGGCAGCGCGTCCCAGTGCCAGCCCTCTCACGCCCGCAGAGGGCTGGAAGAAATCGAAGCCGATGCCAAGCCCGGTCACACCCGCGACGGCAGCGGCGGTCACGAACCAGCCGGACAGCCCGAGCAGGGCAGCGCCCATCGCGAGCACGACAAGGGACAGGGCCGTGCCGCGCAGCAAGGCGGTCTTTTGGGCCGGGACAAGGCGGAGGATCAGTCGCCAGACGGTTTTCACGCCACATCCCCCAGTGAAATCTGACGATCCATCGCATCGATCAGGGCCGAATCGTGGCTGGAGACGATCAATGTCGCCCCGGTGCGCCGCAAGGACAGCAGCCCCGCGATGATCTTGCCCGCTGTCTTCGGGTCGAGATCGGCGGTGGGTTCATCGGCCAGAACGACCGCGCGGTGCGCGAAATGGGCGCGTGCGATCAGAAGCCTGCGTGCCTCGCCGCCCGAAACCCCCCCGCCCAGATCGCCCAGCCGGGTATGGAGCCCCTCGGGCAGGGTCGCCACGATCTCGTGCGCGGCAGCCGCCGACAGGGCCGTATCCAGGGCCGCATCCAGATCTCCGTCGCGTCCCGACGTGATCAGGTCGCGCAGGCTCGCATCGGCAAAGCGGGGGGATTGCGGGATCCAGGCCAGCCCCGCACGCCAGCTATCGGCGGTTTCATCGTCCAGCCTCAGATTGCCAAGCATGATCAGACCCTGTGCCGGGATCAGTCCGGCCAGGCTTGCCAGCAGCGTGGTCTTTCCTGCACCGGAGGGGCCGGTGATCGCCACGGCTTCGCCGGGCGAGATTGTCGCATCGGGAACGGGAATGGCAGCGGCGGCATGGCCGGGGCGGATCCGCAATCCCTGCCAGAGCAACGGGCCGGATGCGGGCGGCGCGGCCAGTGCGCCCGTGCCCAGCAGCCTGTTGGCCTGCTCCATGCCGCGCTCGGCCTCGTCCAGCTCGCCCGCAACGGCCAGGGCGGCGGCACGGTCATGCCAGGCGGCAGCCAGGTCCCGCATCGGCTGGAAATATTCCGGGGCGATCATCAGCAGAAATATCCCCTGCGCGGGCGTCATCGGTGTGCCGTAGGTGCCGAAATTCATCCAGCCGATCAAAGAGAGTCCGACATAGACCGCAACCAGTGCCACACCGATTGCGGCGAACAGTTCCAGCACGGTTGAAGACAGGAAAGCCACACGCAGCACGGCCATGGTGCGGGTGCGCAGATCCCCGGATTGCGCGGCCAGGTCGTCACGCGAGCGCGCCTCGGCACCCAGCAGCCGCAGATCGGTGATTGCGCCAATGCGGTCGATCAACAGGCGGTTGAGCGCCCCGATCTCGATCATCTGTCGTTCCGAAGCCTCTTGGGCGGCCATCCCCACCAGTGCCATGAAAAGCGGAATCAATGGCCCGGCAATCATCAGGATCACGGCCGCGGCCCAGCTTTGGGTCAGTGCAAGCAACAGCAAGGCGATGGGCACGACGCGGGCGCGCAGGAAGGCGGGGCGATAGCGGGTGACCCAAGGCCCCAGTGCCGCCAGTTTCTCGGCAATCAACGAAGCCAGCGCCGAGGGTTGCAGGGCGGCGTCCCCCGGCGCCTGGCGAATCGCGTGGGCCAGCAGGGTCGTGCGCGCATCGACCTGCACCACCCCGGCCGCATCCGCTGTCAGCCGTTGCGCGATCCGGTCCAGCCCGATCCGCAGCGCCGAGAGCAGCAGGAAGACCGCCGCACCGGCCACCGGAGACAGGGGCATGCTGACCCCCGGCGCGACAAGATCCCCCAGAACCAGCCCGACTGTTGCGGCCTGCACGGGCCAGACCAGCGCCGACAGTATCGACACCCATCCCGCGATGCCCAGCCTGCGCGCAACCGGTTCGGCCAGTCGGGACAGGATGCTGGCGGGCGTGGCGTGGTCGGCGGCGGCGCCCTGTGGCCGCTGGGATGTCATGCGTGCCTCTCGATCATGCCCTCGCAGATAGCGATGCGAGCCCGGCCAGGCAATGGCCTGCGACAATCCGTGCGCCTGTGTGGACAGGCTTGGCGCTCAGGCCGGGCGCTCAGGCCGGGCGTTCCAAAATCATGCCCTCGCGGTTCGGCGGCATGCCGATCCGGCGATTTTCCGTATGTTCTTGCGAACGTCCGGGCAGCCCGACGGGTCTTTCGGCGCGACATCATCCGGTATGGCCTCGGACAGCAGGCGCTTGAGCCCAGGCGGTGTTATCCATTGAGCCATATAGCTGACGCGACGCGATGTATGGCTCCGGGAAATGCGGTTGCGGTTTTGTCATGGCGCGTGGCGACAGCCCTGTAATGTTTGATCTTTTCAAAGACGTTCCCGATCAAATGATGTGTTTTGCAGAGCGCTTTGTCATATACTCGAGGCTCTTTTCGGCTGGATTGTGGCCCCGCCACCGGCGCGCTTCCAGCCGCTCAATCACGCGCTCGTCCGCGTCATATCCCTTGTCCGCTCTCAGGATCCCGGCCTCGATGCCGTCGAGCAGAACCTCCGCGCCATATTGAAAACGCACTGCCCGACACCTTTGCGGCTCCAGCGCAGGTGGCCTGTGTGGATCACCCGGAAATCGCCAAAGCGCTCGGGCAGATCCCGCCATGCGATGCCTGCCCGAGAGCGGGAAAGGACCGCCTCAACGAACAGCCCGTTGTCAGCGGCGCTCCCCCCGACATCACAGGCCTTGCCCGGCAAAAATGGTGCCCATCTGGACACCCGAAAAAACCTCAGGCGCGCATGGTGTGCAAGGAAATGGATTTCTAAAATATTCATTAAAGTGAACGACTCCCGGCTTTCGCCGGTAGCATCGCGTGTGGAATATCACTCCAGATACTGAAGTATGATGGCGTCGGTGACATTGCCCGACATGGTTGAAAAACACCCACGCACCCGGAACCGCCTGCCCCAACAGCGCTTGCGCAGGTCCGGGAACGCCATCCGGATGCGCCGCGACGCGCGTCCCTTGATCGGCTGCATGACATCTGACAAGGACAGCTTCGGCGGGATCGACACGAACATGTGGACATGATCGCGGGCCAGGACGCCTCGCACAATGTGGACGCCCATTTCGTCACAGGTCTGGCGGATGATCTCACGAATGCGTTCGCGCATTGGTCTCCGGAACGCCTTGTGGCGGTATCTTGTCACCCACACCAGATGGAACCTGTGGTAGGGAATCGCCTGTGCGCGGAGGATCATCGGCAGATTCGCTGAAGCGGACCGGCTGGAAGCCGGTGGTTTCGATCCATTAGCTGGACAATGAAGGACCGGTCATAATTGGGATCATCTGTGTTCCACAACGCACGCTCCTGCGCGGGCTGCGGCAAGCGAATGGGCGAACAGATCGGGTTGCATCTGTCAACCACACATTAAGCTGGCATCGCTAGAGCTATCTCCGGGTGAGTAAAAGGGGATGGCGATGAATTCGAAAGACAATGTCCAGCCCATCATCATAAAGCGCAGGAAGGTGGTCGCTGGCGGCGGGCATCACGGTGGCGCATGGAAGGTGGCATATGCTGATTTCGTCACCGCGATGATGGCGTTTTTCATGTTGATGTGGTTGCTCAATGCGACGACGGAAAAACAGCGCAAGGGGATTGCCGACTATTTCAGCCCGACGATCCCGATCAACAGGATCTCGGGTGGCGGCGAAGGGGTCTTCGGCGGCGAGGAGATCTTCTCGGAAAAGCGGATCTCGCAGGCGGGTACCGGGGCGGCTTCGGCGCGGCCGACGGCCGAACTGCAGGCGCGTGGTCAGAGCGGCAGCGATGAGGTCGTCGATCGCAACCATGGCGAATTCGAGGAAACATCCCGCCGTATCGAGAAAATGCTCAACGGCATCGGGGGCGAGTCGATGGTGTCTGAACGGCTTGCGCGCCATATCGTCACCCGCGTGACAGACGAGGGGCTGATCGTGGAGTTCTTCGATCTGCCCGGAGAGCCGCTTTTTACCGGGGATAGCGCCAATCCCGAAACGGTGACGCTGGAACTGGCCCAGATGCTGGTGCGGGTCTTCGGCCTGGTACGGAATCCGATCGCGATCAATGGGCATGTTCACGCATATCCGAAGATGTTGCGCGTGGATCCGGTCTGGGAACTCTCGGCGGCACGCGCGCAAAGGATGCGGGAATTGCTCACCCAAGGCGGCCTGGTGCCTGGGCGTGTGCAGCGGGTGACAGGCTTTGCCGATCGCAAGAACTCGGTCTCCAACCCAATGGATATTCGGAACAACCGTCTTGAGCTGATCCTGCTGCGAGACCGGGTATGAGCGCAGACTTGGGTTCTGACGCAGGAGACCGGAGCGAGGCAGACCGGAGCGATGCAGACCGGGGCGAGCGTTTCCAGCGTCATGTATCGGCCGCGCTGAACGGTCCATTCCCCGGTCTGCTCCATGCGGATGGTACCAACCAGGCACCGGATCGACGCTTCGTTGGGAAAGATGCCGCCGACGTCTGTGCGCCGTTTCATCACGCCATTGCCGTACTGCTTAACCAGCACAAGCGGTGCGCGAAACAGTCGTGATCAGCGATAAAGGAGGCTTACGGCAATGCCCCACATTGTGATGCCGATAATCGCATCAAGGATGCGCCAGGCAAACGGGCTGGCCAGAACCGGGCGCAAGAACCGTGCCGCAAGGCCGAGAGTGAAAAAGAAAATGAAGGATGCGGCGGAGGCACCGGCGGCAAACCAGTATTTCTGGTCCGGAAAATTGGTCGATATGGAGCCGATCAGGAACACCGTGTCCAGATAGACATGGGGATTGAGCCAGGTCAGCGCCATGCTTGTCGCGACGGCCCCCGCCATGCCCCTGGCCGAGTTGTCCGTTGGCCGCAGGGCTGCATGAGCCCTCCAGGCGGACAAAAAACAGCGCGCCCCGTATGCAAGCAGGAAGACGGCCCCGAGCGCCGTAACCCCCTGCACCAGCCACGGCCACTGGCCCACCAATGTGTTGAATCCGGTCACGCCAAGGCAGATCAAGGCCGTATCCGAGCAGGCACAGGTCAGACAGATCGGCACGATGTGCTCATTTCTCAGGCCCTGTCTCAACACATAGGCATTCTGGGCACCTATCGCGATGATGAGACTGAACCCGACAACCAGACCATTACCGAATGCTGTTATCATATCCCTGCTCCGGTTGAGTCATGCCGCGTAAATCAGTTTGACACAGACCACAGATAAGACCTCTGCGGAACAGGGGCAAATTTGGTTTTTCGTCCCTTGGAGTCGGGTTTTCTCATCCGTGGACAAACGGCGGACACGATTGGCTTTCTGGATGGTCGTCGGGCGATCCTGTCTCGTATATTGGGCGAAAACGTTGATGAAACCTTCAGGCCGCCGCGCCTGGCATGTCTTTACACGGGCATGCCTTTGTGCCGATCCTGCGCGCGTATGCCCCAGGAGGCCCCATGCCGACAGACCCGAACCAGGCGATCCTTGCCGCCAGCCCTTTCGCGATGCTGATCATTGACCGCGAGGAACGGATCGTGCGTTCAAACATGGCCGCAACGCGCCTGCTGGGAACCGGGCTGGACACTGTGCCCTTTGTCAATGTGCTGCGCCAGCCTGCATTCGGAGAGGCCTGTGAAGCGGCCCTGCGCCATGGGATCGAAGGCCGGATCCGGCTGCGCCTGACCTCGGCGGAGGGCGGCGAGACCATTCAGCTTGTCAGCGTTGCCGTGCTGCCGCCTGCGCCCGAGGGGCCGGTCAAGGGGCCCTCGGTTCTGGTCAGCTTCGAGGATATAACCGCGCTGGAGGAGGCCGAGGCGATGCGACGCGATTTTGTCGCAAATGTCAGCCACGAGTTGCGCACGCCGCTGACAGCGCTGATGGGATTTGTCGAGACCTTGCGCCATTCCGCGCGCGATGACGCGAAGGCGCGCGACCGGTTTTTGTCGATCATGGAGCGCGAAGCGTCCCGGATGAACCGTCTTGTGGGCGATCTTCTGTCGCTCAGCCGTGTCGAGAGCGAGGAGCGTCAGCGCCCGCGCGGGACGGTTGATATTTCGGTGGTGCTCAAGGGCGCAATCCAGACGCTCAGCCATACCGCCGAGGCCCAGGGCGTCGAACTGATCCGCGAGGGCGAGACCGGTGAGTTGCGCGTGCCCGGTGATCCCGATCAGTTGACGCAGGTTTTTTCCAACCTGATCGAGAACGCGATCAAATATGGCGGGCAGGGCGGGGAGGTGCGCGTCACCGTGATCCGGGTCGGAACCGTGCCCGGCCTGCGGGGTCCTGCGCTGCGTATCGAGGTGGCCGACAAGGGCGAGGGGATCGATCCCTTGCATCTGCCCCGCCTGACCGAACGTTTCTACCGGGTCGATACCCATCGCTCATGCGAGCAGGGCGGCACCGGGCTGGGGCTGGCGATCGTCAAGCACATCGTCTCGCGTCACCGTGGCCGGCTCAAGATCGACAGCAAGAAGGGCGAGGGCAGTCGCTTTTCGGTCATCCTGCCGACGCGATGACATTGCGCGGTTGGTGGCATTTGCCTCTGCCGCGCCTGTCGGCGCAACTCCCACGTGAGGATATTCCGGGCAGGGCGAAACCGCCTCAATTGCCGGTTTTCGTCTCTTGCGGGATCAGATGGGTGATGCCGGAGGCCGCCGCGCGCGCAAGCTGCGGATCGAGCGACATCGGGATATATTCGCCCGACCGCCAGAGTTCGGACAGATCGTCGTAATGGCGGCTGAGCGGATGCCCCGATTGCCCGGTTGAAATGATGAAGACGGAACTGTCGGGATCGGCGAAATCGATCACCTCGCGATAGCCCGCAGCATGGACATTGGCAAAGCGGTCCGGACCGCCGCCGCCGCGCGTGAGGCCCCGCATCAGGGTGAAATCGCCCCCCGAGGTCGATTGGCGGATATTCACGAACCATTTGAGACCCGGCACCTTGCCCAGCACCGGATTGTCCTGCTCGGCCATATGCGCGTCGCCCCAGCGCCAGCTTTCGATATTCGGTCCGTATTTCCCGGTCAGTTCCAGCAGGGCCGCGTCCAGCGCCTGACGCGCGATATCGGTGCAGGTCTCTTGCGGCGCAGACTGGAGCACATCGCACCAGCGGCTCGCGCCGTCGGTGTTGCGGAAGACGCGTTCGATGAAAAGCGGCTGAAGATGGGTGAACGTCCCGGCCAGCGGGCCCAGTTCGTCACGGATCAGGCGATTTTGCAGCGCACTCATCCAGGCCGCGTAGATCAGCGGTTCGGGCAGGTGTTCGGACATCTCGCCATCCCAGCTTGCCAGCAATTCGAGCGCGCGCTGGCGTTGGCGCTCGGGCGTGCCCTCGGGGGCGGGATCGCCGGTGAACCACAGATTCGCGCCCACCAGCGGCAACAGGCCGCGCGCCGCCGGGCTGACCGTGTCGAGTTGCGCCGAGATGAAGCTGTCGCGCGAATGCACCTCGCGCTCGCCCATCAGCCTGGTCAGGCGACGGATGCGCTGCGTATCGCCCCAGTGGAAGCTGACATTGTAGGGGAAGGGGCGGTCCACCGTCTTGTTGTTGGTATTGACCACAATCCCGCCCCTGGGGTCGATGAATTGCGGGTTGTCCTTGAAGGGCAGGTTGCCTTTCCAGCGGTTCTCGGGTTTCCAGCCCGCATTGGGCATCCGGCCTTGGGTCTCGTTGTTCGGGTCGCGCAGCGGGATCCTGCCTGCGCTCACCAGTGCCACGCCGTCCCGGTCGGCCAGCGTGATGTTCTGCGCTGGTGCCACCACCTTTTCGGCGGCCTTGAGCGCCTGGGCGATGGAATGGCTGCGCATCAGGTCCATCGCGCCGGTCATCGAGGTGTCATGCGGATCAAGCGCGGTCCAGCTCAGCGAGACCACCGAATTGGGTGGCGTGATCGTCGCCAGATCGAAATGGCTGCCCGGGATGACCGGACCGTTCTCGGTCCGGCGCAGGGTGATGGTGACCGGCGGCGCATCCTTGACGTTGATGATCACGCGCCTGGTCCGGAAGGGTTTGTAACCATCGGGCGTGCGATATTGCGTCGGGTCGTCAGGCTTGAGCTGTTCGATATGCAGATCCTGATCATCGACATAGGCGGTGGTCAACCCCCAGCCCAGATCCCTGTTGCGCCCCGACAGGATCAGCGGCATCCCCGGAATCGTGCCGCCGATCACCCCCCCGCCCTGCAATTGCAGCCGTGCGAGATACCAGATCGAGGGGGCCGACAGTCCCAGATGCGGGTCATTGGCCAGAAGCGAGCCGCCCGCGGCCGAGCGATCGGGCGCCGCAGCCCAGGCATTCGAGGCCCCGGCCATATCAAGCGCGGGAAATGGGTTGAGCGCACCGGGGCGATCATTCTTCGCGATCTGTATGCCGCGCGGCATGGTCGGAAAAAGCTGCGCATAGGCTGGCAGGGCCGCCGTGCCCCGACCCGGCGCATCGGGCATCAGGTCGTTGACCCATCCCTCGCCCAGCATCGAGACGCGCGCACGCAACACCTCGTTTTGCAACTGGCTGGTCGTTTGCACCGCCATCAGCTTCATGATCGCGATCGAGTCGGCCGGGGTCCAGTAACTGATCTTGTTGTCGAACAGGAAGAACTCGGGCGCGCCGCGCCCCATCGCCCCCTTGTTGATGATCGAGATCCACTGGTTCACGCCGCGCGCATAGGCTTCGAGCGCGACCCTGGTATCGTCGTCTTGCGCCGCGACCGAGGACACGGCCGCCTCATAAAGTCCCAGTCTGCGCATCAGTTCGTCGGTTTTCAGCGTCTCGGCACCGAAAATCTCTGACAGCCGCCCCTGGACCGTGCGCCGCAGCAGCATCATCTGCCACAACCGGTCCTGCGCCTGGGCCAGCCCCAGGGCGAAGAAGGTATCCGGGTCGTCCTTGCCGAAGATATGGGGCACATCCTCGGTTGTGCGCACGATCTCGACCGGGGCCCGCAACCCTTCGACCTTGTAGCTGGCAGTGTAATCGGGCAGCGACCGCGAGGCGAAATACCAGACCCCGAGTCCCAGCAGCAAAATCCCGACGATTGCAGCCGCAACCAAACGAACCATCCACTGAAACAGCTTGTACATTCCGCCCTCCTGGCTGCCCGCGCCCGATGCGCATCGCTTGACGTGCCCGGTGTGCGCGTTATTGGTCGAGCCGCAATCCGCATTCAACACGCATCTAGGCGATCGGGCAAGGGAGACGGTCATGGCGAAACTGGCATTTCTGGGATTGGGGGTGATGGGCTATCCGATGGCCGGCCATCTGCGGGCGGCGGGCCACGAAGTGACGGTCTGTAACCGCACTGTGGCCAGGGCGCAGACATGGGTGGCCGCACATGGTGGCGCGATGGCACCGACCCCGCGCGAGGCCGCACAAGGTGCGGATTTCGTGATGTCCTGCGTGGGCAATGACGATGATCTGCGCGAGGTCTGCCTGGGCAGGGATGGTGCGTTCAAGGGCATGAAGGCCGGGGCCGTCCATGTCGATCACACCACCGTGTCGGCTGCCGTCACGCGCGAGCTGGCAGGTGAGGGGGCAGTCCACGGCGTGGCCTTTGTCGATGCCCCGATCTCGGGCGGGCAGGCCGGGGCCGAGAACGGTGTTCTGTCGATCATGTGCGGCGGTCCGCAGGAGGCCTATGACAAGGCCGCGCCGGTGATGGCGGCCTATGCCGGAATCTGCCGCCGTATCGGTGAGAGCGGTGCGGGTCAGGTCACCAAGATGTGCAACCAGATCGCGATTGCCGGTCTGTTGCAGGGCCTGTCGGAAAGCCTCAACTTTGCCCGGAAGGCCGGGCTCGACATCGCTTCGGTGGTGGAGGTGATCAGTCAGGGCGCGGCCGGGTCTTGGCAGATGACCAACCGCCATGAAACCATGGCAAGGAATGAATTCGAATTCGGCTTTGCCGTTGACTGGATGCGCAAGGATCTGGGGATCTGCCTGAAAACCGGCGACGAGATCGGCGCGAGCCTGCCGGTGACCGCGCTGGTCGATCAGTTCTACAAGGATGTGCAGGCGATGGGAGGCAATCGCTGGGACAGTTCGGCGCTGATTGCGCGTTTGCGCAAGCCGGGATGAACGGGAGGGGAATGCGGCTCCCATCCGTCTGCGCATGCAGGCTTTCCCGAGCTATTCCGGCCAGGATGACGCAAAAGAGCTTTCCCGTTCGGTCCTGACCGGACGGGAGCGGGTGCGGGACGGGCATCGGGCGCGTCGGGCGGACGTTGTGCGGCCTCGGCGGGCGTCGCTCTGATCCGGAGATGAAAGGCCCCCCGATCATGGGGCCTTCCAGACTGCTGACAAAGGTTGGGCTTGCGTTTTCGCGCGGCTTGGCCTTCTCTTTTGATTTCAAGTTCAGAAAATGTCCCTATCACGACTTTGGCAGATTTTTTGCTGATCTGATAACCTCCGGCTTCACGGTCTCCGTTTTGGATGATTCACAGGTAGCCAGCTTGGGGGCCGGGATCTTATGGAAGAGTGGCGCGGCGATCCGGAGACTTGGCTGTTGCCGTTTGTTGCGGCGCTCAGGCACAGGACGCGGGGGAGCAAGACGCGGGGGCGGATGTGTCCGGCCTGTGGTGCGGGGCTGATCGGTCCGGGCGAGCGCAAGAGCGTGCAGCCGATGGCGGCGCGGGACGTGGCGGTCAGCGACGACCGGTTGCATCCCTTCATTGCCGACGGGGTCCGGGACAGCGCGCCCCTGGAGGAGGCCTTGCTGAGCAGGCCTTGCTGAGGAGGCCTTGCTGGCGGAAGCTGACAGGCTGGTTGGCGGCGAAGCGGCCTTTCTGGCCATCGATGAGACCTGCCTGCCAAAGACGGGGGATCGCTCGGTCGGGGTTGCGCCGCAATATGCGTCCTCGCCGGGCAAGACCGGGAATTGCCGGTCGCTGGTCTTGGTGACGCTGGTCTCGGTGACGCTGGTCTCGCGCGACGTGCCCGTGATGGTGGGGTTGCGGCTGTTTGTGCCGGACGCCTGGACGGACGACCCCGGTCGCATGGCCCGCGCCCGTGTGCCACAGGATGTGTGCCGCAGGATCGGCAGATCGCCTTGAGCAAACCGGAGATTGCGATCGAGGAGATCAACCGGGTGTTCTGCCGATCCTTGGCGATGTAACGCTCGAACGTGTCGCGGACGCTCTTGGTCTTTTGCATGATGGCCACCTGAGCAGCCATCCGGAGTGTCCGTCGCAATCGGGCGTTTGCTTATCTGGCGGGCGTTTGCGTATCTGGATCGTTTTGTCTGGCCGCGCAATGTGCCGGACTGGATGGTTGCGAGGTCCATCCCGCAGACCTGCAAGAGCAGACCTGCAAGAGCAGACCTGCAAGAGCAGACCTTCAAGACTTGGCGGTGATGCTGAAAGCGGCGCAGATCGCCGGCCTCCGCCGGAATGGTTGGCGCATTGATCGGTCCGGTCCCCGGGATGGACGTCAGCGATGGACAGTCGCCGTTGCTCTTGAGGAGAGCAACGGCGCGGCCCTCGATCTCATTGCGTTGCGCAATCAGGCCGCGCCCTTCGGCCAGAACCGGTTTGAACATTCCCGCAGCATCGGAGACTGGCTTGATCGGCAGGCCTGCAGATGTCCTGGCTGTCTGGTAAATGTCTGCAAGCAAACGCTCTTTCGATACTTTGCGACCGACACCCTCCCGGGCGTCGGCAATGAACGCCGCCTGGCTCATGGCTGAGACAAGGTGCGGTGACGGGTAACGTTCGAGGACAGCAAAGACCCCGTCGCTGCGTGACCTGCGATGAAACCGTTCAAACGCCGCGCGGACAGGGCGGTCATAATCCGAGAGCCTAGCAAGCAATCGGTTGAAGTCATCGAGCCGGGTCAGAACAGCTGGACGCCGTCGCCGCTTTTTACCCCGCTTTTTACCCGGAACAGCGATCAAGACCTCATGGCGGGCTTTTGCAATATCAAGCGCAACCAAAACAGGCTCGGCCTGGGCAATACTGGTATCGGTCATGGTCGGTCTCCCCGGCGGTGTGGTTCGTGCAAAACCACTGGAAGGACCTGAGACACGGATATGATCACCTGCTGCGCCATTTGCGTGCTGCGCTGGCAATCAGAGACTCTAAACCGGAAGCATTCCGAAGGTGTTACGGCAAAGCGTTCACGGATCGGCTGTTCGGTCTGCGCAAGCGCGCCGCGACGGGCACTCCTCGAAGCAGTGGCGACCCAGTTGTTAACCGGGTCGCCCGCAATATCGTTTGAATTCACGCTTCAGGGTTGCAGGACAATTTCGTCAACAGTTGCCTGGGCTCGCGGCCAGAGAATGGCAGCGTCGGTCGGCGATTGGTTTGCGGCACTGTATTGGACCACATAGATCGGAACTTCCGGCCATTGCTGGAACCGCCAAGCAGGCTCCTTGTCTTGTGAGAAGTAAATTTCGCCACGCGGCCCTTCCCAGCGCAGATCACGCAATCCTGCCTGGATTGCTGCCGGGTCTGCGGAATTCCGGGCTTTGATGGCTTGAGCAATCACCATGACACCATCATAGCCTTCCATTGCCACCGCATTGGCCGGGCGGCCAAATCTGGCTTCAAACGCAGCCGAGAAATTGCGCGACTTTTCGGTATCCGGTTTGCCGGGCAGACCAGCCGGGTTCCCGATGACATAAACACCCTGATCGCCCATAACGTTCCAGAACTCCGGCTCCAGCACGTCAGCGCCAGCGGCGAAGATTGCAGTGTCGGAGGTTGGGGCAAGTCCCAGATCGGCCGCCTGCTTCAGCATGAGGAGCAAACCCGAGCCGGTAAAGCCCGCAACGATCATGTCAGGTGGCGTCTGCGAACGCTTCAGTTGCAACAATTGTGGTGTGAAGTCTGTGACCGTGTTCTCGGCGGTGAATGCGGTGACGGTTGCGCCGGTGGCTTCCAGATTCCTGGTAAAGACATCAATGACACCAAAACCCCAGTCCGAGTTCTCGGAGATGATGGCGATGTTCTTGAAGCCCGCTTCTTTCACCCAGTCGGCCGCGACCGAATAGACCAGCGAGTTGGCGACGGTGACCCGGAAGACCTGTGGAATTTGCGCAGCGGTCACCGTGTCGGACCAGCACTCTGCGGCCACGAACGGGATGTCATATTTTGCAGCAACCGGACCGACCGCACTGCAAACTGCGGAATGGGCCGACCCCTGCACGGCCACGACACCTTCAGCTGACGCCAGCCGCTCGAAAGCCGCAACACCCTTTTCGGGGGTTCCGGATGTGTCCTCGATGATCAGATCCACTTGCTTGCCGAGAAGGCCGCCAGCGGCGTTCAACTCTGCGACGGCCAGTATCATGCCATCGCGCAGGGACTCCCCGGTCTGCACGCCGCCCGGGGGCGACAAGGGGGTGATGCCACCAATCCTGATCGTGTCCTGCGCAAAAGCAGGTGTGGCCAGCGCCAGTGCCAGCGCCGCAAGGGTTGAAAGGGCCCTCATTTCAATTCTCCTCTGTTGAGCGGCCAGATGATCCCGGCGCTTTTCTTGTTGATCTCGAGTCCAGTTATCGTCCCTGCAACCTGGACCTTGCAACGAAAGACAGATCGTGAATATGTCGCGATATGACGCGACAAGAGGGGCGAAAAGTGGATTCGGACGATTTCACCACTGGTAATTTCACCGCCAATCTCAAGCTGGCGGCCAGCTACTATCCGTCGGTTTCACAGATGTGCCGCAAGCTGGGGATCAATCGCCAGCAGTTCATGAAATATCTGGCCGGAACCTCGTTCCCGTCTCGCCATAACCTGCGGCGCATCTGCGATTTCTTCGGCTTCGACGAGTACGAAGTCCTGATGCCGCACGATCAATTCCGGAATATCCTGAGGCTGCGACCGGCTCGTGAAGGTGATGACTTGTCGATACCGCCGGGCTTTGCCGGGCTGCTGGCCGAGGCACAACGGTGCCGGGGAACATTGACCAAGACGCATGGGTATTACTACAAGTACTATTTATCTTTCTCGACCCCCTGTCACATCCTTCGATCGCTTGTCCATATTTATGGTTGGAATGAGTATACACTTTACAGGCGCTTGGAACGTCTGCGTCAGCCTGATCGCGCGGGGCCTCCTGATGTCTACAAATATGCCGGTCTGGTGACAGTAGCGGGAGACCGAATGCACATGCTGGACCGGGAGACGATCACCGGATCGGAATTGACCCAAACCGTTCTATACCTGAACTATCGCAACCGTATCTCCGTCCTGACCGGCCTGACCGTCGGGGTCTCGGGGGGAGATGCGCACGAGCCTTCGGCCTCTCGAGTGGTAATGGAATATATCGGACGGGCGGCGAACTTGCGGCAGGCGATTGCCGAGTGTCGGCTCTATCCCGAGGATTCGCCCGAGATTCCGGGCCAGATCCGCGACCACTTGACAGCGGGCGGTCGAATCTCGGAGCCCTTGCGGGCGGCGATCACCTAGGTGTTCAGTCCCGTCATTTGGTGGATCGTGTCAAGGATGGATGGATCCGGATCTGATGTCCAGATTTTGCAGATGTATTCGTAGGGCGTGAGGCCGCTGAGGGTCTTGAGCCTGCGAGCGAAGTTGTAGGCGGCCATGACGTCGGCGAGGTGCATCCGCAGCTGGTCGTGGCTTTCGTAGTGGAAGCGCTTGACCGTGGCGTCCTTGATGGTGCGGTTCATCCGCTCGACCTGACCGTTGGTCCACGGAGGGTTGGGCTTGGTCAGGCGATGCTCGATCCCGTTGGCTTCGCAGATCATGTCGAAGCGCATTGGCCGGGAGTAGCATGGTGTTGCGGTTACGGGGCTGCTCGGCGAACTGGATGCCGTTGTCGGTGAGACCTTGGTGGACTTGGCAGGGCAGGGCCTCAAGCATGGGCTGAAGAAACTCCCGGGCCGTCTTTCTGTCAGCCGTTGCAACGAGTTGAGCGACTGCGAACTTGGCTGTCCGGGCGATGCCCACGAAGTCGATGCCCACGAAGAGGTGGAGCTTGCCCTCGGCAGTCTGCACCTCGGCAATGTCGATGTGGAAGAACCCGATGGGGTCGCGCTTGAACTTCTGCCGCTTGGGCTTGTCACCCTCGACATCCGGCAGCCGTGAGATCCCATGACGCTGCAGGCACCTATGCAGGGCCGAGCGCGTCAGATGCGGAATGGTTGGCTGCAGGGCATAAAGGCAGTCATCCAGCGGCAGCAGCGTATGGCGCCGAAAGGCAACGACCGTCGCCTCCTCGGCCTCCGTCAGCACGGTGGAGCTCGGATCCGACGGCCCGGTCTTCATGTCCTCGACCGTCGCCCGCTTCCGCCACGTCGCCACCGTCTTGGGATTGATGCCGAGTTCCCGGCTCAACTGCGCGAGCGAAGCTTGCGATCGCTGTATCGCAGCTCTGACGGCGTGCGTGGGCGTGGCGCTCCCGTGACGAATTTGTCCCATAGTGCTTCCTTCCTTCCCTGCGAAAAGATCTCACCATCAAACCGTGGGATCAAACACCTAGGGCGCAGCCTCATAAGAACCATATTACGGTTGCGGCGATTTGCGCGGCAGCGAGGACTGTTTCGGAGCATCGGAAGGTGCGCAAGGACAGTTGCCTCCAATCCTTGAGACGATTGAACATGCGCTCGATGATGTTGCGGGTTTTGTAGAGATCCGTGTCGTATTCGATCTGTCTTTTCCGGTTCTTGCGCGGCGGGATGCAGGGGTTTGCGTCCCGCTCGCGCAGCCAGTCGCGCAGATGATTTGCGTCATATCCGCGGTCCGCAATGACCGTGCAGTCTTTGGCCACATAGGGCGCAAGGCATTGACGTGCCTGCGTAATATCGGCCCGGTTGCCAGCCGTCAGACACAGGTGAACCGGACATCCGGCCGCATCGCAGACCAGATGCAGCTTTGAATTCAAGCCGCCCCTGGTTTTGCCGATGGCCCGGCCGGAACCGGTGTTTTTTTGACCCCGTTGGCCGCGATGCGATGCGCCTTGATGTGGCTGGCATCAATCATCAGCGTCGAAAGATCGGCATGTTCGCGCGCAAGCCGTTCAAACACCCGCTCGAAAACACCTGCCTCGGACCAGCGTTTGTAACGATTGTAGAGCGTCTTGGCCGGGCCGTATTCGGCCGGCACGTCCGACCAGCGATAGCCGCGCTGCAAGCAAAAGAGGATCCCCGACAACACCCGCCGATCATCCACACGCGGCACACCACGTGGCTTGTTGGGAAGCAACGGCTTGATTTTGCTGAATTGTTCCTCAGTGAGCCAGAAATTCGACGACATCAAACCCTCCTGTGTTGCAAATCTTTTATCATCTTTTCATTTACAGGTCTACGCCCTAGAGTATCGGGCGATTAGGTTGCAACGCATTGTGCTGCCTTGAAGTCGTTCCAGCACCCCTGTGGCGTGAATTGGTCGCAGACATGGCCGACGGCCTTGCACAAATCGTCATATGTTCTGGCCTTTGCCTTTCCGAGCAGGGTCTTGAGTTTTGAGAACGCCTTCTCGATCGGATTAAGGTCGGGCGCGTATCTCGGCAGGAACAGCACCCATGCCCCGCGTTCGCTGATCGCCCTGGCGGCTCTCGGGCTTTTGTGGACGTTGAGATTGTCCCAGACCACCACATCGCCGGGTCTGAGCTGTGACGTCAGTCGGGTGGTCACATAGGTGTCGAAAGCTTCGCCATTGATGGCACCTTCAATTAGTCCGTCCTGAACAAGGGTTTCAGATTGGCACGTTGGCGATCTGAGACGGCCCGACGAAGGCCGTTTCAGCGGTGGTGGTCTGTCGGAGCGAGGTGAGAGCCCGGATCAACCGGCACAAGATCTCCCTCAGGTGTCTCAGGATCATGCGAATGTTGTGACCGCAGCCGCAGAGCACGGCGAACAGAGCGTCGCCGTCGGTTCCTTTCAGGGTGCTTCGCGTCAGTCGACCGTCGTTCTTCATGTGCCCGATCATTGGTTCAATGGCGCTGCGCCGTCGCAGGAGTTTGGCGATCGTCCTGGTGACACCTCGCTTTGCGCCACTGATGAAAACCTTCACATTCTGCACGCCATGCCCGCGGTATCCGCGGTCGACAAAGGCCAACTCTGGCCTCAGGTCGGTCAGGATCTCGACCTGTTCCAGCGCCTCGTGCAGCGTGTGGCCGTCGTAAGGGTTACCCGGCAGCGCCCGCATCCCGACCACGAAGCCGCCCCGGTTGGTCGTGGCCACGCTGACCTTGGTTCCGAACTCGTACCTCTTGTGCGCCTTGCCCTTGGAGATGCAGTCCACCGCCGGTTCATGCAGGCTGTAGAGTTTCTTCTTGTCCTTCGGCTTCTGCGCCAACAGCCGGTTCACCAGCGCGATCATCCCCACCAGGCGCTCTCTCAGCGCCCCCTCCGGAACCTTACCCAGTTGCCTCTCGATGTCGCGCAGCACGCGGCCGGTGTAGCCCTTGAGCCGGCGCAACGCCTTGCGCATCCGCTTGAACTGGCGGGCATGGGCGTAGCGCCCAACCTGACCGGCCAGCCGAGGCCCAAGACGGTTGTAGTTCTGGCGCAGGACGATCCCGGCTTCGCGAGCCAGCCCGACCAGCTTGCGCCGCGCCGCCTCATACAGCCGGGCATCCGTCGGGTGGGCGATGTTCTTTTCCATCACCGTGGTATCGACCGTGACCTGCTTGAGATCGCTGCGCTTCACCACCCCGGCGCGTTTCCCGGCCTCGATCGTCTGGGTCAGCATCCATTCAACACCCTCCTCGCCGATCCGCTTGCGCCACCGGGTCAGGGATGAGGGATCAAGCGGCAGACGGTGCTGAAAGAACGTCTCGCCGCAGAAGTGCTGCCAATACGGGTTCTCGGCCCATCGTGCCACGACCGCCTCGTCCGAAAGTGCATAGGCATGTTGCAGGTAAAGGAGTCCGGCAACCAGGCGCGTCAACGTCGCCGGGCGACCGGTGTGGGACGGAAAGAACCCGGCCCATTCCCGCTCAAAGACCTCCCAGTCGATCAGGGGGGCAAGTTTCACCAGCTCGTGGCGCATGTCGATCATCTCGACCAGGCGGGCGCGCAGGAGATCGTCTTGTTCCGGGAGCGGCTTTCTCGGCTTCATATCACGGCTCGAAATTGCAGGGTTCCTGCCGGGATAATACAAAACCTTGCAGGCAGCACCCAGCAATATCACATCATTCTCAAGCAAAATCAGCCGGATAAAAGTTGTTCAGGGCGAACCAATTACCCGGGGCGCTATCCGTTCGTGGCAGCGCAATCCGGCGATGAAAGTCCGGGTATTCCATTTGCCGAAGGGCGCATCTGCAAGGAGCCTGTCGCCCTTGAGACTGCGCCCTCTGAGCGGCGTCATGTCGGTTTTGACGGAAGTCTCGTCGATGAATACGATCCTTCTGGGAGTGGCGCGCATGGTTGGCAGGCGTGTTTGTGCCATTTATCGCGCTCGGCCTTGACGTCAGCGCGTTCTTTTTCCGACGCCAGCAGCTTTTATGGAATGGCCCGCCCTCCTCGACGCCTCGGTTAGGAGGCCGGTGATTCGAACGGAAAGAAGGAACGGACCATGACGATCATGATGCCGGGAATTGATCCTGGCAAGAACAGCTGCAGCATTGCCGGTTTCGACCAGGCTGGGAAGGTGGAGCTTCGCCGACCCATGCAGCCGAAGACGATCCTGAGCTTTGCCGCCGAGGCTGCCGCCAGGCTGCCGCCATGCGCGATTGCCATGGAAGCGTGTTGCGGGGAAGCGTGTTGCGGGGCGCACCATCCTGGGCGCCTTCTGGCCGAGAAGGGGCATGAGATTCGACGGATGTCACCGGAACATGTCCGTCCCTACGTTAAGGCCCGGAAGTTAAGGCCCGGAAGTTAAGGCCCGGAAGAACGATGACCGTGATGCGGACGGCCTCGCCGAGGCCGCGACGCGTCCGACAATGCGTTTCGTCGAACTCAAGTCGCAGCAGCAGCTTGACGTGCAATCGTTCCACCAGGTTCGCTCACGGTTGGTCGGCGCACGCACGACCCTGACCAATCAGTTGCGCGCCATCCTGCTCGAACGTGGCACGACCATCACCCGACCATCACCCGGGGCCGCCGCAAGCTCGAGCAGGCAGTCGATGCGCGGCTTGCCGATCCGGACTTCATGGCCGGCAACCGAATTCGCCAGTTGCTTTCGGAGATGCGGGAGGAATGGACCGGTCTCGACCGCCGTATCGAAGCTCTCGATCGAGCGTTCATCGAACTCGCCCGCGAGGAGGATGCCGCCGCCCGTCGCCTGGCATCAATCCCGGGGATCGGCGCTCTCGATGCTACCGCGCTCGTTGCCGCCGCGGGTGACGCCTCAACCCTTGAGAAGGCACACAAAGGGAGAGCAAACTCGATTTACGAGTGGCCCTGAAAAATGGGGCAGGTCACATCGACGGGATCAAACAAAAGTAAATCCCGGTACGATCACACCTTCACCAACTTTCGGGTATAGTTCGAAGCGGTGCGTCGAAGTCCCTTGATCAGGCTCGCGCCGACATGTCCTGAAGGGTGCACGGCCCTGGCCGATACGGCCTTTTTGCCATGGCACCATGAAAATCATGCAAGGGGAAACCACCCAAGGGCAGATCGGTTCGCGTCCCGATGACCGAAGCCTCCGCTCCACGCGCCACAGGCCGTGCTGTTCTCATCTGTCGTATGTCGCTTCCGGAATGTGCGCGATCCCAAGCTGCAAGGATGCTCTCGTGGATCGCCGGATCCGCATCGAGGATCGTGTCGCCCGGGAAGAAGCTCTCGCTCGCCGCCCCGTCGGCCGTCAGGACGTGATGCGCATCCAGAAGCAGGTGCACATAGTGTACCTTGCGGCATGGTGCGATCGTGACATCATGAGCGTTCACCAGCTTTTTCGCCGCCACCAGAACCTCATCCTCGCCGCAGAACAGTGCGGCCTGCCAGCCGCCGATCAGTATGCGGTGCCGCTGCGACACCAGAAGCGGGCGGGAATTCCCGATGGCACCGGTTTCGAACCGAACCGGTGCGCAGTTGCCATACCCCCCGACGATCCGGCCACCGGCCCAGAGGATCGGTTGAGGGCCGCAATCGTGAGTCATCACCATGTCCCCGGCGCGCAGTCGCTCCACCGGAACCTCGCCGCGCGGCGTCAGGATCCGTGTTCCCGCAACAAAACATGGCGGGGTTGGTGGCGGCAGATCCCCCAGATCAGAAATTGAAACAGAGAATAAACTGACACCGCCCAAATCATCACCAGCCGAAGCGATGGGCAGTATGCCCGTCAGCACATCGACTCCCTCAATGGATTCCTGGTTTGGCGCGAAAAGCCCGCGACCATCGGAAAGATAGAACAGGTAGCCATTGAGATTATGTGAACTTGTAAACCCCGTTTCCTGCCCAGACGCTCTGACAAATAAAATGGTGTTAAATTCAATGATGCGGGTGATCGGCACGCCATCAATCAGATCGATTCCGACACTAAGCATAGGGAATTATATCCCAAAGTAACATAGCCTAAGCCTATTTAGGGCGGCCAGCTCCATCGCTAGGTTCGAAAAATGCTTGTCGCAAAGTATCCATAGAGGCTTGTGGCATATCATATTCCTGCTCCATCTCAGCCTTAGAAGGCTGGTAGTGCGAGTCAGATAGTTTTTGGAACGTTGGTTTTTGCTCTTTTTGTTTCTTCATCACTAAAGTAGCCTTTCTAGATTTTTTCTAGGTCGTCCAAGCCAAACCAGTTTGGATCATCTTTCATTTTCACTCTAGGCGTCCTAGGGATTGTTCCATCATCCTGCACAATATCTTTAGGCAAGCAGATGCGCCAATCGTCATAGGCTGCTCTACGTATTTCAGCCTCGGTTCCAACAGAGTAATGGCCTTTTAGCCATTCTATTGCTTCGGGTTTTTCAATTAAAGGCAAGCCACGGGAAAAAGTGCTTCGGAAAAGCGAATTTGAAACATTGCACAAAAGTAAATCAAAATCCGTTGCCATGTACCTGTCATTTTCTTGACGACTAAGATTGCTGCGAGACCTGTGACATTTAACTGCGAAGTGAGGGAAAGGGCTTGCCCTAGTACCAAGGCTAAATTTGCCTCTTACAGCATTTTTCGCTTCCACCTTAAAACGAACGCCCTTACGTCTGTGGGTAATGCTTACATCTTCATCATAGGAGCCAAGTTGAGCGTTAAGATTCAGCTTTTCAACTAACCAGTCCTTTGGGTTCAATTTTTTCTTAAGAACCAAAGCACAAATGAATTCAGTCGCTTTCCCCCTAATCATGGGGACAACTTTCTGATCTTCTAAAATGTCTAAAAGATTTTCCAAAGGGATATTGTAAGTGTCACAGTACTCCTCAATATCCCTGTATACTTTCAGAGCTTCATCAGACATTATAGTTCCTAATAAACACTTCCTTGCCCTTACCCCGAGAACTTCTAAATCCGTCCTTTAGCTTTAAGCCTTCTCGTTGATTGTCGGTCCTGTTTATAGTGTAGTTCCACTCACGTTCACTAATGTATTGAACCCAATGATATAAATCACGAACATCCTCATGATCATCATAAGTCAAAAGGAACTTTAATCTGTGAGAATTTCTATACAAGCAGGCAGCTAATCGTTCATGATCTTCTGTCAAAAAATGACAGTTATAGAACTTTTGCTGGTCTGCGTTATAATAAGGCGGATCAACAAACAGAAACGATCCATCTGGCGTATTATCAATGGACTCCTCAAAATCTTTTGTCTGAAGCGAGACGCCTTGCAGTTTGTCAGATACTGTCCTCAAATGCGGCGGCCAATTTTCAGGGCGCATAGAGTATTTTTCGCCGTACCCCCAATAGCAATTTTCTGGCTTCATAATGCCACTGTAAGATGTTCTGTTAAGGTAGAACCACCTTTTTGCTCTATCGATGTCTGTCTTAGGATCGAAATGATTTTTGAACCAATGATGATTTTCCTTTGTCGCAGGAATCCCATGGAGGCTATCAATTAAATCCTCAACATTATCTCTTATAACGAGAAACATGTTTATGACATCTTCATATAAATCATTGAGAATGTTATGGCTACACTTAGGCTTTGCAAAAAAACGCTCGCCCCTCCTGCAAAAGGTTCAGAATAAAAGCTATGTTCAGGCACCTCGTCTAAGATAAGCCTACGTGCGTAAAACTTGCCGCCCGCATATCTAAAAGGTGAATTTGATCTGTTTGATCTAGGTAAAGGACAGCTTACCGAAACTCGCACATTCATCCTCTTGCTCCACTTGTTAGGCCGTTGTCGGCAATTAAATCTACATACCTAAGGCGCTTTCCAATCATCCCTCCTAAAACACCGACCATTTGATCTATGGTGTCTTTAGGGCGGCTATTGTGACGGCCTGAAAACTCATTGACATAGCGGCTAAGATGCTTGGGAGACATTTTGTGGTATGTGCCATTATACCCTGCGGGTTGAGACCAGCCCAAAACGACTCCATGCCGTTTGTATGGGCCATATCCTTCACATATTCACCCACGCTATGCTTAACAGCCTCATGAGGACGGTTAATCCCTACATAGGCCCTTGCTTCGTCAGTATAGACCTGCGATTGCTCTTGTGTACGGATCTCAACAAAGCCCTGTAGCGTTTCTTTATTCGTGTCTAAAACAGGCTGTGCAGATACATGATTAGTATCACGGTCTCTAACGCCAACAACCGCCGTTTTTCCTACAGGACCCCGCCCAGCTTTTAGCTTCTTGTTGCTATGCTTGTTCTTTTCTTTGCCGCCGATGTAAGTCTCATCAGCCTCGACGGGCCCTTCGAATAAAGGCTGACCATCAGCATAGGCTTCCCGCAGGCGATGGAGGACAAACCATGCAGATTTTTGCGTTATACCTAATTCGCGATGCAACTTCATTGAGGAAATACCCTTTAGGTTGGTGGTGAATAAATATATAGCGATTGCCCAGACTCGGTAAGGCAACTTAGACCCTTGCATTACAGTTCCAACCTTAACTGTAAACATCGGCTTTTTAGAACAGTCATTGCAGCGATGCGTCATGCTCTTATGAGGAACCCCCACTTTGACGCTCAACGAACCACAATGGGGACAGCTAGGCCCATCAGGCCATCTTTGTTGCTCAAGCCATTCTCTAGCCTTAACCTCGTCCCCAAACATATCTGCAATTTGCAGAAGGGTAAGGCCTGTGCGGCTAGATTTGCCTGGTGCTTTCTGTTTCATTCCCATCTCCTAATGTGACTCTGTGATAAACCAAAAAGCCCTTTACGTCAATAAGGAAATGTTACTTTGGGATATAATTCCCAATAAATACGATATCGTAGGCGGTTCCTGGGCCCGCAACAATTCGCCCTGCTAGCCG
>CBDIBW010000019.1:0-34275 GCA_965277135.1 Thioclava sp. | reverse complement strand
TGCGGCGCAAGAACCTCAAACGCTGGCGCGAGGCGGGAGTCGATCTGCAGTCGATCAACCTCGACGGCTGCGCCCTGGTCATGACCGGGCGCCCCAAGCTGATGCTTCCGGTGATGGCGTCAATCGAACGCAAGGGATGGGATGTGGATTTCCACACGCTCCTGCATGATATGATCCCGATGCATGATTTCAGCGGTCATTGCGGGATCAGTTTCAAAAGCAACTTTTACAGGGACAATTGCTACATCATTTCCCACGCGAAGCAGATCATCGCCAATTCGGAATTCACCAAATCCGATATTGAGCAGTTCTCGGCCAGTGGTGTCCTGCCCCCCTTGCCCGATATCGTCGCGGTGCCCCTCGTCCATGAATGCCGCCGCAGCAGTGAATCACCCCAGAAAGAGCTCCCGAGCGAACCCTACCTGCTGAGCGTGGGAGCATTGCTGGGGCGCAAGAACCTGGAAGTGGTATTCAATGCGCTTCTGGACCTGCATGAGCGCGGGCGTCCCGTACCCGGGCGTCCCGTACCAAAGCTGATCCTGGTCGGTGCGATGCGCAATCATATCACGAAATACATGGACCGGGAAGTTTACATCTCGATCCGGGACAAGCTGGAGCAATCTGCCAATCCGAACCAGACCGATCTGGTGCGCTACTATGAAAACGCGCTGGCACTGGTGATCGCAAGCCGGATGGAAGGCTGGGGGCTGCCCGCTGGCGAGGCGTTGTGGCTGGGCACGCCTGCCCTGTGCTCCACTGCACCTGCGCTGCGCGAAGTCTGCGGCGATCTGGGGCTCTATTTCGACCCGGACAGCCCGCGCGAACTGGCCGATCACATCGACCGTCTGATGACCGAGCCGGGCTGGCGGCAGGCGGTGGTGGACCGGATCAAGGCGGCGCACCCGCAGATGCGGGTCTGGGGCGATGTTGCCCAAGGTGTTCTGGACGCGGTTGCGCGCGTCTGAATACCCCCCTTAACGCCCCTATCGTCAGGTCTTGAAAGGTAAATAGCGCCTCTTTGATGCCCGGCCCGAACGAATGCGGCCTTATTCAAACGGTCCGAGGTCAAGCGAAAAACGCCTTGATCACAAGGCTTGCCACACCTGCGATGATAACACCCGCCATGACTTCAAGGCGTGTGAGGCGATGCTCGATCCCCGTCAGCCGGTTTTCAAACCCCGCGATTTCTTCGGCGGCTTCCCGTGCCTTGTCATCGGGCGCACCTGCCGCCTTGAAGGCTTCGTATGTTTTGGACAGCATGATCGCCATAAAACATTCTCCGGTCGCTTGCCACGATCATACGCGTATCGCCCCCGTGAGTCGAGTCAATCACCCCCTTGACAGCCGCGAATCACCGGCGTAGCGTCTCCCTTGTCACGGTAAACTCCGTGGCCGGGTTTGACGACCCGAATGTCTCTAGGCGCTCGAACCGCGCCCCCAAAGCGCGGTTTTCTTGTGGTCGGGCGCAATGGGAGGGCTTTGCCCTGCCGGTTCCTAGAGGCCGGTTCGTCAACCCGTTGTCGCCCGGCCGCCCTTTTGACGAGGGGTTTCCGGGTTCAAATCGAACTCTGGGAGGCTCTGATGAGCGCAGTTAATCCACGGGCGGACTCCGCCCTCGTTTCCCCCAAGCTTAAAACCACGTCCCTGAAAGTTGCCAAATGTTTTGGCAAGCGGCATCGTGATGTTCTGCGTGACATCCGAAATCTGGATATTCCCGATGATTTCACGATGCGCAATTTTGCGCATCGTGAGCAAATTCAACAACATAGAACGGGCTCCACCCGTCAGACGATCGTGGAAATGACCCGCGACGGGTTCATGATTCTGGCGATGGGCTTCACCGGCAAGGCGGCGATGGAATGGAAAATCAAGTATCTGCAAGCCTTCAACGCCATGGAAGCGGCACTGATCAACCAGGCCCCGCAGATTGCGCCCCGCGCCCCGGCCGCGCTGCCCGCGCCGCCGACCCTGACCAATGCGCAGGCCCGCACCATCCAGAAGCTGATCGCGGAACGCTGGCCCGATCAGGACGCCCGCGAGGCGGCCTATGGGCGGCTCAAGGACCGGTTCCAGGTGACCCGCTATCGCGACATTGCGCGCAGTGACTTCGACACGGCGGTGGACTTCATCACCAGCGAGCAACCCGCCCGCACCGTGACGCTGACCTTGCCGATCGAAAGCCCGGAGAACTTCGCTGATCAGGACTCGGACAGGGGGCGTATCGCCACAGCGTTTTCGCTCGCCCTGTTCTATGTGGAAAACCACGCCCGGTTGCATTCCAGGCTCGCTGGCGAGTTGCAAGCTGTCGGTGAACATGTCCGGCGCTGCGCCGAAGCCATGGACCTGCGGGAGGCACGGTCATGAGCGAACAACCGACACATCCCGGAGCCATCCGCGCCGATGACGCCCTGACCCGCCGCACGCTTCTGGCAGCACTCCCCCTTGCAGGCGGGGCACTGGCCTTGCCCGTGATGGCCAAGGCCGAGGATGAGTTTGTAAAAGAGTTACAAGGTCTTGACCGGACGCATCTTGAAAATTTCATTGATCTGCTTTTTGATCGTCAGCTTTTACCAGCGCAAGGGCATCCTGCCAGCCCTTCCGACGCTCTTCCGGCAAGGACCGATATATCCGGATAAGCTCCGTTTCTGCCGATGGGTGTGATGGGGATCGCCCCGCCCCGCGCGGGGCTTTTCTATGCCATCAGTATTCCCAACTCATGACTTCGTGATCGCCAGCCAAGCGGTGCGCGCTGGCCGGGTCAGTGTAGGAGGTGATTCGTCTGACATCAGAAAAATTATACTTCACAATTATTATTGTTGTTGACGTGTATATTTTTATCAGGTATAAAACCTATCACACCCGCCGAAGACGCGGCCTTGATTGGTCCGGCAGATCGCGGGGCAAGATGGAGGATGAACACCGATGAAAGCTCTGCACACCCGCCTGCGCGCCTTCCTGGCACGTCTTCTGGACATGCTGGATGCCGGGGATTGGCATGACGCCGTCCTTTATGAGGAGTTTGAAGCCGCCGGGCGATTTCAGCACACCGGTGATCTCGTATGGAGATTGCGCCTGAATGGCATCACTGCCGAAGGCGCGAGCGAAGATGAGGTGATCGCCAACTGGATACACCTCGCCCGGCGTTACGTCGCGAGGTTCCTGCTGGAACTGATTGCCTCCGGGCGGCTTGTCTTTCATTTCGACCAGTCGTGGGACATCGTGGTTGACCGTTTCGACGGCGAGACACGGCTCGGCCCGGAGAAGCTGCGGCTGGCCGCATGGCCTGTCTACAAGGCGGGCCTGCTCGACCGGTTCGGCAGCATCACTGCGGCCGGGCGCGAGCTTCTCGCCACAGCTCCTGCATCGGCGGAACGCGCGCCATGAGCGGGCCGGGGTTCACCGTCGAGGGCCGAAACCGGGGCTGGATCGTCTGCAAGAACGGGCAAAAGGTTTATGGCCCTGTGACGATGCGCTCCGTGGCCGAGGATGCCCGCGATCGGCTGGAACGCGCGGCGCGGTGCAAGGAACGCGCCTGCCTGACCTGTGGCGAGCTGTTCCTCAGCGAGGGACCGCATCACCGGATGTGTGCCAGATGCCGCGCCGAGGCGCGCGCGATGGGGTGGTGAGCGATGAGCGGGGCAGAACATCGCGCCATGAGGCTCGCCCGCGCCCTCCTGCGCGCCCTCCTGCGCGCGCTGCGCCGGTTCGAGGACAGTTGGCTGGGCGATTTTGTCGGTGGCCTGATCCTGTTCGCCACCGGCTACCTGCTGATGATGATCGCCTATGGCCTCGGGTTCTACTGATGATGAAACCCTCAACGATGGAGGCTCACATGAGCTATGAGCACAGACTGGAAGAGAGGGCGGAGAGAATCCGCACCCTGCGTGCCTGCCTGCCCTTGATCGACATGCCCGGCATGACGATCGACGCCGACGGGATTTACGACGCCGCATCCGGCTGCCTGATCTCGGTCGAGATGCCCGATGGCAAACTGCTTTCCGTCGATCAGGTCGAGGCGGGCTTGCAGGCCCTCGGGCTCGACGACCCCGGCTGGAAGCGCGCGCTCGGCCCGTCCGAGCTTGGCGAGATGCTCCATGACCTCGCCCGGGAT
This sequence comes from Thioclava sp., assembly GCA_965277135.1. GTDB lineage: Bacteria > Pseudomonadota > Alphaproteobacteria > Rhodobacterales > Rhodobacteraceae > Thioclava. The sequence continues at coordinate 30,164 of CBDIBW010000019.1, read as the reverse complement.
GAGGAATACGCCGAGCGCGAATACGCCGCCAGCATCCATGAACATGCCGCCGAATAACCGCGATACCGCGCGTGTGGGAGTCCGCGCGGTGCCCCGGCTCCTGGCCGATCCTCCCGTCGGGAGCCGGGGTCACAAACAGGAGACGAACAGATGACAGATGCTGAAATGGAAGCCGCGATCAACGACTTGAATGCGGCGCTGATCAAAAAGCTCGGCCACGAGCCGTATACCAAACCGGTGCTAAAACTGCATTCTAATGGCCTCTGGTCAATTCATTATTACCTCGACCTGGATTTGAGGGTCGAGAGTAAATGGGTCAGCACGCCCGCAGCGGCATTTCACGAGATCAACCGCACCATCGACAAGATGCCAGACGGGGACATGCGCGGCCTGTCATATTTTCACCAGCGCGCTGATGAACTGATTGATTTCGGTCGGAAAATGAATATCGACCCACGGTTTCTCGACCCGATCGCGGATACGTCCGACGCAATCGCGGATGCGTTGTCCTCCAGTTCGGCCTTGCAGTCGCAAACGGAGGCGTGAACGATGTTTGGTCTTTTGCGATCAATCCATATAGGAGTTTCCGATCTGGCGGCGCTTGGGGCGCGGGATGTTGTTCGGCTCGCAGAGCCGCGTCTTGCAAAACGGGCACTCAGATATTGTGACGCCCGGGAATTCTTGCTGGAACGAGAAAAACGACTTCTTTCCCTCATTGAAGCAGTTTGGGCAAAGCTTGTGCACCGGCTCCTTGCTACCGGTTACAGCCGGGTCGAAGACCATTGCCGCCGTTCCCTTGAGGAAATGTGTCAGGGTGTAGCTCGCCCGCATCGCTTCCCAATCCCGCATTCTGCTTACCTCGTCATGCGCCTTGGCCAACTGGCGTTCAAGCTCGACAATCTGCTTCTCCGCGCCATTGTGCGCGTGGATCAACGCCGTATTCTGCTGTGTCAGATCCAGAAGAACCTTTTCAATCTCCTCGCCCTTCGCGCCCGCTTCGGCAATCCGCTCCTCGACGGCTGTGTCGCCGGCATCGTCACGGGACAGGAGTTCCTTGATGGCCGCCATGGTACCGACCAGGTCCGAGACAAGCTTCGCCGCCTGCTTCCCGAGATCGATGACACCCACCCAATCCATCGCTCCCTCCATATGAGGCTATTGCTGAACAACCCCCCCCGTGCGTTCGCCTGCCAAAGGCCACTATGAATACCGTCGCCGTATCGAGCGGATCGAGAAACGGCAAGCGAGGGATCAGAGGTCATGACGATGCGACAGCAGCCTGACCAGCGCCGCGATGATGGTGAGCCGATGTTGCCCGACGCGCGCCCCGCCGATCCAATGGTGAGCATGATCGAGCGCATCGCACGCGACCCCAATGCCGATCTGGACAAGCTGGAACGGATGCTGGCGATGAAGGAGCGGATGGATGCGCAGGCCGCGAAGGTCGCCTTCGCCCATGCCCTGTCAAGCGCGCGCGCCGAGATCCCGCCGATCACCAAAGATGCCACGGTGAGCTATGCCAGCAAGGGCGGTCGCACGCATTATCGGCATGAGACGCTGGCTGGCATCGCGAAGACCATTGATCCGGCCCTGTCACGGCATGGGTTGAGCTATGGGTTCCGCACCGATCAGGGGGATGGCCGTGTCATCGTGACCTGCATCATCTCACACCGCGATGGTCACTGCGAGCAGACGACGCTTTCCGGCTCGCCGGACCAGTCCGGGAGCAAGAACGGCTTTCAGGCCGTGGGATCAGCCGTCACCTATCTGCAGCGCTACACCCTCAAGGCGGCGTTGGGTCTGTCTGCCGAGGTCGATGATGACGGCCGGGCCGCTGTGCCAACGCCGGACAATCGCGATACAGCGCAGCCGCAATTCAACGCGATCGCGGCCGGGAAGCGGATCAAGGCGCGGATCGAGAATGCGGCCACGCTCGATGATCTGAAATCCATCTGGATCGATGAGCAGCCCGCAATCCAGCAAATCCGGGCCGGAAATATGGATGCATTTGCCCGCCTGGAAGTGATCAAGACAACGGCAAAAGCCCGGCTTTCGGGCAATGGCGGCAATGTGGCCGAGCCAATCGCCAACCCACCCGCCAACCCACCCGCCGACCCCCGGGCTGAATATCTGGAAGATGAGATTCCTTATTAGGAGGAGGCAGACCAATGAACGACATGACACCCGCTGCGGGGCACAACAACCCGCCCGATCCGATCGACGATGCGCTCGCGCCTTATGCGGATGCGCTTGACGAATCCGATAGCTGGCTTGGCGGTGCGCCGCCGATGAATGAAGTCGAGATCAAGGCGCTCGATATTGTGATCGGCCTGATCCGCAAGGCCAAATCCGATCTGGCCAAGGCAAAGAAAAGCACCACCGCCCCTCTGCATGATGCGTGGAAGGTGGAAATCGCCCGCTGGAAGCCGACCGAAGATGACATCGAGCGGCGGCTGAAATCTCTGGTGGCCCTTGGTGAGCCGTATCGGCAAAAGATGGCGGCCGAAAAAGAGGCGATCAAGCGCGCAGCCTTTGATGAAGCGCAGCGTCTGGAACGCGAGGCCCGCGCGGCGGCGGCACAGGCCGACGCCACCGACTACGCGGCGCAGGTCGAGGCCGACCGCAAGGCGAGGGAAGCGGCGGAGGCGAAGGTCGCCGCCAGTGAGGCCAACAAGGACAAGGTGCGCGGCCTGCGCACCGTGACCCGGTTCGAGATCACCGATCACCGCGCTGCGCTGCACTGGATCGCAGCGAATGACCGCGACGCCATTACCGAATTCGTCGAGGACTATGTGCGCCGCAATCACAAGACGGCCGTGATCGCGGGCGTCAAGGTCTGGACCGAGCGGAGGGCCTTCTGATGGCACGTGTGCTCAAGGAGATGGCCGTGGTGGTCGCCACATATGAGGACCGCAACACCGGCCAGCAGAAGAACCGATACCGCAATATCGGGGTTCTGATGGAGTCCGAGACCAACGGCGAGTGCTATCAGTATCTGCTGATCGACAGGACGTTCAACCCCGCCGGGGTGCCGGCCAAGGCGGGCAGCGACAAGGTTCTCATCAGCCTGTTCGACCCGCGCGAGCGCAATGACACGGGCCAGCCGCGCGAGGCCGCGTCAGGCAACGGACAGGCCAACAGCAATAATTTCCAGGCCCCGCAAGACCATCACCGGGGCGATGATCGGGGCGATGATCGGGGCGGTTACGGGGCCGGAGGGCGTCCGGGCGGGTATGGGGACGATGTTCCGTTCGCCATGGAATGGAGGGGCTGATGCCTCACCGCATCCTCCATACGCCGGATGATCTTGCCGACTTCACCCGGTTTCTCGGCAGGCTGAAACTGCCGCTCACCGTGGAGTGGGTTCCGGGCCGCGATCGCACGCGCGAGCAAAACGCGCTGCAATGGCTGTGGGCGACCGAAGTGGCCCATCAGCTTGGGGATCGCTCGGCCGAGGATGTGCAGGCGGAATGGCGGCTCAAGCACGGCGTGCCGATCCTGCGTGAGGACAGCCCCGGCTTTCGCGACCTCTATGACCGCTGCCTCAAGGCGCTGCCCCATGAAATGAAAAAGGCCGCGCTGCGATACCTTGGCATCAAGGTCACCAGCGCGATGAAGGTGGCCCAGATGGTCCGCTACATGGACATGGTGCAGCACGAATGCCTGGAATTCGGGTTCCAGATCACCGAGCCGGATCCCGAATTGGCCCGGTATCAAAGCCGCTATCGGGAAAAGACCCCGGAAAAAGAAGGAGAAATGACATGATGGACCTGTCGAAAAGTTTTCTGACGCCGTTCGATCCCGATAAAATCGAAGGTAATGAAGTGGTATCGGGATTTCTCTATGCGGATTTTGCCGGGCTAGGGCAAAGGTGGTGGCTTGTGGAAATAAACCCACCAACTTTTCATATCAGTGAGCCATATATTAGTGAGGCCAGAACGCAAAGCGGCAAAATCGAAAGCTTCAAATATGTCGATCGCCACGCCAGCGCCTGGCGTGACTGCCCCTGGCTCCCCCTGCAATGGCCGGACCCGGAGATCCCCGATCAGTATCTGCCCGGCTACCGCCTGACGCTGGATGGACCGGGCGGGGAGCGGATCACCCGCACATGGGGGCCGGGACCGATGAGCAAGCGCGGCAAGGAGATTATAAATCGGATGCTTGATTTAGCTACAGGGGGGCAGCTCGATGGCTGATTTTGTGAGCAGCCAGGCGATTCTGGACATTGCGGCGGAGAGAAAAAGACAGATTGACGTCGAGGGATGGACTCATGATCTCGACGATCAATACAGGGCCGGTGAATTGTGTGGCGCGGCGGTGGCTTATGCTGCGGATGTGGCAGAATTCCTGGCAGGCAAAGTGGCTGGCCGTGAGCCACATCCGCTTTTCCGCTTTGATCCAAGATGGTGGAAGCCAACCACACCACGCCGGAATTTGGTCAAGGCTGCGGCTCTGATCGTGGCCGAAATCGAGCGTCTGGACCGGCAGGAGGCATCGTGATGCGGGTGCTGGTGGCCTGCGAGACCTCCGGCATTGGACGACGCGCCTTCGCCGCGCGCGGCCACGATGTCTGGTCGTGCGATACGCTACCCGCCGAGGATGGCAGCAACAGGCACATCATTTGCGACGTCCGGAGTGGCATTCTGGCCGAAGGGTGGGATCTGCTCGCGGTGATGCACCCGCCCTGCACCCGACTGTGCCGCTCCGGCCGCCACTGGATGAGCGGGCCGGGCAAATGGACCGCGCCGAAACGTCTGCCCACCGGGCGCAGCCTGGACGACATGCGCGCGGAGTTCGAGGAAGGTGTCAGCATCTTCAGTGCCTGCTGGTCGGCCCCGATCCCCCGGCGCGCGATCGAGAACCCGGTGATGAACGACCTCGCGCGCGAGCGGATGCCCGCCGGCCTGCCCGCGCCGCAGATGGTGCAGCCGTTCTGGTTCGGGGAGCCGCAATACAAGGCGACGGGCTGGTATCTGGCGGGGCTTGAGCCGCTCGAACCGACGCGCATGTTGCCCGAGCCCGCGCGCGGCTCAAGCGAGTGGAAGCGCTGGAACCGCGTGCATCGCCTGCCACCCGGCCCCGCGCGCGCCCGTCTGCGCGCCCGGTCGTTTCCGGGCATGATGGCCGCAGCCGCACAGCAATGGGGCGGGCAGGCGATCGAGGCCATGGAGGGCGCGAATGGGAATTGAGATTGCGACCTCGGAGGAAATCGCGGACCTGAAGCGCCTTGTGATCGGGCTTTCCGGAAAGGTGGAAGGTCTGACGCGCGCATTCGAGGCCCAGACGCAGGGGCGGTTACCCGAATGGCTGACCGTGCAGGAGGCGGCGGAGTATCTGCGCTATGAATCGGTGACGATCCGCCGCAAGGTCAGGCAGGGTCTGTTCGACACGCGCCGTGACGGCAAGAAGATACTGATCAGCCGCGAATCTCTGCTGGATCAATCGAGCCGTTGAGCAAGATCCTCGGCGGTTTCGTTGTAATAGATCATCAGCATCTTGATGTCCTTGTGCCCCACGATCCGGGCCAGGCTCAACACATCCAGCTTCCTTGCCAGCCGCGTGATCGCTTCATGGCGACTGTCGTGAAAGTGCAGGTTTTCAATCCCGGCCCTGTCGCGCGCCTTGCGGAACAGCACATCAATCTGCTGGTTTGTCAGATCAAACAAGGGGCCGTCGGTTTTCGGCAAACTGTCCAGCAACCCCAGAGCCGCCATGGACAGGGGAACCTTGCGCGCCGTGCCGTTCTTGGTTCTGGGGAGCGTGGCAACCCGCGTATTGCGGTCAACGGTGTCTTCCGTCAGCCCGACGATTTCCCCCGATCGCATCGCCGTCTCCACAGCGAAACGAAAAGCGTGAACCGCTCTGGCGGTGGCCCTGGTCAGATCCATACCGCCTGCCTCAACCAGCCTGTCGATTTCCGCATCGTACACGCGCCTGTCGCGCGGGGGCGGCGATGCGGGCTTGCGAATATCCGAGATCGGATTGTGCGAGATCAGGCCCCACTCCCGACGCGCGGTTGTCAGCACCGACGACATGAGCGCCATCTCGCGGGACACGGTGCCAGGCGCGACCTGCCCGGAGCGGCGATCGCGCCAGTCCGCGAAGTCGGCCGGTTCGAGGTCGGCCAGACGCTCGTGCGCGATCCTGTCCAATGAGAGGCGCGCAAGACGGATGACCTCCCACCTCTCACCACGACGTTTGGGAGATTCCTCGCGCGCGTAGCGCTCGAAAGCGTCTTTCAGGGTGAGGCTGGTTTGGGCAGGCTCGGCGTTGGTGGTAAGATATTCCTGCCGGGCCGCCCAATCCCGAGCCTCGCGCTTTGTTGCAAAGCTGGCAGACTTGCGAATACCCTTGCGGGCAATCTGGGCCTGCCACTTGCCCGAGGGCAGCTTTCGGAATGTCGCCATGGATGGTTCGTAATTCGTTCGTAATGAAATGTCAATGCAGTATGTTTGTTCCTGTTAAGTTTCTATCCCGGCGCGGCGTATGGACGGAGAAAAGGCTATATTACATAGGATTTTATGCGATTTTGCGATATTTCTATGGTGCCCTTTACCCGCACCAAAAAACAATAAAAATCAAATAATCGAGAATTTTTTCGTTGCGATCCTTTCTGCGAAGGATGTGAGTCCGCGCATCTTCGCCTTGGTCCGGCTTCGGATCGGTCTTATGGCAGTGCCGCCATGCGCGAGGATCGCGGTGTGGCAGCGGCGGGTGGTCGAGGGCGCCATCGCCGGTCACGGTGCCGGCCTGTGGAAAAAGGACAAAAACCTGATCCGGGCCGTTCAGAACACCGCCCGAATTTGCAAGGATCACAATCCGAAGGCGGGTCATTTGCACCCGCCTTGCGCAAAGACCGTTAAACCGGGCGTATCACGCTGTTCATTATCGAATGGCGTTGACGCGCAACCCGCCGCGCAAGAGGGTGGCGGCTGATTTCGGGGCGGGCTTCCCAACGTCTGACCGCTGGATACAGCAAGACCGTCACAAGCCCGAAGGCTTGTCCACAGCGCCGCAACCAGTATATGGAAGCAAACGACCACCGGAGGTTGCCATGTCCACCGCCCTCGTCACCGGATCTGCCGGCTTCATCGGCTTCCACACCTGTCAGCGCCTGCTGGCCGAAGGCTGGACGGTGATCGGCCTTGATGCGATGACGGATTATTACGAGGTGTCGCTGAAGGAGGCGCGCCATGCGATCCTCGATGAAAGCACCGCATTCACCCCGGTCATCGGGCGGGTCGAAACCCGGGGGCTGCTGGCAAATCTGCTGGCAACCCACCGTCCCGATGCGGTCATCCACCTGGCGGCGCAGGCTGGCGTGCGGTACTCGATCGAGGCGCCACGCTCCTACCTCGAAAGCAACATCGCGGGCACATTCGAACTGCTTGAGGCCGCCCGCGCGACCCCGCCCCGGCATCTTCTGCTCGCCTCGACCTCTTCGGTGTTCGGGGCCAACACCCGGATGCCCTATGTCGAGACCGACAGGGCCGATCACCAGATGTCTTTCTATGCGGCAACCAAGAAGGCAACCGAGTCGATGGCGCATTCCTACGCCCATCTCTACGGGTTTCCGGTCACGATGTTCCGCTTTTTCACCGTTTACGGCCCCTGGGGGCGCCCGGACATGGCGCTGTTCCGATTTACCAGGGCCATCCTGAACGGCGATCCGATCGACGTTTACAACTTCGGCAACATGAAGCGCGACTTCACCTATGTCACCGATCTTGTCGAGGGGATTCGCCTGCTGATCGACGCGGTGCCGAAATGTCCGGCGAATGGCCAGGTGCCCGAACACGTGCCCGAACACGTGCCCGAGGGTGACAGCCTGTCGCCCGTGGCACCCTGGCGCGTGGTCAATATCGGAAATTCCGAGGCCGTGCGACTGACCGATTTCATCGACGCGATCGAGGCCGCCACAGGACGGCAAGCCACACGAAACCTGATGCCGATGCAGCCCGGTGACGTGCCCGAGACGTGGGCCGACGCGCACCTGATCCGCAGCCTGACCGGTTATGCGCCGCGCACCGACATACGCGAGGGGGTCGCACATTTCGTGCAATGGTATCGCGACCATTATGGCGTTTGAACGGCAAGGCCGCCCGGTTTGCAGGCATTCCCCGACCTCAACCCGGAGTTGCTCGGAGTTCCCCGATCCCTGTCTTGAAACACTATTGGATTGGCTGTAGTTGTCGTGTGACTTCTACCCCGGCGTCACCTCAGGCGGCCATCGGGGCGGTGCTGACACGAATTTCGAGTTCTCATATGATCAAGGCCCCTCGATCCTTTGCGTCCCGGTCCGCCCATGGCGGTCGATATGCGGGTGTGCGCGTCTCGTTGAGCCAGGCGCACCCGCACGAATGTTCGGAAGATCGGGCAGATACGGTGGGTTGTCACACCAACGTAACAAGATGTTGTAATCCTGCCGACAGGATCGCAGACAGGATCCTTGCATGATGAACGGAGATGCTCCGATGTCCACCCAGGCCAAGTCCTCCGCCCCGCGCCGCTATCGCAGCCTGTTCCTGTCGGATTTCCATCTGGGCGCACGCGGTTGCCAACCCGCCCCGATCCTGAATTTCCTGCGCGAGGCAGAGGCGGATACGATCTATCTCGTGGGTGACATCCTCGACATCTGGCACGGCGGCAGGATTCACTGGAGTGCCACCCATGACGCCATCATCCGCGAACTCGACAAACGGGCCGAAACCGGAACCCGCGTCATCTACCTGCCCGGCAATCATGATGCACCGATGCGTGCGCTCGACCGGAATTTCATGCACTTCGAACTGGCGGAAACCGTTGTGCACGAGGCTGCGGATGGGCAGCGCTACCTGGTGCTGCATGGCGATCAATGCGATGGGCGGATCCTGCGCTGGCACTTCATGACCCGCCTGGGCAGCCGGATGGACGCGCTGTTTCGCGGCCTTGACGGTTGGCTGCTGCGCCGTCGCGGGCGCCACGAAAGCGAAGGCAGCGCCATTCAATGGGCGATCGCGCGGTTCAACGACCTGATGACCCACGGCAAGGGTTTTGAGCGACGCCTGATGGCCATGGCCACCCAAGCCCGGGCACAGGGCGTGATCTGCGGCCATTCCCACAAGCCGACCCTGCGCGATCTGCACGGGCTGACCTATGCCAATTGCGGCGACTGGGTCGACAGCCTCACAGCTCTTGCCGAGAACCACGACGGTGCGCTGCAATTGCTGCAATGGGTCAATACGCAGACCGTGCCGGTGGCCGATCCGCTGACCGAGCCTGCCGAAGCGAAAGTGCGCACATGGCTGTCGTGATCCTGACCTGTTTTGTCGCCGTGATGCTGGGCGTGCATCTGCTCAGCGCCGCGATGGCCGCCTGGCGCTATCTGAGACCGGGAAAACCGGCGGGGGCAATGGCGGGGGCAATGGCGGGCAAGACCCCTTCCATCGCGGTGCTGCGACCGGTTTGTGGTCTTGATCCGTTCGATCGCGAGACGCTGGCCTCGACGTTCGCGCTCGACTATCCCGATTTCGAGATCGTGTTCTGCGCGCCCTGCGACGATGATCCCGCCTGCGCTCTGGTGCGGGCGTTGATCGCCGAGCATTCCCATGTGCATCCCCATGTGCGCGCCCGCCTGCTGACCGGGCTTGATCACGTATCGGCCAACCCCAAGCTCAACAATCTGCACAAGGGTGTCGAAGGCACGCAGGCACAGTGGCTCGCGATGGTTGACAGCAATCTGATGATGCCGCGCGACTACCTGCACCACCTGCTGGCGCAATGGGACGAAAAGACCGGGCTCGTCTCGGCCCCACCTGTCGGGGAGCGTCCGGAAAACATCTGGGGGTCGGTCGAGGCGGCCTTTCTCAACGGGAACCAGGCGCGCTGGCAGATCGCGGCCGATGCTCTGGGCTTCGGGTTCGCGCAAGGAAAATCGCTTTTCTGGCGGCGCGACATCCTGATGGCAGGCGGTGGCCTGCCCGCGCTTGGGCGCAACATGGCCGAAGATGTGGCCTCGACAAAGCTGGTGCGCGACCGGGGGCTGAAAGTGCGCCTGGCGCGGCGGCTGTTTGCCCAACCGATCGGTCACCGCAGCGCCCGCGCCATATGGGATCGCCAGTTGCGCTGGTCCAGGGTGCGTCGCGACGGGTTCCTGCCGATTTTCATCGCCGAGATCCTGCAAGGCCCTGCTCTGCCCTTCCTTGCGGCCCTGACACTTGTTCTGCTTGGGGCTGCCCATTGGGGCACACTTGTTGCCTTCATCGCGCTCTGGTATGGTGCAGAATGGCTTCTGGCGCGGGTGACGGGCTGGCCTGCGCGACCGCGTGACCTTCTGGCCTTCGTTCTGCGCGATGCGATGCTGATCCCGCTCTGGATCATGACATGGTGCGGACGCGATTTCACCTGGCGCGGCACGGACATGTCGCACAAACAGGTTACCGCAGCCAAATAAACGGATACGCGGATGATCGGTCTTGAGACGGTAACAGCCTTGGTGGCGAAGCACGGCCTTGTGGTCGTGGCACCGATCGCGGTGATCGAAGGCCCGATCGTGACGGTGATCGCGGCATGGCTTGCCTCACAACATCTGTTCAGTGTCTGGAGCGTGGCGATCATCGTGATCGTGGCGGATATGGTGGGCGATGTGGGCCTGTATTGCGTCGGCCGATGGGGGCTGCACAAGCTGCCGCAAGGCTGGCGAAAGCGCCTCGGCCTGAGCCGTCAGAGGCTTGTGAGCAATGGCCGTCATTTCCAGAACAAGGGGATTCGCACGCTGTTGATCGGCAAGCTGACCCACTCGGCAGGTGCGCCGGTTCTGGTTGCGGCCGGCATGGCGCGGATGAACATATGGGTGTTCACGCTTATGAATTTTCTTTTCAGCATTCCCAAAAGCATTTTCTTCGTGGCGCTCGGCTATTGGCTGGGCTCTTATTACGGCAAGATCGACAGCTGGATCAGCCGCGCCTCGCTGATCCTCCTGGGGCTGATCGTCGCGGCCGCTCTGATCTGGTATTATCGCCGCAAACAGGCGCGACGGGTCCGGGACCAATGATCACACTGAGCTGCCTCATCCCCGCCTATAACGAAGGTCCGCGCATCGCCGCCGTGCTGGAGACGGTGGTTGCCCATCCGCAGATCGCGGAAGTGATCGTGATCGACGACGGCTCCGTCGATGACACCGCAGAAGTGGCCAAGGGGTTTCTCACCCGCCATCCGCATCTGCGGCTGATCCGCCAGCCCCGAAACGGCGGCAAGACGGCTGCCGTCGCCACCGGGATCAAGGCCGCGACCGGCAGTCACCTGATGCTGCTCGACTCCGACCTGCTGGGCCTGTCCCGAACCGATCTGAGCGCACTGATCGCCCCCGTTGCCGAAGGACATGCGGATGTCTCCATCAGCCTGCGCCACAATGCGCCGCGCATCTGGCGGGCGATCGGGATCGACTATATTTCGGGTGAGCGCGTTCTGCCCCGTGGATTGCTGGCCGAACGTCTGGACCAACTCATCACCTTGCCACGCTTCGGGCTCGAGGTCTTCATGAACCGCCTCTGGATCGCACAAAGCCTGACGATCGCGGTGGTTCGCTGGCCTGGCGTTGACAGCCCGGTGAAACATGACAAACTGGGAAACTGGCGCAAGGGTCTGACTGCGGACGCAAAAATGCTGCACGACATCTTTCGCACCATCCCCCTGCCCGAGGCCATCGCCCAGATCCGGGCGATGCAGGCGATGCGCCTCAATCCGGCGCAAGCAAACAGCCGGTCCGAACGCCGCCCGCCCTGAACAAGGCATCGGCGTATTTTGCCCACACACTGACGATAGCGGACCTCGCCCGCCGGGCAAGGTCATGATCGCCTTCATTGACGATCACCGTGGAAAGGCGTTGTTGCGGACCCTCTCCTTGAGAGGCGCTTTCGCCTTTGCCTCGTGAGCTCAGGCCGAGGGCCTCAGCGTGGACTGACATCAACGGGGAAAGGGCCCATCAAAACTCAACCTGCCTTGCTGTAACAACGCTCCAATTATTAGCTGCGAATGGTCCGCATTCTGCTGGAACACCCGGACGCTGCACAGGCCGGGATTGATGTCGTGGCGGTCGATCGAGGTGCCTTGCGTGCGCCCCACCTCCTGCCACACACCGCCTTGTGGCCTTCTGCCGGTTTTGTGGACGGGAGTTTAAGCTTTCATGGCTCTCTCCACGAATATCATAGGACTTGGATAACCGATGGTCGAGTGCCGACGCGTTGGGTTGTAGACGCTATAGGGACGGTATAGGGACGGTATAGGGACGCTATCATGCGCAAGGCGGCCCGCAATCGTGCGCTGCGCGCCTCCGAGAAGCGCTTCAACCGGCTGATCTCCAAACGCCACTTCCGGGTGGAGCAATGCTTCGGCACCGGGAAACGCCTCTTCGGCCTGCACCGCGCACGCGACTTCGGGGTCGCCAGGACCCACGCCCAGCTGGCGATGGCGGCCATCGGACTGAACATGCTCAAAGCTGCGAACAAGATCAACCTCACCCCGCAAACCCCGGCAATCGCTTGAACCAGACCTACACCCTCAATCCGCCCACCAAAAGGCAAGCGGGACAAAAGGGATGGCCGTTCAATCAAATCCAAGAAAAACCTGAGCGTCATGCAGAAGTCTTTAGGGGGTCTCGCGGGGCTGGTGGGAGTGTGCTGAAGTTTGTGTATCCGCGCCGGTCCATGCGGTTTGGTATACTCAAATCCATCAAGACGCGCGGCTCATTCCCGACGGACGAGGCGGCGACCAAGCTGATCTGCCTCGCCATCCGCAACTTTGAGAAGGATGGCCGAAACGTCAGGGAATGGTTCGCAGCCCGCAATCCGTTCGCCATAATGTGCGGCAAGCGCTTCGACGCTTGAGTATACCAAACCGCATGGACCGGCGCGGATACACAAACTTCAGCACACTCCCTTCGCGCGATTCCTTGAAGCCCGCTTGCTGGCGGAGGGGTTTACTCTGGTTCACACGCCCGGCATTGCTGTCAATCGCGCCGGACAGGGTTTTGTCGGAGCAGAGCGCAAGTCCGATCCGCGCGACGCCCGCACCATTGCCGAGCTTGTTCGCACCCGCGATTTGCGGCCTGTCCTTGCCGATGATGATACCCGTGTTGCCCTGCGCCTTAGGGTCCGGACCCTAAGGTGGGACGTCGCCGTGACCTGATGCAGGAGCAAGTGCGCCGGATCGCGCGTATGCGTGGACTGCTCTGCGGCATTCACCCCGAGCTTGAACAGGTACCCGACGCGTCGTGGACCGCCGTATCTGCTAAGGCGACGGCTTCACCTTCCAGCGTCTCGATCCGTTCGCCAATCGCTACGAAACCAGTCAAGCCATCGAACCCGGTTTCCTCGATCACTTCCCGCCGAGCAGCCTCGACCGGCAATTCGCCCTGTTCGACTGAGCCAGCCGGTATCTGTCTACCTGCCAAAGGATGCAGGAAGGTCAGAATTTCCGTATGGCCTGCACGATGACGAAGCACAAATACTGTAACCTTGTCGAAAGTGCGTGAACTGACATCCGAAATCATGACACCCCCATTTTTCGACTGAATTCTTCCCTTAGCCCGCAATATTCACCGGCCGGCTGACCTTGGCGCCAAGGTGCTGCTTTCGGGCGGTTCGAGTACGTCCTGAAGGCCCGGCGCCTGGCTGGGCGGGAGGGTGATCACCTCTGGCTTGTGTTTCGATGGCGATGCGCCTCCGGGGCGGGTATTTTTTGCAATCGCCGTCCATGCGGGCTCGTTCGCCGGAGGATCCGGCGGGCGGTCATGTCGGGCTGGAGCCGGTCCGGTTCAGGGACCGGACCAGTGCAGGGCGGCGAGCCTTGGCCAGAGGACTGCCCAGAACGGTGCGGCGGCGGCAGACAATGCGAGCGTGATACGGCGGCCGGACAGGATCAGCCGGGCGCCGGCGCGCAGCACGCGTTCGCGCAGGCGGCGCAGGCTCCAGCCGGTGCCGGTGGCAGCCGCCATGGCGCGGCGGGCGATGTGCATCAGCTCATAGGCGAGAAGAGAGATCAGGAGCCGAACCTCATTGCACGCGAAGGCATCGACGCCGGGCGTCGCGGTTTGCGTGCCCCGCCCCCGCCAGTGAGATTTCGGCCGGTTCGTCGAGGACAGCGCCGGGGCGAGCACGTCTTTCAGCTCGCCCATATGGCCCTCGGCGGTGCCCCTTGCGCGGTAATGCTCGAGGATGTCCTCCCGGCTCATCTCTGCCAGCGTCAGCGAGGTGACGAGGAAGAAGCGGTCGAGCAGAAGGTCGTCCTCGCGCTCCTTGACCACCAGGATCACGCGGCGCTCCTTGTCCCAGGTCTCGGCCTGGTAGCGCAGTTCGTGCAGCCACATCCGCGGCTTGATCGGACGCCGCCCGGGCGGGCGCGTCATGTGAGGCGCGGCCTCGCGGTCCAGCGCCGGGTTGGCGCGCAGCCGCGAGACATAGTCGATGCCGCGCGCCTCCAGCCCCGCCAGCAAGGTGGCCGAGGGGAAGCCCGCATCGATGCGCAGCATGGCGACCTCGCAGAGGCTGGCCTGCGCCCGGTCGACCACGTCGAGGATCACATCAAGCGCGCCCTCCGCGGTACCGACATTGCCCGCTCTCAGCCGTGCATCCAGCATGTCGCCGGTCTCGGCGATCGAGGTGATGAGCGGATGATAGATGCGCGCATTGTAATGGCCAATCCGCCTCGCCCTGTTCGACTGAGCCAGCCGGTATCTGTCTACCTGCCAAAGGATGCAGGAAGGTCAGAATTTCCGTATGGCCTGCACGATGACGAAGCACAAATACTGTAACCTTGTCGAAAGTGCGTGAACTGACATCCGAAATCATGACACCCCCATTTTTCGACTGAATTCTTCCCTTAGAATTGGCATTAGCCAGGCCGTCGCGTCATCGATTCCGGAAAAGTATGTTTCCTAGGTGTCACATCCCGAATGATTGTATGGCCGCTTCTTGAAGAGTTCGGGCTTGTGGCGATGCCACTCCTTCAGCGCGTCGAGGGGCGTTCGGCCCTTGAGCACTGACTTGAGCACTGACTGTGGAAGTTGGCCGTTGTAGAGCCGGACATAGCGCAGGATCGTCTGTTCCAGATCCTCCCCAGAGCGGAAGCGGTGGCTCTGCAGGACGTCTTCTATCCGGCCATTGAAGCGCTCGACCCTTCCGTTCGTTTGCGGCCGGATCGGCGGCGCGAGTCGATGCTCGATCCCGAGCTCGGCGCAGAGGCGGTCGAACGCGTGGTTCCCCGTCGCAGCGCGCTTGCGCAGGCCGAACAGCCGATCAGTGAACTCCTTGCCATTGTCGGTGAGACCCCGAGTGATCTTCATCGGCGCCGCCCGGTCGAGGTCGCGGAGGAACCTTCGCGCGTTGACGGCGGTCTTCGCCGGGTAGATGCGCACGAAAACCCGGCGGGTGGCCCGGTCGATGGCCACGAAGAGGTAGCGGCGGCGGGTCTCGTCGGCCATTTGCGGCAGGTACTTCACGTCAACATGCAGGTAGCCGGGCTCGTATGCCTTGAAGGGCTTGTGCGCCGGCTTCGGCGCCTTCGGCTTCAAATCCTGCAGCCGCGACACGCCATGGCGCCGAAGGCATCGGTCCAGCCCGGAGCGCGAGACGTTCGGGTTCAGGAACTCGCGGACGACGGCGAGCAGGACGGCGAGCAGGTCGTCGAGCGGCAAAAGCAGCGTCGTCCGCAATGCCACGGCAACGGCCTCCTGAGCCGGCGTCAGCGTCGTCTGTCGCTTGTGCGCGGTATGGCTGCGGTCATGGACACTGTCCCGCTTGCGCCATTTCCAGACCGTCTGCTCGGAGATGCCATAGCGCTCCGCAATCACCCAGGCCGGCTCGTCGCTCGCCTGGATCGCGGCCCTGATCCTGGGGGGCGTCGTCGCCTGCTTGTGAAGAGAGATCAACATGCTTGCCCCCCATCCCGAACCTCACGCAGGATCCACCTTGCCATGAAAAGCGCAGACCGGCGAGGGGCTATGTGATCGTCCGGGACGGAACAGATAGGGCGTAGACTCATAATCAGTAATGTGCTTCAAGATGTGAAACGAGGAGGATTTCATGTCGTCGAATTTCTGGCTCACTGAGGAACAATTCAGCAAAATCAATCCGTTGCTTCCCAACAAGCCACGTGGTGTGCCGCGTGTGGATGATCGGCGGGTGTCGTCGGGGATCATCTTTTGCCTGCAGCGCGGCTATCGCTGGTCGGACGTGCCGGCCGAATACGGCCCGGCCAGGACGCTTTACAATCGTTACAAATGCTGGTCCGAGCCAGGCATTTTCGGGGCGGGTGTTCGAAACCTTGGCACGCGAACATACCGATCTTTCGACGCGGATGATCGACGCCAGCCACGTCAACCAGCCACCTCAGGACGCATCGGACCGCGGCCAACGGGGTTAAAAAACACCGGTTCCGGCCGGGCCACAGTCGGGCCATCGGCAAAACCAGGGGCGGCTTGAATTCAAAGCTGCATCTGGTCTGCGATGGGACCGGATGTCCGGTTCACCTGTGTCTGACGGCTGGCAACCGGGCCGATATTACGCAGGCACGTCAATGCCTTGCGCCCTATGTGGCCAAAGGCTGCACGGTCATTGCGGATCGCGGATATGACGCAGATCATCTGCGCGACTGGCTGCGCGAGCGGGACGCAACCCCCTGCATCCCGCCGCGCAGGAACCGGAAAAGACAGATCGAATACGACGCCGATCTCTACAAGACCCGCACCATCATCGAGCGCATGTTCAATCGTCTCAAGGATTGGAGGCAACTGTCCTTGCGCACCTTCCGATGCTCGGAAACAGTCCTCGCTGCCGCGCAAATCGCCGCAACCGTAATATGGTTCTTATGAGGCTGCGCCCTGGCACGACTTTGGCAGATTTTTGCGGATCTGATAACCTCCGGCTTCACGGTCTCCGTTTTGGATGATTCACAGGTAGCCAGCTTGGGGGCCGGGATCTTATGGAAGAGTGGCGCGGCGATCCGGAGACTTGGCTGTCGCCGTTTGTTGCGGCGCTCAGGCACAGGACGCGGGGGCGCAAGACGCGGGGGAGCAAGACGCGGGGGCGGATGTGTCCGGCCTGTGGTGCGGGGCTGATCGGTCCGGGCGAGCGCAAGAGCGTGCAGCCGATGGCGGCGCGGGACGTGGCGGTCAGCGACGACCGGTTGCATCCCTTCATTGCCCACGGGGTCCGGGACAGCGCGCCCCTGGAGGAGGCCTTGTTGAGCAGGCCTTGCTGAGCAGGCCTTGCTGGCGGAAGCTGACAGGCTGGTTGGCGGCGAAGCGGCCTTTCTGGCCATTGATGAGACCTGCTTGCCAAAGACGGGGGATCGCTCGGTCGGGGTTGCGCCGCAATATGCGTCCTCGCCGGGCAAGACCGGGAAGTGCCAGTCGCTGGTCTCGGTGACGCTGGCCTCGGTGACGCTGGCCTCGCGCGACGTGCCCGTGATGGTGGGGTTGCGGCTGTTTCTGCCGGACGCCTGGACGGACGACCCCGGTCGCATGGCCCGCGCCCGTGTGCCGCAGGATGTGTGCCGCAGGATCGGCAGATCGCCTGGCGCAAACCGGAGATTGCGATCGAGGTGATCGACCGGGTGAGGGTCGCGGGCGTCCGCTTCGGCTGTGTGTTGGCCGATGCGGGCTACGGATCGAGCGGGCTTTTCCGCCAGGCGCCGAGCGCACGCGGCCTCGTCCGGGCGCTCGTCCGGGCGCTCGGCCTGTCGCGCCGCCAGACCGTCTGTCCGGCCGATGTCGGGCTGGTCTGTCCCGAAGCCGGTCGAGGTCGCCGCCGCAAATATCCCGACACGCGCTGATGACGAGGATCGCCTGCGCCTTCGTGCAATCCCGCCGCCTCAAGGCAGCGGGACGGGAAAAAAAGAAACCCCGGACCGCCACATCAGCCAACCATGCCAGCCGTCAGGCAAGCCATCCTCGACACCTTGGCGAAACCGCCACCAATATGCCGCCCTCATTGGGAAAAGATCATCGCTGAACACTGCAGAAAAAATCTGCCAAAGTCGTGCCAGGGTGTAGCCTCATAAGAACCATATGACGGTTGCGGCGATTTGCGCGGCAGCGAGGACTGTTTCGGAGCATCGGAAGGTGCGCAAGGACAGTTGCCTCCAATCCTTGAGACGATTGAACATGCGCTCGATGATGGTGCGGGTCTTGTAGAGACCCGTGTCATATTCGCATTGCACCTTGCGGTTCCTGCGCGGCGGGATGCAGGGGGTTGCGTCCCGCTCGCGCAGCCAGTCGCGCAGGTGGTTTGCGTCATATCCGCGGTCCGCAATGACCGTGCAGCCTTTGGCCACATAGGGCGCAAGGCATTGACGTGCCTGCGTAATATCGGCCCGGTTGCCAGCCGTCAGACACAGGTGAACCGGACATCCGGTCCCATCGCAGACCAGATGCAGCTTTGAATTCAAGCCGCCTCTGGTTTTGCCGATAGCCCGGCCGGAACCGGTGTTTTTTTTGACCCCGTTGGCCGCGATGCGATGCGTCTTGATGTGGCTGGAATCGATCATCAGCGTCGAAAGATCGGCATGTTCGCGTGCAAGCCGTTCAAACACCCGCTCGAAAACACCCGCTTCCGACCAGCGTTTGTAACGATTGTAAAGCGTCCTGGCCGGGCCGTATTCGGCAGGCACATCCGACCAGCGATAGCCGCGCTGCAAGCAAAAGATGATCCCCTGTTCACTCCCGAGCTTACATCGCCCTCGCACGGCACCGCGTCACGGTGGTCTGTAGCATGCTGCAATGCCGTGAAATCTTCGATCCAGACCGAAAAGCCCCTTGACTTGCCCATTCCGCACCCCCACGCAGTCCCCCGCGCCGGTTGGACCCGCGCCGGTTGGACCCGCGCCAAATGATACCCGGGCCGAGTGATCTCTGTCCAGAGCATTGATGTCTCCAAGTTCATCACCCAAAGACACCCATGACCGGCGAAAATCAAGCAATTCGGGTTTCGCCGATGCTCCGAACTTGATCTGGTCGATGCGTATCCTCGCAGGAATTTTTCGCGGGTGACATTGGCGCGTGGCTTGGCATAGATCGGGGCCTGGATGGGCGCAAACGGGGGACGCAGGCGATGATCACGCGCGAACATGTCAAGGGTGATGCGCCCTCGGTCGCGGTCTACTCGGATTGCGAGACATATCGCTATCTGTTGACCCGTGTCTGGGATGAGCGCAGGCCGCGGGCGCTGTTCATCATGCTCAATCCCTCGACGGCGACCGAGGTGCAGAACGATCCGACCGTGGAACGATGTGAACGGCGGGCGCGGGCACTGGGGTTTGGTGCATTCCGGGTGACGAATATCTTCGCATATCGTGCAACGGACCCGAAAGTGATGCGCGCGCAAGGTGACCCGGTCGGGCCCGAGAATGACAACGCGATCCTGCAAAGCCTGAACTGGGCTGCCGGGCCGCAAGACCGGATCATCTGTGCCTGGGGCGCGCATGGGGCGCATCTCGCGCGTGGCGCAGCCGTGATCGCGCTGCTGCGTGGCTCGGGGCGTGACCTGCATCATCTGGGGCTGACCAGGGCGGGCGACCCCAAACATCCCCTCTATATCGGTTACGATCGCCAGCCCGAGCCATGGTCTGCGTCAGCGTAAACCGGTTATCAGGTTTCAGCCTTTTCGGGCTTGGGCAGACCGCTCTGCATGTGTTACTGCCCCACAAACCGTCACGGGAGTGTGATATATGTTGCTCCTGTCGAGTGTTCTCAGCCTGTTGGTGGCGGGAACGTCGGCCGGATTCATCTTTTTCACCAAAGCGGATTTTCCACCAAAGCGGACATGTCGGACGATGGTTCTGACGACACAGAACAGGATAACGGGGCAGAACAGGATACGGGCGCAAAGGCCGAAGTCGATGTCGAGCCGGGCGATGGATCGCCTCTGGATTATGCGATGACGCAGGACAATGCGAGCGTCAGTCTTGCCGTAAACGACACCCTAGCAGAGGTCAGCGCGGGAGAGGTTGTGATACCGCCTGAGATGTCGCCCGATACTTCCGAAGGGGATGACATCGCCCGGGGTGGCGCGACCGCAGATGTGATCGAGGGCTTCGGCGGGGATGATCAGATCAATGGCTATGACGGAGATGACAGGCTGACCGGTGGCGCGGGGAGCGATGAGCTTCACGGTTGCAAGGGAAATGATGTGATTTTCGGAGGTGTTCCGGACCTCAAATCCGCTGACACTGACGGGGTGGATCTGCTCAATGGCGGTGTTGGCGCGGACAGTCTCATGGTGGAAACGGGCGCCTGGGCCAATGGCGGCGAGGAGGGCGATCTCTTCGCTTTGGGCGAGTGGATCGACCCCGCATCCCCCGCAACGATTGTCGATTTCTCCAGCCGCGCGGATCGGATTGCCGTGGTCTGCGACCCGGACAGCACGCCTGATCCCGAGGTCACGATCGAACCCTCGGATGTGCATGACAATGCTTTCTGGGTCACGCTGAACGGGGTGCGTCTGGCTGAAGTGCTCAATGCGCCCGATCTGATGCCCGACCCCGATCTGATGCCAGACGATCTGTCGCCTGTGACACCGCAGCAGTTGTCGTGGCTCTGACCGGCATGAAACGAGGCTTTTCTTCCGACTGATTCGCGGCTATACACTCCAATCCGCCTGCGGCGGGCGAATCCACGGACCTTGCTGGACGACATCCCGGCTTGTGCCCGAAAGCCTGAACAATACACAAACCCTCAACAATACAGGAGATACCGATGTCGATCACTGTCGAAGACAAGAACGCGCTGATCAAGGAATACGCCACCAAGCAAGGGGATACCGGTTCGCCCGAGGTCCAGGTTGCGATCCTCTCCAAGCGCATCGCCAACCTGACCGAGCACTTCAAGGAGCATAAGAAAGACAACCACTCGCGCCGTGGTCTTCTGATGCTCGTGGCGCAGCGCCGCAAGCTGCTCGACTACCTGAAGGCCAGGGACAAAGGCCGCTACCAGTCGCTGATCTCGCGTCTGGGCCTGCGTCGCTAAGGTCTCAGGAACACAAAATCCGGGAAACGCCCACCTGTCATCGGTGGGTGTTTTTCATTGCCCTGCTCGGCGGGTTCCGCGGCATATTGGATCTTTCCGACAGGCTTGCTGGCGGTGATTTGGCCAGGAAAGTCCCCACGGCATCGCTGTATCGCATCGCTGTATCGATGTCGGGATGACATGTGTGGTCATGGTGCTCACGTGACGAACCTGTCTTCATGATGCGTCTTTATGGTGCGTCCTTTCATCCTATCAAAAGGACCATACCACCAGGTCGGGAGATCGGACAGCCGAATCAAAATCAAGTGATTTTGATTGGAATATGACAAGAAACTCCATTAAAAAGTTCCCCAATCCAACAGGAGGAACATGGGATGTGGATTAGCTTGGCGACATATTTCATCTTGATGTTGGCCATTGGCGTTTACGCGTGGCGAAAATCAACGTCGAATTCCGAAGAATATATGTTGGCAGGGCGCAGCCTGCCGCCTCAGGTCGCCGCGCTCTCGGCGGGGGCGTCGGACATGAGCGGCTGGCTGCTGCTGGGCCTGCCCGGTGCGCTTTTCGTCTCCGGGCTGGCGCAAAGCTGGATCGGGATCGGTCTGTTCGTCGGCGCGTTCCTGAACTGGATCATCGTCGCGCCGCGTCTGCGCGAACAGACCGAACGCTACGACAACGCTCTGACCATCCCGGGCTTTCTGGGCAACCGTTTCCCGAGCTAGGCGATTTTGCTGCGCCTTGTCTCGGCCGTTGTTATCGTCGTCTTCTTCGCGGTCTATACGGCTTCGGGCCTTGTCGCTGGCGGCAAGCTTTTCGACAGTGCATTTGGCGACAGCTACCATGTCGGCATCGTGCTGACGCTGGGCATCGTTCTCATTTACACGGTGATCGGGGGCTTTCTCGCGGTAAGCCTGACGGATTTTGTCCAGGGTTGTATCATGATGCTGGCACTGGTGATCGTGCCGATCGTGATCCTGACCACCGGTCAGGGCAACGGCGTGAGCGGGGCGGTGGATCGCCTGACTTCAATCAATCCGGATTTCCTGTCATTGTGGCATGGTCTGACTGTGGTCGGCTGGCTTTCCGCTGTCACCTGGGGCCTGGGCTATTTTGGCCAGCCGCATATCATCGTGCGTTTCATGGCGGTGCGTTCTGTCGCCGATGTGCCCAAAGCGCGCAATATCCTGTTGGGCTGGATGGCGGTGTCCCTGGCGGGGGCGATTGCCGTGGGCATTTTCGGTCGCGCCTATGCAGAGCAAAATGGCCTGAACGTAGCCGATCCCGAGACGATCTTCATCATCCTGTCGAAACTGCTGTTTCATCCGCTGGTGACCGGATTTATCTATGCGGCGCTTCTGGCCGCGATCATGTCAACCATTTCGAGCCAGCTTCTGGTCTCTTCCTCGTCACTGACCGAGGATTTCTACAAGATGATCCTGAATCGTGAGCCGAACGACCGCACGCTGGTCAATGTCGGCCGGATCGCGGTTGTGGTCGTGGGTGTGGTGGCGGTGCTGATCGCCTGGAACCCCGACAGCAAGGTGCTGGGCCTCGTGTCGCACGCATGGGCCGGGTTCGGGGCGGCGTTCGGGCCGCTGATAATCCTGTCGCTGACCTGGAAGCGGATGACCGGGATTGGCGCCGTGGCAGGGCTGGTCGTTGGCGCGCTGAGCGTGATCGGCTGGATCAGCCTTGGCTGGTCCCGTTCATTCATGGGGGGTCCGGGTGTGTATGAGATCATCCCCGGTTTCATTGCCGCCTTCATCGCAATCATCGTGGTCAGCCTAGCCACCAGAGATCGCCACGAATTCCGCGCGATCGAATGAGATTGCCGTTTGAGGTGACGCAATCGCCCGTCCCGCGAGGGGCGGGTCTAGGCCAAGACTTTGACCCTGTTCGCTCTGATCCGAACTCACGACTTCCCAAGCGCCATCCTTTCGTGTATGCGCCCCCCATCTGAGACGTGACGCCTTCAGCCCCCGGGCGCGTGCAAGAGGATGGGGGGCGGCGGCAATGGGGCCGCCATGCCAATCGGGAGACACGGGGAAAGGCCCGTGAGTGCTCCCAGACAGGATATACCGAATGTTCAATATCGTTAAAGAATCCATCCAGTGGGGCGAAGAGACCCTGACGCTGGAAACCGGCAAGGTTGCCCGTCAGGCGGATGGCTCGGTCATCGCCACGCTGGGCGAGACCTCGGTCATGGCCAATGTGACCTTCGCCAGGGAACCGAAACCGGGGCAGGACTTCTTTCCGCTGACGGTCCACTACCAGGAAAAATACTATGCCGCCGGCAAGGTGCCGGGTGGCTTCTTCAAGCGTGAGGCGCGCCCGTCGGAAAAAGAGACGCTGACCGCGCGTCTGATCGACCGTCCGTGCCGTCCGCTGTTCGCGCCGGGCTTCAGGAACGAGGTTCTCGTGATGTGCACCG
This sequence comes from Thioclava sp., assembly GCA_965277135.1. Lineage (GTDB taxonomy): Bacteria > Pseudomonadota > Alphaproteobacteria > Rhodobacterales > Rhodobacteraceae > Thioclava. The sequence goes on along the minus strand of CBDIBW010000019.1, from coordinate 6,735 downwards.
TGCTGTCGCACGATCTGGTCAACGAACCTGACATCGTTGCGATGATCGCCGCCTCGGCCGCCCTGACAATCTCGGGCGTTCCGTTCATGGGTCCGATCGGTGCTGCGCGCGTCGGTTTTGTCAATGGCGAATATATCCTGAACCCCGAAGTCGAGGACATGCAGAAGCTGCGCGAGAGCCCCGAACAGCGTCTCGATCTCGTTGTTGCGGGCACCAGGGACGCGGTGATGATGGTCGAATCCGAAGCTTACGAGCTGTCGGAAGCCGAAATGCTGGGTGCTGTGAAGTTCGGCCATGAGGCGATGCGCCCGGTGATCGACCTGATCATCTCGCTGGCGGAAAAAGCCGCGAAAGAGCCCCTCGACTACACGCCCCCGGATTACTCGGCCCTGTTGGAGGCGGTCAAGGCCGCAGGCGAAACCGAGATGCGGGCCGCCTTTGCGATCAAGGACAAGCAAGAGCGCACGAACGCGATCGCGGCCGCTGTCGAAACGATCCGGGGCAGGCTGAACGAGGAACAGCTTGCGGATGCAAATCTCGGATCGGCCATCAAGGCGCTGGAATCGGGTATCCTGCGCGGGGACATCATCGAAGGTGGCCCGCGCATCGATGGCCGTGACAACAGGACCGTCCGCCCGATCATGTGTGAAACCGGTCTGCTGCCGCGCACCCATGGTTCGGCCCTGTTCACCCGTGGTGAGACCCAAGCCCTGGTCGTGACCACGCTGGGCACCGGCGACGATGAGCAGATCATCGACGCGCTGCACGGCAATTCGCGGTCGAATTTCCTGCTGCACTACAACTTCCCGCCCTACTCGGTCGGTGAAGCGGGCCGTGTGGGTCCGCCCGGTCGTCGTGAAATCGGTCATGGAAAACTGGCCTGGCGTGCGCTGCAGGCGGTGCTGCCGGCGGCGACCGACTTCCCCTATACCATCCGCGTCGTGTCGGAAATCACCGAATCGAACGGTTCATCCTCGATGGCGTCGGTCTGCGGCGGTTCGCTGTCGATGATGGATGCGGGCGTGCCGCTCAAGGCGCCGGTGGCCGGCGTCGCGATGGGCCTGATCCTCGAAGACGATGGTCGCCATGCGGTGCTGACCGACATTCTGGGTGACGAGGATCACCTTGGCGACATGGACTTCAAGGTCGCGGGCACTGAACAGGGCATCACCTCGTTGCAGATGGACATCAAGGTCGCAGGCATCACGCCCGAGATCATGGAGCAGGCCCTGGCGCAAGCCAGAGAGGGCCGGATGCACATCCTGGGCGAAATGGCCAAGGCCATCTCGGCACCGCAGGGTTTCTCGGAATACGCGCCCCGGATCGAAACCATGCAGATCCCGGTCGACAAGATCCGGGACGTGATCGGTTCGGGCGGCAAGATCATCCGCGAGATCGTCGAAGTGTCGGGTGCCAAGGTCGATATCAACGACGATGGCGTGATCCGGATCGCCTCGGCCAGCGCCGAAGCCATCCGGAAGGCCCATGACATGATCCACGCGATCGTGGCCGAGCCGGAAGAAGGCAGGATCTACACCGGCAAGGTCGTGAAACTCGTTGATTTTGGCGCTTTCGTCAACTTCTTCGGCAAGCGTGACGGCCTTGTGCATGTCTCCCAGATTGCCAACAAGCGCCTGAACCATCCGAGCGACGAACTCAAGGAAGGGCAGGAAGTGAAGGTGAAGCTGCTGGGTTTCGACGACCGCGGCAAGGTGCGCCTGGGCATGAAGATGGTCGATCAGGTCACTGGCGAGGAAGTCACGCCGGAGACGAAAGAGAAGTCCGAGTAATTCGCGGCAACTGAAACGGAAAGGGTCCGGATGTCCGGATCCTTTTTCATTACCTGACTATGATGGGGTGCTCAGCAGAGTATCCGATCTTTTGTGTAATTGGCTGCCGGTCCTTCCTGAGCAGACAGGCCGGGGTGGATCGTGGAAAAGACGATCGACGACGAGATTGTGGATGTTCTTGCGATTTATCACCAAGCCTTCCTGCCGCAGCAGGATGGGCAGGCACCGGTAGCGGCTCATCGTCCGAGCCGCACTGATCCGGCCCTGGTCAGGGGCGAAAGTGGTCAGGGGCGAAAGTGGTCAGGGGCGAAAGTGACGCATTCCCCTGGGATCAAGTCGCGCCCAGTCAGGCCAGTGACCGGTTGCGCCGAGAATGACGATGACGACGGCGATCGCTACTGCGGCAAGAACGATCACGACCTGGCGCACTGAGGGCGGGTTGCGCACCCATCTGGCCATGCGCATCAGCCAGAAGAAATTCATGTCGCATCTCCGGTGAAGCGCACCTTGCCGATGAAGGGCAGGTTGCGATTGCGTTGGGCAAAGTCGATGCCGTATCCGACGACAAATTCATCGGGGATCTCGAATCCGGTCCATGTCGCGCGGATATCGACCTCGCGCCGGGTCGGCTTGTCAAGCAGGGCGCAGCATTCCAGCCGTCTGGGCTTGCGTGCTCCGAGCAGGCCAAGCACATGTTTCAGCGTGAAGCCGGTATCGACGATATCCTCGACCACCAGCACGTCGCGCCCTTCGATACCGTCGCGCAGATCCTTGAGGATCCGCACCTCGCGCGAGCTTTCCCTTCCGTCACCGTAGGACGAGGCTTCGAGGAAATCGACCTCGACGGGCAGGTCTATCTCGCGCACCAGATCCGCGATGAAGACGAAGGAGCCGCGCAGCAGCCCTACTACCACGAGCTTGTCGGTCCCGGCAAAGCTGTGGCAGATCGCGGCGGCAAGCTCCTCCACCCGCGCTGCGATCTGCCTGGCCGAGATCATCTTGTCGATCACATAGGGGGAGTGTGGCATTTTGCCGGATCCTTGTGGGCTTGCATTGCCCCTCTGCTGTTACGGGACACTTGGTTTTGCAATTTGACGGGATTAGGCGGGATTAGGCGGGATTAGGCGAAAACATTTTGAAAATAGTGGCTTGTGGCTGGAATGGGCTGGATTTCCGCCGATGCCATCGGACACTTGGTTTTGCAATTTCCTGTGGATAACGAAATTTGGGACACTTGGTTTTGCAATTTTTGAAGGGTTTCAAGAGGGTCTCGACGGTCTTTCAAAAGGTTTTCAAAAGCCAATAAAAGGGAATTATATCCCAAAGTAACATAGCCTAAGCCTATTTAGGGCGGCCAGCTCCATCGCTAGGTTCGAAAAATGCTTGTCGCAAAGTATCCATAGAGGCTTGTGGCATATCATATTCCTGCTCCATCTCAGCCTTAGAAGGCTGGTAGTGCGAGTCAGATAGTTTTTGGAACGTTGGTTTTTGCTCTTTTTGTTTCTTCATCACTAAAGTAGCCTTTCTAGATTTTTTCTAGGTCGTCCAAGCCAAACCAGTTTGGATCATCTTTCATTTTCACTCTAGGCGTCCTAGGGATTGTTCCATCATCCTGCACAATATCTTTAGGCAAGCAGATGCGCCAATCGTCATAGGCTGCTCTACGTATTTCAGCCTCGGTTCCAACAGAGTAATGGCCTTTTAGCCATTCTATTGCTTCGGGTTTTTCAATTAAAGGCAAGCCACGGGAAAAAGTGCTTCGGAAAAGCGAATTTGAAACATTGCACAAAAGTAAATCAAAATCCGTTGCCATGTACCTGTCATTTTCTTGACGACTAAGATTGCTGCGAGACCTGTGACATTTAACTGCGAAGTGAGGGAAAGGGCTTGCCCTAGTACCAAGGCTAAATTTGCCTCTTACAGCATTTTTCGCTTCCACCTTAAAACGAACGCCCTTACGTCTGTGGGTAATGCTTACATCTTCATCATAGGAGCCAAGTTGAGCGTTAAGATTCAGCTTTTCAACTAACCAGTCCTTTGGGTTCAATTTTTTCTTAAGAACCAAAGCACAAATGAATTCAGTCGCTTTCCCCCTAATCATGGGGACAACTTTCTGATCTTCTAAAATGTCTAAAAGATTTTCCAAAGGGATATTGTAAGTGTCACAGTACTCCTCAATATCCCTGTATACTTTCAGAGCTTCATCAGACATTATAGTTCCTAATAAACACTTCCTTGCCCTTACCCCGAGAACTTCTAAATCCGTCCTTTAGCTTTAAGCCTTCTCGTTGATTGTCGGTCCTGTTTATAGTGTAGTTCCACTCACGTTCACTAATGTATTGAACCCAATGATATAAATCACGAACATCCTCATGATCATCATAAGTCAAAAGGAACTTTAATCTGTGAGAATTTCTATACAAGCAGGCAGCTAATCGTTCATGATCTTCTGTCAAAAAATGACAGTTATAGAACTTTTGCTGGTCTGCGTTATAATAAGGCGGATCAACAAACAGAAACGATCCATCTGGCGTATTATCAATGGACTCCTCAAAATCTTTTGTCTGAAGCGAGACGCCTTGCAGTTTGTCAGATACTGTCCTCAAATGCGGCGGCCAATTTTCAGGGCGCATAGAGTATTTTTCGCCGTACCCCCAATAGCAATTTTCTGGCTTCATAATGCCACTGTAAGATGTTCTGTTAAGGTAGAACCACCTTTTTGCTCTATCGATGTCTGTCTTAGGATCGAAATGATTTTTGAACCAATGATGATTTTCCTTTGTCGCAGGAATCCCATGGAGGCTATCAATTAAATCCTCAACATTATCTCTTATAACGAGAAACATGTTTATGACATCTTCATATAAATCATTGAGAATGTTATGGCTACACTTAGGCTTTGCAAAAAAACGCTCGCCCCTCCTGCAAAAGGTTCAGAATAAAAGCTATGTTCAGGCACCTCGTCTAAGATAAGCCTACGTGCGTAAAACTTGCCGCCCGCATATCTAAAAGGTGAATTTGATCTGTTTGATCTAGGTAAAGGACAGCTTACCGAAACTCGCACATTCATCCTCTTGCTCCACTTGTTAGGCCGTTGTCGGCAATTAAATCTACATACCTAAGGCGCTTTCCAATCATCCCTCCTAAAACACCGACCATTTGATCTATGGTGTCTTTAGGGCGGCTATTGTGACGGCCTGAAAACTCATTGACATAGCGGCTAAGATGCTTGGGAGACATTTTGTGGTATGTGCCATTATACCCTCGCTTGAGACCAGCCCAAAACGACTCCATGCCGTTTGTATGGGCCATATCCTTCACATATTCACCCACGCTATGCTTAACAGCCTCATGAGGACGGTTAATCCCTACATAGGCCCTTGCTTCGTCAGTATAGACCTGCGATTGCTCTTGTGTACGGATCTCAACAAAGCCCTGTAGCGTTTCTTTATTCGTGTCTAAAACAGGCTGTGCAGATACATGATTAGTATCACGGTCTCTAACGCCAACAACCGCCGTTTTTCCTACAGGACCCCGCCCAGCTTTTAGCTTCTTGTTGCTATGCTTGTTCTTTTCTTTGCCGCCGATGTAAGTCTCATCAGCCTCGACGGGCCCTTCGAATAAAGGCTGACCATCAGCATAGGCTTCCCGCAGGCGATGGAGGACAAACCATGCAGATTTTTGCGTTATACCTAATTCGCGATGCAACTTCATTGAGGAAATACCCTTTAGGTTGGTGGTGAATAAATATATAGCGATTGCCCAGACTCGGTAAGGCAACTTAGACCCTTGCATTACAGTTCCAACCTTAACTGTAAACATCGGCTTTTTAGAACAGTCATTGCAGCGATGCGTCATGCTCTTATGAGGAACCCCCACTTTGACGCTCAACGAACCACAATGGGGACAGCTAGGCCCATCAGGCCATCTTTGTTGCTCAAGCCATTCTCTAGCCTTAACCTCGTCCCCAAACATATCTGCAATTTGCAGAAGGGTAAGGCCTGTGCGGCTAGATTTGCCTGGTGCTTTCTGTTTCATTCCCATCTCCTAATGTGACTCTGTGATAAACCAAAAAGCCCTTTACGTCAATAAGGAAATGTTACTTTGGGATATAATTCCCCAATAAAACAAGGGCGAGGGCCGGATCCTGACCTTTCAAAACGCCGCCCGAATTTGAAAAGATCAAAATCCGAACGTGGGACAGTTGCGCCGCCCTTGCGAAACGGCCGTCAGGCCGGGCGTATCGTGCTGTAATTGCGCGACAATTCCGGCCTTTTCGGGGTGTTTGACGGGTGCGCCTGTGGATAAGTTTTCGCGGGTTGAAGATGCCGTGTCCGGCTTGCGTTTTCGCCCTAAGGTTGTGCCGCCGCGCGATCATGGACGGTCCTTTCCCTCGGGGGGGAAACGTCACAGGGATCATGCCCCGCACTTCCCCGCGCCGGGATTGGCCCTAGCGTCCTTCAGGCGTTTGCTCAGATTGTATTTGACCAGGGGCATGGCGAGCGCGATTTCGTCGGGGTCGGAGAGGTCGGAGACGCGGGCTGCCAGATCGTTGAACATTATGGTGGCCTCGGCGGTCAGGCTGGCGGGTGGCAGCGAGACGTTCGCGTCGCGGAAAATCGTCGAGGCGACATTGGCCAGCCGTTCGAGCAGAGCGGGATCGGGCTTCGGACGGGCGGCGGGCGGATCGGCGGCGTCGGTCAGGCTTTGGATCTGCGACATGATTTCGTCGCGCAGGTCTTCGATTTCGGCTCTTACCGCATCGGTGCCGTCATTGCGCAAGGGCGTCGTGGCGGCGCGAGCCTCGATGGCCTGGACGGCCTCGGCCACGCTGGCCCCTTCGGGCAGGTCGAGGTAGCGGGCAAGATCGGGCGGGAGCGCTTGCGCTACGGACTGAGCCGTGAGATCGGAGCCCGGCTGGTCATCAGGTGGCCCACTGCTCGCG
>CBDIBW010000018.1:0-97246 GCA_965277135.1 Thioclava sp. | reverse complement strand
GCCCCGCAACCAGTGCGCCCTCGGGTGACAGTCCCACCTGCCGCTCCGCCCAGCCTGTTCCGGCGCGCTGGAATTGCCGGATCGGCAGCGCGTCGAGAAATTCATTCGCCATCAGGAACAACGGCCCTTCGGGCAGGCCGGACAAGGCGTCATGCCAGATCACCGGATGCGCTTTCAGTGTCTGCCGCTGCACCTGTCGCAAGATCGGTGAGGCTTCGATCAGATGCACGCGCGCGGCGTCTGCCATCCCCGGCACCGCCCGGATCGTGCGCAACACATCGGCCATCAGCGTGCCCCGTCCCGGCCCGGCCTCGGCCAGCAGAAACGGCGCAGGACGCCCCTGATCAAGCCAGACCTGCGCCAGGCACAGCCCCAGCATTTCGCCAAACATCTGGGAAATCTCGGGAGCGGTGATGAAATCTCCCGCCTGCCCGAACGGGTCACGTGTGGCGTAATAGCCCTGATCGGGGTTGAGCAGGCATTCGGCGATGTAGTGATCAAGCCGCATCGGCCCCTCAAGCGCGATCCGGCGCGCAAGGATCCGGCCCAGAGGGGTCGGTTCATTCATGGCTGGCGCGGCACCCGCAGCGCCCGGACGACAAGAACCAGCCCGATCAGGATCATCGGGATCGACAGCACCTGCCCCATCGTCAGCCCGAACCCATCGGCAAACCGGATCACCTGCCCATAGGGATTGCCCGGCGTGACGAATTGCGCATCACCCTGCCGGAACAGTTCGACCAGGGTGCGCGCGCAGCCATATCCGGTGACGAAAATCCCCAGGCTCAGCCCCGGCCGTTTCAGCGACCCGGCAAAACGCAGCACCAGCCACAGCACCGCGCCCAGCACGATCCCCTCCAGCCCTGCCTCGTAAAGCTGCGAGGGATGGCGCGCGCACATCCCGTCAACCTGCCCGGCCAGCCCCATGCAGGTCTGCGCCTCGATGCCGGGAAAGATCACACCCCAGGGCATATCCGTCGGACGCCCCCACAGTTCGGGTTTGATGAAATTCGCGACGCGGCCAAGACACAGCCCGATCGGCGCTACCAGTGCCATCGCATCAGCGATCTGCAACTTCGGAATGGAATGGCGGTGCGCGAACCACCAGCCCGCGACCAGCGTACCCAGAAACCCGCCATGGAACGACATCCCACCTTGCCAGATCTTCACGATCTCGACCGGATGGGTCAGGTAATAGCCGGGCTCGTAGAACAGAACGAAGCCCAGCCGCCCGCCCAGAACCACGCCCAGAATCACCGCCGTGAGCAGATCCTCGACCTTGCCCGGCGCCACCGGAGCCACGCCGTTCGGCCAGAGTCGGGGCCGCTTCATCAGCGCCACGATGATCCGCCACCCCAGCAAGAGCCCCACGATATAGGCCAGCGCATACCAGCGGATCGGCAGGCCAAGCCCCGGTATGACAAGGGCATTGGGGTCGAATTGCGGGAAGGGAATGGCAAGCGACAGGGGCATGGCGCTCCTTTCAGGGGTTTGGCCAGAGAAAGCCCCGCCCCGCCCCGGAAGTCAACCTTGCACCCCGGTCGCAACCGGCCCATTATCAGGGGCAAAGCCGCCACCTTAGCGTGAGGAGTTGCCATGCAGCCGCCCAACAAGATTTTCGACGAGATGTCCAAGCTGATGACCAACGCGATGGGCGTGGCACAGGGTGCCCGGGATGAGGCCGAAACGGCGATGAAAAGCTGGATGGATCGCTGGCTGGCCGACCGTGACCTGGTCACGCGCGAAGAGTTTGACGCGATCAGGGCCATGGCGCAGAAGGCCCGCGAGGAAAACGAAGCCCTCAAGGCCCGGATCGAGGCGCTCGAAGGCAAGAAGGAAGGCTGAAAGAAGCTCGGTTCTCGATCCGCACCGTTTTCAAAAGCCTGCCCTCGGGGCTATAGATCAGGATCGTGCCGATATCGGTGACCACCACCATGTAATCGCGTGCGAATGTCACGGCCTGTGCCTTGGTGTTCTGCGGCAGGTGGATCGCGGCAGGCAATCGCGGCAAAACCGGGGCCGGGACACGCAGACGGATGACAAGCAGTGCCACAATCGTTACAAGCCCGACAATCATCACCCCCGCCAGACCACCCACCAACAGCTTGAGAAAGCGCAGATCGGACGGCAGCGCGGCGGTTTCGTCAACGGGCGGCAGGTCGGACATGAATGAGCGCATCCTATCGGTCGAGATCGGGCCCGAAATGGCCCTGCGCCTTGATAAGGCGTTGGCGGCCGCAGTGCCAGAGGAAGCCGCCCTGTCGCGGTCGCGCCTTGCAAGACTGATCGCGGACGGATCGGTGACGTTGGCGGGAGTTCCCGTGACCGATCAGAGCGCCAGGGTGAGCGTGGGAGAGGTCTACCGGATCGCGCTGGAGGCTGCGAAGCCGGTCGAGATGCAGGCGCAGGACATTCCCCTCAACGTGATCTGGGAAGACGAGGATCTGATCGTGCTGGACAAGCCCGCCGGTCTGGTCGTCCATCCCGCACCCGGTTCGCCCGAAGGGACGCTGGTCAACGCGCTTCTCCATCATTTCGGCGGCGCCCTGTCGGGGATTGGCGGCGAGGCGCGGCCGGGGATTGTGCACCGGATCGACAAGGACACTTCGGGCCTGCTGGTCGTCGCGAAATCGGACCGCGCGCATCACGGGCTGGCCGCCCAGTTCGAGGCGCATCGCGTCCACCGTCACTACTCGGCCATCTGCCATGGTGCGCCAGACCCGGCCGACTCGCGACTGCGCGGCACCCGCGGAATCGGTTTCGAGCCCGGCGGCATCCTCAGGATCACTTCGCAACTGGCGCGCCACAAGACGGATCGTCAGCGACAGGCGGTTGTGTTCTCGGGCGGGCGGCACGCGGTGACGCGGGCACGGATGGTCGAGACGTTTCACGATGCGGCAGCGCTGATTGACTGCTGGCTCGAAACCGGACGCACGCATCAGATCCGCGTCCACATGGCCCATGCAGGCCACGGGCTGATCGGCGATGCGACCTATGGTGGCAAGCGAAAGCTGAGCGAGAAAGCGTTGGGGATCCAGGCCGTGGCGGCGACGCGCGACTTCCCACGCCAGGCGTTGCACGCAACGACCCTCGGCTTCATCCACCCGGTAACAGGGGAAGAACTGTCCTTCACCGCGCCACTACCTGCCGACATGGAGGCGCTGATCGCGGCGCTGAGAGGCATGGATGGCTGAGGGCCTGTTGGCCCTCGACTTACGGTCATCGTGCGCCAACCGGCATGGATGGCCGGATTCCGTCCCCCTCAATCTGCTTGCCTGATCCCGCCTCGTGCCTGACCACCTGGTGCAAATGATCAGTAGATATAGCGGATCTGAGAGGACCAGTAGCGTTCCATCCGGTGCAACGTGTGATTTACCTCGGCAAGCCTTGCGAAGTCCACCATGTCGGCCATCTCCATCCCTGCCGCGTGACGCTCAAACAGATCCGATACCATCTTGCGCAGATGATTGCCCTTTCCGGTAAGGCTGACACGCACCGATCGCCGGTCGATTTCGCTGCGCTGATGATGCATGTAACCTGCCTCGACCAGCTTCTTGAGATTATAGGAAACGTTCGAGCCCTGATAATAGCCGCGCGATTTCAGTTCACCCGCGGTCACCTCGTTCTCGCCCACGTTGAACAGCAAAAGTGCCTGGACCGGGTTGATTTCCAGCACGCCCAGCCGTTCGAACTCATCCTTGATCACATCGAGAAGCAGACGATGCAATCGCTCAAGCAGCGACAGGCTGTCGAGGTAACCGGTCATCAATTGCGGCGCCGGCGGCGCCGGTTTCATATCGTCTGCAAATTTCTGTACGGTCATCCAGATCTCCGCCAGTTTCATGGCTCCTTCGGGCGGAGAATGGCGGAAAATGGCAAAGATAGAGTTAAGCGGAGCAGGTTTTGTGAGGATGCCCCCGATCCGACAACCTGGCCTTGTCGGACCTCAGGAACGGATGTGCCGCTCGCGTGCGAAGGTGCCGATTTCGATCAACAGATCGAGATATTCCGGCGGACAGGGCCGCGTCCCGGAGACCCACGGATACAGATCCTGATCATTTTCTTCCAAAAGGCGATCATAAAGGTCGAGCCTGGCCATGTCGAACCCTTCCAGGCACGTATCCGCATAAGGACCCAGGATCAGGTCCATCTCCCGGATGCCCCGTCGCCAACTCTGCATCTTCATCCGCCGCAGACGGGTTTCGCGCGCTTCACTCATACCTTTTCTCCTGCCAGAAACCGCTTTTGCAACCGGCACGGCCTCCCGCTTTCGCTTGATCGCCCTTCGTCGCAAGCCTAAATCTTCGCAGTCCAGATTACAAACCCGGAGGCGTCGCCATGGCATTCCTTTCCGATACGCTGTCGCGTGTCAAACCCTCGCCCACGGTGGCGATGACCGGCAAGGTGGCCGAACTGAAGGCGCAGGGCCGCGACGTGATCGGGCTGTCCGCAGGCGAACCCGACTTTGACACGCCCGAGAATATCAGGGCTGCTGCCAAGGCGGCCATCGATTACGGCAAGACGAAATATACCGCCGTCGATGGCATTGCCGAACTGAAAGCCGCGATCTGCGCCAAGTTCGATCGGGAAAATGGTCTCAGCTATGAACCGTCGCAAATCTCGGTGTCCTCGGGCGGCAAGCAGGTGCTGTTCAACGCGCTGATGGCGACGCTTAACCTGGGCGATGAGGTGATCATCCCCACCCCCTATTGGGTCAGCTACCCCGACATGGTGAGGATCGGCGGCGGCACGCCCGTCTTCGTGCAAGGCGACCCGGCACGGGGCTACAAGATCAGCGCGCAGGCGCTGGAAGCCGCAATCACCCCGCAGACCAAGTGGTTCCTGTTCAACTCGCCCTCCAATCCCTCGGGCGCGGCCTATTCCAGGGGCGACCTGAAGCCGCTGACCGATGTGCTGATGCGTCACCCGCATGTCCGGGTGATGACGGATGACATGTATGAACATCTGGTGTTCGACGGGTTCGAATTCAGCACACCCGCACAGGTCGAACCGGGGCTTCATGACCGCACCCTGACCGTGAACGGCGTCTCCAAGGCCTATGCGATGACCGGCTGGCGGATCGGCTATGCGGCAGGCCCGAAGGAGCTGATCGCCGCGATGCGCAAGATCCAGTCGCAGTCGACCTCAAACCCCTGCACGATCAGCCAGTGGGCGGCGGTCGAGGCGCTCAATGGCCCGCAGGATTGCCTCACCACCGCGCGTGCCGCGTTCAAGCGTCGCCGCGATCTGGTGGTTGCGGGGCTGAATGCCTGCCCGGGCATCACCTGTCCGACGCCTGAAGGCGCCTTCTACGTTTACCCCTCGATCAGGGGTTGCATCGGCAAGACCTCGGCCGGGGGCGTGAAAATCGTCGATGACGAGAGATTCGCTACCGCGCTGCTGGAGGAAAACGGCGTCGCCGTGGTCTTTGGCGCCGCCTTCGGGCTTTCACCGAATTTCCGTATCAGCTACGCTGCCTCGGACGAGGCTCTCACCCAGGCCTGCGCGCGCATCAAGGCGTTCTGCGAAGGGCTCGACTGAAGGAAAACGATGATCGCGTATCGCAATGCCACCAATCTGCGCGACCGGGATGCGGATTGCACGGAGGCGCTGCACGCATGCTCGCACTGATCGCGCCGGATGCCTCTTGATCCGCCGCATTGACGAAAGGAACCAAACCTGATGTCCGCGCAGTTTCCGGAATTCCATTTTCGCGTGAAGGAGAACGGGGCGGCCGTGTTCCGGGTTGGTGCCGAAAACCGGCAGGGCCGGATCGAGATGAGCCAGATCGCGGTCGTCAATGTCCGCAATGGCGAGATCAAGCCACAGGGGGACCACCAGCTGACCTCCGGGGAGCGCGCCGAGATCGAAACCTGGCTGATCCGCCGCCGCGAAGTGCTCGCCGCACGTGATCTCGATGACATCCTGCGCGCCAACGACCACCTGAACCTTGTTGCCCAGTGGGCCCAGTCCAGGGCCACCGATGCGCAACTCGATGCGGTCACCGATACGCTGCTACTGACCATGCATGACCTGCGCTCGGTTCTGATGCGCAAGCAGGCGGAACGCTTTGTGGAGAAGGGCGGCTGAACGACCGGCCGCCGGAACGGACACCGCCCTCTCGATCCTTTCCGGTGCGCGAACCGTGCCCGGCAGCCTCCTGCCGCTTGCACGCTCACCATCTCGCGCAGCGCCTGGCGGGTCTCGGTCAGACAGGCCGGGGCCAGGGGTGGCGGGCCGATGCTGTTCGCAGCCGCCATCTCGCCCGGTCAGTAAAGGTGCATCTGGCAATCCACCGCTTTGCGCGCAATCCCGGTCTTTGGCGCGGGTCCGTCGCAACGACGCTCCATCTCAATCCGCTCCGGGCCTCAATCCGCTCTGGGCGCGAATTCCGCCAATGCAGCGCGGTCGATCTCGATCCCGAGGCCGGGGCCGTCGGGGATCGCCACCACGCCGCGCTCATGTTCGATCGGGCGGGTCACGATCGCCTGCCGGAACGGGTTGTGCGTGCGGTCAAACTCCATGATCGGCTCGACCGGGTTGACCCGAACCGGGTTCGGGATCTGCGCCGCCATGAATTGCAGCGCAGCGGCGATCTGCACCGCCGTGCCCCAGACATGCGGCACCAGCCGTGTGCCCGAGAGAACCGCCATATCCATGATCCGCCTCATCTCGGTGAAGCCACCCGTGCCGCAAAGATCGGGCTGCACGATATCGACGCATCCGGTCTCCAGCGGCTCCCTCATCGCCCAACGTCCCTGCCAGGTCTCGCCACCTGCCACCGGAATGGGCTGTCCTCTGCGCACCGCGCGATAGGCAGCGAGCGATTCGGGGATGACCGGCTCCTCGAACCAGTCGATATCGAACTCCGCCGCCCGCTGACCCAGGGCGACGGCCTCGCGCGCGTCATAACCGTGATTGGCATCGATCATCAGCCGCATCTCGGGGCCCATCGCCTCGCGCACGGCCCGGATCACGCGCAGATCCTCCTCGACGCCGAAGCCGATCTTGATCTTCGCGGCGTGAAAGCCCGCCTCGCGATAGCCTGCGACCTCGGCGGCAGTATCCTCGACCCGGTCGGCTCCGTCGCGCTTGAAGCTGCCGGTGGCATAGGCGCGCACACTCTCGCGCCAGCGCCCGCCCAGAAGGGTCGAAACCGGTGCGCCGAAATGCTTGCCCTTGATGTCCCACAGCGCCACGTCGATTCCCGAAAGCGCGGTGATCGTCAGCCCGCGCTGGCCCTGATCACGCAACGCATTGTAGAGCGTGGCCCAGATCTTCTCGGTCTCCAGCGGATCGCGACCGATCAGCCAGTCGGCATAGGTGTCCACCACCGCCCGGTTGGGCCTGACCGGACCAAGGCATTCGCCCCAGCCCGTCGTGCCATCGTCGCATTCGATCTCCACCAGGATATGGCTGCGCCGATCAAAGCGCATCGAGGCGCTCTCGAAAGCTGTGCTCAGACGATGTTCCAGCAGGTGGGTCCGGATGCGGGCGATCTTCATGTGCCGACCTTCTCGATCAGCGCACTGAGCATGTCCATCTCGTGCGGGGTCAGATCAGTCAAGGGCGCACGCACCGGGCCTGCGTCAAATCCTGCCAGGCGCACGCCCGCCTTGATCGCCGAAACGGCATAGCCTCGGGAGCGGTTGCGGATCGCCATGAAGGGGTAGAAGAAATCGCGCAGGATCTCTTCGCAGCGCGCCCGGTTGCCGCCGCGCAGAGCCTTGTAGAACGCGATCGCAAGACCCGGGACGAAATTGAACACGGCCGAGGAATAGGTGGTGAAGCCCGCGCCCAGATAGGCTTCGGCAAACAGCTCCGCCGTGGGCATCCCGCCCAGACAGGTCAGCCGGTCGCCAACGGTGGCCGTGACCTGACGCACCAGCCCGATATCGCCCGAACCATCCTTGAAACCGACCAGATTCGGGCAGTCCTCGCACAGGCGTGCCACCGTATCGGCCTGAAAGATGCCGTTATCGCGGTTGTAGATCATCACGCCGATGTCGATCGCATCGCAGACCCGGCGCACATGGTCGTAAAGCCCCTGCTGCGGCGCGTCGATCAGGTAATGTGGCAGCAGAAGAAGGCCGTCTGCCCCGGCCGTCTGCGCGGATTTCGCAATGGAAACTGCCATTTGCGTGCCATAACCGCAGCCCGAGATGATCGGCGTCCTGCCTGCGGCTTCCTTCGCGGCGGTGACGATGGCCGGAATCTCTTCGGGCGTGAGCGAGAAGAACTCGCCAGTGCCGCCGGCCGCGAACAGGGCAGAGGCCTCGAAACCGGAAAGCCATTCCACATGCTTCTGATAAGCGACGGGATTGAATTTTCCATCCGCACCAAAGGGTGTCACCGGAAAGGAAAGCAGCCCGGCACCGAGCACGATCTTGAGGTCTTCGGGGGTCATGGATGTGTCCTCTGGATGCTGGTTCGTCAGCCGGAATGGCTGGCCACGGGATTAGTCCGGCCACCGACGGTTTGTCAATGATTCATCATATGTCTTTCTCCCGGCCGCGCCGTAATATCTCACGATAGCGCTGCTGGCTGCCCTTCAGATGGGTGCGCATCGCGTCACGGGCGGCGAATTCGTCGCAGGCGGCGATGGCATCAAACAACACATGATGTTCCTTGGTTATCTGGGTCAGATAGGCGTGTGGGCTGGTTTTGCCGCCATCCTTTTGCAGGCCATTCGTCTGCAGAGCCGTGCGGGGGATCATGCCGCGCCCCAGCATGTCGAGGAATTCCCGAAAGCGCGGATTGTTGGTCGCGTCGGCGATGGCGAGGTGGAATTCCAGATCCGCCCCGGTGGTTGGCTGGCCTGCCTCTGCACGGGTCTCGATGACCATCAGCCGCTGCAAGATCTCCTCCTCTTGCGCAGGAGAGCGGCGCGCGGCGGCCAGACCCGCAGCCTCGATCTCTACCGCGGAACGTATTTCAAGTATTTCAATTGCATGTGAAATTCTTTCCGGGTCGAGCCGCTGGAATGGCTGGACGGGTGGTGGGGCGAAAGGCAGGACAAAAACGCCCGCACCCTGCCGCGCCTCGACCAGCCCATCGGCACGCAGTGAGGCGATCGCTTCGCGCACCACGGTCCGGCTGACGCCGAAACGTTCGGTCAGCCGTGCCTCGCTCGGGATCCTGTCGCCAGCCCGCACCCCGCCTGAAATGATTTGTGCGCGCAGGTCGTTGCGCACCGTCTCGACCAGGTTGCGAGAGCTGTCGCGCCGCATTGTGCGGGTGTCGGATGCGTGGGGCTGATGCAAGAAAGTCTCCGTTCCGAATGGTTGAAGATGCAGCGCCATCCGATCAAAAGTCAAGTTGTGGAGCAAGGTTATAATATATATTGACAGAATTGATCGAAGATATAGGATGACATTGCATCTTGCAAAGAATGGCGAGCCATTGCCGAGGGAGGAAAAATTGAGGGAGGAGACAACCAAAGTGAAGGCGCGGATTGGAACGCTCCTGGCCGGTGCCATCACGATCGCCGCGCTTGCAGCGCCGGGCCATGCGGCCAACTGGCGGGACTGGAACGCCCACCCCAAGGGCTATCCCAACACCACCGCGATCGAGAAATTTGCCAGGGCCATGGCCGGGAAGGGGATCGTTGCCGTCTCGTGGTATGATGATGGTTCGCGCAGCCTCTACAATACCAGGCATCCGATCAAGACGTCCGCCGACATCAAGGGCCTCAAGCTGCGGGTCGGGTGATGAACAACGATCTCTATGTCCGGATGGTCGCGCAACTCGGTGGCAACGCCACGCCCATGGCCTGTGGCGCAGCCTATCGGACCCGTCAGTCGGCTGTTTGACGCCTTGTGCCGGATCATCATCGTTGTTTCGGGCGTGATGATGGTCGTCCTGATCGCGATCTTCGGCTGGCTCGTCTGGGGTCGCTACGTGATGAACAATACCCCCACCCGGGTGGAACAGGTCTCGCTCCTGCTGATCGTCTGGATCACCTTCCTCGGAGCCGCGATCGGCGTGCGCCACAGCCGGCACCTGTCGATTGACTTCGTGCGCGACACCTTGCCTGCCGCGATCCGTCTGCCCTGCGCCTTCGGAAACCATCTCGCGATAATCTTCCTGGGGGGGTGCATCCGCATCGAGCAGGCGCTCAAGTCGATCTGGCCTTTCTATCTGGAAATCCTTGTGGCGTTGCTGCTGGTGAGCTATGTCCCCGCCTTTTCCATGTTCCTGCCAAGCCTGCTCTGATAAGGGAGAAACAATGAAACGTCTGCTGATCACCGGAGCCGCGGGTGGCGTGGGTCACGCCATGCGCGACCTGCTCGTCCCGCTCGCCGATACCTTGCGCCTGTCGGACATCGCCCCCATCACCGATGGCCGCCCGAATGAGGAGGTCGTGACCTGCGATCTGGGCGACGCCGCAGCGGTGATGGATCTCGTCGCGCAGTGCGATGCGATCATCCATCTCGGCGGCGTTTCGGTCGAACGGCCCTTCGATCAGATCCTGAATGGCAATATCCTGGGGCTTTACAATCTCTATGAGGCAGCCCGCGCCCACGGAATGCCGCGCATTCTCTTTGCCAGTTCCAACCACACGGTGGGCTTCCATCCGCAGGACAGGCGGCTCACGGCCTCCGATCCGATGAGGCCCGATACGCTCTATGGCGTTTCCAAGTGCTTCGGCGAGGCGCTGGCCTCCATGTATCACTCCAAATTCGGACAGGAGACGCTGATCCTGCGCATCGGATCCTGCTTCCCGAAACCCGCCAATCGCCGGATGCTGTCCACCTGGCTCTCGGCCGGAGATCTGGTTCGCCTGATCCATCGCATGGTGGAGGTGCCGCGCCTTGGCTGTCCGGTCGTCTGGGGCGCCTCCGACAATCCTGCTGGCTGGTGGGACAATTCCGAGGCAGGTTGGCTCGGCTGGCACCCCCAGGACAGCGCCGAGCCATTCCGCGCCGAGATCGAGGCCAACGAGCCTCTGCCGGACAAGGATGACCCGGCCGTCGTCTGGCAGGGCGGCGCCTTCTGCGTCGAGCCGATCCATGTCGAGCCGATCCACAAGGAGACCAAATGAGCTATCACCCACACGGTCGGCATCTGATCGCTGACAGGGGCTGGCGCGGTGGCCTGCTTTGACCTCGCAACTGCAAACGAAAAAGGCGCTCCCTGAGGACCGCCTTTCTCAAGCCCGGATCGGTTCCGGATCAGTTGCCGGTGGCCGAGGTCAGGTCGAGCGAAACGCCCGGTCCCATGGTTGAACTGAGCGACACCTTCTTCATGTAGGTGCCTTTTGCGCCTGCGGGCCTGGCTTTGGACACGGCCTCCACAAAGGCGCGCACATTCTGGGCGAGATGCTCTTCGGTGAAGGAAACCTTGCCGATCCCGCCATGGATCACGCCGGCTTTTTCCACCTTGAACTGAACCTCGCCGCCCTTCGCCGCTTCCACAGCCGCTTTCACATCCATCGTCACGGTGCCGACTTTCGGGTTCGGCATCAGGTTGCGCGGACCGAGGATCTTGCCCAGACGGCCAACGATCGGCATCATGTCCGGGGTTGCGATGCAGCGATCGAACCCGATGGTGCCGCCCTGGATGGTTTCCATCAGGTCTTCGGCACCGACGATATCCGCGCCGGCAGCGGTGGCTTCTTCGGCCTTGGCGCCACGGGCGAAAACCGCAACGCGCACAGTCTTGCCGGTGCCATTGGGCAGCGACACCACGCCCCGGACCATCTGGTCAGCGTGACGCGGATCAACACCGAGATTCATCGCGATCTCAAGCGTCTCGTCGAATTTCGCATTCGCGTTCGACTTGATCAGCGCGACGGCTTCCTCGACGGTGATCAGACCCTTGCCGACGAAGGCTTCGCGGGCGGCTTTGGTGCGTTTACCGAGCTTTGCCATGATTTCAGCCTTTCACCTCGATACCGATCGACTTCGCGGAGCCGAGGACAATGTTCATCGCGCCTTCGATATCATTGGCGTTCAGGTCTTTCATCTTGGCCTCGGCAATCTCGCGCACCTGCGCGGCGGTCACGGTGCCCGCGACCGAGCGTCCCGGCGATTCCGACCCTTTCGGGCGATTGCGCTTGCCGACGGGTTTGAGGCCCGCAGCCTGCTTCAGGAAGAAGCTGGCGGTCGGTTGCCGGATCTCGAAGGTAAAGGACTTGTCGGCGTAGTAGGTGATGACCGTCGGGATCTTTGCCTGCTTGTCCATTTCCTGCGTCCTGGCATTGAACGCCTTGCAGAATTCCATGATGTTGATCCCGCGCTGACCCAGCGCCGGACCAACAGGTGGCGACGGGTTGGCCGCGCCGGCCGCAATTTGCAGCTTGAGCTGCCCAACAATTTTCTTGGCCATGTGGCCCTCTCCTTTTCACTGTCACATCCCGCAAGATGCGAAGTTTAGTGGTCCGGCCCGGGATCTGATCTCTCGACCCCTCGCCTCCCACGGCTCAGCACGTCAGGCGGTTTTCTGCACCTGCGTGTATTTCAGTTCGACCGGGGTCGGGCGACCGAAGATCGAGACGGTGACCTTCAGGCGGTTTGCGGCCTCGTCCACGTCCTCGACCATGCCCGAAAATCCCTCGAAAGGCCCATCGGTAACCATCACGTTCTCGCCCACCTCAAGGATGATCAGGTTGCGCGGTTCCGCAGCTTCGCCCGATTCGTCCACGCGGCTCAGGATGCGGTTCACCTCGGCATCCGGCATCGGCATCGGCTTGCCCTGCGGTCCGAGGAAACCGGTCACCCGGGCCGTCGAGTTGACAAGGTGATAGCCCTTGTCAGTCATTTCCATGCGCACCAGCACATAGCCCGGCATGAAGCGACGCTCCGAGGTTACCTTCTTGCCGCGGCGCACTTCGATCACGTCCTCGGTCGGCACCAGCACTTCTTCGATCAGATCCTGCAGACCTTGCTCGACGACGGCCTGACGGATGCTCTCGGCCACCTTCTTCTCGAAATTCGAGAGAACGCTCACCGAATACCAACGCTTCGCCATGCTGCCACTTGCCTTTTGTTGCGCCGACGTTTTCACGCCGAAAATCCAGATTTCCCAAACGGGTTGCCCCGTCGTTTCGGGTTGCCCCGTCGTTGTCCCGTCATTTCCAGGGCGAAAAACAGCGTGCATTTCGAATCGGTGCGCACCGCTTTCGCGAAAGTCGCGTCTGCTTACCGCCGCCGATCCTGCATTTCAAGGCCGTCAAACTCCTGCATGCCCGGATCAAACAGCCTCTTCGCGCCAGACAGGAGGGGGTCAGCCGCCGATCAACCGGGCCACACCCAGACGGATCACCCAATCGGCCAGCGAGAAGAACAGCGCCGTCAGCGCCGCCATTGCCAGAACCATGCCCGTGGTCAGCAGCACTTCGCGACGGGTCGGCCAACTCACCTTGCCCACTTCCGAACGCACCTGCTGGAGGAACTGGAGGGGATTTGCCATTGCTCTGGTCCTTGCTTTTTCGTCCTGCCTGCCCTGCCACTGCACGTGGCGTGACCTTGGGGCAGGATACGCGGATCGGGCACCGGTTTCAAGCGAAACCGATGCACAAACCCGTCCAGTTCGCGCGCCCTCGAAGCGCGCCGCTTCGCTCAGGCTGTCTTCCTTTCGGCTGCAACAGCCTTCCCGGCCAGATCGCGCGCGATGGCAAAGGTGCCACGGATCTTGTCCTTGCCGGATGTCCAGTCGCGCCGGATCACCAGCCTGTTGCCCTTGACCCTGGCGAGATTCCCTTGCGCCGAGAGAAATTCCACCAGCCCTGCCGGATTGGGGAACTTGTCCATGTGGAACTGCACCGTTGCGCCTTTGGGCCCTGCATCGAGCCGCGAGATATGCGCGCGTTTGCACATCGCCTTGATCCGAACGACCAGAAGCAAGCTGTTGACCTCCGCAGGCAGGTCTCCGAACCGGTCGATCAGTTCGGCCGCAAACCCCTCCAATTCGACCTTGGTCGTCAGGTTCGACAGGCGCCGATAAAGCCCAAGCCGCACATCCAGATCGGTGACATAGCTTTCAGGGATCATCACCGGCACGCCGAGATTGATCTGCGGCGACCATTCCCCGCCATCGCCGGTTTCGGCCAACTCGCCCGATTTCAGCCTGGAAATCGTCTCTTCCAGCATGGACTGATAGAGTTCATATCCGACTTCCCTGATATGGCCCGACTGCTCTTCCCCCAGCAGGTTGCCCGCACCGCGCAGATCCAGATCCTGTGAAGCCAGGTTGAACCCGGCCCCCAGACTGTCGAGCGACCCCAGCAAGCGCAGCCGTTTTTGCGCCTGTGGTGTCAGCGGCATGCGCGGTTTCGTCACCAGATAGCAATAGGCACGGGTCCTGGCCCGTCCCCACCCGGCCCCGGATCTGGTAAAGCTGGCTCAGGCCGAACATGTCGGCACGGTGCACCACCATCGTGTTCGCCGTCGGAATATCAAGCCCGCTTTCGACGATCGTCGTCGCCAGAAGCACGTCATGTTTGCCGTCGTAGAATGCGTTCATCCGGTCATCAAGTTCACCCGCTGCCATCTGCCCGTGCGCGACAAGGTAGCTGATTTCGGGGACATGGGTTTTCAGAAAATCCTCCATGTCCGCAATATCGGAAATTCGGGGAACCACGAAGAAGCTCTGCCCGCCGCGATAATGTTCGCGCAGCAGGGCCTCGCGGATCGTCACGGCATCAAATTGCGACACATATGTGCGGATTGCCAGACGATCGACCGGAGGCGTGCCGATGATCGACAGATCGCGCACACCCGTCAGCGACAGTTGCAAGGTGCGCGGGATCGGTGTTGCGGTCAGCGTCAGAACATGAATGTCCGAACGCATGTCCTTGAGCCGTTCCTTGTGCTGAACGCCGAAATGCTGTTCCTCGTCGATGATCAGCAGACCGAGATTGCGGAATTTGACCGTCCTGGCCAGCACCGCATGGGTTCCGATCACGATATCGACCGTGCCTTCGGCCAGCCCTTGCCGGGTTGCGGCCGCTTCCCCGGCGGTCACGAAACGCGACAGCGGCCTGACATTGATCGCGGTGCCGCGGAAACGCTCTGCGAAGGTCTTGCAATGCTGGCGCGCGAGCAGCGTGGTCGGCGCGATTACAGCCACCTGCATCCCCGAAGCCGCCGCGACAAAGGCCGCGCGCATTGCGACCTCGGTCTTGCCAAAACCCACATCGCCCACCACGAGACGATCCATCGGACGGCCCGATTTCAGATCCGTGACCACATCCTCGATGGCCGACATCTGATCGTCGGTCTCGGTATAGGGAAAGCGGGCGGCGAAGGATTCCCACTCGTGATGCGCCACCTCCAGGATCGGCGCAGCCCGCAGCAACCGTTCCGCCGCGATCCGCATCAGCCTGTCGGCGATCTGCCGGATGCGCTCCTTGAGTCTGGCCTTCCTGGCCTGCCACGCACCGCCACCAAGCTTGTCGAGCAGCCCGTCCTCATGGCCATAACGGCTCAGCAGTTCGATATTCTCGACCGGCAGATACAGGCGATCTGCGCCCGCATATTCCAGAAGCACACAATCATGCGGAGCACCAAGCGCCTGCACGGTTTCAAGTCCCTTGTAGCGGCCCACCCCGTGATCGACATGCACAACCAGATCGCCGGGCGAGAGGCTGGCATGCTCGGTCAGGAAGTTTTCGGCCCGGCGCTTGCGGCTTGGCCTGGCGATCAGCCGATCGCCCAGCACGTCCTGCTCGGAAATCACCGTCAGGGTCTGCCCATCGCGCGGCGCCTCGAATCCCTCGTCGAGCGGCCAGACGGTCAGATGCACGCCTGTCGCGACGTTGCGCACATCCGCGATCGGCCGGGCACCGATCAGCCCCTCATCCTCCATCAGCCCCCTGAGACGCTCGCGCGCGCCGTCCGACCAGGAGGCGATCACCACGGGGCCTTTACCCAGGCGGGCCTGAACATGGTCCTTCAGGGCGCTGAACAGGCTTATGTTCTCGACCTTGCGCTCAGCGGCAAAATTGCGTCCGATCTTGCCGCCCGCATTGAGGACACCCGGGCCTGGTGGTGCTGTAATGACCTGAAGTTTCAACACCCTGCGGTCCGCAAGCGATGCTTTCCATGCCTCGGGATCCAGATAGAGCAGCGTCGGCGGCGCGGGTTTGTAGACGGTATCGACCCGGTCGGGACGGCTCATCGCCTCGCGGCGGGTATCATACTGATCCGCAATGGTGTGCCAACGGCTTTCCTGCGCCGGTCCGATCTGGTCGTCAAGCATCACCGAGGCGTCGGGCAGGTACTCGAACAGCGTCTCCAGCCGATGATGAAAAAAGCCCAGCCAATGCTCCATTCCCGCCTGCTTGCGGCCTGCGCTGACCGCTTCATAAAGCGGATCTTCCGCGCCGCCTGCCCCGAATTCCACCCGGTAATTCTGTCGGAACCGGGTGATCGAGAGGTCATCGAGGATAACCTCGCAGACCGGAGCCAGTTCGACGGATTTCAGTGTCCCGGTGGTGCGCTGAGTGATCGGATCGAAGCGGCGCACCTCATCAAGCACATCGCCGAACAGATCAAGCCGCACCGGCCCGCCTTCGCCCGGGGAATTTTCGCCCGGCGGATAGATGTCGATGATCCCGCCCCGCAGCGCATAGTCGCCGGGTTCGGACACGGTGGACGCTTGGGAAAACCCCATCCGCACAAGGAAATCGCGCAAGGACTTCTCGTCGATCCGCTTGCCGACCCGGGCGGTGAAGCTCGCACCGCGCAAGACCTCGCGCGTTGGCACACGCTGCATCGCCGCCGACAAGGTGGTCAGCACCACGAACGGCCCCGGCAGCCCTGCGGCAAGTGCGGCCAGTGTCGCCATTCGTGTGGCAGAAATATCCGCATTGGGCGAGACCCTGTCATAGGGCAGGCAATCCCAGGCCGGGAAATCCAGCACCAGCGCCTCGGGCGCGAAGAAGGACAGGGCCGCGCGCATCGCCGCAAGCCGCCGGTCGTCGCGCGCCACATGAATGACGGGATGTCCTTTGGCCAGCTCACGCGCCAGCAACGCGCCATCAAAGCCCTCGGGGGCACCGGACAGGGTAAAATGCTCCATGGCAACCGGAGGTATCCGTCCCGCCGTCGATGTCAAGCGTGATCGGAACGGGGAGGCAGGGGTATGGCACATGCGCCTGTCGGGGCGCGACATCTTGCCTGCGCGCGCGATCCGTGGCACCCCCTTTCCAGCCAAAAGGAGCAAGTCATGACCCCGATCCTTCCGCCCTTTCCGCAAACCCGTCTGCGCCGGATACGCCGCTCGACCGCGCTGCGCGATCTGGCCCAGGAGAACCGCCTGAGCGTGAAGGACCTGATCTGGCCGATCTTCATCACCGATGTGCCCGGCGCCGATGTCGAGGTGGCCGCGATGCCCGGCGTGACCCGGTTCACACGCGACGGGGCCGTGCGGGCTGCGCAAGAGGCGGCCCGTCTGGGCATTCCGGCTGTGTGCCTCTTTCCCTTCATCGATCCGGCGGACAGGACCGAGACGTGCGAGATGGCCTGGAACCCGGAAAACATCTCGAACCGTGTGATCCGCGCGATCAAGAAGGAAGTGCCCGAGATCGCGGTCATGACGGATATTGCACTTGACCCCTATAATGCGAACGGCCATGATGGGCTGGTCCGCGACGGGATCATCGTCAATGACGAAACCGTTGAGTGCCTTGTGAAAATGGCGATGGCCCAGGCCGAGGCCGGGGCCGATATCCTGGGTCCGTCGGACATGATGGACGGGCGGATCGCGGCGATGCGCGGCGCGCTGGAATCGGCGGGTCACAAGGATGTGGCGATCCTGTCCTATGCGGCGAAATATGCCAGCGGGTTCTACGGTCCGTTCCGTGACGCTGTGGGTGTGGCGGGCGCACTGAGGGGCGACAAGAAGACCTACCAGATGAATCCCGGCAATTCGGACGAGGCAATCCGCGTGGTCGCGCGCGATCTGGCCGAGGGTGCCGACATGGTCATGGTCAAACCGGGCATGCCCTATCTCGACATCTGCCGCCGCGTGAAGGACAATTTCGGCGTGCCGACCTATGCCTATCAGGTCTCGGGCGAATATGCGATGTTGACGGGGGCGATCAACAATGGCTGGCTTGATGGTGAGAAGGTGATGATGGAAAGTCTGCTGGCGTTCCGCCGTGCCGGATGTGACGGGGTTCTGACCTATTTCGCGCCCGCTGTGGCGAAGCTGCTGAAGGGTGACTGAGCAAGGCTTGGCCGCAATCGCGCGGGATACGTTCTCCGACAGGTGACAGGGGATCGCGTTTGCGCTACAAGCTCTGACCAAGCGGTCAGACCAAGACCCATGACAAATCCGGCACAGACCGGCCCCTACACGCGGAGAGATACAGGACATGACCCGGATTTCCAGACGAAACCTGTTGACGATGGGCGCCGCCGGTCTGACCCTGGCGGCCTGCGGCAATGGCATCGGCAATACCGGCGCGGGGCGGCTTGACGCGCGGGTGGATGCCACGCGCGACTTCCTGCTGAACAAATATCCCGGCACGCGGGATCTCGAGACGAAATCGGCCGGCGTCTTGTGGATGCCGCTGATGACCGAGGCGGGTTTCGGTTTTGGCGGTGCCTATGGGCGTGGCGCGTTGCGGATCGACAATGTGACGGTCGATTACTATGCGGCTGCATCGGCCAGCTTCGGCTTGCAGATCGGGGTGCAGCAATATGCCCATGCGCTGTTCTTCATGACGCCCGAAGCACTATCGGATTTCCGGCGCTCGGCCGGCTGGCAACTGGGTGCGGATGCGCGCTATGCGCTGCCCGATCGCGGCGGCGCGATCAACGCCTCGACCCTGACCTCGGCCGCACCGGTGATCGCGCTGGTCTTCGGTCAGGCCGGTCTGATCGCGGGTGCGTCGCTGGCTGGCACGAAATATACCCGGATCATCCCGTAAGGTTTCAAGGCGTTGCTTGCGCGAAACCTCAACATGATACATGAAGAAAATCCCGCAAGGCCTCTGTTCTGCCGGTTTTTTTCTTGATTTTCCAGGATCGCCCGCACGTAATTTCGGATTTCCCTGCAAGGTGGAATACCGTTGAAGCTGACGACGGCCTCAGGACCGGCATCATACACCGCCAGGCTGATATTGCCTCACCGCGTCAAGGACCGGTTGCCCCTATCGCTCCGGCCCGTGCTGGCGTATACCGTTTCGACCAATTCAGAATCGCCGCACCCGATGACGACCCGATCCCGGGCGCGGCAGGCACGTCACGCGGAGGTTACATGGCAGGCAGCGTCAACAAGGTGATCATCATCGGCAATCTGGGCCGTGACCCGGAAGTGCGAACCTTCTCGAATGGCGGCAAGGTGTGCAACCTGCGCATCGCCACCTCCGAAACCTGGCGCGACCGCAATTCGGGCGAGCGCAAGGAGCGCACCGAGTGGCATTCCGTCGCGATCTTCTCCGAGCCGCTGGCCAAGATCGCCGAGCAATATCTTCGCAAGGGTTCGAAGGTCTATATCGAGGGTCAGCTGGAGACCCGGAAATGGCAGGATCAGTCCGGTCAGGACCGTTATTCGACCGAAGTCGTCCTGCGTCCCTATCGTGGCGAACTGACGCTGCTCGACGGGCGCGATGGTGGTGGATCGTCGGGCGGAGGCGCTTCCCCGGGGGGCGGACATGATCAGGGCGGCAGCTATGGTGGCCCCTCCTCGGGCGGCGGTGACCGCCCCGATTTTGACGATGAAATCCCGTTCTGATGACGAAGGCCCCCTGATCGGGGGGGGGGTCAGTGGGGTGGTCGGCAATAAATTGCATTGCGGGGCACAAATTATTTTGCGTTCGGGCAGATGGCGGAAAATTTTTAGTTTAGGTTTATCAATGGTTTGGCTGAAATGCGGGATAATGTGGTTCGAATGGGTGTCAGGAAAAAATTATTTTGCATTGTTTCCGTTTCTTTCCGCTTGCGGAAACAGATGCACCTCAAGCCGTTGTTTTCATTATAAATGATCTTTCCGGTTCTTGCATATGGCGGTGATTTCCCGGCATTCGACGGTTGCGGTTCGTGCCTCGGGGCGGCGCGCTTGCCGGTGGGTTCCGGGTGACGGTCATGCGCCACCCTCCCCCTCGGGGGGAAGACGTCACCTCGATCAGGCCCCGTGCTTGCCCGCGCCGGGATCGACCGTGGCGTCCTTCAGGCGTCTCTTCAGATTGTATTCGACCAGGGGCATGGCCACTGCGATCTCGTCGGGGTCGGACAGATCCGAGACGCGGGTGACCAGGTCGTTGAACATGATGGTGGCTTCGGCGGTCAGACTTGCGGGCGGGAGTGTGACATTCGCATCGCGGAACATCGTCGAGGCGACACAGGCCAGCCGTTCGAGCAGATCGGGATCGGGTTCAGGTCTCGGACGGGCGGGCGGATCGGCGGCGTCGGTCGGGCTGTGGCGCAGCGATCTGATTTCATCGCGCAGGGATTCGGTTTCGGCTCGCATCATGGCGGCGACCTCATCGCGCGAGAGTGTCGTGGTTGAGGGTGTCGTGGCGGCGCGGGTCTCGATGGCCTGGATCGCCTCGGCAACGCTGGCCCCCTCAGGCAGGCCGAGATAGCGGGCCAGATCGGGCGAGAGCGGCGGGGCCACCTGGCCCTTCTGCTCCCCGAGGTCGGGCAATCGGGGATCATCAAGATCAAATTCGGGCAGGCGTGGCCCGAAATATAGTTGCAGGTCAAAATAGTCTGACAATGCCCGAAGTTTGTCGATGCTCGGAAGCCTTCCGGCACGGATATCCCTGATCAGCCCATCGTGCCCGACAATGTCCATAGACGCCTGACGGCCGGAAACACCTTTAGCGGAGAGTGCACTCTCGATAACAGTGCGCAGCCATTCGCTTGCTTCTTCAGTATATCGTTTTGCCAAGGCCATCTCTAAGTGATCTCCAAAATGCCCTTGATTATCAAGATATAAATATCTTGTATTTTAAGGATATTTATATCTTTACTGCTCCAGGACATTTCTATCTTATTTAGAGTATGATGAATGACGCGCAAAATGCTCTTGTCGAACTCTGCGACCTCTATGCGAAGCATAGGGGCATCTCCCACTGGAGGGTTTCTTATCTGGTTCGGGGAGATGGGATGTTTTTTAAACGCCTCAAGGAAAATGGCGCTGGATGCACTCTAAGAACCGCACACAAAGTTGCCAAATGGTTCTCCGACCACTGGCCTTCTGATCTTGATTGGCCCGGCGACATTGAGCGCCCCGCCCCACAAAAGGCCGCGCCCGGCGAGCCCAGCCATGCAGATGTGGTGTTTTCCCAAGATGCGCCGCGATTCGGGCTTTTCCAGCGCGTCTGATTCCGGTTGGCGTCACATGACGGGTGAGCCGCGCAAGCGGGCCTTTGGAGCAAAGGTCAAATGCCTGTTCAAGCTCGGGGTGAATGCCGCAGAGTAGTTCACGCATACGCGCGATCCGGCGCACTTGCTCCTGCATCAGGTCACGGCGACGTCCCACCTTAGGGTCCGGACCCGTTGATCCTGCATGCTCAGTTTGACAGATTTGGTGTCTGACCAGGAACAGGGCCGTGGGAATAGTGGTTCTATTTCAAGGCCCTGAGACGACGGCAGGCGCGAAATCCGTCAAACCCGAAGGGCGCCGGGAAATGCATGATCTCAATGCCTCGCTGCCCTTGCCATGACAGCCCGTCGTGGCTTCAGTCAGCAAGCCTCTGATCTCACGCATTTTTCGGCGCTGAGCATGCAGAGTTAATGGGTCCAGACCCTGGGCTGTGGCGCACCAAATGCACGATGCAGGTCTGGACCATGGCCTCCGGGAAGGCGGCGGTGATGGCCTCGGGAAAGCCCTTCAGCCCATCGACGATCGCGATCAGGATGTCCTGCGTGCCTCGGGTCTTCAGCGCGTTCATCACCGGGAGCCAGAACCTGGCTCCTTCGTTTTCGGCGATCCACAGGCCCAAGACCTCGCGCAAGCCGTCGCGGGTGACGCCGCGGGTGACGCCGAGGGCGACATACACGGCCCCTCGCCAGCGGTCTCGAACCGATGGCGACGCGCTGGCTCGATCTTCACCGTCCGGCTGTCGGCATCGCGGATCTTCACCCGTAGGGCGTCGAAAATCACGATCGGATACATCCGCTCCGGTGCCCGGCTCTGCCGGTCCCGGACCTCGTTCAGGACGGCATCGGTGACCCGGCTGATCAGGTCGGGCGAGACCTTCAGACCATAAAGGTCGAGCAGGTGGGACTGGATATCCCGCACCGTCAGCCCGGCGGCGCAGAGCCCGATGATCCTGGCGGCCATCCCGTCGATCCGGGCAAGGTCTTTGAACACCGGCCCGTCTTCACCAACCCGGGCTCGAAGCGGCTGTCACGGTCGCAAGGCATCGAAGATGGGGCACCGCCACAGGCAGCTCGCCGTCCTGCCCCCTCAGCACTGCCCCCTCAGCACCCTGGTCGAGACGCCAGTCCGGCGGTTCGTCTGACCGGCTGGCGCTTCCTTGCCTTCTTCGTAGCCGAGGTGCGCTGTCATCCTCCCCCGCGTCTTGTGCCTGAGCGCCGCAACAAACGGCGACAGCCAAGTCTCCAGATCTCGTCTTCGATCCGGCAACGGATCTTCGCGATGGCATGTGGTGCCGGGATAAATCGGAGCCGGTGATGGATGATTTTCGGCGCGCGCGTCAGGCCGCATACATGCGGACGAGCCGCGCTAAGCGGGCGAATAAGGCGAAGGATTAAAGGCATGAGCAAGGATATCTGGACGCCCTATGTCCCGAAATTCGATACATCGAAGTGGCGGGTGGGGTTTGAGATCGAGATGCTGTTTGGGTTCTCGTATTGAGAACATTCTCTTGACTGACCCTCGCGCACCCCGTATATTCCCAATGTGGGAACACTAGGGGTGATATGCGGATTATTGCAAAACGAACGATAGTCGAGTTCGGGGAAAAGAACCCCGCTGCCCGCGCCTCTCTTGAGCACTGGCTACGGGTGGCAACCGCCGCCGTGTGGACCTCGACCGGAGATGTTCAGGCAGCCTTTTCCAAGGCCAAGGTGTTGAACGCCGAGCGTGTCCGCTTTGAGGTGGCCGGGGGTGATTTCCGCATGATTTGCGCCTTCGACTTCCGCCGTGAGGTAGCCTTCGTAAAGTTCATCGGCACTCATGCCGAATATGACCGTATAGACGCTTTGACCATCTCGAAATTCTGAAAGGAGCGACGATATGCAAATCCGACCGATACGCACAAACGACGATCTGACCGCCGCGCTCACCCGAATTGATGTCCTCTGGGGCAAAGAACCCGACACGCCAGAAGGTGACGAGCTTGATATCCTCGTGGATCTCGTGGAGCACTACGAGAGCAAGCATTTCCCTGTCGAGCCAATGGAGCCTATTGACCTTCTCCGTGTCCATATGGACACGACCGGGCGCACCCAAGCCGATCTGGCCGCGTTGCTCGGATCGCGCCCCCGCGCATCCGAGGTGCTAAGCCGGAAGCGCGCCCTGACGGTGGACATGATCCATAGGCTGAGCAGCGAGTGGCACATTCCGGCCGATTGCCTTGTGAAACCCTATCATCTTGTGGCCGCTGAATAGTCAGGACGGCACTCGGAGAGTGATTTGGGAATGAGGAGTAACGGGTGAAAATAGGGGGCTACGTTTCGATGGGGGTGATCCGGTCGAGGTCGAACGCGAGGGCTTCATCTTTCGCGGTCTGTGCCAGTTCGTAGGTTCTTTGCAGGTCCAGCCAGAACTCGGGCGTGTTGCCGAACAGGCGGGCAAGCCTGAAGGCAGTATCAGGCGTGATGCCTCGATCATGGGCGACGACCCTCTCGATCCTCGTGCGCGGGACGCGGACGGCCTTTGCTGCGGGCCTTCCTCAAGCGGAGCGTTGAGCCGGGAGACACAGTGCGCATGTCGCCAGCCTTTTGTGCCTCGGCGTCTTGCCAACCTACATGTTCCAGTTCGTGAATGAGGTTCTTCAGGCGGGTGCTTCCATCGCGGTGCATCAAGAGGATCGCCGCGCCACTCTTCCATAAGATCCCAGCCCCCTCAAAGCTGGCTACCTGTGAATCATCCAAAACGGAGCCCGTGAAGCCGGAGTTTATCAGATCCGCAAAAATCTGCCAAAGTCGTGCCAGGGCGTAGACTCATAAGAACCATATGACGGTTGCGGCGATTTGCGCGGCAGCGAGGACTGTTTCGAAGCATCGGAAGGTGCGCAAGGACAGTTGGCGCCAGTCCTTGAGACGATTGAACATGCGCTCGATGATGGTGCGGGTCTTGTAGAGACCCGTGTCGTATTCGATCTGTCTTTTCCGGTTCCTGCGCGGCGGGATGCAGGGGGTTGCGCCCCGCTCGCGCAGCCAGTCGCGCAGGTGGTTTGCGATTCTGTCCCAGCTGATGGTGTAGCTGGCGGTGGTCCTCGCGCTCAAAGGCGGGCCGAGCTGGTCAGTCGCGCTGCGCGGCAGGTAGGCTGACCATGATATCATCGCAGACCGGCACGAGCGTTTCCAGCGTCATGTAACGGCCACGCTGGACGGTCCATTCCTCGGTCTGCTCCATCAGGATCGCGCCCACCAACCTCCGGATCGAGGCCTCGTTGGGAAAGATCCCGACGACGTCCGTGCGTCGCTTGATCTCTCCGTTCAGACGCTCAATTGGATTCGTCGCGTGCAACTTCGCGCGGTGCTGGGCGGGGAAGGTCATGTAGGCCAGCACGTCCTCCTCCGCCGTGTCCATGAGCGTGGCCAATTTCGGCAGCCTGGGACGCATCTGGTCCGCCACCAGCCGCCACTGGGTCTTGGCCGCAGCGTGGTCCGGCTGGGCAAAGGCCGTGGCGATGAAGGCCGAGACCACCCTGCGGCTGTTCTTGCCGGCATGGGCCAGGGGCATGGGCCAGGGCATTGCGCTGGAAATGCACTCGGCAGCGCTGCCAGGTGGTCGACAGCACCCGCGCCGTGGCCGCCTTGATGCCCTCATGCGCGTCCGGGATCACCAGCTTCACGCCCGAGAGGCCACGGCGGACAAGATCGCGCAGAAACGCGGTCCAGAACGGCTCCGCCTCGGAAGCGCCGATCGCCATGCCCAACACTTCGCGGCGGCCATCGGTGTTCACGCCCACCGCGATCGTCACGGCGACAGACACGATCCGGCCACCCTGGCGGACCTTGAGATAGGTCGCGTCGATCCAGAGGTAGGGCCATTCGCCCTCGATCGGACGGGTGAGACAGGCATCGACCCGCTCGTCGATTTCTTCGCAAAGCCGGCTGACCTGGCTCTTGGAGATGCCGGTGCCGCCCATGGCCTGCACGAGGTCATCCATCGACCGTGTCGACACGCCATGGACATAGGCTTCCTGGATGACAGCCGTCAGCGCCTTCTCCACTGAGCGCCGCGGCTCGAGAAAGGACGGGAAGCAGGAGCCGGTGCGCAGGCGCGGGATGCGCAGCTCGACACTGCCGGCCCGCGTCTGCCAGTCGCGATCGCGGTAGCCGTTACGCTGCGCCAGTCGCTCGGGGGGCTTCTCGCCGCAGTCGGCGCCGGTCTTGGCGCCGACCTCCAGCTCCATGAGACGTTCGGCGGCGAAGCCGATCATCTCACGCAGCAGATCGGCATCTCCGATCTTCTCCACCAGTGCGCGGAGGTCCATCATAGGTTTGGTCATCGGGTCTATCCCTCGGTTCAGGTTGGTGGGCGCAACCCGACCCTACCGAGAAACCCGATGGCCACCGACACCTACACCATCAAACGGGACGTCACCCCTCTTCCGGGTACTGCAGATTTCTGTGTCAAATAACAATGGCTGCCCCCATCAGTCCCCACGATGCGTAATTCATGGGGACTGATATGCACGAAAACGCGCGTCAGATGTAACCCCGATGCGCGCCAGACTGCCATAACCTGTTGATTCGTTGCACAAGGCGCGCAATATGCACGCTTGCAATATGCGCGCTCAATGCGCGGTATACTGGTGCCCGAGGTATCTGGTGCCCGGAGGCGGATTCGAACCACCGACACGCGGATTTTCAGTCCGCTGCTCTACCAACTGAGCTATCCGGGCACTTGGGGCCTCTCAGCCTTCGGTTGGAGGTAACTAGACGAGGGCGCGAGGGCTGTCCAGAGGGGTTTGAGAGATTTTTTCACCCTGCTCGCGCGGCGTTGCCTCTCAGTGTGGTCTGGCCGTGGGATCGGGGGCGTCGGGCGCGCGATCTTCCTCCTCGGCAAGGTCGCCGGGGATCACGTAAGAGCCGTTCAGCCAGCGCGCCAGATCGATATCCGCACAGCGTTTCGAGCAGAACGGGCGGTATTCGGGATCCGCTTGCTTGCCACAGATCGGACAGGCCATCCTACCCCCCGATCAATTGACCGAGAGTGACACGGTCGCGTTTGCGCTGCATCTCGAAATTGCCCAGCGGCGTCCAGCCCGAAAGCGTCGCTTCGGGTTCGCCCTTGAACGCGGCTTTCATCTGCTGTTCGAGGGCCGAACGATTGCGCCGGGGCATCGGGGCAAAATCCACCACCACCTGCCCGCCAAGACCGCGCAGGCGCAGCTGTCGCGGCAGGGCGTGGACGGCGGCGATATTGGCCTTGAGCGACGCCGCAGGCGTCGTGTCGTTTCCGGTATTCACATCAACCGCGATCAGCGCGCGGGTCGGCTCGATCCACATATGCGCACCTTGCG
The DNA here is from genome assembly GCA_965277135.1 of Thioclava sp. Lineage (GTDB taxonomy): Bacteria > Pseudomonadota > Alphaproteobacteria > Rhodobacterales > Rhodobacteraceae > Thioclava. Next base: position 70,623 of record CBDIBW010000018.1, on the reverse strand, counting down.
ACAGCGCCACGCGCGGGCCGAGCAGGGCATCGATGGCATCGAGCACGCCGTGATCGGCAAAATCGCCCGCGATCACCGCATCGGGCGCAGGCTCGGCCCAGTCGCGCCAGGCCTCTTCATGCGGGGTGGGGGCATCGACCAGCAGCTCGGGGCCGCCGACATCATCGGCCATCACGGCTGCGGCCAGTTCGCGCATCGTGGTGATATCTTCCCCGATTTCGTCAGGTTCAGCGATCATTGCGGCGGATCGCAGGATCAGCCCCATCCCGGTCTCATCCATTTCGGCCCCCTCTATTCTGGCCCCCTCCATTCTGGCCCCCTCCATTCTGGCCGCAGCCAGCACGCTCAACTCCTTGCGCAACGATTCGTCGCGGATACGGCGCGAGATGTTCAGGCCGGGCACGCCCGGGGTGACGATGACATGACGGGACTTGAACAGCACACGAAGCGAGATCGGCACGGCCTTGCCGGGTTCCGCAACGCCCGTGACCATGCAGATCACCGTCCGGCCGGGGTTGAGACCCCTGGCCGTGCGCAGAAAGCCGCGCGCGCCGCCGGGCAGATCGACAAAGACACCGCCCTGGCCTTTCATCTGGCGGCCCACCATGCCACGGCAGATCGCGCCGGGGGGCAGGGGAACGCGGTCGCGGGGATCGATCAGCAGGTCTTCAAGCTGACCGTCGATCATGAGTGCTGCGGCCTCGCGGCCCTTGTAATCGCCCAGAATAACGCTGCGACCCTTCATGATGTTCTCCGGATGCCCGCGGCTGACAAAAGATTTGCGGTTTCGGCCAATGGCAGCCCGACAACCCCGGTAAACGAACCCTGGATCCACGGGATGAATGCGCCCGCCATTCCCTGAATGGCATATCCGCCCGCCTTGCCGCGCCACTCGCCGCTGGCCAGATAGCTGTTTACCTCTTCATTCGAAAGCGGTCGGAACTTCACCACCGTATCGACCAGCCGCTCGCGCAACCGGTCCGGGGTGCGCAGCGCAATGGCGGTCAGCACATGGTGGCGCCGACCGGACAGCAGCCACAGAAACGCGGCCGCTTGCTTCTCATCCTCGGGCTTGCCGAGGATACGGCGCCCGGCGGTGACGGTGGTGTCGGCGCTCAGGATCGCCTCATCCCCGGCAATCTCCAGTGCCATCGCCTTTTCGCGCGCCATCCGGGCAACATAGTCGCGCGGGCGCTCGCCCTTGCGGGGTGTTTCGTCGATATCGGCCGGGCGCACACCAGCAGGCTCCAGCCCGAGCTGAGCCAGAAGATCCCGCCTGCGCGGGCTGGCCGACCCGAGGATCAGCTTCACTTGAAGCGGTAGTTTATGCGACCTTTCGTCAGGTCGTAGGTGTTCATCTCCACCTGAACCCGGTCGCCTGCCAGAACACGGATGCGGTTCTTGCGCATCTTGCCTGCCATATGCGCGATGATCTCATGGCCGTTTTCCAGCTCGACCCGAAATGTCGCATTCGGCAGGAGTTCCCTCACGACACCGGGAAATTCGAGCATTTCTTCCTTGGCCATGGTCACTCCATAAAAGATTACCCGCATCATTTGCAGGCGAGCGTTAAATGCGCCCGATCGCAAGGGGATTCAAGGGAGATTCAAGAGAGATTCAAGGGAAATGTCAGCCTGGACCCGGCTTTTCACGCTTGATTGTGAGTTGCCAGGGATCGAGACATCGTTCGGGCCAGTGTCTTGGGCCAGTGTCTTGGACCAATGTTGCATCGGCAAAACGCTGCCACAGGCGCGGCGGGGTGCGACCCGAGCCGCGCGACCTGCGCAATGATTCAGCCGGGCAGATCAAGACGAACTGCCCGATTTGCAGACGTGCCGGGCGGACCTCACCGGGCTGGCAGCCCGAAGCGCTTGATCAGATGGCCGCGGATCCGTTCGCGCGTGTCGCGATAGATCGCAAGTTTCGCCTCGCGCGTCTCGCCAATTCCCGTCGGGTCCATGATCGGCCAGTATTCCACCTCAAGATGAAAGATCCGGGTCAGTTCCAAGGCATGGCGTTGCGAGGCGGGCGAAAGTGCGATCACCAGATCGAAGGCCGACAGATCATCGCCCCAGTCCTGAAGCTCCTGAAAGGAGCGGGCGCGGTGCCCGGTCAGGTCGATCCCGATCTCCTGCATCACGGCAATGGTAAAACCGTCGATCTCCAGATCCGATTTCACGCCGACGGACTGCACATAGCGACCCCTGCCGTAGAATTTCTTCATCATCCCTTCGGCCATGGGCGATCGCGTGGCATTGTGATCGCATGCAAACAGGACCGAGGCGGAAATGTCTCCCATCGCTTACCCTGGGGCCAGAGCGCAGACGAGGGTGAAGAGGCGGCGGGCCGTGTCGATATCCATGTCCGCCTTGCCCTTCAACCGCTCCTGCAAGATCCGGGCACCTTCGTTGTGAATGCCGCGCCGGGCCATGTCGATCGTCTCGATCTGGCCGGGTGGCAGTTTCCTGACCGCTTCGAAATAGCTTTCGCAGATCCGGGAATAATCCTTAACCGCCTGGCGAAACGGCCCGAAGCTCAGGTGAAACGCGGCCAGCTTGTCGCCGGTCCCGGTCGCGATGTCGAAGACCAGACGCCGGTCACGCACGGCCAGGGTCAGGGCAAACGGCCCTTCGGGGGCGGGCGTGTCGTCCCGGCCGGGCAGCGTGAAGCTGTTATCTTCCAGCAGGTCATGAATCGCGACGCGGCGTTCCTGCTCGATCTCGGGGGTCGGCGCGGGCAATCCCTGCGTGTCCAGTTCGATCCTGGCGATCCGGGCCATCACTGCCCCCCTTGATTGAGCGCATCGAGACGCGCGCGCACACTCAGGCCATGCGCCCCCAGGCTTTCCGAGATTGCCAGCGTTTCGGCGGCAGGCCCAATCGCACGCAGCGCGCCGGGGGTCATCCGGGTCAGTGTCGTGCGTTTGATGAAATCCATCACCGACAGGCCGCTGGAAAACCGGGCCGAACGCGCGGTGGGCAAAACGTGGTTCGGCCCGCCGACATAATCGCCGATCGCCTCGGGCGTCCAGGCACCCAGAAAGATCGCCCCGGCATGGGTGATCCTGTCCGCCAGGGCGTCAGGATCGGCAACGCACAGTTCCAGATGCTCGGGCGCGATCCGGTTCGACAGCGCCGCCGCCTCGTCCAGATCCCGGACAACGATGAGCGCGCCGAAATCCCGCCAGCTCGCGCCTGCAATCGCGCGCCGCTCCAGCGTCTCCAGACGTTTGTCAACCGCCCGGACCACCGCCCGCCCGAATTCCGCATCGGTGGTGATCAGGAGTGCCTGCGCGCTCTCGTCATGTTCGGCCTGGCTCATCAGATCAAGCGCGATCCAGTCCGGGTCTGTCGTGCCATCGGCAATCACCAGAATCTCCGACGGTCCCGCGATCATGTCGATGCCGACCCGGCCGAAAACCCGGCGTTTTGCCGCCGCGACAAAGGCATTGCCCGGCCCCGTGATCTTGTCAACGGGGGCGATCGTTTCGGTCCCGTAGGCCAGGGCCGCAATCGCCTGCGCGCCGCCCACGCGATAGATCGTGTCCACGCCCGCCAGCCTTGCCGCCAGCAGCACCAGCGGATTGACCGCACCGTTCGGGGTGGGGCAGGCAATGGCCAGCCGTTCGACACCGGCCACCTTCGCCGGAATGGCGTTCATCAGCACCGAGGACGGGTAGCTCGCCAGCCCGCCGGGCACATAGAGCCCCGCCGCCGAAACCGGCGTCCAGCGCCAGCCCAGTTCCGCGCCGTTCTCATCGCTCCAGCGCGCATCCTCGGGCATCTGGCGTTCGTGGTAGGCCCGGATCCGCCCGGCCGCCAGTTCCAGCGCCGCGCGCTCGGGTGCGGGCACCTGCGCAATCGCGGCGTCGATGTCTTCGGGCGAAAAGGCCAGGGTTCCGGGTGCAAGCTCCAGCCTGTCGAATTTCGCTGTCAGCTCGATCAGGGCCGCATCGCCGCGCGCGCGAATATCCGCGATGATCCCGGCCACGATCGCATCGACATCGGGGCTGTCCTCGCGTTTCATCGCCAGAAGTCCGGTGAAACGGGTCTCGAACCCGGGCGCGTTCGTATCGAGAAAATGCGGCATCGGGTCTCTCCTTTTCAGCCCCGGATTGGAGAGCCCGGATTAGACAACCTGCGCGCGCCCCGCAAGCGCCGGTGCGCCCGATCCGCATATCCCCGCGTCACTCCGGGCTTCATCCCGGCGCGGATACTTCCCGCAGGCGCCACCTGCCGTTCAATCCGGGTGCTGCGGCGCCTGACCCGAGGGCGCGCGATACGGGCGTTCCACATCGCGCAGGTCGATATCGAGGCACTCGACATCGGCTGCGATCGCGCCATCTCCGGCAAATGTCACCACCACATGTCCCGCGCCATCCGCGCCCGCCTCGAACGCAATGTTAAGGACAGACAGGATGACGTTCCGGTCACCACGGTCGAGGCCCTGGCTCGCCACGCGCGTCGCATCGCCGATCACCAGCAGGCTGCGCACCCGCTCATAGGGGCGGCTCCCGGCCCTGGCCTGCGCCTTGTCCTCCCAGCGGAACCGGTTGAGCAGCAGGGCCAGGCGGCGCGCTTTGGGATCGCGGCGGATCTCGGTGATCGGCAACACTGCGTCCTGCACCAGCGCCGAGATCACCGCCAGATCGTCGGGTGTCTGCGCGCGCAGGGCCAGCGGAGCCTCGGCACCGTCGTCGAATGTTGCATCTCTTGTCACACCACCTCCGTCTTTTCGATATGGGCACCCGTGCCGGGATTGCCAATGGCTCAGTCTGCCTTGACCCGCTCGATAGAGGCACCGACCGCACGCAGCTTCTCCTCGACGCGCTCATAGCCCCGGTCGAGATGATAGACGCGGCTGACGAGCGTTTCGCCCTCGGCAGCCAGACCCGCGAGGATCAGCGACACCGAGGCGCGCAGATCCGTTGCCATCACCGGCGCGCCTTTGAGCCTGTCAACACCATGCACGGTGGCGTGGCCCCCCTGAACCTCGATCCGCGCACCCATCCGGGTCAGTTCCGGCGCGTGCATGAAGCGATTTTCGAAAATTTTCTCTTCCAGCACCGAGGTTCCTCCGGCGGTGCACAGCAGGGCCATCATCTGCGCCTGAAGATCGGTCGGAAAACCGGGGAAGGGTTCGGTCACCACATCGACGGCGCGGATGCGGCCATTTTTGCGACTGACCCTGAGGCCGGTTGCGGTCGGTTCGACCGAGACGCCGGCCGCGTCGAGTCTCTCGCAGACCGTCTCGATCAGGTCGATCCTGCCGCCGATGCACTCGACCTCGCCGCCGCAGATCGCAGGCGCCAGCATGTAGGTGCCCAGTTCGATCCGGTCGGCCACGACCGGATGGGTGGCCCCATGCAACCGGTCCACGCCCTGGATCTCGATTTCCGGGCTGCCGTCGCCTTCGATCTGGGCACCCATCGCGCGCAGGCATGTCGCCAGGTCCACGATTTCCGGCTCGCGGGCTGCGTTTTTCAAAACGGAAGAGCCTCTGGCCAAGGCGGCCGCCATCAGGAAGTTCTCGGTCGCGCCGACGGAGGCGAGGCGCATTTCATGGACCGCGCCTTTCAGCCCGCCTTGCGTCCTGGCATGCAGATAGCCGTCTTTCAGGTCGATCTCGGCCCCCAGCGCGGTCAGCGCATCGACATGGATATCCATCGGGCGCGCGCCGATCGCACAGCCGCCCGGCAGCGACACGACCGCATGCCCCATGCGCGCCAGCAACGGCCCGAGCACAAGATTCGACGCGCGCATCTTGCGGACGATGTCGTAATCCGCGACCGGATCGATCTGTGCGTGGCAGGACATTGCCAGAACCTTGCCGTCTTGCAGGTCGGTCACTTCGGCACCAAGGCTCGCGAGAAGCCTGGCCATCGTGCGGATGTCGCTCAGGCGCGGGGCATTGGTCAGCGTCAGGGGTTCGTCACTGAGCAGTGCCGCCGGCATCAGCGTCAGGCAGGCATTCTTCGCGCCCGCGATCGGGATTTGCCCGCGAAGCGGCCCGTTGCCGCGCACGATGATACTGTCCATGCTTCCTGACCTTTTCTGTTATTTCGTGTCTGTCATGTCGTGCCGTCTATGTCGTATCGTCGCTGTGCGCGCCGCCGCCCCGATCGGCCTTGCGCGCCCGTGCCTGCGCCTTGCGCCGCTGCAAATTGGCGCGCAGGGCTGCGCGCAACCGCTCTTCGCGGCGTGTGGTGGCCTTTGCGCTGCCCCTTTCGCTGCCCTTGGTGCCCCTGGACTTGTCGGAATTTCTGCCCGTCATGGGCTCCGTTTACCCCGGTATGAAAACCCTGTCGAGAGAGGTTCGGATTTGGGCTTGCACCCTTTGGCGAATAGCTCTAAATCCCCGCCCACGGTCGGAAGCGGCCAGACGGCGCTGCTGTAGCTCAGCGGTAGAGCACTCCCTTGGTAAGGGAGAGGTCGAGAGTTCAAGTCTCTCCAGCAGCACCATCCCCGCAGCCCCCCACGCGGCCACCGCAGCCCCCCACGCGGCGCGGGCGTCGTGCGATGTGATCGGGCGTGGGGGATCGGACGTGGGGGATCGGACGTGGGGGGGTGAAACCCCGCTTGCCCTGTCGTGATCATCGCCATGTCATGCTTGACCGCCGCTCCACGATCGCTTAGGGTGAATAAAAAAACCAAGGTGTCAAACCTTAAATCTAAGGTGTTTCAGCGTTGCATTCTTCGATATCGTGCGACCTGTTTCACCTTTTCGGAACATGGAGGTTACCCTTATGAGGTTGCACTTGAAGCCAATCCTTGCGATTTCCGCACTCTCGCTGATGCTGGCCGGTGCCGCGCCTGTCCTGGCGCAATCCGATCATGTCCCCGCAGGCACCAGACTGGCCAGAAACCAGACCTTCACCTATTGGTTTCAGGACGACATAAAGACGTTAGACCCCGGTCTGAGTAACTCGGTCGAAAGTGGATGGGTTATAGATCAGATGTTCGAAGGGCTTTACCAGCAGGATGATCACGGCAATCTCGTGCCTGCTGCGGCAAAGAGCTACGAGGTTTCGGACGACAAGCTGACCTATACCTTCCACCTTCGCGACGAGAACTGGTCGGACGGCAGTCCAGTCACGGCGCAGGATTTTGTCTATGCCTGGCAACGCGTGGCCGATCCCGGGACCGCCTCGATATCCGCCGATTATCTCGAAACGATGCATTTAAAGAACGCCCGTGACGTGATCGAGGGCAAGAGGCCGGTCCGTGATCTGGGCGTCAAGGCGCTCGACGATCACACGTTGCGGGTGACGCTTGAGTCGCCGATTCCCTATTTCCGTCAGACTCTGGTTCACTACACAACCTTCCCGGTGCTGCGGAAAGTGGTCGAGACATACGGCAATGACTGGACCAAGGCCGAGCATATGGTCTCGAACGGGGCCTACAGGCTGAAGAGCCGGAAGATCGGCCAGAGCATCGAACTGACCAGGAACGACAGATACTGGGATGCGGCGAACACCACGCTGACCGATCTGAAATTCATCCCGATCCAGGATCTCAACCAGGCGCTGACGCGCTATCAGGCCGGTGAGTTGGACTACGTACAGCTCCCGGCCGGGCAATATCCGCGCCTCAAGGCCGAATATCCGGATCAGGCGCACGCTCCACCCATTTCCTGCGTCTATGTCTATGCCTTCAATGTCGGCCCGAACGGCCCGAAAGCGCTGAAGGATGTGAGGGTGCGCAAGGCGCTGTCTTATGGGATCAATCGTGACGTCATCGTTGACAGGATCCTGAAAGGTGGACAGAAGCCCGCCTACAACCTCACCCACTGGGCAACCGCCGGGTTCAGGATGCCCAATATACCTTACGCGAGATGGACCGACAAGGAGCGTATGGACAAGGCAAGGGCCCTGCTGGAACAGGCCGGCTACGGCCCCGGTCACCCGCTCAAGCTGCGGATCGCTTACAACACCTCTTCCGGTCACAAGAAAATCGCGATCGCGGTGCAGCAGTTCTGGAAACAGATCGGCGTTGAGGCCACGCTCGATAATTTCGAATGGAAAGTCTATCTCGACAAAGTCAATATCCAGCATGATTTCGACGTGGCGCGAATGGGATGGTGCGCCGAATACAACAATGCTTCGGCCTTTCTGAGCGGAAATACCTCGTGGTCGAACCAGAACATTTCTCAGTGGAAGAATGCCGCGTATGACAAGCTGATGAAGGATTCGAAAACCGCGGCCGATCCACAGGCCGACTACACCAGGGCCGAGAAGATCCTGGCCGAAGACATGCCGCTTGCACCGATCTATCACTATTCGCAACCGATGCTGCTGAACCCGCATATCAAGGGCTTCCCGCTCGAGAATCTGCTGTTCAGATGGTATGCCAAGAACATGTATCGCACGGCCGAGTGAGCCGGGCCGATGGACATGAGGGCGGGCCGCGCAACAGGACCGCCCGCTCCGTTTTGCAGGACCTCCAATGATCTTCTATAGTCTCAAGCGTCTGGCCATCGCCATTCCGACGCTGCTGGTGTTGATCATCGCAAGTTTCGTGCTGATGCATGCCGCACCCGGCGGGCCGTTCACCTCTGAACGGCAGATCCCGCCCGAGGTGCTGGCCAATCTGAACGCGAAATACGGCCTTGATCAGCCGCTGCACAGACAGATCCTGACCTATCTGACCAATGTGGTGGTGCATTTCGATTTCGGCCCGTCCTTCACCTACAAGGACCGCTCGGTCAATGACATCATTGCGCAGGGCTTTCCGGTGACGCTGACCTACGGGATCCTCAGTTTCATCGCCGCCGTTCTGGTGGGGGTCGGTCTTGGTGTCACGGCTGCGGTCAGGCGCAACAGCTGGCTCGATTACATCTCGGTCGGGATCTCGATCGGTGCGCAGGTTCTGCCAAACTTCGTGATGGCGCCGATCCTGGTGCTGATCTTCACGCTGGCGCTGCACTGGCTGCCGGGCGGGGGCTGGTCGTTCCACGATCCGCGCTTCTGGATCATGCCGGTCATTGCTCTCTCGACCTCCTACATGGCCTCGATCGCGCGGATTACCCGATCGTCCATGCTCGAAGTGCTTGGCTCGGATCACATCCGCACCGCCCGCGCCAAGGGGCTGTCCGCGCGCCGGATCATCGCGCGCCATGCGCTCAAGCCCGCGCTGATGCCGGTGATCTCCTACCTGGGGCCGGCCTTTGTTTCGATGATCACCGGGTCGGTGATCGTGGACGTGTATTTCACCACGGGCGGAATCGGCAAAAGCTTTGTCGACAGTGCGCTCAACCGCGATTACGCGGTGATGATGGGGGTGACGATCCTGCTGGGCACGCTTACCATCCTGTTCAACCTTGTCGTCGATATCGTCTATGCCTGGATCGACCCGAAAATCCGGTATTGACATGATCCTCGACGAAACAAGGATGAACGCGCTTGCCGAGGCGACCAGCCATCAGGATGTGGCGGGCCGGTCGCTCTGGACGGATGCGCGGCGGCGGTTCTTGCGCAACAGGGCGGCCCTGTTCGGAATTGGGCTTCTGCTCCTTGTCGTGGCCTTCGCGCTGTTTGGCAGCTTCATTGCAGTGTGGAACAATTCCGACATCGACTACAATGTGATGGGTGACGCCACCGCCTCGGCACCGTCCTTCGCCAATGGCCATTGGTTCGGCGCCGACGACCTGGGTCGCGACCTCTTCGCGCGCACCGTGCAGGGCACACGGATCTCTTTGCTGGTCGGTGTGATCGGTTCGGCCATCGCCGTCACCCTGGGCACCATCTACGGGGCCATCGCGGGCTATTCGGGCGGCCGGATCGACGGTATCATGATGCGCATCGTCGATATCCTGCTGGCGATTCCCTACATGTTCGTCCTGATCATCCTTCTGGTGATCTGGGGGCGTTCCATCGGAATGCTCTTTGTAGGCGTCGGGCTGATATCGTGGCTGGAAATGGCGCGGATCGTGCGGGGACAGACGCTGACCCTGAAGAATCGCGAATATGTGGAAGCCGCGCGCGCCATCGGCGTGCCCGCCCCCACCATCATCCGCCGCCACATCCTGCCCAATCTCGTGGGCGTGGTGGTGGTCTTCGCGACGCTTCTGGTGCCGCTGATGATCCTGACCGAGAGCTTCATCTCCTTCCTTGGCCTCGGCGTGCAGGAGCCGCAAACCTCTCTGGGGGCGCTGATCTCGCAAGGGGCGGGGACGATGAATTACGGCACGCTCTGGCAGCTTGCCTTCCCGCTGTTCTTCTTCGTCATCACCCTTTTCGGGTTCTATTTCGTGGGCGATGGCCTGCGCGATGCCCTTGATCCCAAGGATCGCTGACATGGCCCTTCTCGAAATCAGCGATCTGAACGTGCGCTTCGGAACGCCCGAAGGCTGCATCCATGCAGTCAACGGCGTCTCCTTCTCGCTCGACAAGGGCGAGGCGATGGGAATCGTCGGCGAAAGCGGCTCGGGCAAATCGCAGCTCAGCTTTTCGATCCTGGGGCTTCTGGCCGCAAACGGACGTGCCACCGGATCGGTGAAATTCGACGGGCAGGAGATCCTGAACCTGCCCGACCCCGAGCTGAACAGGCTGCGGGCCGCGCGGATCTCCATTATCTTCCAGGATCCGATGACGGCACTGAACCCCTACATGCGCATCTCTGACCAGCTTGGCGAGGTGCTGATGCTGCACAAGGGCCTGTCCAGGCACGACGCCATCAAGGAAGCGGTGGCGATGCTGGATGCGGTGCGCATTCCCGACGCGAAGAACCGGGTGCGGCTGTTTCCGCATGAATTCTCGGGCGGGATGCGGCAGCGGGTGATGATTGCCATGGCGCTTTTGTGCAAGCCCGATCTGCTGATCGCGGACGAACCTACCACCGCGCTCGACGTGACGGTGCAGGCACAGATCATGAAACTGCTGGGTGAGTTGCGCCGTGAACTGGGCATGGCGACGATCCTGATTACCCACGATCTGGGCGTCGTCGCCGGCTCTTGCGAACGGGCGATCGTGCTTTATGGCGGGCAGGTGATGGAGCAGTCTGCGGTCGATCCGCTGTTCGCCAGACCGACACATCCCTATACGCGCGGGCTTCTGGCCGCACTGCCGCGGCTTGATGCAGAGGGCATGATGACCCCGATCCGTGGCAACCCGCCCAACATGACCGGCGCACCGCAGGGATGCCCGTTCCGGCCGCGCTGCGATTTTGCCGAAACGCGCTGTGCCGAGGTGATGCCCGCGCTGGACAGTTTTGTCGCGGGTCGCGCACGGGCCTGTCACCGTGCCATCGAAACAATCGAGGGGGCAGCCGCATGAGCGGGCCGCTGATCAGGGCGCGCGATCTGCGTGTCAGTTTCGTCATCCGCCGCCCGTCCGACCTGCCATGGACGACGGCCCCCACGCTGAAAGCCGTGAACGGTGTCTCGTTCGCGCTGGAAGAGGGCAAGACCCTTGGGATCGTGGGCGAATCCGGGTGCGGCAAATCCACCCTCGCCCGCGCACTGATCCGCATGCTGCCTGCCGAAGGCGAGGTGATCTGGCGCGGCGAGACCGACCTGCTGAAACTCTCGCCGCGCCAGATGCTGAAATACCGCGCGGACATTCAGATGATCTTTCAGGATCCTCTGGCCTGTCTTGATCCGCGCATGACCGTGGGTCAGATCATCGCCGAGCCGCTGCGCACACACCGCCCCGGGATGGGTCGCAAGGAACGGCGCGCGAAAGTCCGCGAGATGATGGAGAAGGTCGGTCTGCTCCCGAACCAGATCAACCGTTACCCGCACGAATTCTCGGGCGGGCAGTGCCAGCGCATCGGGATCGCCCGCGCGCTGGTGGTCGAGCCAAAATTGCTGATCTGCGATGAGCCGGTCTCGGCGCTGGACGTATCGATCCAGGCCCAGGTGATCGCGCTTTTGCAGGATCTCAAACACGATCTGGGGCTGACGATCATCTTCATCGCGCATGACCTGTCGGTGGTGCGTCATGTCTGTGACGAGGTGATGGTGCTCTATCTCGGGCAGTTGATGGAGGGCGGGCCGACCGAGGTGCTGTTCCAGGCCCCGCAGCATTATTACACGCAGGCGCTGCTCTCGGCCGTGCCGATCCCCGATCCGGAGATCGAGAGAAACAAGGTTCTGATCCCGCTCGAAGGCGATCTGCCCAGCCCGCTCGATCCGCCCTCGGGCTGCCCGCTGCGCACACGCTGCCTGCGCGCCAGCGACATCTGCGTGACCAGGCCAGCGCAGGCGCAGATCGAGGGGTGTGATGTGGTCTGTCATCATCCCGGCCCCGCGCCGCAGTTGCAAAAGATATTTGCAGAAGCCTGAAACAGCAGACATGAGCGCGGTGCGATATGGAGGCCGCGCGCGGCCATAACCTGTCGGCAGCACATGTTCCCGACGTGCTACGGCATCCCGTTCGCCAAGCAGCCGCCCAATCGCAATACAATCCATTCCCGGCCTGTGCGGTTCGACATGATCTGTGAGGCCAACGACATCGAACATCGGCTGACCAAGCCAAACCATCCATCGACCAACGGCCAGGTTGAGCCCATGAACCGCACAATCAAAAACGCGACCGTCAAACGATACCACCATGACAGCCACGCCCGGCGGCGCACACATCTGGCCGACGTCCTTGCCGACGTCCTTGAGGCGTACAACTTCGCTCCCCGCCTCAAGACGCTCTCTGGTCTCACGCCCTATCAATACATCTGCAAAATCTGGACATCAGAACCAGAGCGATCCATCCTGAATCCAATTCACCAGAGACCGGGACTGAACAGCTAGGGTAAGCGCTGACATGGGTGATCTTTTCGATAGCATGCACGGCCAGGGCAGCCCCGGCGGGCCTCGACCCCTTGCGGACAGGATTCGTCCGCGCGCGCTGTCGGAGGTGATCGGTCAGGAACAGGTTCTGGGGCCGGACGCACCGCTTGGTGCGATGCTGGCTGCCCGATCCCTGGGATCGTTGATCCTGTGGGGACCGCCGGGTGTTGGCAAGACAACCATCGCGCGGTTGCTGGCCGATGCGTCGGATCGGGCTTTCGTGCAGATCTCGGCAATCTTTACCGGCGTGCCGGAACTGCGCAAAGTGTTCGAGGCGGCGAAGCTGCGCCATTCGCAAGGGCGCGGAACGCTCCTGTTCGTCGATGAAATCCACCGCTTCAACAAGGCGCAACAGGACAGCTTCCTGCCCCATATGGAAGATGGCACGATCCTTCTGGTCGGTGCCACAACCGAAAATCCCAGCTTCGAACTCAATGCCGCCGTGCTGTCGCGCGCGCAGGTTCTGGTGTTGGAACGGCTCGGCCTGGCCGATCTGGAACGCCTCGCGCAGCGCGCCGAAAAGGCCCTGGGGCGCGCTCTGCCGTTGACCGGTCCGGCGCGCGAGGCATTGCTGGAAATGGCCGATGGCGATGGGCGTGCGCTGTTGAATCTGATCGAGCAGGTCGCAGCCTGGAACCTCGACAAGCCTCTGGGCACGGAGGCGCTTTCGACCCGGCTGATGAAGCGGGCGGCGAAATACGACAAGTCGGGTGATGAACATTACAACCTGATTTCGGCCCTGCACAAATCGGTGCGTGGCAGCGACCCGGACGCAGCACTTTACTGGTTCGCGCGCATGCTGGAAGGCGGCGAAGACCCGCGTTACCTTGCGCGGCGCATCACCCGGATGGCGGTCGAGGATATCGGCCTGGCCGATCCCCGGGCGCAGGCCCTGTGCATCGACGCCTGGAATACGTTCGAGAGGCTCGGCTCTCCGGAAGGGGAACTGGCGCTCGCGCAGGCGGTGCTTTATCTTGCGCTCGCGCCGAAATCGAATGCAGGTTACGTCGCTTACAAGGCCGCGCGTGCCAGTGCACGGCAAACCGGGTCCGAGCCACCGCCAAAACATATCCTCAACGCACCGACCCGATTGATGCAGGAGCAGGGCTATGGGGCCGGTTACCAGTATGACCACGATGCGGAAGACGGTTTTTCGGGGCAGGACTACTTCCCCGAAACCATGAAACGTCCGATCCTGTATCAGCCGGTCGAGCGCGGTTTTGAGCGCGAGCTGAAAAAGCGGCTCGACTGGTTCTCCAGACAACGTGCGCGGCGCCAGACTTGACATTCCGCGCCCGCCCCGGTCCAAGGGCGCCAAAGGGGGTTGCCATGCTGACAACGGTTTTTCAGGTCGCGCTTGGCGGGGCCATCGGGGCCTCGGGCCGCTATCTGGTGGGCGTTGCGATGATGCGCGGCTTCGGGTTGCACAGCTTCCCGCTGGGCGTGATCACGGTCAACATCCTCGGCTCGTTCCTGATGGGGGCGCTGATCGTGTTTCTGGGGGACCGGCAGTTGACCCATTGGAACGCCTTTCTGGCCACCGGGGTTCTTGGCGGCTTCACCACCTTTTCGTCCTTCTCGCTTGAGGCGTATCGGCTTGTCGAGAAGGGCGATCTCACGCTGGGGGTGGTCTATGTCGGACTGTCGGTCGGCATGGGCCTGCTCGGGCTGGTCGCGGGCATTCTGTTGATGCGGGCCGTGCTTTGAGCCGGGTGCAGCAGGTCATTGTGACCGAGGATGACGGCGTGCAACGCCTTGACCGGTTCCTGAAGAGGAAATTCCCGCAGCTTGCGCAGGGTATGATCGAGAAGATGTGCCGCAAGGGCGGGGTGCGCGTCGATGGGGGCCGGGTCAGGGCCAGCACCCGCATCCAGCCGGGCCAGCGGATCCGCGTGCCGCCGCTCCCCGATGCCGGGCCGCAGCCGAAGGCCGATGATGGAATATCTCAGGTGGATGCGAAATATATCCAGGCTCGGGTGCTGTGGAAGGATGAGCATGTCATCGCGCTGAACAAGCCGCCGGGGCTGCCTTCGCAGGGCGGATCGGGGCAGGGCGGTCACCATGTTGACGGTTTGCTCGAAGGGTTGAAATTCGGCTACAAGGACAAGCCGAAACTGGTGCACCGGCTGGACAAGGATACTTCGGGTGTTCTGCTGCTCGCGCGCACCGATCGTGTCGCGCGTCGCCTGTCCGGGGCATTCCGCGCCAGAACCACGCGCAAGATCTACTGGGCGGCGGTCGCCGGTGCGCCCGAACCCGGTGTCGGCACGATCCGCCTGGGTCTTGTCAAGGCGCCGGGCCATGGGCGTCATGGCGAAGGGGAGAAGATGCGCTGCATTCCCCCGGACAGGATCGACCGGACCGAGGGTGCCAGGCGTGCCACGACGGATTACTTCACCCTGCATGTCCTGGGGCGGCGGCTGAGCTGGGTTGCGCTGGTGCCGATCACCGGACGCACCCATCAGTTGCGCGCACATATGGCACAGATAGGCAACCCGATCATCGGGGATGGGAAATACGGCGGTTCGGGGCAGGAGAACCCCGGCGATGGCTGGGGCGCGCAACTGGGTGGCGAGGTCTCACGCAAGCTGCATCTGCACGCCCGTCAGATCAGCTTTGATCACCCGATCACCGGCAAACGGATGACGCTTGCGGCCCCCCTGCCCGAACATATGAAACGAACCTGGGATCTGCTGGACTGGCATGAGGGCGATGTGCCCGCCGATCCGTTCGAGGATCTGCCATGAAGCTTGCGATCTTCGATATAGATGGCACGATTTCGGACAGTCAGACCCACATTGTCCATGCGATGACGCAGGGGTTCGAGGCTGCGGGCCTGCCAGCGCCGCCGACAGAGGCGGTGCTGTCCATTGTCGGTCTGTCGCTGCCGCTGGCAGTGGAACGGTTGGCACCGGAACAGGACGGGACGATCCGCGATCGTATCGTCGAAGGCTACAGGCAGAGCTATTTCAACACCCGCACCGCATCACCTGCGCCGCTCTATCCGGGGGCGGGGTCGCTGCTGCGCAGGCTTTGCGCGCGTGACGATCTGCTTCTGGCGGTGGCGACGGGCAAATCGCGCCGCGGGTTGAACGCGCTGATCCGGCATCACGATCTGGGCGGGATCTTTGTCAGCCAGCAGGTCGCGGATGATCACCCGTCCAAGCCGCATCCGGCGATGGTCGGGGCTGCGCTGGCCGAGACCGGGATCGACGCTGTCGATGCGGTGATGATCGGCGATACGCGCTATGATATCGAGATGGGCCGTGCGGCAGGTGTGGCGACGATCGGGGTGAGTTGGGGTTATCATCCGGTCGGCGATCTGCGACGGGCCGGGGCGCACGCGATCGTGGAGGATTTCGACGCGCTCGAAGCGGCGCTGTTCGATCTGTGGGGGATGCGGGCATGAGTGTATGGCCGGCAAAACGGTTCTGGAAGGAGACCGGCGTTACCGAAAACGATAGCGGTTTCGGTATCGCGCTGGACGGGTGCGTGGTGAAAACGCCCGCCAAGGCACCGCTCGCCGTGCCGACCCGCGCGCTGGCCGAGGCGATTGCCGCCGAATGGGCGGCGCAAGAGGACGTCATTCGCCCCGAAACGATGCCGGTCACCCGCCTGGCCAATGCCGCGATCGACAAGGTTGCCCGGCAATTCGACGAGGTTGTGGCCTTGATCGCCGGTTATGGCGGAACCGATCTGTTGTGCTATCGCGCCGAGGCGCCGGAAGAACTGGCGAACCTGCAAGCCGATGGCTGGGATCCGCTTCTGGATTGGGCCGAGAAAGCCCTGGGCGTGCGGTTGTCCGTCACCACCGGGGTGATCCCGGTCGAGCAGGACGCTGCGCATCTGGAGCGGCTGAAAGCCACGGTCGCCGCGCATGATGCGTTTCGTGTGGCCGCGCTGCATGACCTGGTGTCGCTGACCGGATCGTTGATCCTTGGGCTTGCCGTGGCCGAGGGGCGGCTGAGCGCGGCCGGGGCCTGGAATCTGTCGCGCATCGACGAAGACTGGCAAATCGCCCGCTGGGGGATGGATGAAGAGGCCGCGGAACATGCCGGGATCAAGCGTGAGGCATTGATGCAGGCGGAACGGATCTGGCATCTTGCAACGCGGTGACGAAGGTTCTTTTGACGGCAGCAAGGCCACCGCCCGATCGGGCAAGTCAAGTGCAAATCCGTTATGCGGGTACTCCTGCGTCAACGCCGAAAGCGACCTTTACGTCCATGATCAATTGGAATATACTTTCCGCACCTTGTATCATTGGCACAGGATCGGGTTCGAGAGATCGGATTCGACAGACCATCAGGAACCAGTTGTCTTGAACCTTGTCTAGGATGGAGCGTGCTGCAAACAGCACCAGTCGGCGAGGTTCCATGTGATCATCCGCGATGGGACAACGACCACAGGGTGACAGAACAGGAGAGGGAACAGACAAATGAAGCAATCCATCTTTATTGGCGCGATGATGGCTGCCGCGCTGGTCGCGGGTGTTGCCGTTTCGGCGACTCTTGATGACGTGAAGGCGCGCGACAGGCTGATCTGCGGCGTGAGTGACGGCATGGCCGGTTTCTCGGCACCCGATGCGAACGGCAACTGGTCCGGCTTTGATGTCGCCATCTGCAAGGCGGTCGCTGCAGCGGTGCTGGGCGATTCCTCAAAAGTGAAATATGTGCCGCTCACCCCGCAGACGCGGTTCACCGCGCTGGGATCGGGCGAGGTCGATCTGCTGGCGCGAAACACCACCTGGACTTTCTCGCGCGACACTGATCTGAAACTGCAATTCACCGCAGTCAACTACTATGACGGTCAGGGTTTCATGGTGCGCAAGGATTCGGGCGTGACATCGGTAAAGGAACTTGATGGCGCGTCCATTTGCATCCAGACCGGCACCTCGCACGAACTGAACCTGGCCGACTATTTCAAGGCTCACTCCATGTCCTATCATCCGGTTCCGGTTGATACGGTTGCCCAGGACACACAGCAGTTCCTCGCCGGCGCTTGCGATGCCACCACCTCCGATACGTCGCAACTCTCCGCGAACCGCTCCACCTTTGCGCGACCGGATGACTACATCATCCTGCCCGAGATCATCTCGAAAGAACCGCTGACTCCGGTCGTGCGTCAGGGTGACGACCAGTGGACCGACATCGTGCGCTGGACCGTCTTCGGCCTGATCGCTGCCGAGGAATATGGCGTGACCTCGACCAATATCGACGAGCTGGCCAAGGGCACCGATAACCCGGCAGTCAACCGCATGCTGGGCACGAGTGGTGGTTTCGGTGCCATGATCGGCCTTGACAAGCAGTGGCTCGTGCGTGCCATCAAGGCCAACGGGAACTATGGTGAAATATTTGCCGCGACCATTGGCGAGAAGACCCCGCTCGGTCTGGCACGTGGCCTCAACGCACAATGGACCGAAGGGGGATTGCTGTACGCCATGCCGTTCCTCTAGGAAGAGCCTGTCAGGAGCGCGGAATGATCCGCGCCCCTGACCTTTGTCAAGACCGCGTGCAACCCGGACAAGGACCCCGCGACACCCGTCATGAGATGGCAAGGGTGGCATGATGACGACAAGGCACTTGCGGGAACAGGGGAAAAACATCATGGCAGAATTGGCTTACCAGCCGGATCAACAGGGGTTTCGGCTTGGCCAGCTCATCTATGATACACGCTACCGGTCGCTGACGATCCAGGTTGTCATCTTTATTCTGGCCATGGGCTTTGCGGCCTGGCTTGTGGACAACATGATTGAGAATCTCAATGCGCTTGGGAAAGATTTCAACTTCAGCTTCCTCAACCAG
This sequence comes from Thioclava sp., assembly GCA_965277135.1. Taxonomy (GTDB): domain Bacteria; phylum Pseudomonadota; class Alphaproteobacteria; order Rhodobacterales; family Rhodobacteraceae; genus Thioclava. The sequence goes on along the minus strand of CBDIBW010000018.1, from coordinate 52,039 downwards.
CGCGCCGGATATGACATCGGCAATGCGCTGATCCCTTATGATAACGACATGACGCATGGTCGCGCGTTGCTGGTCGGTCTGATCAATACGCTCTGGGTATCCTTCTTCGGGTGTTTGGCAGCGACCATTCTGGGCATCTTCGTCGGCGTGCTGCGATTGTCGAAGAACTGGCTCGTGGCACGGTTGATGACGATTTATGTTGAGGTGTTCCGCAACATTCCGATCCTGCTTTGGATTCTGCTCGCAATTGCGCTGCTCAACGAGATTGCGCCGGTGCCCAATGCCTACAAGGTGAACCCGACCACGGGCGAGGCCAGCGCGTCGATGCTGTTGGGTTCGGTGGCATTTACCAATCGTTACACGGCCATCCCGTCGATCCATTTCGATCGCAGCCTTGGAACTCTGGACACGGCCCTGGCGCCGGTCTCGTTGGATTTCCTTGCGATTGTGGTCGTTCTGATCATCTGCCTGTGGATAAACAAGCGCCTGCTGACCTCCGCCGCGAAAGTGCAGGAGGCGAGCGGCGAGCGTCCCGCGACCTGGTGGAAATCGCTGCTGATCATCTTTGTGCCGTTGATCGTTTTGCTGGTTGCGCTTGGTTTCAACCCGAACGAGCCGGTGCTCAAGGGGTTCAATTTCACGGGCGGCACGAATGTATCAAACGCGTTCGTCGCGCTCTGGGCCGGGCTGGCGCTCTATACGGGGGCCTTCATCGCCGAGATCGTTCGCGCCGGCATTCTCGCGATTTCCACAGGTCAGACCGAGGCTGCTTTCGCGCTCGGATTGCGGGCGAACCGGACGATGAGCCTGGTGATCCTGCCGCAGGCGCTGCGGGTGATCATCCCGCCGCTGATCTCGCAATATCTGAACCTGATGAAGAACTCGTCGCTGGCCATCGCGGTGGGCTATCTCGAATTGCGCGGCACGCTGGGGGGCATCACGCTCAACACGACCGGACGCGAGCTTGAGACGGTCATGTTGATGATGCTGATCTACCTGGCGATCTCTCTGGTGATCTCGGGGGGGATGAACCTCTACAACAACAGCGTGAAGCTGAGGGAGGGGTGAGATGAGCGATGCCAACGCCCAGTCGTCCGCCTTCTGGATGCGCGACACGATGCTGTCGCAACAGCCCCCCCCGCGGGACAAGTCCGGCGCGCTCCGCTGGCTGCGCGAGAATCTGTTCTCGGGCTGGTTGAACACCGTGCTGACCCTGCTCGGGATTGGCGCGATCTATCTGCTGATCTCGCATTTCGAGGCCTGGTTTCTGCATGGCGTCTGGGATGCGAATTCACTCAGGGAATGCCGCACGATCATCACCGATCGCTGGGGCGAGGGCGCGACCGGCGCTTGCTGGGCGATGATCCGGGAGCGCTGGCACCAGTTCGTCTTCGGCTTCTATCCGCGTGAGCTGTTCTGGCGACCGACTCTGACCTTCCTGTTGCTCCTTGTCGCTGTTGGGCCGCTTCTGCTTGAGTGGGTTCCGCGCAAGCTGGTCTGGTTCACGCCAATCTACCCGTTCGTTGCGGTCTGGTTGCTCTGGGGGGGGGCGGTCTGGGGGCCGATCCTGGTGGCACTGGGCTTCGTTCTGGCCTGGGCGATCATCACTGGCCTTTCGAAATCGAGTGTGATCATCGGTTTTGCCGGCGGTGTGGTGGCCGCGATCATCTACTGGATGTTCCTCGTGGGCCCTCTGGCAGAGTATCTGTCGCAGGTCATCCCGATCAGTCTGGAGCCGGTGGAATCGGCCAGATTCGGCGGCTTCCTTCTGTCGATCACGCTTGGCGCAGGCGGTATTGCGATGTCGCTGCCGCTGGGGATCATCCTGGCGCTGGGGCGCCAGTCGGACATGTTCCTGATCAAGACCTTCTCGGTGATCTTTATCGAATTCATCCGGGGCGTTCCGCTGATCACGCTGCTGTTTGTGGCCTCGCTGTTGCTGAACTATTTCCTGCCGCCGGGCACCAGTTTCGATATCATCCTGCGGGTGATGATCCTGGTGACGATGTTTGCCGCAGCCTACATCGCCGAGGTGATCCGGGGTGGTCTCGCGGCACTGCCGCGCGGGCAATACGAGGCGGCGGATGCGCTGGGCCTGGATTACTGGAGGGCGCAACGGCTGATCATTCTGCCGCAGGCGCTCAAGATCTCGATCCCGGGAATCGTCTCCACCTTCATCGAGATGTTCAAGGACACCACTCTGGTGGCCTTCGTGGGGCTCTTCGACCCGCTCAAGGGCATTCCCGACTTCATTCGCGCTGACTTCAACTGGAAGGGGATCTATTGGGAACCTTTCATCTTTGTCGGTGTCATCTTCTTCATCCTGAACTTCGCGATGTCGCGGTACTCGATGCATCTCGAGAATCGTCTCAAGCGCGACCATCGCTAAGGGAGCACCCCGGCATGATAGAGCCGCATTTCGACGCGAATGTTGACCGTAGCCATATTCATGTAAGCGACGAAATCGCGATCTGGATTGAGGGGATGAACAAATGGTATGGGCAGTTTCATGTCCTGCGTGACATCAATCTGACCGTGCAACGCGGCGAACGCATTGTCATCGCCGGCCCGTCGGGTTCCGGGAAATCGACCATGATTCGCTGTATCAACCGTCTGGAAGAGCACCAGTCGGGCAAGATCGTGGTGGACGGGATCGAACTGACCCATAATCTGAAGAACATCGACAAGGTGCGCTCGGAAGTGGGCATGGTGTTCCAGCACTTCAATCTCTTCCCGCATCTGACGATCCTGGAAAACTGCACGCTGGCCCCGATCTGGGTGCGCAAGACGCCTGGCAAGGAAGCCATCGAGACGGCGATGCATTTCCTCGAAAAGGTGAAAATCCCTGATCAGGCCCATAAATATCCGGGCCAATTGTCGGGGGGGCAACAGCAGCGAGTGGCCATCGCGCGCGCTTTGTGCATGAAACCGCGGATCATGCTGTTCGATGAACCGACCTCGGCGCTCGATCCGGAGATGATCAAGGAGGTGCTCGACACGATGATCGAGCTGGCCGAAGAGGGGATGACCATGCTCTGCGTAACGCACGAGATGGGCTTTGCGCAGGCCGTCGCGAACCGGGTGATCTTCATGTCCGACGGTCAGATCGTCGAGCAGAACACCCCGCATGACTTTTTCAACAACCCCCGATCGGATCGGAGCAGGCAGTTTCTCAGCCAGATTCTGGGCCACTGAGCGCTGGGGGCAATTCACGTTTCCAGCCCCCCTTGAGCTATGCCCGAAAGTTGGTGACGGCTTGAAGGCGGCGTCTTGAAGTTGCTTGATGCCGTCCTTGAAGGCACTCCCCTGGACGATCTCGGGCATTCGGTTTGCGCCGTCCAGCTTTCGCCATTTGCTTTGCGCCGATATCATCAGCCTGCACGCCATGGCCAGCCCGGTTTTGCGACTGAGGCAGCCCTTGGCTTTGGCCTGCACGGATTTGGGCATGGCATTGAGGACATTGCCGGTTTTGTGCAACCAGCAGCGCTGTTTGGCCGTCGATCCAAACACTTCGCGCAGGGCGCCCCAGAAAGCGCCCCGGAATCCAGGCGCCCCGTCGCCGATGGCCAGATCAATCAGGGGCGTGCGAAAGGCCCCGCCGCGTTCGGCCCGAGCAGCGCGTCCAGCGCGTCCTGAAAATCGCCCGTGGAAAGGCCTTTGAGATACAGCCAGGGCAAAAGTTCCGCGACGGATCCGGTCTTGCGCAGACAGGGCGGCAGGATCGACGACGTGAACCGCACTTTCTCAGCCTGCTGTCCCCGATCCCGCACGCGCGGCACCTTCACGGGGACCGGGCCGACGCCCGTCATGATCTCGCGTTCAGGCAGATGACCATGTCGAACAACCCGCGCACGGCCCTCTGGCGTCGTGTCGTCGCTAAAGTGCGCAAGCAGCGTGCCCAGCTCCGCCGCAAGCGCCTGCTCAATCAATTGCCGCGCGCCGGTACGGATCAGATCGGTCAGTGGATCGGTCGAAAATCCGTTTGGATCAGCCAAGGCGGTGATGGGATCTCGCGTCATGTGGCATATCCCGTTCTCTGCGAGAAATTGACGGCGCGTGAGCACCGCCATGATATGCCGCCCCTCAGGGGCCATCACAAACTCTCAGCTATTTCTCCTGGAAAGCGCGCTGGCCCGTCTGACTGGCACCGCCGAGGCCACCATCCGTCCGAGGCAAAATAATTTGTTCCCCGCAATGCAATTTATTTCCGCCCCCAATGCCCCCTTCCCTTGTATGGCGCGTGTCGTTATGGAGAGTTCGTCGGGGCGTAGCGCAGCCTGGTAGCGCGTCTGTTTTGGGTACAGAAGGTCGTGAGTTCGAATCTCGCCGCCCCGACCACCCCAAGATTATCGAGGGCGAAACTGACGTGAGTCGCGTATCCTTTTCCAGTTTGAGATAGTGTCTGCCCTTCTCGCCTGAGTGTTCTCGTTTACAGGTTGGCTCTGGTCGGATTCCGGTGCTCTTTCGATCTCAAGTGATCCCCCGTAGGGTGATCTCGCCGTGGTGCGCATATGGGTGGTGGAGTTGTCGTCTTCGCGCCATGGCACAGGCTCGTGAACACATGTTCGTTCAGGCACTCCTCCCGGAGACGGAGTGTGAGGCACTGGACCGGAACAAATTATTTTGCATTGGGTTCGGTGTCTGATGACTCCTTTTCCCTGGCCTTTTCGCAGCTGATTTTGGTGGTGTATCCGCGGCCGGTGATGGCGTGGGTGGTGGTCTTGACGGACCACAGGCCGTCGAGCCCGGGGCGGAAGCCTGTTGCGATGATCTGGCCGCTGGCGGCGATGAGGGGGTCGCCGGGCAGGGTGACGCAGAAGGTGTCGCAGAAGGTGTCGTTGCCGCGCTGGCATTCGTCAGGCCGGGCCCTGGCTGCGCGCCTGGCCTCGGCCTCATCCTTGCAGCAATGGCGCAGGCGCTTGACGGGTGCGCCTTCGCCCGCCGTCACTGTCTTGCGCGCCCCGGCCTTGCGATCATGCCAGAATGCCTCGACCGCGCTGAAGCGCTCGCGCGTGGCCAGCGTGGCGGACCAGGAGGTCCTGGCGCTCTTGCACAGGGGGCGCGGGGACATCGTCAGGCCACTGGCGCTCTTGCCCTCGGCCTGGCCGATGAAGAGCAGCGCACCGCGCCCTTCACCGCGACGATGGCACCGTGATCCGCGCCGACAGGCGTGAGGAAGTTCAGATCGCTCTCGTCGGTCTGGTCGAGATGGTCGTGCAGGACGTCCTTGAAGGCGGTGGCCACCCTGGGCACCAGGTTGTGCTTGGCGGGCGTGCTTGGCGGGCGTACTCGGCGGGCGTGCTCGGCGGGCGTGCTCGGCCGCGCTGGTCTCGACGATCGCGCCGATGGTGATGTCGTCCCGGGATCCGGGTTTTCCGGTCCTTGAGCGCGCCGCCCATATCCGCCGCCTTGCGCCCCGGATGGTCAGGGTGTCGGGAGGGCCTTTCACGCTCACCTCATCGCAGCTGTAAAGCCCCATCGGCAAGGTGACTGTCTCCTTGTAGCCCATCGCGACACGGAGCGGGGCGCCGGGGCGGGGCAGCTCGATCAGGCCATCCCGGTCATCGAGCACGGGTTTCCACCGCATCGGACCTGATCCCCGCCTCGTCGGTGCCATATTCGGCCAGATCCAGCGTGGCTCGGATCACGCGTGATGTGCCATCGGAGAAGAACTCGCTGTCGGTTTCCCTGATCCTGAGAATTACCCACTCGCCCTCGCAATGGCCGCGCCCGTCGACCATCACCAGCGGCCTGCCGCGCCTGGCCCGGGCGCGCATCGCATCGAGCTGGGCATGCCCCCCTTTCCGGTGCGGCAGGATTTCGCCATCAAGCCTGATGCTGTCCGTGCCGGCTCCGGGGTGTCGGGGTGAAGAGCACCTGGCCCGATGGCAGGAGCGGGTGGGTCTCGATGCGATCCCCGATGCGATCCCCGATGCGATCCTGGCGCGCCCATCGCCAGGACGCCGTGGGCCGCAGCCCGGTGTAGGCGGCGGTGTTGAGCATGAACGGATAGTGCCCGAGCATCATCATCGCGTCAAAAGTCATGGATGTGCCTGCGCATGTCGATCTGCACCCGCTCTTCGCGTTCGGCCAGCGCCTCGCGGATCATCGCCCGGGCCTCCTCTACATCGACCCCGCGCTCGAAGTGCATCGGGGGCAGGTGGGTGACGGCAGGTGAGTGACGGGGGCATAGGTGATCTGCGTGCCGGTCCGGGTCGCGCCCGCCGGGGTGATTGCGGCGATCGCCGCCAGGGCGGGCACCGGCGCGGGTGCTGTATCGAACCGCGCGCCGGTCGCGCCGGACCCGGCGATCGCGCGCAGCCTTGCGGCCATTGCCACCATGCCTCGCAAGGCGCGATTGTGCGCAATGAACCCGGCCTTGTTCTCATAGCGCAGCTCCGGCCCGTCCCTGTGGTGGCCGCGCAGCCGTTCGCGGTTGGCTTTGCTCGCACAGGCTTTGTCCGCCAGAACGCGCTGCGCGTTGGCCGCTTCGATCATATACCTGAACTCCGGGCTCCCGGCGCGGTTGGCGGGCGTGGTGTGGACCTTGTCCACAAATCCTTCCTCGTCAGCGCGGGCGAACGCCTTGTAGCCGAGCGTGGACCTGGACCCCTTCTTGGGACCCCTTCCTGACCCGCCGCGCATCCGGATCGGCGCTGAAAGGCAGCTCCGGATCGTCCGGGGTGTCGCCTTCGGCACGGTCCTCAAAAGCGCAAGCTGGGCGCCTCGATATGAGTGCGTGCTCGAGCGGCGCTTTCCACCAGGGTCGCATCAATGATCGCCGCTCCGGCCTCTTTCAGCTTCAGTCCGTGCGCCGCGATCTGGCGGCAGACCCCGGCCAGCAGATCATCGTGAACCCGGCCCCTGACCCGTGTATTGCGAAACCGGCAACCCGCAGTCTTCCGGGATAGAGATCAAGTCAAAGGCGGCCCGGACCCTGGAGCGCCTCTGGAAAGCTCTGCCGCCGATCGTATCCAGCACCACTAAGCCAGGGGACGGCGCCGGAATCAGAGACGCGTCTCCCAAGAAACTAACTGTCACATCCCGAATGATTGTATGGCCGCTTCTTGAAGAGTTCGGGCTTGTGGCGATGCCACTCCTTCAGCGCGTCGAGGGGCGTTCGGCCCTTGAGCACTGACTGTGGAAGTTGGCCGTTGTAGAGCCGGACATAGCGCAGGATCGTCTGTTCCAGATCCTCCCCAGAGCGGAAGCGGTGGCTCTGCAGGACGTCTTCTATCCGGCCATTGAAGCGCTCGACCCTTCCGTTCGTTTGCGGCCGCATCGGCGGCGCGAGTCGATGCTCGATCCCGAGCTCGGCGCAGAGGCGGTCGAACGCGTGGTTCCCCGTCGCAGCGCGCTTGCGCAGGCCGAACAGCCGATCAGTGAACTCCTTGCCATTGTCGGTGAGACCCCGAGTGATCTTCATCGGCGCCGCCCGGTCGAGGTCGCGGAGGAACCTTCGCGCGTTGACGGCGGTCTTCGCCGGGTAGATGCGCACGAAAACCCGGCGGGTGGCCCGGTCGATGGCCACGAAGAGGTAGCGGCGGCGGGTCTCGTCGGCCATTTGCGGCAGGTACTTCACGTCAACATGCAGGTAGCCGGGCTCGTATGCCTTGAAGGGCTTGTGCGCCGGCTTCGGCGCCTTCGGCTTCAAATCCTGCAGCCGCGACACGCCATGGCGCCGAAGGCATCGGTCCAGCCCGGAGCGCGAGACGTTCGGGTTCAGGAACTCGCGGACGACGGCGAGCAGGACGGCGAGCAGGTCGTCGAGCGGCAAAAGCAGCGTCGTCCGCAATGCCACGGCAACGGCCTCCTGAGCCGGCGTCAGCGTCGTCTGTCGCTTGTGCGCGGTATGGCTGCGGTCATGGACACTGTCCCGCTTGCGCCATTTCCAGACCGTCTGCTCGGAGATGCCATAGCGCTCCGCAATCACCCAGGCCGGCTCGTCGCTCGCCTGGATCGCGGCCCTGATCCTGGGGGTCGTCGTCGCCTGCTTGTGAAGAGAGATCAACATGCTTGCCCCCCATCCCGAACCTCACGCAGGATCCACCTTGCCATGAAAAGCGCAGACCGGCGAGGGGCTATGTGATCGTCCGGGACGGAACAGATAGGGCGTAGACTCATAATCAGTAATGTGCTTCAAGATGTGAAACGAGGAGGATTTCATGTCGTCGAATTTCTGGCTCACTGAGGAACAATTCAGCAAAATCAATCCGTTGCTTCCCAACAAGCCACGTGGTGTGCCGCGTGTGGATGATCGGCGGGTGTCGTCGGGGATCATCTTTTGCCTGCAGCGCGGCTATCGCTGGTCGGACGTGCCGGCCGAATACGGCCCGGCCAGGACGCTTTACAATCGTTACAAATGCTGGTCCGAGCCAGGCATTTTCGGGGCGGGTGTTCGAAACCTTGGCACGCGAACATACCGATCTTTCGACGCGGATGATCGACGCCAGCCACGTCAACCAGCCACCTCAGGACGCATCGGACCGCGGCCAACGGGGTTAAAAAACACCGGTTCCGGCCGGGCCACAGTCGGGCCATCGGCAAAACCAGGGGCGGCTTGAATTCAAAGCTGCATCTGGTCTGCGATGGGACCGGATGTCCGGTTCACCTGTGTCTGACGGCTGGCAACCGGGCCGATATTACGCAGGCACGTCAATGCCTTGCGCCCTATGTGGCCAAAGGCTGCACGGTCATTGCGGATCGCGGATATGACGCAGATCATCTGCGCGACTGGCTGCGCGAGCGGGACGCAACCCCCTGCATCCCGCCGCGCAGGAACCGGAAAAGACAGATCGAATACGACGCCGATCTCTACAAGACCCGCACCATCATCGAGCGCATGTTCAATCGTCTCAAGGATTGGAGGCAACTGTCCTTGCGCACCTTCCGATGCTCGGAAACAGTCCTCGCTGCCGCGCAAATCGCCGCAACCGTAATATGGTTCTTATGAGGCTGCGCCTTGGCACGACTTTGGCAGATTTTTGCGGATCTGATAACCTCCGGCTTCACGGTCTCCGTTTTGGATGATTCACAGGTAGCCAGCTTGGGGGCCGGGATCTTATGGAAGAGTGGCGCGGCGATCCGGAGACTTGGCTGTCGCCGTTTGTTGCGGCGCTCAGGCACAGGACGCGGGGGAGCAAGACGCGGGGGAGCAAGACGCGGGGGCGGATGTGTCCGGCCTGTGGTGCGGGGCTGATCGGTCCGGGCGAGCGCAAGAGCGTGCAGCCGATGGCGGCGCGGGACGTGGCGGTCAGCGACGACCGGTTGCATCCCTTCATTGCCCACGGGGTCCGGGACAGCGCGCCCCTGGAGGAGGCCTTGTTGAGCAGGCCTTGCTGAGCAGGCCTTGCTGGCGGAAGCTGACAGGCTGGTTGGCGGCGAAGCGGCCTTTCTGGCCATTGATGAGACCTGCTTGCCAAAGACGGGGGATCGCTCGGTCGGGGTTGCGCCGCAATATGCGTCCTCGCCGGGCAAGACCGGGAAGTGCCAGTCGCTGGTCTCGGTGACGCTGGCCTCGGTGACGCTGGCCTCGCGCGACGTGCCCGTGATGGTGGGGTTGCGGCTGTTTCTGCCGGACGCCTGGACGGACGACCCCGGTCGCATGGCCCGCGCCCGTGTGCCGCAGGATGTGTGCCGCAGGATGTGTGCCGCAGGATCGGCAGATCGCCTTGCGCAAACCGGAGATTGCGATCGAGGCGATCGACCGGGTGAGGGTCGCGGGCGTCCGCTTCGGCTGTGTGTTGGCCGATGCGGGCTACGGATCGAGCGGGCTTTTCCGCCAGGCGGCGGGATGCAGGGGGTTGCGCCCCGCGCGCGCAGCCCGTCGCGCAGGTGGTTCACATCATATCCGCGATCTGCAATGACCTTGCAGTCTTTGGCCACATAAGGCGCAAGGCATTGACGTGCCTGCGTAATATCGGCCCGGTTGCCAGCCGTCAGGTGCAGGTGAACCGGCCTGCCAGAGCCGTCACACACCAGGTGCAGCTTCGCGTTCAGCCCGCCTCCGGTCTTGCCGATGGCCCGCTCGTGGCCCGGCCGGAACCGGTGTTTTTTTGACCCCGTTGGCCGCGATGCGATGCGTCCTGAGGTGGCTGGAATCGATCATCAGCGTCGAAAGATCGGCATGTTCACGCGCCAGGGTTTCAAACACCCGCTCGAAAACGCCAGCCTCGGACCAGCGTTTGTAACGATTGTAAAGCGTCCTGGCCTGTGTTCAGTCCCGTCATTTGGTTGATCGTGTCAAGGATGGATGGATCCGGATCTGATGTCCAGATTTTGCAGATGTATTCGTAGGGCGTGAGGCCGCTGAGGGTCTTGAGCCTGCGAGCGAAGTTACAGGCGGCCATGACGTCGGCGAGGTGCATCCGCAGCTGGTCGTGGCTTTCGTAGTGGAAGCGCTTGACCGTGGCGTCCTTGATGGTGCGGTTCATCCGCTCGACCTGACCGTTGGTCCACGGAGGGTTGGGCTTGGTCAGGCGATGCTCGATCCCGTTGGCTTCGCAGATCATGTCGAAGCGCATTGGCCGGGAGTAGCATGGTGTTGCGGTTACGGGGCTGCTCGGCGAACTGGATGCCGTTGTCGGTGAGACCCTGGTGGACTTGGCAGGGCAGGGCCTCAAGCATGGGCTGAAGAAACTCCCGGGCCGTCTTTCTGTCAGCCGTTGCAACGAGTTGAGCGACTGCGAACTTGGCTGTCCGGGCGATGCCCACGAAGTCGATGCCCACGAAGAGGTGGAGCTTGCCCTCGGCAGTCTGCACCTCGGCAATGTCGATGTGGAAGAACCCGATGGGGTCGCGCTTGAACTTCTGCCGCTTGGGCTTGTCACCCTCGACATCCGGCAGCCGTGAGATCCCATGACGCTGCAGGCACCTATGCAGGGCCGAGCGCGTCAGATGCGGAATGGTTGGCTGCAGGGCATAAAGGCAGTCATCCAGCGGCAGCAGCGTATGGCGCCGAAAGGCAACGACCGTCGCCTCCTCGGCCTCCGTCAGCACGGTGGAGCTCGGGTCCGACGGCCCGGTCTTCATGTCCTCGACCGTCGCCCGCTTCCGCCACGTCGCCACCGTCTTGGGATTGATGCCGAGTTCCCGGCTCAACTGCGCGAGCGAAGCTTGCGATCGCTGTATCGCAGCTCTGACGGCGTGCGTGGGCGTGGCGCTCCCGTGACGAATTTGTCCCATAGTGCTTCCTTCCTTCCCTGCGAAAAGATCTCACCATCAAACCGTGGGATCAAACACCTAGTCGCCTAACGTGATCGAATATGAGCCGTCCCGGTGACGCACCAATGTGAGCAGACCTACCTTCGCACACAGATGCCGTCGGTGGGCGGTCACATTATCAGAGCCAACGTCAAGCAGTGAAATTGACGATCTTCTCGAAAATTGTTGAACTCTTAACCGCACCGGTCTATATCAAGAATCAACAACACCCCCCAGGCGACCGGTCGCAAGGCCGAGCTCAATACCGGGGGGTTACTTTTTTGTGGGTCCACGTGCAATTTTCCAAGGCCGCAACAACAATAGACAAACAAGTCGCGCTAATCCAGAAACGCGGAATGCAGCTCGACGACATCAACGCCGCAAAGAAGTGGCTGGAAAGTGTCGGGTACTACCGCATGAGCGCCTATTGGCTTCCGTTCGATGAGCCGTCTGTCGATGGCGAGACACGAAGCAAAAAGTTCAAGCCAGGCACGTCCTTCACTAAAATCCATGACCTTTATGTGTTCGACCGATGCCTGCGCGTTCTCCTTCTCGAAGCGATCGAGAGGATAGAAATCCACGTTCGGTCACGATGGGCTTACCGAATGTCGCATGCGTATGGACCTCACGCGCACCTGAATCACGAGCTGTTCGCCGGCGCGAGAAACCACGCCGAACAGTTGGTCCGGCTGGCACGAGCGGTAGAAAAATCCGAAGAAACCTTCATCCAGCATTATCTTGACAAATACACAGAACCGTTCTCTCCGCCGTTCTGGGCCGTGACCGAGCTGATGACGATGGGCGAACTCTCGAAATGGGTGAAGGCCACAAAGAACAACTCGATTAAGTCCGAGGTTGCTCGGGATATTGGCCTCCCGACTCGTGAAACTCTGGAGGGCACGCTCGGAGTGTTCGCCTACGTCCGGAATATCTGCGCTCACCATGGTCGTCTGTGGAATCGCAAGCTGGTGAAGCGGTTGCCATACATCAAGCGGTATAAACAAGATCTGTTAATCGCTGACGTTCAAGGGCAACGCCAACCGGACAATCGGATCTACAACGTCATCGTTGTATTGTTGCGGCTTCTTCATTTGCAGGCGACCGACATAACCTATTTCGCTCGGATGCGCAAACTCGTCAACGGCATCGACAACGAGGATAGGAAAGCGATGGGTTTCCCCGACGACTGGCGTGATCGCTCTGCCTGGAACCTTTGATCGACCTGTCGAACACGAACTCAGAGAGGCGGCTCCGGCCGCTTCATTTCCGGCGCTCGATCCAGGTGGCGAGCAGCACGTCGATGCCGCGCGGGCCGAGATAGGCGAGCAGGGCAACAAAGCCGGTCGCGACGGGCTGGGCCAGGCCGATATAGCCTGCCGCAGCCTCGCCAATCAGCGCCATGCCGACGGCGATCGGAATCTCCCACAGGAGTTCCTTGCTCAGGAAGCGGCGATGGCCTCCGGCGCCACCCCGCCATCGCCACCGATCGAATGGATGGCGGCAAGCGAGGGCCAGTCCCCAATCGCGGTCCGGGACATCAGCAGCAGCACCCCGTCATGGTGCACCCCGTCATGGCGCGTCAGTCCCGCTGTCTTGCGCCCCCGCCACGCCGGATGTTCGTCCAGCGTCTCGACCACATTAAGCGCGGCCAGAGCAGCGCTTTGCACGATCACCTCGGCCGCACTCACGCTTTCACGACCAAAGAGCGACACCACCTTGATCAGATAGCGCCCGTCGCGGGCCGGCAGCACGATCCGGTTGCCGATGATCTGCCGATCCACCAGCACCGCCTGCTGCCAGCCGCCGCTCGCATCCGGGCCGAGATGGCGCAGATGATACTGTGACACGATCGCCGCGCCGATATCCCAGGCAAGGCACAGCCGATCGCCGTTGAGCGTGGACATGAACCCGGTGACGGGCGCGGGTGTCTCCCACGCCACCGTGCGCGTGACATCCTCGATCGCTGCCTCCGACAGGCCGGCGGCGTTGCGGGCGATGATCTCGAACCGGTATCTGCCGGTCAGGCAAAGGCGCGGATGCGCCCCGAACCAACACCGATCAGCGGCACGTCATGGACCAGGCGCAAGTGCTGATGGTGGCACTGACACGCCTGCCGGACGATAGACACCGACTTCACATTGACCTCAACATGATTGGCGGCGATGCGCTCAGTCTCCGCATCATTTTGCGGGAATTGGCGCAATTCTATCAAGGTGAGCATCAGCCTGTGCCGCTGAGGCTAGCCGCCCGTGAACCCGTGCTCCGCCCGAAGCCGCTCGTGGATCCGCTTCGCCGTGTGGCGCTGTTTGCGGGGCACATTCTTGTCCCCCTCAAGCCAGCCGTCGATGATCTCGGTAAACCCATCAAGCTTCGGCCTCTTGACCGCCTTCGTGCGCCGGTATCCCGGCGGCGACGAGAACGCCAACATCTTGCGAACGCTGTCGCGCGATATGTTGAAATGGCGCGCAAGCTCCCGTTGGCTCATACCCTCGCTACGCGCCAGCCTGACCTTCAGATAAAGTTCCACGGTGTATATCTCCTCGCCCTCCCTGCCGCCGCAAGAAGGGAAAAAGTGGACGACTTTTGCGCCGCCCGCACCGCCACTACGCCAGTGCTACCGTGGTCTAATTTTGCACCGCCGTTCTCACTTGCCCTATCCCCGCCGAAATCTCTTTTGAAAGCCCGATTTCCTCGATGGGATATCCATCGGCCAACCGACCACGATACCTATAATCAATCAAAAAGCCTCGGCGCAAATAGAGCGCAAGGCCAGTATGTCTGTCCGTGGTAACGAGCCTTACTCCTAAAAGACCCATCTCTTTTACGAGTTCCTCGGCAGCGCCTTAGAGTCTGTTTCAAAACTCCTGATACCGAGCTAATCGCCTTGTCATGAGTTTTATCATTGCGGTTTGTATGTGTGTTTCTGCGGTTTTTGCGAAGCGTTCAAAATCTTTTGCCAGACGACGGTTTATTCCCAGCCATGCGAAAGTTCTTTCCACAATCCACCGTTTTGGCAAGACTTCGAAAGCAGCCTGATTGCGCTTGATAATCTCCAGCGGGCGGGGGCTGTTTTTCTGGGCTATTGGCCCTTGATAGCCCCCATCAGCACAGATTTTCTCAATGAAGGGGAAGCGATTGACAAGCCCTTTGCTGGCCAGGGCCAGACCATCTCGATCCTGTATGGAAGCGTTATGCACTACACTCGTCAGAAGCATGCCGAGTGTATCGACAACAATATGACGTTTACGACCTTTGACTTTCTTGCCCGCATCATAGCCGACCATTTCTCTGGCATCGGGCCCGGTTTTGGTTGATTGGCTGTCAATAATGGCAAAGCTTGGGCTCTCATCGCGCCCCTCAAGATCGCGGAGCTTACGATAAAGTGCGTCATGAATATGATCCCATGTGCCATCTTTGCGCCAATCGCGAAAATACCGATAAACGCTCTGCCATGGTGGAAAATCCTTGGGCAACATGTCCCACTGACAGCCGGATTGAAGCAGGTAGAAAATAGCATCCATGATATGGCGCAAGCTATGTTTACGCGGGCGTCCCGTTGGTTTTGCCTTGGGAAGGTAAGGCAATATTTTCTCCCATTCCGGGTCTGTCATCGTGCTTGCGTACTCTCGACGATTGCGGCTATATTCCTTGCGAGTGTCGGGTTTCCAAACCATCTGAACCTCATCGTAGAACGTTGTAAATTCCACTTTGAATCAGTGTTCGGACCTGCACTCAACTATCAAAGCGAGTTTTGAAAAAGGTTCTAACAGATCTCCGCCGACCCCACTCCCCCTATTCTCTGGATCGACCCAAAGCCGTTCAACGTGAAGCCAGCCAAA
Organism: Thioclava sp.; assembly: GCA_965277135.1. Taxonomy (GTDB): domain Bacteria; phylum Pseudomonadota; class Alphaproteobacteria; order Rhodobacterales; family Rhodobacteraceae; genus Thioclava. Next base: position 36,998 of record CBDIBW010000018.1, on the reverse strand, counting down.
CCGGCATGAGGTCAGACAACCGCCAAGACGGGTGCTCTGTCCGCGTTCTTGCAGCCTGTGGGCCATAAGAACGTGCTGCACATCCTCACCTGGCCCAAATACCGCCTGGTCGAACGTGGCCAGTCGTTGAGATATCCAAGTATAATCCTCCATATTGTCGCGTGGGACTGGGTAGCAATCGATTCTAACGCCCATTCTAATCACTGCCTTCAATGCCATCGGTGGCATTTGAGACATATTCGAGAACATCGCCCGGCTGGCAGTTCAGGAACTTGCAAATGGCTTCCAAAGTCGAGAAGCGAATCGCGCGAACACGGCCAGACTTTAACAGGGATATGTTCGCTTCAGTGATGCCCACAGCCTCGGCAAGATCTTTTGAACGGACCTTCCGCTGCGCCAGCACCACATCAAGTCGGACTACGATTGCCATGCCATTAGACCGTGTATGACTGCTCTTCTTCGAGCTTGCGGGCTTCTTCCATGACCCAGGCGATGACGACCACTACGAAGCCAGCGCCGAGGGCAACAGCAGCACCAGAGCTGAAAGAAATGTTGATACTCCTTCCCGATGGGTTTCCTGCGGCCACTAGGGAAGAAAGAGGAAAATAGGCCAACTGCGTCAGACCGAACAAAACGAGGGATGATCCAAATTCTCGAATCTTCGCTACGTTTTCCCTGCCAAACATAATGCCCTCTCCATAGAGAGCGAACAGCCGTTTCAGCCGGAGAAGCCCCAGCACCAGGGGGCCGGCTGTTAGCAGGACGACGACTAGATGAAGAACGTAGAGGACGAAGTCGTTCAGCAACCCCGCAGGAGGAAGAGCGAAATACCAGTTGATGGCGATTAGGACAGGAACAACACCGGCCAAGCCACCCCAAAGAGCAGAAAAGAAACGCCCTACTCGTCGGATTCTCCATAGATTGTCGTCATCGGCCTTCACTGGAACCATGGTTAACCCCACTCATCTGGTAGATTCTTATCATATTTCCATATTTTCTTGTTGGAAAACAGAAATTATTCAGCAAGACTTGATGCTCTAGATCCTTTCTTCGGTGGTATCGGCATGACCTCTTCACCCGCTAAGTCACCAGCGGCGCGCGCCTCTGTTCTCGACATCGTTCGCGAATTTTGGGAAGCGGCAAGGCTTCTCGTCTCACTCTCTGCCGGGATCAGCCTACTTGCGGCCGCTGCCGCCGTCATGGCAGGGGGATCGGTGCTCAACTGGTTCGTCGCGACCTTTGCCTCCGGGATCGCGCCGCTCAACGGATCGCGCCACGCCGCCCTTGATGCGATGGCGGCCGCGCGGCCGGCCGGGGCGATGGGGTTGACGTTCCTGCCCTACCTGCTGGGAGAGAAAACGCCGCTGCACGACCCTGCGGCACGCGGCGCGCTCAACGGGTTGGTTGTTGGAAGACCTCGACAAGCGCGGTGCAACCGCCGTGATCCCGCCCAAAGCCAATCGCAAAATCCAGCGCGAATATGACGTGGAGGTCTACAAATGGCGGCATCTGGTGGAAAACTACTTTGCAAAAATCAAAGAGTTCAGAGCGATAGCCACAAGATACGATAAAACCGATTGCAGTTACGCAGCAAGTTGGTACCTCGTAGCAGCCCTCATCGCCTCAAAATAATTGTCCACAGACCCTAGGGCGTGTCCCGGAAGGCCCGAAAGAAGATCAAGGAGCCCTTCGGTTGGGCAAAAACCTTCGGCGGAATGGCCCAGACAACGCATCGCGGTATCGAAAAGGTGCGGTATCGAAAAGGTGCGTGCCAGGTTCACAATGACAATGGCAGCCAGCAAGCTGGCGAGGCTGCCCGGCCTGTTGGTGGCGTAATCAGAAACGTGGAGATCAGATCGCACCCACAAAAGCCACATCACGTAGCAATACTCGGTCCAAACCGAAGCCAGAATTCGTAGCGAACCGCTGTCTGACAAAAACAGAAACGTTTTTCAGCGACCTGCTAAAGCAGCTTGACCAGCGCCGCGACCACACCGACCGCAACCACCATCATAGAGCCGAGCTTGATGATGGTGCGCTGCTCGGACTCGCGGATGTCGCGCATGAGACGGGTTTCCATCTCCTTCATGTCGCGTCTGATGTCGGTAATGTCGCGCTTCAACCCGGCCTCAAGCTCCTTCATGTCGCGCTTGAGCGCCACCTCAAGCTCTTTCAGGTCACGCTTTGTGGCAAGCTCGTTGGTGATGAGGCTTCGCTGTTCGTCGGCCAACGCTTCGGCCTGTTTTTCGGTAAAGCCTGCGGCGACAAGCTTCTTGCTGAATTTCAGGGTATCAAAAGCAAGGGCGGACATGGGCGGCCTCGGGTCAGGAAGGGCCTGTCAAATATGGCAGCAAAGCCTTGGCATTTCAAGCGCCCCCTCAAGCAGCCCCTGGCCATCACCCTGGCCACCATCCGGGCCACCACCCGATCCGCCCCGCCGCGCGCGGGGCTTTTTCATGGGAGAATGACATGGATGAAAACGGAATGGACGAAAACAACATGGACAGGGCGCAATTCTTCCAGGCCCTGCGCGCGGATGGCCCGTTCGGTGGCCACCTCAGCCAGGGCCAGGTCGCGGGGATCGAAGTGCTGCTGGCCACCATGACCCGCCTGCCGATCAGCTACACCGCCTATCTGCTGGCCACCGCCTGCCACGAGACGGCCCACACCATGTGGCCGGTGCGCGAGACGCTGGCCGACAGTGATGATCAGGCGATCGCGCGGCTCGAACATGCCTGGGCCAAGGGCGATCTGCCGTGGGTGCGCAGCCCTTACTGGCGCCGGGATGCGGACGGCAAGGCCTGGTTCGGGCGCGGCTATGTCCAGCTCACCCACAAGGCGAACTACCGCAAGGCCGGGGCGATGATCGGCACCGATCTGGCGTCCGATCCCGACCGCGCGCTGGACCCGGACCTCGCGGACCATGCGCTGGCGTTTGAGGCGGCGCTTGTGGCGGGCGGATATGCCCCATGAAGCACAGCATCGCGCCTGCGCCAGCCGATTTCTTGTAGAGCCGGGCATCCGGGTCGGTGACCGATGCATGCGTCGTGTTCGAACGCTTCTGGCCCTTGAAATCGACTTCGGCGTTACGGGATTTGCCGGGCATCGGAGGTGTCTGGGTCGTTTCGGGCTGGCAGGGCCTGGTTGGCGTTTTGTCGGTTGGCGGTGCTGGTGGACCACCCGGTTCGTCTGTCTCGGGCGGCGCTTTCGGTCGGCTGTTCCATCAACGGCCGCTCGGAGCGAACCGAAAACAGGATTTGCAGAAGGCTTGCGCGGATCAGGCGCTCAGGGGCAATCGAGGGCCGGCCTTCGTCGGAGCAGAGCGCCGCAAACTCCCCATCAAGCCCCGCCAGAGCCTCATTCACGATACGCCGGATCAAACGGAGCGGGGGCTTGGACGGGATCCGATCCTCAAGATCGACATGGCTGAACAACGATCCAGTTCTCTCGCCCGATCCACGCATCTGCCACCTCCAGACCTTGGCAAAAATGCTTGAATCACAGGACAAAGAGGCTGTAAAGGAGGGGGGTTCAGCAGCCTGCTAAAGCAGCGCCCTTCAGCCAGAACACATCGTCGGATCTTCAATACGCTTTCCATTAACAACACCTGCTCTTTCCTCCACACAATTTTGCGCGGACGTTAACGAAAACAGGTGGGTCAATTTTACGCGCTCATAACCCACCCAGGCGGGTCAGTTTTGCATGCCGATTCACAGCGATGGAAGAAGAGCGTCGTCGCCTACCTGAGCCAGTTTTCAACCCGCAGGCCGCGAATGCGGGAAAACTCGCCGGTGTTGTCAGTCACGAGGATTGCGCCAGCGGCATAGGCATGAGCCGCGATCAACAGATCGTTCGGACCAATGGGCTTGCCAGTGACCTCAAGCTCGGCACGAATGCCGCCATACTCCGCATCAGAAGGCACATCGAACGCCAGAACCTGCACACTTTCCAGTATCGCTTCGACATGCGCCAAGAGTTTCGCAGACCCTTTCTTGGCACAGCCATATCGTAGTTCTGCCGCCGTGATAATGCTCACACAGATCGCATCCGGCCCAACATCGGCAATGCGCTTTGCCGCGCTGCCGTCAGGATGTCGCAGCAGATCGGAGACGATATTGGTGTCCAGCATATAGAGGCTCAAAGGTCGATTTCCTTGGCCGGGAGAAGCGTATCATCCACATCAGGAAACTGATCCTCTGGTCCGAGAGGGTCTAGCCCGGCCAGCACTTCAAGCAGGTTTCTGCGGCGCACCGGCTCGATGATGAGCCGGTTCCCATCACGATAGATGTTCACCCGATCTCCCGGCATCTCGAAATCTGCGGGAATGCGGACAGCTTGGCTCTTGTTGTTGCGGAAGAGCTTGGCCTCACGAGGCTCGGAATGTGACTGCGGCATCATCGCCCTCCTGTTCGCATGTATATGCAGGGGCATATACATTGTGATGCGGAGATTTTCAACCTGCACCGCCGCCAGCCCCGCCCCTACGGTCCTTCTTGTGGAGAGCGGGCCGGGGCTGGCTTGTCTCACTCACGCACCCTCCGCTTGGTTTCGATCCCTGATGATGTTTGTAAAACTTCAGACTTGACCTGACGGACACCTCAACTGGCGGTACTGTGAACGGGCTGGTCACTGTTCTTGACCTTGCCGCAATATTCCGCTCCCCGGTCGGTCAGGACGCGCAGAAGAGCGATGCCATGCTCGGCAAGGAACGGGATTACCCGGTCGTTGAACAGATCGGCGGCCGTGATCGCTGTCTTTTCGCTATGGAGTTTGGCATGCGCCACCCGGACATATGTATCGACGAAGGTTTGCTGGTAAGGGTCGAAAAACGACTGTTCCTCAACAGCGCGCAGGATTTTGCGGTAATCCCGCGCGGGGGAAATCTGCACGGGAGAAGGTGTGGATGCCGCTCTCCCCTGACGGCATCGCGATGTGCCAAACTCGTGGTGTCGAAGCACAAGCTGAAGGAGAGGGCCTCCATGGGAGAAGTTAGCATCATCGGCGCCGATCTGGCAAAGAATGTGTTCCAGGTTCATGGCGCTGCAGCAGACGGTTCGGTCGTATTCCGCAAGAAGCTATCACGACCGCAATTCGCGCGGTTCATGGTGGCCCGGCCGGCCCTGTGTCGTGGCGATGGAGGCCTGCGCCAGCGCGCCCTACTGGGCGCGGGAAATGGCTGGGCTTGGCCATCAGGTCCGGCTGATCGCGCCGCCCTACGTCAAACCCTTCGTGAAGCGGCAGAAGAATGACGCGGCCGATGCGGAGGCCGTCGTCGAGGCGGCCTTGCGGCCGACCATGCGATTCGTCGAACCGAAGAGGGCAAACCAGCAGGCGCGCGCGACCGTGTTCCGGGCCCGCGAGCAGTTTCTCAAGCAGCGCACGGAAGCCGTGAACGCGCTGCGATCCTATCTTTACGAATTCGGCCACGTCGCACCTGAGGGGATCGGTTATCTGCCCCGTCTGGCGAGGGTCGTGGAGGATCAGACGTCGGGGTTGCCCGATCTCGTGCGCGAAATCTGCCGGTTGACGCTGGAACAGATCGCCAGCCTGACCACCCGCATCGATGCTCTGAAAGCCAAGATCGCGGCGATGTCGAAGGAGGCAGGCATGGCCCGGCAATTGCAGACCATGCCGGGCGTGGGGCCGATCGGCGCACTGGCGATCGAGACCTTCGCGCCGCCGATGGAACAGTTCCGGCGTGGCCGGGATTTCGCCGCCTGGCTGGGTCTGGTTCCGTTGCAGCGGTCCTCGGGCGGCAAGCCGCGGCTCGGCAAGACATCGAAAATGGGCCAGCGCGACATCCGGCGATTGCTGGTGACCGGCGCCATGGCGGTGATCCGCTGGGCCTTGCGCCGGGGCGTGCCGGGCAACCCATGGCTCGCGCGCCTGCTGGAACGCAAGCCGCCGATGCTGGCGGCAGTGGCACTGGCCAACAAGATGGCGCGTGGCATCTGGGTGATGCTGACGCGCGGCGAGGATTATCGCGATCCGGCGACGGTGGCTGCCGCCTGACCAGCCGGATCGCAGAGTTGTGAGGACGTCATGAATCGCATGGACAAACGGTCGAAATGATCGGGAACGGGCAAACCAGAAACCTTCTCCGGGCATCAAGCCCTCCGTGGAGATCTGGACCCGTTCCGCGCATCGCCATACCGGCCCGCGGCGCTTTGCAGGCCGCACAAACAGGCCTGACAAAAGACCGCACTCGATCACATGTCCAGACGTTCAGAAATGCCTTGCAAACCGAGCGGCATCCACAAAAGAGGGTTCGACGCTAGCCCTGTTCCCACCGCCACTTGCCCTTGCGAAAGCGTTCTCCGGGTCCGGTTGCGGCGGGATTTTTGCGTTGTTTTCGGGGGTTATGCGGGTGGGGCTGAGCGCTGGTGCCAGCGCGAGGTGGCCCGAAAGTGGTCTCTGAGGGCCGATAGTCTCCGGACCTGATGACTGCGCGGATTTGGTGAATGGCTTACAAAAATTTGAAACTACTAGGCTTTTTCAGGACCGGGCTAACCACTTCGATGCCAGTGGCGTTCGGCGTGATGGAACCGACGTCGAACCCATGATTGCAGGAAAGCTAGGTGATCTCGTCGGCAATCCAGACGATTAGGTCGCCGACGTCCGGCACGCGGGCATTCTCGTTGCGTGTCTTCCAGGTTGGCTTGATGAGGCCCTGTTTCGCCAGCTCCGCGATCTTCTTCTTGATCTCAGTCGGCAAGACGTAATGCTTCTCCATGACGGTCGCGGCAAATTTCTCAAAAGCTCTGGGCGCAGACGCCTCCGGCTCCGGACTTCACGCAAGGGGAGCGAGGCCCCTGGTCAGCGCTCAGCCGCTCGGACCGGATGGTCCCAGATGAGCGCTTACTATACCATCGAATTTTGACCCTTGGGCAGAGGCGACGCGCGGTGATCGCCCCTTGGGGAGTTTTTAGAGTTACAGGCAGATGGCACTACTGCATGACAAGGTAAGACAATTGCGAGCCGAGCGGGGGCCGATGCCCGACGCGCTGCAAGGGGTCACGAAAGACAGAATTCGTGCGGTCCTCCAATACCTGCACCTTGGGTCCAACGCTGACTTGGTCGATTGCACTTTCGCTTTGCTTGACGATCAGACGGCAAGCTGGTTTTCGAAGGCCCCCGATGGCACGACGATTGCTGATGGCGCATCGACGGCGCACCTGGCGTGCCACATCGGCATCCTGCAACGTGACAGCGGCAAGCTGGACCGAAAGGGGCGTGACTACTGGATCAAGCCGCTTCGCGAGTTGGGTGGGTTCGAGGCCATCACGCTTGAGAACGGCGAGTTCATCCCCGGACATGTTAAAGCGAAGTCTCCCAACTCCTGCTATCGCCTGGACGAGGCGCTGAAGGCGGTGCTGAAGGCCCCTCAAGATGCGTGGCGGGACATGCTTGCCGAATGGGCACGGGACGACGTATCGCGCGAGCGTCGGGCCTTCCAAGCTGAGATGGCCGAGGCCGCGCGCAAACTGATCGACTCTGGGCACGCACACCTGATCAAGGCGAGCGTCGAGAATTACGCGCCGCGCTTCCTACTTGGCTACCAACTGCTTTACGTCGATGATGCAGACGGCGACCGCATATCGGACGCCGAGCGCGCCAAGATGGCGGAGGCAGGTGTCGCACTGACCCGCTGTCTGCCGCAACGGCAGGCCGAACAGGACCTTCAGGGCAAGGCAAACCTGGATCGCGCTCTCCGGGAAGGTCTCAGGATGGGAAGGTCTCGGGATGGCCACGCTTGCCGCCCTTCCTGGCGCGCCAGCTCACGCTGCCTTACCCCTTTTCCTGGCGCTATCGATGGTGCGAAGCTGTTGATGCGCAGGCAACGAAGGTATGGTTGTCATGCTGGCTGTCCTTGATGGCTTGGGTCGCTGTGCCGCCTTTGTTGCCGCCCCTGGATGACCGCTGATTACGCGATGCCCGTGATGGCTATGTAAGGCGATGCCGGCACAAGGGGGTGTACAGAAAACAGGTCACTGCGAGGCAGGGAGATGAAGAGATGCCTTGGAATTGATGCGGCAAAGACCGTTCATTGGGCGTTTGGAATGGACGAAAGGGGCCGCGTTGTTCTTGACCGCGCGGTCAAGAACACCCCGGATACGATCAATGAACGGGTTGCGGATTTGCGCGCCTTGAATGGCGATCCTTGAATGGCGATCCTTGAATGGCGATATCGTGATCGGCATCGATGTGCTCGGATCGTTCGCGCGATTCCTTGAAGCCCGCTTGCTGGCGGAGGGGTTTACTCTGGTTCACACGCCCGGCATTGCTGTCAATCGCGCCGGACAGGGTTTTGTCGGAGCAGAGCGCAAGTCCGATCCGCGCGACGCCCGCACCATTGCCGAGCTTGTTCGCACCCGCGATTTGCGGCCTGTCCTTGCCGATGATGATACCCGTGTTGCCCTGCGCCTTAGGGTCTGGACCCGTGACCTGATGCAGGAGCAAGTGCGCCGGATCGCGCGTATACGTGAACTGCTCTGCGGCATTCACCCCGAGCTTGAACAGGCATTTGACCTTTGCTGCAAAGGCCCGCTTGCGCGGCTCACCCGTCATGTGACGCCAACCGGAATCAGACGCGCTGGAAAAGCCCGGATCGCGGCGCATCTTGGGAAAACACCACATCTGCATGGCTGCGAGGCTTTGGCCGCACCCGCACTTGAAATTGCCAAAGCACAACGCATCACAGTGCCGGGTGAAACCGCAACCGCTGAATTGATCCGTGAACTGGCCCTTGAAGCACTTGATGCGCGCCAAAAGATCATGGCGACGGAACAAGACTTGCAAAAACGTCTCGCAGACCACCCTGACTGCGCCCTCATCCGTTCGCTGCCGGGGATCGGGGCGGGGCTGACGGCAGAGGTCCTCGCTGCGGGTGGCGACATGCGGCGGGTCTCTTCGGCAGACGCGCTCGCCTCCGCTGCGGGCCTGGCACCGGTTCAACGACAGTCTGGAAACCGTTCGGGGTGGCGGCGTGCCTGCGGCGGCGACAAGGCGCTCAAGCGCGTCTTCTACCCGAGTGCTTTTTGCGCAGTATCTAGTTCGCCCTGAACAACTTTTATCCGGCTGATTTTGCTTGAGAATGATGTGATATTGCTGGGTGCTGCCTGCAAGGTTTTGTATTATCCCGGCAGGAACCCTGCAATTTCGAGCCGTGATATGAAGCCGAGAAAGCCGCTCCCGGAACAAGACGATCTCCTGCGCGCCCGCCTGGTCGAGATGATCGACATGCGCCACGAGCTGGTGAAACTTGCCCCCCTGATCGACTGGGAGGTCTTTGAGCGGGAATGGGCCGGGTTCTTTCCGTCCCACACCGGTCGCCCGGCGACGTTGACGCGCCTGGTTGCCGGACTCCTTTACCTGCAACATGCCTATGCACTTTCGGACGAGGCGGTCGTGGCACGATGGGCCGAGAACCCGTATTGGCAGCACTTCTGCGGCGAGACGTTCTTTCAGCACCGTCTGCCGCTTGATCCCTCATCCCTGACCCGGTGGCGCAAGCGGATCGGCGAGGAGGGTGTTGAATGGATGCTGACCCAGACGATCGAGGCCGGGAAACGCGCCGGGGTGGTGAAGCGCAGCGATCTCAAGCAGGTCACGGTCGATACCACGGTGATGGAAAAGAACATCGCCCACCCGACGGATGCCCGGCTGTATGAGGCGGCGCGGCGCAAGCTGGTCGGGCTGGCTCGCGAAGCCGGGATCGTCCTGCGCCAGAACTACAACCGTCTTGGGCCTCGGCTGGCCGGTCAGGTTGGGCGCTACGCCCATGCCCGCCAGTTCAAGCGGATGCGCAAGGCGTTGCGCCGGCTCAAGGGCTACACCGGCCGCGTGCTGCGCGACATCGAGAGGCAACTGGGTAAGGTTCCGGAGGGGGCGCTGAGAGAGCGCCTGGTGGGGATGATCGCGCTGGTGAACCGGCTGTTGGCGCAGAAGCCGAAGGACAAGAAGAAACTCTACAGCCTGCATGAACCGGCGGTGGACTGCATCTCCAAGGGCAAGGCGCACAAGAGGTACGAGTTCGGAACCAAGGTCAGCGTGGCCACGACCAACCGGGGCGGCTTCGTGGTCGGGATGCGGGCGCTGCCGGGTAACCCTTACGACGGCCACACGCTGCACGAGGCGCTGGAACAGGTCGAGATCCTGACCGACCTGAGGCCAGAGTTGGCCTTTGTCGACCGCGGATACCGCGGGCATGGCGTGCAGAATGTGAAGGTTTTCATCAGTGGCGCAAAGCGAGGTGTCACCAGGACGATCGCCAAACTCCTGCGACGGCGCAGCGCCATTGAACCAATGATCGGGCACATGAAGAACGACGGTCGACTGACGCGAAGCACCCTGAAAGGAACCGACGGCGACGCTCTGTTCGCCGTGCTCTGCGGCTGCGGTCACAACATTCGCATGATCCTGAGACACCTGAGGGAGATCTTGTGCCGGTTGATCCGGGCTCTCACCTCGCTCCGACAGACCACCACCGCTGAAACGGCCTTCGTCGGGCCGTCTCAGATCGCCAACGTGCCAATCTGAAACCCTTGTTCAGGACGGACTATCTACAAAAGACCCGCTCTCCAAAGCGTTCCATGACAGAAAGCGCCTTGAGGGAAAACATCGAGGGAAAACATCACACTCAGGCCCTTATCGCCCTCGCTCGTCGTCCTCGCGCGTCGGCGTGTGAACGTGCTTTGGACCATGCTGCAAAAGCGAGAAACATTCGATCCAAAACGAAAAGTGGCTTGACTTATCCATTACGCAGCGATCAAACTGGACCAAGCGCGACCCCCGGTGTCGTGGCGATGCGTTACAGGCCGACCGGTTGGTCGTACGAGAGCGGGTGGGAGATGGCGACGGCAGGCGCATCCGCCAACAGACAGGATTCGAAGGGTGAAGCCGCATCACCGATATGGGCAACAACGCCCAGAGCGGGCGATCTTTGCCCGCATTGATATGGACCGGTTTCCTTGTCTGGCTGGGCTGTAAAATGGCAAGCCTTGCGGTTGCTCGCAGTTTGCAAGCTATCTGGCCAGCCACCCCCCATCCACGTTGAGCACCGCACCGGTCACATATCCCGCGGCAGGTGATGTCAGAAAGCATACCGCGCCCGCGACATCTTTCGGATCACCCCAACGACCTGCCGGAATACGCTCCAGAATTTGGCGATTGCGGGTTTCGTCTGCTTGCAAAGCCGCCGTGTTGTTGGTGGCGATATAGCCCGGAGCCACCGCATTCACCGTGATCCCTTCCTGGGCCCACTCGTTGGCAAAAATTTTTGTCAGGCCCGCGACACCATGTTTGGAGGCCGTATAGCCCGGCACGCGAATACCGCCCTGAAAGCTGAGAAGGGATGCGATATTGACAATACGTCCACCGGACTTGCGCGCAATGGCCTGCCTTGCAAAAGCCTTGCAGAGCAGAAAGACCGCCTTCAGGTTGACATCCATTACGGCGTCCCAGTCATCCACGGAGTGGCTCACGCTATCCTCTCGTCGGATGATCCCGGCATTGTTGACCAGAATGTCGAGGTTGGGAACTTCGCCCATCATGGCAGCGGATTCTGCATTTGCCAGATCAAACAGGACCTCTTCTGCCGAGCCTCCGGCACTGGCAATCGCATCGAGCGTTTCAGCGCAAGAGCGGCGCCCATGCGCGATGACATGGGCACCACGCTCGGCCAGACCCATTGCAATTGCCTGACCGATGCCCGTATTGGCACCGGTTACCAATGCACGTTTGCCATCAATGCGATAAGCGTCGCTCATCGCAGGGACTCCATCGGCACCATGTCCATGTCGGTAAAGTCGGTATTGTCGCCGGCCATCGCCCAACAGAAGGTATAGGTTCCGGTGCCAGCACCGGAATGAATTGACCAGGGTGGGGAAATCACCGCCTCTTCGTTTCTGATCACGATATGGCGGGTCTCTGATGGCTGACCCATGAAGTGGAAGACACGGGCATCATCGTCAAGCTCGTAATACATGTAGGCTTCCATGCGGCGGTCATGGAGGTGCGCCGGCATCGTATTCCAGAGGCTGCCCGGCATGAACTGGGTATAGCCCATGGTAAGCTGGCAGGTTTCGGTGACGTCCGGGTGAAGGAACTGAATGATCACGCGCTCATTGGCTGCTGCCTTGCTGCCGAGTTCCACGCGCTTGCCATCGGATGGTTTCAGGTGGCGCGTTGGACATGTGCGATGAGCGGGCGTCGAGACGATGTAGAATTTGCCATCACCGGAGAACGTGACGGGTCCTGCTCCCTTGCCGATATAGAGCAGATCGTTTTTGTCCATGGCAAAGCCTTGCCCATCGACTTCGACCGTTCCGGCCCCACCGATATTCAGGATGCCCATCTCACGGCGTTGCAGGAAGGTTGAAGTGCCGGTTTCCGCGATGTGATCGAGCACAAGCGGCTTGTCCGCAGGGACCGCGCCGCCCAGGATGAAGCGGTCGAAATGGCTGTAGACCAGACTGATCTGACCGGGCACATAGAGAGATGTGACATGGAAATGATCGCGCAGGCCCTGTGTATCAAGTGCCCTGGCGCTTTGAGGGTCGATTGCATATCGGGTTTGAGATGCAATGGTCATGAATTTCTCCTTCGCATGGCGACACAATGGGGGTGAGATGTCGGGGGTGAGATGTCCGGATGGGATCCGGAAATCAGGTTCGGCCTCTTCTCAGGTCAAGCGATGTCAACCACGTCGCTTGACCATCCTTCGGGCAACGGCGCAGGTCTGGTGATCTGGATATTGTGGGTGGTCAGGTTGCGGGCGTTGCGCACGAACAGGCCCGGGAAACCCTGAGGATACGGGTCCATGCCATGGATGCCACCGTCCGGGCGCCTGACAAAGCAATTGCGCCGCCCCAGTGCCGGGTCATCGAGATCGTTGACATCTTCGGGGACAGGTCTGAGATCAAGGAACAGCTCATGAGCAAACTTACCCGGCTCCTGGCGCAGATTGACGTTACTGATCTGAATGTTTTCCACCGGTTGCAAAGGGTCACCGTGGACAACGATCGCCCCTTCGCATCTGCCGGTGACGCCACTGATGGAAATATCGCGCACGACTGACGGCGCCTTGTTGCGATCTCTTGCATGCGAGGTGATGGTAATCGGCTCGCCTGATCCCCAATAGGTGTAGGGAGCCTGTGCACAATCGACCGTGATGTCGGAAAAGCAGATGCGCTCGATCAGGCCACCATCGCGGGCAAGGATGCCGATGGCCCGGTTGGTGTCGGTGATCGTGATGCCGGAAAACATCACGTCCCGAACATCCGCATGGGTTTCGGTTCCGATCTTGATGGAACAGGAACGGGAGGTGAAATGACAATCCGTCACCCTTATGCGCTCAGCCGGTCCCGCAAGCACCGGATCAAGCTTTTCGCAGGTCTTGATGCAGACACTGTCATCGGCTGCGACGATCTTGCAACCGGACATGAAGGCATCCCGGCAAGCATCGAAATTGACGCCATCCGTGTTGGGCATGCGCATGTCATTGAGGATCGTGATATCCCGCAACCGGATGGTGTCGCAGGCGATCAGGTGAATGGTCCACATCGGCGCTTCGCGGAATGTCACATCTGTGATCCGCACATTGCGACAGGCTTCGAACACCACCATCCGGGGGCGATGGAACCGCATCCATCTGACGCCATCGAACAGACCCTCGCGCGCGCACCAATCAACCCCTTTGCCATGGATCGTGCCCTGCCCCGTAATCGCGATATCGTGCGCATCCCGCGCCACGATAAAGCCGCGATCGCTGTCTTCGGCAATGACCGAGACCTGTCCGTCGGCATAATCATCATAATCATCCGAGGCCATGAGCATCGCACCGCGCGGCACGTGAAGCTCGACCCCGGTTTTCATCACGATCGCACCGCTGGTCCATTCGCCTTGCGGAATCGTCACACGGCCCCCGCCTTGCGCCGCAACTGCATCAATCTTGGCCTGCAATTGTGCGGTGATGATTGTGCCCTTTTCGGGTTCTTTTACCAAATCAAGCATTATGTCGGAACTTTCTGGTCCAGAGCGGTTTCCATTTGCATCAACAGTCCCGGCAGTTGCGCGAGCCGGGTGAATTGACAGGTCGGAGTGTCTTCGGCACCGTTCGGCACACGCCGCCGGCGATCCGACCAGTTGAAGAATATGCCGGGATGGCCTGCGGCATTTGCGCCGGCAATGTCCCGGTCAAGATTGTTGCCAATCATCGGCACCTGCGCGGCCAGCTCCGGCGCCAGATCCATGGCTTCCATGGCTGCTGCAAACATGCGCTTGTCAGGCTTGCGCACACCGATATCACCGGAAATGACATGCGCCTCGAACGCATCCCAAAGACCCGCTGGCCTGAGAACGTTCTCAAAGGTTTCTCTTGGACCATCCGCGACGAGGCAAAGGCGATGGCCCTGTTCCTTCAATGCCGTGATCAACCCCTCGGCACCTTCGATCAACCTGGCCCTGATGACCACATCCGAACCGTCATTCCGTTTGATCTCGGTGCCCTCATCGACCAGCGTGTCGCCGCAATCGAGAAACAGCGCCCGGAGGTGCGGCATGTCGCGTTCAAGGCCCTCCAACAGGTGCCGCACACGTTCGGGAATGAAGGACTCCAGAACGGGCCATGGGCAAAGAATGGATTCGGCAAGATCAAACGCAAACCCACGGCCAAGGCCTGGTGCGAATGACAAACGTTTCAGAAAGATCGAGGCCAATCGATGGTCTTTGGCCGAGACGGTTCCAAATCCGGCAGAAAATGGATTGGAGATGTGAACACCGCCCTGCCCCGCATCCGGTCCGGTCATGAAATGGGTCATTTCCGACAAGCTGTCTCGATGATCGCGATTGCGGAAATGCGCATGTTTCCCGGCCTCGCACCAGATCATCGGCTTGCCGTTTCTTGGGCACAGATCTATGTCATGACGTGTGCCATGGAACGTGGCCTCGACAGCGATCACCGTATTGCTGTCATCCAGATGCACCCAGACATGCTCCAGATCGTAGAGATGGCCGATGTCCCAATCCCAGAAGATTGCATATTCGATACAGCGGGCGGCCTTTGGAGCCACTTCGAATCTGGACGATGGCGACGGGCCGGCGGTGGTGAATTCGGTGACGCCAATCGCCACGGGCCGAAACGGTTCGCAGCGATCAAGCAACAGGATTGGTGCCGCCTGCCGGGCATGGTCGGACACCTCACCCGTTGCCAGAGACTGTATGGATGTCATGGGGTCATCGCCTCCCGTCTGGCACGCAGGGCGCGCGCACGGCGTGGATCAGGAATTGGCACGGCATTGAGCAGGTTTTGCGAATAAGGATGCCTGGGATTGCGGAAGAAGGCTTCTGTTTCGCCCATTTCCACAATCTGCCCGCGCTTCATCACGCCCACCTTGTCCGAGAAATTCGCCACCACAGACAGGTCGTGGGTGATGAAGAGATAGGTCAGCCCCAACTCCTCTTGCAGGTTCTTGAGAAGATCGAGCGTCTGGGCTGCAATCGATACATCCAGCGCCGAGACGCTTTCATCCAGGACCACAAAACCGGGATTGGTGACCAGGGCGCGGGCAATACCGATCCTTTGCCGCTGCCCGCCCGAGAACGCATGGGGAAAGCGTGACAGCATGTCGGGTTTCAAATTCACCTTGCGCAGAATGTCCGCTGCGCGGTCGCGCATCATCGCCTTGTCCGTTTCGCCCTGATTGACGAGCGGCTCGGTGATCAACTGTTCCACTGTCATGCGCGGATTGAGGGATGAGTAAGGATCCTGGAACACCATCTGCATGTGGGTCCGCAGATCGTGGAGCTTGTCCTTGCCCAGACTGACCAATTCATGCACCGCGCCATCAGGGGTCCGGAACCGCGCGCTTCCGCCTGTCGGCAGGTAGGCACGCAAGACCGTGCGGGCGACCGTTGACTTGCCGGACCCGCTCTCGCCCACCAATGCGAATGTTTCGCCACGTTTGATGGTGAAGCTGACATTATCGACGCTCTTGAGCACGGTTTTCGGGCGGCCGCGCCAATCAATGGCAATCGGAAAATGCTTTTGCAGATCCTCGACCTTGAGCACGACATCATCCGCGAGGCTGGAGGTCTTGTCTTCTTGCGGCAGCGGCGGTTCTTCATCGCCTTTTGCAACCGGACGGGCATCCGCCATCGCATAGTCGGGCAGTTGGGGGATCAGTGACAGAAGCCGTTTGGTATAGGGGTGTGAGGATTGATAGAAAATCTGATCCACGTCTCCGGTTTCAACCCTCTCCCCCTGATTCATCACCATCACGCGGTCTGCCATCTCTGCAACCACACCGAAATTGTGCGTGATGAACATCACGGCCATGTTGAACCGCTCTTGCAGATCCCGGATCAGATCAAGGATCTGCGCTTCGGTCGTCACATCAAGCGCCGTCGTCGGCTCATCCGCCAGAAGCAGGGATGGATTGCAGGACAGGGCCATGGCGATCATCACACGCTGGCGCATTCCCCCCGAAAGCTGGTGCGGATATTTCTTCAGCATCTCGTATGGGTCTGGAAGGCCGACCAGATCCATCAGTTCCGCCGCCCGGGTCCCGATCGCTTTCTTGCGCAAATCGGTATGGAGAGTCAGCGTCCTGGACACTTGCTCGCCGATGGAGTGCACAGGTGACAATGCCGTCATCGGTTCCTGGAAGATCATGCCGATCTGACCACCGCGAATGGTTCGCATGATCCGGCTGGCATCCCCCTGGTCGAGGATGGAGACCTCGCCTTGCGATCCCTTGAAGCGGACCTGTCCGGTTGTGTCGGCACCACGCGGCATGAGATTGAGGATGGCGCGGGCGGTCAGGGATTTGCCCGATCCGCTTTCGCCGACAACACCGAGGACTTCACCGGGTTTGATTTCAAGGCTGATGCCCTTGACCGCATGGACTTCGTGCTTGCGGATCTGGAAGCGGACATGAAGATCCTCGATCTCAAGGATATTTTGAGAGTTTTTCATGGCGCGTCCCTATTTCTGGTAAGGGTCGGCTGCGTCGCGCAGACCGTCGCCAAGGAAGTTGAAGGCCAGAATGGTGACCACGATTGCTGCACCTGGCGCAAGAAGCCATGGAGCCAGGGCGATGGATCGCAGATTCTGGGCGTCCTGGAGCAACACGCCCCAGCTGATCACCGGGGGGCGCAGACCCAATCCGAGAAATGACAGGGATGTCTCGCCAAGGATCATTTCGGGAATGGCCAGTGTGACGGCTGCAATCACATAGGACGTCATCGACGGCAACATATGGCGCGTTACGACCCTGGTCTCGGATGCACCGGACAGGCGCGCGGCGATCACGAAATCCTGATTTCGAATGGTCATGAAATGGCCACGCACAACGCGCGCCAGATTGGTCCAGCCGATGAGGGCCAGGATCATCGTGATCAGCAGATAGACAAGGACCGGATCCCAGTTGACGGGCAATGCAGCGGCCAGACCGAGCCAGAGCGGAATGGTCGGGATCGAACGGACAAATTCCGCCGCACGCTGGATCATTGCATCGACACGTCCACCGATCAGACCCGCGACAGAGCCAAGGGTAATGCCGATGACAAAACTGAAGAAGACACCGATCAGACCAACGGAAAGGGTCACGCGCCCGCCATAGATCAGACGCGAGAGCAAATCGCGCCCCAGACTGTCGGAGCCGAGCAGGAAGATACGATCCCGGCGCCCGCCCTCGATGCCAAAGAGATGCAGGTCCGTGCGCCACAAGCCCCAGAACTCATACGCATCCCCCCGGTGGAAGAACTTGATCGGGAACACCTTGTCGGTGTTCTCGGAGAATGTCAGGCGGGCCGTTTCGGGGTCGCGATCACGCTTCAGGCCATAGACGAACGGACCGATGAACTCCCCCTCGTGCCACATATGCACCGACTGGGGCGGCACGAACGCATGAAGCCTTGAGTGCTTGAACGGATCATAAGGTGCCAGGAATTCAGCGAAGGCCGCCACGAAGTAAAGCGCTGCGATCACATAGAGCGAGACCAATGCCAGGCGATGCTGGCGGAAGCGCCACCACATCAGCGTCAAAGGCCCGGCCACATCGGCCGAACTGAAGGCATGATCGTCGTTGAACATTTCGATTTCGTTGGTGTCAGGCATGAACAATCCCCTCAGGCATGCCGGATACGCGGGTCGGTTACATACAGAAGTATGTCTGACAGCAACGTTCCGATGATGGTAAAGACCGACAGGATCAGGATGAATCCTCCGGCCATATACATGTCCTGGTTCAACAGGGCGCGCAGCAAGAGCGGTCCGGTCGTGGGAAGGTTCAGGATGACCGCAGTGATCACGTCACCGGATATCAAGGCCGGCAAGGCCCATCCGACGGTCGAGAAAAACGGATTGAGGGCAACACGCACCGGATAACGCCAGACGACCTCACGCTCGCCCATGCCTTGCGCATAGGCGGTTTCGACATAGGGCTTTCCCAGCTCTTCCAGCATGTTGGCGCGCATCACGCGCAGCAGGCCGGCCGCACCACCTGTCGCAAGGACGACAACCGGCACCCAGAGATGGGCAAGCAGATCCCGGAATCTGGCAAGGCTCCAGGGCGCATCGGCATATTCAGGCGAAAACAGGCCGCCGACATGGAAGTTGAAATAGGCGAAACCGAGCCACATCAACACGAGCGCGAGCAGGAAGTCAGGGATGCCGCGGCCAAGGAACCCGAGCACGGTGAAGACATAGTCAAAGACCGAATATTGCCGTGTTGCGGAATAGACCCCGATGGGGATCGCAATGGCCCAGGTAAGCAGAAGCGACAAGGTGGAGATCATCAGCGTCAAGGCAATCCTGCCCCACAGCAAATCCGAGACCGGCAATTTCCAGTCCAGAGACAGACCAAAGTCACCGTGGAGAATGATGTTGCTGATCCAGGTCCAATATTGCACATAGTAAGGCTGATCAAGGCCGAAACTTGTCCGCAATTCCGCCGCCTCCTGAGCGGTGATGGATTCCCCCATTTCTTCAAGTTCAGCGATGTAGGCCGTGACATAGTCACCGGGCGGGAGTTGAATGATGATGAAGGTCGCGATCGAAATCAGCACCAGGGTCGGCACAGACCACAAAATGCGCCTTGTGATATACAGAAACATGAAAATTTTCCTGAGGTCGAGGGGAAATCTTAATAAATCGTCATGGCAGCAATCAGGCCGCCATGACGATTCAGAGTGAAACGGACACGCTTCCGTCCGGGTTTCGCATCAGTCCCGTGAGATATAGAACTGCTGAGGTTGCGCCAGACCAATGCCGCGCAAGGCATCATCTTCGATCAGCCCTGCCGGAAAATTCCTGAAGTCATTGGACTTGATATAAATGGCAGGGGTTTCACCAATCAGGCCGATGGTCCAGCCGTTGTCGCGGAAGATCGAAACCATCTTCTGCGCTGAAGCGTTGGCTTTTTCAAGGGATCTGGCTGACTGGGCGCCTTCCCATGCGGCCCAGACGTCGCGAATGCCGTGATCCGCTGGTGGTTCGACGCCATTCTCGCCGCCGGAACTCCACCATTTGAAATAATTATGCGCGAAGCCAAAACGTCCCAGGAAGCGAACCGGATCGGCGGTGATGATGGAGGCGCGGTCGAATGCGTCAAGCACCATCTGGAAGTCACCGGTTTCGACATGCTGCTGAACCAGTGTCCGATCAAGGTTGCGAACCAGGGCTTCGACACCGATTTCTTTCCAGTCAGCCTGCACCAGTTCAAGCGTCTGGAGCATTGTGGGAAAACGGGTCTCGATCACGATGGACAGACGCCCACCATCCGGACGCAGGCGATAGCCATCACCGTCACGTCTGGTCAGGCCGATGTCATCCAGAAGGGCATTGGCACGGTCGGGATCATATTGCGTCCAGAGCTTCTCCAGCTTTGCATCGAAGAATGGCGAGCCGGACACCGGACCTGCCTGCCGGGCCTCACCCAGGCCGGAGAATGCCAGTTCGTTGATGGTGTCACGATCAATTGCAATGTTGAGCGCTTCGCGGAAACGCCTGTCCTCGAACAGGGCCCGCAGACCTTCATCGGGGGTATTGAGGTTGGGATAGATGGTCCAGGTCGAAGCCTTGGTCCATGTGACAACCTGATAGTTGCCAGCTTTTTCATTCTCCTTGAAAAACGTGAAATCTGCCGGGCTCAGATGGCGGGACTGAAGGTCAATCTCACCCTGGACCACCATCAGGTTCAGGGCTTCAGGATTCTGGAACAGGCGATGCTCGATGCGATCGATATATGGCAACTGGTTGCCTTCGGGATCGACAGCATAATAGTAGGGGTTGCGCTCCATGACGACCGTTTCGGCAGGCGGTGGCGTCACGACGCGCCAGGCCGTCAGAACCGGCATATCCGGGTTGAACCACCAGGCCTGAATACGCCCCTTGTCACCCCAGAGGTCGGTCCATTTCTTTGCACCGAACTTTTCCATTACCTTGGCCAGTTCCGCCTTGTCGGCATATTTGGGGTGAAAATTTTTCATGTAGTGGAACGGCTCGATGAAGCCGGGGCGGTCAAGACCGGGCTTGCCGGTTGATTCCTTGGCCAGAACTGTCAGGAACAACGGATAGGGCTGTTTGAACGTGACCGTGAATGTGCGCGCGTCGATGATGTCGATCACCATTGGCTCGCCACCTGCGGTGTAAAGCGCAGGCACGGACGGCATGAGGTCGCGGTTCTGGAACACATCTTCGTACCAGAATTGAACATCGCGGGTGGTTACGGGCTGGCCATCGGACCATTTGTGCCCCTTGCGCAGGGTGAAGGTGAAGACCGTGCTGTCTGCGTTGACTTCATATGTCTCGACCCAGCCCGGGATGTAGGAGATATCATGATCGGCATCCATGACGGCGCGAACGACACGCTCTTCCATCAGCTTGGTCGGACCCCAACGATCCGATGGCCCCTTGAATGCACGATGCCAGGTTCCGCCATAGATCCCGATGCTGTCAACCGGGGTGATGACGCGCGGCGTTTCCGGCAAACGTTCCTCGACCGGGGGCAGGGAACCTGCTGCAACCTTTTCGGCCAGCATCGGAGATTGCTCGTAAGCCCATCCACCTTGCGCTGCACAGATTGCGATCACTGCAGCCATGGATATCAACAAGGATCTGGTTCGTTGCATGTCTTTCCTCCTAGTGTCATGCATTTCGACAGGACTTGTCCTCTGAACTGGCCAAGCTGTCGCTGTCCTCAACCCCGAGGTTTTCTTTTGCCTGGAATTTTGGCAACAGCAGGATACAAAATAAATTTCATTGATAATTGCCATTGTGGATGCTCGCTTTATATGAAGAGAAGTTCCAACATCCTGATATCGTACCCGATATGTCGTGCGTCAGTCGTGCAGGGACTGAAAAGATGACAGATTTATGGCGTAAAATCTTCTTGATATGCGAATCTCGGACATAGCCAAAGCAGCAGATGTTGCACCTTCAACGGTCAGCCATGTCCTCAATGGAACGGCCCCTATCAGCCCGGAAATACAAGCGCGCATTCTTGCCATCGCCCGCGAGGGCGGTTACCTCGCCAAGCGCCGCAGAAAGGCCGCAGTGGCACTTTTGCCGACGGTCCTTCTGGCGGCCTGCGAGGCAACCTATCCGAAGTCGGATTGCAACTTCGTGTCCTGGTCGATGCTCAATGCCTTTCGCGCTGAATGTCAGGCGCGATCCATCCGTCTGATTCCTCATGTCGCCAAGGGCGATCGCATCATTCCGAAAAATCTGGTGACCGCAATCAAGGAGCATCGCCCGCAAGGCGTTGCCGTCGCGCAAGATGATCGACCCGAGCTGATTTATGCCTTGCAAGACCTTGATACGTCAGTTGTTATCCTGTCCGGTCAAGATCCCTCCATGCGCGTCGACACGGTGTCGGTTTCCAACCGGTTCGGCGCGCACAAGGGCATGCATTATCTGTTTGAACTGGGTCATTTATCCATCGCGTTTGTCACCTATGGCACCCGGCTTGTGGGGCAGTATCGCAAGACCGGTTTCATCGAAGCCTATCGTGACAGGGGTCATCCGATACCGCCCGGAGCGATCATTGATGTGGATGATTTCCGTCCTGCCGTTGTCGAAACCTACATGCGCGGCTGGCTTGCAAAACAGGGCAACAACATGCCCTTTACGGCCTTCTTTTGCGGAGCGGACAATGTCGCCATAGGTGTTATGAATGCCCTCAGGGAATGTGGATATCGCGTTCCGAAGGATGTTTCTGTGCTCGGCTTTGACAATGTGGCCCATGGCCAGACACAAAATCCGCCACTATCGACGATGCATGTGCCAATGGACGAGATCGGGCGTACTGCGCTGAACCTGCTTGAGGAAGCACGCGCAACGCCGCTCAACGACAAGATCGCGCGACGTGTCGAGCTTGCCTGTCGGCTCATTGTGCGAAGATCGACGACCGGCCCTCGATCAACGATCGTTTGATCAATTTTTATCAGGCAGAAGCCTGGTATCGATGCAAGCCTGGTATCGATGCGCAGCGGAGCATGCTGTGCCATCTCTGCTCCCTGACCGGCGCGAAAGGCTCAGCGTTGCAGATCAGCGCCAGTTCGCCGGACCCGCGCGAAACCGCCCTGCCGGGCGCGACCAGTGTGGCACCTCTCCGTTGAGCGAAACCGGGAACCGGATCCGCCGCGCAGGCCCCCAAGTGGTTTGCTCTATCTGCGGAGCCAGATCTGCTTCGGTCTCGGGCTGGAGGCCCTCATCCGATACCCCTACCCCGCCCGAGATCAACAGTGCCGCCACGCGCGCCAGCGACAACCGTGCGCTCATCACCTGGCCGGTTGCGCGCAACCGCAGCGCGCGCAGCACCACAGCGGCCATCAGATAGCCCGTCGCGTGATCAAGCGCCTGCACCGGCAAGGGTCTTGGCCTGTCAGCCCCGAACTGTGCCATCCCCTCGGCCGCGATTCCGCAACTCATCTGAACCAGGGAATCAAATCCACGCCGCGCGGCCCAGGGGCCGGTCCAGCCATAGGCATCAAGCGCCACATCGATCAGGTCCGGGTTCAGCCGGGTGCGCGCCCGAGCACCAAAACCGAGCCTGTCCAGCGCACCGGGGCGATAGCCATGCACCAGCACATCGGCGTCGCGCAGCAGCGCCTCGAACCGCGCCCGATCGTCTGACTGCCGAAGATCCAGCCCCGCGCACCGCTTGCCCAAAGTGACCTCTGGCTCGATGCCCGGTTCTTCCCAGCCGGGCGGATCGATGCGCAGCACATCCGCGCCGAAGCCCGCCAGAAAGCGCGTCGCCACCGGCCCGGCCAGAACCCGTGTCAGATCAAGCACTTTCAGCCCGCGCAGCCCGACCGATCTGGCTGATGCCGTGATCGCGCGCCACGCGACAAGCGGCTCTTGCGCGACGGCCGCCCCCTGCGGATGAACAGCCCACCCGGCCAGTTCCCGCATCGCTGCCGCGCATCCGTTCGCCGCAACCACGGCCTCTTCCAACGCCTGCGCCTGCCAGCCCGAAACCGCCTCCGTGACCACCTCCGTGACCGCCCCACGCTCTGACGCACAGTCCAGAACCGAGAGCGCCGCCGCGCGGTGATGCGGCGCGTTGGTATGCAGCCTGATCCAGCCATCCGCTGCCTTGTAATCGCCTGCGATCGGGTCCCACATTCCGGGCAGCTGCCATCCGATCGGGCGCAAGCTCATTGCGAACCACTGCAAGGCCGCCCGGCGATCCACCCGCGCCTCTCCCCCGGCCAGTGCAGCGACCTCACCCGCCGCGGCCCCGACCGAGGCCAGCGCCAGCCCCGTCACATCGAAAGCCGAACGCAAGCCGCCCGCGCCGCTCCGGATCACCCGACCTGGCGCGAGATCCGCCCCAAGATCTGTCCCGAGGGCCGCTGCGATCTGGCGATCAAAATTCTCACTCATGGTTGTCACTGCCTCTTGTCGCTGCCCGTACAGGCCGATGATGCCGGGGCAGACCAAATGGCGCGCACTCGACGGGACAAACTGAATGTCTTCGGGTCATGCCACAAGTGCCTCGGCGCGTTTGAGATCGACAGAAACAAGCTGGCTTACGCCCTGCTCCTGCATCGTCACGCCGAACAGCCGGTCCATGCGCGACATCGTTACCGCATGGTGGGTGATGATCAGAAAGCGGGTCTCGGTGCGACGCGTCATCTCGTCGAGCAGATCGCAAAAACGGGTGACATTCGCATCGTCGAGCGGCGCGTCCACCTCGTCGAGCACGCAGATCGGGGCCGGATTGGCAAGGAACACCGCAAAGATCAGTGCCAGCGCGGTGAGCGTCTGTTCGCCGCCCGACAGCAGGCTCAGGGTCGAGAGCCTCTTGCCCGGTGGCTGGCACATGATCTCAAGCCCGGCTTCGAGCGGGTCATCGCTTTCGACCAGTTCCAGATTGGCGCTCCCGCCACCGAACAAATGGGTGAACAATGTGCGGAAGCTGTCATTGACCTGCCCGAAGGCGGTCAGCAGTCGCTCGCGCCCCTCACGGTTCAGGCCCGAAATCCCGGCGCGCAGCTTGCGGATCGCCTCTTCGAGATCGGCCTTTTCCCTGACCAGCGCGCCATGTTCGGTCTCGACCTCACGGGCATCTTCCTCTGCGCGCAGGTTCACCGCGCCCAGGGCGTCGCGCTGGCGTTTCAGTCGGTTCACCTCGATGTCGAGCGTTTCCGCATCGGGCATCGCATCGGGATCCGCGTCAAGGCTTTCAAGCAGCTTTTGCGGACTTGTCTGTGTGGCTTCTTCGATCCGCTCGACCGTGGCCGCAACAGTTTCGCGGGCGGCTTCGACACGGGCCTCGGCGCGTGCGCGGGCCTCGCGCGCGTCACCGGCCCTGCGCTCGGCCTCCCGCTCGGCGCCTTGTGCCTCGCGCAGCGCGGCCTCGCCCCCGGCCAGCTTGTCCGCCGCCTCGGCGCGGCGTGCCTCGGACCGGGCGATCGCATCGGCCAGTTCCTCGCGACGGGCACGGATGTCCTCGGGCGCCACCGTGGCCTGCGCGAGTTGCGCTTCGGTTTCGGCCTTGCGCTCTGCCAACTCGATCGAACGTTTCTCGGCCGTGTCGAGGCGATGCCGCCAGCCGGACATTTCCGTGGTGATCTCCTGGCGACGTTTCAGCCGTGCCTCGCCCTCGCGGCGCAATTCATCATGGCCGGAACGCCTGGTCATCATCGTCATGCGCGCGGCTTCGACGGTCATTTTCACCGCCTCGATCTCGTCGCGGGCGGCGTCCAGATCGGGCAGGGACGAGAGCGCGTTCGTTGCTTCGCGCAGCGCCATGCGGGCGCGGGTTGCCTCTTCCTCGTGGCGGGCCACGGCCATGTTCGCGTTTTCCAGTCTGGAGCCTGCGATCGCACGGTCGCTCTGGGCGCGGCTAAGGGCACGTCCAACCTCGGCCAGGCGGCGATCGGCTTCGCGGCGGGCTTCGCGGGCCGTGGCATCGGCACGGCTTGCCTGCGCAAGTTGCAGGGCCAGGGCCTCGTGGGCCTGTTGCGCGCTTTCGGCCCGTGCCGCGACCTCTTCAAGACCCTTCTTCAACTCGACCAGGCGATTGAGCTGTTGCAGGCGCAAAGCCGCCGCCGTCGGGGCATCCTCGGCACCCGCGCGATAGCCGTCCCAGCGCCAGAGATCCCCGTCGGACGAGACAAGGCGCTGCCCCGGTTGCAACTGCGCTTGCAGCCGCGCGCCTTGGTCGGAATTGGCGACCAGACCGATCTGGGCAATGCGACGGGACAGAACGGGCGGCACATCGACATGAGCCGAGAGCGGTTCGATGCCGGCGGGGAGCGGGTGCGCAGTCTCGTAATCGGGCAGCGCCTGCCATCCGGTTGCCGCATCGTCATCCACTTCCGGGGCGCGCAAGTCATCGGCAAGGGCCGCGCCGAGGGCCGCCTCATAGCCCTTCTCCACACGGAGTCGATCGAGGATCTGCGTTCCACTTGCCGCTTCGCGTTCGACCAGCCGGGCGAGGGCCGTCACTTCGGCGCGCAAGGCGCCTGCCTCGCCCTCGGC
The DNA here is from genome assembly GCA_965277135.1 of Thioclava sp. Taxonomy (GTDB): domain Bacteria; phylum Pseudomonadota; class Alphaproteobacteria; order Rhodobacterales; family Rhodobacteraceae; genus Thioclava. The sequence goes on along the minus strand of CBDIBW010000018.1, from coordinate 11,002 downwards.
CTCCGAGCGGGCGGCGCGGGCCGCGGTTTCGCGACTCTGGATCTCGGCGCGCAGATCGTCGGCGGCACCCAGCGCCTCTTCGGCGTCTTCCGCAGCCTGCTGTGCCATTTCCTGGATACCTTCGGCTTTTGCGTGTTCCTCCGAGGCCCGGTCAAGCGCCTGGTGTGCAGTTGTTGCCGAATCCCTGGCCTGCGCGGCGGCCGCTTCGGATTTTTCGGCGCTGGAGCGGTTATCGGCCAGCAGACGTTGCGCCGACTGGTGACGGGCAGCAAGGCGCGCCACATCCTCGGTCATCTGCGAGAGCCGGGATTCACGCCCTGACAGGATCCGGGCAGCATCGGCGGCGGTTTCGGCGGCTTGGGCCAACCTGTCTTCGTGCCCCTCGGAAGCCTTTTCGATCTGGCCCTGCTCCCATTCGAGCCTTGCAATGGTTTCGCCCGCATCGCGGTTCAACCCTGCTTCGCGCTCCATGTCGCGCATCAGTTGGCCGCTGCGGGCCTTGAGCGTGTCGATGCGCGCGCGGGCCTGCTTTTCCTGCTCGTCGAGCGCGTCACGTTGCACGGCCAGGCGTTGCAGGACAGCGCCCGCGATCGCCTCTTCCTCGCGCAGCGGCGGCAGTGCGGTTTCGGCGCTGTCACGCCTGGCCGCACAGTCGCGGGCAGCACGTTCGGCCTGGGACGCGGCAGTGATCTGGTTGCGATGCGCGGTTTCTGCCCCGATGCGGGCGTGATCGGCTTCGCGCCAGCGACGATAGAGAAGCAGCCCCTCGGCGCGGCGCAACTCCTCGCCGATGGAGCGGTAACGGGCAGCCTGCCGGGCCTGCCGGGCCAACTGTGCCAGTTGTGCAGCAAGCTGTTCGATCACGTCATCGACCCGCAGCAGGTTCTGCTCGGCGCTGTTCAGTTTCAGTTCGGCTTCGTGGCGGCGCTGATAGAGGCCCGAAATCCCGGCGGCTTCTTCCAGAACATGGCGGCGGGCCCTGGGCCTGGCATTGATCAGTTCGGAGATCTGTCCCTGCCGGACGAGCGCGGGCGAACTGGCGCCGGTGGAGGCATCGGCGAACAGCATCTGCACATCGCGCGCGCGCACATCATTGCCGTTGACCTTGTAGGCCGAACCCGCATCGCGGGTGATCCGGCGCACGACCTCCAGCCCGTCGGAGTCATTGAACCCCGAAGGTGCCAGCCGCTCGCTATTGTCGATCTGCAAGGAAACCTCGGCGAAGTTGCGTGCGCCACGCGATGCGGCGCCGGCAAAGATCACGTCTTCCATGCCCGAGCCACGCATCGCCTTGGCGCGGGTTTCACCCATCACCCAGCGCATCGCCTCCAGCAGGTTGGATTTGCCACAGCCGTTCGGCCCCACGACACCGGTCAGCCCGCCATGAATCACGAAATCCGTGGGGTCCACGAAGCTCTTGAAACCGTTGAGGCGCAACCGGGTGAAACGCAAATGCCGAACCTTTCCGAATCTGTAGCTATATGGTGGAGTTTCGGCGCACAGACGCAGCAAGTCAACGACCTCCCCCATGATATGGTCTTTTGAGTGGTTTTTACCCACAAGATATTGAGGGATCGTTCGGTCAGGAGGTCAGGGCTATATCCTTGCCGCATCAACGCCCATCAAGACCATCGGTTGCGGGCGCGTGGATATGTCTCGACCACGTCATGTGACCGGCGACACCATGCCCCGGTTCCTTGATCTGCTCCTTGATCTGCACGGCAAACGCGATGCTACCGGCCTCAGCCGGTCATGCGTCACTCCGCCCGCGGCCGGGCTCTCCTGCTGCTGCGGACTGATTTTGCGCCGACGATCTCGGTTCCGGGCTTGTCGTCTGCGTCCGGCTTCGGTTTGGCCTTGCTCGTGGCCTTGCTCGTGGCCTTGCTCTCGGGGGTTTCGACGAGGGTCGAACTGACCTCGGCCTCGGCCTCGGTCTCCGGCATCGGTGGCATCATCGTGGCGGCATCGTGGCGGCGTTTTCGACCTCGGCTGCGCTTGACTTGCGCTCGTCCTGACGGTTTTGGAGCCCGTCGCCGTTTTGCGCATCGCCACCGGTATTGTCGTTATTGCCATTCTGGTTTTGCTGGCGCTGCTGATTGCGCGCCTCCTGTTCGCGGGCCTGCTCACGCTGCGCCTGGCCCAGCATCCGGGTGTAATGCTCAGCATGTTGCAGGAAGTTCTGCTCGGCCACACGGTCATTGCCAAGCTGCGCGTCACGGGCGAGCGCAAGATACTTGTCGATGATCTGCTGTGGCGTGCCACGCACCTTGCCCTCGGGACCCGAACTGTCAAACACACGATTGACGATATTGCCCATGGAGCGCTGGCGGTTCGACTTGTTACGCGAACGGGATTTTGAAGATCTCATGGCTCTCGTTGTTCTTGCCCGGGCCCGTTGCGGGCGGGGCTTTTGCGATTTGGCCTGTAATGCTTGGCCTGTAATGCTCGTCGGCCGTGCGGGCTGGGGCTGCATGCGGACAGAGTTGATCCTTGTCCCAACTGTCACCCGCGCTGCCAAGCTGAACCGCGCAGGGGAAACACGTTCCGCCCGTCACATGAGATGACTAAGCATGTGAGGCGGGAACTTTCAAGTCGGAAAATGCGACAATCGGTCATTTTGCTGTGTAAAACTGCAACTATCTTCTGATATTTGCGTGATTTTCGGTTCAGAGCGCAAGGCGATGCCCACCCTCATTGCCCTTGCGCGCCTCGACCACGCGGTCGCGCCCATCCAGATCGCGGTGGATTGTCACCCCTTCGAACCCTTGCGCGTGCAGCATCCCGGATACTGCGTCACCCTGGCTCGGCCCGATCTCAAGCAGGATCCGCCCCCCCGCGATCATCCGCGCCCCGGCCCCGCGTGCGATCACCCGGCAGGGATCGAGACCATCGCCCCCCGGCGTCAGGGCTGAATGCGGCTCCCAGTCCAGCACATCGGCACTCAGCCCCGCCATCTCGTCCTGCGTGATATAGGGCGGGTTCGACACGATCAGATCGAAACGTCCGGCAATATCGGAAAACCAGTCCGAGCGCCGAAATTGCGTGCGCGTCGCAACCTTCAGACTTTCGGCATTTTCTTGCGCGATCTTCAGCGCGGCCTCGGACAGATCGGTGCCCGTGCCGACCGCGAAGGGCATGGATTTGAGCAGCGAAAGCAGGATGCAGCCGGTGCCCGTGCCCAGATCCAGCACATGGGCGAAAGGGTGCCTGAGTGCTGCATGCACCAGGATCTCGGTTTCGGGTCGCGGATCAAGCGTATCGCGGGTAACCCGAAATTCATGCCCCCAGAACAGACGTTTGCCGATGATCTGGGCGACCGGCTGGCGGGTCATCCGCGCCGCGATCAGTGCATCGAGCCGGTCCTGCGCCCCCTCGGGCATCGGGTCATGCAATGCAAGGCTCAAACGGTCCGGCGCCACTCCGAGAGCATGGGCCATCAGGCGGCGCGCGTCGCCGGGCGCGGCCTCGATCCCGGCTCCGCGCAGGGCGCGCGTCGCCGCAACCAGTGCCTCTTGTGCCCTCACCCGTCCATCTGCGCTAGTTTGCGGGCCTGATCGTCCGCGATCAGCGCGTCGATCACCTCGTCGATCTCACCCTCGATCGCCCGGTCAAGCGCATGGATCGTCAGATTGATCCGGTGATCGGTCAGGCGGCCCTGCGGGAAGTTGTAGGTGCGGATCCGCTCCGAGCGATCGCCCGATCCGACCTGCGATTTCCGGGTCTCGGCCCGTTCGGTCATGGCATGCTCGCGCTCCATCTCATACAGCCGCGCACGCAGAACCGCCATCGCATTGGCCCGGTTCTGATGCTGTGACTTTTCGGAACTGGTGACCACGATACCGGTGGGCAAGTGGGTTATCCGCACGGCCGAGTCGGTCGTGTTGACATGCTGCCCGCCTGCGCCGGACGCGCGCATCGTGTCGATCCGGATATCGCCTGCGGGAATGTCGATCTCGACAGTTTCGGCCTCGGGCAGCACAGCCACGGTCGCCGCCGAGGTGTGGATACGTCCCCCCGCCTCGGTCACCGGCACGCGCTGCACCCGATGCACGCCGCTTTCGAACTTGAGACGGGCAAAGACACCCTCCCCCTCGACCCGCATGACAGCCTCTTTCACACCGCCAAGCCCGCTTTCGGCCAATTCCAGCAACTCGAAGCGCCAACCGCGTTTTTCGGCATATCTCTGATACATGCGCAGCAGATCACCCGCGAACAGCGCCGCCTCGTCCCCGCCCGTGCCGGGCCGTATTTCAAGGATCGCAGGGCGCGCATCCGCCGCATCCCGCGGCAACAGCGCCAGGCGCAGCGCATCGGTCAGCTCCGGGATCCGGGCCCTGAGCCACGGGAGCTCCTCCTCGGCAAGATCGCGCATCTCCGGATCATTGAGCCAGCCCTCGGCCTCGGCCAGATCCGCTTGCGCCTGACGCCAGAGGCGGATCTGTGCCACCACCGGCTCCAGTTCGGAATATTCCCGGCTGATCCGCGCGATTTCTTCGGGGGCTGCCCCTGTGTTCAACTGCGCTTCGAGATACGCGAAGCGCGACAGGATCTGGTCGAGTTTCTCTTCTGGCAACATATCCGGCGATTTGGCCCGAAGTGCCCGACGGGTCAAGTGGCATGGCGGTGCTCGGCGACATGTCTGACCGCAAAACCGAGCGGTCTCCCCCCATATTTTTCCGGTTTTTCGCCCCTCTCTTTACCCTGCGCCCGCGATCCCCTACATAAGGCAACAAGTTCGCGCGATGCGAGAGAGACCAAAGATGACCGATATGCCCGAAGAACCGGTCGAAGGCACCCCTCTGATCAAGCCCTCGACGACCGATCACCCGCTTTACGAGAAGGTGGTCGAGGCCTGCCGGACCATTTACGACCCGGAAATCCCGGTCAATATCTATGACCTTGGCCTTGTCTACACGATCGAGATCAACCCCGAGAACGATGCCAGGGTCATCATGACTCTGACGGCGCCGGGCTGTCCGGTCGCAGGGGAAATGCCCGGCTGGGTGCATGATGCCGTGGCCTGTGTCGGAGGTCTGCGCGATGTGGATGTCGAAATGACCTTCGAGCCGCAATGGGGCATGGACATGATGTCGGACGAAGCGCGACTGGAACTGGGTTTCATGTAACCCCATTGCGCCGCTTGTTGCGCCGCTTGTTGCGCCGCTTGTTGCGCCGCTTGTTGCGCCGCTTGCGACGCCCCATGCGCGACCGGATCAGGGGGCGTCTTGTTTGCAGGGCGTTTCCGAACTGCTGGAACTTGATCATGATTTCGTGCAGAGTGTCCGGACTGTCTGATGATCGACCCTGTGTCGGCTCGTGGTAGTCGCGCCGCTGCCCTTGTCTTCTTCGGAGACTGAGTGCGGAACTTTTATATGTACGGAATTTTTATATTTTTCAATTATTTAGGTCGAAGTCGCGGGAGGATCAACCCCTTTGAAAGCAAAAGGAAATTTTCAGCCTCTCCCGCACCGGTTGCGCCAGTGGACCAGTCCCGACCCCCGCCCGGCCTCCCTCATCCCGAACAAGCCGCCCCCGCTGTCACAACAGCCCTGCCGGGGCGGGGTGGTTGGTGATCCAGCCGCTGTTTCAGCGACCTGCTAAGCGGTTTCGGTTTTGGCTCTGATGACCTCGCGAGGCGCTTTCCATTTCAGGCCGCTGTGTGGGTGGTTCTCGTTATAGTCTTCGATCCAGTCTGCTATCAATGAGAGCACGGTTTCGGCGTTGGGCAACGGGTTGATGCGGACGTAGTCACGCTTGAGCGTTTTCACGAACGCCCCTGACATGCCGTTGGATTGTGGGCTTTTGACGGGTGTGAAGCAGGACTTCAGCCCGAGTTGTTGTGAGCTGCAATATCACGTAGCAATACTCGGTCCAAACCGAAGCCAGAATTCGTAGCGAACCGCTGTCTGACAAAAACAGAAACGTTTTTCAGAGACCTGGTAAACCGGAAGCATTCCGAAGGTGTTACGGCACGGAATTCATTGCCCAGAAGGTGCGGGACTGGAGCGCGGCTGTCGGTGCCAAGACGGCGTACATCGAACCGGGCTCATCCTGGGAGAACGGATACGGCGAAAGCTTCAACGCCCGGTTCCGCGACGAATTGCGGAACGGTGAAATCGTCTACAGCTTGAAGAAAACCCAAATCCTGATCGAGACATGGCGCATCCCCTCCAACACCGTCAGGCCGCATAGCGCATTGGGAGAGCCGCCGCCTGCGCCGGAAAGCATCGTGCCGATGGACCAGAGGCCCACGAGCACTGACAATGAGCACACACCACCCGATGCGCGCTGGATTTTGCGATTGGCTTTGGGCGGGATCACGGCGGTTGCACCGCGCTCGTCGAGGTCTTCCAACAACCAATCCGCATCAAACGCCTTGTCCGCGAGCAACGCATCAAAAGAAACGCCTTTGATCAACGGCGCGACACCCTTCATGTCATGCGCTTGTCCCGGGAGCAGCAAAAAGCGCATCAGATGGCCGAGTGCATCCACCAATGCCACGATTTTTGTCGTCAACCCACCGCGCGAGCGCCCGATGGCCTGAGCCTGAGACCCCCTTTTGCGCCGGTTGCCTTCTGGTGAACCTGAACGATGGTGCCGTCAATGAGCGCATATTCGAGGTCGGGGTCACCGCTCATAGCTTTGAAAAGACCCTCAAATATGCCCGACCTGGCCCACCGACGAAATCGCCGGAACTGGCTGTTCCAATGGCCAAAGGCGGGTGGGAGATCACGCCATGGCGACCCGGTGCGTACCCGCCAGAAAACCGCTTCCAAAAACAGTCGATTGTCCTTTGCCGGTGCTCCGGCATCACTGACCTTGCCAGGAAGATGTGGCTCAAGCCGTTGCCACAAGGCATCCGACACCACAAAGCGCTGCTCGTTCATTCAAACCTCCATTTTGGATGCTTGAAGCAGAAATTACGCCAAATGAAAATCCTAAATGTCCACAGACCCTAGCACTACTTTGGCAGATTTTTTCTGCAGTGTTCAGCGATGATCTTTTCCCAATGAGGGCGGCGTATTGGTGGCGGTTTCGCCAAGGTGTCGAGGATGGCTTTCCTGACAGCTGGCATGGTTGGCTGATGTGGCGGTCCGGGGCTTGTTTTTTCCCGTCCCGCTGCCTTGAGGCGGCGGGATTGCACGAAGGCGCAGGCGATCCTCGTCATCAGCGCGTGTCGGTGAAGGCCTGTCGTGAAGGCCTGTCCAGGACCGGCCCTCGAAGACCGGTCCTCGAAGACTGGCCCTCGAAAGGATCGAGGCCGCGTTCTTCCTTGAGCTGCTGCTGCGCCTGTTCACAGATCCATCCGGCTTTGACGGCGGCGGCGCGCGCCTTGAGCGTGGTCCCGGCGGGCCGGTTGGAGGCATAATATTTCCGCTCCCCATATTTCCGCTCCCCGGTCGCCCGGCGTTCCCCGATCAGCCAGACCTCCTGATCACCGGGCATGGCCTGCACGCGCCCGTCGGCCCTACGATGTCTGTGACCATCGGCGATCGGGACGCGGGTTGCGGCAAACGGGCAATTCAGCCTGCCCCTGGTGCCCCCGCCGCCGGCTGACCTTCCGCCATGGTCCGGCCTCCGGCCTCCGGTCTGCGCAGAGGACCACGCGGTCGGGGAGGTGATGTTTGCGGCGGCGACCTCGACCGGCTTCGGGACAGACCAGCCCGACATCGGCCGGACAGACGGTCTGGCGGCGCGACAGGCCGAGCGCCCCGGACGAGCGCCCGGACGAGGCCGCGTGCGCTCGGCGCCTGGCGGAAAAGCCCGCTCGATCCGTAGCCCGCATCGGCCAACACACAGCCGAAGCGGACGCCCGCGACCCTCACCCGGTCGATCGCCTCGATCGCAATCTCCGGTTTGCTCAAGGCGATCTGCCGATCCTGCGGCACACATCCTGCGGCACACGGGCGCGCGCCATGCTCCCCGCCAAGCTGGTGCGCGCGGGCTTCAAGGTGAACGTCAAAGTTGTTGAACGCATCTACCACGAAGAACGGCTGTGGCTGCGCCAAACCAGGCGCAAGAAGATCCCCGGGGAGGGCCGTGAAGGTGGCCGGTCGCCCGATTGCGGCCAATCAGAGGTGGTCACTGGATGTCACCAGTGACGCATTGGCCAACGGGCGCAAGTTCCGGACGGCCAACCTCAAAAAGGATTGTACCCGCGAGTGCCCGGCCATCGAGGGGGATTTTTCACGGCCCGTTTTTCACGGCCCGGTGAGCGGGTCGTGGAAAGGCTGCAGCGGGTTGCACGGGAACGCGGATACCCGGACAGTCTGGTCGTCGATACCGGACCCGAACTGCGAGGTCGCGCCCTTGATGCCCGGGCCGATGACCACGGTGTGCAGCTGTATTTCATCGATCCGGGCAAGCCGACCCGGAACGCGTACATCGAAAGTTTCAATGGCCGGTTCCGGGATGAGTGTCTGAACCGGCACTGGTGCACAAGCCTCGGAGAGGCGCGGGACATCATCGAAAACCGGAGGATCTACACCACAGAACGCCCCCACAGCAGCTTGAAATATCAAACCCCCGAAGCGTTCGCGGCAGCGCGACCCTTCAACAAAACGCAATGGGCGCAGCCGCTTGAGCTCTCTGAGGGCTCCGCGCCCGCGCCCATTGCTCACGCCGCCCAATGATGGCACACAAATGAAGAGCAAACGCGATTTACGAGTGGCCCTGAAAATTGGGGCAGGTCAGGGCGTCGGGGTTTTGTTGACACAGTGTTGACACGGGCGTTGGAGGCGCCAACGCCACCCCCGGAGGGCGGCGCATAAGCGTTTGAAACTGTTTTGTATTTTAGTTGCGGGAGCCAGATTTGAACTGGCGACCCTTCAGGTTATGAGTCGTGTCGAACGAACCATAAACAATCACTCGGGACCGCGAGTTCTTGCGCAGTTTCCGACACTTGCCGATCCCGGCGTAGCGGCCCGGCTTCGCGCGATCTGTGAGGATTGTGCAGCGTTTTTCAGCCGCGTGCTTCCACAATGCTTCCAAGGGGCCGAGACCTGATTTTCCGGTAGCACGGCCATCAATCCCGCTTTCCCGTGATATGGCTTTGCGTTCCGATTCGCGCGCCTCGTCGATTTGCCGCACCAGCGCGCCGAAACGCCTTGCGCGGAAACACGAGGAACTTCTTTTTTCTTCGATATTTCAATGTTTTCGTTGACTGTCGCCCGCCCTTCAGCACTGTGGAGTGGTGAACGAACCACTGAAGAACGCCATGCCGAAGATCACCAAACGCCTCGTCGACGCCGCGGAACCCCGCTCCGCCGAATACTTCGTCTGGGACAGCGAGATCCCTGGCTTCGGGCTGCGCGTACTGCCGAGCGGGCGCAAGGGCTACGTGGTCCAGTATCGCGCCGGACGCCGATCCCGGCGGATCAGCCTCGGGCCCCGCACGGTGCTGACCTGCGAGCAGGCCCGCAACCGCGCCATCGCCATCGTCGCCGCCGCACGCAACGGCGAAGACCCTGCCGCCGAGCGGGACGCGGGGCGCAAGGCGATCACGGTGAAAGAGCTGGCCGAGCGGTTCGACAAGGAGCACATCGCGATCCGCGTGAAGGCGAGCACGGCCAAGGAGTATCGCCGGAACCTCGAACGCTTCATCCTGCCCGCGCTCGGGCAGCTGACGGTCACGGGCATCACCCGGGCGGACGTGGCGAAGTTCCATCACGACCTCCGCCACATCCCCTATCAGGCGAACCGCTGCCTCGAAGTGGTCTCGAAGATGTTCAGCCTCGCCGAGATGTGAGGCCTGCGTCCGGACGGCACCAACCCGCGAAAGCACATCCGGAAGTACCCCGAGGAGAAGCGCGAGCGCTTTCTCAGCGCGGCCGAACTCCGCCGGATCGGCGAGGTGCTGCGAGAGATGGAGGCGGAGGGGATCGAACTGCCCTCGGCCATCCTCGCCGCGCGCCTGCTGATCCTGACCGGCTGCCGGCTGAATGAGATCATGACGTTGAAGTGGACATACGTCGATCTGGCCGAGCGCGTCCTGCGCTTGCCGGATTCGAAGTCCGGCGCCAAGGTCGTCCATCTCGGCCAGCCCGCCGTCGACCTGCTCCACGACGCCCAGCGCATCGACGGCAACCCGTGGGTCATCGCCGGCACCCTGCCCGGCAAGCGCCTGAGCGATCTCCAGCCCTTCTGGCAGCGCGTCCGCGCCCGCGCCGGCGTAAAGGACGTCCGCATCCACGACCTGCGCCACACCTTCGCGTCCACGGCCGTCGCCTCGGGTCAGGGCCTGCCGATGATCGGCAAGCTGCTCGGCCACACGCAGGTCCAGACCACGGCGCGTTACGCACATCTCGCGGCCGAACCGGTGCGGATGGCGGCTGACATGGTGGCGCAGAACCTCAGGCAATCCCTGGGATGATCGCGCGCCGCCGCGCCCCTTTTCGATTGATCGCGCAGTCCCACGCGGCTACGGTCGAGGAAAGCCCGGAAAATCGGGCGCGCAGGGCTTGGGCGGGAGCGCACCGTGGACAGGGACAAGGCCGAACGACGCCGGGGGATCGAGCAGCGCCTCGCGTTCATCGCGTGCCGCCCGTTCCGGGAGGGGCACATCAATCACATCGACGTGATGGCACAGCCCGAAGGGACGAGGACGTTTTGCAGGATGACGCGGGCTTCAGCGTGCCAGACCCCGATGCGGAGGGGGCCGCCTGAATGGAAGCCATTTCCTACGGCCCGGTCGTTGACGATCATCCGGTCGAGGTTGTGCCTTCGGCAACGCGCATGGATTTCTGAGATGGATTTCCGAGGAGGAGCCAGCAATGGCCAAATCTGCACGACAGCATGTGTTCGAGGGTATGGAACTGTTGCCCGGGGCGCTGATCCCGTTTGTCGAAAAGCGGCTGGAAAGCGCGCTTCAGGGTCATTGGCAGGTGCAGGTGGCGCAAAAGCTGCCCGGCCTCAGGCCCGGCGCGGACGGCCGGATCAAGTGGGACAATGCCGCGCTTCTGAACACGATGGACCGGTTCTGGATGGAGGCGTTCAAGACGGT
>CBDIBW010000017.1:0-62666 GCA_965277135.1 Thioclava sp. | reverse complement strand
CAAGGATGAGGCCGAGGCCAGGCGCGCAGCCAGGGCCCGGCCTGACGAATGCCGGCGCGGCAACGACACCTTCTGCGACACCTTCTGCGACACCTTCTGCGTCACCCTGCCCGGCGACCCCCTCATCGCCGCCGGTGGCCAGATCACCGCAACAGGCTTCCGCCCCGGGCCCGACGGCCTGTGGTCCGTCAAGACCACCACCCACGCCATCACCGGCCGCGGATACACCACCAAAATCAGCTGCGAAAAGGCCAGGAAAAAGGAGCCATCAGACACCAAACCCAATGCAAAATAATTTGTTCCGGTCCAATCAATGATGCCAGCCGCGACGTCCATGATCTCTTCGGCATCCTGCAAGAGCATCATGTTCCCTTTCTCGATCTGATCCGGTTTCAGATCCCCACCCGGATCCCCACCCGGGCAGGCTTTCAGCGCCCCGCCAGGTCCAACCGGATCACGCCCGAACCCCCGTCCCCCGCCGATGCTCGAAGCGCTCCATGAGCGCCTCGCCGGGGTCACGGGTGATGAATATGGGCTATGAGGCGTTCATCGCCCGCATCGATCGGGCGCGCACCCTCCAGGGCCGGTTCCTGCTCTCGATCAACGACTGTAGCCCGAGATCCGCGCGATCTTCGCAGGCTTGACCATATGCGAGGGGCAGATCATGTATTCGGCGTCACGGCCACATCGTTGATCACCGCGCCTGCCGCTTTGGCCCGACGGTTGGAACCGCGTGGTGGCCACCATCATTCTTGATCACCGACACCGGGGCGGTGGCGGCAGGGATCGTGGTCGCTGCGAAAGTGGCAAGCCGGTCGTGACGCGCATGGCAATAAATCCCTTTTTGCCTCCAGACCCCAATGGCGATGTGGCCCGGCAGATGGTGCCGATTGCGCAAAAGTGGTGCCGCCAGGGGAAAATCCGATCACAACGCGGTGAGCATCCGGATTTCCCCTGCATTGCCGGGCCGGTTTCGTCTGTAAGCCGGAGTGGCCGCACGACAATCCGCCCCTTGAATCCGCCCCTTGCCTCTCTTTTCGCGATGGGTCACAAACCGGGTCAACAAGGGGATGTCCGAGATGCTCGATATGAATACAAAGCCCACCGAAGAAGTCGATATCCGCGAGATGTTCGGCCTCGACAGCGACATGAAGGTCAAGGCATTCGCCGAGCGCACCAACCGCGTGCCCGAGATTGATGCCACCTACAAGTTCGATCCCGACACCACGATGGCGATCCTCGCAGGCTTTGCCTACAATCGCCGGGTGATGGTTCAGGGCTATCACGGCACCGGGAAATCGACCCATATCGAGCAGGTTGCGGCGCGGCTGAACTGGCCCTGCGTGCGGGTGAACCTCGACAGCCATGTCAGCCGGATCGACCTGATCGGCAAGGACGCGATCAAGCTGGTGGATGGCAAGCAGGTCACCGTGTTCCACGAAGGCATCCTGCCCTGGGCGCTGCGCAATCCGACCGCAATCGTGTTCGATGAATATGATGCGGGGCGCGCGGATGTGATGTTCGTGATCCAGCGCGTTCTGGAAGCCGACGGCAAGCTGACGCTTCTCGATCAAAACGAGGTGATCACGCCAAACCCGTTCTTTCGCCTGTTCGCGACCTCGAACACGGTGGGCTTGGGCGACACGACGGGCCTGTATCACGGCACGCAACAGATCAACCAGGGCCAGATGGATCGTTGGTCGCTGGTCTCGACGCTGAACTACCTCAGCCATGACGCCGAGGTTGCGATCGTTCTGTCGAAGAACCCGCAATACAACACCGAGACCGGGCGCAAGACGATCGGACAGATGGTGACGGTCGCGGATCTGACCCGCACGGCCTTCATGAATGGTGATCTGTCCACCGTGATGTCGCCCCGAACGGTTATCGCCTGGGCGCAGAATGCACGGATATTCAACAATGTCGGCTATGCGTTCCGCCTGAGCTTCCTGAACAAGTGCGACGAGCTTGAGCGTCAGACCGTGGCCGAGTTCTACCAGCGCCTGTTCGACGAAGACCTGCCCGAATCGGCGGCCAACGCGGCGAGATGACCGGGGCACCGACACCCGTTTGGCATGTCGGCGGCGAGCACTCCTGCCGCCGCCGCAGCTTCGCCTGCAACATTGACCACCGGTCAGGATGACGCCTTCCGGCACCAATGGATGATCGGGGGCAGCCCTCTCAACGCGGCCTCGATGTCGCCTCAGAGTCGGGCTCGAACCTCATGCTGGGCGCGCCAAGGGTCGGGCAAGCCGCGCAGTGGGCAGGTCAATCGGCTTTTTTGTCTGTGAGGATCGAAGGCTTTGCGGCGGTGGCGCATGGTCCAGATTGCTGTGACGTGGCGCCGGGTGGGCGTGACAGGGACCTGGGGTGTAGATTCATAAGAACCATATGACGGTTGCAGCGATTTGCGCGGCAGCGAGGAATGTTTCGAAGCATCCCGGTCCTGCGGTGAACGGACCTGCGGTATTCGCGACAATCCGGGGCACGCCGGAAACCGGCGTCGCGCAACAATCGGAAATGGAAAACGAAGAAAAAGAATGGGAATTATATCCCAAAGTAACATTTCCTTATTGACGTAAAGGGCTTTTTGGTTTATCACAGAGTCACATTAGGAGATGGGAATGAAACAGAAAGCACCAGGCAAATCTAGCCGCACAGGCCTTACCCTTCTGCAAATTGCAGATATGTTTGGGGACGAGGTTAAGGCTAGAGAATGGCTTGAGCAACAAAGATGGCCTGATGGGCCTAGCTGTCCCCATTGTGGTTCGTTGAGCGTCAAAGTGGGGGTTCCTCATAAGAGCATGACGCATCGCTGCAATGACTGTTCTAAAAAGCCGATGTTTACAGTTAAGGTTGGAACTGTAATGCAAGGGTCTAAGTTGCCTTACCGAGTCTGGGCAATCGCTATATATTTATTCACCACCAACCTAAAGGGTATTTCCTCAATGAAGTTGCATCGCGAATTAGGTATAACGCAAAAATCTGCATGGTTTGTCCTCCATCGCCTGCGGGAAGCCTATGCTGATGGTCAGCCTTTATTCGAAGGGCCCGTCGAGGCTGATGAGACTTACATCGGCGGCAAAGAAAAGAACAAGCATAGCAACAAGAAGCTAAAAGCTGGGCGGGGTCCTGTAGGAAAAACGGCGGTTGTTGGCGTTAGAGACCGTGATACTAATCATGTATCTGCACAGCCTGTTTTAGACACGAATAAAGAAACGCTACAGGGCTTTGTTGAGATCCGTACACAAGAGCAATCGCAGGTCTATACTGACGAAGCAAGGGCCTATGTAGGGATTAACCGTCCTCATGAGGCTGTTAAGCATAGCGTGGGTGAATATGTGAAGGATATGGCCCATACAAACGGCATGGAGTCGTTTTGGGCTGGTCTCAAGCGAGGGTATAATGGCACATACCACAAAATGTCTCCCAAGCATCTTAGCCGCTATGTCAATGAGTTTTCAGGCCGTCACAATAGCCGCCCTAAAGACACCATAGATCAAATGGTCGGTGTTTTAGGAGGGATGATTGGAAAGCGCCTTAGGTATGTAGATTTAATTGCCGACAACGGCCTAACAAGTGGAGCAAGAGGATGAATGTGCGAGTTTCGGTAAGCTGTCCTTTACCTAGATCAAACAGATCAAATTCACCTTTTAGATATGCGGGCGGCAAGTTTTACGCACGTAGGCTTATCTTAGACGAGGTGCCTGAACATAGCTTTTATTCTGAACCTTTTGCAGGAGGGGCGAGCGTTTTTTTGCAAAGCCTAAGTGTAGCCATAACATTCTCAATGATTTATATGAAGATGTCATAAACATGTTTCTCGTTATAAGAGATAATGTTGAGGATTTAATTGATAGCCTCCATGGGATTCCTGCGACAAAGGAAAATCATCATTGGTTCAAAAATCATTTCGATCCTAAGACAGACATCGATAGAGCAAAAAGGTGGTTCTACCTTAACAGAACATCTTACAGTGGCATTATGAAGCCAGAAAATTGCTATTGGGGGTACGGCGAAAAATACTCTATGCGCCCTGAAAATTGGCCGCCGCATTTGAGGACAGTATCTGACAAACTGCAAGGCGTCTCGCTTCAGACAAAAGATTTTGAGGAGTCCATTGATAATACGCCAGATGGATCGTTTCTGTTTGTTGATCCGCCTTATTATAACGCAGACCAGCAAAAGTTCTATAACTGTCATTTTTTGACAGAAGATCATGAACGATTAGCTGCCTGCTTGTATAGAAATTCTCACAGATTAAAGTTCCTTTTGACTTATGATGATCATGAGGATGTTCGTGATTTATATCATTGGGTTCAATACATTAGTGAACGTGAGTGGAACTACACTATAAACAGGACCGACAATCAACGAGAAGGCTTAAAGCTAAAGGACGGATTTAGAAGTTCTCGGGGTAAGGGCAAGGAAGTGTTTATTAGGAACTATAATGTCTGATGAAGCTCTGAAAGTATACAGGGATATTGAGGAGTACTGTGACACTTACAATATCCCTTTGGAAAATCTTTTAGACATTTTAGAAGATCAGAAAGTTGTCCCCATGATTAGGGGGAAAGCGACTGAATTCATTTGTGCTTTGGTTCTTAAGAAAAAATTGAACCCAAAGGACTGGTTAGTTGAAAAGCTGAATCTTAACGCTCAACTTGGCTCCTATGATGAAGATGTAAGCATTACCCACAGACGTAAGGGCGTTCGTTTTAAGGTGGAAGCGAAAAATGCTGTAAGAGGCAAATTTAGCCTTGGTACTAGGGCAAGCCCTTTCCCTCACTTCGCAGTTAAATGTCACAGGTCTCGCAGCAATCTTAGTCGTCAAGAAAATGACAGGTACATGGCAACGGATTTTGATTTACTTTTGTGCAATGTTTCAAATTCGCTTTTCCGAAGCACTTTTTCCCGTGGCTTGCCTTTAATTGAAAAACCCGAAGCAATAGAATGGCTAAAAGGCCATTACTCTGTTGGAACCGAGGCTGAAATACGTAGAGCAGCCTATGACGATTGGCGCATCTGCTTGCCTAAAGATATTGTGCAGGATGATGGAACAATCCCTAGGACGCCTAGAGTGAAAATGAAAGATGATCCAAACTGGTTTGGCTTGGACGACCTAGAAAAAATCTAGAAAGGCTACTTTAGTGATGAAGAAACAAAAAGAGCAAAAACCAACGTTCCAAAAACTATCTGACTCGCACTACCAGCCTTCTAAGGCTGAGATGGAGCAGGAATATGATATGCCACAAGCCTCTATGGATACTTTGCGACAAGCATTTTTCGAACCTAGCGATGGAGCTGGCCGCCCTAAATAGGCTTAGGCTATGTTACTTTGGGATATAATTCCCCTTCGTTTCAATGCGGAACAGGCAATAAAGGTCGGCCCGGCCACATCCCGCAAGGTCTCTCCGACTTTGTCCAGCCAGGGAGCCCGGTCGTTGTCGGTGAGCGGCAGGCCCTTGCGCATCTTGGCGATGTTTTCGACCGGGTGAAGATCGTCGCCGTCGATGAACCGGCCTCGCATGGTTTTCGCCAAACATATCTATGAGGCGGTCAGTGAATTAGTTCCGAGTGATCAGTTTGCCACCTCAGAGCTTTCTGGCCTCAGGGTATTGGTTTTTCAAGCTGTATCAGACAAGCGCTTCTTTGATTGGGAAATGCCGACTTTGACAGGGTTAACATCTGATCAATTCAGAGCGGTAGCCGATAAACTCCCAAAGGGATAATTTGAAGTGGTCCGGCCAAACTGGACAGCGTGCTAGGTGTTCAGTCCCGTCATTTGGTGGATCGTGTCAAGGATGGATGGATCCGGATCTGATGTCCAGATTTTGCAGATGTATTCGTAGGGCGTGAGGCCGCTGAGGGTCTTGAGCCTGCGAGCGAAGTTGTAGGCGGCCATGACGTCGGCGAGGTGCATCCGCAGCTGGTCGTGGCTTTCGTAGTGGAAGCGCTTGACCGTGGCGTCCTTGATGGTGTGGTTCATCCGCTCGACCTGACCGTTGGTCCACGGAGGGTTGGGCTTGGTCAGGCGATGCTCGATCCCGTTGGCTTCGCAGATCATGTCGAAGCGCATTGGCCGGGAGTAGCATGGTGTTGCGGTTACGGGGCTGCTCGGCGAACTGGATGCCGTTGTCGGTGAGACCCTGGTGGACTTGGCAGGGCAGGGCCTCAAGCATGGGCTGAAGAAACTCCCGGGCCGTCTTTCTGTCAGCCGTTGCAACGAGTTGAGCGACTGCGAACTTGGCTGTCCGGGCGATGCCCACGAAGTCGATGCCCACGAAGAGGTGGAGCTTGCCCTCGGCAGTCTGCACCTCGGCAATGTCGATGTGGAAGAACCCGATGGGGTCGCGCTTGAACTTCTGCCGCTTGGGCTTGTCACCCTCGACATCCGGCAGCCGTGAGATCCCATGACGCTGCAGGCACCTATGCAGGGCCGAGCGCGTCAGATGCGGAATGGTTGGCTGCAGGGCATAAAGGCAGTCATCCAGCGGCAGCAGCGTATGGCGCCGAAAGGCAACGACCGTCGCCTCCTCGGCCTCCGTCAGCACGGTGGAGCTCGGGTCCGACGGCCCGGTCTTCATGTCCTCGACCGTCGCCCGCTTCCGCCACGTCGCCACCGTCTTGGGATTGATGCCGAGTTCCCGGCTCAACTGCGCGAGCGAAGCTTGCGATCGCTGTATCGCAGCTCTGACGGCGTGCGTGGGCGTGGCGCTCCCGTGACGAATTTGTCCCATAGTGCTTCCTTCCTTCCCTGCGAAAAGATCTCACCATCAAACCGTGGGATCAAACACTTGGGATTGCGGCCATCACCTTGCGAGACATGTCGGTGCTCAGCAGCCGGTCACGGTTTTTCGTGAACACCGTTGCAACCCATACCGGGTCGTCGATACCCAGCCCCACAAACCAGCGGAACATCAGGTTGTAATCCAGCTGTTCCATCAACGGCCGCTCGGAGCGAACCGAAAACAGGATTTGCAGAAGGCTTGCGCGGATCAGGCGCTCAGGGGCAATCGAGGGCCGGCCTTCGTCGGAGCAGAGCGCCGCAAACTCCCCATCAAGCCCCGCCAGAGCTTCATTCACGATACGCCGGATCAAACGGAGCGGGGGCTTGGACGGGATCCGATCCTCAAGATCGACATGGCTGAACAACGATCCAGTTCTCTCGTCCGATCCACGCATCTGCCACCTCCAGACCTTGGCAAAAATGCTTGAATCACAGGACAAAGAGACTATAAAGGAGGGGTTTTCAGCAGCCTGTTAAAGACCTGTCCGGCCTCTTCCGGGAACCTCCAGCCTTTTCCGGGTACTGCAGATTTCTGTGTCAAATAACAACCGGCGCTTGAGCGCTTCATCGTAGGTCGGCCAGTTCTTGGTCGTGCAGGTCGGGGGTGTGGGGCTGCTCATGTCGCCGGGCTACCACGATGGATTCACAAGATGAAACCCCGCAGGGGTTGGCGCAACAGAGCCCTGACGAGCCAGACCGGCCAGCCACTGACCTACAGCGGCGCGTCGCAGAGAATGACCCGGATTTCCAAAAAAGCAGGAACAAAAGCAGGAACAATGGCCTATTCACTGAACGGCCTGCGCTATAGCGCCGCCTCGAAACTGGCCGAACTCGGGGCCACGGATGCGCAGATTGCAGCCATCACAGGCCACAAGGCGCGCAGCATGGTCGCCAGATATTCCAGTGGCGTAAACCAGAAACGACTCGCGGATGAGGTAGTTCGACTGCGCGAGAACAGAACACAGACAAAACGGGAAAGTGGGAAACCGCGTGGGAAACCGAAATAAGCTCTACAAGAGTTTGTTGCGACAACCCATTGATCTAAATGGCTCCGGCGGTAGGGATCGAACCTACGACCAATTGATTAACAGTCAACTGCTCTACCGCTGAGCTACGCCGGAACATGAGGGGTGTATATGAATCTCGTAACGGGTTGTCCAGAGGGGCCGGAGAAAAAACGCATCCTTTTGTCACGTCAGTGAAAAGTTTGCCTCCGAGCACAGGAACGGGTCAGATTTGACATGGTTTTTATTTTCCATTTCAATGAGGTGCGCAAATATATTGCGCTCGGCGGCGGGCAGGAGCGCGGGCGGAATATCGGTGTAAATGCGCCGGGTGAGCGCGGCCGGGCATGCAGGACCTGCCTGAAGCGCATTGCGGATCTGGGCGCTGCGGGCGTGGCGATGGGCGCGGTGTTTTGCGATCAGGGGCAGGGGGGCGTCAACCGGGTCGCCGTGACCGGGAAAGAGGATGCGCGGGGCGAGGGATTCGATGCGTGCAAGCGAGCGGAAATAGTCACCCAGGTCGCCGTCGGGTGGTGAAATCAGGGTCGAGGACCAGCCCATCACCACATCGCCGGTCAGCACCCTGTCGCCGAAGATGAAACTGAGATGATTGCAGAAATGGCCCGGCGTGTGCAGCGCGGTGACGGACCAGTCGCCGGTGCCAAGCTGATCGCCGTCGTCCAGGATCAGGTCGGGGGAGAAGCCCCGGTCGATGCCCTCGCCGCCCCCGGCGAGGCCTGATCGGGCAAGCCGTTCCATGACGGCGCTGCGCCCGGAATTTGCTGGCCCGAAGGCGCAGACCGGAGCGCCTGTCGCCTCGGCCAGCAGGCGCGCACCGGGAGAATGGTCGAGATGGGCATGGGTGACGAGGATATGGCTGACCGTTTCACCATGGGCCAGTCCGGAAAGAATCGCCGCGATATGGCCGGGATCGTCCGGACCCGGATCCACCACCGCCACGGCACCGGTTCCCAGAACATAGGTGCATGTGCCGCGGAACGTCATCGGCGAGGGATTTGGTGCCACGATCCGCCGCAGATCCGGTTCGAGTCGTTCCATCTTTTCCTCCGTGTTTCGCGCCGCTAGGATTGTATCATGAATTTCAGGTGGCTCAGACATGTGATGCCGCGCGGTCTTTACGGGCGGGCTGCGCTCATCATGGTTTTGCCGGTGATCACGATACAGCTCGTGGTTTCTTTTGTCTTCATTCAGCGCCATTTCGAACGCGTGACGCGGCAGATGACCCAGTCGATGGTGCGTGAGATGGTCCTGATCCGAGAGCGCGTGAACAAGGCGGCGGACATGTCGGCTGCGCGCACCGGGCTGATGGAGCTTGGGCAGGTTCTGGGATTGCAGATCCGCTATCCTGCCGATTCGGTGATGATTGCGCGCAAGGGCGATTATCGGCGTTTCTTCGATCTGACCGGGATCGTGGTGATCTCGACGCTGCGGACAAATCTTGATGGCCTGCGTTTCATCGAACTGACTGCGGGTAACCAGGTGATTCTGGTGCTCGATACGAAGCATGGACCACTGGAAGTGACCTTTGCGCGCGATCGGGTTTCCGCCTCCAATCCGCATCAGCTTCTGGTGTTGATGGTGTTCGTCTCGATCCTGATGACGTTGATCGCCTATATCTTCTTGCGCAACCAGTTGCGCCCGATCCGGCGGCTGGGACGTGTGGCGGAGGCTTTTGGCAAGGGACGGGTGGAGCCATACCATGTCTCCGGTGCGTATGAGGTTCGCGCGGCGGGGACTGCCTTTCTCGACATGCGGGCGCGAATCGAGCGCCAGATCGAACAGCGCACCTTGATGCTCTCTGGGGTCAGTCACGACCTGCGCACGCCTCTGACACGGCTCCGGCTCGGCTTGTCGATGCTGCCCGGGGAACCCGATGTCGAGGCAATGGAGCGCGATGTCGAGGAGATGAACCGGCTTGTCGATGCGTTTCTCGACTTCGCCCGCGAAGGAGCCACGCAGGGCGATCCCGAAACCCTGCCGATCCGCGATTTCGTGCAGGAGGTGATCGCGGATGCGGCACGGGCAGGCCATGATGTCACGCTGGCAGGGTGCAGCGGGGATGGCAGTGCAACGTTCCGGCCTGCCGCGCTGCGCAGGGCCCTGGAGAACCTGATCGGCAATGCGTCGCGCTATGGCACGCGCGCCGAGGTGAGTGTGCGCATCGCGCGGAACGGCTGGCGGATTGCGGTGCATGATGACGGGCCGGGGATCGCACCGGAGAGCCGCGAGAAAGCGCTGCGCCCCTTCATCCGGCTTGATCCCGCGCGCAACCAGGATCGCGGGCAGGGCGTGGGGCTGGGCCTGTCTGTCGCGGCGGATATCCTGCGCAGCCATGGCGGGTCGCTCAAACTCGGGCGCTCCAGGCGGCTGGGCGGGCTGCTGGCGGAAATGGTTCTTCCGCGCTGAGTGGCGGAAAGCGAGGACATCACCGCGATTGTTGTCCGGCACCGCGTCCACCCTTGCCCCCGGACCGGGAGAGAACCAGGAGGCCAGCATTGTCAAAGCCGGGTGACACGCACCTGGTTGAATGATGCCCTTGTGTCACCTAGATATCGGGTCGAACAGGGAAGGGACGCGGCTGCCGCAATCGGGGCCAGGCCCTTTCGCCAGAGAGGAAAACGAATGAGCGATCCCAATTCCGTCACCCACCCGGTCCTGCCACTGCGCGATATTGTGGTCTTCCCCCACATGATCGTGCCGCTCTTCGTCGGGCGCGAGAAATCCGTGCGCGCGCTTGAAGAGGTGATGGCAGAGGACCGGCAGATCCTGCTGGCCAGCCAGATCGACCCCTCGATCGACGATCCCACGACGGAAGGGATCTTTCGGGTGGGGGTGCTGGCCAATGTGCTGCAACTGCTGAAATTGCCCGATGGCACCGTGAAGGTGCTGGTCGAAGGCAAGAGCCGTGTCAGGATCACCGATTTTGTCGCAAACGAGTCCTTCTTCGAGGCGGTGGCCGAACCGCTCCATGAGACCGAGGGCGATCGCGATACGATCCGGGCCTTGCTGCGCACGGTTGCAGGCGAGTTCGAGAATTACGCGAAAATCAGGAAGAACATCCCCGAAGAGGCGCTGGCCTCCGTGGTCGAGGCGACCGAATCTGACAAGCTTGCCGATCTCGTATCCGGTCATCTGGGCCTGGACGTCGAACAGAAACAAGAGCTTCTGGAGACGCTTGATGTGTCGAAGCGGCTGGAGAAGGTCTATGGCCTGATGCAGGGGGAGGTCTCTGTCCTGCAGGTCGAAAAGAAGATCAAGTCCCGCGTCAAGACGCAGATGGAGAAGACCCAGCGCGAATATTACCTCAATGAGCAGATGAAGGCCATTCAGAAGGAACTGGGCGATGGCGAGGAAGGCAGCAACGAGATTGCCGAATTCGAAGAGCGCATCGCCAAGACCAGGCTGTCGAAAGAGGCCCGCGACAAGGCCGAGGGCGAGGTGAAGAAACTCAAATCGATGTCGCCGATGTCGGCCGAGGCGACGGTCGTGCGCAACTATCTCGACTGGATGCTGGCGATCCCGTGGGGGGTGAAATCGCGCATCAAGAAGGATCTGTTGCGGGCCGAGAAAATCCTCGACGAGGATCATTATGGTCTGGAAAAGGTCAAGGAGCGGATCGTCGAATATCTCGCCGTTCAGGCGCGCTCAACCAAACTGAAGGGTCCGATCCTGTGCCTCGTCGGTCCCCCCGGCGTGGGGAAAACCTCGCTCGGCCGGTCGGTTGCCAGGGCCACGGGGCGTGAATTCATCCGTATCTCGCTGGGCGGGGTGCGCGACGAGTCCGAGATTCGCGGCCACCGCCGGACCTATATCGGCTCAATGCCCGGCAAGATCATCCAGGCACTGAAAAAGGCCAAGACCACGAACCCGCTCATCCTGCTTGATGAGATCGACAAGATGGGACAGGATTTCCGGGGAGACCCGGCGTCCGCAATGCTCGAAGTGCTCGACCCGGAACAGAACGCGACATTCGTCGATCACTATATGGAGGTCGAATACGACCTCTCGAACGTGATGTTCCTGACCACGGCGAACAGCTACAACATGCCGGGGCCGCTCCTGAACCGGATGGAGATCATCAACCTCGCCGGCTACACCGAGGACGAAAAGCGCGAGATCGCGCGCCAGCACCTGATCGACAAGCAGGTCAAGGCGCATGGGATCCGGAAAAACGAATTCGAGATCACCGATGGCGCGCTGATCGACATCATCCGCCATTACACCCGTGAGGCGGGGGTGCGCAATCTTGAGCGCGAGATCGCCAAGACCGCGCGCAAGACCGTGACCGAAATCATCAGATCGAAAGGCGAGATCAGGCATATTACCGTCGATGAGGCGAAGCTGGGCGACTATCTGGGCGTCAGGAAGCACCATTACGGCCTGGCCGAGAAAGAGGATCAGGTCGGTGTCGTGACCGGTCTGGCCTGGACGTCGGTCGGGGGTGACCTGCTGCATATCGAGGCACTGCGCCTTCCGGGCAAGGGCCGGATGAAGACGACCGGAACACTGGGCGACGTGATGAAGGAATCGATCGACGCGGCTTCCAGCTACGTTCGCTCGGTGGCCCCCGAACTCGGTATCAGGCCGCCCAGGTTCGAGAGTTGGGATATCCATGTCCATGTGCCCGACGGTGCCACGCCCAAGGACGGCCCTTCGGCCGGTCTGGCGATGGTAACCTCGATCGTCTCGGTTCTGACCGGCATCCCGGTGCGCAGGGATATTGCCATGACCGGGGAAGTATCGCTGCGTGGTAACGCGATGCCGATCGGTGGCCTGAAAGAGAAGCTGCTCGCGGCGCTGCGAGGCGGGATCAGGACCGTCTTCATCCCCGAGGAGAATGAAAAGGATCTTGCCGAGATTCCCGACAATGTGAAGGAGGGGCTCGAAATCGTGCCCGTCAGCCATGTGAAGGAAGTGCTCGAACGTGTATTGGTGCGGATGCCCGATCCGGTGGATTGGGACGAGGAGGCCGAAGAAGCCGCCGCTGCCGCGACCGCCGCGGCCGCCGCGCAGAGCGGAACGGGGCAGGGGGCGACCACCGCCCACTGAAGGCTCTTGAACGGATCGGAAATGTGCCCTCAACCCCGGTGTGTGAGGGCGTTTTTCATCTGCCTGCCATTTTTTGGACAATGCGCCAGATCAGCCTATACTTGTCGCAGGCCTCCCAACCAGGAAATATCATGACCAGAACCACGAAGACGACCGTTTCCGACATCCGGACCGGGCAGACCATCGCCGCCGAGGCCGCCGCTCAGGCCCCGCCGCCCGTGGTGGTTCTGAAACGGAAGGAATTTGTGGCACGCGTCATGGCCGAGACGGGATTCAGTAAATCGGAGGCACAAACCGCCACCGATGCCGCGCTGAATGTTCTGGCCAGGGCGCTCTCTGCCGGAGAAGAGATTTCAATACCGAACCTTGGCAAGCTCAAGGTCAATCGCCGGACGGCGCAGGAAAACGCAGAGGTCATTGTGGTGAAGCTACGCCGCAAGACTGCGGCGGGCGGTGAAGCGGAGGGCGGTGACAAAGCACCGACAGACCGCAGATGAAGGTTCGGATCCGGTTTGTGAATCGGTTTGTCAACGCAAGAAACGGATGAATGAACCTGGAAAGAAGATACGGCAAAAGAAAAGACGTTTGAGAAGGGCGTTGGTGCGCCGATCCGGGGCCGATCTGGGCCCGATCTGGGACGGGGCGAGGTGCCCTCCATGGTCTCGGGCGTCAGGCAATGGCCCCGATCCCGGCGGGGCCGAGGGCATTGAAACGGTTCATGAGGGCGATGCGCGGCCGGATTTCTGCGCTCTGGCGGCCGGGAACTCGTGGCATGGTCCGCGCGCCGAAGGCCCTGAGGCCGTTCATCCGGGCCTATGAACCGTTCGGGCGTGCCGGTCAGGTTTCCGTCGGGATCATTCGGGAACAGCCGCAGATCCTGCCCCTCGAAAGTGAGTTCATGACACGGATCGCCCGGTTCCGTCCGCGCAGGACACAGGCACAGCCAACCGGACCTGCGCCCGGAAGGCTATTCCGGATCGGCACCATCATCCTCACGCGCCGCGACATCGCGCTGCACCGTCTCGTCGGAAAACAACCGCCGCGTCTCGTCCATACGGTCATAGGTCTCATCGGGACGAAAGCGCAGATCGGGCACGTATTTCAGCGTTATCTCCTTGCCGAGCAGATGGCGCAATTCGCCCTTGTTGCGCGCCAGTGCCGTGATCAGTTCCTCACAACCCTTGCCGCCGAGCGGCGTGACATGGACGGTCGCAACCTTGAGGTCAGGTGACAGGCGCACCTCTCCCACCGTCACCGAGATCCGGTGGAGGTCGGGGTCGTGCACATCGCCACGGATCAACAGATCCGACAGGGTCCGCCGGATCAGTTCGCCGACACGAAGCTGACGCTGGGAGGGGCCATCGCCCGAGAAGAAACGGTTCCTTGCCATAAGCGCCACATAGGGCGTCCGGAGCTTGCGCGCAACGGGGCCTTGCCTGAACGGCCGGATCTTCCTTTGCCAAGCCCTGCGCGTCAGGCTAGATGTGTGCGGGCAAGCGAAGGAGACTGTCATGAGCGATCTGCCGGGTATCGTGATCACCGGTGCCTCGGGCCGAATGGGCCGGATGCTGTGCCGTATCGTGGGCGAAACCGGCAAGGCCCGCCTTGTCGGTGCGGTCGAACGCAGCGGCCATGACTGGATCGGGCGCGATCTGGGCGTGGCGATGGGCATGGCCGCCAATGGCGTGATCGTGACCGACGACCCGCTTGAGGCCTTCGCCAGGGCGCAGGCCGTGATCGACTTCACCACCCCCGCCGCCACGCGCGCATTCGCCAGGCTCGCGGCGCAGGCCCGCATCACCCATGTGATCGGCACGACCGGGATGACCGGGGATGACATCGCCGCGCTTGCCCCCTGTGCGTGCGAGGCGGTGATCATACGCGCCGGCAACATGAGCCTCGGGGTGAACCTGCTCGCCCGGTTGACGAAACGGGTGGCCCGGGCGCTTGATGCCGATTGGGATATCGAGGTGATCGAAGCCCATCATCACGACAAGATCGACGCCCCCTCGGGCACCGCGCTGATGCTGGGTCAGGCCGCCGCCGAAGGCCGTGGCATCTCGCTGCCGGACAACACCGAGTCCGGTCGCGACGGGATCACCGGTGCGCGCAAGCCCGGCGCGATCGGCTTCTCGGCCATTCGGGGCGGCGATATCGTGGGCGAACATGATGTGCTTTTCGCCGGCATGGGAGAGCGAATCATCCTGCGCCATGTTGCCACCGACCGCGCCATCTTCGCGCGTGGCGCACTCAAGGCCGCGCTCTGGGGGCAGGACAAGGCACCTGGCCAATATGACATGATGGACATGCTGGGGCTCTGATCGGCCCTGCCCACATCTTCCTGACCCCGATAGCCGGGAGACCGGAGCAGCACTCTTCCGGCCTCGCCGCTGGAACGCCGATCAGAAATCGACGGCGAGGCCCTTCTTTTCCCAATCGCCAAAGCGCACGGGTTCCGGCCCGTCGCGCCCGCCCAGTTCGGTCGGCAGCTCCATCGCTCCGGCCGCCTTGCGACGGGTCTCGGCCTCGGCCAGTGCGCGCAGGGCCGCAGGCGGCAGATCGCGCTGTTCCTGATCTTGATCGGACATCGGCTCTTCCTTGTGTGCAACTCTTTCCATGATATAGGCGCCAGACAGACAGAAAACCAGACAGACAACAAGCAAGGCCCGCGCCGATGTCCAGCCCCGATCCTGCCCGCCATGCCGCCCTTGGCCTGATCGTTGGTGTGCTTGAGGATCGCCGGACGCTGGCCGAGCAGACCGGCGAGGAGATGCTGGACGGGCTTGATCCCCCGCAACGCGCCCGCGCGCAGCGGCTGGCGACGCTGACCCTGCGCCACATGGGCCGCGCCGACCGGATCCTGAGGCCGCATCTGCGCCGCCGCCCATCGTCGGACATCATGGCACTGCTGCGGCTGGCGACGGTCGAGATGCTCGCAGACCGGCAACCGCCGCATGGCGTGGTCGATGCGGCCGTGACATTGGCGAAATCGGCCGGCCCGCGCACGGCGCGTTTCAAGGGGCTGGTCAATGCCGTGCTGCGTCAGGTCGCGGGCGAGCAGGAGACATGGGACAGGCTGGAGGTTCCTGCCCTGCCCGGATGGCTGCGCGGACGGCTGATGTCGGCCTATGGCAAGGTGTCGGTGCAGGCGATGGAGGCCGCGCATCTGGCCGGTGCCCCGCTTGATCTGAGCGTGAAGGGTGACGCCGCGCACTGGGCCGGGAAGCTGGACGCGGATCTGCTGCCCACCGGCTCGCTGCGGCTGAGACGGCCGGGGCGTGTCTCGGGCCTGCCGGGCTTTGACGCGGGTGCATGGTGGGTGCAGGATGCGGCCGCCGCGCTGCCTGCGAAACTGCTCGCCCCTGCGCCGGGCGCGCGGGTGCTTGATCTGTGCGCGGCCCCCGGCGGCAAGACCCTGCAACTGGCGGCGATGGGGGCCGGGGTCACCGCGCTTGACGTCTCAAGGGAACGGTCGCGGCGGCTGGCCGAAAATCTCAAGCGGATGGATCTTGCGGCCGAAATCGTGATTGCCGACGCGATGGAGTGGGAACCCGAAGCGCCGTTCGACGCGATTTTGCTCGATGCGCCCTGCTCGGCCACCGGTACGATCCGCCGTCACCCCGAACTGCCTCTGGTCCGGGATGCCGCCGGGATCAAACCGCTCCTTGCGCTGCAAGAAGCGCTGATCGAGCGCGCCCTGGGCTGGCTGAAACCGGGTGGCACGCTGGTTTATGCAACCTGCTCTTTGCTGCCCGAAGAGGGTGAGGCGCAGATCAGGGCGGCGCTGGAGCGTCACCCCGGCCTCACCCTCACCCGGCCCGAGCTTCCCGGAATGGAACCCGGCTGGATCACCGGGGCAGGGGGGCTGCGTCTGCGACCCGATTTCTGGGCTGAACGGGGTGGCATGGATGGCTTCTTCATGGCGCGACTGCAACGCCCGAGCGCTGTTGCGCCCCGCAGACGGTGACGGGGGCGCGGCGCTGGCTTTCGCGATGACCCCCGACCTGTCCGGGAAAGGGGTGGCTCAAGCTGCGCGTCCGCTGCCGGATCGGGCCGGGTTCGAAGGTTCTGGACCTTTTCGAAAGCACGCGCTACCCCCCTGACCCAACGCCCGCTGACCCGAAACCCCTGGACCCGATGACACCGCGAGGATGCTGCCCGTGACCCGCCCGATCCCCCTGACCCGTGCGCTGATTTCCGTTTCCGACAAGACCGGCCTGATCGGATTCGCCCGGTCGCTTGCTGCACGCGGTGTGGAACTGCTCTCGACCGGCGGCACCGCCGCAACCTTGCGTGAAGCGGGCCTGAACGTGCGGGACGTTGCCGATGTGACCGGCTTTCCCGAGATGATGGATGGCCGCGTCAAGACGCTGCACCCCAAGGTCCATGGCGGCCTGCTCGCGCTGCGCGACAACCGGGAACATCTGGCGGCGATGGAAGCGCACCGGATCGAGGCGATCGACCTTCTGGTGGTCAATCTCTACCCGTTCGAGGCAACCGTCGCCACAAGTGCGGATTATGCTGAGTGCATTGAAAACATTGATATTGGCGGCCCCGCGATGATCCGCGCGGCGGCCAAGAATCACCGTTTCGTGGCAACCGTTGTCGATGTCGAGGATTACGATAGCGTGCTGCAAGAGATGGACGCGAATGACGGTGCGACCAGCGACATGTTCCGGCAGGATCTGGCCCGGATCGCCTATGCCCGCACCGCAGCCTATGATGCGGCGGTGAGCACCTGGATGGCGGACGCGACCGGCGAAGAGCCCCCCCGCCGCCGGGCCTTTGCCGGCCGGCTCGCCCAGAGCCTGCGCTATGGCGAGAACCCGCACCAGTCGGCGGCCTTCTACATTGATGGCACCAACCGTCCGGGTGTGGCGACCGCCAGACAGTTGCAGGGCAAGGAACTGTCCTACAACAACATCAACGATACCGATGCCGCGTTTGAACTGGTAGCGGAATTCGGCACCGACACACCCGCCGTCGCGATCGTCAAGCACGCAAATCCCTGTGGCGTGGCCACCGGCGAAACGCTGATCGAGGCCTACAAACGCGCGTTTGATTGCGACCGCGTTTCGGCATTTGGCGGGATCATCGCGCTGAACCAGCCGCTTGACGCCGCCACTGCGGAGAACATCACCAAAACCTTCTCGGAGGTGATCATCGCGCCCTCGATCGAAGAGGCCGCCAGAGAGGTGATCGCCAGGAAAAAGAATGTGCGCCTGCTGGAAACCGGTGGCCTGCCCGACATCACCGCGCCGATCACCACCTATCGCCAGGTCGCTGGCGGGTTCCTTGTGCAGGACAAGGACAACGGTGTGATCACGCTCGACGATCCGAAGGTCGTGACCAAACGCCAGCCGAGCGATCGGGAACTCGAAGACCTGCTCTTCGCCTGGAAGGTCGCCAAGCATGTCAGGTCGAACGCGATCATCTACGTCAGGGATGGTGCCACTGTCGGTATCGGCGCAGGCCAGATGAGCCGCGTCGATTCCACCCGGATTGCCGCGCACAAGGCCCGGGACATGATGAACGCTTGCGGCCTCGACGAAACGCCCACCAAGGGCTCGGTCGTGGCGTCGGACGCGTTCTTTCCCTTTGCCGACGGTCTGATCACGGCTGCCGAGGCGGGCGCGACTGCGATCATCCAGCCGGGTGGTTCGATGCGCGACCAGGACGTCATCGACGCCGCGAATGAACGCGGTCTTGCGATGATCTTCACCGGGATGCGTCATTTTCGCCACTAGATGGCCGTAACCGTCGCACAGGCCCGGCAAGAGGGCTCACGCGGGGATCGAAGGACAGAGGAGGGTTGAATGCGGCTGGCAGGCAAGGTTGCGGCGGGGGTGCTGGCCCTCGACCAGCTCTCGAAATATCTCGTCGTGCAACAGATGGGGCTGGACCGCGCCGGAGCGATCGACGTTCTGCCGCCATGGCTCAACTTTCGCATGGCGTGGAATCGCGGCGTGAATTTCGGCCTGTTCTCGGGCGAAAGCGAGGCAATGCGCTGGATCCTGATCGCGGTCGCGGTGCTGATCCCGGCCTGGGTCTGGATCTGGATCTCGCGCGAACCGCATGGTCGCCGGGTGCATTGCGCGGCGGGGCTTCTGGTGGGCGGCGCGCTTGGAAATGTCGTGGACCGGCTGATCCATGGCGCGGTCGCGGATTTTCTGAACATGTCGCTGCCCGGCTGGACCAACCCGTTCTCGTTCAACATTGCCGATATTGCGATCTTCCTTGGCGCGGTGGGGCTTGTCGCCTTTACCGGCAAGGCAAAGCCCGGCCAGGGGCGGTGATGTTTTTCGCGGGTGACGCGGCAGGCATGTTGCGTTAGGACAGATGCGAAACAGGTAAGGGGGGGCATCCCATGCAGGCAGATATTGGCAAGTTCGCAATCGTGTTTGCCGCAGCCTTGACGCTGGCGGCCTGCAACAGTGACCGCACGCCCAGACTGATGCATCTGCGTTCGTCGCACAAGGGACCGGACGAGTTCGGTATCCTCCCGACAAAACCCCTGGAAATGCCCGGTGATCCGGGCGCGCTGCCAGCCCCCACTCCGGGCGGGGCGAACCTGACCGACCCGACCCCCGAAGCCGACGCGGTCGCGGCCCTTGGCGGCAATCCCGAACGTCTGACAAGGAACGGGAATGTGCCGGACAGGGACCGGGCGCTGATCCTGGCCGCATCGCACCATGGGGTGCAATCGGACATCCGGCAGATTCTGGCCGCCGAGGATCTGCAATGGCGCAAGGATCATGACGGCCGTCTGCTGGAACGGGTGATCGGCCTTAACCTCTATCACAAGGCCTACAAACCGATGGAACTGGATCAGATGGCCGAACTGGAGCGCTGGCGCAAGCTGGGGGTTCGCACCCCTGCCGTCCCGCCCCCGGCTGACACCCGAAAGCCCGGCAAGTAGCGCCGGCCCGGGACAGGTTATTTTGCATCCTGGAGCCGATCATGTTCGAGTGTTCTTGTCGTCTCACCGTTTTGGTTGCTGTGTGATTCTGACTTTTTAGCGGCTTATCGCGGTTGTGTGCGCGGCTTTGGTGATGGCATGGGTGGTGGTTCTGGTCGGACCCGATCCCGGTGCCATGCGTGTTCCTCGATCAACTTTTCGCCCGGCCTTAACCATAATGCAAAAAACCCACCGGAATTAACCGGCTGGCAAGGATTGCGGTGCAAGCTCCAAGCCGGTGGTGGGTCCTTGTGATGGAGGTTCGGATGGACCAAATTTCGGGGTTGATGCCCCAGATCGGATGGTCGCCGCTTTTGGCGGTCGCCATGCCGAAGAAAGCTCCGGCGAGCACGGTCGAGCCTGTGTCGGCTACGTCGGATACAAGTGGCGGTATGGGGGCGCAGATCGATACGAAAACACCGCACGATCATGCCGCGCGGGCACGGATAATGGCCGCACTGGCCCAGGACGGGAACGAAAACCCGATTTGGCCCGATCCGCCCGGACAGACCGGGCCGGAACCGACCTTCGATACGACCCCGCTTGAAGCGAATGCGGAAGAACTGAAGTCAGCGCGCGAATCGGGCACCGACCTGAACGCCGCCACCGACCCGCTCGCCACCGACCCGCTGGTTCCCGAAATCGCACTCCCCGAAATCGCACCCGGAGATATGAGCGATCTTTTTCCGATGATCGACGCGGCTACGCCCGAGCCGGAAGAATTTACACCACGCTCGGCCGATGCGGATGACGCCGATACAGATGGAAAAGCGTCCGAACAGCGGGCCAAGGCTGACCGTGTGGAAAGCGGCTCCTGGCAGCCCATCGGGGCCGCGTCCGAACCGCAGATGGATGTGATGCGCTAGGCGCACCCTTGAGAGGGCGCGCCCAAGTTCATTTTATCGCCTGTGCCCCATGTGGATCTCAGTGTGATCAGACGTGCGATTCACAACGGAAGCAGTGGGCTTGGTGTCGATCTTGGCAATTAGATCATGGTCTGTAGCCCGTGACGATTTGCGGCCCGCTCGGTTCAACTTCGCCAGGTGTTCCCCTTGGAACGCCATAGCCTTCGCTGTCGATGATCCGCATGACCGTTTTGGCGAGCGCCGGGCCGAGCGGCAGAACTTCATGGGTATTCAGATCGCCATCCGCGAGGCAATACACATGGCTCATGCAGGTGCCTTCGGAGGCGTCATAGGTGTGGCGGACCTCTGAAACCGCAACCGTTGAGGCGCCGCACACAGAACCCAAAGCCCCGCCTCGGCAAGGTTTTTCTGTTGCGCTGACAAAACAACGTGACGGAAACCCGTGACGGAAACCACAGCAACCGTGGAGGCGGGAATTCCCGGAGACCTGAAAAATCAGGTGGCGCCAGGTAACGAGGCCAAGACCCCGCCAGAGCCAGCTCCCTGAGGAATGGTATAGGCCACTGGAAAAGGGCCTCTCACGCGAAGAGCAGTATCCGTCGGAATTGTAAAATAGATGTGCGTCCTGGATTCGACAAGGGGTGGATGCCGATGCCTGTTGCTCTCACGGTGATATTGTATTGCGTGGCCTGGGACGACGGGCCGCATGTTTTGCTTCATGCGCGCATAGGTCCGTCGCCGTGAATGGTCTGTGTTTGCTGTGGAAAAATCATTTCTTGACGGGCAGAATCCGCTTGGGCAACCTTTCAATATGTCCGGGACACCACATCTTCCGTAACCTGCCGAACCTTGTTCGCTTCATCCCGCGTTCGCTTCATCCTCCGTCTCCCGGTTGGAACAGACCCGGAAACAAACCGGACAAGCATACGGGGATCAAAGCCTCTGAATAACGGGTATATCAAACCGCATGAAATCAGGAAGGGCGGCAAAGAGGGCAGCGCCTCTTGCCGGTGACACCGCTTGGCGCTACGCACGCCCGCGTGATATTGCACTGAGGATTTGTGACATCCGACGCGCAGTCACCCTGGCTCGGCCCGGCGATGCCTTTATGATAACCCCGCGCGCAGGAGGAGCCCCCGATGATCAATGAACTGGGTCATTTTGCACTGATCCTGGCATTCGCTGTGGCAATCGTGCAGTCCACCGTGCCGCTGATCGGGGCGCAGAACGGCTGGCGGGGCTGGATGGCGGTTGCAGAGCCTGCCGCGTCCGCGCAATTTCTGTTGATCGCGGCCAGTTTCGCCGCACTTACCCACGCCTTTGTCATGTCGGATTTTTCGCTCAAGCTGGTCTGGGAGAATTCGCATACCGACAAGCCGATGCTCTACAAGGTTACCGGTGTCTGGGGTAATCACGAAGGCTCGATGATGCCTCTGGGTGCTGACCCTGTCGCTCTTTGGCGCTGCTCTCGCCTGGTTCGGAGGGGGCTTGCCGCCAAGGCTTCGAGCGCGCGTTCTCGGTGTGCAGGCCTGGATCGGCGCTGCCTTCCTCGCTTTCATCATCTTCACCTCGAACCCGTTCCTGCGCCTGGCCGAGCCACCCTTCAACGGCGAGGGGCTGAACCCGCTGCTGCAAGATCCCGGGCCTCGCCTTCCATCCGCCCCTTCCTCTATCTTGGTTATGTCGGCCTCTCGGTGACCTTCTCCTTCGCGATGGCCGCCCTGCTTGAGGGCCGGGTTGACGCGGCCTGGCGCGCTGGGTGCGGCCGTGGACGCTCGCGGCCTGGATCTTTCTGACCATCGGTATCGCGCTCGGATCCTGGTGGGCCTATTACGAACTCGGCTGGGGCGGTTTCTGGTTCTGGGACCCGGTCGAGAACGCCTCTTTCATGCCCTGGCTTCTGGCCGCGGCGCTGCTGCATTCCGCCATCGTCGTGGAAAAGCGCGAGGCGCTCAAGAGCTGGGACCATCCTTCTGGCGATCATGGCTTTCGGCTTCTCGCTGATCGGCACGTTCATCGTCCGCTCGGGGGTGATCACCTCGGTTCATTCCTTCGCCTCCGATCCACAGCGCGGGGTTTTCATTCTCGGGATTCTTGCGGCATTCGTCGGCGGAGCCCTGACGCTATATGCCTTTCGCGCCCACTCGATGCAGGACAGCGGCGTGTTCGCGATGGTCTCTCGCGAAACCTCGCTGGTGGTGAACAATATCCTGCTGGCTGTCGCGGCGCTGGTCGTGTTTGTCGGCACTGTCTGGCCGCTCGTGCCGAGATGTTCTTCGACCGCAAACTCTCGGTCGGGGCGCCCTTCTTCGATCAGGCCTTTACCCCCTTCATGGTGATCCTTGGCCCTGTTTTTGCCGATCGGCGCCTTGATGCCGTGGAAGCGCGCGCGGCTGGGGCGCACCGTCAAGGTTCTGATCCCGGCCATGGTCCTGGCGCTGGCCTGTGGCGGTCTCGCCTGGGCTGTCGAATCGGGCAATTCGCTGCTCGCGCTGATCGCGGCGGGGCTGGGAAGCTGGCTGGGTTTTCGGCGCTTTGACCGAACTGTGGGCAGCGCGCCGGGGGCAGGCCCGCGCGCCTGGCGCGTCTGCCGCGTGCCGATTGGGGCAAGGCCGCCGCCCATGCCGGCCTCGGCATCACCTTCATCGGGATCGGTTTGCTTCTTGCGGGGCAGATCGAGGATATCCGCGTTGCCAGGCTGGGCGAGGCGTTCAGCGTCGATTGGCTATGACATCACTCTGACCAGGGTCGATCAGGTGCAAGGCCCGAACTACACGTCCTCGATGGGCACGGTGACGGTCGAGCGCAATGGCAAACCGGTCGCCACCCTGCATCCCGAAAAACGCGCCTACCCGGTGCAACGGATGCCCACGACCGAGGCCGCGATCCACACCACCGTTTTCGGGCGACATCTACCTGGTGCTTGGCGATCCGCAAAAAGGATGGCGGTTATGCGGTGCGCACCTATATCAAGCCCTTCGCGGTCTGGATCTGGGCCGGCGCGCTGATCATGGCGTTTGGTGGAATGCTGAGCCTTTCGGACCGGCGCTACCGGATCGCGACAGGCGCGCGCACGACCCGCGGCCGCCCCTGCCCACACAACCCCCGGCGGAATAAGGCATGCTCAGGAAAATCGTCTTCGTATCAGCACTGCTTGTCGCCATGCCCGCCGTCGCTGTCCAGCCCGACGAGATCCTGAAGGATCCCGGCCTCGAAGCCCGCGCTCGCGCGATCTCCAGGGTTCTGCGCTGCCCGGTCTGCCAGGGCGAGAATATCGACGATTCCCAACGCTGCGGTATCCCAGGGATCTGCGTGTTCTGGTGCGCCAGCGGCTCGAAGCGGGCGATACCGACAGCCAGGTGGATCGATTACATCGTCAACCGTTACGGCGAATATGTGCGTTTCAAGCCCGGAGAAAACCGGCGTGAACCTGCTCTTGTGGTATCTCGGCCCCGCAGCGCTCCTGCTTGCGCTGACAGGCGGGTTCCTCTATGTCCGTTCGCGCAAGAACGCGCCCGAAGGGCCGGCCCGGTCGGCGCTGAGCGCAGAGGAAGAGAAACGCCTCTCCGAGTTGATGGGCGAGTAAGGGGGGCGCTTTCTCCCAGTCGGGCCGATATTACGCAAGCACGTCAATGCCTTGCGCCTTATGTGGCCAAAGGCTGCACGGTCATTGCCGATCGCGGATATGACGCAAACCACCTGCGCGACGGGCTGCGCGCGCGGGACGCAAGCCCCTGCATCCCGCCGCGCAGGAACCGGAAAAGACAGATCGAATACGACACGGGTCTCTACAAGACCCGCAACATCATCAAGCGCATGTTCAATCGTCTCAAGGATTGGCGCCAACTGTCCTTGCGCACCTTCCGATGCTTCGAAACAGTCCTCGCTGCCGCGCAAATCGCCGCAACCGTCATATGGCTCTTATGAGGCTACGCCCTAACCACCGAGGTCGAGACCGCGCCAGAAGCGAACGGCGTTTTTGCAGCCTTTGGTGGGGGAAGGGTTTACGTTTCGAATCCGGTCGGTTAAAGTGCTGGGCATGAGCAAGTCCGATCCTGCCCGTTTCCGCACGACGAATTGGAAAACCCTGCAATGAAGCCCTGAGGCGGCGCGGATCACGGCTGATCTGGCTGGAAGGACATTGCGTGGCTCGCCACTTGGGTCGTGTGCCCCGGGCGGTCATGTATGTTCTGCGATGCTGCAATCCGGTTCTGCGTGATGGTAAAAGTGCTGTCCGGTCTGCCGCTTCGGCAAACGGGCG
Organism: Thioclava sp.; assembly: GCA_965277135.1. Taxonomy (GTDB): domain Bacteria; phylum Pseudomonadota; class Alphaproteobacteria; order Rhodobacterales; family Rhodobacteraceae; genus Thioclava. The sequence continues at coordinate 37,717 of CBDIBW010000017.1, read as the reverse complement.
CAATTGTGTCGGGCATCCTGCCGATGGTCAGGCTGTATTGGCCGGTTCCCGGCTTCTCTACGCTGAGCCGCAGGCTTGCAAGCAGGATTGCCCTGCCGCGATGGCCTGCAATGGCATGCTGCGCGCCACCCGGCACCTTGGGCAGGCGATTCGGAAGCGGTGCTCCGGAGATCATATCCGCAGCCGGATCGCGGCGGAGATCTGCGGTCTCAACTCCTTTGGAGACAAGAACGCCTCACGAGCCCCCGCCCGCCAGAGCGCCGAAATCCACCGCCGCATCTCCCTCGGCTCAGCAACATCGAACCCGTGGCCCGAGGTCACGGGGCAAATGGGACAGCTCATCTCAACGAAATTGTCTGCAACAACGCCCTCCAAGTAACAAAAAGAAAAATTGCACTTGTTACGCAGAGGTCTTTCAAAAGAAAACGAACATGGCATTACCTGACACATTACTTGCTCGTCTGATCGAGGTCGTGAAGAAAAATGATCTTGATGGAAGTTTCTTAATGTTGGGACGACAAAGATGGGTGGGTACTCGTAAAGGGGATTCGGCTGCTCTTCTCAAAGCGTCAATCGAAAGATATCTACCAGATTTTTCTGAAGAAGATTTAAGAAACAGGGATGATATATATAGCGAACAGTTTTTTCGAGTGCTTGGATTTTCACAAGTAGATTCAATGGATTATTCGGATTTTGAAGGGGCGTCCATAGTTCATGATTTGACTGGTAAATGCCCGCCTCATTTGAAAGAGAAGTTTGACGTCATATATGATGGAGGGACATGTGAGCATATTTTTGATCTACCAACAGCATATAAAAATATTGATAATATGTTGAAGCCGGGTGGAGTTCTGATTGGACACTCCCCGTGCAATAACTGGATCAATCATTCCTTTTATCAGATAAACCCTGAGATGGTTTATGGACACTGGGAAAAGGCTATGGGCTATTCAGTTCTTGAATTATACTTACAGCCTCTTTTGCCAAATTTTGCAAATCTGGTCGCTAAAACGACAAACCCAAACCAAACGGGGAAAAGGCCGCGAATAAAGGGAGAGTTACCCAAAAATTCTCCCATAATTTTAAACTATGCCGTTCGAAAGCCGGTATCAAAAAACAAGGAAAGCCCCGGAACTTATCAAACGGACTACGTTAATAAGTGGAAGATGAGCAGTTGAAAAGCCTCGCTATATCTGGAAGTTGTCTCACCCCCTTGGCCCACTACACTGGACATTGTTGCAAACCATCTCGTTGAGATGAGCTTTTTGATTTTCCACCTAATGGATCGAAACCACCGGCTTCCAGCCGGTCTGCTTCAGCGAATCTGCCGATGATTGTCTCTCCCGGATCTTGAACGCCGCCCCGAAGGGGATATGGCTTCAAAACCGGGAGAGACGATCATGCGCTATTGCTCATCCGTGCACACACGATTCCACCACAGGTTCCATCTGGTGTGGGTGACAAAATACCGCCACAAGGCGTTCCGGAGACCAATGCGCCGTCTAACCTTCCCGCCGGGAACTCTCTCATTCTGATGTCGAGTCTGCTTAACCGCGAAGGAGCAGAGGAATGCGAAAAGGCCGTTTCACCGAGGCTCGGATAATCGGGATGCTCAAGGAGCAAGAGGTCGGCCTGCCGACGGCAGATGTGTGCCGCAGGCATGGCCTCAGCCCGGCGACATTCTACAAGCTTGAAGCCAGGTATGGCGGCATGGAGGTCTCCGAGGCTGCCGGGCTGAAGGCGCTCGCAGACGAGAACGGCAAGCGAAAGCGGCTGTTGGCGCAGACCATGCTCGACACCACCGTCTTGAAGGATCTGCCGGGAAAGACCTGACGACATCGAGCAAGCGGCGGGAGGCGGTGCGCAAGGCGCAGCGGGATCACGCTATCTCGCTGCGCCGGGCCTGCCAACGTGTCGGTGTCGATCCCGGGACAGTCCGGCGCGACCGCCCGCCGGACTGCCCCGGGATCCGCGAGGAGATGAAGGATATCGCCGGGAAGCGCCGTCGGTTCGGCTCTCGTCGGATCGGCGTCCTGCTCAAACGCAAGGGCATGATCATGAACCACAAGAAGCTGTATCGGCTTGTCTTATGACTTCCCCCGGCTCCTTTGCGATACGGGAGCCGCTTCCCGGCACCCCAAATAGTCTGCTCTGAACAACGGGCTCAGGTGGCGAAGTCGATGTGAGGCCGCTGGTTTCCGGCGCTGAGCGCGGCCAGGACGGTGGCCAAAATCGCGGTGATCAGGGCTCGGAGGTGGGCGAGGATCTTGCGGATGTTGTGCCCGCAGCCGCACAGGACGGCGAAGATCGCGTCCCCGGTGGGGCCCTTCAGCGTGCAGCGCGCGAGGCGCCCGTCGGATTTCATGTGGCCGATCCCGGGCTCGATGGCGCTGCCACGCCGGAGCCGTTTCGCCAGCGCGGGTGTCACGCCTTTCCGGGTGCCGCTGATCAGCACCTTCGTCTTCTCCACATCATGCCCGCGCATCATGCCCGCGGTAGCCGCGGTCGACAACCGCCAGGGCGGGCTTCTGCCCGGTCAGTGTCTCGACCTGCTCCAGCGCTTCAGCCAGCGTATGCCCGTCACAGGGGGTCCCTGGCAGGGACCGCATGCCAACGACGAAGCCCCCGGACGCCCCCGGATGCCCCCGCCGATGGTGGTGGCGATGCTGACCCTGGTGCCGAATTCATAGCGCACCCGGCTCATGCAGGATTTGCAAGACGAGCTGGGCATCGCGTTCCTGTTCATCAGTCATGACATTGCCGTTGTCGAGCGTGTCAGCCACCGCATCGCGGTGATGTACCGGGGCCAGATTGTCGAAATCGGCCCGACCGAACAGGTGCTGCGCCGCCCGCAGCACGACTACACTCGCAAACTGCTCTGTGCAGTGCCGGTCCCACGACCGCACTTTTGGACGCGGCACGCGCGCAGCAAAGCGCCAGCCATTACGTGGCAGCCCAAGCGGCAGACCTGCCGCCAGCTGTTCCCTCCCGGCCTCTGATGGATCAGATTCAGGATGGATCGCTCTGGCTCTGATGTCCGGATTTTGCAGATCTATTCGCAGGGCTTGAGGCCGCTGAGGGTTTTGAGCTTGCGGGCGGCGTTGCAAACATCCGGGAAGTCGGCGAGATGGCTGCGCAGCGGATCATGGCTGTCGTCGTGGCCGCATCTTGCCGTGGCCGCCTTGATCGTTCGGTTCATCCGCAACACCAGATCAACCCCACAGCTCCTCTGAGGCACCATCGCCTCTTGACGCGGCTCGGGGCTTCCATGAACGTGCGATGAACAAGCTGGGGGAGGAGGTCCGATGTTCGTGAGGTCCATGGAATTCGATCTGGGCGAGGATATTGCGAGCCTGCGCGACATGGTGCGCCGTTGGGCGACCGGGCGCATCGCACCGATTGCGGCGAGAACCGATCTGGAGAATGCGTTTCCGAACGAACTCTGGCCCGAACTGGGCAAGATGGGTCTGCTGGGGATCACCGTGTCCGAAGATTATGGCGGGGCGGGGATGGGGTATCTCGCCCATGTCGTCGCGACCGAAGAGATGGCGCGGGCCTCGGCCTCTGTCGCGCTGTCCTACGGGGCGCATTCGAACCTCTGCGTGAACCAGATCAAGCTGAACGGCAACGATGTGCAAAAGCGCAAATATCTGCCCGGCCTGATCGCGGGAACCAGTATCGGCGCGCTGGCCATGTCGGAATCCGGGGCCGGATCGGATGTCGTGGGGATGAAGTTGCGCGCGCACAAGAGGGGCGACCGCTATATCCTGAACGGGCACAAATACTGGATCACCAACGGACCGGATGCCGATACGCTGGTGGTCTATGCCAAGACCGACCCCGCAGCCGGATCAAAGGGCATCACGGCCTTCATCGTGGAGCGCGGCTTCAAGGGCTTCTCGGCCAGCGGGCATTTCGACAAGCTGGGGATGCGCGGATCGAATACGGCGCAACTCTTTTTCGAGGATTGCGAGGTGCCCGCAGAAAACGTGTTGGGCACCGAAGGCTGCGGTGCCCGGGTGTTGATGTCCGGTCTTGATTATGAACGGGTCGTGCTGTCGGGTATCGGTACGGGCATCATGATGGCCTGTCTCGACGAGGTGGTGCCCTATCTGAAGGAGCGCGAGCAATTTGGCCAGCCGATCGGGAATTTCCAGCTCATGCAGGCCAAGATTGCCGATATGTATGTTGCGATGAACACGGCGCGCGCCTATGTTTACGAGGTCGCCAGGGCCTGCGACCGGGGCGTCGTGACACGCCAGGATGCGGCGGCGGCAGTGCTTTATGCCTCGGAACAGGCCATGGTGCAGGCACATCAGGCGGTGCAGGCGCTTGGCGGGGCGGGTTTCCTTGGCGATTCGACCGTGTCGCGCCTCTTTCGCGATGCCAAGCTGATGGAGATCGGCGCGGGCACCAGCGAGATCCGCCGCATGTTGATCGGACGCGAGATCATGGGAGGGACGTGATGCGGTATCTTTGGGTCTTGGCACTGATTTGCCCCGGGGCGGCTTTTGCCGAAGGATCACCGGTTACCTACGATCCGGGCGTGCTTGAGGCGTGCCTTGCCACGCACCCGGGCGCGGCGCAGGCCGATTGCATCGGGATCGGTGCGCAATATTGCATGGCGCTGGACGGGCAGGGCAGTTCCAATGTCGGGGCGGGCTTCTGTTTCGGGGCGGAGCGGGACGATTGGGATGTGCGCCTGAATGCGGCCTGTCAGACGGTCCTGAAGGCCGATGAAAAGACCGATGCCGAGATGAAGGAACTGGGCCTGGCTGTCGCCCCGCAAGCGCCAGCCCTGCGCGAGATGCAGCGCGCCTGGATCGCCTATCGCGATGCAGCCTGCAATTACGAGATGACGACCTGGGGTGGTGGCTCGGGCGCAGGAGTTGCCGGATCGGAATGCGAGATGCGGATGTCGGGGCGTGCGGCGCTTGACCTGATGGCGCGTGCGGCCCGTGTGAAGGGGAAATGATGAAGGGGAAATGATGCGCAGGTTTCCGACCAGGATTGTTTTGCCCGTGCTTTCGCGGCCCGCGCAGGCTCAGAACCCAACGGTGAATGTCGACATGGTGCGCGCCTGTTTCGGTGCTGCCAATGGCCATCTCCAGATTGTATCGGCGTTCGCGATCTCGATCATGGGGGCTTCGACATGATGTGGTGGGATACCATGGCCCGTTCGTGCGACCTGAACAGGATCGCCCGGCAGGTGCCGGAACTGCGCGATCCGAGCAATCTGTTGAGCATCCCATGAAGCTGACATCCGCAGTTCTGCCCGGCTCGGACGGGTTCAAATTCAACCGTGCGGCGCATCTGGCGGCACTTGACGAGATCCGCGCCGCCGCCGATCGGGCGGCAGCAGGTGGTGGCGCGGGCGCGCTGGAGCGGCACCTGTCGCGCGGCAAGATGGCACCGCGCGAGCGGGTGGCGGGGCTGCTCGATCCCGGCGCGCCCTTTCTGGAGGTGGGCGCGACGGCGGCGCATGGCCTCTATGACAATGCGGTGCCTTGCGCGGGCGTGATCGCCGGGGTCGGCCGGGTGCAAGGGCAGGAGGTGATGGTCGTGGCCAATGACGCGACCGTCAAGGGCGGCACCTATTATCCGATGACTGTCAAGAAACATCTCCGCGCCCAGGAGATTGCCGGGGAAAACCGCCTTCCCTGTATCTACCTGGTCGATAGCGGCGGAGCAAATCTGCCCAATCAGGACGAGGTGTTTCCCGATCGCGACCATTTCGGGCGGATCTTCTACAATCAGGCGCGGATGTCTGCCAAGGGGATCGCCCAGATCGCGGTGGTGATGGGGTCCTGCACGGCGGGGGGGGCCTATGTCCCCGCAATGTCGGATGTGACAATCATCGTGAAGGAGCAGGGCACGATCTTTCTCGCGGGTCCTCCGCTGGTGAAGGCCGCGACGGGGGAAGTCGTGAGCGCCGAAGATCTGGGCGGGGGCGATGTGCATACACGGCTTTCCGGTGTCGCCGATTGTCTTGCCGAGGATGACGCCCATGCGTTGGCGCTGGCGCGGCGCGCGGTGGGCTCGCTCAACCGCGCGAAATCGCGCGCCGTGCAATGCCAGTCCCCCGAGCCGCCCGCATATGACCCCGAGGAGATCCTCGGCCTGGTGCCTGCCGATCTGCGCACCCCTTACGATATCCACGAGGTGATCGCCCGTATCGTTGACGGGTCCCGCTTCGACGCGTTCAAGCCGCGCTTTGGCGAAACCATCGTTACCGGGTTTGCCCATATCGAAGGCTGCCCCGTCGGCATCATCGCCAATAACGGGGTTCTGTTCTCCGAGGCTGCGCAAAAGGCCACCCATTTCATCGAATTGTGCAGTCAGCGGTCCATCCCGCTGGTCTTTTTGCAAAATGTCACCGGCTTCATGGTTGGTCGCAAATACGAGAATGAGGGCATCGCGCGGCACGGTGCCAAGATGGTCACTGCCGTTGCCACGACGAATGTGCCGAAAATCACCATGCTCGTGGGTGGTTCCTTCGGGGCGGGCAATTACGGCATGGCAGGCCGCGCCAGTTCCCCGCGGTTCCTCTGGACCTGGCCGAATGCGCACATCTCGGTGATGGGCGGTGTGCAGGCGGCGGACGTGTTGGCCACGCTCAAGCGCGACGGTATCGAACGCAGGGGTGGCACCTGGTCGTCCGGCGACGAAGCCGCATTCAAGCGCCCCGTGATCGAGATGTTCGAACGACAGTCACACCCGCTCTACGCCTCGGCGCGGCTCTGGGATGACGGCATCATCGACCCGCGCCACTCACGGCAGGTGCTGTCGCTCTCGCTGTCCGCCACGCTCAACGCGCCGATCGAACCGACGCGTTTCGGTGTGTTCCGGATGTGATTTTCTGCCTCCGGCGGAGGTATCTGGACCAGGGTGAGACGGGCATTTCATCCTGAGAATATCTCGGGGGGCGCCGCAAGGAGCGGGGGCCGCGCCCCCTCGACATCAGCCATGGGGAGGAGCCGATGTTTTCCAGAATCCTGATCGCCAATCGCGGGGAGATCGCCTGCCGGGTGATCGAGACCGCGCGTCGTTTGGGGATCGTGACGGTCGCGGTCCATTCCCGGGCGGATGCGCGGGCACGCCATGTTGCACTTGCCGATGAGGCGGTGGCGATCGGAGGCCCCGCACCGAAAGACAGCTATCTGCGCGGCGAGGCGATCATTGCCGCCGCGTTGCAAACCGGCGCGCAGGCGATCCATCCGGGCTACGGGTTTCTTTCGGAAAATCCCGATTTCGTCGAGATGGTCGGGGCGGCGGGGCTGATCTTCATCGGACCCTCGGCCAGTGCGATCCGTGCGATGGGGCTCAAGAATGCGGCCAAGGCGCTGATGGAACAGGCCGGGGTGCCGGTCGTGCCCGGTTACATGGGGGATGACCAGGACGCGGATCATCTCGCGGCCGAGGCCGAAAGGATCGGATATCCGGTGCTGATCAAGGCTGTGGCGGGTGGCGGTGGCAAGGGGATGCGGCTTGTGGAACGGGCGACCGATTTCGCGGCAAACCTCGCCTCGGCACAAGGTGAGGCCGCGACGGCCTTCGGCAATCCGGCGGTTCTGATCGAGAAATACATATCTGCCCCGCGCCATATAGAGGTGCAGGTTTTTGGCGATGGAAACCGTGCAATACATCTGTTCGAGCGCGATTGCTCGCTCCAGCGGCGCCATCAGAAGGTCATCGAAGAGGCGCCGGCACCGGGAATGACGCCCCGGATGCGCGCGGTGATGGGGCAGGCCGCGATCCGTGCGGCCGAGGCAATCGGCTATTCGGGGGCGGGCACGGTGGAGTTCATCGTCGATGGCTCGGACGGGCTGAGGCCAGACCGGTTCTGGTTCATGGAGATGAACACGCGGTTGCAGGTGGAGCATCCGGTGACCGAGGCGATCACGGGCGTCGATCTGGTTGAATGGCAGTTGCGCGTGGCCTCTGGCGAACCGTTGCCCGCCGCGCAGGAGGATCTGTCCATCACCGGCCATGCGTTCGAGGCGCGGCTTTATGCAGAAGACGTGCAGGCGGGCTTTCTGCCCGCGACCGGCACGCTGTCGCATCTGGCCTTCGCGCCGGGCTGCCGGGCCGACACCGGGGTGCGCGCGGGCGATTCGATCAGCCCTTGGTATGACCCGATGATCGCCAAGATCATAACCCACGGGCCGAGCCGCGCGACCGCGCTGAACCGGCTCGCGCGGGCGCTGGAAGAGACGCGGGTGGCAGGCACGGTAACCAATCTGGCCTTTCTTGCGCGGCTGGCCCGGCACGAGGGATTTGCGGCGGGGCAGGTCGATACCGGCCTGATCGGGCGCGAGATCGCCGCGCTGTCGGCCCCCGCAGCGGCGCCTGCGGCGGCACGGGCGCTCGCGGTGATCGCGGCGGCGGGGCTGTGGGACGGGCAGGCTTCGGGCTTCGCGCTCTGGGGCGCGTTGCGCCGCATCGTTCCCTTCGAGGAGGCTGCCGCGATCCGGGTTCATGCGCCGGGCCGGGTCACGGTTGAGATCGCGGGCGGCGCGCATGAGTGCGTCTTGCAGGACGGGGCATGGTGGGTTGATGGGGCCAGGATGCGGGCAACGATGGCGCTCGACCCCGGTGCGGTCACGATCTTCGCACATGGCGCGCACCGGTTCGGGATTCCCGATCCGCTGGATCGGAGGGCCGGGGCCGGAGGCTCGGATCTGACGCTGGCACCGATGCCGGGGCTGGTCAAGTCGGTCTTTGTCGCCGCAGGACAGGAGGTGGCCGAGGGTGACCGGCTTGCGATCATGGAGGCGATGAAGCTGGAACATACGATGATTGCCGCGCGCGCCGGCAGGGTGGCCGAGGTGCTGGTGAGCGAGGGCACCCAGGTCGAGGCGGGCGCCGCATTGATCCGGCTGGAGGAAGAGACATGATCCCCTTGCCCCATGTGCCCGGAGCCCGCTTGATGCGGGTGCTGTGGCTGCTTGAGGAAAGGGGGCTTGATGTCTGAAACGGTAGAGATCTTCGAGATGGCCCCGCGGGACGGGCTGCAAAACGAGGCCACGCCGATTTCGCTGGCCGACAAGATCGCGCTGGTCGATTGCCTCGGCCGGGCGGGGTTCCGGCGTATCGAGGCGGGCGCTTTCGTCAGTCCGGAACGGGTGCCGCAGATGGCCGACAGCGCGGCCGTCCTTGCGGGGATGCACCGGGTGCCGGGGGTGAGCTATGCCGCGCTGACACCCAATCTGCGCGGCTACGAAAGGGCACGGGCGGCGCGGGCGGATGAGGTTGCGATCTTTGCCTCGGCCTCCGAAGGGTTTTCGCGGGCCAATCTGAATTGTTCGACAAGCGAAAGCCTGGAGCGGTTTGCACAGGTCGCCGGGGCGGCAAAAGCCGATCATGTGAAATTGCGCGGTTATGTGTCGGTGGTGACGGATTGCCCGTATGACGGTCCGACGCCGCCCGCGCGGGTGGCTCGGATGGCTGCCGCCCTGCGCGATATGGGGTGTTACGAGGTCAGTCTGGGCGACACGATCGGGCAGGGGCGGCCCGAGACGGTCGCGGCGATGCTCGACGCGGTGTTGCAGGAATTGCCCTCCGATCGGCTGGCCGGGCATTTCCACGACACGGCGGGCCGGGCGCTGGCGAATATCGAGGCGAGCCTTGCCTTGGGAGTGCGGGTCTTTGATGCGGCGGTGGGGGGCCTGGGCGGGTGTCCTTATGCGCCGGGCGCAGCCGGCAATGTCGCGACCGGGGCCGTCGCGGATCGGCTGGCCGAACTGGGATACGAGACGGGACTGGACCGCGCGGTTCTGGCCGAGGCTGCCGCATTGGCGCGGGCAATGAGGGGACGGGCACATGTTTGAAACGATCCGGTTGGAGGTGGGTGCGCGTGGGATCGCCCGGCTGATCCTGGCGTGTCCGGACAGGCACAATGTGCTGAGCGCGCAGATGATGGATGACATCATGCAAGCGCTGGCGCGGATCGATTCCGACCCCGAAATCCGCGTGGTGATCTTGCAGGGCGAGGGCAGGAGTTTCTGCGCGGGCGGCGATCTGAAGTGGATGCTCTCGCAGATCGAGACCGGCCCGGTCGAACGCGCGGCGGCGGCGCGCAAACTGGCGCATATGCTCCAGGCCCTCAATATCTGCGCCAGGCCGGTGATCGGACGGGTTCATGGCAATGCGTTCGGTGGCGGGATCGGAATGATCGCGGTCACCGATGTCTCGATCGCAGCGCAGGGGGCGACATTCGCCCTGACCGAGACGAAGCTGGGTCTGACGCCAGCCACGATCTCTCCTTATGTCATCGCGCGGATGGGCGAGGCGAAGGCGCGCCGTGTCTTCATGAACGCGCGGGTTTTCGATGCGGAGGAGGCGCGGGAGCTGGGGTTGCTGGCACGGGTGGTGGCGCCTGCCGATCTGGATGCGGCAATACTGGCCGAGGCCGAGTCCTATCTCGCCTGTGCGCCCGGTGCGGTCACGGCGGCCAAACGTCTGGCGCGCGACCTCGGGCCGCGTATCGACGAGGCGGTGATCGAGCACACCGTCAGCGCGCTGGTGACGCGGTGGGAAAGTGGCGAGTCGCGGGAGGGAATCAGGGCCTTCCTCGAAAAACGCGATCCGTTTTGGAAAACGTGAGGCGCTGCCCCCTCACGCCTGCACAAATGCCTTGAATAATGCCTTGAATTTCTGGCCAGACACAGGGGCCAGCCTTGATGCAGTTGCTATCATCGACCTGGTGCATCGCCTTGGCTCATCACCTTGGCGCATCACCTTGATGCCGGTTCTGGGCCGGGGGTGGAAACAGGGCTTTTCCTTGTTATATCGTTACATATAGAGGCATTTTCCTCTCTCTGCAAACCAGAATTCGACCTTGGGTCGGTTGACCACGCGCCGGCACGGGGATAATGCTTACCTCAGCCAGAACCTGCGCGGCGATACGTCGCGACAGAAGGGAGCCAAGCCCATGCACGATATGTTGCGTGAATACCTTCCCATTCTCATTTTCCTCGCCATGGCGATTGTGTTGGGACTTCTGCTGATGGCTTCCGCCGCGATCATTGCGGTGCGCAATCCCGATCCCGAGAAAGTCTCGGCCTACGAATGCGGGTTCAACGCCTTCGACGATGCGCGGATGAAGTTCGATGTGCGATTCTATCTCGTGTCGATCCTGTTCATCATTTTCGACCTTGAGGTTGCCTTCCTCTTCCCGTGGGCGGTGGCCTTCGGGTCGTTGTCGATGGTCGCCTTCTGGTCGATGATGGTGTTCCTCGCCGTCCTCACGATCGGCTTTGCCTACGAGTGGAAGAAAGGGGCGCTGGAATGGGCATGATGACCGGGGCCAACATTGCGGGCGCGGATCGCGAACACACCACCCGGGCGCTCGACAAGGAGCTTCAGGACAAGGGATTTCTGCTGACCACGGCGGAAGACCTGATCAACTGGGGACGCAACGGGTCGCTGCACTGGATGACCTTCGGTCTCGCCTGTTGCGCGGTGGAGATGATGCAGGTCTCGATGCCGCGCTATGACCTTGAACGATTCGGAACCGCTCCGCGCGCTTCGCCGCGCCAGTCCGACGTGATGATCGTCGCGGGAACGCTGACCAACAAGATGGCCCCGGCATTGCGCAAGGTCTATGACCAGATGCCCGAGCCGCGCTATGTGATCTCGATGGGATCTTGCGCCAATGGCGGCGGGTACTATCACTACAGCTACTCGGTCGTGCGTGGCTGTGATCGTGTCGTGCCGGTGGATATCTACGTGCCCGGCTGCCCGCCCACGGCGGAGGCACTGCTTTATGGCATCTTGCAGCTTCAGCGCAAGATCCGCCGCACCGGAACCCTGGTGCGCTGAGGGAGGCCGGACATGGACGAGAAAGACCTTCGGGAGCTGGCGGCCCATATCGAGATGAAGCGCCCTGATGATGTGCTCTCGACCGAGGTTGCCTTTGGTGAGCTGGCGGTGACGGTCACAGCGCCCGGTATCGTCGGCTTTGTCGATTTCCTGCGCGAGGATCCCAACTGCCTGTTCTCGACGCTGGTGGACATCACCGCGATCGACTGGCCCGAGCGGCCGCGCCGCTTCGACATGGTATGGCATTTCCTGTCGATGTATCGCAACCAGCGTATCCGCGTGAAGGCAGCGATCCGCGAAGAGGACATGGTGCCCTCGATCACCTCGATCCATCCGGCGGCCGACTGGTTCGAGCGCGAGGTGTTCGACATGTTTGGCATCCTGTTCTCGGGCCATCCGGATCTGCGCCGCCTGCTGACCGATTACGGCTTTCGCGGCCATCCGCTGCGCAAGGATTTCCCGACCACCGGCTATGTCGAGGTGCGCTATGACGAAGTGCGCAAACGTGTCGTCTACGAGCCGGTGAAACTGGTGCAGGAATACCGCCAGTTCGATTTTCTCTCCCCCTGGGAGGGCGCGAAATACATGCTTCCCGGTGACGAGAAGGGCGAGGAGGCGAAATGATGGACGGCGATATCCGGCAAAATGTCTATGATGACGGTTCAAGGGACAGGCTGACCGGCGAACAGCGCATCCGCAATTTCAACATCAATTTCGGTCCCCAGCACCCGGCGGCGCATGGCGTGCTGCGGATGGTTCTGGAACTGGACGGCGAGATCGTCGAGCGGGCGGATCCGCATATCGGCCTTCTGCATCGCGGCACCGAGAAGCTGATGGAAAGCCGCACCTACCTGCAGAACCTGCCCTATTTCGACCGCCTCGATTACGTGGCGCCGATGAATCAGGAACATGCCTGGTGTCTGGCGATCGAGCGGCTGACCGGCACCGTCGTTCCGCGTCGCGGCCAGTTGATCCGTGTGCTCTATGCCGAGATCGGGCGGGTGCTCAACCACCTGCTGAACGTGACCACCCAGGCGCTGGATGTGGGCGCGCTGACCCCGCCGCTCTGGGGCTTCGAGGAGCGCGAAAAGCTGATGGTGTTCTACGAACGTGCCTGTGGTGCGCGTCTCCATTCGGCCTATTTCCGCCCCGGTGGTGTGCACCAGGATCTGCCGCCCGGGCTTCTCGACGATATCGAGCAATGGGCCCATGCCTTTCCGAACGTGCTCGACGATCTGGAAGGTCTGCTGACCGAAAACCGGATCTTCAAGCAGCGCAACGTCGATATCTGCATCATCAGCGAGGAGGAGATCCTCAAATGGGGCTATTCGGGGGTGATGGTGCGCGGCTCGGGTCTTGCCTGGGATCTGCGGCGCGCCCAACCCTACGAATGCTATGACGAGTTCGACTTCCAGATCCCGGTCGGCCGGAATGGCGACTGCTATGATCGCTACCTGTGCCGGATGGCCGAGATGCGCGAATCGACCGGGATCATCCTGAAAGCGATCGAAAAGTTGCGCATGCCCGAAAACCAGGGCGATGTCCTGGCGCGCGGCAAGCTGACCCCGCCCAGGCGCGGCGACATGAAGCGCGACATGGAAAGCCTGATCCACCATTTCAAGCTCTATACCGAAGGCTTCCACGTCCCGACCGGCGAGGTCTATGCCGCCATCGAGGCACCCAAGGGCGAATTCGGCGTCTTTCTGGTGGCCGATGGTACGAACAAACCCTATCGCGCCAAGATCCGCGCGCCGGGCTATCTGCATCTGCAAAGCATGGATGCCGTGGCCAGCGGGCACATGCTGGCCGATGTGTCCGCGATCATCGGCACGATGGACATCGTGTTCGGGGAGGTTGACCGCTGATGCTTCGTCGTCTTGATCCCGAACAACCCGACCGTTTCGAATTCACGCCCGCGAACCTGGAATGGGCGCGCGCGCAGGTGACGAAATATCCGCTGGGGCGCCAGGCCTCGGCCATCATTCCGCTGCTGTTTCGCGCACAGGAACAGGAAGGCTGGCTGAGCAAACCGGCGATTGAATATGTTGCCGACATGCTCGAAATGCCTTACATGCGCGCGCTCGAAGTGGCGACCTTCTATTTCATGTTCCAGCTTTCGCCGGTCGGTTCGGTCGCGCATTTGCAGATCTGCGGCACGACCTCGTGCATGATCTGCGGCGCCGAGGATCTGATCAGGGTCTGTCGCGACAAGATCGCGCCCCACGCGTTCGAACTGTCTGCCGATGGCAGGTTCTCGTGGGAAGAGGTCGAATGCCTCGGGGCCTGTGCCAACGCGCCGATGATGCAGGTCGGCAAGGATTATTACGAGGATCTGACCGAGGAATGTCTGGCGGCGCTGATCGACGAGATGGCGGCGGGGCAGGTGCCCGCACCGGGCTCGCAATCGGGCCGGTTCAGTTCGGAGCCGGCAACCGGGCTGACCGCGTGCGAGGCGACCGCAGGAGACAGGGAAGTGCACAACGGCTCGGTCGGGCCGGCGCTTGCCATCGGTGACGTGCTCAGGAAAATCGACGGCACCGAAGTGCCGCTGCGCGCGCCCTGGCAGATGTCGGGGCAACGCGGCCCGATCGGCATTCAGGGGGCCGGGCGACCGCAATCCGCCGTGCAGCAGGATGCGGCACGCAAGGGTGCCGGAGGCAAGAGCGTTGGGGACAAGAGCGTTGGGGACAAGGCCGGGAAGCCGTCGGAGGGTGAACCCGCCGACAGGTCGAGGCGACAGAGGGCGTGACACCGAAACGGCAAGCCAGGCTCGATGGCTGGAGGCTTCGGCAAGTGAAGGGCAAGTGAAGGACGCGATATGCTGAAGGATCAGGACCGGATCTTTACCAATATCTACGGGATGCATGACCGTTCTCTGGCGGGAGCGAAGGCGCGTGGATGCTGGGATGGTACGGCGGGGATTCTGGCCAACGGGCGCGACTGGATCATCGACCAGGTGAAGGCTTCGGGCCTGCGCGGGCGCGGCGGCGCGGGTTTTCCGACCGGTCTGAAATGGTCTTTCATGCCGAAGGAAAGCGACGGGCGTCCGGCCTTCCTGACGATCAATGCCGATGAATCCGAACCGGGCACCTGCAAGGACCGCGAGATCATGCGCCACGATCCCCACCATCTGCTGGAAGGCGCGCTGATTGCGGGCTTCGCGATGGGGGCGGCGGCAACCTATATCTACATTCGCGGCGAGTATGTCCGCGAGAAGGAGGCGCTGCAATGTGCCATCGACGAAGCCTATGAAGACGGGCTGATCGGCAAGGATGCCTGCGGTTCGGGCTATGATTATGATGTCTATCTCGCGCATGGTGCGGGGGCCTATATCTGCGGCGAGGAAACGGCGCTGCTGGAATCCCTCGAAGGCAAGAAAGGGATGCCGCGGATGAAGCCGCCATTCCCGGCGGGTGCGGGCCTTTATGGTTGCCCGACCACGGTGAACAATGTCGAATCCATCGCCGTTGTCCCGACCATCCTGCGTCGCGGTGCCGAATGGTATGCAGGCTTTGGTCGCCCGAACAACACAGGCGTGAAGCTGTTTGCGATGTCGGGTCATGTGAACACGCCCTGCGTCATTGAGGAGTCGATGTCGATCAGCATGAAGGAACTGATCGAACGGCATGGCGGTGGCGTGCGCGGCGGCTGGAAGAATCTCAAGGCGGTGATCCCCGGCGGTGCCTCGTGCCCCGTTCTGCCGGCCCATCTGTGCGAAGATGCGATCATGGATTACGACGGGATGCGCGAGCTGAAATCCTCGTTCGGCACCGCCTGCATGATCGTCATGGATCAGAATACCGACGTGATCAAGGCGATCTGGCGCCTGTCGAAGTTCTTCAAGCATGAAAGCTGCGGCCAGTGCACGCCCTGCCGCGAAGGCACCGGCTGGATGATGCGTGTGATGGATCGTCTGGTCAGGGGAGAGGCGGAGATCGAGGAAATCGACATGCTGGTCAACGTGACCAGGCAGGTCGAGGGCCACACGATCTGCGCGCTTGGCGATGCGGCAGCCTGGCCGATCCAGGGCCTGGTGCGTCATTTCCGCGAAGAGATCGAAGATCGCATCCGGTCCCGCCAGACCGGCCGCATCGGCGCAATGGCGGCGGAGTGAGAGGGAGCAAGAGCAGGTGATGAGGTTCGTTCACAAATACGCTTTTCCTGCCCGGATCCTGGCCGCTGGCCTGAATTCTGGTCGGCATGGTGGCCTGAGTGGTTGCGTGCCGGGAGGGCGCCCGGGTTTTCCCGAAAGGCTGCGCGCAAGCGGGACCGGACAGGATAATCGTGCCGGGATTTCCACGGTGCCAAGCAGAGTGACGGATCGCCATGGCTGACCTGAGAAAGATCATCATCGACGGCAACGAGGTCGAGGTTGACCCGAACCTCACGCTGATCCAGGCTTGTGAACAGGCAGGCGTTGAAATCCCGCGGTTCTGCTATCACGAGCGTCTGTCGATCGCTGGCAACTGCCGGATGTGTCTGGTCGAAGTGGTCGGCGGCCCGCCCAAGCCCGCTGCAAGCTGTGCGATGCAGGTCAAGGACATGCGGCCCGGCCCCGAAGGCGCGCCGCCGGTGATCAGGACCAAGTCACCGATGGTCAAGAAGGCCCGCGAGGGTGTGATGGAGTTTCTCCTGATCAACCACCCGCTCGACTGCCCGATCTGCGACCAGGGCGGCGAGTGCGATCTGCAAGACCAGGCCATGGCTTATGGCGTGGACTTCAGCCGCTATCGCGAACCCAAGCGCGCCGCGACCGAACTCAATCTCGGTCCGCTGGTCGAAACCCACATGACGCGCTGCATTTCCTGCACCCGCTGCGTGCGCTTTACAACCGAAGTGGCGGGCATCACCCAGATGGGCCAGACCGGGCGGGGCGAGGATGCGGAAATCGCGAGCTACCTGAACCAGACGCTCGACAGCAACATGCAGGGCAACATCATCGACCTGTGCCCGGTGGGTGCGCTGGTCTCGAAACCCTATGCCTTCACCGCGCGCCCGTGGGAGTTGACCAAGACCGAGACCATCGACGTGATGGACGCGCTTGGCTCCAACATCCGCGTTGATACCAAGGGCCGCGAAGTGATGCGCATCCTGCCGCGCAACCATGATGGTGTGAACGAGGAATGGATTTCCGACAAGTCGCGCTTTGTCTGGGACGGGCTGCGCCGCCAGCGCCTCGACAAGCCCTATATTCGCGAAAACGGAAAATTGCGCCCGGCAGGCTGGGGCGAGGCGCTGAGTGCCGCCAGCGCCGCGATGAAGGGCGGGAAAGTGGCCGCTCTGGTCGGTGATCTGGTCTCGACCGAGGCCGTGTTCAGTCTTGGGCAACTGGTCGAAGGTCTGGGCGGCCGGATCGAATGCCGCACCGATGGCGCGCGCCTGCCGATCGGCAACCGCTATGGCTATGTGGGCGATGCGCGGATCGCGGATCTCGACGAGGCGCAGATGATCCATCTCATCGGCACCAACCCCGCCATCGAGGCACCGGTGCTGAATGCGCGGATCCGCAAGGCCTGGTCGAAAGGCGCGCAGATCGCTCTGCTCGGAGAGCCCTGCGATCTGACCTATGACTACGCCCATGTCGGAACCGACCGCGCAGCACTCGGGGCGCTGTGCGACAGGGATATCCCGGATGAGATCAGGGCGGCAAAAACCGTGGTCATCGTGGGGCAGGGCGCGCTCAACGAGGCCGATGGCGAGGCGGTTCTGGCCCACGCGATGAAGCTGGCGCAGAACAGCAACTCCAGGTTGATGATCCTGCACACCGCCGCTTCGCGCGTTGGTGCGATGGATGTGGGGGCGGTGACCGAGGGCGGTCTGCCGGCGGCCATCGACGGTTGTGAGGTGATCTACAACATGGGGGCCGACGAGGTGGAGATCACCCCGGTCGCACAGGGCGGTCCGTTCGTGATCTATCAGGGCAGCCATGGCGATCGCGGTGCGAACCGGGCCGACATCATCCTGCCGGGCGCGGCCTATACCGAGGAGCACGGGCTTTTCGTGAATACCGAGGGGCGCGCGCAGCTTGCCTTCCGTGCGGGCTTCCCGCCGGGCGAGGCGAAGGAGAACTGGGCAATCCTGCGTGCGCTTTCGGCAGAACTGGGCGCAACGCAACCCTGGAACACGCTGGCCGGCCTGCGCAAGGCGATGTTGGCCGCCGTGCCGCATCTGGGGCAGGTGGATCAGGTGATTGCGAACGAGGTGAACCGGATCGAGCCGCGCGACATGGGCAAGGCGACGTTCCGGCTGCCGATTCACGATTTCTACTTCACCAATCCGATTGCGCGGGCCTCGGTCGTGCTGGCCGACTGTTCCGCGCTTCAGAAGGCGCGCCAAGAGGTAAGGGTGGCGGCAGAGTGACGGTTGGTATGGGAACAACGGCCGCCGACCCAGCGGACCGGGGCATTGCGAGGGTTTGAGAAGAGTGGGGAAACATGGCTGAATTCTGGTCGACACCTTGGGGGATCTTCGTCCTGATGCTGTTGCAGGCGCTGGCGGTGATTGCCTTCGTCATGCTCTCGATGATCTGGCTGGTCTATGGCGACCGCAAGATCTGGGCCGCTGTGCAGATGCGGCGCGGACCCAATGTCGTCGGACCCTGGGGCCTGATGCAGACCTTCGCGGATGCGCTCAAATATGTGGTCAAGGAAATTGTCGTCCCGGCAGGTGCGGACAAGTTTGTCTATTTCCTTGCGCCGATTCTGAGCTTTGTGCTTGCGTTGCTGACCTTCGCGGTGATCCCTTTCGCGCAGGGCTGGGTGCTGGCCGATATCAACGTCGCGATCCTGTTCGTGTTTGCCGCCTCCTCGCTCGAGGTCTATGGCGTGATCATGGGCGGCTGGGCGTCGAACTCGAAATACCCGTTCCTCGGTTCGCTGCGCTCGGCGGCGCAGATGATTTCCTACGAGGTTTCGATCGGTCTGATCATCATCGGGGTGATCCTCTCGACCGGCTCGATGAACCTGTCGGCCATCGTCGAGGCGCAGAATACCGGCCATGGTCTTCTGGGCTGGTACTGGTTGCCCCATCTGCCGATGGTTGCGCTGTTCTTCATCTCGGCACTGGCCGAGACGAACCGCCCGCCCTTCGACCTTCCCGAGGCGGAATCCGAACTCGTCGCGGGCTTCATGGTGGAATACAGTTCGACCCCGTATCTGCTGTTCATGGCCAGCGAATATATCGCGGTCTGGCTGATGTGCGCGCTGATGTCGATCCTGTTCTTCGGCGGCTGGCTGTCGCCCGTTCCGGGACTGCCCGATGGCGTGCTGTGGATGTTCCTGAAGATGGTCTTCTTCTTCTTCATGTTCGCCATGGTGAAGGCGATCGTGCCGCGCTATCGCTACGATCAGCTGATGCGCATCGGCTGGAAAGTGTTCCTGCCGCTGTCTCTGACCTGGGTCGTGCTGATCGCGTTCCTGGCAAAATTCGAGATCCTCGGGCATTTCTGGGCCCGCTGGACGATAGGGGGCTGAATGGCTTTCGATTACACCCGCGCCGCCAGGTATTTCCTGCTGGTGGACTTCATCAAGGGCTTCGGGCTGGGAATGAAATATTTCTTCGCGCCCAAGTCGACGCTGAACTATCCGCATGAAAAAGGCCCGCTTTCGCCGCGCTTTCGTGGCGAACACGCGCTGCGCCGTTATCCGAACGGCGAAGAGCGCTGCATCGCGTGCAAGCTGTGCGAGGCGATCTGCCCCGCGCAGGCGATCACCATCGACGCAGAACCCCGCGCCGACGGTTCGCGCCGCACCACGCGTTACGATATCGACATGACCAAATGTATCTATTGCGGCTTCTGCCAGGAAGCCTGTCCGGTGGATGCGATCGTCGAGGGTCCGAATTTCGAATTCTCGACCGAGACCCGCGAAGAACTGTTTTACGACAAGCAGAAGCTTCTCGATAACGGCGCGCGCTGGGAGGCCGAGATCGCCCGCAATCTCGAACTGGACGCGCCATACAGATGAACGACAACGATTGCCCGAAACTCTTCGACACGCTGATGGAGCAGGGCCGGGAAATGGCCCGCCTGTTCAATCCTGCGCTTGAGAGTTTCAACCCCGGCGCGTTCGAGAAACTGCTGCCTACCATGTCCAGGGGCATGATGGAGATGTGGTTCGGAAAAACCTTCAACCGCGACGGGCTCGACAGTCGGACCCGGCTTCTGGTGATCATCGCGGCCTTGACGGTGCTGGGGGCGCAGGCGGAACCGCAGCTTCGGCTGACGATCCGCCACGCGATGGAGGCGGGTGCCTCCCAACGCGAGATCGCGGAAGTGATCTTTCAGATGAGCATGTTTGGCGGCGTGCCCGCCATGACCAGGGCGCTGGAAATCGCGCGCTCGGTCTTCGATCAGGAATCGGGGGAAAACACGTGACGGTGCTTGCATTCGCCTTCTACCTTTTCGCCATCACGGCGGTGGTCGCGGCCTTCATGGTGGTGATTTCCAAAAACCCGGTTCACTCGGTTCTGTGGCTGATCCTCGCCTTCCTGTCGGCGGCGGGGTTGTTCGTCCTGCTCGGGGCCGAATTCGTGGCGATGCTGTTGCTTGTCGTCTATGTGGGCGCGGTCGCGGTGTTGTTCCTCTTTGTGGTGATGATGCTGGATATCGACTTCGCCGCGCTCAAGGGGGAACTCGCGCGCTACATGCCGCTGGGCCTGCTGATCGGGGTGGTGATGCTGGTTCAGCTTGGCGTGGCCTTCGGTGCATGGAAGAGCGCCGACATGGCGCAGACGCTGCGCGTCGATCCCGCACCCGCAGGGATGACCAACACCCGGGCGCTGGGACTGCTGATCTATGACAAATATCTCTACCTGTTCCAGACAGCGGGTCTGATCCTGCTGGTTGCGATGATCGGGGCGATCCTGCTGACGCTGCGCCACCGCGTCAATGTCAAGCGTCAGAACGTGATTGCACAGATGCAGCGCGATCCGGCCAGGACGATGGAGATGGTGGATGTGAAACCGGGGCAGGGGCTGTGAGGATGACGCACGAGAGACAGGTGAAACGGGGCGGGAGGATTTGCGGATGATCGGACTGGAACATTACCTCGGCGTGGCGGCGGCCCTGTTCGTCATCGGGATCTTCGGGATCTTCGTGAACCGCAAGAACGTGATCGTCATCATGATGTCGATCGAACTGATTCTGCTGTCGGTGAATGTCAATTTCATTACCTTCTCCGCCTTCCTGGGTGACATGGTGGGACAGATCTTCACCCTTTTCGTGCTGACCGTGGCGGCCGCAGAAGCCGCGATCGGTCTCGCGATCCTGGTGGTCTTCTTCCGCAACCGCGGCTCGATCGAAGTCGAAGATGTCAACGTGATGAAGGGATAAGGGGCGATGGAAACGATCATTCTCCTCGCCCCCCTCGTGGGGGCGATCGTTGGTGGCTTCGGCTGGAAGCTGATCGGCGAAAAAGGTGCGATGACGCTGACCACCGGTCTGCTGTTCCTTGCCGCCTTGCTCAGCTGGATCGTTTTCCTGACCTTCGACGGTCAGACCCGGCACATCCTGATCATGGACTGGATCCAGTCCGGCGCGCTCGATGTGAACTGGTCGATCCGGCTCGATCGTCTGACGGCGATCATGCTGATCGTCGTGACCTCGGTCTCGGCGCTGGTGCATCTTTACAGCTGGGGTTACATGGCCCATGACGAGAACTGGAAGAAAGACGAGAAATACAAGGCGCGTTTCTTCGCTTATCTTTCGTTCTTCACCTTCACCATGCTCACGCTGGTGACCGCCGACAACCTGCTGCAGATGTTTTTTGGCTGGGAAGGCGTGGGGCTGGCATCCTATCTTCTGATCGGCTTCTACTACAAGAAGGCTTCGGCCAACGCGGCTGCGATGAAGGCTTTCATCGTCAACCGGGTGGGCGATTTCGGCTTCCTGCTGGGCATGTTCGGCCTGTTCTTCATGACCGGCTCGCTGAAGATGAACGATGTGTTCGCGGCAGCGCCCGTCCTCTCGAAAACCTATCTGCATTTTCTGGAAACCAACTGGAACGCAGCCGAGATGTGCGCCTTGCTGCTGTTTGTCGGTGCGATGGGGAAATCGGCGCAGCTTTTCCTGCACACCTGGCTGCCGGACGCGATGGAAGGCCCGACGCCGGTTTCGGCGCTGATCCACGCCGCGACCATGGTGACCGCCGGTGTGTTCCTGGTCTGCCGCATGTCGCCGCTCTACGAGATGGCGCCGCAAACCAGGGACTTCATCCTGATCATCGGCGCGACCACGGCCTTCTTCGCCGCGACGGTTGGTCTTGTTCAGAACGACATCAAGCGGGTGATCGCCTATTCGACCTGTTCGCAGCTTGGCTACATGTTCGCTGCCGCCGCTGTGGGTGCCTACTCCGTGTCGATGTTCCACCTGCTGACCCACGCCTTCTTCAAGGCGCTGCTGTTTCTTTCGGCGGGTTCGGTCATCACCGCGATGCATCACGAACAGGATATGCGCGCCTACGGTGGCCTTCGCACGAAAGTCCCGATCACCTTCTGGGCGATGATCGCCGGCACGCTGGCCATTACCGGTGTGGGGATCCCGCTGACTCATATCGGATTTGCCGGCTTTTTGTCGAAAGACGCGATCATCGAGAGCGTCTGGGCCGGAGACCGTTCGGGCTACGGGTTCTGGATGCTGGTGATCGCGGCCGCCTTTACCGCCTTCTATTCCTGGCGTCTGGTCTTCATGACGTTCTTCGGCAAGCCGCGCGGCGATCTGCATGCGCATGAGCACGCCCATGAAAGCAGGCTGGTCATGACGCTGCCGCTGATGGTGCTGTCGGTGGGCGCGGTCTTTGCCGGGATGATCTGGTACAACACATTCTTCGGTGACCATGACAAACTGGTGAAGTTCTTCGGTCTGCCTGCGCATGAGGCGCACGTGATGGGCAAGGGGCATGGCGCGGCGGATGCCGGGCACGAGGCTACCGCAATGGCGCATGAGGCGGCCGCCGCCAAAGCAGCCGAGGCACCGCAGGGCGCGATCTTCATGCGTCCCGAAAACGAGGTGATCGAGAAGGCGCACCATGCCCCGACCTGGGTCAAGGTTTCGCCCTTCATCGCGATGCTGGCCGGCTTCGGGATCGCCTGGCTGTTCTACATCGCGAACACCGCGTTGCCAAAGCGCCTTGCCGAGATGCTGCCGGGTCTTTACCGCTTCCTTCTCAACAAGTGGTATTTTGACGAGCTTTACAACGTGATCTTCGTTCGTCCCGTGCTCTGGCTTGGTGTCTTTTTCTGGAGGAAAGGCGACGAAGGCTCCATCGACCGTGTCATCGACGGCATGGCGGTCGGTCTGGTGCCGGCATTCACGAGGTTCCTTAACAGGATGCAGTCGGGCTATCTGTTCCACTACGCATTCGCGATGGTGATCGGGCTCGTGGCACTGATGTTCTGGGTCGTCCTCAATGGAGGAGCCAACTGATGCAGAACCTGCTTTCGATCATCATTTTCATTCCGGCCGTTGCGGCGCTGATTCTGGCGCTGGTGCAGCGGGGCAGTTCGGAGGCGGCCGATCGCAACGCCAAATGGCTGGCGCTGACAGCGACGACCGTGACCTTCCTTGTTTCGCTCTTTCTGCTGTCCGGTTTCGATCCGGACAATACAGGCTACCAGTTCGTCGAGTATCATCAATGGATCATGGGCTTTCAGTATCGCGTCGGGGTGGACGGGCTTTCGATCCTGTTCGTGATCCTGACCACCTTCATGATGCCGATCACCATCCTGGCAAGCTGGGACGTCAAGCATCGGGTGAAGGAATACATGGTTGCCTTCCTGCTGCTTGAGACGCTGATGGTGGGCACATTCGTCACGCTCGACCTGGTGCTGTTCTATCTGTTCTACGAAGCCTGTCTCATTCCGATGTTTCTGATCATCGGGATCTGGGGCGGCAAACAACGCGTCTATGCGGCGTTCAAGTTCTTCCTCTACACGTTCTTCGGCTCCGTCTTCATGCTGGTGTCGATCATCTATATCTATTTCCATACCGGCACGGCTAACATGCCGGACCTGCTCGCGGACAGGTTCCCATACACGCCGGTCGATATATTGGGGGTGACGGTGCCGGGCGGGGTGCAGACACTGCTCTGGATCGGGTTCTTCATCTCCTTTGCGGTGAAAATGCCGCTCTGGCCGGTCCATACCTGGTTGCCCGCAGCGCACGTTCAGGCACCGACCGCAGGTTCGGTTGTGCTGGCGGCGATCCTGCTGAAGCTGGCGGATTACGGTTTCCTGCGCTTCTCGTTGCCGATGTTCCCGATGGGCAATCTGGTGGTGGGTCCCTGGGCGCAAGGGCTTGCGGTGATCGCGATCATCTATACCTCGCTGGTGGCGCTGGTGCAGACCGACATGAAACGGGTCATCGCCTACAGTTCGGTTGCGCACATGGCCTATGTGCTGCTCGGGATCTTCTCGGGCACCCAGCAGGGCATCGAGGGCGGCATCATCATGGTCGTCGGCCACGGCTTCGTCTCGGGCGCGCTGTTCTTGTGCGTGGGCGTCGTCTATGATCGCCTGCATACCCGCGAGATCGCGGCCTTTGGTGGCCTGGCCAAACGGATGCCGGTCTATGCGCTGATCTTCATGTTCTTCACCATGGCCAATGTCGGCCTGCCGGGCACGGCGAACTTTGTCGGGGAATTCCTGATCCTCGCAGGGACGTTCAAGGTCAACACCTGGGCGGCGATGCTGGCGACGACCGGGGTTATCCTGTCGGCGGCCTATGCGTTGTGGCTCTATCGCCGGGTTGTCTTCGGTGACCTGCTCAAGGAGAGCCTGAAGGGCATCACCGACCTGACGGCGCGCGAGAAGTGGATCTTTGCGCCACTGGTGATCATGACACTTCTTCTGGGTGTCTACCCGAACCTGGCGACCGATATCGTCGGCCCGTCGGTTTCCAGACTGATCGAGAATTATCACGATGCCCTGCCGGACAATCTGTTGCCCGGCCCGGTCGAACGCTAAGGAGCGTAACGGATGACTTCTGCGGATTTCTCCACCGTCTTGCCGGAATTCCTGCTGGCGATCTATGCGATGGCCGCACTTCTGGCGGGCGTCTGGTTCGGCAAGGACAAGCTGGGGCCGGCGCTGCTGTGGGTCACGGTCGCGGTGATGCTGGTCTTCGCGGCCTGGACAGGGCTGGGCAAAGCGGGCACGCATGAGGCTTTTGGCGGGTTGTTCATCGATGATGCCTTCGCACGGTTCGCCAAGGTGATGGTCCTGATCTCGGCGGCGCTGATCCTCGCGATGAGCGTCGATTACATGGTGCGCCGAAATCTGCTGCGCTTCGAGTTTCCGGTGCTGATCGTGCTCTCGGTCATCGGCATGATGATGATGGTCTCGGCGGGCAACCTGATGTCGCTCTACATGGGGCTCGAACTGCAATCTCTTGCGCTTTATATCCTGGCGGCGATCCGGCGCGATTCGGGGAAAAGCGCCGAGGCCGGTCTGAAATACTTCGTTCTCGGCTCGCTCGGTTCAGGCATCCTGCTCTACGGTGCCTCGCTGACCTATGGCTTTGCCGGCACGACGCAATTCTCCGGTATCATCCAGGTCGTCAGGGAGGGGCATCTGCCGATCGGTGTGCTGTTCGGGATGGTCTTCATGATCTCGGGCCTGATCTTCAAGGTTTCGGCGGTTCCGTTCCATATGTGGACCCCGGATGTCTATGAAGGCTCTCCCACGCCGGTGACGGCTTTCTTCTCGACCGCGCCCAAGGTCGCGGCGATGGCGCTGATCGCGCGGCTGCTGTTTGACGCCTTCGGCACAGTGCCCGGCCAATGGGGGCAGGTGCTGGCTCCGGTTGCGGCCTTTACCATGGTCTGGGGCGCACTCGCGGCGATCTCGCAACGCAATATCAAGCGCCTGATGGCCTATTCCTCGATCACCCATATGGGCTTTGTTCTGATGGCGCTTGCGGCGGGCACGGCCGAGGGCGTGCAGGCGATGCTGATCTATATGGCGATCTATGTGACGATGAATATCGGTGTCTTTGCCTTCATCTTGTCGATGGAACGCGACGGGCAGCCGGTCACCGATATCCGTTCGCTCAACATGTATGCCAGATACGCGCCAGCCAAGGCGATGGCGGTCATGGTGCTGATGTTCAGTCTCGCGGGTGTTCCGCCGATGCTGGGCTTTTTTGCCAAGGTCGCCGTGCTGTCGGCTGCGCTGCATGCCGGACTGCTCTGGCTGGTTCTGGTTGCGGTCATAGCCTCGGTTCCGGCTGCCTTCTACTATATCCGGATCGTGTGCTACATGTATTTTGGCAAGGACGGCGACCCGATCGATACGCGGATGTCGGCCGTGCAGTGGGGGTTGCTCATGGTCAGTGCGCTGGTGATGATCCGGGGTGTGTTTGATCTTTTCGGCATCGAAGGGCCGGCCCGGGCGGCTGCGGCAGCCCTTGTCAACTGACCTGAACGGCGACCTGAGCACCTGGCCCGAGGGGGTGGCGCGCCACGTCCTGGCTTCGGTGGACAGCACGATGACGGCTGCGGCCCGGCTGGCGTCGGGGCTTGGCGCGCCTGCCTGGGTCTTCGCGCATGAGCAGACGGGCGGGCGCGGGCGATATGGTCGGCCCTGGCGGATGCCTGCGGGCAATTTTGCCGCGACGCTGATCTTCAAGCCTGCGGGCGGGAGTGCGCAGGCAGCCCTTTATTCCTTTGTCGCGGCGCTGGCGCTGGAGGCCGCTCTGGCGCGGATCTGCGGCCCGCATGCGCGGCTGGCGATCAAATGGCCCAATGACGTGCTGCTCAATGGCGGCAAGGTCGCGGGGATCTTGCTCGAAAGCGTCTCGACCGGGGCGGAGCCCGACCATCTGGCGGTCGGGATCGGGGTGAATCTCGCGGCGGCGCCTGATCCGGGGCAGCTTGAGGAGAGGGCGATGTTCCCTGTCAGCCTGCTCGGGGAAACGGGCGTTCGGATCGCACCGCTCGATTTTCTGCCCCCGCTCGCCACGGCCTTTGCCCATTACGACCGGCAGTTGCGCGATTGCGGCTTCGATGCGATCCGCGATGCCTGGCTGGTGCGCGCCGCCCGGCTGGGTGAGCGGATTGTCGCGCGCACCGGCTCGCACAGCCATGAGGGCATTTTCGAGACCATCGACAGCCGTGGCGCGCTGATCCTGCGCGAGGCCCGGGGCACCCGTGCCATCGCGGCGGCGGATATATTTTTCTGACAAGGAGGGCTGGCGATGCTGCTCTGCATTGATTGCGGGAATACCAATATCGTGTTCTCGATCTGGGACGGGACGGAATTTGTCTCCACCTGGCGGATGGCCACCGATCACCAGCGCACGGCAGATGAATATTACGTCTGGCTCACCGGCCTGATGCGGCTGCACGGGATCGAACGCAAGATCGATGAGGTGATCGTGTCCTCGACCGTCCCGCGCGTCGTGTTCAACCTGCGGGTTATGGCCAATCGCCATTTCGAATGTCGCCCGCTGGTCGTGGGCAAGCCCGAATGCCGCCTGCCGGTCAGTCCGCGTGTCGATGTCGGAACCACGGTCGGCCCCGATCGTCTGGTCAATACCGTGGCAGGGTTCGATCGCCATGGCGGCGATCTTGTGGTGGTGGATTTCGGCACGGCCACGACCTTTGATGTGGTGGCACGTGACGGGGCCTATATCGGGGGCGTGATCGCGCCCGGTGTGAACATGTCGCTTGAGGTGCTCCATGCCTCGGCCGCCGCTCTGCCGCATGTCGATGTGACCCGTCCCGAGAAAGCGATTGGCACCAACACGGTGGCCTGCATCCAGTCGGGCGTGTTCTGGGGCTATATCGGGCTGGTCGAGGGGATCGTGCGCCAGATCCGGCGCGAACGTGATCGTCCGATGAAGGTGGTGGCAACCGGTGGACTGGCGGAACTGTTCCGTCAGGGCTTTGATCTCTTTGACAGTATTGACCACGACCTGACCATGCATGGGCTTCGGCTGATCAATGATTACAACAAGGGGCTGAGCGCGTGAGCGAGCGACTGATCTATCTGCCCTTGGGCGGGGCGGGTGAAATCGGCATGAACGCCTATGTCTATGGCTATGGCCGCGAGGGAAAGGAGCGGCTGATCGTGGTCGATCTTGGGGTGGCCTTCCCGGATATGGACGCAACACCCGGCGTCGATCTGATCATGGCCGATCTGACCTGGCTGGAACAGAATGCCGACCGGATCGAGGCGATCTTCATCACCCACGCGCATGAAGACCATATCGGCGCGCTGGCCCATCTGTGGCCCGGATTGCGCAAACCGGTCTATGCCCGCGCCTTCACCGGGCGTCTGGGTCAGATCAAGCTGGAAGAGGCCGGCATCGCCGCCGAAGAGATCACCATCGTCGAGCCGCGCCCGCAGGTGATCCAGGCCGGGCCATTCGAGGTGCAGTTCGTCCCGGTGTCGCACTCGATCCCTGAGAGTTCCGGGCTGGTGATCGACACGCCCGCAGGCCGTATCGTGCATACCGGCGATTTCAAGCTCGATGACAACCCGATCGTTGGCGAACCATTCGATCCGGATCTCTGGCGCGAAATCGCCAGCGAGGGGAATGGAGTCAAGGTTCTCAGCTGCGACTCGACCAACGTCTTTTCGCCCCGGCCGGGGCGTTCGGAATCCACGCTGGCCGAACCGCTGGCCGAACTGATTGCAGCACAGACGGGGATGGTGGTCGCAACCACCTTTGCCTCCAACGTGGCGCGCCTGAAGACACTGGCCGAGGCGGGCAAGGCGGCTGGTCGCTCGGTCTGCCTGCTGGGCCGCGCGATGAAGCGCATGGTGTCGACGGCGCAGGAGACCGGGGTGCTGACCGGCATGCCCGGCACGATCTCGGCCGAAGAGGCCATCGAAGTGCCGCGCCGGCACCTGATGCTGATCGTGACCGGCAGTCAGGGCGAACGCCGTGCCGCCAGCGCGCAGCTTTCGCGCGGAAAATATCTGGGCCTTGAACTGAAAGAGGGAGATTCGTTCCTGTTCTCCTCCAAGCCCATTCCGGGCAACGAAACCGGTGTGATCCGTATCATGAATGCGTTTTCCGAGATGGGTGTGGATGTGATCGACGATCACGACGGACTCTATCACGTTTCGGGGCACGCCAACCGCCCCGATCTTGAGACCCTGCATGACCTGCTGCGTCCGAAAATTCTGATCCCGATGCACGGCGAACACCGTCACTTGCGTGCGCATGCCAGGATCGGCGCCTCCAGGGGGATTGCATCGGAGATCGCGACCAATGGCACGATGCTGGACCTGACCGGCGATGCGCCCAGGGTTGTGGAATATATTGAGGCCGGACGCACCTATCTCGATGGCTCGGTGCTGATCGGGGCGCCTTCGGGTGTCGTGCGCGCGCGGATGAAAATGGCGCGCAACGGCCTGGTGCTGATCACGGTGATCATCGACGAGGAGGATATGTTGCTGGGCGATCCGTGGGTCGAGATCATGGGCCTGCCGACCCGGTGCAAGCGTGGTGCGCCGCTGGCCGAGCAGATCGCGGATGATCTGGCCGATTTTCTCGAACGGGCTTCGCGCAAGGTTATCGCCAATGACGACAAGATCGAAGAGGCCCTGCGACGGATTGCGCGGCAGGTCTCGATGGAAGGGGTCGGCAAGAAGCCCGAAGTGATCGTGGTGACCAGCCGATTGATAAGCGCCTAGTGGTCTGCCCGAGAGATAAATCACCCATTTGGGATTCCCCTTGCCCTCGGATCGTGCGAGTCTGGTCCATGGACAAAGCAGGCTCAATCCTGCTCACGAAGTCAGAGCGTTGCCGGCTTGAATGGATCGTCGCGGACCGGAACAGCGCGCACAAACATGTCTGGCGATCGCGGATCGTGGTGTTGAGCGCGGATGGCGTCGGGCTCATGGCGATCGCGCGGGCGACGGGCACAACGAAGCATACCGTTTGGGAAGCATACCGTTTGGCGCTGGAGAGCGCGGTTTCTTGAGGCGGGCGTGGACGGTCTGTTGCAGGACGCCACGCGCCCGCCCGGCAAAGCCCCAATTGCGCCCGAAAAGGTGACCGGGAGTGTGGCGCTGACCCAGGGCGCCCCCGCTGCACGAGGCGACCGCACGAGGCGACGCACTGGACGGCCCGAGCGATGGCCCGAGCGATGGCCAGGGCGTCCGGGCTGGCGGTCTCGACAGTGCACAAGATCTGGAAGGCGCATCGGCTGACCCCTCACCGCTGGCGGGTGTTCAAACTGTCACGCGATCCGGAGTTTGCGAAGAAACGCCATGATAAGAAACGCCATGATATCGTTGGACTTTACGTCAGCCCGCCCGCCCATGCGGTGGTCGTGTCGGTGGTCGTGTCGGTGGATGAGACGTCCCGGATCCAGGCGCTCGACCGCACCCGGCCCGGCCTGCCGCTGAAGACGGGGCGCGGCCAGACCATGACCCATGAGTACAAACGCAACGGCACGACGACGCGGTTCGCGGGCCGCGCCATCCAGAGCAAACGTGTTCAGCCAGGGAAATGCGCTGGCGAGCGCGCGCACAGGTCGAGCGCCTTGGCCCATGCGGCCGTCTTGTTTTCGGGCGCGCCCATGAGGCCGGTGGCACGCGCCAGATCGCGCGCGGCAATCCCGATATGGCGCTCGAGCAGAGCCTCGGGCACCTCCGGGGGCAGGTTGGCATAGGCCCGAACCATCGCCGCAGTGAGGGTGCCCCCGGCTATGGGATCACGCGGCCTCACGCGCCGAGCACGGCGAATTGCTTCACCGCCACCTCGAAATCAAACGCCATGTCGAACGTGTATTCGAGCGCCCGCCTGCGCGAGTGCCAGGCCCGGTCACGCTTGATTTCGGTATGCAGACCGTAGATCAGGTTCTTCATCGGGGTGAAGAGCACCTGGCCCGACGGCAGGAGCGGGTGGGTCTCGATGCTGTGGCCCCGGAAGCGGCGCGCCGGGCGCATCGACTGCACCTCCGAGCCGGTCACATAATCGTTACATGGGCGTTGATTTCCTCGCCATAGGCATCGGCATCGGCCTCGTTCATCAGGAACGACGAGGTCGCGCGCACCCGCTCATCGGACGCCTCCATCACCGCCTTGAGCGCGGCGATCCAGCCATCGCTGGACGGGTCGATATCGACCTTCGGGGCTGCCTTCGCCTCGCGCAGGATCTGCAGCCAGCCCTTGTTGAGACGCACAAACCGCGCCGCGCGATCCTTGCCTGCCGCATCATCGGCCACGCCGTTGAAGCCCAGATCAACGATATCATTGCCCAGCCGGGTGTTGAAGCCGGTCTCGACCTCGCGTTGCAGGTTCGGATTGTCCTTGTTCTCGCGCAGGAAATCGAGCGTGAGCGAGGCAAAGAGCTGCGCGTCGAGCGCGACCAGCTTGCAGCCATGCCCGTCCGCACCGGCCAGATCGTCATTGTCGGGCTCCTGGCCCATGCCGCCACCCGCACCAGCTGGCGGCGCTGGATATCCATCACATCGACATTGCGCGTCAGCCGCGCCATGCGCATCGTGGTGATCTTCGCCAGAAACGCGTCCTTGAACAGCAGCGAGATCAGCTTGTCGGCCTCCTGGGGGCGCAACTGCCCGCCATTGGCCAGGTCTTTCGCATCGATCAGGCCCTTGGCGAGGGCTACGAAATCTGCATCGTCTCGCCGGTCTTGAGGGTGATTTTCATATGAAGCTCTCCTCTGCAGAGCCCGTATCCGCGCCGGTTTCGGTCACACCCCGGGCCAGGGCGCGGGCGATCTTGTCCTCGAGACGGGCCTTGAACGGCTTGAGCGCCCGGACTATCCCGGTGGCGATCGCCGTCTCGGCCGTCTCGATGGTGCTTTCACCGGCTCCGGTCGTGTCCGTATCGGCCACGCCATCAGCGCCGCCATCGGCAGGCACGAGGCCCGCCGTCTTGAGCGCGGCGCTCACCGCCTGCGCGATCCGGGCCTGCGCGATCCGGGTCTGGTTGATCCGGTTGCGGGGGCTGTCCCCGGCTGCCTGGCTGTTGGTGATGCCCGCCGCTTTCAGGGCCCGGGTGATCGCATCGCCCAATTCGCTATTCAACGTGTCGCGTACGATCTTTTGGATAGACGGCACACCGCAGCTTGCGGACGATCTCCGATTTTCCGGGCAGCTTCGTCACGTCCGCCCCCGCCGGTTCTTGAGCCCAAAGAAGAGCCAGCCGTTCCAGCGTTTGCCGGTGATCGCGCGGGCAATCGCGGAGAGCGACTTGTAAGGGCCGCCCCTGCCAGTCGAAACCGTCCGCGGTGACCGTGACGACATGCTCGACCCCCTGCCATTCTCGCAGCAGCCGGGTGCCCGTGATCGGGCGGGCGCGGTCGGCGCGGATGCCGCGCTTCTTGCGGTCGCCGCCATCCAGTTCCTCGCCCAGCCGTTCCAAGCGCCGGATGGTCTCGGGTTTCAGCCCGCCAAGGCTGTGTTCCTGGATGCGGTAGGCTAGCCGGGATTCAAGGTATCGCCGGTTGCAGGGCGGCGGTTCACTGTCGAACAACTCGCGCCATTGCTGTTTCAGGTCCGGCGTCGATGTGGTCTTGAGCGCGGCGAGGCGCGCGGGGATCGGATCGTTCATCGTCATGCAGTTCTCCGGTGCGTTGGAGTTGCATGACGGCATCGGTCGGCCGGAAAGTGTAGGCGAATGTCTCCGCTCCCGGCAGAAACGTCGCGGCGCGCACATGGAGTGCGTCGGCCGATGGCTTTCCCCGTTCTCGACGGTAAATTCCGCGGCTGGCTTCCGGGGTCCAGCGCGGTATCCAGCCGGGACCCATTTGGCCAATTCATTGAATTCAATGGTTCCTTCCGGGCGATATTGCCATACGGGAGGGCTTGGCTCGGCATTTCGCCAGCGACAGGGCGTTTTTTTGGGTTGCCAGGTTGCCACCCTCGGAGACATACACCCGAAACCCGCGTGAATTCAAACATTTGATGGATCGCACGAGTGGAAACCTGATGGCTTTTGGGTTTCCACTTCGGGTTTCCAGGTTTCCACTTTCGGGTTTCCACCCGCTGTCTGACCTGCTCTGGTCGGTGATGGACGATGGGGAGCCTGAGCGCATGAGACTGTCGCTACGAAAATATGCCGCCCATCGCGGGGTGAGCCACACGGCGGTGGGCAAGGCGATCGCGAGCGGCCGGATCACGCTTGAGCTCGACGGCACGATCGACCCGGCCAGGGCGGACAGACAGTGGGACAACCGGACAGACCCGGCGAAATTGCCAAAACGGCGCGCCAAAAACCGCCAGCCTGCCGCAGGGGCTATGGGATCGGTTACGGATGAGGCCACGGTAGCGGCCCCGAAATCGGACCCCGAGCCGGACCCCGAGCCGAACCCGGTGACGGGGGATGGAGGCATCTCATTCCAGCAGGCCCGACTGGCGCATGAGGTGGTCAAGACCCGGACGGCAAATGTCCGGCTCTCAAGGCTCAAGGGCACGCTGATCGAACGGGATCTCGCCACCGCGCTGGTGTTCCGGCTCGCGCGCGAGGAACGCGACGCTTGGGTCACCTGGCCTGCACGGGTGAAGGAACAGCTGGTTCGCCCGGTCTTTTCCGGTGTCGGTGGGGTGCTGTTCCGCGCCGTTCTGGCACCTGAGGAACAGTGGAAACGGCGGGTGGTGCAGGCCATTGCCGGGGCGCTGTCCGCGATGTTTCCGGGCGGCGTTCTGGCGCATGTCATCGACGCGATGACCGGCGCGGGGGTGCTGTCCTATCTGGCGGCCGGGTTTCTCATGGGGTCCGGCGGCGAGTTGGCCGTCAAGGCCATGCAGGACAGGCTGATGGCGAGGAAATGACGCGACGCATGCCGCTAAAGCAACTTGACCAGCGCCGCAACCACGCCGACCGCAACCACCATCATCGAGCCGAGCTTGATGATGGTGCGCTGCTCGGACTCGCGGATGTCGCGCTTGACCTCGGCAATGTCGCGCTTGGTAGCCCCCTTAAGCTCCTTTATGTCGTGCTTCAGCCCGGCCTCCATCTCTTTCATGTCGCGCGTGAGACGGGTTTCCATCTCCTTCATGTCGCG
Source organism: Thioclava sp. (assembly GCA_965277135.1). GTDB lineage: Bacteria > Pseudomonadota > Alphaproteobacteria > Rhodobacterales > Rhodobacteraceae > Thioclava. The sequence continues at coordinate 3,912 of CBDIBW010000017.1, read as the reverse complement.
CTTGAGTGAAGCTTCAAGCTCCTTGAGGTCGCGCTTGGTGGCAAGCTCATTGGTTATCAGGCTTCGCTGTTCGTCGGCAATCACCTCGGCTTGCGGCTCGGGTATCCCCGCCGAGACAAGGCGCTTGACGTAGGTGTGGGTGTCGAAGGCAAAGGCGGACATGGGTGGCCTCGGGTCAGGAAGGGCCTGTCAAATATGGCAGCAAAACCTTGGCGTTTCAAGCGCCCCCTCAAGCGCAGCACTGGCAGAGCATTCGAACCTCAAACCCGATCGAAAGCCCCTTCGCCACGATCCGTCATCGGACCAAACGAACCAAAGGCTGTCTCAGCCGCGACGGCATGGTGCAAATGATGTTCAAACTCGGACAATGCGCCGGGAAAAGCGGGCGCAAGCTGCGCGGCTTCGCGCATCTCATCAACGTCATTAAGGACGTCGATGCGCCGCCTGGTGCCGCCATGCTTGCGCATGCCATTCCCCTTCGCTCGCGACCTTGATCCCGGTGCCTGCTGTCGATCAGCAGATGCTACTTTTGGGTATATTCTTTATTTGTTCTTGCGGCTATATTCGCCGCATACGGCAAAGCGTTGCGTGACGAAGGTGCCGTCAGCGAGTTCGCGCTGCCGACGCTGCGCGTCCAGCATAAACTGTTCAATAGCCTGAATCAGGCGCGCAACAAGCGCTCTTTCGCCCACGAAAACGAGCTTCCCGGCGGCAGACACCGGCTGCGGACTTGGACGACGAAGTCCCGTTCTGATCGAGCCTGCCCGCCCGCGTGTCCTCCCGCGTGTCTTGATGATCCTTGCCCCGCGCTTCATCAATCCGGATCACATTGCTCATCTCTTTGCCCTCGCCGGTGACGACGGCCTTGAAGGTATCGGAGGCGATGGCTTCGGCCGAGATCTCGTCGGAGGCATTGAGCAACTTGCCCACGAGCCCGATCACATGCCGCTCGTCGCCCATCTTCGAGGCGGGGACCGAGCAGATTGCGCTTTCGGGCAGGAGGCCGCGGGCCAGTTCGAGGATCTGGCTCTTGCCGTTCTCGGCGGTCTTGCCGTGCAGCACCACCGCGCGCGGCTGTAGCAGGCGGGTGGCGTAGCCGAGCGCCGCCGCGCCGCAGACCTCGGCCAGCAGAGCGCATTTTGCCTCCGCGTCCGGATCGCCCTTGAATCTGCCGATCAGGAGACGCGACAGCAGCGTGCCTGCGGGTGGCGTGCCTGCGGGTGGCGTGCCCGAGGCGCCGGGCTGCCAGTGACCCGGCAGGGTATGGCGGCAGCGATGCTCGCGGTGATGCCATAGTAATCCTCGCAGCCCCACCAGGGCGGATCAAGATAGAACAGCGTTTGCGGCCGGTCATAGCGGCGGATCAGGTCGGCCCAGGGCAGCCGCTCGATAATGACACCGGCCAGCCGCTCGTGCAGGCTTTCCAGCATCGGCCCGAGCCTGGTGATGTCGAACCGCCCCGGCCGGGCCGGTGCCGAAACTGCGCCCCGATATCTTGCCGCCATAGGCGGTGCGTTGCAGATAGAGGATGCGGGCGGCGCGTTCGAGATCGGTCAGCGTTTCGGGATCGGTTCTGACCAGGCGCTCGAACTCGGCGCGCGCGGTGATCTGGAACCGCATCATCTCGATGAACGGCACATAGTGGCGCTGCAGGATGCGGTAGAGTGTGATGACCTCGCGGTTGATATCGTTGCCCGCGCCCGCGTCGCCCGCCCGGATCACCTGGAGGAAGGCGTTGCCATAGGTTTCGAGGTCGAGGCCAAGTGCGGTGAACATCTCGGTCGCGCCGGGGGCGCACAGCGTCTCGATCCGGGCCGCGCCGCTGCCCGGCAGGCCGCCGCCAAAGGCGCTCTCGGCCTTGATCTGGATCGCGCGGTTATGCCCGGCGCTGGCCCGGTAGAGCAGCGCCAGCGCGCGCGGCGGGATCGGCCAGAGATATTCGCCCTCAAGCCCGACCTCGTGGCGCATGTCGATCAGCGCCTCGATGTCGGATTTGAGCACGGCGGCTGTGGGTTCGTCCGGGTGGCCCCTGGTCTGATCGCCCCTGGCCTGATCGTCGCGATCACGCATGCGATCAGGGATAGGTGGCCCCGGACATAAAAAACAGATCGCGAACCAACTAAAAGTTTGCCTGCTAAACTTTTAGGGTCTGTGGACATTTAGGATTTTCATTTGGCGTGATTTCTGCTTCAAGCATCCAAAATGGAGGTTTGAATGAACGAGCAGCGCTTTGTGGTGTCGGATGCCTTGTGGCAACGGCTTGAGCCACATCTTCCTGGCAAGGTCAGTGATGCCGGAGCAACGGCAAAGGACAATCGACTGTTTTTGGAAGCGGTTTTCTGGCGGGTACGCACCGGGGCGGGTACCGTTCCGCCTCGTGAAACGCGGCGGACGCAAGCAGATGCAGCTGCCGGAAGGCGCAGAACCGGCGCGCAAGCCGGACAGCACTCTCGTCAAGGCACTCGCCCGCGCCTTCCGCTGGAACCGCATGCTGGACTCGGGCGCGTTCATGTCGATCTCTGAACTGGCCGGGCACGAGCGCATCGCGCCGTCCTAAATGACGCGGATCATGCGGCTCACGTTGCTCGCGCCGGACATCGTCGAAACAATCCTCGACGGCAGGCAGCGGCCGGAGATGACCCTGGCAAGGCTCATGAAGCCGGTCCCGGCAGGGTGGAAAGAGCAACGGGATTTGCTCTGCCCGGCAGCATGACCACTCCCAAATCCGCCGTTTAACGTCTTTCATCGAGGCTCAGACACGGCGCACTCGCCGTCCCGCCGGAAATCGGCGAGCAGCCACTCAGCCGTGGCGCCTGCTCCTGCCGGTTAGAGCATCGGGCGACGGGCGATCATTCGATCCCGGTTCCATCTCACCGGACGCGACCGGCGTCGAAGGGGTCAGGTTGGGATCTCAGGAAATCAAACGATTTCATATTGCTACAAGCTGTTCACCAAATCCGCGTAGTCATCAGGTCCGGAGACTATCGGCTCTCAGAGACCGCTTTTGGCCCACCTGGCACCGAGGTCGGTGAATAGCCCGCCCCGCATAACCCCCGAAAACAACGCAAAAATCCCGCCACAGCCAGACCCGGAGAACGTTTTTGCAGGGGCAAGTGGCGGTGGGAACAGGGCTGGCGTCGAACCGTCTCCCGTGCAGATTTCCCCCGCGCGGGATTACCGCGAAATCCTGCGCGCTATTGAGGGACAGTCGTTTTTCGACCCCCAAGAAGGATCAGTTGATCGTGCCGCCCGGATTGCCGCAGCCCAACTGACGCAAGGGCAGGCTGAGGTGAGCGCCGAACGGGCCATCTGCGCGCAGGGCGTGGAAGAATTGCGCCCTGTCCATGTTGTTTTCATCCATTCCGTTTTCATCCATGTCATTCTCCCATCAAAAAGCCCCGCGCGAGGCGGGGCGGTCAGGTGATGGCCCGGGTGATGGCCCGGGGCTGCTTGAGGGGGCGCTTGAAACGCCAAGGCTTTGCTGCCATATTTGACAGGTCCTTCCTGACCCGAGGCCACCCATGTCTGCCCTTCTTGCCTTCGACACCCACACCTATGTCAAGCGCCTTGTCTCGGCGGGGATGCCCGAGCCGCAGGCCGAGGTGATTGCCGACGAACAGCGCAACCTCATCACCAACGAGCTTGCTACCAAGCGCGATCTCAAGGAGCTTGAAGCCGGGCTGAAGCGCGACATGAAAGAGCTTGAGGCGGCTACCAAGCGCGACCTCAAAGAGCTTGAGACCGGGTTGAAGCGCGACATGAAGGAGATGGAAACCCGTCTCACGCACGACATGAAGGAGCTTGAGGCGGCTACCAAGCGCGACATTGCCGAGGTCAAGCGCGACATCCGCGAGTCCGAGCAGCGCACCATCATCAAGCTCGGCTCGATGATGGTGGTTACGGTCGGCGTGG
>CBDIBW010000016.1:0-37900 GCA_965277135.1 Thioclava sp. | reverse complement strand
TCATGCAGGATTGCACCGACATCGAAGCGCAGGCCATCCGCGAACAGCACGCATGTGTCGCGTTCGGCCTTTACTGGCGAGACCAGTTTTGCAGGATCTACGCCAGGTGCAGACATCAACTCCTGAAAGCGACGAGCGGAGCGGTCGAGCCAAGGCTCGTAGAGTGCGCGCGCTACCTTGGTGATCAATCCGTTGGTGGCGCCCGGCTTCGTGGCGGCTAGAGCCTCCATGGCCGCCCGGTCGCAGTGCCATCCGCTCGTGGCGTAGTCAGCCGCCATGGCTTCGACCGTCACGCCGCCAAGAGCGGTCTTCGCCGCTGCCGCAAGCCGCCCGAGGGGTTCAAGCGCCACCGCGTAAGGGCTCTCTCCAAGCTGCGCCCAGACCCAGCCTCTCCGCTCCCTGTGCTCCTTGTCGAGAGCGACGACCTTATCGCAGGCTTGCGCATGCGGCATCGACGGGACCGCTTCCAGCGCCTTGCAGAGCTTGTCCTCCATCTCCTCATTGAGGCCTGGCCGGCGGGAATGGTCTGCCAGGCCGAGGAGATCGCGGGGGCGGGCCTGACGCAGGGCGCTGGAGACACCGGGGTAGAGCTTTGGCGCGTCGCAGAAGCGCTGCCAGACCTCATCCCACTTCCCGCCGCCATGCAGTAGCGCATCGGCTGCAGCTTGCGTTCCGTCGGCATCGGGGTCGAAGCCGAACTGGCGGACGCAGACGTCGCGAAAGGTGGCCCAGCGGCCGGCGTCCGAGCGCGACTGAAATACGTCGGCATCGCTGAGCCAGGTCAGGAGATCGCGAACGGGATCGCCGATTGCCAGGCGATCAAAATCATCGGCCTCGAGACGACGGCCGCGGAGGCCCGCCAGCGGTTCCGCCGCCAGCAGCGGGAGGGAGCGCAGCATCGCCTCGCGCGTGCGGGCGTCGCGCGCCACATCCAGCGCGAGGCCATCGTCGGACATCAGGAACGCGTCCACGCTCCAGTCGCGGCCATTCCGCTGATGCCAGACGGCGCCGCGGTACTGGAGCTCGATCAGCGGTTGCAGCTCCGGCGGACAGTCGCCTGCCGCCCGCAGATCCTGCCTGCCGACTTTCGGCAGATAGAAGATCGGAACGACGCCCTCTGGGGGAGACACCTCCGGCAGGGTCCGGTCGATGATGCACCGCAGCCAGATAACTGGGCCGCGACGCTCATCCGGCGCGTAGGGTCCGAGGACGAAGAGCTGCGGCAACGTCTTCTGGAGCGCGGGCATGAGCGGCGCCCATTGGCCGTCGGCATCGGTCCACAGGAGCGCCACCGGCGGTGCAACGCCGTCTGCGGATCGCAGCGCCTGTGTCAGCGAGCCTTCGATGGCGTCGACCAGCGTGGTGGGTGGGGAGGAGGTCACGACGCCCCTCCGGACTTCGCGCGGCGCCGGTCGCGGGCGGCCTGCTTCACCTCGCGGGTGTAGTGCAGGTCATTCCAGCGGTTGCCGTCGAACTTCTCGCGACCAGCGAAGTCGGCGCTCGTCTCGTCCCAGCCCCAGAACCAGGGGTAGTCGTCCTTGTCCCGGGTCGATTCCTTGCCGCGGTCCTTGGTCCACTTGATGTTAGGGGTGGAGCGCAGGATGCACGCGCCCTTGGCCTTGGCGCCGAGGGGGCGGGCGGTCATGAACGGGCGAATGTTCATCCGGACGCCGTCGTTGATGTCCGGGTCCCAGCCGATCGGCTGGTCGTGCAGCGGCTTCCAGCGCACGAAGATGTCGTAGGGCGGCTCGCCCTCGAGGACCTTGATCAGCTCGTCGCGCAGATGCTCGGCATGGGCCAAACGGGCGTCGGCGCCTTCCACACTGGCCTTCTGATCGGCGCGCTGCCGGTCGATCCAGTCGCCGAGATAGGAATAGATCAGCTTCTCAAGCGTCCGCCGACCCTCGCCGTTCGGCGCGGCCAAGCGGTGGTAATTGACCAGCGCATGGAAGCCGTCGCGCCGACCATCCCAGATGTGCCAGATGAATGGCCGCGGCTGGAACAGAGCACAGTGCTGTTTACAGTGCTGTTTGAAGAAGCCGTCGCGCAGCCAATCGTCGAGCGACTTCCCCCCAAAGCCAGATTCGCCCAATAGGGACGATAGCTTGGCAGCCGACCAGCTCGTCCCGAACGAATCCGAGAGAACGGCGACTAGGCGCTCGTGTGCCGGTGCTTCTCCCTTGATCGCGGAAATGCATACAACTCCGTCCTCGTCCGCTTGCGCCTCTAACCCGTCGGGTGAGAGCGAAGGACAATCCGAAAAATTGGAGCCTGTCAGACGCGGCCAGCTATAGCCAAGCAAGCGAGCGGTTGCGACAATCAGAGGGGTGCTTCCTACTGCTGGTGAGCCAGAAAACAACCATTGCCTTGGATCGTTCGAGCTTGGTTTGGGAAGACCACTTGGGTATTTCTTCTTGAACTCCCTCTGCCACTTAGTCCGTCCTGAACAAGGGTTTCAGATTGGCACGTTGGCGATCTGAGACGGCCCGACGAAGGCCGTTTCAGCGGTGGTGGTCTGTCGGAGCGAGGTGAGAGCCCGGATCAACCGGCACAAGATCTCCCTCAGGTGTCTCAGGATCATGCGAATGTTGTGACCGCAGCCGCAGAGCACGGCGAACAGAGCGTCGCCGTCGGTTCCTTTCAGGGTGCTTCGCGTCAGTCGACCGTCGTTCTTCATGTGCCCGATCATTGGTTCAATGGCGCTGCGCCGTCGCAGGAGTTTGGCGATCGTCCTGGTGACACCTCGCTTTGCGCCACTGATGAAAACCTTCACATTCTGCACGCCATGCCCGCGGTATCCGCGGTCGACAAAGGCCAACTCTGGCCTCAGGTCGGTCAGGATCTCGACCTGTTCCAGCGCCTCGTGCAGCGTGTGGCCGTCGTAAGGGTTACCCGGCAGCGCCCGCATCCCGACCACGAAGCCGCCCCGGTTGGTCGTGGCCACGCTGACCTTGGTTCCGAACTCGTACCTCTTGTGCGCCTTGCCCTTGGAGATGCAGTCCACCGCCGGTTCATGCAGGCTGTAGAGTTTCTTCTTGTCCTTCGGCTTCTGCGCCAACAGCCGGTTCACCAGCGCGATCATCCCCACCAGGCGCTCTCTCAGCGCCCCCTCCGGAACCTTACCCAGTTGCCTCTCGATGTCGCGCAGCACGCGGCCGGTGTAGCCCTTGAGCCGGCGCAACGCCTTGCGCATCCGCTTGAACTGGCGGGCATGGGCGTAGCGCCCAACCTGACCGGCCAGCCGAGGCCCAAGACGGTTGTAGTTCTGGCGCAGGACGATCCCGGCTTCGCGAGCCAGCCCGACCAGCTTGCGCCGCGCCGCCTCATACAGCCGGGCATCCGTCGGGTGGGCGATGTTCTTTTCCATCACCGTGGTATCGACCGTGACCTGCTTGAGATCGCTGCGCTTCACCACCCCGGCGCGTTTCCCGGCCTCGATCGTCTGGGTCAGCATCCATTCAACACCCTCCTCGCCGATCCGCTTGCGCCACCGGGTCAGGGATGAGGGATCAAGCGGCAGACGGTGCTGAAAGAACGTCTCGCCGCAGAAGTGCTGCCAATACGGGTTCTCGGCCCATCGTGCCACGACCGCCTCGTCCGAAAGTGCATAGGCATGTTGCAGGTAAAGGAGTCCGGCAACCAGGCGCGTCAACGTCGCCGGGCGACCGGTGTGGGACGGAAAGAACCCGGCCCATTCCCGCTCAAAGACCTCCCAGTCGATCAGGGGGGCAAGTTTCACCAGCTCGTGGCGCATGTCGATCATCTCGACCAGGCGGGCGCGCAGGAGATCGTCTTGTTCCGGGAGCGGCTTTCTCGGCTTCATATCACGGCTCGAAATTGCAGGGTTCCTGCCGGGATAATACAAAACCTTGCAGGCAGCACCCAGCAATATCACATCATTCTCAAGCAAAATCAGCCGGATAAAAGTTGTTCAGGGCGAACCACTTATCGCGGTCGTAAGGAACCTTGATGAAGTAACCGCAGTCCATGATGAGCTTCTGATTGATCTTGCGAACCTCGGGCGTGTAGCACTCGTCGCTGAGGAATGTATATATTGCTTCAAGTTCCGCATCGTCCTTGGGAATAACTGGAACGCTGCCAGCATTGAATATCTCGCCAGTATAAAGAGTGGCGCGTGCAGTCTTCCCTTGAGAAAGCAGAACGCCCCTGCGCCCCAAGACGCCCTCAGGCGGAAAGTTATGAGCGCCACTATCTTTATCCCGCAATATTCACCGGCCGGCTGACCTTGGCGCCAAGGTGCTGCTTTCGGGCGGTTCGAGTACGTCCTGAAGGCCCGGCGCCTGGCTGGGCGGGAGGATGATCGCCTCTGGCTTGTGTTTCGATGGCGATGCGCCTCCGGGGCGGGTATTTTTTGCAATCGCCGTCCATGCGGGCTCGTTCGCCGGAGGATCCGGCGGGCGGTCATGTCGGGCTGGAGCCGGTCCGGTTCAGGGACCGGACCAGTGCAGGGCGGCGAGCCTTGGCCAGAGGACTGCCCAGAACGGTGCGGCGGCGGCAGACAATGCGAGCGTGATACGGCGGCCGGACAGGATCAGCCGGGCGCCGGCGCGCAGCACGCGTTCGCGCAGGCGGCGCAGGCTCCAGCCGGTGCCGGTGGCAGCCGCCATGGCGCGGCGGGCGATGTGCATCAGCTCATAGGCGAGAAGAGAGATCAGGAGCCGAACCTCATTGCACGCGAAGGCATCGACGCCGGGCGTCGCGGTTTGCGTGCCCCGCCCCCGCCAGTGAGATTTCGGCCGGTTCGTCGAGGACAGCGCCGGGGCGAGCACGTCTTTCAGCTCGCCCATATGGCCCTCGGCGGTGCCCCTTGCGCGGTAATGCTCGAGGATGTCCTCCCGGCTCATCTCTGCCAGCGTCAGCGAGGTGACGAGGAAGAAGCGGTCGAGCAGAAGGTCGTCCTCGCGCTCCTTGACCACCAGGATCACGCGGCGCTCCTTGTCCCAGGTCTCGGCCTGGTAGCGCAGTTCGTGCAGCCACATCCGCGGCTTGATCGGACGCCGCCCGGGCGGGCGCGTCATGTGAGGCGCGGCCTCGCGGTCCAGCGCCGGGTTGGCGCGCAGCCGCGAGACATAGTCGATGCCGCGCGCCTCCAGCCCCGCCAGCAAGGTGGCCGAGGGGAAGCCCGCATCGATGCGCAGCATGGCGACCTCGCAGAGGCTGGCCTGCGCCCGGTCGACCACGTCGAGGATCACGTCAAGCGCGCCCTCCGCGGTACCGACATTGCCCGCTCTCAGCCGTGCATCCAGCATGTCGCCGGTCTCGGCGATCGAGGTGATGAGCGGATGATAGATGCGCGCATTGTAATGGCCATTCCACTCCGCCTTCGGCTGGTGACCATGAACCTCGATCGGCAGGCTGTCCACGTCCAGCGTCACCTTCGGCAAGCGCTTGCCGGCATTCTGTGCCTGAACGCCCCGGCCGGCCAATTCCAGGACCGCTTCGCGCAGGACCTTCAGATTGTCCGGCGCCGCCATCATCGCCGTGAAGCGCGAGAGCGTGGGTTGGGACGCCAGCCCCGGACCGCCGAGCGGCGTCATCCCGGCTGCCGAACTCACCGCCAGTCGGAAGGCCGGGTCGTGCCGCAGCGCATCGGCATCGTCATGATCGCGCCATCCCTGGGCGGCCAGCAGGATCGTGGTGCGCAGGAGCGAGGCCAGATCATGCGTGACATCCTGCGGCCGCCGCGGATCGCTCAGACGATCGGTCATCCAGCCCACGATGCCGCTGTTTTCGAGCACCTCGCGCAGAAGGATTGCCCCGGGATCTCCGGTCAGCCGCTCTGCCCGGCTCTCGATCCGAAGAGAGCGATTGAACCGGGGCGCCACCAGCGATAGCGTTTCACCCATGCGTGCGTCCGATGCTGCCGTTGATCCTTGTCTAGAAGACTGAATCTACAGCGCTTTCAGGCGCACGCAACTTTCCCAGAAGAATTGGACGAATAAGGCGGGTTTATGGAGCGGCCCTTTTGCGTTGTCCCATCGAACAATTCGCTCCCGGCCAGTATAATCTGTGGAGATTGACGGGCTTGAGATGAAGGGTTCCCATCCGTCACTGATCGCGGGCACCTCCCAGAAATTGAGGACAAACCTTGCCTTGTCTCCGGTAACAAGTCCTTGCCAAGATGTCGCGTACTCACTGAGGCGCGGCAGACCTGTGCTTTGCGACAGTACAATCGTATAATCTGGATTTCCCAGTTGAACTTTCTGGCTGAGCTTTAGAAATTCTCCGGACTTCATTCCTTGGGTCTTGGTTGGAATATCTGCGTGTGCATTTGCATCTATTCCAATAAAGGCCGTAGCTCTTGATGGCTGAACATCTGTAAGGGCTGTCAAGGTTACATTGACAACCTCACCGGTGATCGTCTCAAACGCCCTCGCCCCGAGGGCTGAGATAAGATTAAATTGAGAGCTCTCTAGAAGGAGCTTTCTAAAGCTCTTATAATTTCGTAGGAATAGCCAGGTTTGGGGGCTTACAAATGCAGCTGTTCCGCCGCTTTTCGCCCATTTCCGCATTCGCAGTATCATCGCGGTGGCGAGATCAGATTTGCCTGCCTCATAGTTGTTGCTGATGTAGTCGGCCAATACCGGTTCTTGGCGGCTCCCGCCTAGGAATGGAACATTGGTGACAAGAAGGTCGAACTTCTTTCCTAGAAGTTCGGCTGCTTTGGTCATTCCCTTCGCGGAAACGGCGAGCTCACGCGTTTCATCTGTATCGGCTGCGCTTAGGATGGAGGCGATGAGGGGTTCGAGTTTGTCAAAGCCTTCCCGAAAAATGTCACCACCCGCACGCCGGGGATCGATTAGACTTCCCAGCCAAGGCGCTCGTGTGAACAAATCGTGTAGCGCACCAAGACCATTGGTGACGCGCTGCTCAAGCCCGTGGGTCAACAGGTTGTCTCCGGTGCCCAAGAGATCCCGCTTTGCGCCTGGATCAGCAGCTGCGACCGCCTTCTCGGCCAGCTTCAGCCACTCGGCTTTCGTCACGCCGATGGCGAGGCCGGAGCAGGCAAGGTTGAGCGGCGGCAGCGGATGGAACCCCGTCCGTCGCCAAGCCGCGAAGGCGAGGTTGAACGCCGCGATCTGGGTACAGCGAGGATCGATCTCCAGCCCGAACAGATTGTCGCGCAGCACGGCATCGATTGCGGCGCGCTCTGACAGCCCCTCTTCCGCCATACGGAAGGCGACGAGGATCGGAAGGGCGAATACAAGGAAATGCCCCGAGCCCATGCAGGGGTCGAGCACGGTCAGATCCTTCGCGTCCTTGGGCCAGCCGTCGAACGTGCCTGCCGCCGGCCGCCAGGGGCCATCGGCGCCATCTTCGTCAGTGTCCCGCACGAAGCGCAGGTAGCTCCACTCGATATCGCCGACCTTGCAGGCCGCGCGCAGCTCGTCTTCGCTCGAGGCCGATGCCGCCAGTGCGGGATCGCCGGCGAGCACCTTACCGGCCCACGAGGCGCCGAGCGTGTTGTGGAGCAGGAAGAGGACCATGTAGTCCTCGGTGAAGAGCTGGGTGACGGCGGGAAGCTCGTCGGCGCCGATCTTCACCTCGGACTTGTTGACCGCCTCCTTCTTGTCGGCCTGCCAGAACTGGTAGACCCATCCGAGGCTGTCGTCGGCCTCGAACACCGTGTTGGGCAGCCCCTTCAGCAAGTCCTCCATCTCCGACCGGGTTTCAGGGGGGAGAGAGATCTGCAGCACCGGATCGTCGTTGCGGAAGATCTGCGGCAGCATGCGTTCCGCGTAGTCACTTGCGAGCGGCAGCCAGTCGGTCGCCTTCTCGCGCGCCAGCTCCTGCACCTCGTCCAGGGTGATGGCGACGCCGGAGTCCGGCTCGATCAGCAGGTCCGTCTCGGCGAGGAAGCGTGCGAAGAGCATCCGGTGCCAGTGCTCGTAGGCGCATTCCTGAACCAGGCGCGCCGTCTCCTGAGCGCCGGTCCTGGTGTCGCGCCTGTCGCCCAGCTGCCGGCCGTGCGCGCGGAGGCGATTGCGAAGTGCGCGCTCGTCGGTCGACAGATGCTTGGGGCTTTCGGCATCGCCCACACCCAGCTGCGCCACGGCCTTGCGCGCGCCGGCCTCTGCCACCCGGCGTGCCTGCTTGACCGTCTTTTCGAGGTCCTTGCGGAGAGTTCTGTCCAACGACGCCATTACACGAACCCCTTAGTTCACCAGCACAGGCCCGTCGGCGATCTTGGCGAGGAGCGTCGCTTTCTGCCGCTCAATCCAGGCTTCCACCTCGGCCGCGTCGCGCAGGGTTGAACGTTCCAACGTCACGGTCTGGACTTTGGGTTCGAGCAGGCGCGCTGCCCTTTCGATTGCCTGGTTCACCCGGCCGGCGATCGCGTCGATTTCGGCCTGGATGCCGACCAGCGGTTTGCGGTCCAGTGTGCTAGCCAGAGCCTCGTCGCTCGAGACGTCCGGCTTCGATGGTGCGGTGAGCCCGACCGCAGACTTGATGTTATCCTGGTCTTCGGGCTTCACCTTCGCCCACACGCTATTGGAGGCCAGCGAAGCAAGCGCGTCCGAAAAGGCCTTCTCATGGGAGGCGTGGCCTTTCTGGACTGCATCCCGAAGCAGGGCGGAAAGCGCTTGGCGGACGGTGTTCGCGGGATCCGCGGGTTCGAGCAGAAGACGCTGCGCCCGGATGGCCTCGATCTCATCCAGATGCGGCTTGGCCTCGGGCACGCCGTCCGCGTGCTTCGCAAGGCGGCTCACAATATCCCAGGCCGGAAGGCGGGTGGCGATCAGATCACGTGTGCCGGACCATTCCTTGATCCGCTCTTCCCATGCGGGCGCCTTGTCCTTGATGGCGACCAGCTGCTCATTCCCGACAAGCCGCTGGATATCCTCGATCTCAGTGGTGGCCGGCGCGGACGGCAATGGCGCTTCACCGCCCGTCGCTTTCGCCAGTGCGATGAGGCTCGCGAGGAATTCACCCGCACGAACGGCCTCCTCGCCGCTTTTGCAGGAAACGCCCAACGCTTGGAACAGCTTTCGAAGGATGAGTCGATCGCCGACGGAGAGCGTCGCGTGCTCAACACGGAACTCCGACTTTGCAATCTTGTTCTGGTCGAGTTGGCCGAGCGGAACTGCCTGACCGTTCAACGTGGCGGTGATGTGTTGGAGGCGATGCAGAGCTATCAGCGCCGCATCGACCGCGTCGCGTGGCCATCCGAAGGGAGTTCCACCGAGAACCTTCCGGATTTCGGAGCCCGTTTTACCAGCACCGATGGTAGAGATCACTTGCTGGCAGACAGCGTGCTTCTCCGTTGCGTCCGAATGCACAGTTGGCTGGAAAGGATGGTCCGCGCCTTCGCGAGCTCGCTTGATGACGGCCTCCCATGCTGCGGAGTCGGCATCCTTGAAGCGCGGGAACATGCGGACCAGAGACGCCTCTGTGGCAGTCTTGATCCGATCCTCGAGGGTCGTGAGCAGCACTTCGCTGCCACCGCCCTGGAAAACCTTGGTGTTGGCGACGACTTCCCGGATCAAGCGATCCCGATCCGCGACGGCGCGCGCGCGGCGGCTGTCCATGCTTTGCCGAGCCTCTTGGCCCTCTGCAGTCGTCGGATTGCCTTTGGCGTCTAGGGTCTGCTGGGTCGCGTCGGCCTCGACTATAAGCCGTCGCAGGTCTTCAGCCGACTGCCGCGGGATGAACACAAAAAGGACAGGGCTATCCGTCCCCGCCGCGCGGGCAGCTTCGACAACGTCCTTTTCCGAGCACGACCAGCCGTCCCGGATCCAGATCGGCACGCTGCTCCCGTCTAGCGTGGGAGGCGTTTGCTCTCTGTGAACGACGAACTGCCGAGGTTCCTTCGCAGCACCTTGGATCACCTTTATCCCGCGTACTGCTTTGTCGATTTCTCCATACAGTTGCTGATCCCGCTTGAATTGGATCGCTGCATCGTCGTTGTTCAGTTTGGTCTGGCGGTTGCGGAACTCGCGGTCCCATTCACTGCCTTCACGTGTCTGTAGTCGGTACTCGTCCCCTACCAGCATAAGGACGCCTTGGTCAGAAAGCCGTTTGAGCATCACCTCGACTTCAGACCGAAGCTTGCCGTTGTCGGCCGAGAGATCGTCGATCAGAAGGTCCGCCAAATGCTCCTTCGTGGCGCGGACACCAGTGTCTGCTCCTCCCTCCCGCTTCAGCTTTCCGATCAGGAATGCCAAGCCGCAGATCCGCTGCGCTAGTTCACCTTCGGTGCGGCCAACGTGGATGATGCGCTCGTTGATCTCACGCAGCAGCACACCCGTGTTGACCATCTCGGGGGCAAGGGCGTCGAAGAGCTCATCCGCCGGCACAATCGATCCCAAGGGCTTCTCGGAAACGTTGGCGACTGCATCGTGGATGATTCTCAGTTGTGATCGAAGTTGGCTGCTTGTGCCCGCGGCGTCGATTTGCCGAAAGCAATGCTCCCAGAACCGGCGACGAACGGGTAAGAGAGGATAATCGTCAACTACTACAGCGCGATCTTCAGCAATCTCGCCAATACGCGTACCCTGCAACTGACGCGAGACTTCTCCGGCGTGCTTGTCGAGCAAGGATCGCACGTTGGCGACGGCCGAGGGCTTCTTCTGCAGTAGCACCTTTCGGGTCACAGTCTCGACTTCAGCGTCCGAAAGCGGCACACGGATCGTGAAACGGTCAAGCAGATACGTCAGGAGCTGGATTTCGGTCAGCGCGCTTTGCCCTGCCGCTACCACCATGACGTGACTGTCGAGCTGTTTTGATACAGCCTCGGTCACTTCGGTTACGAGAGAAGCGCGCTGCTGAGAGTCGCCAATATACTGTTGGGCCTCGTCCAGAATGAGTAGGGTGCAGGGCAGACGCCCCTCCTTGGCCTTCAGACTCAATGCATCCTTAACAACCAGCAGGAACTGCTCGGTCGTAATGTCAGTGACTTGAGGCGGAAACTGCGCCTTGAGCAGCTGCTTGGCCTCTGCCTCGGTCGATGCAAAGCTCTTCTCCGCGGCCATGACCGCACTCGCGATCGGCCCGCTGACATAGAGATTGTTCAGCTCGCGTTCAAACGACTTGCCAGCCGCCTCGACCGCCGACTTTACCTCTGCGAACTTGCCCTGCGAATGCAGCCACAGACAGAAGCGGGCTTGGGGATACTGCTCGGGAAGACCAACGGCGCGCAGCAGTATCGCCAGGATTGTCAGCCTCACGTTGTCGGTGGTGCCACTTGGCAGGGCACCGGCAGCGGCGATCAGCCCCCCGGCCCGCTTTCCAGCCGTATCAAGCTCGCGCAGCAAGGCGCGCAGGTCTTCGGGTATCGAAGGGACAAGGCTGCGAGCCGTGGCCCCATCAGCAAAGGCTGTGTCCTGCCAGAGATGGCAGAGCATCTTGAGGAGATGGGATTTGCCGCTGCCGAAGAAGCCGCTCACCCATGCCCCGCGCTGGCTTGTCTTGCCGAGGTTGTCGAGGAACGAGCGAATGATCTTTTGGACGCCATCAGCGTATTGACCCTCGCACACGAAGGTCTCCAACTCGCCGCGCAATTCCGCCATCGTCCGTTCGTTGCGATCGTCGGAGATGCGTGCCTGCCCCTAGTTGACGAGCGGGTGAACGGCTGGATCTCGCTGCAGAGTATCTTTGATTTTCATGCAAACCTCAGTCGCTGTGCGCCGTGATCGGCACGGCGAGGTAATTCCACCCA
Organism: Thioclava sp.; assembly: GCA_965277135.1. Classification (GTDB taxonomy): domain Bacteria; phylum Pseudomonadota; class Alphaproteobacteria; order Rhodobacterales; family Rhodobacteraceae; genus Thioclava. Next base: position 26,220 of record CBDIBW010000016.1, on the reverse strand, counting down.
TCCCGAGCATCGAGAAGCCGATAATTGTTTCTCTCGAATTGACCGGGGAAGAACACGAGCAGACGTCCACGAATATCGGACTCGACCATTCTGAGTACTTGGGAGATTCTGGCGAGACCAAACAGGGATCCAGCACCGAAGACGGCAACGACAGTGTTTTCGTCTACATCTGGAGCCTGGAGGGTCTCCCGAAGCATGTCGGCCACACTCCCTGGAAACTCGGCGTCAAGTTTAAGCTGGAGATCTTCTGGAGAGGAGAAGTACTCGTCACGATAGTCGTCAGCTGCCATCCATTCTCCAAACGCGCCGGCTAGGTCGATCTCCTTCCACTCATGTCCGGCTTGGCGACTCACGGTCTCGAACGCGAGCTTCCTAGCCCGAAGTGTCCGCTCGAGTTCTTTGTCGTAGACCACCACGACTACACGTTGAGCGCCTGCAACGGTACGTTGCCAGGGAGTAGAGATGTGCCGGCCATAGTGTTCGGCGAGGTCTTCGATCCGGGCCATGTTCAAAGCCTCACTGGGGGCGAATCGAGGCGAGAAAGACCCAATTCAACGACATCACCGGCCATGCGCAGGTCAATCAAACCGATGCGCTTTGCTTCAAGCGCGAGCTGACGTGCTCGCGGGGGATCAGTGTCAAGGACGCGAAGCCAAGCGCTGGAGAAGATGTCGGTGCCCCTGAATCCGGCCGCATGGGCAAGGTAAATCGCGTAGGCAATAGTAGCCGGCGTCGGATTAACGGACCGACGTTTCTTGAAGGTGCGTCCGACGAGATGGCCCGACTGCGTCCAGGTGCTCGCAGTGTTTCTGCAAACCTTGTCGAGGGTGCTCTCGTTGAGGCGATCACCTACAATGGCCTGCAGTGCTGCCTTCATGGCATCGCGACGGAACTCTGCATTGATCGGCAGAAAGATCACCGAGCGTGCAGTTGCAGCCAATAGCGGGTCTCTAGCGATAGAGATCAGCAACGCGAGTAATCGATGCGATTCCTGGTCGAGATCCCAAAGCCGCCTGAGGACACGAAAGACCGGGACCGATGGGTCAAGCCCATAGAGTTCTGAGAGCCTTTGATTTGTAAGGCGGCGAGTTGCGGCGGTGGGTTTGCCAAGGCAATTCCCTTCAATTATCGCTTTTGCGTAATCTGGCCGCCGCGCCGCAGCATTCGTTGCCGCGAGCACTTGTTCGATTTCCTCGAACATCATCGTCCGGCTTGAGTGCGTTCCCTTCGCGCCAGAGCGAAAGCCGACGTCGGCCTGCTCAGTCGGAGACCCGCTGCGCGGGAAAAATGAAAAAGGAGTCTCGAAGTGATCGACCATGATTCTTGCCGGAAACTTTGCCGGCGGATCATGTCAGGGCGCTTAGCGGGAGTCAATCGACGCCGCAGTCTTCGCCGGCAAACTTGCCGGCGAAGCCGGAGCATTGAGGCCGAGTTCCCTGCTATCCCAGTGCGCTGCGAATTTCTGCCGACACCGCGTCCGCTGCCACGGAGGGCTTGATGCCCGGAGAAGGTTTCTGGTTTGCCCGTTCCCGATCATTTCGACCGTTTGTCCATGCGATTCATGACGTCCTCACAACTCTGCGATCAGGCTGGTCAGGCGGCAGCCACCGTCGCCGGATCGCGATAATCCTCGCCGCGCGTCAGCATCGCCCAGATGCCACGCGCCATCTTGTTGGCCAGTGCCACTGCCGCCAGCATCGGCGGCTTGCGTTCCAGCAGGTGCGCGAGCCATGGGTTGCCCGGCACGCCCCGGCGCAAGGCCCAGCGGATCAGCGGATCCTTACCCAAGGGTCGAAAAACGACTGTCCCTCAATAGCGCGCAGGAATTCGCAGCGATCCCGTGCGGTGGAAATATGCACGAGAGACGGCTGGGCCCCGGTCCTGTTCCCTCCGTCACTTGCCCTTGCGAAACCGTTCTCCGGGTCTGGCTGCGGCGGGATTTTTGCGTTGTTTTCGGGGGTTATGCGGGAGGGGCTGTTGCAATAAATGCTATCAAAGGAGCGGTATCAAACCGCGACAGGTCCAGGCGTCGTCGAATCCGGTGCGGAATTGCTTCGCATTGTTCCGACTGGTCTCAAGGTCGAGATCGAAGGGATCTTCTCGAACCAGGATATCGGCTTCATGAAGGTCGGGCAGCAGGCGAATATTCGACTCGATGCCTACCCATCGGAAAGATTCGGCTTCGTCCGCGGTCAGGTTTCCGACATTGCCGCAGACTCGACCGAAGTCACCGAAGGCCAATGGCGCTACTTCGTGCGGATCAAACCAGACGAGAGATACCTTCAAGCCGGACCCGACATCTTTCCATTACGCCCAAGTATGACAGCAACAATCGACGTCACCACCGACTCGCGGCGCATCATCAGCTATTTCTTTGCCCCAATTGGTCCGTCCTGAACAAGGGTTTCAGATTGGCACGTTGGCGATCTGAGACGGCCCGACGAAGGCCGTTTCAGCGGTGGTGGTCTGTCGGAGCGAGGTGAGAGCCCGGATCAACCGGCACAAGATCTCCCTCAGGTGTCTCAGGATCATGCGAATGTTGTGACCGCAGCCGCAGAGCACGGCGAACAGAGCGTCGCCGTCGGTTCCTTTCAGGGTGCTTCGCGTCAGTCGACCGTCGTTCTTCATGTGCCCGATCATTGGTTCAATGGCGCTGCGCCGTCGCAGGAGTTTGGCGATCGTCCTGGTGACACCTCGCTTTGCGCCACTGATGAAAACCTTCACATTCTGCACGCCATGCCCGCGGTATCCGCGGTCGACAAAGGCCAACTCTGGCCTCAGGTCGGTCAGGATCTCGACCTGTTCCAGCGCCTCGTGCAGCGTGTGGCCGTCGTAAGGGTTACCCGGCAGCGCCCGCATCCCGACCACGAAGCCGCCCCGGTTGGTCGTGGCCACGCTGACCTTGGTTCCGAACTCGTACCTCTTGTGCGCCTTGCCCTTGGAGATGCAGTCCACCGCCGGTTCATGCAGGCTGTAGAGTTTCTTCTTGTCCTTCGGCTTCTGCGCCAACAGCCGGTTCACCAGCGCGATCATCCCCACCAGGCGCTCTCTCAGCGCCCCCTCCGGAACCTTACCCAGTTGCCTCTCGATGTCGCGCAGCACGCGGCCGGTGTAGCCCTTGAGCCGGCGCAACGCCTTGCGCATCCGCTTGAACTGGCGGGCATGGGCGTAGCGCCCAACCTGACCGGCCAGCCGAGGCCCAAGACGGTTGTAGTTCTGGCGCAGGACGATCCCGGCTTCGCGAGCCAGCCCGACCAGCTTGCGCCGCGCCGCCTCATACAGCCGGGCATCCGTCGGGTGGGCGATGTTCTTTTCCATCACCGTGGTATCGACCGTGACCTGCTTGAGATCGCTGCGCTTCACCACCCCGGCGCGTTTCCCGGCCTCGATCGTCTGGGTCAGCATCCATTCAACACCCTCCTCGCCGATCCGCTTGCGCCACCGGGTCAGGGATGAGGGATCAAGCGGCAGACGGTGCTGAAAGAACGTCTCGCCGCAGAAGTGCTGCCAATACGGGTTCTCGGCCCATCGTGCCACGACCGCCTCGTCCGAAAGTGCATAGGCATGTTGCAGGTAAAGGAGTCCGGCAACCAGGCGCGTCAACGTCGCCGGGCGACCGGTGTGGGACGGAAAGAACCCGGCCCATTCCCGCTCAAAGACCTCCCAGTCGATCAGGGGGGCAAGTTTCACCAGCTCGTGGCGCATGTCGATCATCTCGACCAGGCGGGCGCGCAGGAGATCGTCTTGTTCCGGGAGCGGCTTTCTCGGCTTCATATCACGGCTCGAAATTGCAGGGTTCCTGCCGGGATAATACAAAACCTTGCAGGCAGCACCCAGCAATATCACATCATTCTCAAGCAAAATCAGCCGGATAAAAGTTGTTCAGGGCGAACCAATTGTGAGAACAATCCAGGACGCCATGGGAGAACGTTGAGCGTATTCCCAAGCAACTTGTTGCATCCGCAACAACGCGTGGGATGGCGTGATCAGGCGGCAGTTTGAATTTGTTTGATCCCGTCGATGAATGCAATGCCTTGAATGATCTCGGGCATTCGGTTTGCGCCGTTCAGCTTCTGCCATTTGCTTTGCGCCGACATCATCAGCCTGAAGGCCATTGCGAGGCCGGTTTTGCGACTGAGGCAGCCCTTGGTTTTGCCAGTTCGGTGGCGGACGGTGGCGAACACACTTTCTATGGGTGTTCGTGGTGCGGATGTGCTTCCAATGTTCGGCGGGGAAATCGTAGAACGTGAGCAGAACGTCTCGGTCTTTGGTCAGTTTCGCGACGGCTTTCTCGTATTTCACGCCGTAAGTTTCGACGAAGACATCGAAGGCAGCATTTGCTTCGGCCTTCGTCTCGGCCTGCCATATGTCATGCAGGTGGCCCCTGGCTTTGGCCTGCACGGATTTGGGCATGGCATTTTGAGGACATTGCCGGTTTTGTGCAACCAGCAGCGCTGTTTGGCCGTCGATCCGAACACTTCGCGCAGGGCGCCCCGGAATCCAGGCGCCCCGGAATCCAGGCACCCCGTCGCCGATGGCCAGATCAGGGGCGTGCGAAAGGCCGTGCCGCTTCAGGTCAAGGAGCAGCTCCAGCCAGCTCTGGGTGCTTTCGCGGTCGCCGTCCGTCAGGCCCAATATTTCCTTGCGCCCCCATTCGTCCGCGCCAATGAGGACCAGAACACATTGTTTTTCCTACATCCTGGGCTGAAAATACACGCCATCTGCCCGGACATGGACGATGCGCCGGGTGCTGAGATCGCGTTTTTGCCAGCGTTCATAATCCGCCCACCAATCCGCTTTGAGCCGCGAGATGGTGGTGGATGACAGCCCCGCCGCGTTCGGCCCGAGCAGCGCGGCCAGCGCGTCCTGAAAATCGCCCGTGGAAAGGCCTTTGAGGTACAGCCAGGGCAGCAATTCCTCAACCGATCTGGCCTTGCGCAAATACGGCGGCAGGATCGACGATGTGAACCGCACCTTCCCGGCCTGCTGTCCCCGATCCCGCACGCGCGGCACCTTCACGGGGACCGGCCCAACCCCGGTCATGATCTCGCGTTCAGGCAAATGACCGTGCCGGACGACCCGCGCACGGCCCTCTGGCGTCGTGTCGTCGCTAAAGTGCGCAAGCAGCGTGCTCAGCTCCGCTGCAGGCGCCTGTTCAATCAATTGCCGCGCGCCGGTACGGATCAGATCGGTCAGTGGATCAGCCGAAAATCCGTTTGGATCAGGCAAGGCGGTGATGGGAACTCGCGTCATGTGGCATATCCCGTTCTCTGCGAGAACTGACGGCGCGTGAGCACCGCCATGATACGCCGCCCCTCAGGGGCCATCACAAACTCTCAGCTATATCTCACCTCAATCCGAACGAACACAAATGGGCCCAAGACAAAGCCATCAGGCGGAAAACCTGCTAAAGCAACAGAGAAAATCTTCAAAAGGTCATTTTGAACCAAAAAATAATGCTCTGGCTATATCGCCTCCGGGCCAATTCCCATTCCAGTTGCCGGAATTATAGAGGGCGGTAAGGCAGGCGTTTCGCTGATGAAACAGCCAAGCCACAAGATTGCGATTGTGCGCATTCCCGGCTGAGTTTGGCTGTTGGACAAGATAGTATTCCCCGGGTCCGGAAATGGTCGTTGCAAAGGGTATACGAAGGTGGCCATTGATTAGGGCGTCTGCCACGAGCGGAAGGCTAGCGAGCGCGATGCCCTGCCCAGCCGTCGCAGCCTGAATCGCTAGGTAGCTTCGGCTAAAAAAGCGCCCTGGCAGCTCATCCGTCTGTAGACTGACACCAGCGGCGATAAGCCAGTCTTGCCAACCAATGGGGCCGCTATCGTGAAGCAGTGCTTTAGTCCGGATTTCTTCCAACGAGCCAACATGGATCTTGGGGCTACAGACCGGAACTAGCCAGTCGTCAAACAGGCGATCTACTGTTAAATCAGGCCACGACCCATCCCCATACCGCACGGCCAAGTCGACATGTTGCCTATCGAAGTCCACAAAAGCGTCGTCGGTAATGATGTGGACTTCTGGAGTTTCCGGCGGTAATTCGCGTAGCCGCGGGATAAGCCAGGCAGTGGCAAACGAGTCCATCGTGGCAATGGTCGTTGTATGTAGACGCTTCTTCTTCCGCAGCGTCCTGCCGACACGCGCGATGCCATCGAAGCTTTCCGCTAACTGTTTGGCGAAAGATACCCCTTCCGGGGTCAGTTCGATGGGTCGGCTAGATCTGACGAACAAAGGGAGACCTAGCCACTTTTCAACAGACCGCACCTGATGGCTGATCGCTGATGGAGTGACGTTGAGTTCAGAGGCTGCGCCGGCGAAACTACGGTGGCGGGCGGCCGCCTCGAAAGACTGTAAGGCTTTCAACGATGGTATGTCTCGGCGCTCCGCCATCACCGCCCCACATCGTGAGTTCAATTCATGATACATAGCAATTTTCTGCGATTGTTCAATGAAGGCGTCAATGCAACTCTTCGAGCGTGCTACGTGGCGCACGGGCGGGTTCTTAGAGAAGCGGTCCTTGGTTCGAATGAGGAGGCAGTCAGAAAATGCCGAAGACGTCTTTTACAGCCGACATTTCACGCACGACAGACAGCAGATCTATGTCGTACCTGGTGCTGCTCGCCGTTGTCCTTTTTTGGGGCGTGAACTGGCCGATAATGAAAATCGGCCTTGAGTTCATACCCCCCCTGACGTTCGGCGCAATTCGAATGGGCATTGGGTCGCTTACGTTCTTTATTGTCCTTGCGGCTATGGGGAAACTCAAGGTGCTCACGTTGCGTGATCTACGGATCGTTTTCAGCGAGGGAATCTTGCACATGGCAGCACCCATCGGCTTGATGAATGTTGCGCTTCTGCATGTTGATGCAGGCAAGAGTGCGATCTTGTCTTTTACCACGACACTCTGGATCACACCATTTGCTAGTCTCGTGCTTCACGAAAATCCCTCCGCCATCAAGCTTATAGGTCTCGGATTGGGGGCCGCGGGTGTAGCGGTCCTATTCAACCCTGCCGCCATGGATTGGGGGTCATCGGACGTTGTGATAGGTAATCTTCTTCTCATGCTAGCGGCGCTAACCTGGGCTGTCGCTATTCTGATCGCGCGAACGCATATGTGGAACTTGACGCCGCTTCAACTCGTGCCATGGCAGCTTCTCCTGTCCACGATCATCTTGCTGATAGCGGCGTGGTTATTTGAACCTGGCGAGGTCATCAGATGGTCTCCGGAGCTTGGTGGAATCCTCCTGTTCAATGGCGTTGTGGCCTCCGGGTTCTGCTTTTGGGGAGCTTTGATCGTTGCAAAAAACCTTCCGTCTATAGACGCCTCGATAGGCTTTCTTGGTGTTCCGGTTGCAGGGGTGTTGTTTTCCGCTCTATTGTTGGGCGAGCCCATGACCGTCTCGCTAGTTACTGGCTTGGTGCTGATCGTTGGCGGGATTGCATTCGTGAATTTTGCTGAGGCGCGATCGGCGGCGAGAGAGCGCAACAGGTCTGATTTGGACATAAAAACAGGCACTGCCTTACCGGCCGATGCTCGGAATCCGGGGCAGCGTTCTGACGGCATTTATGGAGAAGAGTGATGCAATTACTCAAGCCCAGTTATTCCCTCTGCAATCAATTCGGGATCATGCGGTGCGATGCCGTTGGCGATGCATGGCAGATCCATTGGCAGAAGAATGGCGATCTACCTCGTGACTTGGCTGGCGTTGCACTTGTAATCGGAAGCACCGTGTTCGCCGCACGTTCTGCGGGCGTTGCCGACCATGGTTTCCCGTCGCCTGGGATCGTCGTCTACGAAAGAGACGCCAGCGGCCAATTGCCTGCTCGGTGGTATAATCCAGACCTAAAGGGCAAGCCCGGAAAGGGGCTTTCTCTCGACGGTCCTGTTGATGGCTACGTAGGCAAATATCGGGCAGAGTATGCTTCGTCGGAGGGGGAGTTCGAGCCGCTCACGAAAGAAATTACCAGGCAAGGCGGTGCATACCGGTTTGCTTGGCGCACGGCGACGGAAATAATCTACACCGGCATTGGCATCGAGCATGGACAGAAGCTTGTTGCCGCTTGGTCGACTCCTCGGGAGAGATTGGAGGTTGTGGTCTATGAATTAGCCGATGACGGGAGCAAGCTTTCTGGTGTGTTTGTGGCCAGCTCCGATTCCGAGGGTCAAAGGTCGCCGGAAACCTGGCGAGCGGATTAGGCGCTGGCCACTGAAAAGCTAGGGCGTAGACCTATAATCTACGATGTGGTTAAAGATTTGCAATACAGGAGGTTTGATGTCGTCGAATTTCTGGCTCACTGAGGAACAGTTCAGCAAAATCAAGCCGTTGCTTCCCAACAAGCCACGTGGTGTGCCGCGTGTGGATGATCGGCGGGTGTTGTCGGGGATCATCTTTTGCCTGCAGCGCGGGTATCGCTGGTCGGATGTGCCGGCCGAATACGGCCCGGCCAAGACGCTTTACAATCGTTATAAACGCTGGTCCGAGGCTGGCGTTTTCGAGCGGGTGTTTGAAACCCTGGCGCGTGAACATGCCGATCTTTCGACACTGATGATTGATGCCAGCCACCTCAGGACGCATCGGATCGCGGCCAACGGGGTCAAAAAAACACCGGTTCCGGCCGGGCCACAGTCGGGCCATCGGCAAGACCAGAGGCGGGCTGAACGCGAAGCTGCATCTGGTCTGCGATGGGGCCGGCAGGCCGGTTCACCTGTGTCTGACGGCTGGCAACCGGGCCGATATTACGCAGGCACGTCAATGCCTTGCGCCTTATGTGGCCAAAGACTGCACGGTCATTGCAGATCGCGGATATGACGCAAACCACCTGCGCGGCTGGCTGCGCGAGCGAGACGCAACCCCCTGCATCCCGCCGCGCAAGAACCGCAAGGTGCAATGCGAATACGACGCCGATCTCTACAAAACCCGCACCATCATCGAGCGCATGTTCAATCGTCTCAAGGACTGGCGCCAACTGTCCTTGCGCACCTTCCGATGCTTCGAAACAGTCCTCGCTGCCGCGCAAATCGCCGCAACCGTAATATGGTTATTATGAGGCTACGCCCTAGGTTAGTCTGCGGCGAAGAGTTGCCCGAACTCTTTGGCAAGTGGTCGGCCGGGTTCCGATGCAAGCTGAAGCATATTCCATATAAGCACCTGTGTGCTCGTCAGCACCGGCTTCCATGGGGGGCTCTCTTCTAGTCCGTCCTGAACAAGGGTTTCAGATTGGCACGTTGGCGATCTGAGACGGCCCGACGAAGGCCGTTTCAGCGGTGGTGGTCTGTCGGAGCGAGGTGAGAGCCCGGATCAACCGGCACAAGATCTCCCTCAGGTGTCTCAGGATCATGCGAATGTTGTGACCGCAGCCGCAGAGCACGGCGAACAGAGCGTCGCCGTCGGTTCCTTTCAGGGTGCTTCGCGTCAGTCGACCGTCGTTCTTCATGTGCCCGATCATTGGTTCAATGGCGCTGCGCCGTCGCAGGAGTTTGGCGATCGTCCTGGTGACACCTCGCTTTGCGCCACTGATGAAAACCTTCACATTCTGCACGCCATGCCCGCGGTATCCGCGGTCGACAAAGGCCAACTCTGGCCTCAGGTCGGTCAGGATCTCGACCTGTTCCAGCGCCTCGTGCAGCGTGTGGCCGTCGTAAGGGTTACCCGGCAGCGCCCGCATCCCGACCACGAAGCCGCCCCGGTTGGTCGTGGCCACGCTGACCTTGGTTCCGAACTCGTACCTCTTGTGCGCCTTGCCCTTGGAGATGCAGTCCACCGCCGGTTCATGCAGGCTGTAGAGTTTCTTCTTGTCCTTCGGCTTCTGCGCCAACAGCCGGTTCACCAGCGCGATCATCCCCACCAGGCGCTCTCTCAGCGCCCCCTCCGGAACCTTACCCAGTTGCCTCTCGATGTCGCGCAGCACGCGGCCGGTGTAGCCCTTGAGCCGGCGCAACGCCTTGCGCATCCGCTTGAACTGGCGGGCATGGGCGTAGCGCCCAACCTGACCGGCCAGCCGAGGCCCAAGACGGTTGTAGTTCTGGCGCAGGACGATCCCGGCTTCGCGAGCCAGCCCGACCAGCTTGCGCCGCGCCGCCTCATACAGCCGGGCATCCGTCGGGTGGGCGATGTTCTTTTCCATCACCGTGGTATCGACCGTGACCTGCTTGAGATCGCTGCGCTTCACCACCCCGGCGCGTTTCCCGGCCTCGATCGTCTGGGTCAGCATCCATTCAACACCCTCCTCGCCGATCCGCTTGCGCCACCGGGTCAGGGATGAGGGATCAAGCGGCAGACGGTGCTGAAAGAACGTCTCGCCGCAGAAGTGCTGCCAATACGGGTTCTCGGCCCATCGTGCCACGACCGCCTCGTCCGAAAGTGCATAGGCATGTTGCAGGTAAAGGAGTCCGGCAACCAGGCGCGTCAACGTCGCCGGGCGACCGGTGTGGGACGGAAAGAACCCGGCCCATTCCCGCTCAAAGACCTCCCAGTCGATCAGGGGGGCAAGTTTCACCAGCTCGTGGCGCATGTCGATCATCTCGACCAGGCGGGCGCGCAGGAGATCGTCTTGTTCCGGGAGCGGCTTTCTCGGCTTCATATCACGGCTCGAAATTGCAGGGTTCCTGCCGGGATAATACAAAACCTTGCAGGCAGCACCCAGCAATATCACATCATTCTCAAGCAAAATCAGCCGGATAAAAGTTGTTCAGGGCGAACTCTTCTAAGACCTTCACGGCCGCTAGAGCACGAAGCGCATTGCAGGCGATGAACAGAGTATCACCCGGGCTTGACTGCCGTATTCTGAGGCCCGCGGAGACGACTTGAGAGTGCTCGGTGGCTGCTATTTCGGAGTCGGTCGTGCAGTTCATGAAACCGATGTCCGAGACCGTGATGCCTGTCTTTTCGATGAGATCCGCTATCTTGGTGGTCAGTGGTAGATCGTATGGCGTCAGCAACGATATGCGTGTTTCTTGTAGAGCTACCACGGCGGAGTGCAAGCTATCTGCGACACCACACGCTGGGGTCAATGGGCGAGCGGCCGCGATGGCAGAAGAGATTGCAGGGCCGCCAAGCGTGAAGCCGCCCGAGGTGCAGGCATACCCTATTGCCGCGAGGTCCGCAGACGGAAGGATGGTCGCTGCGGCGCAGCCAATGTGGTGGAGGGCCTTGGCGTTGGTGCGTCCTTCATAGGTTTTGCAGCGGGAAACATGAATTTGCATGTGGCGCGATAGCAAGTTCAAGTCGCGTTCGATGCCGTGATCGTTTTCGAGTATTACGACACCGAACGGCTTTTCCCCCGAGGAACGCGCCTCGCCCCTAAATGACTCTAAGTTAATTGTCGCCACTGTTCTTCTAGCCCTGAGCCGAGCGATAAGCTGGGACGACGGTCTCCCGGAGATCGCGCATGTACTCATCCATCCACTGCAAATCCGGGTTGTCTGCGGCTAGATACCAAGGAGTATTGTCGTCGATGAACGGGCGTTCGGCCGAACGAAGGTTTAGGTTGAGCGTTACGCGAAAGCCGCGGCGGATCGGCTTCACACGATGCATCAGACGCATCAGTTGACCGAGAACGCTGTAGCCGACCTCATGGGTAACAGATACGCTCTGTCCGGCCGGAACTTCCCGGCCAGCGTATCTGGCCAGTCCTTCGTCAGATGGGCCACGGAAAAGCTCAAGCTCACCTCCGTCCATGTCGTCGGAAATCTCCAAAGGAACAAGCTCTGTGACCGGAATGCCATCCGCATGCCAGACGATGGTTCCGTCCTCTGGGTCGGCACCGGCGAAGGTGATGATCGAAGAGATGATGGACGTGGGGGTAGTTTTCTAGTCGGACACCCGCGAGACTGCTCAAGCGGTCCAGGCGGCTGTCGAGGGATACCAGTTCCATGATTTCGGGGATGTGAGTATGGGCGGCTCTGATATAGTTCAGATTTAAGTGCCGCTTTTCGGCAGCAGCAACCTTGATGGAAAGCGCTTTCTCCGCAATACTCTGCAACAGTTCCGGATCATAGTCGTTCCGAAACTGCGCTACTCCGAGATCCGACACCTGATAATGACTGGGGCAACCGATTATTTCTTCACGCCCCATCGAAAACTTGATGTCATTTTCCATCATTCTAGCCCCCAATAAAAATGGTCTTCATGGTGCCTTACCTCTTTTCATAGCGCTATTGATGGTGTGAAGCTTTTGATGCGCAGGCAACGAAGGTATGGTTGTCATGGTGGCTGTCGTTGATGGCTTGGGTCGCTGTGCCGCCTTCGTTGCCGCCCCTGAATGACCGCTGATTAGTCCGTCCTGAACAAGGGTTTCAGATTGGCACGTTGGCGATCTGAGACGGCCCGACGAAGGCCGTTTCAGCGGTGGTGGTCTGTCGGAGCGAGGTGAGAGCCCGGATCAACCGGCACAAGATCTCCCTCAGGTGTCTCAGGATCATGCGAATGTTGTGACCGCAGCCGCAGAGCACGGCGAACAGAGCGTCGCCGTCGGTTCCTTTCAGGGTGCTTCGCGTCAGTCGACCGTCGTTCTTCATGTGCCCGATCATTGGTTCAATGGCGCTGCGCCGTCGCAGGAGTTTGGCGATCGTCCTGGTGACACCTCGCTTTGCGCCACTGATGAAAACCTTCACATTCTGCACGCCATGCCCGCGGTATCCGCGGTCGACAAAGGCCAACTCTGGCCTCAGGTCGGTCAGGATCTCGACCTGTTCCAGCGCCTCGTGCAGCGTGTGGCCGTCGTAAGGGTTACCCGGCAGCGCCCGCATCCCGACCACGAAGCCGCCCCGGTTGGTCGTGGCCACGCTGACCTTGGTTCCGAACTCGTACCTCTTGTGCGCCTTGCCCTTGGAGATGCAGTCCACCGCCGGTTCATGCAGGCTGTAGAGTTTCTTCTTGTCCTTCGGCTTCTGCGCCAACAGCCGGTTCACCAGCGCGATCATCCCCACCAGGCGCTCTCTCAGCGCCCCCTCCGGAACCTTACCCAGTTGCCTCTCGATGTCGCGCAGCACGCGGCCGGTGTAGCCCTTGAGCCGGCGCAACGCCTTGCGCATCCGCTTGAACTGGCGGGCATGGGCGTAGCGCCCAACCTGACCGGCCAGCCGAGGCCCAAGACGGTTGTAGTTCTGGCGCAGGACGATCCCGGCTTCGCGAGCCAGCCCGACCAGCTTGCGCCGCGCCGCCTCATACAGCCGGGCATCCGTCGGGTGGGCGATGTTCTTTTCCATCACCGTGGTATCGACCGTGACCTGCTTGAGATCGCTGCGCTTCACCACCCCGGCGCGTTTCCCGGCCTCGATCGTCTGGGTCAGCATCCATTCAACACCCTCCTCGCCGATCCGCTTGCGCCACCGGGTCAGGGATGAGGGATCAAGCGGCAGACGGTGCTGAAAGAACGTCTCGCCGCAGAAGTGCTGCCAATACGGGTTCTCGGCCCATCGTGCCACGACCGCCTCGTCCGAAAGTGCATAGGCATGTTGCAGGTAAAGGAGTCCGGCAACCAGGCGCGTCAACGTCGCCGGGCGACCGGTGTGGGACGGAAAGAACCCGGCCCATTCCCGCTCAAAGACCTCCCAGTCGATCAGGGGGGCAAGTTTCACCAGCTCGTGGCGCATGTCGATCATCTCGACCAGGCGGGCGCGCAGAAGATCGTCTTGTTCCGGGAGCGGCTTTCTCGGCTTCATATCACGGCTCGAAATTGCAGGGTTCCTGCCGGGATAATACAAAACCTTGCAGGCAGCACCCAGCAATATCACATCATTCTCAAGCAAAATCAGCCGGATAAAAGTTGTTCAGGGCGAACTGATTACGCGATGCCCTTGATGGCTATGTAAGGCGATGCAGGCGCGATGGGGTGTGCGAGCAACAAGCGACCGAGAGGTAGGGAGATGAAGATATGTATTGGAATTGATGCGGCAAAATCTGTTCACTGGGCGGTTGCAATTGACGAAGCGGGCAGGATTGTTCTTGACCGCGCGGTCAAGAACAATCCGGATGCGATCAACGCCTTGATTGCGGACTTGCACGCCCTGGATGGAGATGTTGTAATCGGCATTGATGTGGTTGGCTCGTTCGCGCGCTTCATCGAAGCAAGTCTTCTGGCCGAAGGATTTGCCCTGGTTCACACGCCTGGTATTGCCGTGAACCGGGCTGGGCAGGGCTTTGCCGGAGGCGAACGCAAGTCCGATCCCCGCGACGCCCATACCATTGCCGAGCTTGTGCGCACCCGTGATTTGCGGCCCGTCCTTGCCGATGATGATACCCGTGTCGCCCTGCGTCTGAAGGTGGGGCGACGCCGTGATCTGATGCAGGACCACGTATGCCGCATCGCCCGCATCCGAGGGCTGCTCTGCGGCATTCACCCCGGGCTTGAACAGGCATTTGACCTTTGCTGCAAAGGTCCGCTTACACTGCTCACCCGGTACGTGACGCCAACCGAAATCAGGCGCGCCGGAAAAGCCCGGATTGCGGCGCATCTGCGCAAAACACCGCATCTGCATGGATGCGAGGCCTTGGCAGCACGCGCTGTTGAGATTGCCAAAGCACAACGCATCACGGTTCCGGGCGAGGTGCCAACGGCTGAGTTGATCCGCGAACTGGCAGGTGAAGCCCTTGACGCGCGCCAAAAGATCAGTGCGATTGAGCGCGATCTGGAAGGACTGCTTGCAAGCCACCCTGATGACGCCCTCATCCGCTCGCTGCCAGGGATGGGGGCGATACTGACGGCAGAGTTCCTCGCTGCAGTTGGCGACATGCGGCGCTTCACCTCGGCAGACGCACTCGCTTGCGCCGCTGGCCTTGCACCCGTCCAACGCCAATCCGGGAACCGTTCGGGCTGGCGGCGCGCCTATGGTGGGGACAAGGCGCTCAAGCGCGTCTTCTACCAGAGTGCTTTCTGCGCGGTCTCCACAAAAGATCCGCTTTCCAAAGCATTCTACGACCGCAAGCGATCCGAAGGGAAACATCACACGCAGGCTCTCATCGCCCTCGCGCGCCGACGGGTAACCGTGCTCTGGACAATGTTGCAGAGACGAGAAACCTTCGATCCAAAGCGAAAAGTGGCTTGACTTATCCATTACGCAGCCTTACCTCTTTTCTAGTGGTGGCTGTATGTCGCTGCGCCACGAGAGATAGAGATCAGCGCAGAGGTATCCATCAACCTCATCGGTGTAGGGATTCAGGCCATGTTCGGTTACCTGCGACAGCACCAAATCACGCTCGCCTTGGTTCGCGCAGCGTCGCTGCCTGAAATGTTGACCGACCAGTCGCTTCGTTTCGTAATCACGATCTGCCAAGCAGCGGGCGATGGGTCCGTAGTCAAACATTCGCAGCACGTAGGATGCGACAATTTTGGGTCGAGCGGATTCAGGCTGGTCTAGGATGCCCGCAAACGTTCGTTCGGTAACATACCCTACGCAACCCGTCGAAAGGATCATGTCGATATTTTGAGCGGCGTTCGGGTTCGTCAGGAAGGGGTTGTCGCCGCCTGTAGCGTTCTCGAAGTTGCCGGAAAAAGCACCTGCTAGGATGCCTATTTCTTTCGCGTAGTCCACAGCGTTATTGGCGCTGTCGAAGCCTATGAAGTTAAGTTCCGATCTTCGTGGAATCGAGGAATAGAATTCTTGATCACGCCTGATCTGATCGCTACGATCCTCTTTATCGTCGTAGCGATTGAAAAGCGTTTGGAGCGGGACACCACATTTAATGACAGAGGCGTTTACACCGTAGGAGCAACCGATATCCAGAATATTCAGATGATCGCAGTCGCAGGAGTTCAACAAATGCATGATGATTGCATCCGTCGTGGCCTTGCTGGACTCCGGTATCTCGTAAGCAAGTTCCCGCATCGCCAAAAAATACTGCGCCGGCGACGCTTCATTATAAACCGAGTCGAAATTTTGCTTCTTCCGATTTACTTCATCGTAGCTCATTTGTCATCGTAGCTCATTTGTCGCGTCCATTTACTTAGGCGTATGGCGTCGCCGGGAGCGGACCGCGTGGAAAACTGTGCTACAACTCATGAAAATTACCAAGTCTAATAGATTCAGCTATAGCATCATATAGATTCATGTTGGGCTGGATTGGGGGAACCCGGTGTTCGCAAGCGAGGCATTAAGAACCCGGCGCCCATGATCTGCGTTCAGGGCGACTTCAATCCCCGACTTCAGGTTGATCTTTCCTTGGCGTTGTTGCGCAAATCAGGGTTTGGGCTGACGGTCCCCTTTCCCGTGGCCCTTCAGGCGACAGGCTCGATCTCGGCCCTGCCGAGGGCGGAGAAGCGGTTGATGATTGCGATGCGGATCGGGATTTCGGCGGTCTGAAGGTCGGGATCCCGAGACATGATCGGCTCACCGAAGCGCTTCAGGCCGTTCATCTGCGCCTCGACCCGACTGCGGACATGGGTGGTGGCAGCGATGTCGTCGTCGAGGACACCGCGGGCAGACGCATCCCCTGGTCCGAGGTCTCGCGGATCTTCGACAATTGACCCTCGAGTGTCTGCCGCGTGACGGTCGATCGGAGGCTTTCCCCGATGATCACGATGCGTTTTCCTCTGCGATATTAAAGGCTTGAGACATTTCTGAGCGTTCTGCCGAAGGTGCCTTCGAGCCAGAGAACGTTCGACGCCAGCCCTGTTCCCACCGCCACTTGCCTTTGCGAAAGCATTCTCCGGGTCTGGCTGTGGCGGGATTTTTGCGTTGTTTTCGAGGGTTATGCGGGAGAGGCTGAGCACTGGTGCCAGCGCGAGGTGGCCCGAAAGTGGTCTCTCAGCGCCGATAGTCTCCGGACCTGATGACTGCGCGGTTTTGGTGAATGGCTTGCAGCCAGCTGAAATCGTTTGACTGCCTGAGATCCCAACCTGACCCCTTCGATGCCGGTCGCGTCCGGTTGAGATGGAACGGGGGTCGAACGATCGCCCGTCGCCCGATGCTCTGACCGGCTGGAGCAGGCGCCACGGCTGAGTGGCGGCTCGCGGATTTCCGGCGGGACGGCGGGCGCGCCGTATCTGAGCCTCGATGAAAGACGTTAAACGGCGCATTGGGGAGTGGTCATGCTGCCGGGCAGAGCAAATCCCGTTGCTCTTTCCATTCCGACGGAAACGGCTTCCTGAGCCTTGCCAGCGTCACGTCCGGTCCCTGCTGGCCGTCGAGGATTCCGAAGGTGTTACGGGACCGCGTTTACCGCGAAAGAAACACGCATCTTCGCGCAACAACTCGGGCTGAAGTCCTGCTTCACACCCGTCAAAAGCCCACAATCCAACGGCATGTCAGAGGCGTTCGTGAAAACGCTCAAGCGTGACTACGTCCGCATCAACCCGTTGCCCAACGCCGAAACCGTGCTCTCATTGATAGCAGACTGGATCGAAGACTATAACGAGAACCACCCACACAGCGGCCTGAAATGGAAATCGCCTCGCGAGGTCATCAGAGCCAAAACCGAAACCGCTTAGGGGGCCGGTGAAACAGCGGCGGGCGCAAAAGGCGCGTCAAGAAAAGCGAAGGCATTGGGCGATCCCGCGGCGGGCCGAGCCCCAAAATCCACGCGACCTGCGACGCTTCGGGTGACCCGACCGGCCTTCATCTGACGCCCGGACAGGCGTGTGATCCTGATGGCGCGGAGGTTCTGCTCGACGGCATCGAGGCCGGGATCCTGATAGAGGCGGGGATCCTGAGAGCGGACAAGGGACATGACGCGGACGAGCGCGTGATTGAGCGGCTGGAAGCGCGCCGGTGGCGGGGCCAGAATCCAGCCGAAAAGAGCCTCGAGTGTAGGACAAGGCGCTCTGCAAAGCACGTCATTTGATCGAGAACGTCTTTGAAAAGATCAAACATTAAGGGCTATCGCCACGCGCCATGACAAAACCGCAACCGCATTTCCCGGAGCCATACATCTCGTCGCGTCAGCTATATGGCTCAATGGATAACACCGCCTAATCTGCTTGGGCTGCGGAGGTGAGATGGGGACGGGGCAATACCCCCCCCCTCGCGGCCCGCCATTCAGCAGCCCTTGTAGCCCTGTTCCATACAAGCCCGCGCCTGCGCTTGCGCCTCCTCGATTTGTTGCGGTGTCATGTCTCGGGCGAGTGCAGCCCTCAATTCTCTCTCGCATTTTTATATCCATTCGACGCCGCAATATTGCACCACATATGGGCCAGAACCAGATCTTGGGGAACGCCTTCGCCCTTGTGATACATCAGGCCCAGATCGCCATCATCAACTTGCGCCCGGGCACGGGCGAACCATACCCGACCAAGACGGACCACCACCCATGCGATCACCAAAACCGCACACGCAACCCTGATAAGCCGTGAACAGACACCGAACCGTAAAATAATCTCGTCCGAGCCAATAGCATTCACCAAGATGGCTCTACGCCACAGCATCCGGTCCGACGAATTTCAGCCAAATACGCCCGCGAATGTGCGCCATATCAGGGCCAGATCGAGGCACAGGGAGGCATTTCTCTGATAGATCAGGTCCAGTCGGGCCTTGGTCGGCACGCATCTGCGTGCGTAGAGCGAATCGGCCTCGGCAGGATTTGCACATTGCGCAAGAATCCAGTCCTCGTGACCGTGATACACCAATGAGTTCGCCCTGAACAACTTTTATCCGGCTGATTTTGCTTGAGAATGATGTGATATTGCTGGGTGCTGCCTGCAAGGTTTTGTATTATCCCGGCAGGAACCCTGCAATTTCGAGCCGTGATATGAAGCCGAGAAAGCCGCTCCCGGAACAAGACGATCTCCTGCGCGCCCGCCTGGTCGAGATGATCGACATGCGCCACGAGCTGGTGAAACTTGCCCCCCTGATCGACTGGGAGGTCTTTGAGCGGGAATGGGCCGGGTTCTTTCCGTCCCACACCGGTCGCCCGGCGACGTTGACGCGCCTGGTTGCCGGACTCCTTTACCTGCAACATGCCTATGCACTTTCGGACGAGGCGGTCGTGGCACGATGGGCCGAGAACCCGTATTGGCAGCACTTCTGCGGCGAGACGTTCTTTCAGCACCGTCTGCCGCTTGATCCCTCATCCCTGACCCGGTGGCGCAAGCGGATCGGCGAGGAGGGTGTTGAATGGATGCTGACCCAGACGATCGAGGCCGGGAAACGCGCCGGGGTGGTGAAGCGCAGCGATCTCAAGCAGGTCACGGTCGATACCACGGTGATGGAAAAGAACATCGCCCACCCGACGGATGCCCGGCTGTATGAGGCGGCGCGGCGCAAGCTGGTCGGGCTGGCTCGCGAAGCCGGGATCGTCCTGCGCCAGAACTACAACCGTCTTGGGCCTCGGCTGGCCGGTCAGGTTGGGCGCTACGCCCATGCCCGCCAGTTCAAGCGGATGCGCAAGGCGTTGCGCCGGCTCAAGGGCTACACCGGCCGCGTGCTGCGCGACATCGAGAGGCAACTGGGTAAGGTTCCGGAGGGGGCGCTGAGAGAGCGCCTGGTGGGGATGATCGCGCTGGTGAACCGGCTGTTGGCGCAGAAGCCGAAGGACAAGAAGAAACTCTACAGCCTGCATGAACCGGCGGTGGACTGCATCTCCAAGGGCAAGGCGCACAAGAGGTACGAGTTCGGAACCAAGGTCAGCGTGGCCACGACCAACCGGGGCGGCTTCGTGGTCGGGATGCGGGCGCTGCCGGGTAACCCTTACGACGGCCACACGCTGCACGAGGCGCTGGAACAGGTCGAGATCCTGACCGACCTGAGGCCAGAGTTGGCCTTTGTCGACCGCGGATACCGCGGGCATGGCGTGCAGAATGTGAAGGTTTTCATCAGTGGCGCAAAGCGAGGTGTCACCAGGACGATCGCCAAACTCCTGCGACGGCGCAGCGCCATTGAACCAATGATCGGGCACATGAAGAACGACGGTCGACTGACGCGAAGCACCCTGAAAGGAACCGACGGCGACGCTCTGTTCGCCGTGCTCTGCGGCTGCGGTCACAACATTCGCATGATCCTGAGACACCTGAGGGAGATCTTGTGCCGGTTGATCCGGGCTCTCACCTCGCTCCGACAGACCACCACCGCTGAAACGGCCTTCGTCGGGCCGTCTCAGATCGCCAACGTGCCAATCTGAAACCCTTGTTCAGGACGGACCAATGAGGCGAGCCCCGTAACCCCCGGCGGCGTGCGCAGCACCTCGGTGTAGATTTCGGGAAAGCGCTCGACATATTCACGCAGCGGTGGACGCGGCCCGACGAAGCTGATGTCCCCCTTGTAGATGTTCCACAGTTGCGGCAAC
This sequence comes from Thioclava sp., assembly GCA_965277135.1. GTDB lineage: Bacteria > Pseudomonadota > Alphaproteobacteria > Rhodobacterales > Rhodobacteraceae > Thioclava. The sequence goes on along the minus strand of CBDIBW010000016.1, from coordinate 6,001 downwards.
TCATCGGCACGGGTCCGGCGCATGATCCGGCCGAGTTGCGTGATCCGTTGCGCCTTGTGCCCCCCCCGAAATACCGCTATCGCCCGCGACCACGGTCATGGTGCGGAACTTCCACAGTCGAAAAGCCCGGGTCGGCGTCTTCATCCGTTCGGCCGCGTAGAAATAGGGCCGCTTCTCGAAGATCATCATCGCGACGAGTGTGAAGAGAAACAGCACAAGCACCAGCGGCGTGAACAAGACTGCCATGAAAAGATCAAAGATCCGCTTGCTGATCCGCCGGTAGGTGCTCATTCGGTTTCTGACCTCTCACAACTGCGTAACCCGGCCACGGATCCGGTCGGCGCGTGCCAGCCCGGACCCCGCAAGCCCGAACCCGATCGCATATCTGGTTCGACTTTGGCAACAGCAGTTTGCGGCGCCTTGACATACGCCCGTGACCGGCGGAGCGTAGCAATGCCTTCATGCCAACCACCCCGGTGCGGTAGCGGATCCGCGCCCGGAGCACGTTCCATCAGAGCACATTTCATCAGTCGTCGGCAGGCGCGGAAAAATCCACGCGACCCGATGGAATTGCGGCCCGATGGAACTGCTGCGCGGTGTGCGACCATCCGGCAGCCATGCGCGAACATGCCATTGCAAATCACAAGACACATATATAGGCTCGGGAAAGCAGGGGTGAAATGTCAAGGTGGGAAGGTCTTGGCGTGGGAAGGTCTTGGCAGCCACGCCTGCAGCCGTGGCATCGGCTTGGCTGAGCCTCGAAAGCTTTGCCGGAGGGGGCAAGAACAAAACCAACACCTGCGGTTTCCCGGCTTCCGAGCCGAGAACCCCTGACGAGAACCAAGAACCCAAGGGAGAGATACGACATTGACCCGTGAACAGAAGAGCCAAGGCGCAACACGCCGCCGCATCACCGTCCGCCGCATCGCCGCGCTCGGCCTTGCGACTGCGCTGGCCGCCTTCGGCCTGTCGGGCACCGCCGCCACGGCCTGGAGCCTCAAGGAAGCCGCAGCCCCCTACAAGGGCACCACGATCAATATCGTCGGCCTTGATCGGCCCAGCTACAAGGCCGCCCAGGAACTGACCCCGGAATTCGAGAAGGAAACCGGGATCAAGGTCAACTGGACCAACTTTCCCTATGAAAACACGCTGAAGGCACAGACGCTGAACTTCGTCGCCAACAGCGGCCAGTTCGATGTGATCCTCTCCGATGTGGTCTGGCCGGTGAACTTCGCCGGTGCCGGCTGGGCGGTGCCGATAAAGACATTCATGGACGACGAGAAGCTGGCCGATCCGGCGCTTGATCTGAAAGACTTCTTCCCGGTCTGGCTGGCCAGTTTCACCGTCGGTGGCAAGCTCTACGGTCTGCCCTTCGACAGCTATGTCGGTCTGCTCTACTATAACAAGGCGATGTTCAGAGAGGCCGGGATCGACGGCCCGCCCCGAACCTGGGACGAGCTGAAGGCCGATGCCGAGACGCTGAACGACAAATCCGGAGGCGTCTATGGTTACGCGCTGCAATCGGCCCGTGGCGAAACCCAGACCGCCGACGCTTTCGCCCGCTTCCTCTGGCCATGGGGTGGCAGGTTTCTCGATTTCGACAACAAGAAGATCCTGGTCAACGACGCACAGGCCCGCAACGGCATCGCCTTTCGCCAGAGCCTGCTGCCGCTGATGCCCCCGGGCATCGTCTCGGACGACCACAGCCAGGTCGTGCAGATACTGTCGCAAAAGAAGGTGGCGATGATCACCGAATGGTCGGCCTTCTACCCGACGCTCTCCACCGGTCCGGTGGCCGCCGATCTCGGCATTGCGCCCGAACCGAAAGGGCCTGACGGCGCCTATGCGGCCTTCGGCGGCTTTGCCTACATGATCTCCAGTCAGGCCGACAGAAAGAAACAGAACGCCGGCTGGCTCTTCGTGCAGTGGCTGACCTCGAAGAAAATGGCTAGGCCGCTGATCGAGAAGGGCGCCGTGGTCGCCCGGCAAAGTGCCGACAAGGATCCGGCGATGCAGGCGAAGTTCCCGAACCTGAAACCGATGGTCGAAACCTGGGAGACGTCCGTGGTGCCCGACTGGCGGCCGCAACTGCAATGCTACGCCCGGTTCTCGGATATCGTGTCGGAATGGGGATCGAAGATCGAGTTGAAGCAGGTTTCGCAGCAGGAGGGCCTCGACAACATGGCTGCGAATCTGAAAGCCTATATGGACCAGTCGAAATGCTGGACCAAAGGCAACGAGCCGCAAAACTACATCTCGATGTACAAATAAGCCGACCCTGAAACCCGGGCCGGGCGCGTGCCGCGAGGGCGGCACACGCCCGGTTTCGGCCCGCCCGGCCGACCCCGATCTGACGATTGCCTGAAGAGACCAGCCGATGCCGAAGCCTGTTCGCACCGCCGTGCCCGACCCCCGACGCTGGACCGAGAAAACCGAGCCGTGGTTTTTCATCGCGCCCTCGCTGCTGCTCCTGCTCCTCGTCGGTCTCTATCCGACGATCTACACTCTCGCCAGTTCGTTCCAGAACTGGGTCATGGGTATGGGTCCGCCGGTCTGGACCGGCTTTGGAAACTATGTCGAGGCCCTGACCTCCGACGATTTCCGGGGCGCGGTCGGGCGCACGCTGATCCTCAGTGCGATCACCCTGCCGATCGAACTTGTGCTCGGCATGCTCATCGCCTTCGCACTCGACTCGCAGCGCGCCCCGGCTTTGCGCAAGTTGCTGGAAATCTGCCTGGTGATCCCGATCGCCGTCACCCCGGCGATCGTCGGCCTGCTGACCCAGCTGATGTTCAACGAACAGCTTGGCATCATCAATCATCTGATCGGCCTGCTGGGCTTTGGCCATATCGACTGGCTCGGTGGCACGGTCTCGGCCTTCGTCACCGTCGCCATCGTCCACGTCTGGGAATGGACGCCTTTCGTGGCGCTCGTCCTGGCCGCCGCGCTCTCCACCGTGCCGCATGAGGTTGACGAGGCCGCGATGCTGGAGACCGAACGCTGGTGGCCGCGCTTCGCCTCGATCCGCCTGCCCTTCCTTCTGCCCGGGATCACCGCCGCCCTGGTGTTCCAGACCGCCTTCAACATGAAGGAGTTCGACATGATCTACGCGATCCAGAAGGGCGGGCCGGGCACCGCGACCGAAACCGCGATCATCCAGATCGAGCGGCTCGCCTTCCGCGGTTTCGATGTCGGCGTGTCCTCGGCTGAATCGATCCTGCTGCTGATCCTGTCGATCGTTCTGGCCCGGGTCTATATCCGTCTGTTCTACAGGGAGGGCGACTGATGCGCCGTTTCACCCTCGGCTCGATCCTGCACAGCCTCGGGCTGATCGTCATCCTGTTGGTGATCCTGTTCCCGGTCTACTGGATGATCGCCGGCTCGTTCAAAAGCTCGGCCCAGCTGTTCTCGCAGCCGCCGGTCTGGTTCTGGACCCCCACGCTCGCCGCCTATCGCGAGGCGCTGAACGACAGCGGCCTGCTGGTCGCGCTGCGCAATTCCTTCTTGGTGACCTTCGCCGCTGTCGGGCTGGGGCTGCTGGCCGGTGTGCCTGCGGCCTATGGCCTGGCGCGCTACAGCTTCCGCGGCCGGCAGGAGGTCTGGTTCTGGTATGTCACCAACTGGATGCTGGTGCCGGTGGTGGTGCTGATCCCGTTCTACCTGACGGCGGCCAGGTTCCACATGATCAACAACATCCTCACCCTGATCCTGGTCTATCAGATCTTCATCATCCCCCTGGTGGTCTGGCTGATGGTTGATCAGTTCCGCTCGGTGCCCGTGGCGCTGGAAGAGGCGGCCCAGCTCGATGGCCTCAACCGGTTCCAGATCTTCCTCAAGATCTCGCTGCCGCTTGTCGCCCCCGGTCTCGCGGTTTCGGCCATTCTCTCCGGCATCTTTGCCTGGAACGACATGCTCTTCGCCTTCATCCTCACTCCGGGGCAGGAGGCGCGGACCGCCCCACGATCGCGCTGACCTATCTGGGTGGCTACAGCATCCCCTGGCCGAAGGTTCTCGCCACATCGACGCTTGTGACGGCACCGGTCATCATCGGCGGCATCGCCGTACACAAATATATCGCCCGCGGCCTGACCATGGGCGCGGTCAAATAGAACGGAGAACCAACGTGTCCCGCATCCGTATTGAACAGGTCGAAAAGATCTTTGGTGCCTTTAGCGCGCTCGACAAGGTGAGCTTCACCGTCGAAGAGGGCGAATTCGTGGTTTTCGTCGGCCCCTCCGGCTGCGGAAAGACCACATTGCTGCGCACCATCGCCGGACTGGAAAAGCCAACCGACGGGCGGATCTTCATCGGCGAGGATGATGTCACCTTCTGGGCGCCGGCCAGGCGCGGTGTCTCGATGGTGTTCCAGTCCTACGCGCTCTATCCTCATATGAGCGTGCGCGAGAATATCGGCTTCGGCCTCAAGGCTGCGAAAATCCCGCCCGGGATCATCGCCGAACGGGTGCGCGAGACCGCAGCACTTTTGCAGATCGAACAGTTCCTTGACCGCAAGCCGAAGGCGCTTTCGGGTGGCCAGCGCCAGCGCGTCGCGATCGGCCGTGCCATCGTGCGCCAGCCCCGCGCCTTCCTGTTCGACGAGCCGCTCTCCAACCTTGACGCCGAGCTTCGGGTGCAGATGCGGGCCGAACTCGTGGCCCTGCACGAGCGGCTGAAATCCACCATGATCTACGTCACCCATGACCAGGTGGAGGCGATGACCATGGCCGACCGGATCGTGGTCCTGCACGGCGGCCAGGTCGAACAGATCGGCGCCCCGCTGGAACTGTACCGCGCCCCCCGCAACGCCTTCGTCGCGGGCTTCATCGGATCGCCGAAGATGAACTTCATCCCGGTCACGGTCTCCGCCACCGGTGCGCAGGGGGTCACTGTCGATCTCCCCGGTCTCGGCCCCCTCACCGTTCCGGTCGAAGCCGGCAGCCTCAAACCCGGCGCCGGGACGCGCCTCGGCATCCGCCCCGAACACCTGCTTTTTGGCCCTGCGCCAGACACGGTGCAGCTTGCGGCGGAAGCGATGCTCGTCGAGCATCTCGGCGGTGAGGTTCTGCTCCATGTCGGCTTCGGCGGCAACCATACGCTGATCTTGCGCAAGCCGGGCGATGTGCCGGTCGAACGCGGCGGCGCTGTCACTGTCTCGATCCCGCCTGAGCTCTGCTACCTGTTCGACACCGACACCACCAGCCTCGCGCCGCTTCACCCCGCCGCTTCCCGCAGTAGCAGAACCAGATCGGAACCGGCTTCAGACGAAACCGATCTGACGAAGTGCTTCGGGGCCTGCCCCGCCCGGTCCGCTCCGTACCTTGCGGCAACGAGCTATGCCCAAAAGTTGGTGACGGTGTGATCAGGCGGCAGTTTGAATTTGTTTGATCCCGTCCTTGAAGACAATCCCCTGGACGATCTCGGGCATTCGGTTTGCGCCGTTCAGTTTCTGCCATTTGCTTTGCGCCGACATCATCCGCCTGCACGCCATAACGAGCCCGGTTTTGCGACTGAGGCAGCCCCTGGTTTTGCCAGTTCGGTGACGGACGGTGGCGAACACGCTCTCGATGGTGTTCGTGGTGCGGATGTGCTTCCAATGTTCGGCGGGGAAATCATGGAACGTGAGCAGAACGTCCCGGTCTTTGACCAATTTCGCGACGGCTTTCTTGTCTTTCACGCCGTAAGTTTCGACGAAGACATCGAAGGCGGCCTTTGCTTCGGCCTTTGTCTCGGCCTGCCATATGTCATGCAGGTGGCCCTTGGCAATGGCATGCACGGCTTTGGCCTGCACGTATTTGGGCATGGCATTGAGGACATTGCCGGTTTTGTGCAACCAGCAGCGCTGTTTGGCCGTCGATCCAAATACATCGCGCAGGGCGCCCCGGAACCCAAGTGCGCCGTCTCCGATGGCCAGATCAGGGGCGTGCGAAAGGCCCCGCCGCGTTCGGCCCAAGGAGCGCGGCCAGCGCGTCCTGAAAATCGCCCGTGGAAAGGCCTTTGAGAT
>CBDIBW010000015.1:0-60641 GCA_965277135.1 Thioclava sp. | reverse complement strand
TTCGTCGCAACTGTCGCAGTTCATGGATCAGACCAACCCGCTTTCGGAAGTCACCCACAAGCGTCGTCTCTCGGCGCTTGGTCCGGGCGGCCTGACCCGTGAGCGCGCGGGCTTCGAGGTGCGCGACGTCCACCCGACCCACTATGGCCGGATGTGCCCGATCGAAACACCGGAAGGTCAGAACATCGGCCTGATCAACTCGCTGGCCACCTTCGCGCGCGTCAACAAATACGGCTTCATCGAAACCCCGTATCGCAAGGTCACCGACAGCCAGGTCACCGACGAGGTGGTCTATATGTCGGCGACCGAGGAAATGCGTCACACCGTGGCGCAGGCGAATGCGACGCTTGACGGGAAACGGCAGGTTCATCAACGATCTCGTCTCGACCCGCCAGTCGGGCGAATACGCGCTCAATCCGCCGGACATGGTGGACCTGATCGACGTGTCACCGAAACAGTTGGTCTCGGTCGGTGCGGCGCTGATCCCGTTTCTTGAAAATGACGATGCGAACCGCGCCCTGATGGGGGCGAACATGCAGCGTCAGGCCGTGCCGCTGCTGCGTGCCGAGGCGCCCTATGTGGGCACCGGTATGGAAGCGACCGTGGCGCGCGATTCCGGGGCGGCGATCACCGCCACCCGTGGCGGCATCATCGATCAGGTTGACGCCAGCCGCGTGGTCATCCGTGTGACCGACGATCTGGAAGCGGGCGATGTGGGCGTGGACATCTATCGTTTGCGCAAGTTCAAACGCTCGAACCAGTCCTCGACCATCAACCAGCGCCCGATCGTCAAGGTGGGCGACAAGGTGGTCAGGGGGCAGGTCATTGCCGACGGACCGTCAACCGATCAGGGTGAGCTTGCCATCGGTCGGAACGTGGTCGTCGCGTTCATGCCCTGGAACGGCTACAATTACGAGGACTCGATCCTGATCTCGGAGCGGGTTCACCGCGACGATGTGTTCACCTCGATCCATATCGACGAATATGAAGTGGCGGCGCGCGACACCAAGCTCGGCCCGGAAGAGATCACCCGCGACATCCCGAATGTCGGCGAGGAAGCCCTGCGCAACCTCGATGAAGCGGGCATCGTCTATATCGGTGCCGAAGTCGGGCCGGGCGATATTCTCGTGGGCAAGATCACTCCGAAGGGCGAAAGTCCGATGACGCCGGAGGAAAAGCTTCTGCGCGCCATCTTCGGGGAAAAGGCGTCGGACGTGCGCGATACCTCGCTGCGTCTGCCGCCCGGTGCCTATGGCACGATCGTCGAGGTTCGCGTCTTCAACCGGCATGGTGTCGAAAAGGACGAACGCGCGCTCCAGATCGAGCGTGAGGAGGTTGAGCGTCTGGCGCGTGACCGCGACGACGAACAGGCCATCCTTGAGCGCAACATCTACGCACGTCTCAGGGCCCTGATCCTCGGCAAGACCGCGGTGAAACGGACCCAGAGGCGTCAAGCCGGGTTCCGAGATCACCGCGGATCTGCTCGAAACCCTGTCGAAAGGTCAGTGGTGGCAGCTCGCGCTCGAAGACGAGGGCGATGCCAAGGAGGTCGAGGCGCTCAACGATCAGTTCGACGCGCAAAAGCGCGCGCTCGCACATCGTTTCGAGGACAAGGTTGAAAAGGTGCGTCAGGGCGACGACCTGCCTCCGGGCGTGATGAAGATGGTCAAGGTCTTCGTCGCCGTGAAACGCAAGCTGCAAGCGGGCGACAAGATGGCCGGTCGCCACGGCAACAAGGGTGTCGTGTCGAAAGTCGTGCCGATGGAGGACATGCCCTTCCTTGCCGACGGGACGCCCGGTCGATCTCGTTCTGAACCCGCTTGGCGTGCCCGTCGCGGATGAATGTCGGCCAGATCCTCGAAACCCATATGGGGTGGGCATCGCGCGGTCTGGGCATCCAGATCGACGAGGCGCTGCAAGCCTATCGCAAGTCCGGTGACCTCGCCCCCGTTCAGGCCGCGATGAAGCGCGGCTATGGCGAGCAGACCTATGAAGAGGTCTTCGGGTCGATGCAGGAAGAGCGCTTTGTCGAGAGCGCGGAAGCGGTGCGCTCCGGTGTGCCGATCGCAACGCCGGTCTTCGACGGTGCCAAGGAAGCCGACATCGACGACGCGCTGAGCCGCGCAGGCTTCGACCAGTCCGGTCAGGCGACGGTGTTCGACGGCCGCACCGGTGAACCGTTCGCCCGCAAGGTCACTGTCGGGGTCAAATACTTCCTGAAGCTCCACCACCTCGTTGACGACAAGATGCACGCCCGTTCGACCGGTCCGTATTCGCTCGTCACCCAGCAGCCGCTGGGCGGCAAGGCGCAGTTCGGCGGCCAGCGGCTGGGGGAAATGGAGGTCTGGGCTCTGGAAGCCTACGGTGCCGCCTACACCTTGCAGGAGATGCTGACGGTCAAGTCGGACGATGTGGCCGGCCGGACGAAAGTCTATGAGTCGATCGTCAAGGGCGAGGACAATTTCGAGGCCGGTGTGCCGGAATCGTTCAACGTTCTCGTCAAAGAGGTCCGGGGCCTCGGCCTCAACATGGAACTCCTGGATGCGGAGGAAGAAGAGTGAGGGCCTGGCCCTTCGCTTCACCCCTACGCCCTCATTCAAGGATTTACAGATGAACCAGGAACTGACCCAGAACCCGTTCAACCCGCTCGCGCAAGTCAAGGCGTTCGACGAGATCAAGATCTCGCTTGCATCGCCGGAGCGGATCCTGAGCTGGTCCTACGGGGAAATCAAGAAACCCGAGACCATCAACTACCGGACGTTCAAGCCCGAGCGTGATGGCCTGTTCTGTGCGCGTATCTTCGGTCCGATCAAGGATTACGAGTGCCTGTGCGGCAAATACAAGCGGATGAAATATCGCGGTGTCGTCTGCGAGAAATGCGGTGTGGAAGTCACGCTGCAAAAGGTGCGCCGCGAACGGATGGGCCATATCGAACTGGCCGCACCCATCGCCCATATCTGGTTTCTCAAGTCGCTGCCGTCGCGCATTGGCCTGATGCTGGACATGACGTTGCGCGACCTCGAACGCATTCTCTACTTCGAGAACTATGTCGTCATCGAGCCGGGGCTGACCGATCTGACCTATGGCCAGATTCTGGGTGAAGAGGAATATCTCGACGCACAAGACACCTATGGTGCGGACGCATTCACGGCCAATATCGGTGCCGAAGCGATCCGTGAGATGCTTGCCGGGATCGACCTTGAGGCAACCGCGGAAGAGTTGCGCGAGGAGCTCAAGGAAGCCACGGGCGAGCTGAAACCGAAGAAGATCATCAAACGTCTGAAGATCGTCGAAAGCTTCCTTGAGTCGGGCAACCGCCCGGAATGGATGATCCTGACCGTGCTTCCCGTGATCCCGCCGGAACTGCGCCCGCTCGTCCCGCTCGATGGTGGCCGCTTCGCGACCTCGGATCTCAACGATCTGTATCGCCGCGTGATCAACCGCAACAACCGCCTCAAGCGTCTGATCGAACTGCGCGCGCCCGACATCATCGTGCGGAACGAAAAGCGGATGTTGCAGGAATCGGTCGATGCGCTGTTCGACAACGGTCGGCGCGGCCGCGTCATCACCGGCACCAACAAGCGACCGCTGAAGTCGCTGTCGGACATGCTCAAGGGCAAGCAGGGCCGGTTCCGTCAGAACCTGCTGGGCAAGCGGGTCGATTTCTCGGGCCGTTCGGTGATCGTGACCGGCCCGGAACTGAAGCTGCACCAGTGCGGTCTGCCCAAGAAGATGGCGCTCGAACTGTTCAAGCCCTTCATCTATTCGCGCCTTGAGGCCAAGGGCCTGTCGAGCACCGTGAAACAGGCGAAGAAGCTGGTCGAGAAAGAGCGTCCGGAAGTCTGGGATATCCTTGACGAGGTCATCCGCGAACACCCGGTCTTCCTGAACCGGGCGCCGACGCTGCACCGTCTGGGTTTCCAGGCGTTCGAGCCGATCCTGATCGAAGGCAAGGCGATCCAGCTGCACCCGCTCGTCTGCTCGGCCTTCAATGCCGACTTCGACGGTGACCAGATGGCTGTTCACGTTCCGCTTTCGCTGGAGGCGCAGCTTGAAGCGCGCGTGCTGATGATGTCCACGAACAACGTCCTGTCGCCCGCCAACGGCGCGCCGATCATCGTTCCCTCGCAGGACATGATCCTTGGTCTCTACTATGTGACCATGGAGCGCCGGGGCATGAAGGGCGAGGGCATGACCTTCGCGTCCGTGGATGAAGTCGAACAGGCCCTGACGGCTGGCGAAGTGCATCTGCATGCGAAGATCGTGGTGCGGATCAGGCAGATCGACGAGACCGGCAACGAGATCTTCGAGCGTTTCGAAACCACGCCGGGCCGTGTGCGTCTGGGCGCGCTGCTGCCGCTCAACGCGAAGGCACCTTTCGAACTGGTCAACCGCCTGCTGCGCAAGAAGGATGTGCAAAACGTCATCGATACCGTCTATCGCTATTGCGGTCAGAAGGAGTCGGTCATCTTCTGTGACCAGATCATGAGCCTTGGCTTCAAGGAAGCGTTCCGCGCGGGCATCTCGTTTGGCAAGCACGACATGGTGATCCCCGACAACAAGTGGGGCATTGTCGAGAATGTCCGCGATCAGGTCAGGGATTTCGAACGGCAATATATGGACGGCCTGATCACCCAGGGTGAGAAATACAACAAGGTCGTCGATGCCTGGTCGAAATGCAACGACAAGGTTACCGAAGCGATGATGAAAACCATCGCGGCGCCGAAATTCGACGAGGCCGGTGCGGAACAGGAGCCGAACTCGGTCTACATGATGGCCCACTCCGGCGCACGTGGCTCGGTGACGCAGATGAAGCAGCTCGGCGGGATGCGCGGCCTGATTGCCAAGCCGAACGGCGAGATCATCGAGACGCCGATCATCTCGAACTTCAAGGAGGGTCTGAGCGTTCTTGAATATTTCAACTCGACCCATGGCTCCCGCAAGGGCCTGTCGGATACCGCTCTGAAAACGGCGAACTCGGGCTACCTGACCCGGCGTCTGGTGGATGTGGCCCAGGACTGCATCGTGCGCACGCATGATTGCGGCACCGAGGATGCGATCACCGTATCGGCCGCCGTCAATGACGGTGAGGTCGTGGTACCTTTGTCCGAGCGTGTGCTGGGCCGTGTCGCGGCGGATGATGTGACGGTTCCGGGTTCCGACGAGATCCTGGTGGGTCGCGGCGAACTGATCGACGAACGCAAGGCCGACGCGATCGAGCAGGCTGGCGTGCCCTCGATTCGTGTCCGCTCGGTGCTGACCTGCAAGACCGAAGGCGGCGTGTGTGCTCTCTGCTACGGTCGCGACCTTGCACGCGGCACGCTGGTCAATATTGGCGAGGCGGTCGGCATCATCGCCGCCCAGTCGATCGGTGAACCCGGCACGCAGCTGACCATGCGGACATTCCACCTTGGTGGTGTTGCGCAGGGTGGTTCGCAGTCGTTCCTCGAAGCCAGCCAGGAAGGCACGATCAAGTTCCACAACGCCAACCTCATCGTGAATGAGGCGGGCGAGCAGATCGTGATGGGCCGGAACATGCAGTTGGTCATCGTCAACGACCAGGGCGACGAACTGGCCAGCCACAAGCTGGGCTACGGCACCAAGGTCTTTGTCAAGGACGCCGACATGGTGAAGCGGGGCGACAAGCTGATCGAATGGGATCCCTACACCCTTCCGATCATTGCCGAGAAATCGGGAACCGCGAAATTCGTCGATCTCATCTCGGGCATTTCGGTGCGCGAGGATACCGACGATGCAACCGGCATGACGCAGAAGATCGTCTCTGACTGGCGCACCGCGTCCAGGGGCAACGATCTCAAGCCTGAGGTTCTGCTGGTCGATGAGGATGGTGAGCCGGTTCGCAACGGCGCGGGCAATCCGATCACATACCCGATGTCGGTGGACGCGATTCTCTCGGTTGAAGATGGCCAGAAGATCAAGTCCGGTGACGTCGTTGCGCGTATCCCGCGTGAAGGTGCGAAGACGAAGGACATCACCGGTGGTCTGCCGCGTGTGGCTGAACTCTTCGAGGCGCGTCGTCCCAAGGACCATGCCATCATTGCCGAAATCGACGGCTATGTGCGCTTCGGCAAGGACTACAAGAACAAGCGCCGTATCTCGATCGAGCCGCGTGCGCAGGGGGCTGATCCCGTCGAATACATGGTGCCGAAAGGCAAGCACATCCCGGTGCAGGAAGGCGACTTCGTGCAGAAGGGTGACTACATCATGGACGGCAACCCGGCACCGCACGACATCTTGCGCATCATGGGGATCGAGGCGCTGGCCGACTATCTCATCAACGAGGTGCAGGATGTGTATCGGTTGCAGGGTGTGAAGATCAACGACAAGCATATCGAAGTGATCGTTCGCCAGATGCTGCAGAAGATCGAGATCCTCGACAGCGGCGAAACCACGCTGCTGAAGGGCGAGCATGTCGACAAGATCGAGTTCGATGAGGAGAATGACAAGGTCGCGGCCCGCGGCGGGCGTCCGGCACATGGCGAGCCGGTGCTGCTGGGGATCACCAAGGCGTCGCTGCAGACCCGGTCCTTCATCTCGGCGGCCTCCTTCCAGGAGACGACGCGCGTTCTCACCGAGGCTTCGGTGCAGGGCAAGCGCGACAAGCTTGTGGGTCTCAAGGAGAATGTCATTGTCGGCCGACTGATCCCGGCAGGCACCGGTGGCGCAACCACCCGCATGCGCAAGCTGGCGGCGGATCGCGACAGCAAGGTGATCGAGGCCCGTCAGGCCGAGGCCGAGGCGGCTGCCGCGCTGGTCGCGCCGATGGACGCGATGCAGAACGAGGCCGATTTCGGCCTGGTGGAAACGCCGGAAAGCCGGGACTGATCTCAACCTCATGTTCGAGGCGGAACTTTGAAAACATCAAACGCCGCGCGGCGTTTTTCAGGCGTCGATGCCATCGGACTACCTGAGACGGAGATGATGGACAAGTTGCCGCCCGATGCACATGCGGGCCCTGAGCGGGTGCGATCCGGTTGCGGAACTGTGCGTGTTCGTCAGGTCAGGGTGGCTCTCCGGTTGCCGGCGGCTGTCTGGCCGCACGCGGATATGTCGGTCGTTTACAACCCGAGACGGGGCGGATATGAGGAACGCGCCTTTCCAGGAGGAGCGTCCCCAATGACCGAGATTTCCATCGTCATCCCGGCCAGAAACGAGGCGTCCAATATCGTGTGTCTCCTCGCCGAGATCGACGCGGCCTGCGCGCCTGTCTGCGATTACGAGGTGATCGTAATCGATGACGGTTCCAGTGATGGTATGGGCGACAGTGTCAGGGACCGGATGAAGACCCATCCCAATCTGCGCCTGCTGCATCACCCGCGTTCGGGCGGGCAGAGTGCGGGGGTGCATTCCGGGGTTCTCAGTGCGCGCGGCCGGATCATCTGCACGCTTGATGGCGACGGTCAGAACCCGCCTTCGGAACTGCCCGCGCTGATGGCGCCGTTGCGCGCACCGGGCTCCGACGCCATCGGGCTGGTGGCCGGGCAGCGGGTCGGGCGGCAGGATACGTTGTCGAAGAGGCTCGCCTCGAAATTCGCCAACAGGATCCGCTCTGCCATTCTCGGGGATGGCACCCGTGACACGGGCTGCGGGCTCAAGGCGTTCCGGCGCGAGGCGTTCCTGGCGCTGCCCTATTTCGACCATATGCACCGCTACCTGCCCGCGCTGTTTGCACGCGACGGCTGGGAGGTGGCACATGTCGATGTGACCCATCGCGCGCGGGGCGGTGGCCGGTCGAACTATAACAATCTGCAACGCGGTCTGGTCGGCATCGTCGATCTGATGGGCGTGGCCTGGTTGCTGCTGCGGCGCAAGAAGGCGCAGCCGGTCGAGATCGCGCGCGAGGAGCAAGTTCCATGCAATGGCTGATGACCCTGCTGCATGTTGACAGCATGACCGGGTTGTGGTGGGTGATCTTCGGCTTTCTTGCCCAGCTCATGTTCACCGCACGCTTCATCGTGCAATGGATCGCCTCCGAGCGACAGCGCGCCTCTGTCGTGCCACTGGCCTTCTGGTATTTCTCGCTTGCGGGCGGGCTGATGCTTCTTTCCTACGCAGTCTATCGCAAGGATCCGGTCTTCATCCTCGGGCAATCGCTGGGTGTGTTCATCTACAGCCGCAACCTCTGGCTGATCCATGTCAAGCATCGCCGTGAAGCCTGATCCGCAGGGCTGGTTCGGGCCTACCCTCGTCGTGGTCGCGGTGCTCACCCTTTTGCGGCTGATCCTGCTGGCCTTCGATCACACCGATCTGTTCGTTGACGAGGCGCAATACTGGCTCTGGGGGCAGCATCTCGATTTCGGATACTATTCCAAGCCGCCTCTGATCGGCTGGTTGCTGCGCGCGGTGACCGACCTTGCCGGGTCGAACGCGCCGTTCTGGATCCGGATGCCCGGCCCTCTCCTGCATGGGGCGACGGCGCTGATCCTCGGGGCTCTGGGGGCGCGGATCGCCGGACGCCCGATCGCGATCTGGTCGGCGGTGATCTATGTGACGTTGCCCTTCGTCGCGCTGGGGTCGGTGATGATCTCGACCGATACCGTGATGGCACCGTTCTACGCCGCGGCCCTGCTGTTTGCGCATCGCACTGCCGAAAGCCGCGCCGAAAGCCGCCATGCCGTGCCCGCCCTTGTGGCCGGCGCGATGGCGGGACTGGCCTTCATGGCGAAATATGCCGCAATCTACCTGATCCCCGGTGCGGTTCTGGCGGCGCTGAGCGTGCCTGCCTGGCGTCCGGGCTGGCGCAATGCGGTGCTGATGGTCCTGGCCTTCGCGGTGGTGATCTCCTCCAACGTGATCTGGAACCTGACCCACGATCTGGCCACCGTTTCGCACACGATGGACAATGTGGGCTGGGTGCGTACGGGGGCGATGTTCAACCTGTCCTCGATGGGCGGGTTTCTGGTCAGCCAGTTCGCGGTTTTCGGCCCGCTCACCATGCTGGCCTTGCTGATCGGATATATGGGATGGCGCGATCCGGGCAAACGGGCGCTGGCGCTGATGTCGCTGGTGCCGCTGGTGGTCGTGACCGCCGAGGCACTGCTTGATCGGGCCTATGCGAACTGGGCCATCGCGGCCTATTTCCCCGGCACGGTGCTGGCGGCAATGGTGCTGTCCCCGATGTGGCGCAAGATCGCGGTAGGGGTGAACCTGATCGTGGTCGTGGCGATCCCGGTGCTCAGCGTACTCGCACCATGGCCCGGGTGGAATGGCAAGCCGTTGCTCAAGCGCTGGCTTGGCCGCGTCGCGATGAGCGAGCAGATCCTGACCCTGGCGCAGCGCGAGGGTGTTCCGATCCTGGCGGAAAACCGTGACATCCTCGCCGATCTCCATTATACTGGGCGCAATAGCGGCGTGAGAATCTATGCGATGCGCCCCAAGGGGCGGGCTGCCAGCTATTATGAACAGATGGGATCGTTGCCCGAGGGCTGGCGCGGCAAGGTTCTGCTTGTTGCGGCCCGTGCGCCGGATTGCGGGGCGGGACCGGTTGCGCCAATCGACGCGTTGCCCACGAAGGGAGCCTGGGCCGGCAAGGGAATGGCCGCCTATCTGGTGGAGGGTGCCTGTGCAGATCCCGAAAATTGACACGGTGCGATCCGGCTGGTGGCTGCTGGCGATGTGGCTGGTTGCATTGGTGTTGTTCCGCGCCATCCCGCAGCTTGATACATTCACCACCGGTCTTTTCTGGCGCGGGTCGGCGGGGTTCTCGGTGATCACCAATCCGCTGTGGGAGTGGCTGCGCCAGCGGCTCTGGGGTGTTTCGGTCGCTTTGTGCATCATGTCGCTTTTCGCCTGGTTGCTGGCCGGCTGGCACGGCAGGCCCGTATTCGGCTGGCCTGCGCGGATCTGGGGGTTTGTCTTCGGTCTCTATTGTCTCGGTCCGGTCCTGATCGTGAACGCAATTTTCAAGGCGCATTCGGGACGGGCGCGCCCCGTGGATGTCGATTTGTTCGGTGGCACGCGGCACTTCTCCATCGCGGGCGATTTCACCGATCAGTGCCGGCAAAATTGCTCTTTCGTCTCGGGCGAATCCTCGGCGGCGGTGGCCCTGATGATCGTGATCTGGCTGGGCGCGGAGATGGCCCGCAAACGCTTGCCACGCTGGGGGCTGATCTATCTGCGGGTGATCGGGGCGGGGATCGCGCTGTTCATCATGGTGCAGCGGATCGCGACGGGGCGGCACTTCCTGTCGGATGTGCTGTTCGCCGGACTGATCACCGCGACGGTGGCGTGGCTGCTGTGGGGTGCGATCTTCAACGGCTGGGCGGCGCGCGTGACACAGCGTCTTCGCGCAATTTCGTGTCGTGTGTCAGTTTGAAATCACGCAGCGTTTTGGTCTTCTCTCGCGCGCGACTATCTTACTCACATGCCAGACGAACCCAAAAGCCCCAGAGACGCACACCATTTAGACGCACACCATTTGCCTCAGCTTCGGCACCCGCAGGCTCAGCTTGGCCCAAACGGGTATCAAGAGCGCGCTCTCGATACCCGTTGCGTCAGGTCGTGCGCTCGCCGTTGCGCGCGTGCCGGCCCGCGCCGATCAGGCCCTCGACATTCGACATCGACCTCCATGATCAGCTGGAGCACGGCTTCGGCAATGCTGCGCAGGAAATCTCCCTGATCGTGCTTTGCCAGAAGCTCGGACAGGTCCATGTTGGTCGTGGTCATCGGGGTCTCCGTAAGGTCCGTGGTTGAAGTCGCCAAACTCCACCCGACCATACACCTTGATGGCCACCCGGGATTATACCGTCGACGGAGATGAAATTACATCACGTGCGCGGACACTAACTTCTTTCCCCAGTCTCACGGCAAACCTCGCGTTGACGACAAGCGCGTGCTTGGCGGGATTATCTTCATCAATCGCAATGGTTTACGCTGGCGCGATGCACCCGCTGAATACGGCCCACCCAAGACCCTTTACAGCCGTTGGAAGCGGTGGAGCGAGAAAGGGATATTCGCCCGGATGCTGTGGGAACTGGCCGATCAGGGCGGAGAAACTGTTACGGGACACATGGTTTTGCAATTTGACGAGATTAAGCTAAATTACGCGGAATTATGTGAAAATACTTTGAAAATAGTTTCTTGTGGCTGGAATGGCCTGGATTGCCGCCGATGCCATGGGACACATGGTTTTGCAATTTCCTGTGGAAAACGGGATTTGGAGCACTTGGTTTGGCAATTCTTGAAGGGCTTCAAAAGGGTCTCGACGGTCTTTCAAAAGGGTTTCAAAAGCCAAGGGAACAAGGGCGAAGGCCGGATCCGGGTCTTTCAAGACGCTGCCCGAATCTGACAGGATCAGAATCCGGACGTGGGGCATTTGCGCCGACCTTGCAAAACGGCTGTCAGGCCGGGCGTATCGTGCTGTAATTGCGCGATAATTCCGGCCTTTCCGGGGTGTTTGAGGGATGCGCCTGTGGATAAGTTTTTGCAGGTTGAAGATGCGGTGTCCGGCTCGGGGTTGCGCCTTGGGGGTGTGCCGCCGCGCGATCATGGGTGGCCCTCCGCCTTGGGCGGGAAACGTCACGGGAGACGTCACGGGCGCCCGAGCCTTACCATCAAAGCGAAGCGCGCAAAGGCGCTGCACTGGAAGGGGGCTGGGCTGCGGCAATCGGGGCGGCACGATCAACTGGTCCTTATCCAAGGGTCGAAAAACGACTGTCCCTCAACAGCGCGCAGGATTTCGCGGCGGTTCCGCGCGGGGGAAATCTGCACGGGAGAAGGTGTGGATGCCGCTCTCCCCTGACGGCATCGCGATGTGCCAAACTCGTGGTGTCGAAGCACAAGCTGAAGGAGAGGGCCTCCATGGGAGAAGTTAGCATCATCGGCGCCGATCTGGCAAAGAATGTGTTCCAGGTTCACGGTGCGGCAGCGGACGGTTCGGTCGTATTCCGCAAGAAGCTATCGCGGCCACAATTCGCGCGGTTCATGGCGGACCAGCCGCCCTGTGTCGTGGCGATGGAGGCCTGCGCCAGCGCGCCCTACTGGGCGCGGGAAATGGCTGGGCTTGGCCATCAGGTCCGGCTGATCGCGCCGCCCTACGTCAAACCCTTCGTGAAGCGGCAGAAGAATGACGCGGCCGATGCGGAGGCCGTCGTCGAGGCGGCCTTGCGGCCGACCATGCGATTCGTCGAACCGAAGAGGGCAAACCAGCAGGCGCGCGCGACCGTGTTCCGGGCCCGCGAGCAGTTTCTCAAGCAGCGCACGGAAGCCGTGAACGCGCTGCGATCCTATCTTTACGAATTTGGCCACGTCGCACCTGAGGGGATCGGTTATCTGCCCCATCTGGCGAGGGTCGTGGAGGATCAGACGTCGGGGTTGCCCGATCTCGTGCGCGAAATCTGCCGGTTGACGCTGGAGCAGATCGCCAGCCTGACCACCCGCATCGATGCTCTGAAAGCCAAGATCGCGGCGATGTCGAAGGAGGCAGGCATGGCCCGGCAATTGCAGACCATGCCGGGCGTGGGACCGATCGGCGCACTGGCGATCGAGACCTTCGCGCCGCCGATGGAACAGTTCCGGCGTGGCCGGGATTTCGCCGCCTGGCTGGGTCTGGTTCCGTTGCAGCGGTCCTCGGGCGGCAAGCCGCGGCTCGGCAAGACATCGAAAATGGGCCAGCGCGACATCCGGCGATTGCTGGTGACCGGCGCCATGGCGGTGATCCGCTGGGCCTTACGCCGGGGCGTGCCGGGCAACCCATGGCTCGCGCGCCTGCTGGAACGCAAGCCGCCGATGCTGGCGGCAGTGGCACTGGCCAACAAGATGGCGCGTGGCATCTGGGCGATGCTGACGCGCGGCGAGGATTATCGCGATCCGGCGACGGTGGCTGCCGCCTGACCAGCCGGATCGCAGAGTTGTGAGGACGTCATGAATCGCATGGACAAACGGTCGAAATGATCGGGAACGGGCAAACCAGAAACCTTCTCCGGGCATCAAGCCCTCCGTGGAGATCTGGACCCGTTCCGCGCATCGCCATACCGGCCCGCGGCGCTTTGCAGGCCGCACAAACAGGCCTGACAAAAGACCGCACTCGATCACATGTCCAGACGTTCAGAAATTCCTTGCAAACCGAGCGGCATCCACAAAAGACGGTTCGACGCTAGCCCTGTTGCCCATGACACTGCCCATGACACTGCCCATGACGCTGAGTTTTGCCCCCGAGCGGATCGAGACATGGCCGCTGTCACGGCTGCAACCTTGTGCGAGGAACGCCAAGGGGCACGGGCCCGAGCAGGTGGCGAAGATCGCCGCCAGCATCGCGGAGTTCGGCTGGACCGTGCCCTGCCTTGTGGCCGGGGATGGCGAGCTGATCGCGGGGCACGGGCGCGTCCTGGCCGTCACGCAGCTGGGGCTGACCGAGGCGCCGGTGATCGTGCTCGGCCACCTGACCGAGGCGCAGCGGCGGGCCTATCGGATTGCAGATAACAAACTGACCGAGCTTGGGACATGGGACGAGGCGCTGCTCTCGGCCGAGTTGAACGATCTTCTGGCTGACGACTACGACCTGTCGCTCATCGGTTTCGATGACGCGGAACTCGAAGCGCTGTTGGCCGGAGAGGTCGATCCTGAAACCGGGGCCCGCGAGGGTGAGGACGATGTTCCGGAGGACTCCGAGACCCCGATCAGCCGTCCCGGCGATCTGTGGGTGCTGGGCAAGCATCGGCTGCTCTGCGGTGACGCGACAGTTGCTGCCGATGTTGAACGTCTGCTTGGCAACGTGACACCGCTGCTGATGGTGACCGATCCGCCTTATGGTGTCGACTATGATCCTGGCTGGCGCAACAAGGCGGGAGCCGCCGCAACCAGGCGCACCGGCAAGGTGCTCAATGATGACCGCGCTGACTGGCGCGAGGCCTGGGCGCTCTTCCCGGGTGATGTGGCCTATGTCTGGCACGGCGCGCTGCATGCGACGACGGTTGCCGACAGCCTCGAGGCCAGCGGCTTCGCCCTCCGCTCGCAAATCATCTGGGCCAAGGATCGTCTGGTGCTGAGCCGCGGCGATTATCACTGGCAGCACGAGCCCTGCCTCTATGCCGTGAAAAAGACCGGCAAGGGCCATTGGGCTGGCGACCGCAAGCAGACCACGCTCTGGCAGATCGCCAACAAGGATCAGGACGCGGAAACCGTGCATGGTACACAGAAACCGGTCGAATGCATGCGCCGGCCGATCCTGAACAATTCAAGTCCGGGGCAAGCGGTCTACGAGCCGTTCATGGGATCGGGTATCCCTGCCGCCGCAGGTCCTCCTCAAGGCCTTTGGAAAGGGCCGTGACCGGATTCTTGCGCCGTTTCTTCTTCCGTTCGTTCACCATGATGTCTCCTCATTTCGACGTGAAAGAGGAGACGCTACCAGCCTTCCGATCCGAGGATTATGCCAACCCTGACATGGCGGACTTGAAGATATTCAGACGCTTACAAACTCACATCGGCATAATGCGGCAACCATCCAGTGGCCGCCACGATCTCGTCTAGGGTCGCCCCTTCGGGCGCACGCAGCATGGCGATCAGGTTGGCCTGCTTGGTGCCCTCGCGCGGCGTGCGCGTCTTGGGCGCAGCCTTCGGTTCGGTGGGGGTGTCCGGCGCAGGCGCCTCGGTCGGCGCTTCCGTCGCGCCCGCAGGCGCGGGGTTCGCGTCCTCGGGCTCGATGCCGATGGCGGCGAGGCCTGCGTCCGTGGCGACCAGCGTGACGCCGTGGCCATCTCCGGTCTCGCGCCACACGGGTTCGCCCTTGCGCATGTCGGCATCGACCTCTTCGAGGAAGCCCTTGGCGAGCAGCGCGCCGACCACCTTGGCGGCGGTGCCACCGCGCAGGCTCTCGGGAAGCGGCAGGGCAATGCGGTCCTTGTTCCGGGCAGCGCGTGACAGGATGATCGTCTGGGTGTCGGAAAGCTTGGTCATGGGGTCGTCTCCGTATTCGGGCCCGCGTCATGCGGCGCCTTCTACGACCCGTTCGCCCGACTTACGCGGCCCCACTGGGGCCACGGTTCGGGCTCACCGCGCAACGGCGCGGCGGGAGTTCCGGCGGGGCCGGAGATCAGTCGGCGTGTTCGCCCTCATCGAAGGCGCTGTCGGTGATGCGCTTCAGGAGGCTGGCGTAGTGTTCGAGCGTTCCGACCATGGCCCCAGTTCACTTCGTCGGGGGCGCAGTTGAAATGGTCGTCGCTAAGCGCCTGCAGGCGGGCGAGCATCTCGTCGATCTCGGCTTTCTTGCCGATGAAGGCGTTCAATGCCGCCTCCTTGTTCCGCGCAGCCTTCTCGGCGCGCTGCTGGTGGCGGGGTGTGGTGATCGGGTTCAGTCGGGTTGTCATCGTGGCGGCTCCGAGGTGAGTTGCATCGTTTTCGTAGGATCACATTCGCTCTGGTGCGGAGGCTTATCAACGACATAAGCGCCTGACTTTGAATGATAATCGGAGCGCGCAATGCAGGGCATGAGCGAGCGTCAATATGCTGTCCGCGTCGGTCTGTCGCGCGGCGCAATCCAGAAGGCGAAGGCCGCCGGTCGGCTCGTCCTGCACGAGGATGGCAGCATCGACGCCGCGGCCTCGGATCGGCTACGGGCGCAGGCGACCGACCCGTCCAAGATCAGGAAGGCGCCGAAGCTCAAGCCGGTGCCAGAGGCGGCGGTTTCGGCGGTCGGCGACACGCTCAAGGAACAGGGGATGGCCGCGCCCGCAACGGGCAGCGGCACGACGTTCCTGCAGGCCAAGACCGCGCATGAGGTGCTCAAGGCGCAGGAGCGGCGGATCCGGCTCGCCAGGCTCAAGGGCACGCTGATCGACCGCGACCGTGCCACTGCGCTGGTGTTCCGGCTCGCGCGCGAGGAACGCGACGCCTGGGTCACCTGGCCTGCACGGGTGGCCGCGCTGATGGCCGTGGAGTTGGGAACGGAGACGGCGGCCATGCAGAAGGCTCTGGAGACCCATGTCCGTGCCCAGCTCGAAGAGCTCGCCCAGCCCCGGATCGCCCTCTGAGGGGCGCGCCGTTCGACCGACATGCGACATGGGGGCGCGGGCGTCCTCCCATTCCTGTGAAACCGTCAAACCATGGGATCAAACACCTGTTCCGGCCACTACCGCACCGGGCGGATGGTGATCTGGTGCGGGAGATGCCTGTTTTTTGCCGCCGGATGTTTGAGAACGTGGTGTTCACGCAAATGTGTTCTTGCATCCGATGGTTTCAGGATCGGTTGTGTGTTTTGTTGGATGCGCCAGATTGGGTTCAGATACAGATCGGGATGGGCAAGGTCATGCAGGCGACAGACGGTTTCAGAAGGGCCATGGGGTCGGCGCAGGGCCGTACTCTGCCCTTGACTGACACGGGTCGCATGTCGCATGTCGCATGAGCCCGATCCTTGCCCGGCGGCGGCACAGCCTCGCATAGTCCGGAACCGGTCGGTCAAGCCCGGTCATCCGGGTCAGGCTTTCGACCAGTTCAGCCGTCTGCCGCAGAAGAAAAGCGCACAGCATTTTCAGCGCTTGGAGGTCTTGATCTCCAAGCGCGCGATTGAGGGCATTCTACGCGATTTCGATGCGCTCCATGGCCTGAAATCAGTGATCTTTCGCTATGACTACGTCCATGTCTCCGGCTTGGTGGACGCGCATGTTCCGGGGCTGAAATGGCTGGAGTCTCCGGCAAGGGCAGGCAGGACGCGGTTCGGGGCCCTGCGCTCACGCGCTATTGGAAACCTGACAAAATGAGTGCAGAGACTGCAGGGCACATCCTTGTGATCGGAGCCGGCCTTTCTGGTGCCGTAATCGGGCGAGGCCTGGCCGGGGTCGGCTATCGCGTCTCGATCGCGGATGCCCGCCCCCATATTGCGGGCAACTGCCATACCGAGCGCGACGCCGGGACCCAAGTGATGGTCCATGTCTATGGCCCGCATATCTTCCACACCGACGATGAGGACGTCTGGAACTATGTGAACCGGTTCGGACGGTTCATGCCCTTCAAGCACCGGGTCAAGACGGTGGCGCAGGGCCGGGTCTTTTCGCTGCCGATCAATCTGCACACGATCAACCAGTTCTTCGGCACCACGATGCGGCCCGACGAGGCGCGCGCCTTCATCACCGGGAAGGGCGACACCTCGATCACTCCCCGGACCTTCGAAGATCAGGCCCTGAGATTTGTCGGGCGCGAACTCTACGAAGCCTTCTTCAAAGGCTACACCATGAAGCAATGGGGCTGCCACCCGAGCGAGCTCCCGGCCGCGATCCTCGATCATCCGTTGATTGAGCTGCAGCTCAACCGCCGCATTTCCAGGGACGACGTGGCCGGATACGACCATGTCTTCAATTCGGGCCCGATCGACGCGTGGTTCGACCACTCGCTCGGGCGGCTCGGCTACCGGACGCTCAATTTCAGGAAGTTCACCTATCAGGGCGATTACCAGGGCTGTGCGGTGATGAACTACGGCGATGAAGAGGTGCCCCATACCCGCATCACCGAGCACAAGCACTTTTCTCCCTGGGAAAGCCACGAAGGCTCCGTGCTCTATGAGGAACATTCCCGCGCCTGCGGCCCGGACGACATCCCCTACTATCCAATTCGGCTGGTCACGGACAAGCAGATACTGGCGGACTACGTCGCGCTGGCGGAGCGGGAGCACGGGATCACTTTCGTGGGTCGCCTCGGAACCTGTCGCTATCTCGATATGGATGTGACGATTCGTGAGGCGCTTGATACCGCGCGCAGGTTCGTCGACACCGCCGAAGCCGGGGGCGCGATGCCGGTATTTGTCACGAATCCACTGATCTGATCATCTAGCCGACCGCGAGGGCCCCACCCGCAGCCCGAAGCTCGGGATCTCGCTATCCCAGACGAAATATTCGGCAGGGCGGGGTTCGAGAGCATCGACGAGGCGTTTGGTGATCCTGGGGATGGCGATCTTCGGTGGTTCTCTCGAAGTTCCACAGTGCTCAAGCGCGGGTGACAGTCAACGAACACATTGAAATTGCGTGGAAAAAGAAAATGGCGCGCGGTTGCGCGCAAGGCACGGCAAGGCACTTGGGCATCTGCGCGCGGTGGTGCGGGCCATCGACGCGCCGCGCACCTCAGAACGCAGGTTCCCGAAGGCGTGGACAGATGGTAGACGGATGGCAGGCTCGCGGAAACGAAACGGGTGATCCGATGGCATCAAGACCCACTCTCAATGCGAAGAACCTCGAAGCACTGGGCGCCGCGCGCCTGGCGCAGTTGCTCATCGAGGTGAGCACGGGCGATGCCGCCGTCAAGCGCAAGCTGCGCCTTGCCCTGGCCGGAGCGCAAGGCCCGAGGGAGGCGGCGCGGGAGATTGCCAGGCGGCTGACCAGCATCGCCCGCGCCCGCAGTTTCATCACCTGGCAGAACCGCAAGCCGCTGGTCACCGATCTCGAGACGCAGCGGCGCGCCATCGTCGAACAGATCGCGCCCGCCGATCCCGCAGAGGCGCTGGCGCTGATGTGGCGGTTCATGGCGCTGGCCACGCCGGTGCTCGATCATTGCGATGATTCCAGCGGCACCGTCGCCGACATTTTCCACCAGGCCTGCGCCGATCTGGGTCACATCGCCGGCAAGGCCCGGCCGGAGCCGCAGGCGCTTGCCGGAACGGTCCTCGATGCGCTCCAGGACAACGGCTGTGGCCAGTATGACGAGCTGATTGCTCTCATCGCCCCGGCGCTTGGGGCCGAGGGGCTGGCGGCCCTGAAATTGCTGGTCGAGGATCTCGGGCGCACGCCGGTGCCGGTGCCGCCAAAGGATCAGTGGCAGGCGGTGGGCTGGGGCACGGGCGGCACGCACTATGCCCACGAGATGGAGGAACGCGCGCGCACGAGCACGGTCACCCTGGCGCTCAAGGACATTGCCGATGCACAGGGCGACGTGGACGGCTTCATCGCGCAGTACGACCCCGAGACCCGCAAGGTGCCGACAATCGCGGCCGGGATCGCGCAGCGCCTGCTGGCGGCTGGCAGGGCAGGGGAGGCGCTTGGCTTCATCGAGCGGGCCGAGGTGAACACGGCGCGCTGGATCCCGCCCGAGTGGCAGGACGCGCGCCTTGCTGTGCTGGACGCGCTTGAGCGAAAGGATGAGGCGCAGGCGTTCCGCCGGGCGTGCTTCGAGCGCGACCTGTTCGGGCAGCTACCTGCGGGCGTATCTCAAGCGTCTGCCGGATTTCGATGACATCGAGGCCGAGGAGCGCGCGATGGCGCATGCCGCCGCATATCCGAGCCTTCTCGCCGCCCTGGCCTTCTTCCTCGACTGGCCGGCGCCGGATCGGGCCGCCGAACTTCTGCTGACCCGGCACGAGGAGATCGACGGCAATCATTACGAGTATCTGGTGCCCGCAGCGGAGGCCCTGTCCGAGCGCCACCCGCTGGCCGCGACGCTGGCGCTCCGGGCGATGATCGACTTCACGCTCACCAGGGCGCGTTCGAAGCGGTATCGCCATGCCGCCGGGCACCTCGACACCTGCGCCCGGCTGGCGCGCGACATCGCGGACTTCGGTGCGTTCGAGACGCATGACGCCTACCTCGCCCGGCTGAAGAAGGAGCACGGCCGGAAGTTCGCCTTCTGGTCGCTCACCACCGCCTGATGGTCGTGCTACCGGACAATCAGATCGCGGCCCGTTGGACGCCGTGTGGAAGCGCAAGGCCGAAAACCGCCGCGCAATCCCGACAGATCGTGCGCAGCGGGGCCCTGCCTGCGGGATCGGCAAGTGTCGGAAACTGCGCAAGAACTCGCGGTTCCGAGTAATTGTTCATGGTTCGTTCGACATAACTCATAACCTGAAGGTCGCAGGTCGAAGTCCCTCGTGGTTCTGTGTGCTCAGTGCGAAAACCCGGGCAGGGGTTCGGGGCAGGGCAACCCCGCACAAGCCGTTGGGACCGCGCCGCTTTTCGCACGACTGTGTCCCCTCTTGCTTGCACGGATTCAGGTTGGTTGCCCGGGCGCGGCAGCAGGCGCGGATTTCGCCGCAGACCTTCAGGTTGTTTCCTTGAAGCTCGGTCCCCATCTGTCATCATCGAAAGGGGCCGGGGAGGTGATATCAGACCAATGCCAACGGATTGAAATCCATAACACCTGGTGTTATATTGACGGTATGATGGCTGGAGCATGGGAGGCTTGATGCGGATTTATAAAACCAAACCATTTGCACGCTTTGCTGACCATGAAGGGATTCATGATGATGCGTTATGTGAAGCCATTCAACGGGCGAAGACGGGTCTGGTGGACGCTGATCTTGGCGGCAGCGTCATCAAGCAGAGGATCGCTCGAAAGGGGCAGGGCAAATCCGCGTTAGTGTCCTCGGACGTGTTGTAATTTCTGCGCCTTCATTGGTGTACTGCCGGGTGGCCATCGAGGTGTATGGTCGGGTGGAGTTTGACGACTTCAACCACGAACCACACGCAGACCCCGATGACCAAGACCAACATGGACCTTTCTGAACTTCTCGCAAAGCAGGACGGCGGCGATTTTCTTCGCGCTGTTGCCGAGGCCGTATTGCAGCTGATCATGGAGGCCGACGTCGAAGGCCTGATCGGGGCCGGCAAGCATGAACGGGCCGATCAGAGAACGACGTGGAGAAACGGGTATCGGGAGCACGGTCTCGAAGCTGTGCCAGGACATTGATGAACGCGTCGGAGAATTCCTCAACCGGCCTCTCACCGGGGCGTGGCCCTGTGTCTGGCTGGACGCGACCTGCCTCAAGGTGCGCCAGGGCGGGCGGATCGTCTCCGTCGCCGCCATGATCGCCGTCGCAGCAAACACCGACGGGCGCAGGGAAATCATCGGCCCGGGGCTTGGCCCGTCCGAAGCCGAGACCTTCTGGATGGACGTCCTGCGCGGCCTCAAGGCCCGCGGGCCGGACGGGGGCCGGACGGGGCCGGACGGCACCAAGCCGGTCATCCCGGACGCCCGCAGCGGCCTCAGGGCGGCCATCGAGCGCGTGTTCGAGGCCACCTGGCAGCGCTGGCCGCGTTCACTGGATGAGGAACGCCCTGGCGCATGTCTCGCGCGGCCAGCACACCGTCGTCGCCGCCGCGATCCGCCAGGCCTTCGATCAGCCCGACCGGAAACAGGCCCGGGAAACCTGGCGCCGCGTGGCGGATCAGCTGCGCCCCCGTTGGCCCAAGCTGGCCGGGCTGATGGACGAGAGCGAGCATGACGTGCTGGCCTGCATGGCCTTGCCCCGCCAGCACCGCACAAAACTGCACAGCACCAACCCGATCGAACGCCTGAACAAGGAGGTCAGGCGCCGCGCCGACATCGTGGGCATCTTCCCCAACGAAGCCTCGATCACCCGCCTCATCGGCGCTGTCCTGTTCGAACAAAACGACGAATGGCAGACCGCCAGCCGCTACAGGCAGGTCGAGGCCTTCGCCCAGATCGACCACGAGGAGACCGATCCCATTCTCAGCATAACCACACAAGCCGCCTGATCATGACATCAGGCCACCCGAAAAATTACACCACCTTGACGGACGGGACCATCGCCAGACCGTTGCGAAGGAGCGATCCGCACGCGCAAGAGCGCGAAGGGGCATGGGGCCGAGCAGGTGGCGAAGATCGCCGCCAGCATCGCGGAGTTCGGCTGGACAGTGCCCTGCCTTGTTGGCGAGGAGGGCGAGATGATCGCGGGGCACGGGCGCGTGCTGGCCGCGACGCAGCTGGGGCTGCGCGCACACCGCAGAGGCCGGGATACCCCCGCCAAATGGACGGGTGCGCCGCGCGGGCTTCAGGGGCAGATCAACCCATAGGCGAAAAATCTTTTGCCAAACCAAATGTCCCGTTACAATGGACAAGTGCCCCAAGATGCTGCCGCCGGACCGGCAGGCACCGGCTCGTTGGCCTGTTGACAAGAGATCCCGCCTCGCTCAGACGCCGACGACATCCATAATCGAGATCCCGTTCGGGGCGAGGTTGCGCAGATCCCTGAAGGCAGAATGCCGCACCAGAACGCAGATCAGGTCGGCCGTCCTGATCGCGTCATGATAGGAGGTGAGCCGAACGGGCAGTCCCTCCAAACGCTCCGGCAGTTCGGAAACATGCGGCTCAACCGCAAGCACCTGGCATCCGATCGCACCAAATTTTCGGGTGATCTCAAGGGCGGGGCTTTCGCGCAGATCGTCAATATCGGGTTTGAAGGCCAGGCCAAGGCAAGCCAGCCTGATATCCGACATTGCCCGCGACGGGTCAGCGGACAAGATCTCCATGATCGCAGCCTTGCCTTTCGCCAGAACCCAGGCGGGCTTGGCGTCGTTCGACAGGCGTGCGGTTCGGATCAGCCTTGCCTCGTCGGGTGCCGAAGCGATAATGAACCACGGATCGACCGCGATGCAGTGACCGCCAACCCCGGCACCGGGTTGCAAGATATCGACCCGCGGGTGACGATTGGCCAGCCGGATCAGCTCCCACACATCGATCCCGAACTTGTCGCAGATGATGGACAACTCGTTGGCAAACGCGATCTGCACGTCGCGCGAACTGTTCTCCACCAGCTTGCACATTTCGGCGGTTCTTGCATCCGTCACGATGCAATCGCCCTTGACCACAAGCTTGTAGAGCGCGATCGCCATTTCGGATGCACGCGCGCTCATGCCACCGATGATCCGGTCATTCTCGACCAGTTCACGCACGACATGGCCCGGCAGGACACGCTCGGGGCAATGCGCGATTTGCACATCGGCATCATCGCCCGCATGCTGCGGGAAACTCAGATCGGGGCGCAGATCGGCCAGCCAGCCCGCCATCTGTCCTGTCGTCCCGATCGGCGAGGTGCTTTCAAGGATGACGAGGTTGCCCCGTTGCAGCACCGGCGCGATCATGTCTGCCGCTGCGCGGATATGGCGCAGATCCGGGATATGTCCTTTCTTGAACGGGGTCGGAACGGCAATGATGAACGCATCGGTGGGTTGAGGCGACAGCGTTGCCCGCAGATCGCCGGTGCGCACCGCCTTGTGGACGATCCCATCCAGCTCGGGTTCGACAATGTGGATCTTGCCGGCATTGATCGTATCGACCACGCCGGGACCGACATCGACACCAAGCACCCGTGTCCCGCGCGCTGCGAAAAGCGCGGCGGTTGGAAGACCGATATATCCCAGGCCGATCACCGAGATACGTTCAAACATGTTCGAAGTCGTCCCGGGTCACTGTGTTTCAGCCATCGTTTCAGTCATCGCGGCGGCGAGATGATCGGCAATGCGCGTCGCTGCCTTGCCGTCGCCATAGGGACTGAGCGCGCGGGCCATGTCCGCATGGGCCGCCGCATCATCGAGAAGACGCAGTGTCTCATCGCGGATCGTGTCCGGATCGGTGCCCACAAGCCGCGCCGTTCCCGCCTCCACCGCCTCGGGCCGCTCGGTCGTTTCCCGCATGACCAGAACCGGCTTTCCCAGCGAGGGTGCCTCTTCCTGCACACCGCCGGAATCCGTGAGGATCAGATAGGCCCGGCGCATCAGCCACACGAACGGCAGGTAATCTTGCGGATCAATCAGGTGAACATTGCCCGCCTCGCCAAGGATCCGCCGCACGGGAGCCTGCACATTGGGGTTCAGATGAACCGGATAGACGATCTGCACGTCCCGCTCCTGGCTGACATTCCCGAGCGCGCGGCAGATGTTCTCGAATCCCTTGCCGAAATTCTCCCGGCGATGGCCGGTAACCAGGATCATCCGGCGCGTGTCATCCAGAAACGGAAACCGGGCCCGCATCTGCGCACCAAGCGTTTCATCGGTGTCGAACCGCGCGACGATCTCGTGCAGCGCGTCGATCACCGTATTGCCGGTCATGAGGATCCTGCTCTGGGGCACATTCTCGGCCAGCAGCGCGCGCCGGGCCGTGTCGGTCGGCGCAAAATGAATCTGCGCCAATCGCCCGACGATGGATCGATTCATTTCTTCGGGCCAGGGCGCATGACTGTTGCCGGTGCGCAGCCCCGCCTCGACGTGAGCGAGCGTCACTTGCGCATGGAACGCGGCCAGAGAGGCGGCCAGGGTGGTGGTCGTGTCTCCATGCACCAGAAGCCGGTCATATTGCCCGGCTGCCAGGAGATCGCGCAGCGCAAGCAGGATGCTGGATGTGATATCGGTCAGATCCTGACCCGGCTTCATGATGTCGAGATCGAAATCGGGTTCAATCCCGAACAGGTCAAGCACCTGATCAAGCATCTGACGGTGCTGCGCCGTGACGCAAATGTCTGTCTGTAGCCCCGGTTTGCCCTTCAACGCCTGGATGACCGGAGCCATTTTGATGGCTTCCGGGCGGGTGCCAAACACAACGAGAACTCGCAAAAAGAACCAACTCCCTGAACTCTCGCAAAACACCTGACTCCCTGAACGGTCGGGGTTTGTGAAAACTAGACGACGGGGCACCGTTTGCAACCGAAAACTTTACCCTCCCGGCGGGATGGCAAGACCCTGCGCAGCCCTATCAGAAAACACCGAAAAGATTGGCCGGTTCCTGTTCGATCATGGCCTGTCTCAAGCTCTGCGCCCGCCTGCGCGCTGCCCGCGAATGCGCCTTCAGAATGGCCCGATCACGCAGCAATTCCCACAAGGCATCCGCAACCGCGCCGGGGTCGTCAGCGCGGACGACCCGGCCTGCCTCGCCACGCCCGACCAGATCGGGCGGTGTGCCGCGATCATAGCAGATGACGGGACGTCCAGCGCAAAGCGCCTCGGCCACGCAAAGGCCGTAGCTTTCGGCGACATGCGAAAGACTGAGCACCAGATCCGCCTGCTCCATCGCCGCATGCGGGGTCGGGGCATACCCCATATGCCGCACATTGGCGGGAAGGGGTCCCAAGGCCGCGAGGTCGGCAGAGGCAGGCCCGATCAGACGAAACGCGGCACGCCCCCCCTGCCGGGCAAAGATCCGGGCCACCTCGATGAAATCCGCGATCCCCTTGCGGGCGGTCAGTGCTCCGATCAGGGCGACACGCGGCGGGTCGGCCGGCGCGAAATCCATCTCGAACAGACTCTGATCCACCGGACCAGGCATAAGCTGCGCCCGTTGCCCCGGCAGGGAGAGCCAGTCGAGAACCGCTTGCGAATTGGCAATGAACCGATCGCCCAGCCCGAGCAAATGCGCGCGCAGCGCAGCGGCATTCAGCCCCAGATCCATGCACAGGCGCGGATCGGTTTGTGGCAGTTCATGCACATGCACGATCGTGGGGATCCCGGCCATGCGCGCCGCCCGCAAGGGCGCATCCAGCACAACGGTATTCTGATGAACCTCGATCGCCCCGCTTTGCCCGATCAGCGCCCCAAGATGCGCAAGCGTTCGTTGGTCAGGGGCCACCCCGCCGAAGAGCCGCCCGCAGGGAATGACGTGAACCTGGTGGCTGCATGCGCGCAATGCGTCCAGATAATCGGAATTCATGATCTGCGGCAGCATGACGGAAGGCGTGAAGCCTGCCTTGATCGCGAGCCGCAGGATCGAAAGCAGGCAACGTTCCGCTCCGAACAGTTCCGAGTGCGCCTGATGGGCGAAGAACAGCAGGCTCTTGCCCGAACCCGGCGCAGGCAGCTCGCCCTCCCAGACAGGACGCGGTGCCAGACCCCGTTTCCGCCCGATTTCGATATAATGATCGAGTGCATCCTCCGGGCCCAGACCCTGCGCCATCGCGTAACCGGTGGTCGAGAAATCGGGCCCCGGATCGCGCCCTTCGGCGGCACCCTGAGCGCGATAATGCGTCAGGGCATTCACATCGCGCCGCCGCAGGTCCGGATAGCTGCGAAGATACCATGCCTCGTCCAGCAGGCCGGTTTCGACAGCCGCTTCCGACATCTGCGGCGACGCCGCATCCAGTGCCAGCGCACCGGGCGCTGCAAAAGGGCGCCTGTGCGGCCGGGCAGGCAGCGGAAAATCGGCCTGCATGTGCCAACGCCGCGCGGTCATCGCGTAGCTGCGCCGCGGCCCGAAAACCAGGCTCTCGATCGAGGTGTCGCTCATCCGGGTCAGGGATCTGTCATGCAGCCGCCCGAACCCGAGCGGAATGCCGGGCAGAACCTCGGTCACCGAGCGCGGCCCGAATCGCGCAACGATCCGGTCGTGATATTCCGTATCCGCGCCGCCGCGCACCCGGTCCCAATATCCCAGGCTGTCACGCAATTCGGCGCGGATCATCAGCGAGGACAGATCGGGATGCACCAGGCCCGCATCCTTCCACCACCGGGTGAACCGCAAGTCAGGTGTCGTGCGGACCCAGTGCGACATGACCGCGCTCAACCCTGTATGGCGACGCAAGGTCCGAACCTGTCGCGCAATCCGCGCGGGGTGCGCCCAGTCATCGGCATCAAGCACGGTGATGAAACGACCCGTTGCCACCTGCGCCCCGAGATTGCGCGCCGGATAGGCCCCGCGTTCCGCGCTCCCGTCAAGCAACTCGATACGCGGATCGTCCCTTGCGATGCGCCCCACGACATCTCGCGTGCCATCGGTTGACCCGTTATCGACCACGAGGATCTCCAGGTTGCGCCAGGTCTGCCCGCACAGACTGCGCAAGGCGGTCTCGATGGTGTCGGCGGCATTGAAAGCCGGCATGATCACGCTCACCATCGGTCCCCGCTCCGATGGGCAACGCACGGTCGGAACCAACCGGTCAAACACCGGCGCATCCCCCGCCCGCACCCGTGGGGCAGAAAGCCGGTGACGCCGGTAAAGGCGCCGTATCGCCTGATGCCAGGCGCGATCGAAGCCCGCTTGTGCGGCAATGAGATTGGCGTGAGAAAGGCGCAGGTCGTTCGATGGCCCGAAACGGCGTCTGGCTGCAAGAACCAGGGTCTGCGCACGTGCAAAGTCGCCCGACAGCACCGCTGCCTCGATCCCGAGCAGGGCATGATCAGGGTCACAAAATCCCTCGATCAGATCCTTGATCGGGTCGAAGGGTTCAAGCCAGACGCTTGCCTGCGCCCAGTCATTGCGTCGCGCCGCCTCTCTTGCGCAGGCAATGGAGGCCCAGAGCCTGTCCGGCGCCGATCCGGCAGTGGCAAGGGCCTCAAGCCCGCCGATCCCGTCTTCGAGCAGCCCCCAACGCAGATCCCGCTCCCGCCAGATCGCATCCAATGCGCAAGGCAATCGGCCCTCTGCCTGCCCATATCTGCGATAATGGCGCCCCGGATCCATGCCCGAACGGGCGACATCGGGATACACCTCAAGATACCAGGACGGGTCGAAACAACGTGGGATGGATCGCGTCATGTCTGCCTCGCTCCGGGATCGGGACGCCTTGGTGATCAGATGCTGTGATCAGGCGGTACACCCGATCTCATGCCGGGAGTTTACATGAAAAGCCTGTACTTTAACGTAAAATCAAGGATGTAAATGTCATTACAGGAATCTGTCACGATTTGGGTCGATCGTCGGATCGGCATGTCGGAGAGTGGTTGGGGAGTGGTATGACATATCAGAACACAGGCGCTTCGGAACTTCCCCCGGTCATTGCCCGGATTCAGGCGTCCGTTGAAACGATGTTTCTCAGGAATGCCGCGCTTGAACAGGAGTTGCAGGCGCTCCGGTCTGCCCCGCCGTTCATCATCTCGCGCCCGAGGCGGCCCAACCCGTTCATGCGCCTGCTGCGGCGACTGGTTCCGGGATTGAGGGAGCGTTACGAGTACCGGATCATCCGGGAAAGCGGCATGTTCGACAGGAAGTGGTATCTGGCGAACTATCCCGATGTCGAAGAGGCGGGCAGCGACCCGATCCTGCATTATCTGCGTTTCGGTGTGACCGAGCGACGCGACCCCGGCCCCGAATTCAGCACGGCGCATTATCTGCATCTCTATCCCGATATCGCACGGGGACACATCAATCCGCTCTATCACTATGTGATTGCGGGCTGCACCGAGCGGCGTTCGATCCGGCCCGGCATGTCGCATGGGCGCGGCGCGGTTGCAGGCAAGCGGTAAGGCTTGCCAACGGCAAGATCTCCGACCAGGGAGGGGCGAACATGTCTGGCCACAGACCCGTCGCACAATGGTGCCTGCCCAGGCGCGTGGCCTATGTCGTCAACCACAGCCTGCCCCATTCGAGCGATGGTTACGCGATTCGCACCCATGAGGTCGCCCGCGCCCTGACCGAAAACGGGCACGACATGCTGGTGATCAACCGCCCCGGCCGCCCCTGGGATATCGAGGGCTTTGCTGACCGTGAAACCGCGCAGACAGAGCGCATTATCGACGGCGTGCGCTACATATTCCAATCCTGCCCCGCGACGCAAGAGATGACCCCGCAGGCACGGCTGGACCGGATCGAAGCCGCCCTGTTTCGCACCTTCGAGACATTTCGACCCTCAGCGGTGATCGGCGTGTCGAACTGGGAAAATGCCGGTCCCGCGCAAGACGCGGCGCGGCGCTGGAATGTTCCCTTTTACTACGAACAACGCGGTTTCTGGGAGATGACGCGCGCCGCACGCGAACCTGGCCATGATCAGACCGATGCGTTCGAGACGATCCGCGAGAAAGAGACCCGGATTGCCAGGGCGGCCCGGGCTGTCTTTACGCTCAACGCCTCGATGCGGGCGGAACTGATCCGTCGCGGGGTCGAAGCCGCAAGGATCCACCTCGTGCCCAATGGCATATCCGGGATTCGCATCCCGCCCCCGCCGATCAGCCGCGCGCGCATCGGCTGCAACTCCAGGTATCTGCTCGGCTATATCGGGTCGATCAGCCATTATGAGGGCACACAGGACCTGATCGGGTTGCTCAAACGTCTGCGTGGGCAAGACATCGACGTGGATCTTGCCTTTGTCGGCTCGTCTGCGCCGAAGGGGCTGGTGAACAGCGACTGGCAGCCCTCGGAAACGGAGACGGCTCTGAGGCGGGAGGCGGTGCGGTCCGGGTTGGCCGAACATGTGCATTTCGTTGCGCGTGTGCCGCGAGATCAGGTGGGCAGCTATTACAGGATGCTCGATGCGATGATCATGCCCCGCCATCGCAGCGCAATGACGCAACTGGTGGCACCGATCAAACCCTATGCGGCGGCAAGCCATGGAACGCCGGTTTTCATGCCGGACATGCCTCCGCTTGACGAGATTGCAGCCGAGATCGGGGCGACGCTGTTCCCCGAGGGCGATCTGCCGGCTCTGGCTGGCCTGGTTGCGGCAATGCTGGCCGGGCAGCCACGCAAGACACCCGCATGCCTGCCGAACCTCGCATGGAAAGAGCGCGTGAAACCGATGTCACGCCTGCTCAAGGTCGCCAGGGCCAGCCTGCCCGACATGAGCGAGATGCTCGGCTTCACCGGGGCCATCCGAAGTTGGGACGCAGGTGACGGGAGCGGGTTCGACACGGCTGCCCTGCCCGGGGTCCGCTTCATGCAGAAGGCGCAGCAAGAGCGGATCGTGGCCATCGGACCCTGCGCCTGGCTCGGGCAGACCCGGCGCAGCACCGCAGGCCGCGCAAATCTGCTGGCCGCGCTGGCGACAGGCGTTCCGGGCCGTTTCATCATCGACTGGACCGGTTTGCAGGCGACAGGGGGCGAATGGGGCGGCCTCTGGTCGATCGACACCATGCGTCTCAATCGCCAGATCATGGATGCCTGCCGGATCGCCTGCGATCGTGGCTGGGAGATCGAGGTCGCCGGGCCGGTTTCGCGCGCCCGCGCACCCCTCTTCAGAACAGTGAGTGGAATCGTGCACGAGATCGACCTTGCAGCCTCATCCGGGCAGGGAACGCAATGAAAGTCGCCGTTCTGGCCGAACAGAATTTCAACCTGATCGACGGCTCGACGATCTGGCTGCTCAACGTATGCAAGATCCTGGCCTTGCAGGACGATTTCGAAACCGATCTGTTGCTGACACACAAGCTGGAGAACCGCGTTCTGGCACAGGAGTTGCCGGATGCCATCAAAGTGAAAGGCGCAGAGCAGCTTTTGCAGGCGGCCGCACTCGAAGACACGCAACTGCGTGCCGGAACCCTGCGCGCCGTACTGGGCGCATGGGAGGCTGAACATGGCCCCTATGACCGGATCTTCGTGCGTGGAACGGGATATCTGACCACCCTGCTCGAAGATCCCGGGGTTCGGGGTCGTATCGTCGCCTGCGCGCCAGGCACCATTCCCGAGCTGGGCCGGGCCGAACCGGACTGGGTGCGCCTGGCACGCCTGGCACGTGTGCCGGTGGTGGTCCAGAGCGAAACCGCCCGCCATGCGATGGAGTCGCTTTGCGACTACCCCGCCCACGCGCTTCATGTCGTGCCCCCGATCATGTTCAGGACCGATGCGCCGCGCCGCGATCCCGCGCAGCCGGTAACCCTGTGCTATTCGGGCAAGGTCGATCTGCATTACGGCTTTGACTGGTTGCTCGACATCTGCAACGCGGTGGGAACGGTCCGCGGGCTGGCGGTCAGCCTCATCGCGGGAAAAGACACCTGCCGTGGCCGCCATCCCGACTTCTTCAACCGGATGGACCGGTTGCGCGCGCAGGCTTCGAACGGGGATCTGCCTCAGGTTTCCATCGTGTCGAATGTGGGGCATGGCGAAGCCAAGGCTCTGATGGGGCAAGCCGATTTTGCCTATTGCCTGCGGCATGACCGCTATGACGACGTGATTGAGATTTCGACCAAGATCGTGGAATTCTGCACCCTGGATGTGCCCCCGATCCTCAATGACAATGCGCTGAACCGGGCAATGTTCGGGGAGGATTATCCCTATTACATCGACATCGCGCAAGGTGACGTTCCGGGCGCGGGTCGTCGAGATATTGCAGACGCGGATGACGCCGACCTACCGGGCCGCACAAGCCCGGATCGGGCAGATTGCCAAAACCTTCTGTGCACAAGCGCTGGCCAGCCATCTGGCCACGGCGATACGTGGCTGGGCGCTCCCCGCCGGCCCGCTTGCCGATCACCCGCGCAAGATCCTGATCTCGACCCATGATCGCAAGTTCCTGTCGCATTTCACCGACCGGCTGAAACGCGATCCGCACATCGGGGTGGGCTGGGAAAGCTGGGCGAGCAGCAACAGGCCCTCAGGCCCGCCTGGCGTGCCCGACGGGATTGACACCGTGTTTTGCGAATGGTGCTGCGAAAATGCGGTCTGGCACAGTGCCAACAAACGGCCGGGAACCAGGCTGATCGTGCGGCTCCATCGTTTCGAGGCGTTCCGGGACTTTCCCGAGCGGGTGCAATGGCACAATGTCGATGCGCTGATTGTTGTCTCGGACTGGTTTCGTGATCACATGGTGGCGCAATATGGGCTCGACCCCGCGATCATCCATGTCATCCCGCAATATATCGACTGGAAGGGCCTGCGGCGGCCCAAATTGCCCGAAGCGCAGTTCACGCTCGGCCTCGTCGGGATCAACCCGTTCGAGCACAAGCGCCTTGATCGCGCCATCGCGTTCCTTGCCGCGCTCATCGCCCGCGATGACCGGTTCAAGCTGGCCGTGCGCAGCAGCATGCCATGGGAAATCAAGTGGGTCTGGGACCGTGATGATGGCAGCCGCGCGCAGTTCGAGGCGATTTTCGAACGCATCTTCGGGGATCCTGTCCTGTCGCGCGCGGTCCGGTTCGACCCGCCTGGCCCGGATATGGAGGAGTGGTATCGCGGTGTCGGCACGATCCTGTCGAGTTCGGACAATGAGGGCTGTCATACGTCGGTTCTTGAGGGGATGGCCTCTGGTTGCCTGCCCGTCGTGCATGACTGGCCCGGCGCGCGATCTCTGTTTGCACCTTACGTTCATGCCGAGATGACCGAAGCAATTCCAGAGGTGATCGCGTTTGCCCGAACCGGCGTTGCGGGGCCTGAACGGGATGCGATTTCCGACCGGGTGCGGGATCTGGACTACGAGGCCTTCACACGCAGGTTCATGGCCCTGTAAGCGGGTTTCAAGTCCAAGGCACGGGCAGGCATCCGGGCGTCAAATCCGCCTCAGCAGGCAGGCAATATACAACGCCACCGTGCCCAGCGGATTTTGACGGTGCACCCCGGAGCGACACAGTGCAAGAAGCCGCGTCCACGGCGCCCCGTGCCGGGCCCGCTCAAACTGGGTCATCACGCGTTGCGCCTCTGGCGTGAAGCGATGCCTGGAGGCGTGCAGGGCGGCCAGACCGATCCGGTTCCACTTTGTGAAACGCCCCCCAGCACCGCAAGGATCCGGAGCAACCGCCCCGCGCGCGTCACATTTGCCCCGATCAGATTGTCACGATGCTGCCGGTAATACAGCAACCGGGTCGGGATCGTGCAGAACGACACCCCCACACCCGGTAACGATCTGATACAACCACCAGTCATGGGACACCGGATCGGATGCTTCCGCCGCCGCCGCTGCGGCCAGCGCCGTCGCGGCATGATTGAGCACCATCGTGTTGCCGCCACCGATCGACTGCACCAGGGCGTTGCGGAAATCGGGATCGCGCCGGAGCGTCGCGGAGACGCCAAGGGGTGCAAGGGTCTCGTCGCAAACGAGCGTCGCCCCGCAATACAGCGCCGGTGTTGCCGGGTCCATCACGTGCAAGGCTTTCACCGCCCGCTCCAGCCTGGCCGGAAACCAGACATCATCCTGATCCGACAAGGCGACGAACGGCACATCCCCGGGTGCGGCCTGAAGCAGCGACAGGAAATTTCTCGCAAAACCACGGCGCGGCCCGGGCCGGATTTCGATTGCCCGGTCGGGATGGGCCCGGGCGAACGCGCGCGCAATCCTCGGGCTTTCATCGGTGGATCCGTCATCCGAGATGATGAGCGACCAGTTCCGGTGACTCTGGGCAATATAGCTGTCGAGCTGATCCTGGAGGTGGGCGGCGCCGTTATACATTCCCATCAGGATACAGACTTCCGGACGTGTAGCTTCGGGGGGCGTATCGGTCGGTGTCATCCGGGGGGCGGCCTGCTCCATGAACCTGAAATCGGCGCTGGCAGGCGGGCTGTCAAGGTTTCTGTGAACGGGCATCGCACGCTGGCTTGTCCGGATTTTCACGACCACCGTCAAAAAGTGCCCGGAACTGAACAAGCACGGGACACCTGGCCATGACCGAGTTATCGCCGCGGCTCGAATTGCCGTATCTGATGCCCTCCCAGGCGCAAAAGCACATCACCCATAACGAGGCGCTGGAGCTTCTGGATGCGATCGTGCAACTGACGCTCGTCAGCATCGGGGAGAATACCCCTCCCGGTGCACCACAGTCGGGCGAAGCCCATGGTGTGGGAGAGGCCCCGACGGGCGCTTGGGCCGGGCATTCGGGCCAGATCGCGGTCTGGCGGGGCACGGGCTGGCAGTTCCTGACGCCGCGTGCCGGATGGCGGGCCACGAATCTCGCCAAAGCGGTTCCCTGTCGCTTCGATGGCACGGCATGGGCGCCCGAAGTGGCGGATATGAACGATCTGGATGGTCTGGGTATCCAGACCGGGTGGGATATGACCAACCGGCTTTCGGTGTGCGCCGCGGCCAGCCTGCTGACGGGCGATGGCGCGGGCCATCAGCTCAAGATCAACAAGAGCGCCGATACCGACACGGCCAGCCTGCTGTTCCAGTCCGGCTGGACGGGACATGCAGAAATGGGTCTGGCTGGCGATACCGGCTTTTCGGTGAAGATCAGCGCCGACGGCAGCAACTGGCTTGACGCGATGCGGATGGATCCGGTGGCCAGGAGCATCTCTTTCGCCCCTGACGGGACCGAACGGCTGCGACTGACCGACAGCAGCGCACAGCTTGATCTGCCGTTGAGCGGCAAGGCTGTCGTGCAGTCCCGGGACGATACCACTCCGGGCCGGCTCCTCAAGGTCGGAACGTTCGGTCTTGGGCAGAGTCCCGGCGCGGCACAGACCGTGCCCCAAGGCGCTCTTACGGACGATATCCCGTCGGGTTTTTACCAGACGTATCAAGCAGGCGATCCGGAGGGCCGGAAATTCAACAACTACCTTGTGGCGGTCGCAGCCGGGGCCAACCCGGGCAGCGCTGGCGGGGGCTACCTGTCCTGGACCCGCGCCACCACCGGATCGTTGCGCCCCTTCGTCGGATCGCGCAGCGCGGATGGCACGAAGGTCAACTGGGAACGCCTGTATGGGCGCAAGTCGATCCTGGGAAAGGTTCACCAGTCCGGCGGTGTTCCGACCGGGGCGATCATCGAACAGGGCAGCAATCGAAACGGGGAATATACACGCTTTGCGGATGGAACGCAGATCTGCACCAGAAGCGTGCAGATCACCGTGTCGAGGATGACGCCCGAAGGCAACGGCTATACCGCCAAATTGGGCAGCTGGAGTTTTCCGGCACAGTTTTCGGACAACAATTATGGTCGCTCCGGTTCGGCGCAGGGCGCATGGATTTCCTTCACCAAGGGCACCCAGAGATCCAGCCAGCCCTGGTTGTCGGCATGGACCGACAAGACCGGAACCACCGCATACATCTTTCTGATGGCCGTTGGCCGCTGGTATTGAGGAGACCGGGACATGATTCTTCTTTCGCTCAGCCCGATGCGTTGCGATGACGCGTTGACCCTGTCCGCCGCTGGCGATGTGCTGACGGGTCAACGGGGAAGAGTTCGATTTTTCGTCGATCCCCGCCGGCGCAACGTTGCCGCGCGAGGCCGTGTCATGCGACTGGCTCGCCTCCGATGTGGACCGGCTCGACGATGGCACGCTTGCGCTTACCCTGATCTTGCCACATGGCGCGCTCCCGTGGCCCACTCCAGCCGCTGCCACCGTGCTCACCAATCCCGATCCGATCCCCGTTGCAACGGATGGTCCCGTGGAGTTGCCCGCATATACTCCGGAGGATGACCAATGAGCAATATCGACCTGAGCCAGCTGATCACCGCCGAAGACAAGGCCGCACAAGCCCGCCGCCACCGCACAGGCCGCCGCCGTGGCCGAGGCACGTGTCTACCTGGCTGCGACCGACTGGTATGTGACGCGAAAGATCGAAACCGCGCGGACATTCCCGATACCGTGACGGCGAAAGCGTGCGGCGGCAAGAGCGGCGCTCGATGCGGCGGAATGACGGGGCGGAATGACGGGGCGGAATGACGGGACGAAATGACGGGGCGCGCTGATTTCGCAACCGCACCCTGACGACACGCTCAGGCGATCGGCAGATCCCATATCCGGATCTGCTGATCGTCAAAGACAAAATACTCGATATTGATCAGGGTATCGACGTATCCATGACCGGAAACCACCGAATCGAGTGCGCCCGTCCGGGTGATGCTGTATTCTCCACGATTGCCATCATAGACGGCATAGTCCGAACCCGCCCCGCCATCGATCCAGTCATCCCCTGCACCGCCCTTGAGACGGTCGATACCCGAATAGCCGTAAAGCCTGTCATTCCCGTCAAGCCCGGAGAGTTTGTTGCGGCCGAATTTCCGCCCAGCCAATCATCGTAATTGGTTCCGGTCAGCCCCTCTATCCCGAAATAGAGATCAAGCGCGGCATCGCCGGCATATCCACGACCGGTTTCCTCGCCATTGACCACGGCCCCGTTCTTGAGGCTGGCTTTCACCCCCGAAGTGGAAAGATAATAGGTCACGGTGTCGAATCCGTCCCCGCCGTAGTAGCGCTCACGACCGCCGGCCGATCCCACGAACCAGTCGTAATCCCCAATCCCCGGAAATCGTTCGAATTGCCATCCCCGTAAAAGACATCCTGACGGCTCGACCCGGTGATACGCTCAATGCTGACATACGTGTCTCCCGCCGCAAGATGCGTGTTGTTGCCGACATTCGCCAGATCGACGACAACGCCCGTCACGACACTCGAATCCGGCGGGGCACCATCCCTGGAGAAGGTCACAGCGACATTGCGGGCATCGTTTTGCCACTCGATATATGACACCATGTCCTTGCCGTTGCCCCCATCGAACCTGTCATTCCCGGTGGTCGATATGAACCAGTCGTAATCCCCCCAGTCCACTCAGGTCATCGTCGAACCCGTCAATGCCGCGAATCCTGTCGGCGTAGATCGTGCCGGTCAGGCGCTCGATATTGAGCAAGGTCACGACTTCGCTGCCATCGTGACTGGACCCGATACCCGTCTCCAGATCGACATCAAGACGATACTGCATGTTGGTCCGGCCGGGCGTGTCGGCGAGGTTCGCGAATGACACCATGTCCCGGCCATCCCCGCCATCCACCGTGTCGTTGCCACCACCCGGCCGGATCAAGTCCTGGCCGCCAAGCCCGTAGATCCGTTCGGTGGCCGGCGTTCCATCAATGTTTTCGCTGGCCGGGGTTCCGGTGATCGTTGCGATGTCATAATGGGCGAGGGTCTTGTCGGTAAAGCGGAAATACTCGACATCGTTCATCACCAGATCGCGGCCCAGCACATCGGATTCGACGATCACGCCGTCGCTGTTGCGGGTGAGCGTCACCTGATCCGAGGCGATATCGAACGAGGCGTAATCCGTTCCCGTTCCGCCATGGAGCGTATCCGCCCCCGCCCCGCCAATCAACGTATCATTGCCGCCGCCGCCGCTCAGCACATTCGCCCCGGCATTGCCTCGCAGAATCTGCGCACTGTCCGAGCCGGTGAACGCAAGTGCTGCCGTGCCTGCCGGATAGCGCGGCCGAATTTCCTCGACTTCGCTATCCGCGTCGAGGGTCACGCTGACACTTGCATGGATCGTGTCAGATCCCTCCCCCGCGACTTCGACGACCGTCGTATTGGCGGCCTCCACATAGAATGTGTCATCGCCAGCCTCGCCATAGAGCACACCCCCATTGTTCGGGTCGGTCGAGCTTTCGGTGAACAAGACGTCATCGCCATCGCCGCCGTAAATCACATCGACCCCTGCCTCGCCATGGATCGTGTCATCTCCACCCGCGCCGACCAGCGTATCGTCATCGGCCGTGCCATACATCAGTTCGCTCGCATCGCTGCCAATGGCCTGTGCCGGAACGGGATCTGGCAACAACACGTGATTGGCCGCCAGAACGAGCCGATCCGCAATATCATCTGCGCTCAGTGGCTTGTTGTTGAAGGACACCACGCCCAGCCTCTCGGCCCCATAGATCAGCAGCGCGCCATGCTTCCGCGTATGGAAGGCGACATCGCTGATATCGTAGACTCCGGGAAACGCGGTCAGGTCAATGCGGTCATCGGCAGGGTTGAAGCCACGAATCCAGTCATCCACCCCGTCTGGGGTGAAGATGAACACATCGGCACCGCCACCCCCTTCCAGGGTATCCTTGCCGACGCCGTCGATCAGAACATCGTCACCGGCCGTACCTTGCAAAAGCCCGCCCGCCTCGGAGGCGACCAACACCGTGCCACTGGAACCCGCCGCCAGAGCATCCAGATCGATCCGGAACCGGCCAAGCCCTGCATCCTTGATCCCGAGCGCATACAATTCGAGCTGCCCGTCATGGAAAACGAATTTCAGATCCGCGACATGCTGCAACGCGGTATCATTGCTGTCGACAACGCTTTCCCGGTAGAGCAACCGCCCGTCGGGAAGCAACTGGAACAAGCTCAAACCACCATCCGCCCCGGCTGCGGCGACAAGATGCAGCGTGCCATCCGACCAGGTTGCAAGTGCGGACGTATCCCCGAACCGCGTGTCGAGCGTGTCGATCACCTGATCGCGAAACACCAGCGTTCCCTGCTCTGTCACCTCAAGCACGGTCAGGGATGACGACCCGTAGGCACCCATCACCACAAAGGCCCGACCCCCGACCATGACGGTTTCGATCTGGCCGGGTTTGGAGACCGGAAGTTGTTCGTTGAACCCGTAGGATGCGCGCAGCATCAATGTGCCGTCATCGCCCACCGCAAACATACCCAGACCGCTTTCGGCGGCCGAAGCGGTCAGCAACCATGTCGCACCGCCCAGCTCGACCTGTGTCATCGCGCTGATACCGCGCAGATAGCTCCAGTCGGCATCGTCGATCTCTTGCAGAAGGGTCGGCGTGGCGTCCGCATCGAGCGCATAGACCGACAGCCCGATCCCCGCCGGACGTGCCAGGGCCATGTAGATCCTGTCACCGACCTTGTAGGAAAACAGATCGGCCGAAAACCCGTAGAATGCAACCCCGTTGATATAGGTGTTCGCCGCAGCCGGTGCATCAAGCAACTGGTTCAGTGTCGCCTGATCCAGCGTGTATGTCCCGCCCTGATAGGTAAAATCGCGACTGTCTGTCATGGGCTGGACTGAAAAGTCACTCGCCCCGATCAACCCCGCATCGGGCGAAAGCGTCGCGATGGTCTGCGTCGTCACATCCTTCAGCAGAAGTGTTTCCGCCGCATCGTCCGTCTCAAGACGTGTCAGTTGACTAAAATTCGGCAGCGCAGACGCAAACAGCGTCTGCACGAATGTCAGATACCCCACAGCCAATCCCCACTGGCATATTAAACCCTGGGGAAGCATGCACCCGGCGCATTTAATTTAGTCTGAGGCTGCACCGGAAAATTTCATGCAAATATATGCAATTGCAAGATAAAAT
This sequence comes from Thioclava sp., assembly GCA_965277135.1. Lineage (GTDB taxonomy): Bacteria > Pseudomonadota > Alphaproteobacteria > Rhodobacterales > Rhodobacteraceae > Thioclava. The sequence goes on along the minus strand of CBDIBW010000015.1, from coordinate 22,272 downwards.
TTAGCGATACCGATCCGCATGAACCTTCCGCGCGATCTCTACCCAGAAATTTTCATCCAGATCATCGCGCGTGATGTCGATCGGTCCCGGCATCATCGGGCCAATATCGAAATCGGGCTGGTAGGGGCTGATCCGCCTCTTCAGCGCGGCATTGCCCGGCGCGAACAATGTTTCGAGCCGCCCGATCTCGGAGCGCGTCATCATCGTGCCGCGGTAATCCGCACCAAATACCTGCCGCAACGTTTCACTGACGTCGAACACCAGCCCGCGCGCCGCAACATCCGGAGCCGAGATCTTGCTGGCGACATAGGTCGCAAGCGGCGGATCGGAGATATTGGACTGTTTCTCTCCCACCGGCGAAAAACGCACGAGCGGAATATCGACGCCGATTTCCCGCAGCATTGCACCAACCATGCCTGCGCAACAACGCATCTGCTGATCATAGGAGAGCAGCCGGATCTCGGTGCGGGCAAACCCGGTCAGCATGTGGCTGTAGAGCCGGTCGTAATCTATCGACAGCCCGTCACAGAAGCGTGTCTCAAGCGCGTCTTCGAGGAAGGGCATCCAGGGTTTGACATGTCTGTTCGTCGCGATCTGTTGATAGACGGACTGAAGGAATCTTGCCTGATCGCGAAAGGTGCAAACCAGCCTGACCTCGTCGAACGCATCGACGAGGGCACGCATCTGCGCCATGTCCACCCGGCGCGAAGTCTGCAAACGCGAGAGTTCCTCGCTTGAGATGAACACCGTCTCGTCACCGCTGGAATGCGCATCCGACAGCGCCTTCCAGACCGCCAATGCGTCCTGCCCGCCGCCGGAAGAGAACCGGTCATTCCAGACGCCCGCCAGTTCATGTTGTCCCCATTGCGACCCGACCTTGGGCACCACGACGCCATATCCGCGCATCATCGCAGCGTTCTTGCGAAACAGGGACTGGATATGGGACGTTCCGGTCTTGTGGGTTCCGATATGAAGAACGATTTTCGACACTGAATATTCCGGTCCCTTTCATCGGCAGGCGGTCAACGCTGGAACCTTGATCTTGTGCCCTGTCCCAAGGTCAGGGCCAACAGATCAAGGATCCAGCGCACTTGCAGAAACAATCCTGCGCCCGCCCAGGCACACGATCCAGCCGATCAGCCGTTCGACCGCATGGGCCGTGGTTCCGTCCACGAGCGCCTGCTCAATCTCGAAATCCCCGGCACGCAGGCCGATCGCACGCCAGCGCCCGAGGATCTCGGGTTTGATCCAGTAAATGGATCCGGCCGGGAACCGCAAGGCCCCCCTGGGCGGCACCTGATCAAGGCGCGCGAGCAACGCCTGCGCACGGACGTGATTCATCCCCCACCACATATCGCCCGAACAGATGCCCTCATCCGCAACCCAGACACCCGCCTCTGCGTCCTTGAGAAAGTTGCACAAACGTGCCCGGGTGCGCGCAGGCTCCGCCAGAAGCGCACCGACCAGTGTCTGACGCCAGGAATCCCCATCGGCAAGATGCGGAGATTTCTTGCTGTGGAGCTTGCACACAGCCTTGTAAGGTTCGAACGCACCGGCATTGAGCAAATGTGTGAAGGGCAGAATGTCACGCCCCAGATTCGGCAATCTCCAGATCCGCGCTTGCGGCCAGTCCTGCGCGATCCGCGCTTCAAGCCCCTCGGTCCCGGCCCGATCGGTCACCGTCACGAACAGATCGAACCCAAAGACTTGCCGCGTCAGGATCGGCAGGATCTCGGTCCAGAAATCGGGATAGAAAACATGGATCGCGATCGCGAAAGGCTGCGGATCTGGCGGGAACGCCGCCGGATCAATCTCCGGCATTTCGGGCCGCGGGCCCTGCGCATCCTCCGGCAAACCCGGTCGCCCTTCCCGCTGCCCGGTCTCGATATGGTGGAGAAGCGGCCGGATTCCCGCCGGGAGATCGGGATTGTGAAACATGTAGGCGCGCGGGGAAAACCGGGGATTGGGGCAGGTGCCCTGCCTTTCGCCAAGCTGGACATAGTGGCGCTCCGGCCAGATGTGAAACAGGCGCCGCAGACGTGGATTGGTCCGCAGGTAGAACGCACGATCGAAGCTTTCGCTTTCACGGATCCGCGCCAGATAGGCCCGCTCCCCGACTGTCGGGAAAAAATAGCGCCAGACCACCTTGATCTTGCGTCGAAGCACCTGCACCATCCAACCTCTCAAAGCTGCGCGATGAACTTGTGATTTCGCAACAAGAGGATCATTCCGATCACGATCAGGACAACCGAAATGATCCAGACATAGAGCGGCTCGGCACAAGATCCCTCATATGTCGCGTAAAACCCCCTGCGCATGTCGCTCGTGATGTGGGGCAGCGGGTTGATCATATACAGATCGCGCCATCGCGCGGGCACGTTTTCAGGCATGAACAGGATCCCGGACAAAATGAACATGGGACGGTTCAGAATGCTCCACGTGCGCTCCCAGATCGGCACCACCGCGAAGAGATAGCAGTTTATCATTCCCACGCCCGCCCCGAGCGCGGTCGCCATGGCGACCGCATTGAGGATCGCACCCCGGTCGATAATCGGCTTGAGACCGTGGAGTCCGATGATCCCCGACAGCACCAAAGCCATCACCAGAAATTGTGTCAGGCTGCCGAGGACAAGACGGGCGACAACTGCATCCATGAAGGTGACGGCCGGATAGGCCAGAAGCGGACGGGAAAACCTGATCGCGCTTGCCAGCAGGCTCGATACCATCACGTAATGCTGGAATACGAGGATCCCGGTGGCAAAAAACAACGGGAAGTTCGTGCCCAGAGGCGGTGAGCGCGACACCATTGCGAAGACGAGACTGAGGATCACGATCCCCATGACCGGCTCGATGATCGCCCAGAGATATCCGCCCGGAGATCGCCCGTAACGCGTTACGATTTCACGCAAGATCAAAGCCGTGATCACCCGGAATGTCCGGTAGCGCCGATGACCCGGATCGCGTGCTGGCTCGATACTCATGCTGAAACCAAACCTCCGGTGGATTCACCAATTCGTGATCAAGCTAGCCTACAAAAGCATAACGGCGAATTGAGGATCGGAAAAACACACTTGGCTGAGACTGCGCATTCCAAACCGGGCAGGGCAACCGACGAAAACAAGGTCAAGGTTGTCGAAATCGCTCCTGCGGCGCGGCCCGCCCGCATGAAACGCCGACATCATGTTCTCGTCATCAGCTTCCTGATCGCTGTGGTTGGCCCCGTTATGGCAGCAGCCTTCTATCTCTTCACCCGCGCGGCGGATCAATACGCGTCCAGCGTGGGCTTTACGGTGCGAAGCGAGCAGGCCAGTTCGGCAATCGACCTGCTCGGGGGCCTCACGACACTCTCGGTTGCAAGCTCCTCGGACATGGACATCCTCGACAAGTTCGTGCGCAGCGAGTCGCTGGTGAGTGCGCTCGACAGGGCGCTCAACCTGCGGGCAATTTTCTCGAAACCGGAATCCGATCCCGTCTTCTCTTTGCCAGGCGATGCCAGCCCCGAAGATCTGGTCGCCTACTGGGAGCGCATGGTCAAAGTGCAATATGATCCGGGATCGGGACTGATGGCGATCCAGGTTCGCGCCTTTGATCCGGTCGATGCGCGCAACATTGCCCAGGCCTTGCTTGATCAGTCGAGCCGCATGATCAACAATCTGTCGAGCATCGCACGCGATGATACGACCCGCTATGCCCGCGAGGAATTGCGCATGGCCGAAGACCGCATGCGCATGGCGCGCACGGCGCTCAACAGCTTCCGCAACAGACATCAGATCGTTGACCCCTCCGCCGACATCCAGGGACAGATGGGTCTGCTCAACTCGTTGCAAGCCCGCCTCGCCGATGCGCAGATCGATCTTGACCGGCTTGGCAGAACCACCAGTCAGCACAATCCGCGCATGACACAGGCGAAGCGCCAGGTCGAGGTGATCAGGAACCGGATCGAGAAAGAGCGCCAGAAATTCGGTGTCGGCACGGCGCCGCGCGCGAACACCCGCGAGGCCTATGCCGCACTGGCGGGCCAGTATGAAAGCCTGCAGGTCGATCTCGAATTCGCCGAGAAAGCCTATGTCGCCGCGCTTTCCTCCTATGACAGTGCGGTTTCCGAAGCGCGGCATCAGACCCGTTACCTGGCAGTCTACCAACAGCCGTCACCTGCGCAGACCGCGCTCTACCCGGACCGCGTGACCCTGCTGTTCATCGTGGCGCTCATGCTGTTCGGCATCTGGACGGTGGCGGTTCTGATCTATTACAGCTTCCGCGACCGCCGTTGAGCCGATGATCAGGCTGATCAATATTCACAAGCATTTCCGAACCGAGGGGATGATCCGGCATGTTTTCACCGGGAACTCGATCAACTTCCCCGCCGGTCAGTCCATCGGGTTGCTCGGACGGAACGGAGCGGGCAAGACGACCCTGCTCTCGATGCTGGCCGGGGCCACCCAACCCGATCGGGGCCGGATCGAGATCGACGGCAGCATCTCATGGCCGGTCGGCTTCCAGGGAAGCTTTCACAACGATCTGACCGGTGCCCAGAACACCCGGTTTCTCGCGCGGGTCTATGGTGTCGATACCGATGAGATGCTGAAATTCGTCCATAACTTCTCCGAACTGGGCGGTCATTTCCACCAGCCCGTGCGCACCTATTCCTCGGGGATGCGGTCGCGGCTGGGCTTTGGCTGTTCGATGGCAATCCGCTTCGACTGGTATCTGGTGGACGAGGTTACCGCCGTCGGAGATGCCGCCTTCAAGGAGAAAAGCTCTGCCGTCTTCCTCGACCGGATGCGCACCTCTAGCGCGGTCTTCGTCTCCCACTCAATGACCGACATCCGCCGCGTCTGCTCGGCCTGCGTCGTGCTCGAAAGCGGGAGCATGCGCTATTACGGCGATGTCGAAGAGGGCATCGCCCGGCACGAACGCAACATGCGCAAACATGGCTGATACGACGGCTGTGCGAGTACGACGGCTGTGCGAGGGGTTTGCCGGCCATCAAATCCGAGCCATCAGATCCGGGTTCGGGGGTGAAAGGCACTTTACCCCGGCACAGATCGGCGTAGCTTGAGCCGGATAGGTGCCGAAGGGACGGAGAGAATCGATGAGTGACCGCAATGGAATTTTCGCCGGTTCGGATCCGTTTGCCATCGCGCGGGCCTGGCTGACCGAGGCCGAGGGGCGCGAAATCAACGATCCGAACGCGATTGCACTCTCGACGGTCGATGCCGATGGCATGCCCAATGCACGCATGGTGCTGCTCAAGGAGATCGAAGGGTTGGACGCGCCATCGGGCGGCGCATTCATATTCTATACCAACTACGGTTCGGTCAAGGCGCAAGAGATCGAACGGGCGGGAAAGGCGGCTTTCGTCATGCATTGGAAGTCCTTGCGACGCCAGATTCGGGTTCGCGGTCTGGTCGAGCGTGAAGACGGTCCGCAGGCTGACGCCTATTATGCGTCCAGATCGCTCAAATCGCGGCTCGGGGCCTGGGCCTCGCGGCAAAGTGATCCATTGTCATCACGTGCAATTCTGATGGCCGAAGTCGCAAAGGTCACAGCCTCGCAAGGCCCCGATCCATCCCGGCCGCCATTCTGGGGAGGCTTAAGAATCAAGCCCTTGGAGATCGAATTCTGGGCAGATGGGGCATTTCGCCTGCATGACCGGTTCCGCTGGCGGCGCGCCGGCCTTGATCAATTCTGGGATATTTCGCGGCTCAATCCCTGATCACACGCCCGATTCGCAACCCGGGAACGCTTGATTCACGGGCAGTTCCCCTTGAACATTCCAACTCTCCTGTGACGGTTCGGTTACAGGCAACGGGAGCGGACAGAAAGCAGATCCATGCAAATGGGATACAGTATGCTTGACGAGGCACGCGCCGATCTGCGCGACATTGAGGGTCGGGTCAAGTGGTTTGACCCGGTCAAGGGGTTCGGGTTCATTGTCGATGATGACCGTGGCCCGGATATTCTGCTGCACGCCAATGTGTTGCGCAATTTCGGACAGGGATCGATCGCCGATCAGGCACGGATTCGGGTCAAGGTGCAGAAAACACCGCGTGGAGCGCAAGCGGTCGAGGTGCTGACCATAGCACCGCCCGAAGGGGAGAGCGTGGCGCAGATCGAGGATCTGGGCGATAATACGACCGAAGACATCGCATCGCTGCCGCTGGAACCTGCGCGGGTCAAATGGTTCGAGAAAACCAAGGGGTTCGGATTTGCCAACGTCTTCGAACGATCGGGAGACGTGTTCATCCACATGGAAGTCTTGCGCCGCTCGGGGCTTGCCGATCTGTCGCCGGGCGAGGCGGTGTGCCTGCGGGTTATCGAAGGCAAACGTGGCCAGATGGCGGCGCAGGTGCTGGCTTGGGACGCGGGCATACGTCCGGATCGCTGAATCGCGACAATCATATTGGCACGGCTGGTCGTCACTCCGCAGGCCCAGGCGGTGTTATCCATTGAGCCATATAGCTGACGCGACGAGATGTATGGCTCCGGGAAATGCGGTTGCGGTCTTGTCATGGCGCGTGGCGACAGCCGTGTAATGTTTGATCTTTTCAAGGACGTTCTCGATCAAGTGACGTGCTTTGCAGAGTGCTTTGTCCTACACTCGAGGCTCTTTTCGGCTGGATTCTGGCCCCACCACCGGCGCGCTTCCAGCCGCTTTGGACCTGTACCGGGATTGTGCCGCTCCTTTGACCACGTATCGTGTTACAAAGGCGAATGGACAACTGTTACGATAACGCTGTCGTCGAGACGTTCTTCAAAACGCGCGCCCGCCTGGTCGATCAGGCCGAGCTGCTGTGGCAAAGAACCTGGGAGACCCGGCGCGCCGCAGAGATGGCGATCTTCGAGTACATCAACGGCTTCTACAATCCCCGCCGTAGACACTCAGCTCTGGGGTGGAAAAGCCCGCTGGCCTTCAAAGCAAAGGCCGCTTAAACGAGAAACCGGAGCGGCATAAAACCGGTACAGGTCCAGAAAGGGCGAGGCGAGGCTCGACACCGAGTTCTGCAAAAATGCCCTGATGATGTCGGCGCAAAGCAAATGGCAGAAACTGAACGGCGCAAACCGAATGCCTCAGATCATTCAGGGCATTGCATTCATCGACGGGATCAAACAAATTCAAACTGCCGCCTGATCACGCCGTCACCAACTTTCGGGCATAGCTCTTTCCTCCTGAGCCTTCATGGATCAATCTGGCACAAGTGCCCTCAGGAGGGGCTATCCAACCCATCATCAAAGCCCATTGAAGATGTCTGGAAAAGACCATTTTGGCTCATTGCCCGCAAAAAGATCGAGAAAGGCGATTGCAGTCGATGGATCTTCTTTCGAATTCTCTTTGAAACTCCACCAAGTTCTCATTTCACGCAGGATTTCGCTGGGTCTCTGTTCACTTCGATAGTCAGATTGCAGAATCAACCCTCGTACGTTGAGACAGAAAGCCACGTAGAGATACCCTTCGGGCCAGAAATTGGCCGGATCGGCCAAGTCGGGATTTTCAGGAGTTGCAACCAGCTTGACCGGATTGTGCCTGATGAGCGCGCGCAGCATGAGTCCCGCCGCAAAACCAACATAAGCTTGATTATCTTGCGAATTCAGAGGCTTTTGAGCTTCGAAGGATTTCAGCCAGATTGCAAAAGCCTCCGTAAGCTTTCCCGTATCGACACAGAATCTGTTTCCGGTTTCGTCCGAAGTTACATCGACTTGTTGCTCGAATGCCTTGAGAACCCATCTCAGTCGCTGCGCTTGCTTGTGCAGCGACTGCTCGCCAAGCCTGATAGCCATTGAGTGCGTCATCTACCCCCCCTAAAGGTGTCTGGCCAAATTTCTCAACCGCTTATCCAAAACATCCGGTTTCATCGTGAGAGGTGAATCTTCGTTGGGAAATGCCCGTACGAGCCCCATCGCCATCTCAAGCAACATCACTTCTTCGCGCCGCCCCTCTGCCCGAACGGACAAAAGCCAGACCAATGCAGCGGTCAGCCACCTTTCGGCATCATCATCGAAGGGACTCGTGACCGAGGGAGACAAGCGAGGAATGTGCGTCAAGGCTCCGGATTCAAAAACAAGTTTGAACACCGTAGCGGCTCGCGAACGCGAGGTTGCGTTATCCTTGTCCAATCTGCGGAGCCGAGCTGCCATGATCGCTTCGCTCACGATCCACTGTGTATTTTTTTCTTCGGCGTGGCTGAGGTAACCCAATGCGAATCCAATGACATTCGCGCAATTACCGATCGCGTCCAAATCATCGATATTGCCGTGCAAGAAAGCTGACGCGCTCTGGACCCGCTCCAGCCGAAGCTTCGATACCTGATCGCGTCGAACTGCATTCTCGAAACTGCGCAATGCACCAAGGAACGCTGTGCGCACGGGGCCGGGCAACAAGGGCGCAATTGGCTTGAAGCTGCCTTCCGTCCATTCCGCAGCATTGGAAAGCCCACGCAAGATATCGCGCAAGGGTGCCTTGATCGACCTGAGATCGGGCAAACCAATGTCTTCGATCATGCCGCTCACCTCCAACCGGACCCTATCAAAGAACTGGAGCAAACTCCATGAATTTCAATGTGTCCTCAAGGCAGGTAACACCCGCCTGCGATCCGAGGCCGGTGGCGTTTTGCGCCGATGTCGCCTGCGCGAGGCGGATGCAGTCCTCAAGCGGCTTGCCAAGGAGAAGACCGGTGGCAAAGCCTGCGTTAAAGCAATCGCCACAACCACACGAACAGACCAGATCGACCTTGTAGGCCGGGATGTCGAACTTGCCGCCTCGTTGATCGCGATACATTGCGCCTTGTGCGCCCAAGGTCAAGATGACAGCGCCAACGCCCTGATCAAGCATGAACTTCGCGACATCTTCGTAATCGGTCATGCCTGACAAGGCCATCGCCTCCTCTTCCGAGGGCATGAAAAAGTCGGTATGCGCCAGCAAGGGCCGGATCAGCGGAAAATCATCCCGGGTAGAGGCGAAAACGTCCAAGGTCGTCTTGGTGCCGCGGCGCTTGGCTTCGGACAGGATTTCGACAGTGCGCCCCTTGTCCATCGCATCCATCAGTCCAACGCCACCAACATGGAGAATCCTGGTATCAAGAACTCTCTCGACCTGATCATCATCAACATGGAACGCCGCCGTTGCACCCGGCTTGTGAAACGCGGGACGCTGACCGTCGGGGCGTGTTGTGACGATAGACGACGATGTGGCCACCCCGTCGCAGCGCAACATCAGATCGTGGTCGATTCCGAAATCGGAAAGCCTGCGCAGCACCCAATCGCCCATCAGATCGTTTCCGACCCCACCTACCGCCTGGACCTTGAGACCGTATTTGGCGGCGACAATGGCGGCAGATCCCGCCGCCCCCGACACTGCGATCGCAAAATCTTCCACAAAGCTGGTATTGCCGTTGGGCGGCAACTCCACCACCGGCCGACAGAGTGCATCGAATGTGTAAAAGCCAACCGAAGTATAGTCGAAAGTCACCTTGTCCTCCTTCCCTTTGCCGTTATTGGATCAGCGCAGGCGTTGACCCGACCTGCCATCGAAGAGACAGACCCGCGCAGTGTCGAAGCGCACACTTTCGGTCTGGTTGAGTTTGGCCCGATATTCACGGTCGGCCTTGACTTCGATCTGCCTGCCACTCGCACTGAGCGTCAAATAGGTCATGTCACCCGTGGGCTCGATCCCGTAGACTTCACCCGTAAAGTTTGCCCCCTCGCGACAGACCACGCAGTCCTCGGGCCTCACACCAAGCGTAACTTTCCCGAAGTGGCGCGTTGGCAAATTCTCGACCCTGCCCCCGGGATGGCTGAAGACACCATGCTCCATTTCACCTTCAATCAGGTTCATGGAGGGCGAGCCGATGAAATCGGCAACAAAAGTATTGGCGGGATCATTGTAGATCTCGTCGGGGGGACCAATTTGCTGGATTTCTCCTGACTTCATGATCACGATCCGATCGGCGAGCGTCATGGCCTCGACTTGATCATGAGTGACATAAACGGTGGTGATCTTCAGCTCACGCTGAATATGCTTGATCTGAACCCGCATGGCCTGACGCAGCTTGGCATCAAGGTTTGACAGCGGCTCGTCCATCAGAAAGACCTGCGGCTCCCGCACGATTGCCCGGGCAAGCGCGGCACGCTGCCGCTGCCCACCCGACAAAGCGCCGGGCTTGCGATCGAGATAGTCGGTGAGTTCCACGAATTCTGCGGCGCGTTTCACCATCTCGTGGTGCTGTTCTTTGGGGATTCTCCGCATACGCAACGGAAAGCGGATGTTCTCGTAGATGCTCATGTTGGGATAAAGCGCATATCCCTGAAACACCATGGCGACATCACGATGGCGAGGGTCGATTTCGTTCATGACCTCACCGTCCATCCTGATCTCTCCCTCGCTCGGCTCCTCAAGCCCGGCAATCATCCGCATGGTGGTGGTCTTGCCGCAACCCGACGGGCCAAGAAAAACGATGAACTCCTCGTCGGCGATGTCGATATTCACGTTCCGGACGCCCCAGACCGCGCCATATTTCTTTTGTATATTGTGCAATTCGATGCGGGCCATGGTTTTTATCCTTTGACTGCGCCCATGGTCAGACCGCGCGACAGGTGCTTCTGAATGGCGACAACCACGATGAAGACCGGAAGGAATGCGAGGAACGCGACCAGTGCAATTGCATTGTAGATGACCCCGTCCGAGCCACCCGTGAAATTCGCCAGAGCAACCGACATCGTGTAGGCTTTCGGCGTTGAGGCAATGAGAAGCGTAAAGAGGAACTCATTGATCGCAAAGATCATTGCGATGACCGAGGCCGTGATGATTCCAGGCAGGATCGCGGGGATGATGATCTCCCACAGGATTCGCAACTCGCCCGCGCCATCGGTTTTCGCAGCATCTTCCAACTCCTTTGGAATATCCATCATGTAAGAGCGGATGATCCAGGTCACAAAGGACAGGTTGATCGCGGCATAGACAAGCATCAAGGCCCAGACCGTATCGAGAAGGTGGAAATTTCGGAAGAGAAAGAAGATCGGGATCGCCACGATCGCCGGTGCCATCATCCGGGTTGACAGAATGTAGAACCCGATATCCTCGCGCCCGCGATAGGTGAAACGCGAGAGCGAATAGGCAGCGGGGATCGCAAGCGCCAGGTCGATCAGCACCGACCCGATCACCGCGACGACCGAATTGCGCAGATATTTCCCCATCGGCCAGTCTTCCCAGATCATGCGCCACGCATCAAGCGAGACATGCGGAAAGTAGACCGGCGTCGGCGTGATGATCTCGGTCCTCGGCCGCAAGCCGATCGAAAGGAACCACGCAACCGGCGCGAGACAAACCAGCGCCCATGCTCCGAGGATTGCGTAACGCAGCAAAAGATTCTCGCCGCGCGACCTCTTGCGTTGCGATGCCATATGTCAACTCCTTGAGGAAACGAAGGCGCGCTTGACCACAAGCTGCGCGGTGAGAATGGTGATTGCCAGCATGACGGCCGATGCTGCGGAGGCGTAGCCGAAATTGAACGATTTGAAGCCGATCCGGTAGATGAAATAGCTGATTGTTTCGGTGCCAAAGGCAGGCCCGCCCTTTGTAATGATGAAGACATTGGTAAACATCGTGGTGATATCGATGCCGCGCAGGATCAGCGCAACCGCGATCACCGGTTTCATCAGCGGCAGCGATATGTTGAAAAAGATGGCATACCACGATGCGCCGTCGAGCCGCGCGGCCTCCTCGACCTCTTCGTCCTGTCCCTGAAGAGCTGCAACGAAGATGATGAACAGGAAAGGTGTCCACTGCCAGACATCGGCCAGTATCAAGAGACTGCGACTCATCCAGGTGGAAGACTGGATCGCGAGATTGTCCTGGATCAATCCTGTCCGCATCAGCAGATCCGCAACGACCCGCGCATCAAGAAAACCAAGTTTGAAGATGAATGCCACCGCCGAGGGCATGAAAAGCATCGGCACGAGAAAGATGATCCGCCAGCCCCGAACGAAAGGGTCGCGATAGGCGTAGAAGGCGAGCGCCAGTGCAATCACACATTCCAGCGTGAGCGAGATCGATCCGATAACGACAGTGTTCCAGATCGCGCCCCAGAACTGATAGTCGCCGAAAAGCCTGGCGTAATTGGCAAAGCCGATCGGTTTCCAGGGGCCGAACTTCACTTCGTGAAAGCTCTGGATGATCGCATAGACGCCAGGATAAAGCGTGATCAACAGCAAATAGCAGACCGCTGGCGCGACCAGCATATAAGGCAGCAACGCCCCAAGCCGCCTGCTGCGACGTCTGAAGCCGGGTTTTGTCGTTCGAACCGGGGCAGCGTTTGCCGCCCCGGAGACCGGTATCAAGGGATGTCCCATCTTGAGATCCTGTATCGTTGGAGGTCCAGTTCCGGCCACTCAGAAAGGCATCGTCCTTCCGGCTCCAAGGTAGAGCCCCGGAGCCACGGTTGCATGGTCCACTGGGTCCTTGCCCTGATAGAATCCGTTGCTTTTCATGATGTCGCGCACCAGCTTGACGGCGTTGTCGAGCGCTTCTTTCGCGGTGATCTGGCCGACCACGGCACGGTTGATTTCGTTGCCGATAGCTTGCTCGATCGGGAAGGCTCCCGGAATGCGCGGCGAACACCAGGCATGATCAAGAGACTCGCCCCAGACCCTGGCAGGCTGCGACACGGCTTGCAGGTTGGGATTTGTCAGGACCGATTTATAACCCGGCGCCACCCCGTTTGCATTCGCCTCGTTCATCGCCATGATCGACGATGTTGTCAGGAACGCAAGCATCAGGAAAGCGCCTTCGGGATTTTGCGCGGTTGCCGCAACGCAAGAGGTGGAACCAGCAACGTTCGGTGGTGCGAAACGCCCGCCCTGAATACGTGGTTCGTAAATCGTCACGAGATCGCCGACGATCTGGCTCTGGTCGGGACGCTCGGCTTGAGTGCCCTGATCCTGCCAGGAGATGCTCGTCGCCAACTGGCCACCAAGCCAGGCCGCGCGGTTTTCGGACCAGCCGGCCCCCGCATAGCCAGCATTGGCATTCCTGGCGAGTGCGAGGATGATCTCAAGCCCCTTGAGACCCTCTTCGCCATTGAAAATCGGCTCCCAGTCATCGTCGAACAGCATCATCCCGGCCTGGGCTGCAATATGTTCCCAAGTATAGGTCGACCAGAAGCCCGGCGCGCACATGAGACCGACACCGGAAACGCCGCGGGCGACCTTGTTCAACTCGGCCGAAACGCGAATGAGCTCGTCATAGGTCGGAACCGAGTGTGACCTGTCAACCGGTCCGCCGAGCAATTGCTCCATGTAGCCCTTGCGCACATGAACCATCTGCAAGTCACAGTCGAACGGAATGCCATACATCGCGCCGTTAAAATAGCCGTAGTTCAGACGGTAACTGTCATAGAAGTCGTCGAGCGGAAGCTTCCATTTATCGGCATATTCCTGAAGCGGATGCAGGAAACCCGGCGCAGCGAAATCCCCCATCCATGGCGAGAAGAACTGAAGCGCATCGAACGAGGCGTTGCCGGAAATGAACTCGGCCAGAGCCTTGTCGTAGAAGCTGTCATCAGGGATCGGAACCAGTTCGACCTTGATGCCCGAAAGCTGCTCGAACGGTTTGAGGCCTTCTGCGGCGGACTCGGCATCCGCCGCGCCGATCGCGAAACGCACTTTGGTGCCGATGAATTCCTTGCGAATCTCTTCCCAGTCGATGTTTCGAATCCAGTCGATTTCATCGTCCCACAAAGGCTTGTCATCGGACATGTCGTATAGCTTCTGGTAATCTTTGCGCACATAGTTCGAGATCGAAATCTGATCGAGTACGCCTTGCGGATCAGGCAGTTTCGTATCAGCCAGAAGCGTGCTTCCCCAACCTGAACCAGCCGCGGCCAAACCCGCAGCAGACGTGCTCTTGATGAAAGAGCGGCGTGACAATTTTGCATTGGTGCTCATCGAGCTTCCTCCCTTGATGGCAACAGATCCGGTTTCCTCTTCTCCCACATTGAAAGGTCTGGCCAATCAACTCCCGGAATCTAAAAAACATCCGACCTTCAAGTATAATAATTGTTCACATAAATCTTAGAAGTCAACAGAAAATACGTAATTTTTGAACACTTTTATTGACACAGAACAAAAGTTCTGAAAACCTTGTCGCGCATCCTAGGAGAAAGGCTCGCGCAAGATGACTTCAAATATTGCACTGACAGGTCTCGCAAAGGATCTTTCTGATCGCGCGAGGGCCGGAAAGCCTGTCCGAATCGGCCTTGTCGGCTCGGGCGAGATGGGCACGGATATCGTGACGCGCGCGGCGATGATGGACGGTGTCGATGTCGCTGCCATCTGCGAAATCAACGTGCCCAACGCGCACAAGGCTGTCGAAATCGCGCATCGAGAGGGCGGTCATGGCCAGGATGCAGGCACGGCAGACGAGATCAACGCGGCAATCGAGAATGGCAAGACCGCAATCACGGACAAGACCGATGCGCTGCTCGAATCAGGGCTGATCGACGTCGTGATCGACGCTACGGGCATTCCTGCCGTCGGCGCAGAGATCGGCCTTCACGCCATGGAGCGCGGCAAGCACCTCGTCATGATGAATGTCGAAGCGGACGTGACCATCGGCTCCTACCTGCGCCGCGAGGCCGAACGGCTTGGCGTCATCTACAGCCTGGGAGCAGGTGACGAACCGTCGTCCTGCATGGAACTGATCGAGTTCGTAACCGCAATGGGGCACAAGGTGGTCTGCGCCGGCAAAGGCAAGAACAATCCGCTCAATATCGACGCGACGCCCGACGCCTACATGGTCGAGGCGAAGGATCGCAACATGAATCCCCGCCTTTTGGTGGAATTCGTCGATGGCTCGAAAACCGCAGTCGAGATGGCCGCGATCGGCAATGCAACCGGGCTTGTTCCGGACATCGATGGAATGCACGGCCCCGCCGCCGGTCCGAAGGAATTGGCGAAGGTGCTGATCCCCGAAAAGGACGGCGGCATCCTTTCGGGTATCGGCAAGGTTGATTACTCCATTGGCAAGGGCGTCTCGCCAGGCGTCTTCTGCATCGTGGAAGCCGAGCATCCGCGCGTTCACGAACGTATGGCCGACCTGAGGATGGGCCATGGTCCCTATTATGAGTTCATTCGTCCCTATCACCTAACCTCACTCGAAGTGCCGCTGACCTGCGCGCGCGCCGTGCTTTATGGCAAGGCCGACATGGTGCCGCTCGACAAACCCGTCGTCGAAGTTTGCGCGGTTGCCAAAAAGGATCTCGCGCCCGGTGAGACGCTCGACCAGATCGGTGAATACACCTATCGCGCCTGGGCGATGGAAGTTACCCGCGCCCGAGGCGCGCAGGCCCTTCCTGCGGGGATGCTGACCGGAGCCACGGTCATCGCCGCGATCAAAAAGGGCGAACTGATCACCGGGCACAACACCAGGCTGCCCAATACGCGTCTTGTCGAGTTGAGAAAGCGCCAGGATGAAATGCTTTACGGGGAGACTCTTCAAAATGTCTGATGGCAAGGCTGACGCCAACATCCCCTATGCGATCCGCACCTTCAGCCCCGAGGAACTGAGGGGCGCGCTAAAGAAGATGTTTCTGATCCGCAAATTCGAGGAAGGGGCCGAGGAGAGTTACATGCGGGGTCTGATCCATGGGACGATGCACCTGTCGATCGGTCAGGAAGCTTCGGCGGTCGGGGCATGCATGTCGCTGAGCGATGGGGACAAGATCACCTCCACCCACCGCGGACATGGGCATTGCGTGGCCAGGAATGCGGATCTGGGCAAGATGTTTGCCGAATTTTTCGGCAAGGAAACGGGCTACTGCAAGGGCCGCGGCGGCTCGATGCACATTGCCGACCCCTCCAAAGGCAATCTTGGCGCGAACGGCATTGTCGCGGGCGGCATTCCGATCGCGGTTGGTGCCGCGCTTTCGGCCCGGCGATTGGGCACAGGGGCCGTGACCGTGTGTTTCTTTGGCGACGGCGCGAACAACGAAGGCGCATTTCACGAGGCGCTGAATATGGCGGCTGTCTGGAAATTGCCGGTCGTGTTCGTCTGCGAGAACAACAAATACGGCATGTCAACCTCGACCGCAGCGTCCACCGCTGTGAAGAATATAGCCGAGCGCGCCCCTGCCTACGCGATGCCTGGTGTGACAGTTGATGGCAACGACTTCTCGGCCGTCACCGAGGCGGTGAACGCTGCGGTTGCGCGAGCGCGAAACGGTGACGGCCCCAGCCTGATCGAGAATCTGACCTATCGTTGGCGTGGTCACTCCAAGTCCGATCGCAACAGGTACCGCACCAAGGAAGAGATCAGCGAATGGATGGAACGCGATCCGATCGTCGCAATGTCCAGGCTGCTCGTTGAGCACAAGGTCATTCGCGAGTCCGAGCTTGAGGCCATCGAAAAAGAGGCGGAACAGATCATCAACGATGCCATCGAATATGCCGCGAACAGCCCCGACCCCAAGGCTGAGGACGTAACCCGCGATGTCTATACCCAGGGAACCGCGGCATGAACCTGCAGACAAAGACTGAAACGCGTGAGCTGTCCTATGCCGAAGCGATCCGCGAGGCGATGGATATCGCGCTTTCGAATGACCAAAGCGTCATCCTGATGGGTGAGGATATCGGCGTCTATGGTGGCGCTTTCCAGGTGACCGGTGATCTGGTCCACAGATACGGCACCGACCGTGTGATGGATACGCCGATCTCCGAGTTGGGGGGGGCGGGCGTGGCCATCGGGGCCGCACTGACCGGATTGAAGCCGATCTTCGAATTTCAGTTCTCCGATTTCGCGACACTCGCGATGGAGCAGATCGTGAACCAGGCCGCGAAGATGCGCTACATGTTGGGCGGTGCTGTCTCGGTGCCGGTGGTTATGCGTTTTCCTGCCGGCTCCGGCACGGGCGCGGCCGCGCAGCACTCGCAAAGTCTCGAAGCCTGGCTGGGCCACGTGCCCGGGCTGAAGGTCGTGCAGCCCTCGACACCCGCAGATGCCAAGGGCTTGCTGCTTGCAGCCCTTGAGGATCCCGATCCGGTGATGATTTTCGAACACAAGATCCTCTACAAGATGAAGGGCGAAGTGCCCTCCGGCCACTATACCACGCCGATCGGCAAGGCCGCGATCCGGCGTGAAGGCAAGGATGTAACCATCGTTGCAACCTCGCTCATGGTCCACAAGGCACTTGATGCAGCAAAGACACTGGCCAGGGACGGCATCAATGCCGAGATTATCGACCTTCGCACGGTGCGGCCGATGGATCAGGACACCGTACTGGCTTCGGTGCGCAAGACCGGTCGGCTGCTTTGTGTCCATGAAGGCGTGAAAACGCTTGGCGTCGGCGCCGAAATTTCGGCAATGGTCGCCGAGAGCGATGCGTTTGACTTTCTTGATGCGCCAATCGTTCGACTTGGCGGCGCAGAGTGTCCCATCCCCTACAATCCCGAGCTTGAAAAGGCGGTTGTGCCACAAACTCCCGATATTCTTGAGGTCACGCGCAAACTTGTCGGGGAACATATCTGAATGCCCAAAGAAGTAATCATGCCCAAGGTGGACATGGACATGACCAGTGGCAAGGTCATGATCTGGCATGCCGAGGAAGGTGCAGCCATCGCAAAAGGCGATCCGCTTTTTGACATCGAGACCGACAAGGCGGCTATGGAAGTGGAGGCATCCGATAGCGGGATCCTGCATCACCGGGTTCCCGAGGGCACCGATATTCCGATCGGCAAGCCCGTCGCCTGGCTTTATACGGAGGGCGAAGACGTTGATGATCCGCCCGAACCATTTGGCTGCTCTTTCGGCAACGCGCCCGGGACCGAAGCCCTCGAAAACGAGGATGTCACACCTGCGGAGGCACCCGGCACGACGTCCTCGCAAGTCCCCAAAGACCGCAACCATAATGTCACCGCCGAGCCTGCATCGCATAGCGACATGGGTCCCGATGACAAGAAACGCGCGACACCGCGCGCTCGTGCGCTCGCGCGCGCAACTGGAATCCCTGTCACTGACATCGCCGGGTCCGGTCCTCGAGGGCGCATTCAGGCAAAGGATGTGCGGACGGCGACCGATCAGCCCTTCCCGGTTACGCCATCTGTGCATTTCATGCCTGAGACCGGTCCTCTTTCCATCACCCGCTCCAGGGGAGGAAAGGGCACCCCGATCGTGATGGTTCACGGCTTTGCCAGCGATTCAACCTCTTGGGCGGCGCTTGAGAAGCATC
Source organism: Thioclava sp. (assembly GCA_965277135.1). Classification (GTDB taxonomy): domain Bacteria; phylum Pseudomonadota; class Alphaproteobacteria; order Rhodobacterales; family Rhodobacteraceae; genus Thioclava. Next base: position 4,057 of record CBDIBW010000015.1, on the reverse strand, counting down.
TCGGACAGCGACTGCGGATCCGGATCGACCTGCCTGGTCACGGCAAGTCTCCAAAACGCCCGATTTCCGGTTTTGCGGCGCTCGTGAAAGAGTTTCGCCAGGCTTTCGACAGTCTTTATCTGGAGAGCGCGCATCTGGTTGGACATAGCCTCGGTGGTGCGGCTTGCCTCGCTTTGGCCGATACGAGACCCAGATCTGTCGCATCGCTGTCTCTGATCGCTCCGGCTGGCCTTGGACCCGAAGTAAACGGGACCGTCCTGACCGGCATCTGCAAGGCAACACGTCCCGAGAGTCTGGCACCCTGGCTGAAATCCCTGGTTGCGGACAAAACGATCATAACCGACAGCTACGCGCGTCTGGCGATGTCTGCGCGTGCGGAACAGAACCTGCGCGCGGCACAATGTGCTTTGGCGGATACGCTCTTCCCCGATAGTGTTCAGGCGTTTGATCTGAGTGCGGCCTTGGAGCGTGTCAGCTGTCCCACACGGATCATATGGGGCAAGCGGGATGCGATAATCCCGTGGAAATACGCGCTGCGCGCACCGGGCCGGACCGCCCTCCACCTGTTCGAAGGGGTGGGCCACATGCCACAGATCGAACGGCCCGACGAGGTTGGCAAGATCATCGGATCGGCGTTATGACCTCTTGGTGACAGCATGTATAATGGGGGCCACCATGCCCGATGATCAACATCACCGCGATGTCCGCAGCAAAGAGCGCGCGACGACCGACATCAACAACCAGCTTCGCATCCGCGCGACATGGTTGTATTATGTCGAGGGGCTGACCCAGTCTGACGTAGCTGAAAGACTCGGCGTCAATCGTATCATGATCACACGGCTTCTGTCGGAGGCAAGGAAACGCGGCGAAGTCGTGATCCGTATCAAGTCGCAACTTGCGCCGCTGATCGAACTGCAACTCCAACTCGAGGAACGCTTTGGACTCCAGCAGGCAATCGTTGCGCCGTTTCAGGATGTTGATGGGGATCCAACCCGGGTTATTTCTTCGGCTGCGGGTGCCTATGTGACCGAAATCATGCAAGGCAACCTCACTGTCGGTGTCGGCTGGGGCCGCACGCTGCACACGATGCTTCCTTATATCGAAGGGCGTGCTCTTGGTGATGTCCGCGTCGTTTCTCTTCTCGGCGGTATCGCACAGGCACGTCGCTTCAATCCGGCTGAATTCGCCTGGCAGTTTGCGGAACTGTTCGATGCAGAAGGCTATCTGATCTCTGCCCCCGCGATCGTCGATTCCATTCAAACCAAACACGCGCTTCTGGAGCAATGTGGCCTCGACCAGATCCTGCAGATGGCCGAAAGTTGTGATGTGGCCTTACTGTCCTGCGGCGGCATCTCTGCGATCACGACCTCATACAGGCTCGGACATCTGACGGAATATGAGCGCCAGTCCATGATTGATGCCGGGGCAGTCGGCGATGTTCTTTACAATTTTCTCGACGCGCAGGGGGAACCGATCGACCATCCCGTGAATGCTCGGGCGATCTCGATGGAGATGAACCGGTTGAAACGCATTCCGAACAAGGTTCTGATTTCTGGCGGACCTGAAAAGATCGATATCATGGCTGCTTCACTGAGATCGCTGAGGCCCAGCGTGCTGATCACCGACGAACTGAGCGCCCATAACCTGCTCGAAAAATGCGCCCTCAAAACTTGATCCGAATTCCCCCCTGTAAAGCGACTCGGATAAACTGGGAAAAGACGCAGATAAGAGAAAATGGTGGATTTCGATCTTGGCTGTTACGTCCCGTGTGATTGTATGGTTTCTTTTGGAGAGTTCCGGCTTTTGGCGAACTCCTGTCAAATCCGGTGTTTGGGGCGGTTTTCATGCGGCGGCTTACCCCGGCCAGCTCAGCCCGGCACGCTCGACCCGCTTGAGATAATCGCTCGCCGTGCTTTGCCCGACGCCGAGGCTCCCGGCGATCTTCCGGGTCGACAACCCGCTGGCATGCAGCCGCAGCGATTCTCCGATCTTCCGCATTGGCAGTCTCTTCATCGGGCCGCCCGCTCTCCTCAAAAGAGCAAGCGTAGCCCGCCCCAGGACGGCCCAGCAGCGTCAGAGCCTCACACCCGAAAAGGTGACCGGATGCCCCGGAAAGCCCGACCGGATCACCCCAGAATGCGCAGGTATTGGTCCCCGGAGTTCCTTGTGGCAATATTGTGTCTTGATGCGTAAAAGACAAAGCGAGTGCAACCAGGAGGTTTTTCATGGATGGATCACATCTACCCGAAGCATACATAAAAGACCGTTCTGTCGAGTACATGGAATTCCGTCAAAGGTGCAGTGCGGATTTTCATCAGCTGCATATCTACAAAAGCTGCATTCTGCGCATTCGCTCTGGCAGCAAGACCATTCGTACTTTTTCCGGTGTCGAGACCAAGGTAGCGCAGGGCGAGTTCGTCTATCTACGGCGCGGCGAGAATCTGACGATCGGCAACATCATTGGGGACACGGGTCTCTACTTCTCTGAAGGCCTGGTCATTGATGATGCGATTATAGCCAAGTTCATGCAGCTGCATCCGAACCCTCCGGATGCTCGTGATGTCAGGAAAGGTGTCATGGCCGGTGGTTTCAGCAACGCGTTTTCGCGCGTCGTTGAAAGCCTGGATGATCCGGAACTCAACGACGCGATACTGTCCTACAGAACTCAGGAGTTGCTATTGTGGCTGCAATTGCAGGGTGCAGCGCACCATATCCACTGCTGCGAGAGTTTGAAAGATCGCCTGCGGGGGCTTTTCGAAAGTGACCTTGAGCGAAGCTGGAAAGCGCCGGATGCCGCGAGGGAACTCGGCATGAGTGAGGCCACATTGCGCCGGACGCTAAACAAGGAAGGCACGGGTTTTACCGAAATTCTGCGCGATGTGCGTCTGTCCTTTGCTCTTTTGCACATCCAAACGACACCATACCCTTTGGCCAAGATCGCGTTTGAATGCGGATTCAGCTCTCAATCCAGACTGAGCGAGGCATTCAAATCACGATTCGGTATCACACCTGGAAAATTAAGGGGTTCAAAAGCGGAAATTGATCGAATAACGTAAAATATTGATTGATTCTGGAGATAAATCGAGGGGTCAGAGTGGCACATGAAGATCATCCAAAACGCTTATGATGGAGATCGAACATGAAACACCTGATCACAGCGGCGGCCCTTGCTGTCACGCTCGTTAGCCCGGTTCTTGCTGATGAACCTTTCACACTGACCAGTCCTGACATTGCCGAAGGGCAGCAACTCGACAACACCTTCATCTTGAATGGTTTTGGTTGCGAAGGCGACAACATCTCGCCTGCTCTGGCCTGGAACAATGCACCTGAAGGCACCAGGAGCTTCGTCGTCAGCGTCTACGACCCCGACGCTCCGACCGGCTCGGGCTGGTGGCACTGGGTTGTCTTTGACATTCCCGCAAACGTGACTGCGCTGGATCAAGGCGCTGGTTCCGTTGGCGGAAAAATGCCGGAAAGTGCAATCCAGAGCCGCACTGACTTCGGCTCCACCGGTTTCGGCGGCGCATGCCCGCCTCCGGGCGAAGTTCACCGCTACAAGTTCACCGTTCATGCTCTGGGCGTTGACAGTCTCGGCCTTGATGAAAACGCCAGCGCTGCCATGGTGGGCTTCATGACCGGTGCGAACTCCCTGGGTTCCGCAGAGATCACTGCGGTTTACACACGCTAAGCCACTTACAACGCCAGTCGTCCGGCACCCGGGCGGCTGGTTTTTTTTAGGTTTTGTTGCCCTAGTTGTTGATTCGGGCTGGCTTGTGGGTGCGCTGTTACGATCGTACGCGATGGCGGGCCTTGGGCAGCCCCCTTATCGATCTCCCTGTCGATGGACAAGGAGCGTAGCCGGGTTTCAAGATCTTCGGAAACAGACATCTTAAACGCTCTCCTCAGTGGTGGGGTCGAAAATAAATTGCATTGCGGTGCACAAATTATTTTGCGTTCGGGCAGATGGCGGAAAATTTTTAGTTTAGGTTTATCAATGGCTTGGCTGAAATGCGGGATAATGTGGTCTGATGGGTGTCAGGAACAAATTATTTTGCAC
>CBDIBW010000014.1:0-15006 GCA_965277135.1 Thioclava sp. | reverse complement strand
CTACAGCACCTCGGTGTAAGGCGCGATACCGGGCCGGGCACGCGCGGTCTGAACCGAGCAGATATTGACAATCTTGCCGGCTCCTCGCCGGATCATGTGACGTGCAACTGCCTGCCCGACATGAAAGACGGAGGCGATATTCGTCTGAATGAGGCGCTCGAACGCGTCGGCCGCAAAGTCCTCCAGCGGCATTCTGTGCTGCATGCCGGCGTTGTTGACCAGAATGTCGATAGCGCCCGTGGAGGTTTCAAATGCGTCCACTGCGGTGCGAGCGGCCTCATGATCGGTGACGTCGAAGACCATCTCCCCGAGGGTAAACCCTTCGGCCCGCAGGTCTTCTGCCGCACCCTTGAGTTTTGCCGGATCGCGACCGTTCAGGATTATGTCCGCACCGGCACCGGCGAGACCGCGGGCCAAAGCCAGACCGATCCCCTGAGACGAGCCGGTGACAAGGGCCCGCTTCCCGGACAGATCAAACAGGGCAAGGCTCATTCGGGTTTCCTTTTCAGATGACAATTGACTGTTTTTCCTCTTGTGTTATCGATAACAAACATTTTCAATCCACGGAGCCTCAAAATGACCAAGCCCGACTCGGTCCCTACCCCGAGTGGGACCAGATCCCGCTGGAGGCGGACTATATCATTCATAAATATTTCGAGGCTGCGGATAAGGCAACGTTCCTCTCTTCGGTCGGAGACCGCAAATACACTCTGCAGAAACGTTTGCGGGACGCCATGGCCAATCCCGGCGCGGGGACGTGCGGGGCATGAGCCCCGTGACGCTTCCCCAAGGAGGGCGGACCCTGATCGCGCAGAGGCACAAGCTGAGGGCGAAACCCCGAGCCGGACACCGCATCTTCAACCCGCGAAAACTTATCCACAGGCGCATCCCTCAAACACCCCGGAAAGGCCGGAATTGTCACGCAATTACAGCACGATACGCCCGGCCTGACAGCCGTTTCGCAAGGTCGGCGCAAATGCCCCACGTCCGGATTCTGATCCTGTCAGACTCGGGCAGCGTCTTGAACGGCCCTGATCCGGCCTTCGCCCTCGTTTCATTGGCTTTCGAAACCCTTTTGAAAGGTCGTCGAGACCCTTTTGAAACCCTGCAAAAATTGCAAAACCAAGTGTCCCGTAACAACAGCCTTTGGCCACATAAGGCGCAAGGCATTGATGTGTCTTGCTAATATCGGCCCGGTTGCCAGCCGTCAGGTGCAGGTGAACCGGCCTGCCAGAGCCGTCACACACCAGGTGCAGCTTCGCGTTCAGCCCGCCTCCGGTCTTGCCGATGGCCCGCTCGTGGCCCGGCCGGAACCGGTGTTTTTTTGACCCCGTTGGCCGCGATCCGATGCGTCCTGAGGTGGCTGGTTGACCTGGCTGGCGTCGATCATCAGCGTCGAAAGAGCGCCATGTTCGCGCGCAAGCCGTTCAAACACCTGCCTCGGACCAGCGTTTGTAACGATTGTAAAGCGTCCTGGCCGGGCCGTATTCGGCAGGCACGTCCGACCAGCGATACCCGCGCTGCAAACAAAAGAGGATCCCCGACAGCACCCGCCGATCATCCACACACGGCACTCCGCGCGGTTTGTTGGGAAGCAACGGATTGATTTTGCTGAATTGTTCCTCGGTAAGCCAGAAATTAGACGACATCAAAACTCCTGTGTTGCAAATCTTGAATCACACCACAGACTTATAAGTCTACGCCCTAAGCAGCGGATTCCGCCGATTTCAGCTGGACCGTATCACCGATCTGAGCACTTCGAATGCTCGTGTTTTCCACAAGGTTGTTTCGCGTTATTGAAGTGGAATTGCCACGAATCGTGGTTCACCGTCGCGCCGGATCAGGATCAGCAGAGATTTGCGCCCGGCATCACGCGCCTCCTTGATACGATCCTCCAGATCCGAGACGCTGGTCGCCGGTTTCTGCCCGACCTCGGTGATCAGATCACCCGCGCGCAGTCCTTTCGCATAGGCTGCCGAGGTCTCGTCGATCTGCTTGATCACCAGGCCGCTCGTGTCCCTGGTCAGGCCCATCTGCGTGCGCAGATCGTCACCAAGCGGGGTCACGGTCAGACCCAGGAGATCCTTTCCGACCTGCTGCGGCGCCCTCATGACCCTGGGCGGGGCTTCCCCTTCGGCCAGTTCACGCCGGCCCAGCGTCACCACGATGGTCTGCTGCTTGCCGTCGCGCAGAACGACGACGCGCACCTTTTTGCCCACGGGCGCATCAGCGACGCGGCGCATCAGGTCGCGGGTGTTCCTGATCCCGCCCTTGTCGAAATTGATGATCACATCGCCCGCCTTGACCCCGGCATCCCTGGATGGCCCGTCCGGCACCTCGGAGACGAGCGCGCCCTCGGGTTTGGGCAGGCCCATTGCCTCGGCCATATCGGCAGTCACGTCCTGGATCTTGACGCCGAGCCAGCCACGGCGGGTTTCGCCGTATTCGCGCAGTTGCCTGACCACTTTCGAGACCACGTTCGAGGCCATCGAGAACCCGATGCCGATCGAGCCACCATTGGGCGACAGGATCGCCGTGTTCACGCCAACCACCTGACCGTCCATGTTGAAAAGCGGCCCGCCCGAGTTGCCCCGGTTGATGGCCGCGTCGGTCTGGAGGTAATCGTCATAGCTGCCCGACAGTTCGCGGTTGCGCGCCGAGATGATTCCGGCACTGACCGAGAAGCCCTGTCCCAGCGGATTGCCCACCGCCATCACCCAATCGCCCACACGCGCGTCGTCGGAATTGCCGAAGCTGACGAACGGCAGCGGCGTGTCGGATCTGACCTTGAGCAGAGCGATATCGGTTTTGGGATCCGTGCCAATCAGCTCCGCGTCCAGTGTCTTGCCCGAGAAAAACTCGACCGAGATTTCATCGGCGCCCTCGATCACGTGGTTATTGGTGACGATATAGCCATCTTCCGAGATCACGAAACCCGATCCCAGCGCGTTCGAGCGTCGCGGGGCGGCGTTCCCGCTGCCGTTCTGGCCGGGCAGACCGAAATCGCGAAACAGATCCCCGAACGGAAACCCGGGTGGAAAACGCGGGCCGTCATCCGCCGCGGATGCGATCATGGTCGAGGTGGTGATATCGACCACGGCGTTGCTGACCTGATCGACCAGCGGGGCAAGGCTTTTGGGGGTGGCGCGGGCGACGACAGGCGCACCTGCCAGCGAGGTCAGGGTCAAGACCAGAGCCAGGAGAGCAGCCGGGCCTCCCTTGCGCAGCGTGCTTGCGGTGATCAGGGCCATGTGTGTTCTCCTTTGCCGTCCTGTTCGTCGCGGCCGACACACATCGGCTCTCTGGTTTGGTGAAATCTAGTGAGGCCAAGCGGTGTTGGGAAGACATGCTGGCACTGTTTCGCGGAAATTCCTGTGCCTTGCCAGCCCGGGTGGCGCACGGCCCAGAACAGTGCGGCACCGGTTGCCAGAACGATCAGGCCCAGTTGCCGACGACGGGCCGACGACGGGCCGACGACAGACCGAACCGGGTGCGCGCAGGAACTCCAAAGCCTGCTCGATACGCGAAGGGGCCAGCGCCAGCGCCAGCCCCTTGATCACCAGCAAACCAGTGCGATACCGGTCAGGAACAATGTCATTTACCGGCCCGCAGCAGCGCCGGCCGGAGCGGGGGCATTGCTTGTCCGACCGGATCCGATCGACCGCAGAAAACGATCATAATCGAAATACAGGCTGTCCGGTTGGGTCACCAGCGACGAGGTCTGTTTTTTCATGCTGTCGGCATAGAATTGCAAAGCCCGGCTGAAGGCAAAGAAGTCACGATTCTTGTCATAGGCATCCGCATAGATCCTGTTGGCTCGGGCATCGGCTTCACCACGCACGATCTCGGCCTGCTTTCTGGCCTCGGAAGTGACCTCGACCACGGTACGATCAGCTGTGGCGCGGACACGCTGCGCGGCTTCGGCACCGCGGGCGCGCTCGTCGGCCGCCTCGCGTTCGCGTTCGGCCCGCATCCGTGCGTAGGTTGCCGAGAGGTTCTGCCTGGGCAGGTCGGTGCGCGTCAGGCGCACGTCGATCACATCGACACCGAGTGCTGCGGCCTCTTTTCTGGAGAGATCGCGGATCTGGTTCATCAGAGCAGTCCTGTCATCCGACAGCACAGCCGTGGAAGGAACCGATCCCAGAACCTGCCGGATCGCCGCCGTCAGGATATTGTCAAGGCGGTTTTTTGCACCGCTTTCGCCGCTTGCGCCCACCGCCTCGCGGAATTGCACAAGATTGGTGATGCGCCAGCGCGCAAAGGCATCCACGACAAGGCGACGATCGTCGAGTGGGGTAATTTCCAGCGGTCGGGTGCTCAGCGACAGGATCCGGGCATCATATTTCACCACCGTGTCGATCAGCGGCATCTTGAAACCGAGGCCGGGATCAGTCTTGACTTGGCTGACCTCGCCAAAGCGCAGCACCAGCGCCTTTTTGCGCTCATCCACGACGAAGATCGCGTTCAGGCCAAACGCGCCCAGGATGATCAGGACAATGATTGCAATCGGAGCGCGCATCAGTTCGTCCCCCCGCTCTTGGTGTTCGTGGTGGTGGCGGATCGGCTATTGAGAAGCTGGTCAAGAGGCAGGTAGGGCACGACACCCTCACCGTCCCTGGTATCGACCACGACCTTGCCGACGTCCGACAGAACCTTGCCCATCGTGTCGTAGAACATGCGCCGTCCGGTCACCTCGGGGGCCTTTTCATATTCCTTCAGCACCGAGGTGAAGCGCGCTGCATTCCCTTGCGCCCTGTTGACGGTCTGGGCACGGTAGGCTTCGGCCTCTTCCTTTACCTGGGCCGCCTCACCACGGGCACCGGCGGTGACCTTGTTGGCATAGGCGTCAGCCTCTTTTTCCAGCCGGTCGCGTTCCTGTTGCGCGGCCTGAACCTCGCGGAAGCTGTCGATCACCTCGCTGGGCGGATCGGCACGGTTGAAGTTCACCCGCACGATGTTGATCCCCGAACTGTAGCTGTCGAGCGTCTTTTGCACGGCCGTCCGCAGATCGACCGCAATCGCACCCCGATCACGGTTCAGAATCGGCGCAAGTTCCGAACGCGCAATGATGTCACGCATCGCGGATTCCGACACGGCCCGGATCGTGTCCATCGGATCGGCAAGGTTGAACAGGTATTTGGCCGGATCATTGATGTTCCACACGACCTGGAATTCCAGATCCACGATGTTCTGATCCCCGGTCAGCATCAGGCCCGTATCGTTCGTGCCAGCCTGGCCAGAGCCGATATCGACGGTCTGCTCACGCGTCACTGGCAGCTTGGTATAGGTGATCACCGGCCAGGGTGCGAAGTTCAGACCCGGCCCCTTGGTGGCATGATAGCGGCCAAACATCAGTTCGACCGAGCGTTCTTCCTGATTGACCTTGTAGACCGAGGAAGACAGCCAGATGCCGATCACGACGACAATGGCGACCAGGATCCACAGCTTGTTCGGCAAGGGCGTGTTTCCACCACCCGCGCCGCCGGGACGAGGGCCACCGCCCTTGCCACCCATCAGCACGCGCAACTGCTCGGAACCCTTGCGCATGAATTGCTCAATCTCGGGGATCTGATCGCCCTCGCCGGGCCGACGTTGTCCGGGCGGCCTGCCCCCATCGCGATCGTCATCGCGATTATCGCCGCCGCCTCCCCAAGGGCCTCCATTGCTCATGTTGTCTTGACCTTTCCGTTATATTTCCGGTGACTTGGGTATTCATTTCGCGATGTCAATAATGCCGGACCGGGTTTCGCATGGTCACCAGCTCCTCTGCCATGGTCGGATGGACGGCGCAGGTTGCGTCGAACTGTTCCTTGGTTGCGCCCATTTTCATCGCGATGGCGACCATCTGGATCATCTCGCCCGCATCGGGCGCCACGATGTGGCATCCCAGCACGATGCGTGTTTCGCGACACACGACCAGTTTCATCAGAACCCGGTCATCGGCACCCGCAAAACCCGAGCGCATCGGCCGGAAGGTCGAGACATGGATCTCCGTATTCCCGCGTTCGGCAGCATCTTGCTCGGTCATGCCGCAAGTGCCGAATTCGGGTTGGGTGAAGACGGCCGAGGCCACCATCTCATGCTCCATCCTGCGCGGCCTGGCCCCGAAGAGGGTATCGGCAAGGCAATGGCCCTCGCGGATCGCGACCGGGGTAAGGTTGATCCGGTCTGTCACATCGCCCACGGCGAAGATCGAGGGGATATTGGTTTGCGACCATTCATCGACCACGACCTCGCCGCGCGGACCCAGCCTGACACCGGCCGCCTCCAGGCCCAGCTGCGCGGTATTGGGGCTGCGGCCCGTGGCGTGGAGCACGGCGTCATAGCGCCCGGTGCGGCCATCGGCGCAGGTCACAACCAGTTCGGCCCCGTCCCGTATGATCTGGTCGATCACCCGGTCGGTGTGAATCCCGATCCCGGCGGCCTGCATCTGCCCGACGATCAGATCGCGCGCCTCGTGATCGAAACCGCGCAGCAGGGGCGAGCGGTTGAATTGCGTGACCCTGGTGCCCAGCCCGTTCAGGATGCAGGCAAATTCGCAGGCGATATAGCCGCCGCCAACGATCAGGATGCGCTTGGGCAGGGCGTCCATCGTGAACATATCGTTCGAGGTCATCACCAGATCCGAACCCTCGAACTCCGGCACGAAAGGCTTGCCACCCGTCGCGATCAGGATGTGCCTGGCCGAAAGGGTCGTGCCATCGGCAAGCGTCACCTCATGCGCGCCCGAAACCGTGGCGCGCTGATCGTGGACGCGCACCCCCGCAGCGGCCTGCCCCTTGCGATAGATCGCCTCAAGCCGGTCCAGTTCGGCATCCAGCCTGGTGCGAAAGGCGCTCCAGTCGAAATCGGAGATTGCCGCCTGCCAGCCATAGGCGCGCGCTTCGGCCATCGCGGCCGGGGCGGAGGAGGCGAAGACCATCAGTTTCTTGGGCACGCAGCCACGGATCACGCAGGTGCCGCCCATCCGGTATTCCTCGGCCAGGCCGACCCTCGCGCCATGTTCCGCCGCGGCGATCCGTGCCGCACGCACGCCTCCGGAACCACCACCGATGACAAAAAGATCGTAGTCGAAAGCCATGTGCCGTTTCCTTCCCGAAGGTCCGCGCCCCCGCGCCGTCAGATCGGCTTAACGGGCCGGGCGTTCGGGGGCAAGGCACGCAAGATGTGGATTGGCCTGCCGCGCCATCTGGCGCTCTGTCGGCGAAAGGTGCGCCCGAGGTTCGATCCGGTCCGCAAGTCGGTTCAATCCGGATCGGAAAAGATGTTCTCATCTCCGGCGAAGTCGATCTGCTCCTCGAAGACGGTGCCCTCGTTGATGTCACGGATCTCGATCTTGCCATCGGAACCGCCGAGAATGACCATATCGCAGATGTCGATGAAGAGACCATTCTCCACCACGCCGGGGATCTGGTTGAGCAACAGCGCCATCTGGCGCGGATTGCCGATCCGGTTCAGATGCAGATCGATGATGTAATTGCCCTCATCGGTGACGAAAGGCTGCGCGCCATCGAGACGCAGCGTTGTCTGGCGTCCCAGCACATCCATTGATTCCAGAAATTCCTCGATCAGCGCACGTGAGGTCTGCCAGCCGAACGGGATCACCTCGACCGGCAAGGGGAAGGCGCCAAGCTGTCTGACCTCCTTGGACGCATCCGAAATCACGATCATCCGGTCGCTCGCCCGTGCCACGATCTTTTCTTGCAAGAGCGCACCGCCGCCGCCTTTCATCAATGCCAGGTCCGGGTCGAACTCATCCGCACCGTCGATCGTCAGATCGAGCCATTTCGCCGCGTCCAGCCCGACAACCCCGATCCCCGCCTGACGCGCAAGCTCGGCGGTGCGGGTCGAGGTCGCAACGCTGATGATATCAAGCGCCTCCTCGCGCACCCGCTCGCCCAGGCAACGCACCATCCAGGCAGCCGTGGAGCCGGTGCCCAGGCCGACACGCATCCCGTCCTCGATGAAATCGACCGCGCGGCGGGCGGCGGCAAACTTGGCCTTGTCGATGGGGGAAAGGTCGGCAGGCATGGGGGGCTCCATTGCAGAATTCGGGGCAATCATAGGAGATGGCAAGCTCCGGAGCGAGACGGAATCGGACAAGCGCATCGTTTTCGATCCGGTCGAGTTGCACGGCTGCCGCAAAACCGGCCAGATCGCCGTGCAAGGTCATTTTCGAGGTCGGAACGATGAATTATCATATTTTTCAAATACGTAAATTGAACGTGCGGGAAAACCACCCTCAAACTTTCTGGAAAGCGGGTTTCCAAGGAAGCCGCCGTCTGCCACCAGGCGGCGGAGCAGGGAGACGCGGAGGCACGGTTTGTTAATCTTGCTGCGCAATTGATCCCCTTATATGGGTAATCTGCCTGCAAAAATACCCCGTCTGTTTTGGTCATGCCCTGTGCTCCGGGGGATGGGAGCAACAGACAGTTGGACAGCTTGAAAAACCTGGTGTTTGGGGCCGTGACCTGATCGCTGGCCACCGTGATTTGCGGGGGGATTTGCGGGGGGGGGGATTTGCGGGGGGCCTGATGCGGGGACAGGCTTCTGGGATGTTGATGAACGCCATGCGCGGCCGAGCGCATCGGGATGTCCTGGACGCCCCGGTTGCGCAGCTTGTTCATTACAGACAGCCAGAACCTGGCCCCTTCGTTGTGCGTTGTTGCAGAAGTCCTGCGGCGAGCGGGATTCACATGGCCAATCCATGGGCTTAAGGGGCTTGGATGAGCAAGCCTGAACCCGCCCGCTACCGCACGACGACGTGGACGTGCTACAACAAGGCGCTGAAGCAGCGCGGTTCTTTGCTGATCTGGCTCGACAAGGACATGGCGTGGCGCGGCCCCAAGACCGGGGGGAACGGCCGGCCTGCGGTCTTCAGCGATGCGGCCCTTCAGTTTTGCCTCATGGTGAAGGTTCTGTTCGGCCTTGCGCTCCGACAAACGACCGGGATGGTGGAGTGTCTTCTGTCGATGGCTGGCCTCGATTGGCGAGTGCCGGACTTTTCCACCCTGAGCCGCAGGCAAAAACAGATCCCGGTGCAGATCTCGAACCGCCGTGCGCCTGGACCTCTGAACTGGACCTCTGACGAAGACCATGATCGAGGCGGCGCGCCACAATCCCGATCAGGTGCACACGGCAGTCGATCATATCCGCCTCGCCACCATGAACCGCTTGCTTTTGTTCCGACAGAATCCGAGGGCAAGGCCCCTCCTGTTCCCTCACTGACGAAGCCGTCTTGCCTCCGCCGCGTCCTGCCTGGCCCAGTTCTGCACGCCTTGGACGATTGCCGATGCCATTCGCGCCCGCCAGGCCGGATCGTTCAGGCGCTGGCGGTCGGTTCTGGAGGACAGAAATCCCAACTCGATCAGCACCGAGGGGATATCAGGCGATTTCAGCACCGAGAAATTCGCCCCCTGCACCGGGTGCTTGTATAGACGCAAGCCCGCGGTGCGGATCGAGCCGGCCAGCACCTGCGCCAACCGGACCGAGCGCGGCTGCGTCTCGCGCCGGGCCAGCTCCACGAGGATATGCGCGACCTGATCGCCCTGCCCGTCCAGATCGACCCCTGCCAGCAGATCGTCACGGTCGTGCCGGTCCACCAGCTTGCGGGTCGCCTCATCCTCGGACGTTTCGGCCAGACGATAGATCGTGGCACCGGTTGCATTGCCCCAGGCCAGGGAGTCCGCATGCAGGGAGATGAACAGATCCGCCCCTGCCGCTCGCGCCAGCGTCACCCGCGTCTCCAGCGGCACGAACATGTCCTGATCGCGTGTCATCACCACCTGCATACCCGCGCGCCGCATGACGTCACGCAGTTGCCGGGCAAAGATCAGAACGATATCCGCCTCGTGCTGTCCGGCATTCCGGGCGCCAGGATCAATACCGCCATGGCCAGGATCAAGCACCACTTGCAGCGGCTTCGTCCCATCCTGACGCGTGTGCGGCATGGCGACCGGGGCAGGCTGTGGCCGATCCCGGAACGCGTTGTCGGCGGCACCGGCATGGGCAGTGAATTTCGATACCGCGACGGGTTTCAGTTCCAGAACGATCGCGGGTTTGTTCCCGGTTTTTTCAACCGCGCGCGCGATTGCCATCGGTCCCGACAGTTCGGCTACCATCCGCGACCATCCGGGCCGAACAGGCCCCCAGCGCAGATCCTGAATCGATTCAGGCCCCAGATGAACCCCGGGGTCAGCGGCACCGAAATCCACCTCGCGGAAATCCACCACCAGCCGCCTGGGATGATCAAGCAGAAACGCCCGGAACGGTACCGGCTGATCGATCCCCAGCGTGATCTTCAGATCCTGTCCTGCCTGCGATATTCGCGTGCGCGCCGGATCAAGATGCGCCAGCAGCGAAAGATCCTGCGCGGGTGCAGGAACGGCAAGCACGCAGATCGTCGTCAGAAGGGTAAGAATATGCCTGATCATGCCTGCTCCGCTCTTTTGTGTGAATATATATCAGAGCTTGCAAAGCTTCACGATCCCCTCGCGCAGACAGGACTCTCCGATTTCCATATGCACGATATCACGGCCTGCGGCTTCCATTGTCGCGGTCCGGTCAGGGCGGGATGCCGGGCAGACCGATGGGAGGTAGCCCGATGGGGGGCAGATCAATGCGGCCCGGCCCCGCGTCGCCCTCATCTGCTCTTGAACGACGGCACACAAAGACCCATATTGGCGCGTAAGAGATACCACACCAACAGGAAACCCTCTCATGCTCCGCACCCTTGTGGCAGCGACCGCGCTGGCCGTTTTCGCCTCTTGCGCGCCCGCGCAGGACTTCGACTTTTCCGGGATGACGTCTGCACAGAAGGCCGCCTTTGGCGACGCGGTGCGCGATTACCTGATGGAGAACCCGGAGGTTCTGCTCAAGGCAGCCGATGAAGCGAAAGCCAGACAAAGAGCCAGGAACGACAAGGCGCTGATCCAGACCAACGCCAGGGATCTTTTCGAAGACGGCCATAGCTGGATCGGCGGCAATCCCGACGGGGATGTTACCATCGTCGAGTTCACGGATTACAAGTGCAGCCATTGCAGGAAAGCCCATCTCGAAGTTTCGGACCTGCTCAGGAACGATGTCAATATCCGCTTGATCGTCAAGGAATTCCCGATCCTTGGGCCGCAGTCGGAGCTTGGCGCGCGCTTCGCCTTGGCCGTTCAGCAGATCGACGGGCAAGACGCCTATGGCAAGATCCACGATGCACTGATGACAATGCGCGGCGACATCTCGATCGAGAGATTGACCGCCCTGGCCAAGGCCGAAGGTCTGGACCCTGCCCCGTTGATCGAGCGGATGAATGCGGATGAGGTGAGCGACATCCTGCGCGCCAATCACGAACTTGCGCAACGCATGGGAATCCGCGGCGCGCCCGCCTTCGTGATCGGCGATGAAATGCTGCATCGTGGCTATGACCCAGAGGGCAAGATGGCCGGGATGGTTGCCAAGGTCCGCAAGGACGGCTGATCGCCCGCTCATCGCAGCCACAGTTTCGCGCGCTTGATCCGGTTGCGCAGGCCCTTCTCGGTGTGCGGGATGCCTTCTTCGGCAAGGGTCTGGCGCAGCTTGCGGCCCTTCCGCTGGTAGATCAGCTTCGTGGCCGGCTCGTATTGCTTGAGCACCTTCTTGACCCTGTTATGCGAGACGGCCTCTTCCACCGCCCTGATCGCGGCTTCGCTCTCGCGGGCATATAGCAGGGGCAGGGCGCGGTAATGGCAGGTCACATCGCCATCAAGCCCCGAGAGTTCCGGTCCGGGGCGCCCGCCGCCCAGCGCGTGGATCACCAGCGGCAGCGCGATCTGGTCGAGCCACGGGTCGAGCGACTGGCAGGCCAGCGCCTCGGGCGTCTCGTCGCGGATCGTCTTGGCATAGGTCCGGAATCGCGTGCAAAACCCGGCCGGATCGGCACCAAAGAACCAGCCCGCGTTGAAATACATGTAGCGCCGCCAGTATTCATCGGGTTGCGAAAGATCGAGCGTGTCCTTGAACCGCTCCAGAGCGAACATGTCATAGAGCGATTTCCAGATGCCCGTGTAGCCGGGGCCGTAAAGCGGCGGCTCGGGCCAGGTGCCGGTGCGCCGCATTGAGGCCGAAGGGCGTGCAAATTCGAACGGCACCGAATCAAGCGCACCGGTAAAAACCGTGTCCGTGTCGAAGAACACGAAGGGCGCGTCTGTCGGCAGGATCGAAAGGGCCTCGATCTTGTTGCCATGGGGATAGGACTGCCCGAAAATGGTATTTTCGAAGGGCATGATCTCGGCACCGGCCGTTTCGAGGATCTTGCGCACCGGATCCGAGATCCTTGTTTCGACCTGCCAACGCGCGCCTTGTGGTTCGGCAATGATCAAACGTCCGGAAAACCCGGGATTGACCGCCCGGAAGGTCAGCGTGAAAATTATGGCCTCATATTCAAGACGCCCGGCCTGAGCGACACAGAACAGGTTGAAGGTTTGAGGTTCGGGTCGTTTCGCGGGCATAGTCTATCTGTCCCCGGTTTCGTTTTGTTGTAGTATAACAAGATCGTTACAGGACGGTAATGGGTGAAAAAAGACATGCACACCAGTTTGTCGAGTCTGGCTCTGATCGTGCCGGGCGTGACGCCGCTGGAAGCGCAAAATTTCACGACCTCAGCCGAAGTGTGCCCGATCCATGTCCTGCGGAACATGGCTGCGGAGGGGATATATGGGCAAAACCTTCCTCAAGCCCCCGCGATTTTCCTAAGCCCCCCGTGGTGGGTAAAGTGATGGGTAAACTGGCCCCCAACATGTCACCGAAGACAGGTCAGAGATGGCACTGGTGTCAGTCTGCACGCTGCCGACAGGCGCGTCCAGATATGCGGCTACGGTTCTGTCCCGATTTTCGCAATATCATAACGTTTATGCGGCCGGAACAGCGATAGTCTGTCGTTACGGGGTCAGCGGCCGCGCGTGTCAGGCAACTGAATGCGCGCGATCTGCTCGGTGATCGGATCGACCGAAAGCGGATGTGTCTCGCCACAATGATCCTCGGGATTGCCGATGTCGATCCATTCTGCGCCCTTGTAAATCTCAAGTGCGGAAAACTTCGCCTTGTAGTCCATCTTGCGCGAGCCGGGCACCCAATACCCCAGATAGACATAGGGCAGACCGATGCGGCGGGCGATCTCGATATGGTCGAGGATCAGGTAGGTGCCCAGGCTGTCCCTGATCCGGTCAGGCTCGTAGAAGGAATAGACCATCGAGAGCCCGTCATCGAGAACATCCGTCAGACAGGTGGCAATCAGTTCCCGCACCGAACCGCGCGTCGCGTCGCTTTCGCGGTATTCGATGACACAGGATTTGACCGGCGTTTCCTCGATCATCGCGGCGAATTCGAAGATATCCATATCGGCCATCCCGCCATCGGCATGGCGATGGTCGAGATAGCGACGGAAGAGGGCGAACTGCTCCTCGGTGGCCCAGGGGCTGGTCGCGGTCCGCTTGAGGTTGTCATTGCGCTTGAGAACCCGGCGCTGCGAGCGGGACGGCGCGAAATCGGCCACGCGGATGCGCGCCGACATGCACGCGCAGCAATCGAGGCAGGACGGGCGATAGAGCACATTCTGGGACCGGCGAAAGCCTTGCCATGACAAGGCGTTGTTCAACTTCTCGGCGCTATCGCCCTGCAAGGCGGTGAACAGCTTGCGCTCGGCCTGCCCGTCCAGATACGGGCAGGGTTGCGGCGCGGTCACATAAAATTGCGGGGCCAGCGGAAGGGAATGGCGCATCAAGAAAAACCGGCTTTTTCGCGTGTGTCATGGCAGCAGGCTAGCAAGAAGGAGGCGACCCGACAAGTGTTTCATGCAACAGATGGGAAACGCTCCGGTTGTGTCAACCGGAGCATTGCAATCTCGGGCTCGGTGAAGGGGCGTTGCTCAGGCGCTCCGAGTGTCCTGGGTGTCCTGCCCGATGGTGTCCACAGCTTCTGCGGCCTTGGCGCGTTCGTTCATATATTGGTCGAACTCGGCCTTGTCACGGGACTTGCGCAGCCGGTGCAGGAACTCTTCGAAATCCTGTTGCTCACGCTCCAGCCGTTCCAGCGTGTCGGCCTTGTAGGTGTCGAACGCGGCGTTGCCGGTCGCACGCGAGGCGTGGATGTTCATGCCGCGACCACAGGAGAAACCACGCCGCATCGCACGGCGTTCCTCCCGCCCGCGACGCCCGAATCGACCGGTGAAGAGGATGAAGAACAACAGCACCAGACCGAGCGGCCAGACGAAGATGAAGCCCGCGACCATCAGCGCGATCCACGCGCCGGGGCCGTTGACGTCCATCCAGTCAACGGCGCGGGTGAACCAGTTGCCGCGCAGATCAGGCGTGGCGCTGTTGCTGTTGGTGGAATAGGCGGACATGGGAACCTCCGGGTTGAGAATGTAAATGCCTTTCACCCCTTCAAGATCAACATGTCTGCGCCACTTTGCAAGAGGGTATGTAAAACTTTTTTACATGCGCACGGTCTTGCCTGTCAGATCGGACGCCTGTTCGGTGAAATCGGCGCGGGTGGCACCGCTGATCCGCTCCAGATCGGTCGGCGTGATCGAAAAGATGTGACGTGGGGTGCCTGCGGCCGCCCAGACCGTGCCGAAGTCGAACAGCCGCGGGTCAAGCCAGGCCTGAACCGGGGTCAGGTGACCGACCGGTGAGACGCCCCCGATCGCAAATCCGGTTTCCGCGCGAATTTGCCCGGCATCGGCCTTGCCCAGCGGTTGCCCGGCCACGGCACTGGCCTTTCCGGTGCTGACCCGGTTGCCGCCTGCGGTGATGAACAGGACGATATGACCGCTGTCCTCACCGCGAAAAATGATCGATTTGGCGATCTGATCGACCTCGCAGCCTGCGGCATCGGCGGCCATCTGTGCGGTTCGGGCCTCTCCTGCCTCGACGATCTCATATGTCACGCCCGCCTCTTCAAGCGCCTGGCGCACACGTTTGAGGGATTTGCTCATGCGGTTTTCTTTCCGGTTCCGGCCGAACGGGCCTTGCGGTT
>CBDIBW010000013.1:0-54639 GCA_965277135.1 Thioclava sp. | reverse complement strand
GATGCGGCTTTGGAGAGTTCTTTGGTCTGTGCCGCAGGTTTCGCAGTTTCAGGAACGGCGGGGTCGGGTGTGCATGGCACATCATCAGGTGTCGGCAGCATGTCCTGCGTTGTCGCACCGGAGTCAGGGGTGGGTAGTGGCTCTGTGGAGACGCACGAAATCTCGAGCTCACAGACATCTTCGACAAAGTCGAAAACCTCACGGATGTCCTCTTCCGTGACATCGCCTGTCAGGGTGATCGTCCAGCCCATGGATGCGTCTTCGGGGGCAAGCGCGGCGAGATCGGGCAGGGTCTCCATTTGCGCGCAGACATGGCAATCGCCCAGCCCCTGCAACGCCCGCAACAGATGCAGGGGATCGTTTCCCGATGCGTAGAGGTTTGTCGCGGGGGTAAAACGGATGGTGAAAGCTGCCGGATCACTGTTCTCTTCGGCCTCGGTTTCAAACTCGAGGGTCAGCCCTACCGGTTGAAAATCTGTTTCCACCTCGCAGCCAGACTCGGGTGTATCGCCTAGGAGCCCCTCCAGATCAGCCAGGCAGGCATCGGCCCCTTGCGGTTCGTTCTGACCGTCGCGGGCTGCGTGAACCTCGTCCGAGAGCATGTCAGCGGCGTGGAAGAACAGCTTGAGGGCCTCGGGGCTGAGCGACAGTCGCCCGGCGCGCAGTTCATCCATGACGGTTTCGAACCGGTGGGCGAAATGCACCAGCGCATCAAGGCCGAACGCCCCGGCACCGCCCTTGATCGAGTGAACGGCACGAAAGGCGACATTGATCGTCTCGCCGTCCTTCGCGCCCTCTTCGAGATCGCTCAGAGCGTCTTGCAGGCTTTCCAGCAATTCGTCGCATTCGACGAAGAAGGATGCCTTGATTTCTGCCATCGGGTCGGTGGACATCCTGTTCTCCTCAGCCTGCTACAATGGTCAGAGCCTTGACCAGTTTGGCCGGGTCGAACGGTTTCACGATCCAGCCGGTGGCCCCGGCAGCGCGGGCGCGAGCCTTCAGTTCGGGGGCCGATTCGGTGGTCAGCACCAGGATCGGTGTCGCGCGATGCTTGTCCTGGCCGCGCACCGCCTCAATGAAGCCGAACCCGTCGAGGCGCGGCATGTTGATGTCGGAAATGATCGCGTCGGGTTCGATTCCGTCAAGTACTTCCAGCCCGTGTATTCCATCTTCGGCCAGATAGGTTTCGATCCCGGCACCGGTGAGCGCGAGTTTGAGCATGTCTCGGATGGTGCGGCTGTCATCGACCGCGAGGACTTTCAGGCTCATGCTGCCTCCGTCGTGGCTTGAAGATCCTCCAGCGCGACGCCGAAAATCGTCAGTGCCTCGTCGAAACTGTCGGATCTGGGATGGATGGTCAGGCTATGGCCGGCTGCGCGCCATGTCCGGGCGGCGGAACCCAGAAGCTGCACGCCGAGCCCGCCAAGCTGGGTCACCGCACTGGCGTCAAGTTCCAGCGCCCCGCCTTGTGCGGCACGCAGATCGGTGGCGAGCGCACTGATCGTTGACAGGTCGAGTTTTGCAGGAAGGGCGATGGCAGTCATGCACGGCCCCCGGAATATGGATCAGGAAAAAGGCGCACCGGACTCCCCTTTCATTGCGTGATGAAAGAGGTTTACCGCGCGATCCGTTAAGATAGGCTTGACGCTGGCGAAATTATTCCGCCCGAAGCCGCGATTGCAGATAGGTCGCACATCCCTGCAGGGCAGCGTAGTCGTCTTCGATCACATGGACCGGGAAGGCGGCCAGGAACTCGGAGAACCGCCCCTTGGAACGCATCGCCGCATCGAAACCGAATTCTCCGAGATAGGGCACGATCGCGCGCGAGGTGCCGCCGATCAGGTAAATCCCGCCAAAGGGCAGGTGGGTCAGTGCCAGATCACCGATCACCCGGCCCAGCATCCGGATAAAGAGCGCGGTCGCGTCGCGCGCGGTCTGGTCGCCCTTCTGCATGGCAAGCAGGATTTTCTCTCCCGACACGACTGCATCCTCGTGCCCCGCAAGATAGGCATGGAGACGTTCCAGACCGCGCCCCGAAACGACATGCTCGACCGAAGCGAAGGCGTGCTTTTCTTCCAGATAGGCTTTCAGCGCGAAATCGGACCCGGTGATGCAGGGCAGGGTGGTGTGACCGGCCTCCGAGGGTGGCACGACGCGTCCGCCCGGCGTTTCGTGCACGGGGGCGGCGTTGAACCCGGTTCCAACCCCCACGACCAACCGCGCGGCATGGGGGCGCGCAGGCTTGCCCGGCAGGATCGCACGCACCGCCCCTTGGGCCAGGTGGCCAAGCGCATGGCCCTGCGCTTGCAGATCGTTCAGCACCGCGACCGTATTTGCCCCGGTGGCCGCCGCAACATTGCCCGGCTTGATCACCCAGGAGAGATTTGTCATCGTCGCCACATCGTCGCGAACCGGGCCGGCCGCTGCGATGCAGGCACCGGCAAGCGGGCCGACACTCTCATGAACCATGTACTCGGCCAGGATCTCCTCAAGCCCGGCGCGGCCCTTGTTCGCGTAGCGCCGGATCGTGCCCCGATCAAGCGTGCCGTTGCAGGCCAGCGCCACGCGCGTGTTGGTGCCGCCGATATCGGTCAGCAAGGTGAAGCGATCAGAACCGGTCATCAGGCCCCCAGGGTTTCCTGCCACGCCAGATAGGACGCTTTCGGGATGCGCTGCAAGGTTTCGAAATCCACATGAACGCGGCCAAAGCGATTTTCATATCGCGGTGCTCATTGGCAATTCTCAAGGGTGCGGCCATCAAGGGTGCGGCGCACCTGTGCGAGAGGATCGGCGCCGCAAAAGATGTGTGTCCTGACCGTGCCCGAAGGGGCCGGTGGAGCTGCCGATTACCAGGACAGCCTCCATCAGTTCCGAGCGTGGCCTGCGGTCGCCGCTTTCGATCTGAGCCAGGAGCATCCCGGCGCAACGGCGCCCCGCGTGCCGCACCGGGGAACGGGTGGCCGTGAAGATCGGTTCCCCGGCCGTGCCATTCTTGAGGTAGCTGAGTTCGTCGTCATGAGTCACGATCGAAATATCGCGCCCGATCATCAGCCCCGCTTCCTCGACCGCGCGCCGCACCCCCATCGCGGACAGAAGCGAGGCCGTCAGGAACGCGGTGGGCGGATGACCGGTCGCAAGCATCGCGCGGGCACCATCATGGCCCTGTGCCTCGGTCATCTCGCCTTCGGTGATGATTTCGGGGTCAGGGCCGATACCGCGGCCGGTCAGCGCACGCGCGTAGCCACACCGCCGTCTGTGGGCGAAATCCATGTCGCCGATCCCGTTGATCAGCGCAATCCGCCGATGCCCGAGGTCCAGCAGCAGATTCGTTGCGCGCTCGAAGGCACGGGCATTGTTCACATCGACCCAGCTATAGGTGCGATCGACCCCGCCCGCGCGGCCATGCACGACATAGGGCAGGCCGAGAGCCTCGATCATCGAAAGGCGGTGATCCCCGATGCGCGGCGCGTGGACGAGCACGCCATCCACATTGCCTCGGGAGCGCAGTTCGGCATAGGCGCGCGCCTCGGCATCATCGGGCACGATGGTCATGATCATGTCGTAACCCGCCTGCGCATAGACCTCGCCTGCGCCTGCGATGAAATCGGTAAAAACCGGATTTACGATCTCGTAACGGGTCGAGATCGGAATGATGTGGCCGATCGCCATCGCGCGCCCCGTCGCCAGCCGCTGTGCCTGTGTGTTCGGCCGGTAATTGGCACGCCGCGCCGCCTCCTGCACGCGCAGGCGGGTCGCTTCGGACACTTCGGGGTAGCCGTTGAGTGCGCGACTCACCGTGGTGGGGGACAAGCCCAGTTCCCGGGCGAGAGTTTTCAGGTTCATGCGGCCCAAACCGGTTTGAATTCTCGCAGACGGTAGTCGGGGTACGACCGTCCGTCAACGCTGCGACTGCGGCATTACCGCTTCTGCGATCCAGTATGCAACTCGACACAAGAGATAACAAAGATAACAAAAAAGGAGAATTGACTTGCTCCCGGACAAGGCTGATTGACATCTCGTGGTGGCTCTGGAACAGTCGTCACGATCCAAAGCGCTTTGGGACCGGCGATTCGCCATATGCCTGAGGCGACAGGTGAGGTGACCGATCTGCGGGAGGATTTCATGATCAGGACCTTCATAATCAGGACCCTTGTGCCGGGCATCGCGATGCTGGCGCTTTCGGCGGGCCTCGTCTCGGCCCGGGATCTCAGGTTCAATCCCGGCGATCAGCCGGCCCGCTTTGACTGGGGCAGTTATGACCGGTTTTCCGGGAATACCGACCTGAGCGGCCAGACCCTGACCATCACCGGCCCGTGGACCGGCAATGACAAGAAACTGTTCGAATCCGTGCTGGCCTATTTCGAGGCCGCGACCGGTGCCAGGGTAAACTATTCCGGTTCGGAAAGCTTCGAGAGCGATATCGTGATCGCCGCCAAGGCCGGCACCCCGCCCGATATTGCGGTCTTCCCGCAGCCGGGGCTGGCTTCGGAGATGGCCCGCCAGGGCTATCTCGCCAGGATGCCCGAGGGCACCGGTGACTGGATCCGTACCAACTACGCGGCCGGTCAGTCCTGGCATGATCTGTCAACCTACAGGGGCAAGGATGGCGAACAGGCCACCTATGCCTTCCCGTTCAAGGCCGACCTGAAGTCGTTGGTCTGGTATGTGCCCGAGAACTTCCGGGAAGCGGGCTACAAGGTTCCGCAGACCATGGAGGAACTCAAGGCGCTGAGCGAACGGATCAAGGCCGATGGCGGCACACCGTGGTGCATTGGTCTGGGCTCGGGGGCGGCGACCGGCTGGCCCGCCACCGACTGGGTCGAGGACATCATGCTGCGCACCCAATCGCCGCAGGATTACGACGACTGGGTTTCGAACAGGCTGAAATTCAACGATCCGAAGGTCGTGGATGCGATCAGGGCTTACGGCCAATTCGTGCGTACGCCGGGCTTTGCCGCAGGCGGGCCGCAGGCCGTCGCCACCACCGATTTCCGCGACAGCCCCAGGGGTCTCTTCGACTTCCCGCCAAAATGCTACATGCACAAACAGGCGAGTTTCATCCCGACCTTCTTTCCCCAGGGGACCAAGGTCGGACAGGATGTGAATTTCTTCTACTTTCCGGCCTATGCTGGCAAGGATCTGGGCAAACCGGTTCTGGGCGCGGGCACGATGTTCGGCATCACCAGGGACAGCCCGGCGGCCGAAGCTTTCATCAGGTTCCTCAAGACGCCGATCGCGTCCGAGATCTGGATGGCGCAATCGGGCTTTCTCACGCCCAACACGAACGTCAACCCGGCCGCATTCGCCAATGATGTGCAGCGTCACATGAACCGGATTCTGCTGGATGCGACGACGTTCCGATTTGATGGCTCGGACCAGATGCCGGGCGAGATCGGCACCGACGCATTCTGGAAAGCGATGGTGGCCTACACGACCGGCGACGAGACGGCGCAGCAGGCGGCCGATGCCGTTCAAAAGCGCTGGAACAGCCTCGGGAAGTAACCTGATCTTGTCGCATCCCGGTGATTTGGGAGCGCGGTCTTGCTTGTATCACTGGAGAGGGGCCGGATGTCACCGATCTTGCAGGGGATCATTACCATTGCCCTGGGTGTGGGCGGCTGTATCGCCTATTTCCAAATATCCAACATGGTCCTGGACAAGGTGATCTTTCCCCCGCGCGGGGCGGATCCGGGTCGCAATATCAACCGCGCCAACATGGTGCGCCCGTGGCTGTTCCTGTTTCCGGCACTCTTTGCGCTCGGACTCTATCTCGCCTATCCGGTGGCTGGATCCTTCATCCGCTCCCTGTTCGATCGCGACGGCAACGCGTTCGTGGGCCTGGGCAATTATTCCGGGCTCGCCGCCGATCCGGAATTTCGCGAGGCCGTATTCAACAATTTCCTCTGGGTGCTCTTCGTGCCTGCCGGTGCCACCTTCTTCGGTCTCATGGCGGCTCAACTGACCGACCGTCTGCGTTGGGGGGCGGTGGCCAGATCGCTGATCTTCATGCCGATGGCGATCAGTTTCGTGGGTGCCTCATTGATCTGGAAGTTCGTCTATGCGGTGAACCCGCAGATCGGTCTGATCAATGCGATCCGCACCTGTTTCCACTTGCAACCCGTTGATCCACTACAGATTCCGTTCTGGAACACCTTTTTCCTGATGCTCATCCTGATCTGGATCCAGACCGGGTTCGCGATGGTCATTCTTTCGGCGGCCTTGCGCGGTATTCCCGAGGAAACGGTGGAGGCTGCGGTGCTTGACGGGGCAAATCCGTTCCAGCTGTTCTTCAAGATCAAGGTGCCGCAGATCCTGCCGACGATCGTGGTGGTCTGGACAACGATCACCATCCTCACACTCAAGATCTTCGACATCGTATATGCCACGACAGGCGGCAATTTCGGCACGCAGATCCTGCCCAGCTACATGATGAGCTACATGTTCCGTGATGACGGGCGTGCCACCGCAGTCGCCTTCGTCATCATGGTCATCGTGCTGCCGGTGATGATCTGGAACATCCTTCAAGCCCGCAAGGAGATGCGCTGATGGCTGCGATCGCGGGGCAGAAGTCGCGCCTGACCTGGGCGGTGAACATCTCGGTTGTCCTGATGGTGGTGCTGTGGCTGATCCCGACGGTGGGTCTGCTGGTCAGTTCCGTGCGCACGACCGATCAGATCAGCCGGTCGGGCTGGTGGAGCGCGGCCTTTCCGGTGGACAGGGCGTTCCGCGCCCGGATCCCCGCCACTTCACAGACGCAGGACGGCGACCGGTATGTGCTGAGCGGGAACCTGCTGACCGACGGGCTGAATGGCGCGGATCCGGGCGGTGGCGGCAAGATCGTTGCGTTCGGAACCTCGGGGATCAAGCCGGACAAATACAGGGCTGGCGCGACGGCGGACACGCGCGACGGCACGATGACCGTCAACGCGGATGGCAGCTTCAGGGTGACGGCCAGCCAGAGCTTTGACGGATCGGGGCCGCGTATCTATTTCGTGGCGGCCGTGCCACCGACCTTCACATTGGCCAATTATCGCGAGGTGCTGTTCTCGGACGGGATGGGGCGGGCTTTCATCAATACGCTGACGGTGACGATCCCGGCAACGATCATCCCGATCCTTGTTGCGGCCTTCGCGGCCTATGCGTTGGCGTGGATGGAGTTCCCCGGTCGCGGGGTGCTGATCGCGGCGGTGGTGGGTCTGCTGGTCGTCCCGCTGCAACTGGCGCTGGTGCCTTTGTTGCGCCTGCATCAGGATGTGGGGATCGGGCAGAGCTTTTTCGGGATCTGGCTTGCCCATACCGGGTTTGGCCTGCCACTCGCGATTTACCTGCTCAGGAACTACATGGCGGGCCTGCCGCGCGACATCATCGAAAGCGCGAAGGTCGATGGTGCCACGGATTTCCAGATCTTCATCAAGATCATGCTGCCCTTGTCCTTTCCGGCGCTCGCGTCGTTTGCCATCTTCCAGTTCCTCTGGGTCTGGAACGACCTTCTCGTGGCCAAGGTCTTTCTTCCGGCCAATGACGGGTCGAAGGTGATGACGGTGAAGATCGCCGACGATCTGCTGGGGTCGCGCGGGGGCGACTGGGGCATTCTGGCCGCAGCTGCCTTCGTGTCGATCGCGGTGCCGCTTGGCGTGTTCTTCGCGATGCAGAAATATCTCGTGCGCGGTCTGCTCGCGGGTTCGGTTAAAGGTGGTTGATGAAAACTCTGAAGAAAGATCAGGACTGGTGGCGTGGTGCAGTGATCTACCAGATCTATCCGCGCAGCTTTCAGGACAGCAATGGCGACGGGGTGGGCGATCTGCTCGGGATCGTGCGCCGACTGCCGCATGTGGCGTCCCTTGGCGCGGATGCGGTCTGGATTTCGCCCTTCTTTACCTCGCCGATGAAAGATTTCGGCTATGACGTCAGCGATTACCGCGATGTCGATCCGATGTTCGGCAGTCTGGCCGATTTCGACCAGGTGATCGCGACGGCCCATGTGCTGGGTCTCAAGGTGATGATCGACCTGGTTCTGAGCCACACCTCGGATCAGCATCCATGGTTCACCGAAAGCCGGGCGAGCCGCGACAACCCGAAGGCGGACTGGTATGTCTGGGCCGATCCCGAACCCGACGGCACCCCGCCCAACAACTGGCTGTCGATCTTTGGCGGTTCGGGCTGGCAATGGGATACAAGGCGCGAGCAATATTACCTGCACAATTTCCTCGTCCAGCAGCCGGACCTCAATTTCCACTGTCCCGAGGTGCAGCAGGAATTGCTCAACGTGGCACAGTTCTGGCTGGAGCGCGGGGTGGACGGGTTCCGCCTCGACACGATCAATTTCTACATGCATGATGCGAAGTTGCGCAACAATCCGGCGCTGCCGCCCGAAGAACGCAACGATCAGATGGCGCCCAGGGTGAACCCCTACAATCACCAGCGCCACATCCACGACAAGAACCATCCCGGGAACCTGCGTTTCCTGCGCAAGCTGCGGGCCTTGATGAACAATTACAACGCGGCCGCCGTGGGCGAGGTGGGGGACAGTCATCGGGGGCTGGAGATCCTGGGCGAATATACCTCCGGCGATGACCGGATGCAGATGTGCTATGCGTTCGATCTGCTCTCGGGGCATGAGCCGCTGAATGCGGAATTTTTCAAGACGCTGTTTGACAATGTGGAACGGACGGCCAGGGATGGCTGGGTCTGCTGGGCCTATTCGAACCACGATGTCGAGCGCCATATCTCGCGCTGGCACCTGACCCCGGCGGCGGCGCGGCTTTACACCACGCTGATGATGTGCCTGCGCGGCTCGCTTTGCCTGTATCAGGGAGAAGAGCTGGGCCTGCCCGAGGCCGAACTTGCCCATGAGGATCTGCAAGACCCTTATGGCATCGAGTTCTGGCCCGAATTCAAGGGCCGCGATGGCTGTCGCACCCCGATGGTCTGGGAGCGGGACGCGGCCTATGGCGGGTTTTCGGCGTCACGGCCATGGCTGCCGGTGCCTTCGGTTCACCACAACATGGCGGCCGATCAGGCGGCGGCCGATCCGGCCTCGCTGCTGCAACATTACCGCCGGGCGATCGCGTTCCGCCGCAACCACCCGGCGCTGCGGGACGGGGCCATGGAGAGCATCTATTGTGCCGGAGATCTGTTTGTTTTCACGCGTAAAAATGAAAACGAGACGATCCTGTGCCATTTCAACCTGTCCGATATGCCGGTGAATGCGACCGTGCCACCGGGCCATTGGGTCACAATCGGCGGCGAGTTGGGCTCGATCCGACCGATGCCTGATCACACGCTCCATCTGGGGCCTTGGCAGCCCAGCATACTGCGCCTCGACAATCACGAGGCATGAGAGAGACCATGGCCGATTTGAAACTGGAACATGTCGCGAAATCCTATGGCGAGGTGAATGTCCTGCAAGACATCAATCTCGACATCAAGGCGGGGGAGCTGATCGTTTTCGTCGGGCCATCGGGTTGCGGAAAATCGACACTGTTGCGCATGATCGCGGGGCTTGAAAAGATCTCGGGCGGGAATTTCGAGATTGGCGGCGTGCGGATGAACGATGTGCCGCCCGCCAATCGCGGCATCGCGATGGTGTTCCAGTCCTATGCGCTCTACCCGCATATGACCGTGCGCGAAAACATGAGCTTCGCGCTGAAGATCGCCAGAAAAACCAGGGAGGAGATCAATGAAGCGGTCGAGAAGGCCGCGAAGGTTCTGCAACTGACCGACTATCTTGATCGTCTGCCCAGGGCGCTCTCGGGGGGGACAGCGACAAAGGGTTGCGATCGGGCGCGCCATCGTGCGCGATCCGAAGGTCTATCTCTTTGATGAGCCGCTCTCGAATCTGGATGCGGCGCTGCGGGTCGCCACCCGGATCGAGATCGCGCAACTCAAGGAGTCGATGCCCGACCGGACGATGATCTATGTCACCCACGACCAGGTCGAGGCGATGACGCTCGCCTCGCGCATCGTGGTTCTGGCAAACCGGGGGATCGCCCAGGTCGGCACACCGCTGGAACTCTATGAACGCCCGCAAAACGAGTTTGTGGCGCAGTTCATCGGCTCGCCGGCAATGAACCTGCTTTCGGGCGAGGTGGTCGAAACCGGCGCGATGACGGCGGTCAGGCTGGACGGGGGCGGGATGGCGAAATCGACCGTCCCGACCAATGCGGATGACAGGGGACTGCGGGTCAATATCGGTATCCGGCCCGAGGATTTCGTGCCTGCCGAGTCGGATGCGATCCATACCGGTCGCGTCGATATCGTCGAGGCCCTGGGCGAGGTGACGCTGTTGTATTTCGAGGCCGAAGATGGCAAGGAGCCGATCATTGCCAAACTGCCCGGGGTCCATCACGATCGCCGCCACGCGCTGCAGGGTCTGACCGCCTCTCCCGGAAAGGTGCATCTTTTCGCGAACGGACGCTCGCTTCTTTATCGTTGATGTCGCAATGGGCACATGGCGTTTTGCCCGGTTTGGCCCGGTTTGGCCCGGCGTGGATCATCAGATCAAACGTTTGAGCGAACGCATGCCATGGTGCCACACGGCTATCGCAGCATGGCAGGGGGCAATGGAAAAGGGGGCAATGGAAAAAGGATTGTGGCAAAATCGAAAGAATTGGTCCACAGTTGCCAGGAATTTGCGCCGGACCGGGAGCCGACCGTGACCCCTGAACTCATCATCCTCGCGCTTGCGATCATTGTGCACCCTCGTGCTGGTTCTGGTTGCGCTTTTCTGAACACCTGCACGTCCCCCCTGAACCCGAACGAACCGTAAGGAGCAAAAAAAGAAAAATGGCTGAGTATGATGTCATCGTGATCGGCGGCGGCCCGGGCGGCTATGTCTGTGCCATACGCTGCGCCCAGCTGGGCCTGAAAACTGCCTGTGTCGAAGGGCGCGAGACCCTGGGCGGCACCTGTCTGAATGTGGGCTGCATCCCCTCGAAGGCGCTCCTGAACGCCACCCATCACCTGCACGAGGCCGAGCACAATTTCGCCACGATGGGCCTGAAGGGCAAATCGCCTTCGGTTGACTGGAAGCAGATGCAGACCTACAAGCAAGATGTCATCGACGCCAATACCAAGGGTATCGAGTTCCTGTTCAAGAAGAACAGGATCGACTGGCTCAAGGGCTGGGGTTCGATCCCGGCTGCTGGCCAGGTCAAGGTCGGCGACGCGGTGCATGATGCCAGGAATATCGTGATCGCGACCGGCTCCGAGGCGGCCTCGCTGCCCGGTGTCGAGATCGACGAGAAGACCGTCGTGACCTCTACCGGTGCACTGTCGCTGACCAGAATCCCCAAATCCCTGGTCGTCATCGGCGCGGGCGTGATCGGCCTCGAAATGGGTTCGGTCTATGCGCGTCTGGGCACCGAGGTCACCGTGGTCGAATATCTCGACGCGATCACCCCCGGCATGGACGGCGAGGTGGCCCGCAACTTCCAGAAACTCCTCACCCGGCAGGGCTTCAGGTTCGTTCTGGGTGCGGCCGTGCAGGGTGTCAATGTGACGGGCAACAAGGCGAGCGTCACATACCAGCTCCGCAAGGATGAAAGCGAAGCGACGCTCGAGGCGGAAACCGTTCTGGTCGCGACCGGACGCAAACCCTATACGGACGGGCTGGGCCTGGATGGCGTGGGGGTCGAGATACTGCCGCGCGGCCAGGTCAGGACCGACGCGCATTGGGCAACCAGCGTGCCCGGCATCTATGCGATCGGCGATGCCGTGGTCGGCCCGATGCTGGCCCACAAGGCCGAAGACGAGGGCATGGCGGTGGCCGAAGTGATTGCGGGCAAGCATGGCCATGTGAATTACGACGCGATCCCCGGCGTGATCTATACCGCCCCCGAGGTGGCCTCGGTCGGTCAGACCGAAGAGATGATCAAGCAGGAAGGCCGCGCCTGCAAGATCGGCAAGTTCTCTTTCATGGGCAATGCGCGCGCCAAGTCCGTGTTCCAGGCCGACGGATTCGTCAAGATGATCGCCGACAAGCAGACCGACCGGATCCTGGGCTGCCACATCATCGGCCCCGGTGCGGGCGATCTGATCCACGAGATCTGCGTGGCCATGGAGTTCGGCGCTTCGGCCCAGGATGTCGCACTGACCTGCCATGCCCACCCGACCTTCTCGGAGGCGGTGCGCGAAGCAGCACTTGCCTGTGGCGACGGTGCGATCCACGCCTGATTTTCCCACCACCGATCGCAACGGGCGGCCAACCGGCCGCCCGACCGGGCCACCCTTGTCTGTTCGAGGTCTGCTCAGGCGCGTGTGATTGGTCTCGACCAACATTGAGCCGTGGCATTGTATGCAAATGTCCGAAATGACTGTCGGACGTATCACGTTTCTCGCCCCTGCAATCGCGCCGGAGCCTTGGCGTTGCGTCGAAGTTCAACTGCGGCTCGTCCATGGCGATCAAGGCATCCGTGAGGCACGTTCACGTCTCTTCGTGATCTGCTGCGGCCGCCATCTTCTGTGTGAATTCACGACGCAACTCGCGGCGCAACTCGCCCGCCCGCCAACGATGGCGCTCTTCGGCCGTGCCCGGTACCAGCGTCGGCACCGCGACGGGCCGTCCGTCATCGCCCACCGCAACCATGGTGAAATAGCAACTGTCGGTGTGACGGCGTGTGCCGGTGCGGATATCCTCCGACTCGACCCGGATCCCGATCTCCATCGAAGAGCGCCCGGTATGGTTTACCATCGCGCGGAAGGTCACCAGTTCCCCCACATTGATCGGTTGCTTAAAAGTCACCTGGTCCACGCTGAGTGTCACCGCATATCGCCCCGAATAGCGCGAAGCGAGCGAGAACGCGACGCGGTCGAGCCAGTTCAACAAGGCGCCGCCATGGACCTTGCCTGAAAAGTTGGCCAGTTCCGGCGTCATCAGCACCGTCATCTCGAGCCGCTTTCGATCTTCATCACTCAACGCATTGGTCATCCACGACACCTTACTTCCTGATCCAGATATCCCGCAGACGGAGGCAGTGCCCCCTGTTCTGCCTACCATCCGCGCTGTGCCAGGTGGCGCAGCCCGTGGGTTACATCCGCGCGCACAGCCAGCCGCAAGGCCGGCTCGTCCCCGGCCCGCAGGGCGGTGAGGATCATCCGGTGATGGCGCGGCGGCTCGTTGCGTGCCTTGTTGTAAAGCGCGCGCATCGTCGGCCCCAGTTGCAGCCAGACCGTTTCGATGATCGCCAGCATCGCCGGTGCCTGCGCGCGCAGATACAGCATGCGATGGAAATCGAGATTGGTACGGATATAGCCCACTGCATCATGTCTGGCGACGGCTTCGGCATTGGCGGTGTTGATCGCACTCAGCCGGTCAATCAGTGCCAGGTGCGCGCGTGGCAGGGCACGGGCGGCCTGCTCCGGTTCGATCAGGGCCCGCAAGGTGGCCAGTTCCTCGATCCGCTCATTGCTAAGTTCGGGCGTCGCAACCCGCCCCGAAGACGACAATGTCAGCGCCCCTTCGGCAACCAGACGGCGCAACGCCTCGCGCGCGGGGGTCATCGACACATTATATTGCCTGCCCAGGCCCCGCAGGGTCAGCGCTTCGCCGGGCAGGATCTCGCCCAGCATGATCCTCTGGCGCAGACTGCGATAGATCTGGTCATGGGCGGCGGTTTCGATCGGGCGGGTGGTGAGCGTCATCATGGCTGTCTTGTGATCACAAACGGGATACCCGTCAATCGCGAAACCGCACGGCATGGAGCCGACTTCCCTCACGCCGCAGCCAGGCGCGTTCGGATTTGTAGCTCGGGCGCAATCCCTCGACCACATGCCAGAAAGCAGGTGAGTGATCCATTCGCACCAGATGCGCGACCTCATGCGCTGCAACGTAATCCAGGATATCGGGGGGCGCCATGATCAGTCGCCAGCTATAGGACAACGCCCCATCCTGGCTGCACGAACCCCAGCGAGAGCGCGTATCGCGCAAGGTAATCCTGGAGAACTGCCGTCCGATCTGGTCGCAATAGGTTTCGCTCATGCGCTGCAACCGCGCGCGAGCGGCGTGTTTGAAAAAGGTCTCGACCCGGATCCCCAGCCGTGCCGGATCCTCGGGTGCCAGCAGTTGCCCGGCCTCGATTCGCGCACGGCGCAGCCGCGCCGGAACCAGCTCCAGCTCTTTCCCCTCGAAGGGCACGCGGGCCCCGAATCGGACCGCTTGCGGCGGCGCGACCCCTGCGAGCGCCTTGCGCAGCCAGTCCGTTTGTTCGCGCGCGAAGGCCAGCGCCGCCTTTTCCGACGCCCCGGCCGGCATGCTCAGCACCACCCGCCCGTCAGCCCGGGACACCCGCAACGAAACGCGCCGTGCCCGTGGCGAGCGGCGCAGGGTCACCTCAAGATCGGGCATGTCGGGGATCAACAGTCGCATCCGGTACCGGCTTTCTTGCATGGAACCCACGCTGGACGAAAAAACACATCAAAAGGTCTTGATGACCCGCAGGCATTATGGCAGTTGGCGGCGACTTTCAGAAATAAGTGCGCAGGAGAATTCCATGCCGAAAGAGGAATGGGGCGTCAAGCGCCTGTGCCCGCATTGCGCGAGCCGGTTTTACGACCTGAACCAAGATCCGATGACCTGCCCGGTCTGTTCCAGCAGCTTTTCGCTTGAGAGCCTGATCCAGGGCTCCGCCCGCTCTGTGGTCTCCGGGAAGACCACCGTGAACAAGAACGGGATTGAGCAGAATGATGACAGTCTGGACACCGATACCGGTGATGTCAGCATGGATGACGATCTGCTCGACTATGACGATGATGATGACGACAATGTCTCGCTTGACGACATCGCCGATGTGAGCACCGAGAACAAGGATGACAACTGATCGTTCAGCCGGATGCGACAACCGGCAGGTGCGGGGCTGACCTTTCGCACCTTTGTCGTTTGCGGGCACGGGAGAGGCTCGAAAATTTTTCCTTCACCGCAGGTGAAAAACGCTCTTGCGTCCACTTTGCCCATTGCCTATACGCCCTCTACGCAGCGGGAACCGCCTGCTGGACCTCCGGTGGGGCCATAGCTCAGTTGGGAGAGCGCTTGAATGGCATTCAAGAGGTCAGGGGTTCGACTCCCCTTGGCTCCACCAAGGATCCCTGCGAAGCGTGACATAAGCATTCTGTTTTTTCTGTCAGATGGTTTTTTTCTGTCAGATGGTTTGTCGGTGGTTTGTCTCTGCCGCGCAGACGGTTTCTGTTTCTCATTTGAAAATTCGTGCTTGTGCTGCTCCATGTGCTTTGAGCGCATTGATGTCGTTCAGATCACTCCTGTTGTTGTTTGACACAGAAATCTGCAGTACCCGGAAGAGGCCGGATAGATCGTTAAAATAAAAGGCAAATGAACCCAATCCGGGCTGTGTTTCGGGCGCGGTGGCTTGTCCTTCAGTACGGGCGAAATACGGGGTATTTGGGCGTGGCGGGGCCTGGTGCAGGCTCTGATGGCGAACGGAGCAAACCCTGTTCAAACGGTTGTTTTAACGGGGTTTTGCCCCGTGAGATCAGGTCACATGTTCGATCCCGGCCTGGCCGAGCGCGTCGAGGCGGTTCACAAGGGCGATCTGTTGATCCGGCGGGGTCTGGGGGTGAAATATGGGCCAGAAGATTTGGCAGAAATCGGGTAAAACCCTTCGAGACGTGTGAATTGGCCTTGGCTCACACTCATATCCATCACATAGGGCGCGCATACCCCATGCAGGGATCAAGGCCCGTTTGTGCAAGGGCTCAGCCGCCCTTCACCTCCAGGACGATCTTGCCGATATGGGCGCTCGTTTCCATTCGCGCATGAGCCTGTGGGGCATGATCAAGCGGGAAGGTGCTGTCATGGATCACCCGCAACTTGCCCGTGTCAATCATTGGCCAGACATGTTCACGCAACTGGCGCGCAATTTCGGCTTTGGCGGCATCCGATTGCGGACGCAGGGTCGAGCCGGTGATCGTCAGGCGGCGCATCATCACCTGCGCAAAATTGATCTCGGCCATCGATCCACCGAGAAACGCGATGAAGACCAGTCGCGCATCATCGGCCATCGCCTTGAGATCGCGTGGGATATAGCGTCCACCCACCATGTCGAGGATCAGGTTCGCGCCCCCTTCGGCACGCAGCACATCGACGAAATCGTCGGTCTTGTAGTTGATCGCGGTGGCACCCAGTTCCTCGCAGGCGGCGCATTTCTCGGCCGTGCCCGCAGTGGTGAAGACCCGCGCACCCAGTGCCCTGGCAATCTGGATCGCGGTCGTGCCGATGCCGGAGGAGCCACCATGCACCAGAAACCGCTCCCCGGTCTGCAATCCGCCGCGCATCACCATATTCGACCATACGGTGTAGCAAGTCTCGGGCAGGCAGGCGGCCGAACGCAGATCAAGCCCGGCCGGCACCGGCAGCGCGTGCCGCGCCGGGCAGGTTACATATTCCGCATAACCGCCGCCAGGCACCAGCGCACAGACCGGGTCGCCGATGTTCCAATCGGTCACACCTGTACCGGTCGCCGCCACATGGCCCGAACATTCGAGCCCCGGCAGATCCGAGGCACCGGGCGGTGCCTTGTAGAGCCCTGCCCGTTGCAGAACGTCAGGGCGGTTCACCCCGGCCCACGCCACCTCGATCAGGATCTCCCCGTGACCGGCCACGGGGAGCGCGCGCGTGGCGGCTTTCAACACCTCCGGTCCACCTGCGCCGATGATCTCGACACAGCGCATCCGGGCAGGCAAGGTTATCGGGGCACCGGTCGTCATGGGCGCGCCTCCCTGCCCGGCATGTCCTGTGCCGATTTCGGCGCCTTGATCGCGCCCAGGATCTGCGGCACCAGCGGCAGCTTGACCAAAGCGCCCTTCACCTTTTCGAACTGCATGACATCCGCGATCCGGCGGTCGAGAAAAGCCCATGTCTCGGCATGATCTTCGCTGTCATCGCCCATCCAGAACAGGGCCGTCGTCGAATAGACCGCCGAGAGCGTCATCCGCTTGGAATACCAGTTGTAATCCTCGCTCTGGTCCCCCAGCCGCCACCAGATCAGGTCGCAACTGTCCCAGATCAGCTTGCTGCCGGTGCCCGCGTGCTGCGGCAGCGCGAACAGTGCCGCCCCGCGCCGCACCAGTTCGGGGTCGCTCGTCTCCAGCCGGAACCGTACCGCCATGGCGATCCGTTCGCGAAATTTCAGCCCCGAAAGATCGGTTGCGTCCAGACGTGCCAGCATGGCGCGATCCCCGGCGCGGTGATATTCCACGACCAGATCGATCGCCCCGCGCGGGCATATCACCCGGGCCAGCCCCGGATCCATCCCCAGATCAGAGACTGCTGCGGCAAACGACATCTCCGACCAGCCATCGAAGGGCACATGCGGCGTGATGGCCGCCAAGAGTTCCGCCCTGGCGCGATTCACATCAAGATGATCGTTTTTCATGGCACTTCCCCTGCTCGGAACGGTAGACAAACCACCTTTTCCTTTCTATATGGGGTTTTCCTGCAAGCAACTGCAACTCTAACTTAGGAAGGTGGTGACACCACATGCAGGTCAGCGTTCGCGACAACAACGTCGAACAGGCGCTTCGTGCTCTGAAGAAAAAGCTTCAGCGCGAGGGTGTATTGCGTGAAATGAAGCTCAAGCAGCATTTCGAGAAACCCTCCGTCAAGAAAGCGCGCGAGAAAGCCGAGGCGATTCGCCGTGCCCGCAAACTGGCGCGCAAAAAGGCTCAGCGCGAAGGCGCGCTCTAGAGGGCGCGCTCCAGAAGGCGCGCTCTGGGCGTCTGGAAATGCTGGCGGGCTTGCCCGCACCGATGACCCCCGTGGCCACGCCATCGGGGGTTTTTGGTCTCCGAACCGGGCGGGTCTGTTCCTGTGCATACGTGGTCACACCGCATCTCAGAACCCGAATGACTTGCCCCCCGGTTGTGCCGTGGCGCAATGTCGAGCGGGTTCTGGCTCAGACTGGCAGCGCCGTGGTTGACAGCACACATTTGAGCGAGAAACTTGACTGGATCTGGGCCACCCCCGGCAGGTGCGCCAGCTTCGCCCGGTGCAGGCGCGCGAAATCCTCCGCATCCTCGGCCACGACCTTGAGCAGGTAATCCGCCGCTCCCGCCATTAGGTGACATTCGAGCACCTCAGGCACCTTGCGCACCGCCGCTTCGAACCCGTCGAGGATCTCATCTGCCTGACTGGCCAGCTTGATCTCGACATAGACGACCGTGCTGCGCCCGATCTTGTGCTGGTCGAGCAGAGCGACATAATCGCGAATGAACCCCTCATCCTCCAGCCGGTGAACCCGCCGATGACAGGCCGAGGGCGACAGGTTCACCCGCTCGGACAGATCCGCGTTCGAGATTCGCCCCTGCTGTTGCAGCACCGTCAAAAGCCGACGATCCGTTGCGTCCAGTTTCCCATCCATGCAATTTCCTGCCGATTTTTTCGGTTTCTTCGAAGATACTGGCGCAATCGAGCCGATTCAACCGCCAGATTTCAAGCCTGTCCCCCGGATATGAGCGCACACTGAGAGACAGAATTTGCCTCGGGATCAACAGTCGGGATCAACAGGGAGAGGGTGATGAAGATCGGATCGGTACGCGAAATCAAGGCGCAGGAATTCCGGGTCGGGCTGACGCCGGACGCCGTGCAGGAGGCGGTGACCCATGGCCATGAGATGGTCATTGAGGCCGGGGCCGGGGTCGGGTCAGGCTTTGCGGATACCGACTATCAGGCGGCGGGGGCGACATTGCTGCCCGATGCCGCCAGCGTATTCGCCGCAGCCGACATGATCGTGAAGGTCAAGGAGCCGCTGACATCCGAACGT
The DNA here is from genome assembly GCA_965277135.1 of Thioclava sp. GTDB lineage: Bacteria > Pseudomonadota > Alphaproteobacteria > Rhodobacterales > Rhodobacteraceae > Thioclava. Next base: position 35,869 of record CBDIBW010000013.1, on the reverse strand, counting down.
GCCATGCTGCGCAAGGGGCAGCTGCTGTTCACCTATCTGCACCTTGCCGCCGATCCGGAGCAGGCGCATGACCTGATGCAATCGGGTGCCACTTGCATCGCCTATGAAACCGTGACGGCCGGGGATGGCACGCTGCCGCTGCTGGCCCCGATGTCAGAGGTCGCCGGACGGCTCGCGCCGCAAATGGGTGCCTGGACATTGCAAAAGGCCAATGGCGGTCTGGGTGTGCTGATGGGGGGTGTGCCTGGCGTGGCCGCCGCGAAGGTCGTTGTCATCGGCGGCGGGGTCGTGGGCACCAATGCGGCACGCGTTGCGGCCGGAATGGGTGCGGATGTGACGGTGCTGGACAAGTCCCTGCCACGCCTGCGTTATCTTGACGACATGTTCGGCGGCACCGTCCGCACTGCCTGTTCCTCTAGGGCCGGAACTGCGGCGCTGGTCGCGCAGGCGGATCTGGTGATCGGTGCGGTGCTGATCCCCGGAGCCGCAGCCCCGAAGCTGATCACGCGCGAGATGCTGAAGACGATGAAACCCGGTGCCGCGATCGTCGATGTGGCCATCGATCAGGGCGGTTGTGTCGAGACCTCGCATCCGACCACCCACGAGGCCCCGATCTTCGAGGTTGAAGGCGTCATTCATTACTGCGTCGCCAATATGCCCGGTGCCGTGGCGCGTACCGCCACCCTTGCGCTCTCGAATGCGACCCTGCCTTTCCTGCTGGCGCTGGCCGACAAGGGCTGGGCGCGTGCCTGCGCCGAAGATCCGCATCTGATGGCCGGGCTGAACGTCCATGCCGGCCAGATCACCTGTCCGGCGGTGGCCGAGGCGCTTGGGCTGGCGCTCGGCACGGTGGCCGCAGAGTTCAACGCGGTCTGAACATGGCGTGCCAACAACAGCAAAAGGCTTGGGGCGAGTAACTGCCCCAAGCTTTCTTGCTCTGGTTTCCCGCAGACGAGTGCGGTTTGATGGTGTTGTAATCATAGCGCCGTGGCAAGCGCTGCCAAGCGCGGCTCAGCGCGTCGGCCTGCGCCAGCAAGCCCGGCTTCGGTTTGATGATCGTCTCCTGAACGCGTGTCATCGATCGACATGCCTTGCCTGCGCTCCAAAGGAGCAGAAATGTCAGATCAAGTCACGTGCTTTACAGAGTCCACACACCATTTTCGCAAGAAAATATGCCGCAGAATTTCGAGGCAGACTCTGAGCGGGGACATCGACCGAGAAGACGATCCGATGTGCGGTGTTGAAGAAACGTTTTTTCTCGATCAGGCAGATCACATGTTTCGTTCGGCACAGAGTCCCTGGCAGCTTGATTTTTCAAGCAAACTGACGGCGAAATGCGATGGTATCCGAAATGCATTGCAGCCATGACGGGGCAATTGCACGGCGGATGTCGGACTGATAGCGTGCCGGGATAGCAGTAAGGAGGCGGGATGGCACAGGACTGGACACGCGCATTCGGGGCGCCGATGGGCGATTGGTCGGCACCGCCCGCACCAGGACCTGATCGGATCGTGGGAAACTACATGCGGCTGGAGCGACTGGGGACGCGCCACGCGCATGGTCTTTACGCGGCCTTCGGGGCAGATGAACGAATCTGGGATTACATGCCGCATGGCCCGTTCCACTCCGAACCGACGTTCATATGTTGGGTGAACGAAGCTGCGGGAAGTCGCGATCCGTTGTTCTATGCGGCGATCGAGCTGGAAACAGAACGGTTGTTCGGAGTGATGGCCTATATGCGCATCAGCCCCGCCATCGGCTCGATCGAGCTTGGCTCGATCGCGTTGTCATCGGCGGGGCAGGGGACGCGTGCGGGATCCGAGGCAATGATGCGGATGATCGAATGGGCCTTTGAGGCCGGCTATCGTCGGTTCGAATGGAAATGCGATGCGCTCAACCTTGCGTCGCGCCGGGCAGCGCAGCGCCTTGGGCTGTCCCATGAGGGGGTGTTTCGGCAAGCGACACATTACAAGGGGCGCAATCGCGACACGGCCTGGTTTGCCGCGATCGACAAGGACTGGCCCGCGCTCAAGGCAGCCTATGACACCTGGCTCGCCCGGACCAATTTCGATACACAGGGGCGCCAGATCAAGAGGTTGTCCGACCTGACGCGGCTGGTGCGTGTGTCCGACGATCCGAAACTGGTCTGACCGGCCAGTTTCGGATCATTTTCAGATCATTCCGCTTGCGGCAAGCCGCTGCTCGACCAGAGCCGTGACCGCACTCAGTTCTTGCGCATTCATTCCGCCCGGCTGGCCCAGCCGATCCGCCGCATCGCAAAGCGCTGCATCACGCGCCGAGATTGCCACCCCTGCGAGGAAATGGGCGGCATAGGGGCTTGCACCCTCATCGCGCAGCACTGCGGCCATATGCTTGAGATCGTCTTGCAGGGCGATCCGGTCAGGTTCCACCACGACATCGCGCAGGGCGCGAAGCCCTTTGGGACGCATCTCAGGGGGGAGCGCTGCGAGGATGGTCTTCTGGAACATGGCCAGGCTTTCGATCGGCTTTGACAAGAAGCCGTCCGCGCCAGCCTTCAGCGCCGCTTCGCGCAGGCTGCAATCGCCCGAGAGCCCCAGAACGACGGGCGGGCTGTATTTGACGCGCCGGGTTTCGGCTATCAGGTCCGCCCCGAACCCGTCGGGCAGCCCCATATCGACAATCACCACATCGGGGCGATAGGTTTGCAGGTGGCGCCGCGCCGCTTGCAGGCAATCCGCACGTCGGATCCGGGCGCCCGAGCGCAGGCAGAGCAGTCGCACGGCCTCGGAGGAAAAGCGGCTATCCTCGACCAGCAGAACCGTCAGCCCGTTCAGAGGGCGCTCGGCCGTGGCCGGTTTTGTGGCAATTGTGAACAGATCGATCATCGCACTCACTCGGCAGATTCGGTTTCATGCCTTGAGTAAATCGGAAACTGACTAATGGTTGGTTAACGCTGACCTGGTGTTGCCCTGGTCGCGATTGCGTGGTGCCAGCGCGGCCTTTAACCCTACGGAAGATTTGAAAATATTGAGAAGCCTCAAGCACGGCGATTGGTGATCGCATGGAACAGATGGGTAAAGCCGGCCGCCCCCAGCACCGGGACAAAAAGGTTCAGCAGCGGCACTGAAAGCGGTATCGCCATCAGCGCCCCCGCGATCCAGATCGTCAGCCTGTTGTGTTCATACAGGCGCTTCACGTCCTCCCGCTCCAGCCTGCGCAATGCCGCCATCTGGAAATATTCGCGCCCGAGAAGATAGCCGTTCAACCCGAAGAAAAGAAACGGGGCAAGCGGAATGACGAACGGGTAGATCATCAGCGCGACGATGTTCGCAACCACGATCACCCCGAAGAAACGCAAACTGTCCGAGACGCTCTCGGCAAAGCCCGGTTTGCGCACCTCGGGCAGGTCCGGATAATGCGCATCCTCGACTAGCTCCGACACATCTTCGAGAAAAAAGCCGGTGAAGGCGGATGCGACCGGCACCATCAGGAACATGGATGCGATCAGCATCAAACCGGCCGAAGCGATCCCGAGCGCGGTGTCGATATGCCCGACCGGTCCGATGAACGGCACTGTCAGGCTATCGGGCACCAGTGCTCCAATCAGCCAGAGCATTGCGATATGGATCGTGATCAGCAGCCCCAGCGAGAGGGCGACACCGATCCCGACGATCCTGAGCGCGCCCGGACGCAAAAGATCGTTCCAGGCGCGAAAGTAGGAGGTCAGGATCATTGCGAAATCCATCGGGTGATGGCGGCCAGATCGGGGCGCGGACGCTCGGGTGGTGCGACGCCCTCGGTCCCGAGATGGACAAAGCCGGTGATCGTTTCTGCGTCGTTCAGCCCCAGAAGATCGTGCGTGAAATCATCGTCATGCGCCGCCCAGCCGGTCAGCCAGTTCGCGCCCCAACCTGCCGCGAGTGCTGCATTGAGCAAAGACAGGCAGACCGCGCCTGCACAAAGCAATTGTTCGGTTTCCGGCACTTTGGGGCTCTCCTTCGGGCAGAAAACGACGGCAACGCAGAGCTGTGTGTCGAAAAACTGCTTTCCTGCCTTTTCGGCCTGACCCGGTTCCAGCCCCTGTTCTGTCGCGCGGTTTACCGCTGCCGCGCCCAGCCTCTGCCCGGCTTCGCGGGTGATCACCACGAACCGCCACGGTTCCAGCTTGCCGTGATCGGGTGTGCGGGCCGCAGCCGTGAGAATCTCGGTCAGCGCCGCCTCATCGGGGGCCGGGGCGACAAGCGTTTTGCCGGGGCGAGAGCGCCGGGTCAGCAGGAAACGCATCGCTTCGTCATTGCGTCGTGCGGGGTTCACATCCATCAGTCGCGCTCCTGATCATGTCCGGTTGGGTCCGGTATCGGGCAAGCAGGCCCGGATTGCAATGGGGGCGGATTGCCAGGTGCCCGGACGATATGCCCGGACGATATGCCCGGACGATCCCCGGATGTGTTTGCTGGAACCGGTCTGACATGTCTGGCAACCGGGTGCCGGGAATCGCCTCGCGCGCGACGCTTGTTCGTGGTGAGACGGCGCGTGACAAGGTGCCGGGATCGTTCAACCCTTTTCGCCGGTCTGGCGCAAGCGATAGGCGCCCTCGGGCAGGTTCAGCGCCGCGGCCAGTTCGCGCAACTGTGCATGGGAAAAGGTGACGCGCTGCACCTCATCCGCCTGTGCGTCCAACTGCGCGACAACGACGCAATCCTCGAAAGCGGAAATCGTCACGTCTTCGCGCAGACAGTCGCGCGGATCCTGGCCCTCGTCGACAAGGGTGATCACGGTCGAATCGAATTCGTGTTCGATGGTAAACATCAGATCATCCGGTGTGGTGTGTGCCGGGGGGGGCCGGGCCGTAATCGGGGGGCATGCCGGGCCGTAATGAGGCGCACTTTGATGACGCATTCAAGGCACGGTTTGCTCCGGGCGTGAATTGCTCCGGGCGTGAAAATTACCCACGAAGCGGTTGTGGAAAACGGTTGTCGGGCGGGTCCGGGATTGTTGCCGGATCCGTTTGCACCATCCCATCCCATGCCTGCCGCTGTCCAGTCTGATTTTACCCGCGCTTGTACCGCTTCTGGCGGGCTGCGCGCCGATGTCGGTCCGACATTGGGCGTCCGCAGTGGTTGACTGCTGCCTTTTCCGGCTGTATGAGCCCGCCATCCCGGTGCTCAGGAGCGCCGGGCCATTCATTGGTGTTGGTGGCCCTCGCAAGGGGATGCCTGTCGCCCGAAGCCCGAAATGAGGCTGGTGGAAAGGACAACGCCCTTCGAAACGTGAAGAAGGAGATCAGCCGTGACCAAACGCACGTCTGCCAAACACAAGATCGACCGCCGCATGGGCGAGAATATCTGGGGCCGCGCTAGGTCGCCGGTCAACCGTCGCGAATACGGTCCCGGTCAGCACGGTCAGCGCCGCAAGGGCAAGATGTCGGACTTCGGTCTGCAACTGCGCGCCAAGCAGAAGCTGAAAGGCTATTATGGCGATCTGACCGAAAAGCAATTCCGTCGCATCTACGCCGAAGCCGAGCGTTTGAAGGGCGATACCGGTGAGAACCTGATCGGCCTGCTTGAGCGCCGTCTTGACGCTGTCGTCTATCGCGCCAAGTTTGTTCCGACCATATTCGCCGCGCGTCAGTTCGTGAACCACGGTCACGTTCTGGTCAACGGCCAGCGCGTCAACATCCCCTCCTATCGGGTGAAAGAGGGGGACGTGATCGAGGTTCGCCAGAAGTCGAAACAAATGGCTCTGGTGCTCGAAGCCCAGCAATCGGCCGAGCGTGACATTCCCGACTACCTGGGCGCCGACAGTGCGAAACTGTCCGCGACGTTCATCCGCACCCCGGCTCTGGGTGATGTGCCCTACGCGGTGCGGATGGAGCCGAACCTGGTCGTCGAATTCTACGCGAAGAACTGATTCTTTCACGCTTCGTCCAGGCATGAGGGGCCGCACCACTTGGTGTGGCCCTTCTCCTTGCACCGTGCCCGTGCGACGGCAACAGCGACGCTGATCTCTGTCATGCCTGGATCCCCCGCAACCTCTGCCCCAAACGACCGCCCGGGGCGGGTCCGGTTCCAGGACCCATCCTCCAATACCTCTCCCCCAACAGTCCGGACCGCAATCCGATCAAACCCAAATCGGCCCAAGCAAGCCCCCTCAAGGCCAGATGCGGTTTGCGCCCAACCAAAAGCCCGCAGCGTTGCACCGAGCTTTTTGCACGGATCGAATTTCCGCCCCTACATGCCTTCGCCAAATTGCAGCCGGGCCAACTCGGCATAGAGCCCGCCCTCGGCCACAAGGCTGTCATGGCTGCCCTGCGCGACGATCCTGCCTTCTTTGAAGACCACGATCCGGTCAGCTTGCTTGACCGTGGCCAGACGGTGCGCCACGATCACCGTGGTGCGCGTTTTGGCAAGCTGATCGACGGCGGCCTGCACCTCACGCTCCGAGGCCGCATCAAGTGCCGAGGTCGCCTCGTCCAGCAGCAGCACCGGGGCATCGCGTAGAATCGCACGTGCAATCGCGATACGCTGCTTCTGACCGCCCGAAAGCATTACGCCCCGTTCGCCCAGATAGGTGTCGAACCCGTCCGGCAGTGCGGTCAGGAAGTCGTAGGCATTGGCCGCTCGCACAGCGGCTTCGACCTCGGCATCGCTCGCATCCGGGCGTCCAAAGCGGATATTGTCGCGCGCCGAGGCCGCGAAAATGACCGGATCCTGTGGCACCAGTGCGATCGCCTGCCGGAAATCATGCCGCGCCAGTTCACGCAGGTCATGGCCGTCGAGGCTGACCTTGCCGGTCTCCGGGTCCCAGAACCGCTGGATGAGCTGAATGACGGTGGTCTTGCCAGCCCCCGAGGGGCCGACCAGCGCGACCGTTTCACCCGGCTCGATCACCAGATCTATATGGTCAAGTGCCGAAGTTCCGGTCCGCGAGGGATAGTGGAAGCTCACATCCTCGAACCGGATCGCGCCCTTGGAGGGCATCGGCAGCGGCACGGGATGGGGCGGATCGTGGACGGTATCATCAGCCTGCAACAGTTCGACCAGCCGTTCGGTCGCGCCGGCGGCGCGTTGCAGTTCGGACCAGATTTCCGACAGCGCCCCGACTGAACCGGCCACCATCACTGCGTAGATGACGAATTGCACCAGCTCGCCCGCTGACATTTCGCCGCCACGCACATCACGCGCGCCAATCCAGAGCACGCCGACCACGCCCGCGAAAACGAGAAAAATCACGATCACGGTCATCACCGCACGGGTGCCGATCCGCCTCCTGGCCGAGCGGAACGCCTGCTCGGTCACCTCGGAGAACCGAGCGCGGGTGATTGTCTCATGGGTGAAGGCCTGCACGGTCTGCACGGCCAGCAGCGCCTCGGAGGCGGAGCCTGCGGAATTCGCGATCCAGTCCTGGTTTTCGCGGCCCAGCATCCGCAGACGGCGTCCCAGGACCACGATCGGGATCACCACGATCGGCACCAGCAGCCCCACCAGCCCCGTCAGCTTTGCCGAGGTGAACAACAGCATGACCATCCCGCCGATCAGGATCAGCAGGTTGCGCAGCGCAACCGAAACGGAGGAACCGATCACCGACAGAACCAGCGTTGTATCGGTGGTGAGGCGCGAGATGATCTCGCCGGTCCGGGTTTTTTCGAAGAAGGCAGGCGACATCGAGATCACCCGGTCGAACACCGCCTTGCGTATATCGGCCACGACCCGTTCGCCAAACCGCGTCACAAGATAATAGCGCACGCCCGTCCCGATCGCCAGAAGCGCCGCGATCAGCAACGCCGCTCCGAAATACTGGTCGAGCAGTTGCGCGCCCTTCTGGAACCCGTCCACCACCCGGCGCACCGCGAGCGGCAGGATCAACGAGATCGAGGCTGTCGCGATCAGTGCCAGCAATGCGCCGACAGCATGACCCTTGTAAGGCGCAATGAAGGGGGCCAGCCCCCGAAGCGCGCCGATGCGCCTGGTCTTGGGACGGTCGTCGGTCGGGCCGGTGGGTCTGCGCGCCATGGATCTCCCCTCTGATGGAACCGGGTTTAGGGTCAGCTTCCCCCCGGAGCAAGTGTCGAGACCGACGATAGTCTCGGGCGATAGTCGCAAGCCTCGGCCCTGCTGTCGATTGAGCGCCCGGAACGGTCACAGCATGGCGGTGTCTTGATGGCGCTGTCTTGACTTGCGATCGTCTCTCAACCCTTGAAAGTGTCGAAGGATATTCAACGTTCCCGGATCTTTACCCTGATTTTTGGTGGGTGAGAGGCTGGACAGCGACCCAAGCGGGGCTCGTTGCGGCTGCTTCCTTCCGGACCTGACCGGGTTGGCGAGGCGCTCGCCCGCGCCAACCTCTCAAGGGGCATATAAGAAGCCGTGTCCGGATTTGCAAGCGCCACAGATAGCGGTTGCGCGGACAGGAGAGGACGACTCCTCAACTACCACGGGGTTTGACGCGCAGCGTGGGATTGGCTTCGCGCGGGTTCTCGGGCCAGACATGCTTGGGGTATCGTGCGCGCATGTCCTTGCGCACATCGGCATAGGAGCCATCCCAGAAACCCGGGATATCCATCGTGACCTGGATCGGCTTGCGGCCGGGCGAAAGCAATGTGACGCGCAGTGGCAGACATCCGGGGCCGACGGTGGGATGCTCGGTCACGCCCAGCATTTCCTGCAAGCGAACCTCGATCCCCGGGGTCTTGCCCGAATAGTCGATGGGCACGCGGTGGCCGAGCGGGGTCTCGAACCGCGCCGGTGCGAACCGGTCGAGCAGTTGCATCTGCTCCCGGTTCAATGCGCCGCGCAAGGCATCGCTCAGATCCATGTTGCGCAGATCGGCTGCGGTTTTCTTGCCGCTCAGATGCGGCAGAAGCCAGTCCCCGGCCCGCGCCAGCAGGCCCTGATCCGAGAAATCGGGCAGATCGGTGCCCTCCTGGCGCAGCAGTTCCACCCGGGCCTGAAGATGACGGGCGGCATCGGTCATCGGCAGACCGATCTGGCGGATCCCGTCAAGCGCGCCTTGGGCGATGGCCTCGGGCGGGGCGTCCTTCCAGACCCGGTCATCAAGCACCAGCGCGCCGAACCGTTCCTGCCTGCGTGCGATCACCCGGCCCTCGCGTTTCGACCATTGGCAAACATCCTGCCAGCCGATCCGGCCGCCGAAAAGCGTGCGGATCTGCGCCTCGGAGATCGCGATGCCCTGGCGCAGTTTCGCCTCGCGCGGATTGCCGTCAAGGTCGGTGGCCACCAGCAGGCGGGATGCGCCGAGCGGATCGCCCTCGGCCACCACGGCCCCCTTGCCGCCCGACAGGACATAGCGTGGCGCGCAGCCCTTGCGGCGCAACCCGATCCGGTCGGGATAGGCCAGCGCGGCCATCTCGGGCAGGGACAGGTCCGGGCGGTCGGGGGCGAGGCGCGCCAGACGTCTGGCTTCGGTCCGGATCCGTTCGATCGTGCCGCGATCGGGCATCAACGAGTGATCGGAGGCAAAGCGTCCGGGGTCGCGCACAGCTTCGAGGCGCAGCGACAGATCGGCAGGTGCGCCGCGCAGCGGATCGCGCCCGGCCAGAAGGGCGGCTGGAATGGCGGCGGACTTGCCCGCGCGCACCAGCATGTGGCCAAGGCGCGGATGCAGCGGCAGGGCGGCCAACGCGCGGCCATGTTCGGTGATCCGCGTGCCCTTGAGCGCACCAAGCCCGGACAGCAGCGCGCGGGCCTCAAGCAATGCCGGCGCCGGCGGCGGGGTGAGAAAGGCCAGATCGGAGCCATCCGATCCCCAGAGCGCCAGCTCCAGCGCGAGGCCCGAAAGATCCGCGATCTCGATCTCGGCGGGGGGAAAGGCGGGAAGTGCCCCTTCGCCCCCCTTCGTCCAGAGTCGATAGCAGATCCCTGCCGCGACGCGACCCGCGCGGCCCCGGCGCTGTTCTGCCTCGGCCCGGCTCACCGGTTCGGTCGCCAGCCGTGCCATGCCCGAGCCGGGATCAAGACGCGCGCGCCGGGCACGCCCGCCGTCGATCACCACGCGCACATCCTCGATCGTCAACGACGTTTCCGCGATGGAGGTTGCGAGCACCAGTTTGCGCCCGGATTGTGCGGGGGCGATGGCGGCGCGTTGGGCTGCGAAGTCCATTGCGCCGAAAAGTGGCCGGATGGTGATGTTGCCGGGCAGGCGGTTGGTCAGCATCGCCTCGACACGGCGGATCTCACCCTCGCCGGGCAGGAAGGCCAGCAAGCTGCCGGAGGTTTCCGAGGCCGCCTGTTCGATCAGACCGGCCATTGCGGTCTCGAACCGCATCGCCCTGTCCGGCGGCTGGGGCAACCAGCGGATCTCGACCGGGCAGGCGCGTCCCTCGCAGATCACTTGCGGCGCAGCATCAAGCAGCGCCGCCACCGGCCCGGCATCAAGTGTTGCCGACATCACCACCAGCATCAGGTCCGGGCGCAGCGCGCCGCGCAACTCCCATGTCAGGGCAAGGCCCAGATCGGCGTGCAACGAGCGTTCGTGAAATTCGTCGAAGATCACGCAGCCAATGCCGGAAAGTTCCGGGTCGGACTGGATCATCCGGGTCAGGATACCTTCGGTCACGACCTCGATCCTTGTGGCGCTGCCTGATTTCGCCTCGCCGCGGATGCGGTAGCCAACGGTCTGGCCGACCTCTTCGCCCAGGGTCTGCGCCATGCGCTCGGCAGCGGCGCGGGCAGCCAGACGGCGCGGTTCCAGCATCACGATCCGGCCCGCGACCAGATCGCGGATCGCCAGGGGCACGCGGGTGGTCTTGCCTGCACCCGGCGGTGCCATCAGCACTGCACGGCCATGATCCGACAGGGCGGCCCGCAATCCGGGCAGTGCTGCGTCGATCGGCAAGGGGGCATCTGTCTGTCTCACCTGCCCCTTATCGCCGCTTCAGCCGACCTTTTCCATAGACCGTATCGGTTTCGATCTCATCGACCCACAGGCGGCCATCGGGGGCAGGGCGATAGTGCAGGGTGAAGGGAAAGCTGCTTTTCCTGGTCATGTCCTGTTTCGAGAAGCCCTCAAGGCGACGATATTCGCCCGAACAGACGACGCCCTTGCCATCGGGGCGCGGATCGAACAGCCGGGCCTGGGACCGGCGCGCACCGTCATACATCTTCACGTCGAGCTTGCAGGCATCCGCGCGCGGGACAGTGCGAAGAACAGCGTAGAGGGCGGTGAGCGGATCGACCGTTCCGCCTTGCCGTGTCGGGTCCACATCGGAGGGGCGCGGCTGGCGTGGGGGCATGCGGCTGACGGATGAGGGGGTGCCGTTGCGATAGACGACCTTGCGGCTGGATTGGCGTTTGGGCGTGTTGACCTGTTCGGAATAGAGGATCGGCACGAAGCGCCCCGCGGCGATCCGGCCCGTGATGGAAGCGTCGTAGCGGATCTTGCGCAGAAAACCGACAAGGCCGACAGTCTGCAACACGCCGTTGGCACCGTAATTGTTGCCTGCGATCTTGCCGTTGATTGCCAGTTCGCCCGCGCGGATACCGCGCAATTCGACATCGAACACGATATAATCGGTCTGATCGGCGCGTGAGGCGGCGGTCGAAAGCGATGTCATCAGCACAGCGATCATCAGAAACGGCGAAGCCCGGCGCGGCAGAGTTCGGGAAAGGGGGAACCTCATGAGACTGGCCGTTCTCTTCGGAAATCGTCACCAGGCCCAGAACATAGGGCGTCTGGCGGCGGCACGTCACCTGAAAAGGCGTCAACATTACGTGCCGTCCCGACATGATCGGGAAAGACCGGCAAAAGGCCGCCGATGACTGCCAATGCCCCGCCGACCCGGTTTCGCGCCGCCTCTTCGGGACCAGTAACACCTGTCTGGCAGCAGGACTGCGGCGGGCCAAGCGTGGCATGGCTCACGCTTGCCAACAACCAGAAAGCCCCGGTCGCAACGCAGGACGCCTTACAGGCTTGCACCAGGGCGCAAAAGCAGATCAGGCCGTCGCCTGAGCCTTTTCGATCGCTTTCTTGATCTTGAGCGCCTTCCCGGAAAGCTCGTCGTTCTTCGCCTTGGCGAGGAACGCGTCGAGGCCACCGCGGTGATCGACCGAACGCAGGCCGGCGGCCGACACGCGCAGCTTGAAGCTCTGACCCAGGGCGTCCGAGATCAGGGTGACATCGTTCAGGTTCGGCAGGAAGCGACGACGCGTCTTGTTGTTCGCGTGGCTTACTTTGTTGCCCGTCATGGGGCCCTTGCCGGTCAGTTCGCAAACGCGCGACATGGCATTCTTCCTTCATTCTGATCCGTGGCCAAAGCTGCGAGTCGTGCCCTGACACAAACATGCCCTGACACAAACATGCCCTGACACAAACATGCCCTGACACAAACATGCCCTGACACAAACATGCCCTGACACAAACATGCAAGGGCACCGCAGAGACAGCGCCCGGAAAACTGTCGGGACCGGATAAGCCCAAAGATCCTGCGCGTCAAGCGATTCATTGAGCGCGGCACTGCGCGCAATACCGGATCCGTTTTCGATGGTTCCAGACTGACAGATACGGCCCGTGCGACAGTTCGATCATTATCGAAACATCCGCGCGGGTCAGAGGCACGGAACGTGCGCATACAGCTTTGGCCGAGATCCAGATCCCGTGCGTGTCGCAAAAGGCGCGGCCTGTGCCGGAAAGGCTGTGCAGCCCCTCTTTCCGGGGCGCCTTTTCCCCTGTATATGCGCGCCCATGACAGAGCCTGATCGCATCCGCAACTTCTCCATCGTGGCCCATATCGACCACGGCAAATCCACCCTTGCCGATCGGCTGATCCAGTTCACCGGGACGGTGGCCGAACGCGACATGAAAATGCAGCTTCTGGATGCGATGGATATCGAACGCGAACGCGGGATCACGATCAAGGCCAATTCGGTGCGCATCGACTATCCGGCGAAGGACGGGAAGATCTATGTGCTCAACCTGATCGACACACCCGGCCATGTGGATTTCACCTATGAAGTGTCGCGCTCGATGCGGGCGGTCGAGGGCTCGCTTCTGGTCGTCGATGCCTCGCAAGGGGTCGAGGCGCAGACGCTTGCCAATGTCTATCAGGCGATCGACGCCGATCACGAGATCGTCCCGGTCCTCAACAAGATCGACCTGCCCGCGGCAGACCCCGCGCGGGCGAGGGAACAGATCGAGGATGTGATCGGGATCGACGCCTCGGAAGCGATCGAGATTTCCGCAAAGACCGGTCTCGGGATCCCCGATGTGCTTGAGGCAATCGTGCAGCGTCTGCCCGCGCCGCAAGGGGAGCGTGACGCGCCGCTCAAGGTGATGCTGGTCGATAGCTGGTACGACAGCTATCTCGGGGTTGTCGTCCTGATCCGCGTCATGGATGGCGTGATCCGCAAAGGCGACCAGATCAAGATGATGAAGACGGGCGCCATCTATCGGCTTGACCGTCTGGCCGTGCTCAGGCCGCAAATGGTCGATATCGCGGAACTGGGGCCGGGCGAGATCGGTGTCTTTACCGCCTCGATCAAGCAGGTCCGCGATACCAGGGTCGGTGACACGATCACCCATGAGAAGAAGCCCTGTGCTGCGGCTTTGCCGGGTTTCAAGCCTTCGGTTCCGGTGGTGTTCTGTGGCCTTTTCCCGGTCGATGCCAACGATCTCGACGCGCTGCGCGATGCGATCGGAAAGCTGCAACTCAATGACGCCTCGTTCAGTTCGGAAATGGAAAACTCGGCCGCCCTTGGCTTCGGGTTCCGTTGCGGGTTCCTGGGGCTTTTGCACCTAGAGGTCGTGCGCGACCGGCTGGAGCGCGAGTATGATCTCGACCTGATCACCACGGCGCCGAGTGTCGTGTTCCGGCTCTACATGAAGGACGGCGAGGTGCGTGACCTGCACAACCCCGCCGACATGCCCGACCTGACGCAGATCGATCATATCGAGGAGCCACGGATCAAGGCGACGATCCTGGTGCCCGACGAATATCTTGGCGAGGTTCTCAAACTTTGCCAGGACCGGCGCGGCATTCAGGAAGATCTGACCTATGCCGGTTCGCGCGCGATGGTGGTCTATGATCTGCCGCTTGCCGAGGTGGTCTTCGACTTTCATGACCGTCTGAAATCGGTCACCAGGGGCTATGCCAGCTTTGACTACCAGATCACCGGCTATCGCGAGGACAACCTGGTGAGGATGTCGATCCTGGTGAATGACGAGCCGGTCGATGCGCTGTCGATCATGGTTCACCGCGACCGCGCCGAAAGCCGGGGTCGCGCCATGGCCGAGAAGCTCAAGGAACTGATCCCGCGACATATGTTCAAGATCCCGATTCAGGCGGCAATCGGTGGCCGTGTGATCGCCCGCGAAACCCTGTCGGCGATGCGCAAGGACGTGACCGCGAAATGCTATGGCGGCGACGCAACCCGAAAGAAGAAGCTGCTTGAGAAGCAGAAGGCCGGCAAGAAGAAGATGCGCCGGTTCGGCAAGGTCGAGATCCCGCAATCGGCCTTTATCGCGGCACTGAAAATGGACGAATGATTTGCCGGTCGCGCGGTTCGATTCGTCAGCCTTCCCTGGCGTTCTTGCGGTGTCGCCGCTGAGGAGAATTGCCATGAAACCGAAAAACCGCATCATGAACATGGTCATCAGAGATCTGTTCGCCGCCATGTCACAAAGTCTTCAACTGCAACGTCCGTCCGCTTTGGGCAGAACCGCCCTGCTTGTGATTCTGGCAGGCTGCGGCGCATCGCCAGCGCCGCAGTTTTTCGGGGCAGCCCGATATGATCTGACGCTGGAGGGGATCCGCTTCACCGTGTTTCTCAAGGATGACCGGGCCGAGGTCATCCGGTCATCCGCCGTGGTCATCTCTCGTTCAAACAGCGCGATCATGTGCCACCGCTGATGATCCGGGCTGCTGAAATCGCCTCGGGCTGCACCGTCGCCGGACCTGCGAAGGGTCTCTACCGCTCCCCCTCCTTGCCCGGCGATACCGGAGAGCAACGTTTCGTCTTGCGCTGCTGATGCGACACCCCGTTGCAGGGTGACATCACGAAGCCTGACCATGATGAAACCGCCCGGGCGTGTCTGCGATCCTGTTGCCGCAGCGGCCGATTCACTTCAGGAATGCAGAGATCTCGGCCTCCACCTGGCGTGGCTGGTCCGCGTGAAGCCAATGGCCGGCATTGTCAACGATCCTGAAGCGCGCCTGCGGGAACAGCGCCAGGATCCGTCCGTGATCCTGCGGGCGGACATAAGCTGAATGCGCGCCTGAGAGGAACAAGGCAGGTTTGTCGAACTGCATGCCTTCGGTCCGGGCGGGCCAGTTCAGGATGTCTGGCAGTGCCGCCTGGAGCACCTCAAGATTGAGCTTCCAGTGCACCGGTCCCTCGCGCAGCGCCAGGGACTGCAACAGGAAGGCTCGTGTGCCCGGATCGCGCACATCTTTTTCCAGCCGCCGATCGGCCTCTGACCGGCTCCGCAGATCGTCGATCCTGAGCGCCAGCATCGCGTCGATCAGGGCTTGATGATGGTCTGCGTGGCCATAGCCCCTGGGTGCCATATCCGCCACGATCAACCGGCACACCCGGTCCGGTTGCGTCAGTGCCAGCATCATCGCCGCCTTGCCGCCCATCGAATGGCCCAGCACATCCGCGACACCGCCATGCGCGTCGATCACCCCGGCCAGATCTCTGGCCATCGCCTCATAGGAATGATCGTCATGCCGGAAACTGTCTCCGTGATTGCGCATGTCGAGTGCGATCACCTGACGGTTCTCTGCCAGACGCCTGGCAATGGCATTCCAGTTGCGTGCGGATCCGAACAGGCCGGGCACGATCAGCAGCGGGGGCGCATCGGTTGTGACGCCATGGAGGACAATGTTCAACATGAGCCGATGGTTAGCGCGCGACAGGGCGCAGGGCCAGAGTGTGGCGCGGGAAATCCTGATATTTGGCTGTTTCGGGTTTTGACAACTGGCGCGCCTTCGTGCTGCCCGCGGTCTGCCCACGGTTTGCCCACGGTTTGCCCACGGTTTGCCCGGTGATCTTCGGTGCGCTGGTCTTGCCGGGCCGCAAAGAAAAAGGCCCCCTTGCGGAAACCTTTTGCATCATGATTTCCGGGCCGGTTCAGAGCGTCGGGTAGATCGGGAAGCGTGCCAGCAGCGTGGCAACCCTGGCCTGCACCGCCTCTTCAACATTGCCATTCGCGGCTTCGCCATTCGCGGCCAGACCATCCACCACCTCGACGATCAGGCGGCCGATCTCGCGGAAATCCTCTTCCTTGAAACCGCGCGTGGTGCCGGCGGGTGTGCCCAGACGGACCCCCGAGGTGATCGTCGGTTTTTCCGGGTCGAAGGGAACACCGTTCTTGTTGCAGGTGATATGGGCGCGCCCGAGCGCTTTTTCGGTCGCGTTGCCCTTCACGCCTTTCGGACGCAGATCGACCAGCAGGACATGGGTGTCGGTGCCACCGGTGACGATATCAAGACCGCCCTTCATCAACTCGTCGGCCAGCGCCTGCGCATTCTTCACCACCTGACTTGCATAGACGGCGAACTCGGGACGCAGCGCCTCGCCGAAGGCAACGGCCTTTGCGGCTATGACATGCATCAGCGGGCCACCCTGAATGCCCGGGAAGATTGCCGAGTTGACCTTCCGGGCGATCGTTTCGTCATTGGTCAGGATCATGCCGCCGCGCGGGCCGCGCAGGGTCTTGTGGGTGGTCGTGGTCGCCACATCCGCATGGGGGAAGGGCGAGGGATGCTGACCGCCCGCCACCAGCCCGGCGAAATGGGCCATATCGACCATCAGCCAGGCGCCGACCTCATCCGCGATCTCGCGAAACCTGGCGAAGTCGATCCGGCGCGGAATGGCCGAGCCACCGGCGATGATCAGCTTTGGCTTGTGCTCCAGCGCCAGTTCGCGGACCTGCGCGTAGTCGAGCAGGCTGTCTTGCTTGCGCACGCCATATTGCACCGCGTTGAACCATTTGCCGGACTGGTTCGGACTGGCACCATGGGTCAGGTGGCCGCCGGCATCGAGGCTCATCCCGAGGATCGTGTCGCCGGGCCGGATCAGCGCCTGACAGACGCCCTGGTTGGCCTGCGATCCCGAATTGGGCTGAACATTGGCGAACGCACAGCCGAAGATCTGCCTGGCGCGGTCGATGGCGAGATTCTCGGCCACATCGACGAACCGGCAGCCGCCATAATAGCGCCTGCCGGGATAGCCTTCGGCATATTTGTTCGTCATGACAGAGCCTTGCGCCTCCATCACCGCCCTGGAAACGATGTTTTCGGAGGCGATCAGTTCGATCTCGTCGCGCTGGCGCCCCAACTCGTCGGTGATCGACTGGAACAGGTCGGGATCACGGGTGGAAAGGCTTTCGGTAAAAAAGCCCGCGTCGCGTTGGTCAGTCATGAACCACTCCTCGCACATATGCCGGTCACGGGGTCGTTTAGCGCAGATTTCGCGGGACAGGAAGCGCCCAAAACGACCGGATTCGCATTTTCCGTGTCCATTTGGCGCTTGTCTTTTCCGTAACCCCTTGCAAAACCCTGATCGGGCAGGAGGGACCGGGCCGGTGAACCAGTTCGACCATATCCATTTTGCGGCAGCCGGTGCAGCCAGGGCACAGGCGGCACTCCAGGACCTGATCGCATATTACGGTCAGGCTCCGCGCCATGCGGCCGATGTGATCGTGGCGCTTGGCGGCGACGGGTTCATCCTGCAGACCCTGCATGAGGGAACGGGGCTGCCGGTCTATGGAATGAATCGCGGCTCGGTCGGGTTCCTGATGAACGATTACGCGGCCTGTGACCTGCCCGAACGGCTCTCAATGGCGGAAGAAGCGGTGATCAACCCGCTCTCGATGCGCGCACAGACGGCCGACGGGGTGATGCATCAGGCGCTCGCGATCAATGAGGTATCCCTGCTGCGCGCCGGACCGCAGGCGGCCAGGCTGCGGATTTCGGTCAACGGAAAGGTGCGGATGGATGCGTTGGTGTGTGACGGGGCCATCGTCTCCACGCCGGCCGGGTCCACCGCCTACAATTATTCGGCCCATGGTCCGATTCTGCCGATCGGGTCGGACGTGCTGGCCCTGACCGGGATCGCAAGCTTTCGGCCCCGACGCTGGCGCGGTGCGATCCTTCCCAGTTCGGCACTGGTGCGCTTCGACGTGCTCGAACCCGGCAAGCGGCCAGTCATGGCCGATGCGGACAGCCGTTCGGTCAAACCGGTCGTGTGGGTCGAGGTGCGCTCGGAACTCAAGATCGTGCATCGCATCCTTTTCGACCCCGGTCACGGGCTCGAAGAGCGGTTGATGCGCGAGCAGTTCTCCTGATCGCCCAGACCCTGCCGACCGTCTGTTCAGGTCCGGCAAGAGTGGCGGGGGCAGCGCCACCTGCTCCGTTCAGGTCTGCACACCGACGAGCGCCTGTGCAAATTCTTCGGGATCAAAGGGAGCGAGATCGTCTATCTGTTCGCCCACGCCGATCGCGTGGATCGGCAGGCCGAACTTGTCGGCCAGCGCCACCAGCACCCCGCCCCTGGCTGTTCCATCAAGCTTGGTCATCACCAGCCCCGACACGTCCGAGATCTTGCGAAAGATCTCGACCTGACTGAGCGCGTTCTGACCTGTCGTCGCATCCAGAACCAGAAGCGTGTTATGCGGGGCGCTCTCGTCGATCTTGCGGATCACGCGCACGATCTTGGCCAGCTCTTCCATCAGGTCGGCGCGGTTTTGCAGCCGGCCCGCCGTGTCGATCATCAGCAGGTCGGCCCTTTCGGCCTTGGCCTGTTTGAGCGCATCAAAGGCGAGCGAGGCGGGATCCGATCCTTCGGGCGCGGTCAGGACCGGAACGCCCGCACGCGCGCCCCAGACCTGCAATTGCTCGACCGCCGCCGCGCGGAACGTATCACCGGCCGCGATTACGACCCTCTTGCCTGCCGCGCGGAATTGTGAGGCGAGCTTGCCGATCGTTGTCGTCTTGCCCGAGCCGTTCACCCCGACAACCAACACCACCTGGGGTGCCGTCGAATAGAGCGGCAGGGGCCTGGCCACGGGTTCCATGATCCGGGCGATTTCCTGCGCCAGCAACGTCTTGATCCCGCTCACCGAAAGCTTGCGGCCCATCCGTCCCTGGGCAAGGTTGGCCGAGATGCGCAGGGCGGTATCCACCCCCATGTCAGACGCGATCAGCAATTCTTCAAGGCTTTCGAGCATCTCGTCATCAAGTACCCGGCGCGGCTCCCCCGCCGTCCCGTCTCTCGCCGTCCCGTCTCCCGCCGTTCCGCCCCCGCCAAGGATCCGGCCGAACAGTCCGGGTGTGCGCCGCTCGGCCTCCGGGCGCGACACGGCCGGCGCGGGATCGGACGGCCGGATCGTTTCCTCATGCCCGGGTCTTTGATCCGGCTCGCGGTCGGGGTCGGGCTCTGGCGCAGCCACAAGATCGGGGGTGGCGATCTCCGCCTCGGCGTGCCCTTCGATCGCGCTTTCGGACACGATGTCATCCAGCCCTTGTTCGAGCCTGGAAGACGAGCGCGTGAGACGGGATTTCAGTTTCTGGAAAAACGACATCGAACCAGCCTTGCTGTCATACGTCTCCACCTAATCGATCCGGTGCCCGGATGGAAGGGGCCGCGCGTCAAGATATTGACACACTTATAACGATATTGTGAATTGTATCTTTGATAATTTTGCCGATAGATATTCTTCTACGATGAGTGGACCGATTCTAATATGCAGTCTAATATGCAGACTGAAAAAAATGAAAGAGATGCCATAAAAACTCGCCGAATCAAAAGGGAATTATATCCCAAAGTAACATACACGACCCTGAATATCGGGGTGGACCACCGCTTCAATGATCAGTGGTCGGGAGCCGTGATCTTTGGATACGAGCCGCATAAGGGGCTGCGAACGAACGAGTGGAGGCCGACCGACGGCTTCAAATCGGCGACTCTGGCAGCCAGTTACCAGGCGAGTGACAAGATCAAGATCACTGCTGGCATCAGCTATGTCGATATTGGCGACGCGGTTACCGATACTTACCTTAGCCATTTCTCGGGCAATTATGGCTGGGGCGGGGGTGTTCGCGTCGGCATCCGGTTCTGATCCGCTGCGACAGTATCGAAACAAAGCCTCGCCGGATCTCGCGCGGTGACCGGCGCAGCAAACGCCTGCTCCTGATCTGACTTCCGGGTGCCGCTCATCCTGAGGGTCGTGCTCTTGTCGATCTGGATCGCCGGGTTCGCGATCACCGGACTGGTGGCGGGCCGATTTCCCGGCTTTTTCCGAACTGTCTGGTTCGAAAAGCTGACGTCAAGGTCAAGAATGTGTCCGCAACGCCACAAGCTGCATTGCAGCAATACATTTTGACGTAACGTAATGCGCAGGTTCGAACAGATGGTTCAATTTTTGTGTCATGAAAATGGGAGGGAGTAACTGAGATCAAAAGCGAGATATTGATGTCTCAGGTCAGGAGGATAGAATGAAAATATTGATGTCTCAGGTCAGGAGGATAGAATGAAACATGTGGTCACGATAGCCGCAACCGTTGCGCTGTTTGGTGCGGGGGCGGCGCAGGCTGGCATCGGGCGCTCCAGCCAGTCGGTTGGCATCCTGTTCAAACAAGGAAATCAAGTCGAATTCAGCCTGGGCGGTTTCAATCCGGACGTGTCCGGTAGCGCTGCGGGTGGCAAGGTCTCGTCGGGCGACATGTCGCCCGGTTACGGCACCTACAGTCTCGGCTACAAGCAGGCGCTGAGTGACAGGCTTGACCTTGCGATCATCCTTGATCAGCCGATTGGCGCGAAGGTGAAATACCCCGGTACATTGTCCGCTACCAGCTATCCGATGGCCGGCTCCACCGCCCGGATCAAATCGGACGCGGTGACCGGCCTGCTGCGCTACAAGCTGCCGCAAAACCTTTCGCTCTATGGCGGCGTGCGTATCGAACGCGGTTCGGGCAAAGTCCATCTGCCCTCTGTGAGTTCTCAAAGCCCTGTTTTTTCTAACAAGAAGGCCACCGAGGATCCTTACACGCTCGATTCCTCGACCGAAACGGATATCGGCTATGTGATCGGCGTCGCTTGGGAAAAGCCCGAGATCGCCGCCCGCGTTGCCCTCACCTACAACTCGAAGATCGAACACAAATTCACGGCGACCGAGTGGGGGAAGGCTCCAAAAGATCTGCCTCTGGATTTGAAAACCAATACCTTCACCAGTACGGTTCCGGAATCGGTCAATCTCGAATTCCAGACCGGGATTGCGCCAGACACGTTGCTGATGGGCTCGGTCCGCTGGGTGCATTGGACGCAGCTCGACATCACGCCGCCCGCATATCATAAATTTACCGCAGGAGAATCGCTGTTTCACCCTGACCACAACGGCACGACCTGGAAGATCGGTCTCGGCCACCGCTTCAGCGATCAGTGGTCAGGGGCCGCGTTTCTCGGATACGAACGGCATCAAGGGACGCCGAAGGGTCAGCTAAGCCCGACCGACGGCTTCAAATCGGCGACTCTGGCAGCCAGTTACCAGGCGAGCGACAAGATCAAGATCACTGCGGGCGTCAGCTATGTCGATATCGGCGACGCGGTGACCGAACGGATCAGTGGCCGGTTCTCGGACAATTCGGGCTGGGGCGGGTTTCTTGGCGTCGGCATCCAATTCTGATCCGCTCTGACAGTATCGCGTTCCTAAAGAATCGAAAGGAAAGCCCCGCCGGATTTTGCGGGGCTTTTTCGGTGCTGGCTGTGCAACAGGTGCAGCACTGTCCGGTCAGGACTGTGTCCGAAACAGCACAATCTGTATTGCGGAAATATGGTCTGGCGTCACTTAGTCCGTCCTGAACAAGGGTTTCAGATTGGCACGTTGGCGATCTGAGACGGCCCGACGAAGGCCGTTTCAGCGGTGGTGGTCTGTCGGAGCGAGGTGAGAGCCCGGATCAACCGGCACAAGATCTCCCTCAGGTGTCTCAGGATCATGCGAATGTTGTGACCGCAGCCGCAGAGCACGGCGAACAGAGCGTCGCCGTCGGTTCCTTTCAGGGTGCTTCGCGTCAGTCGACCGTCGTTCTTCATGTGCCCGATCATTGGTTCAATGGCGCTGCGCCGTCGCAGGAGTTTGGCGATCGTCCTGGTGACACCTCGCTTTGCGCCACTGATGAAAACCTTCACATTCTGCACGCCATGCCCGCGGTATCCGCGGTCGACAAAGGCCAACTCTGGCCTCAGGTCGGTCAGGATCTCGACCTGTTCCAGCGCCTCGTGCAGCGTGTGGCCGTCGTAAGGGTTACCCGGCAGCGCCCGCATCCCGACGACGAAGCCGCCCCGGTTGGTCGTGGCCACGCTGACCTTGGTTCCGAACTCGTACCTCTTGTGCGCCTTGCCCTTGGAGATGCAGTCCACCGCCGGTTCATGCAGGCTGTAGAGTTTCTTCTTGTCCTTCGGCTTCTGCGCCAACAGCCGGTTCACCAGCGCGATCATCCCCACCAGGCGCTCTCTCAGCGCCCCCTCCGGAACCTTACCCAGTTGCCTCTCGATGTCGCGCAGCACGCGGCCGGTGTAGCCCTTGAGCCGGCGCAACGCCTTGCGCATCCGCTTGAACTGGCGGGCATGGGCGTAGCGCCCAACCTGACCGGCCAGCCGAGGCCCAAGACGGTTGTAGTTCTGGCGCAGGACGATCCCGGCTTCGCGAGCCAGCCCGACCAGCTTGCGCCGCGCCGCCTCATACAGCCGGGCATCCGTCGGGTGGGCGATGTTCTTTTCCATCACCGTGGTATCGACCGTGACCTGCTTGAGATCGCTGCGCTTCACCACCCCGGCGCGTTTCCCGGCCTCGATCGTCTGGGTCAGCATCCATTCAACACCCTCCTCGCCGATCCGCTTGCGCCACCGGGTCAGGGATGAGGGATCAAGCGGCAGACGGTGCTGAAAGAACGTCTCGCCGCAGAAGTGCTGCCAATACGGGTTCTCGGCCCATCGTGCCACGACCGCCTCGTCCGAAAGTGCATAGGCATGTTGCAGGTAAAGGAGTCCGGCAACCAGGCGCGTCAACGTCGCCGGGCGACCGGTGTGGGACGGAAAGAACCCGGCCCATTCCCGCTCAAAGACCTCCCAGTCGATCAGGGGGGCAAGTTTCACCAGCTCGTGGCGCATGTCGATCATCTCGACCAGGCGGGCGCGCAGGAGATCGTCTTGTTCCGGGAGCGGCTTTCTCGGCTTCATATCACGGCTCGAAATTGCAGGGTTCCTGCCGGGATAATACAAAACCTTGCAGGCAGCACCCAGCAATATCACATCATTCTCAAGCAAAATCAGCCGGATAAAAGTTGTTCAGGGCGAACTAACATAGCCTAAGCCTATTTAGGGCGGCCAGCTCCATCGCTAGGTTCGAAAAATGCTTGTCGCAAAGTATCCATAGAGGCTTGTGGCATATCATATTCCTGCTCCATCTCAGCCTTAGAAGGCTGGTAGTGCGAGTCAGATAGTTTTTGGAACGTTGGTTTTTGCTCTTTTTGTTTCTTCATCACTAAAGTAGCCTTTCTAGATTTTTTCTAGGTCGTCCAAGCCAAACCAGTTTGGATCATCTTTCATTTTCACTCTAGGCGTCCTAGGGATTGTTCCATCATCCTGCACAATATCTTTAGGCAAGCAGATGCGCCAATCGTCATAGGCTGCTCTACGTATTTCAGCCTCGGTTCCAACAGAGTAATGGCCTTTTAGCCATTCTATTGCTTCGGGTTTTTCAATTAAAGGCAAGCCACGGGAAAAAGTGCTTCGGAAAAGCGAATTTGAAACATTGCACAAAAGTAAATCAAAATCCGTTGCCATGTACCTGTCATTTTCTTGACGACTAAGATTGCTGCGAGACCTGTGACATTTAACTGCGAAGTGAGGGAAAGGGCTTGCCCTAGTACCAAGGCTAAATTTGCCTCTTACAGCATTTTTCGCTTCCACCTTAAAACGAACGCCCTTACGTCTGTGGGTAATGCTTACATCTTCATCATAGGAGCCAAGTTGAGCGTTAAGATTCAGCTTTTCAACTAACCAGTCCTTTGGGTTCAATTTTTTCTTAGTCCGTCCTGAACAAGGGTTTCAGATTGGCACGTTGGCGATCTGAGACGGCCCGACGAAGGCCGTTTCAGCGGTGGTGGTCTGTCGGAGCGAGGTGAGAGCCCGGATCAACCGGCACAAGATCTCCCTCAGGTGTCTCAGGATCATGCGAATGTTGTGACCGCAGCCGCAGAGCACGGCGAACAGAGCGTCGCCGTCGGTTCCTTTCAGGGTGCTTCGCGTCAGTCGACCGTCGTTCTTCATGTGCCCGATCATTGGTTCAATGGCGCTGCGCCGTCGCAGGAGTTTGGCGATCGTCCTGGTGACACCTCGCTTTGCGCCACTGATGAAAACCTTCACATTCTGCACGCCATGCCCGCGGTATCCGCGGTCGACAAAGGCCAACTCTGGCCTCAGGTCGGTCAGGATCTCGACCTGTTCCAGCGCCTCGTGCAGCGTGTGGCCGTCGTAAGGGTTACCCGGCAGCGCCCGCATCCCGACGACGAAGCCGCCCCGGTTGGTCGTGGCCACGCTGACCTTGGTTCCGAACTCGTACCTCTTGTGCGCCTTGCCCTTGGAGATGCAGTCCACCGCCGGTTCATGCAGGCTGTAGAGTTTCTTCTTGTCCTTCGGCTTCTGCGCCAACAGCCGGTTCACCAGCGCGATCATCCCCACCAGGCGCTCTCTCAGCGCCCCCTCCGGAACCTTACCCAGTTGCCTCTCGATGTCGCGCAGCACGCGGCCGGTGTAGCCCTTGAGCCGGCGCAACGCCTTGCGCATCCGCTTGAACTGGCGGGCATGGGCGTAGCGCCCAACCTGACCGGCCAGCCGAGGCCCAAGACGGTTGTAGTTCTGGCGCAGGACGATCCCGGCTTCGCGAGCCAGCCCGACCAGCTTGCGCCGCGCCGCCTCATACAGCCGGGCATCCGTCGGGTGGGCGATGTTCTTTTCCATCACCGTGGTATCGACCGTGACCTGCTTGAGATCGCTGCGCTTCACCACCCCGGCGCGTTTCCCGGCCTCGATCGTCTGGGTCAGCATCCATTCAACACCCTCCTCGCCGATCCGCTTGCGCCACCGGGTCAGGGATGAGGGATCAAGCGGCAGACGGTGCTGAAAGAACGTCTCGCCGCAGAAGTGCTGCCAATACGGGTTCTCGGCCCATCGTGCCACGACCGCCTCGTCCGAAAGTGCATAGGCATGTTGCAGGTAAAGGAGTCCGGCAACCAGGCGCGTCAACGTCGCCGGGCGACCGGTGTGGGACGGAAAGAACCCGGCCCATTCCCGCTCAAAGACCTCCCAGTCGATCAGGGGGGCAAGTTTCACCAGCTCGTGGCGCATGTCGATCATCTCGACCAGGCGGGCGCGCAGGAGATCGTCTTGTTCCGGGAGCGGCTTTCTCGGCTTCATATCACGGCTCGAAATTGCAGGGTTCCTGCCGGGATAATACAAAACCTTGCAGGCAGCACCCAGCAATATCACATCATTCTCAAGCAAAATCAGCCGGATAAAAGTTGTTCAGGGCGAACTTCTTAAGAACCAAAGCACAAATGAATTCAGTCGCTTTCCCCCTAATCATGGGGACAACTTTCTGATCTTCTAAAATGTCTAAAAGATTTTCCAAAGGGATATTGTAAGTGTCACAGTACTCCTCAATATCCCTGTATACTTTCAGAGCTTCATCAGACATTATAGTTCCTAATAAACACTTCCTTGCCCTTACCCCGAGAACTTCTAAATCCGTCCTTTAGCTTTAAGCCTTCTCGTTGATTGTCGGTCCTGTTTATAGTGTAGTTCCACTCACGTTCACTAATGTATTGAACCCAATGATATAAATCACGAACATCCTCATGATCATCATAAGTCAAAAGGAACTTTAATCTGTGAGAATTTCTATACAAGCAGGCAGCTAATCGTTCATGATCTTCTGTCAAAAAATGACAGTTATAGAACTTTTGCTGGTCTGCGTTATAATAAGGCGGATCAACAAACAGAAACGATCCATCTGGCGTATTATCAATGGACTCCTCAAAATCTTTTGTCTGAAGCGAGACGCCTTGCAGTTTGTCAGATACTGTCCTCAAATGCGGCGGCCAATTTTCAGGGCGCATAGAGTATTTTTCGCCGTACCCCCAATAGCAATTTTCTGGCTTCATAATGCCACTGTAAGATGTTCTGTTAAGGTAGAACCACCTTTTTGCTCTATCGATGTCTGTCTTAGGATCGAAATGATTTTTGAACCAATGATGATTTTCCTTTGTCGCAGGAATCCCATGGAGGCTATCAATTAAATCCTCAACATTATCTCTTATAACGAGAAACATGTTTATGACATCTTCATATAAATCATTGAGAATGTTATGGCTACACTTAGGCTTTGCAAAAAAACGCTCGCCCCTCCTGCAAAAGGTTCAGAATAAAAGCTATGTTCAGGCACCTCGTCTAAGATAAGCCTACGTGCGTAAAACTTGCCGCCCGCATATCTAAAAGGTGAATTTGATCTGTTTGATCTAGGTAAAGGACAGCTTACCGAAACTCGCACATTCATCCTCTTGCTCCACTTGTTAGGCCGTTGTCGGCAATTAAATCTACATACCTAAGGCGCTTTCCAATCATCCCTCCTAAAACACCGACCATTTGATCTATGGTGTCTTTAGGGCGGCTATTGTGACGGCCTGAAAACTCATTGACATAGCGGCTAAGATGCTTGGGAGACATTTTGTGGTATGTGCCATTATACCCTCGCTTGAGACCAGCCCAAAACGACTCCATGCCGTTTGTATGGGCCATATCCTTCACATATTCACCCACGCTATGCTTAACAGCCTCATGAGGACGGTTAATCCCTACATAGGCCCTTGCTTCGTCAGTATAGACCTGCGATTGCTCTTGTGTACGGATCTCAACAAAGCCCTGTAGCGTTTCTTTATTCGTGTCTAAAACAGGCTGTGCAGATACATGATTAGTATCACGGTCTCTAACGCCAACAACCGCCGTTTTTCCTACAGGACCCCGCCCAGCTTTTAGCTTCTTGTTGCTATGCTTGTTCTTTTCTTTGCCGCCGATGTAAGTCTCATCAGCCTCGACGGGCCCTTCGAATAAAGGCTGACCATCAGCATAGGCTTCCCGCAGGCGATGGAGGACAAACCATGCAGATTTTTGCGTTATACCTAATTCGCGATGCAACTTCATTGAGGAAATACCCTTTAGGTTGGTGGTGAATAAATATATAGCGATTGCCCAGACTCGGTAAGGCAACTTAGACCCTTGCATTACAGTTCCAACCTTAACTGTAAACATCGGCTTTTTAGAACAGTCATTGCAGCGATGCGTCATGCTCTTATGAGGAACCCCCACTTTGACGCTCAACGAACCACAATGGGGACAGCTAGGCCCATCAGGCCATCTTTGTTGCTCAAGCCATTCTCTAGCCTTAACCTCGTCCCCAAACATATCTGCAATTTGCAGAAGGGTAAGGCCTGTGCGGCTAGATTTGCCTGGTGCTTTCTGTTTCATTCCCATCTCCTAATGTGACTCTGTGATAAACCAAAAAGCCCTTTACGTCAATAAGGAAATGTTACTTTGGGATATAATTCCCTTTGCTTAGCCTAAGCCACATCAGGCCCAATGCACAAAGTACAATTTTGCTATGGGATTGGTGAAATCACATAGGTGATGAACCGGCAGTTCTGCTCCGGTCGAGGGGTATGTTTTCCATCCCATATGTGATTTTAGACCGCTTCATAGCTGATGAACAAGGACACAGACTTGTCAGGTTTGGGATCGCATGGGTTAACGCGAGGGCTTGTTTGCCCAAGTGCTGACCAAGGGAGGAATGGTCTGTGACCGAATTCATAGATGTCACTATTGAGGATCGGGTGGCGTTGATCCGGCTCAATCGGCCGAAGCAGCTGAATGCTTTGCACACCCCACTCGCGCGGGAGTTGGTGGAAGAGTCTGCAAAATTCGCTGCGGACCCCGACGTCGGCTGTATCGTCCTAACGGGCGACATGCGCGCCTTTGCGGCGGGCGCTGACATTTCTGAAATGGCGGGCCTCAGCTATGCGGAGATTGTCGCCAAGAACCACTTCGCTGAGTTTGACGCCTTCGCGGCACTGCCAATCCCCAAGGTTGCTGCCGTGAATGGCTTTGCCCTCGGCGGCGGGTGCGAGTTGATGATGATGTGCGACTTTGCCATTGCAGGCAAGAGTGCCAAGTTTGGCCAGCCAGAGATCAAGCTCGGCGCGGTTGCTGCGATTGGCGGCACACAACGGCTCACCCGTCTTGTCGGTCGGGCGCTCGCCATGGATCTCAACCTCACCGGGCGCATGATGGACGCGCAAGAGGCTTTGCGCGCGGGGTTGGTTGCACGTGTCTTGCCAGACGAAGACGTTCTGCCAGAGGCCCTGAGAGACGCCAAAACTATCGCGAGTTATTCCAAACCCTGCGCGCAAAAGGTGCGGGATGCTGTGAACAGGTCCGAGGAAATGACCTTGGCGGAAGGGTGCCGCTATGAACGGCAGGTCTTTTACGCGTGTTTCGGGACCCATGACCTGCGCGAGGGGATGACCGCATTCCTTGAAAAGCGCGCCCCTGAATTTAAAGGAGAATGAAACATTTAAAGGAGAATGAAACGATGAAGGTCCTCGTACCCGTCAAACGCGTGATCGACTATAACGTGAAAGTCCGCGTGAAGGCGGATGGTAGCGGTGTTGATCTCACCAACGTCAAAATGTCCATGAACCCCTTCGACGAGATTGCCGTCGAAGAGGCGATCCGCCTGCGCGAAGCCGGTAAGGTCGAAGAGGTTGTGGCCGTCTCCATCGGCGTCAAACAGGCGCAAGAGACACTGCGCACCGCGCTCGCGATGGGCGCTGACCGCGCGATCCTGATCAATGCCGCCGACGATGTGCACACCGACATCGAACCGCTCGCCGTCGCCAAACTCCTCGCCGCAGTGGTCAAGGAAGAAGCCCCGCAGATCGTGCTCTGCGGCAAACAGGCGATCGACAATGACATGAACGCCACCGGTCAGATGCTCTCTGCCCTGCTCGGCTGGTCGCAGGCGACCTTCGCGTCCGAGATGGACGTGGGCGGCGACAGCGCCACAGTCACCCGCGAAGTGGACGGCGGTTTGCAGACCATCAAGGTCAACCTGCCGACCATCGTGACGGTGGACCTGCGCCTGAATGAGCCACGCTATGCGAGCTTGCCCAACATCATGAAGGCGAAGAAAAAGCCGCTCGATGAAAAGACACCGGCGGATTACGGCATTGATGTGTCGCCACGCCTGACGATTGTCGGCACGTCCGAGCCAGAGGCCCGCAAGGCAGGTATCATGGTCGGCTCTGTCGATGAACTGGTCGAGAAACTCAAAGAAGCGGGGGCTGTGTAATGGCTGTTCTTCTGATTGCTGAAGTGAACGGTGGCGCGTTGAACGTCGACGCGACTGCCAAGGCGCTGAGCGCCATGTCTTCCTTGGGCGATGTCACGATCCTGAGCGCCTCTGCAGGCTGCGAAGGGGCTGCTGCAGAAGCCGCCAAGCTGGCGGGCGTATCCAAGGTTCTGTGCTGCTCGGACGAGGCGTATGGCCATGACCTGGCAGAACCTGTGGCCGATCTGGTGGTCTCCCTCGCTGGTGATTACACCCACATCGCGGGCCCCGTCGACGGTGGCCTCCAAGAACATCCTGCCGCGCGTTGCGGCCCTTTTGGATGCGATGGTGATCTCCGAAGTCACCGGCGTCGTGGATGCGGACACCTTTGAGCGCCCGATCTATGCGGGAAATGCGATCCTGAAGGTTGAAGCGGCGCACAGACAGGGACGCCGATCAGACGTCCTGCGCAACCTGAGCCGCGGAAGATGCGGACGCGGACACCCCTTTGGGCCAAGCCGCCACGGATCTCTATGCAACCTTCGTGGAAGCCGAAGATGGGAGTGGGCAAGACTTTAGCGCCATGCGCCCACGGTTCGAAAAACGCGGGCGCGGTTGATCCGAAGGCGTAGACTGCAAAGGCTGTCTGCGCCAAGTCGCTCAGACCATTTGGGCGTCCTTTTCCGCGATCATTTCCTTATAGGTTTTATAGAGCGAGGGCTGGATCGGGCCGAGCTTCAAGAGCGCGGTGGGTGAGCCCTTTAGCTTCACCCGCCCGATGGCGACATTGGCCAGAAAGTTGAACTCGCCCCGCCAGAACTTGTCCGCTTGGTCGCCCTTCATCCAGGTGCGCACATCGCCTTCGATGTCCGTCTCGCCCTCAATGACGATCACGCCGTCCTCTGTAAACTGGATCGTCAAGATGGCGTCCGGCTCCGTATAATGCGCCTTAAGTGTGAACCCGGCTTTGGATGCGATTTTCTTGAGTTTCGGGTCGTCATTCACAGACCGGAACAATGCGCCCAGATACTGATAAAGCTCTTTGTCGTCCTTGAAAAAGGCCATCTGTTATTCCTCCACGGGTTGGACTTCGGCGAAAACGAGCGGCATCAGCGCCGCCTCAGGGATCAGGGACAGGCCAAGCCATCGCAAGGCGCGTTGCCGCCAGCCGGAATAGACCATCTTTTTGCCCGCCATGATGCCCTTGTAAGCATCGCGCGCGATCTCATCCGGGGTGGTGGTGGCCAGACCAGACTTGAAGGTTTTGAAGTTGACGCCCTGCGTGTCCTGAAACTTTGTATTGCGCACGGCACTTGGGACCACCGTTGTGACGGTCACGCCTGATTTGTGTTTGCGTTCTTGGTAATAGAGCGACCGGCCCACCTGATCGTTGAAGGACTTGGTGCCAGAATAGCTCGCATGACCCGGCGTGGCCTGATTGGTGGTGATCGAGCTCATCATCATGATCCGGCCCTGCCCGCGCGCGCGCATCCCCGGCAGGTAAGCGCGGGTCAGATGGATCGGGGCGCGGCAGTTCAGGTCAATCAGCGGGTCGATCAGATGCGCCGGCTCGTCCATGAAATCGCCAAACAAGCCGATGCCCGCGTTGTTGCACAACACGCTGACATCAACCTGCAGGTGCTTGTCGGTCCAGTCGAACACCCGTTGCGCGGCGTCATCATCGGTCAGATCAATGGCCAGCCCGTGCAGTTCTGCCGTTGGTGCCGTGCGTTTCACGTCTTCGATTGCCGCATCAATCTCTGCCTGATGCAGCGAGACGATCAGCACACGGTGCCCGCCCTTGGCGAATTCACGGCTGAGTTCCAAACCGATCCCGGCGGACCCACCAGTGATAAGTAGTCCGTCCTGAACAAGGGTTTCAGATTGGCACGTTGGCGATCTGAGACGGCCCGACGAAGGCCGTTTCAGCGGTGGTGGTCTGTCGGAGCGAGGTGAGAGCCCGGATCAACCGGCACAAGATCTCCCTCAGGTGTCTCAGGATCATGCGAATGTTGTGACCGCAGCCGCAGAGCACGGCGAACAGAGCGTCGCCGTCGGTTCCTTTCAGGGTGCTTCGCGTCAGTCGACCGTCGTTCTTCATGTGCCCGATCATTGGTTCAATGGCGCTGCGCCGTCGCAGGAGTTTGGCGATCGTCCTGGTGACACCTCGCTTTGCGCCACTGATGAAAACCTTCACATTCTGCACGCCATGCCCGCGGTATCCGCGGTCGACAAAGGCCAACTCTGGCCTCAGGTCGGTCAGGATCTCGACCTGTTCCAGCGCCTCGTGCAGCGTGTGGCCGTCGTAAGGGTTACCCGGCAGCGCCCGCATCCCGACGACGAAGCCGCCCCGGTTGGTCGTGGCCACGCTGACCTTGGTTCCGAACTCGTACCTCTTGTGCGCCTTGCCCTTGGAGATGCAGTCCACCGCCGGTTCATGCAGGCTGTAGAGTTTCTTCTTGTCCTTCGGCTTCTGCGCCAACAGCCGGTTCACCAGCGCGATCATCCCCACCAGGCGCTCTCTCAGCGCCCCCTCCGGAACCTTACCCAGTTGCCTCTCGATGTCGCGCAGCACGCGGCCGGTGTAGCCCTTGAGCCGGCGCAACGCCTTGCGCATCCGCTTGAACTGGCGGGCATGGGCGTAGCGCCCAACCTGACCGGCCAGCCGAGGCCCAAGACGGTTGTAGTTCTGGCGCAGGACGATCCCGGCTTCGCGAGCCAGCCCGACCAGCTTGCGCCGCGCCGCCTCATACAGCCGGGCATCCGTCGGGTGGGCGATGTTCTTTTCCATCACCGTGGTATCGACCGTGACCTGCTTGAGATCGCTGCGCTTCACCACCCCGGCGCGTTTCCCGGCCTCGATCGTCTGGGTCAGCATCCATTCAACACCCTCCTCGCCGATCCGCTTGCGCCACCGGGTCAGGGATGAGGGATCAAGCGGCAGACGGTGCTGAAAGAACGTCTCGCCGCAGAAGTGCTGCCAATACGGGTTCTCGGCCCATCGTGCCACGACCGCCTCGTCCGAAAGTGCATAGGCATGTTGCAGGTAAAGGAGTCCGGCAACCAGGCGCGTCAACGTCGCCGGGCGACCGGTGTGGGACGGAAAGAACCCGGCCCATTCCCGCTCAAAGACCTCCCAGTCGATCAGGGGGGCAAGTTTCACCAGCTCGTGGCGCATGTCGATCATCTCGACCAGGCGGGCGCGCAGGAGATCGTCTTGTTCCGGGAGCGGCTTTCTCGGCTTCATATCACGGCTCGAAATTGCAGGGTTCCTGCCGGGATAATACAAAACCTTGCAGGCAGCACCCAGCAATATCACATCATTCTCAAGCAAAATCAGCCGGATAAAAGTTGTTCAGGGCGAACTAAGTACGGTTTCCATCGTTTAACCCCCCCGGATCTTTTCGAGGATCGGAAGGAGATACTTTTTGAACTCCACCGGATCTTCACACATCGGGAAGTGGCCCAGTTGCGGCATTGCTGCGTGGGTGGATCCCTCAATTAAGGTATGGGCCAGTTCACCGGCCTCAATCGCCCCGTCAAAATCGTATTCGCCGTTCAGGATGTGGACACCGACCTGATTGGTGTCGATGTCCATCGCTTCCATCGAGATGTCGAATTCATTCCGATAGTAGTGCAAGTCACCAAGAAAGGCAGGCGGCCAGCCAGACATATAGGTTTGCGTGGTCTCGCGCCGATAGGCCTCCGGCGAATTGGGCGCGGTGAGGGAGTGCATCAGCCGCCCCTTAAACTCATTCGATACCTTCGGGTGCCACAGCGATTCATGCACGAAATCATCGGTTTCCCCAGCTATCACCAGCGCCCCTTCGAGGGAGATGACATGCCGAAACACCTCTGGGTGGTGCACGGCCAGATCAAGGGCAAGGACACCACCGACAGAACACCCCATGAAGATCGGGTCTTTCAGGTTCAGCGCGTCAACGAGGGTGACAGCAACCGCGCGGACAAATTCACCCGTCAGCTTGTATTCTTCCGACCACCAGTCCCGCCCGACAGGGGGGATAGACTTACCATGGAACGGCAGATCATAGGCGATCAGGCGGAAATGGTCGGTGATTTCCGGCATTTCAAAGAGGTGCCGCCACTGGGTGCCATGTGACCCTGCAGTGTGTTGCAGCAACATGGGAATGCCCTGACCGGCTGCCTCATAGTAGATACGGTAGTCTTGCCCGTCGATTGTGATGTGAACATAGCGTCCTGCTGGCGCGTCATGGCTGCCTTGCGGCTTAGCCTCTTCCAGAGGAACGTGCTGTTCGTCATTCGCGGGCCGCAGCAGTTCAATCATCCGCTGCACGGCGGGGTAGTATTGGGCAAAAACAACGGTGTCGGAGTTGACCTGAAGACCGGACAATACCGCAGGCCCAATGTCGTTGAGCAGACGCGGCGGGATCTTTTCGATCAAGGCCACCCAAATTTCTTCCGGGATCGTCAGTTCAACGATGTTGTCGTTTGACGTCAGCTTTACCGTGGGTTTGCTATTTTCAATGCCAAGCGACAACACCTCATCGCCGACATTGATGCGAATGCCGCCTGTCCAATGTCGGGCCGCCATGCGAAACTCGGGATCATTGGTGGTTAGATCCACCACCTTCTCCACTGGCGGTAGCACCATCGTATCGACTGTCATGTGACCCTCCCTGTCCTATGACCTTTTGATCTGCTTGACCTCCCAAGCAGTGATATGGAACAGTCGTTCCAAATGTGACACCTGTCAATGTATTCGCAAATTGCAGGTCGAATGCGGGATAAAGGACGGAACGATGTCTCAGATCAGCCGCAAGGCATCGCAGGTTCAGCGGACGAAGGGCTGGGTTGAAAAGTCCTGTGTTGCCGTCCTGTTGCAGCGCCATGTCTCCCCCCTCTGACGATTAAGCGAGCCGCTTGCGCACCTCGCCTTTTGCAGCGTCATACTCAGCGATCAATTGGTCGCATATCTCCGCCGCTGATTGTACCGACTTCACCATGCCAACCCCGTGGCCAGCTGATTTGATCTTGGAATAACGGGCCTTGGCTGCCTGATCGGTCACAACCTTGCCCGGAGCATATGCGGCGATTTCATCCGGGTTCAAGCCTTCCGCGATCAAGGTCGGCCGCAACCAATTGGCCGGTGCGCCGTCGAGCGCTGCTGAAAAGAACACGTCTTTGGCCGTGCATTTCAACATCATCTCATCGGTGTAATCGTCTGACAGGCTCTCTTTCGATGCAATGAACCGGGTGCCCATATAGGCCATGTCCGCGCCCATGGTTTGGGCTGCGAGAATGTCTTGGCCAGTAGATAAAGCCCCAGAAAGGATGATGGGTTTATCCGTTACCTCCCGCACTTCATTGAGCAGGGCAAAGGGGTTTAGCGTCCCGCAATGTCCACCAGCCCCGCCACAGACCGCAATGAGGGCATCGGCCCCAGCGGCGACGGCTTTCTCGGCATGACGGGCTGAGGCAATATCGTGGAACGCCACGCCGCCATAGTCGTGGATTTTTGCAAAGACATCATCCGGGGCCCCCTTTGAGGTCAGCACGACAGGCACCTTGCGTTCGATACAAAGATCAAGGTCGCCCGGATAGCGCTTGTTCGACGGATGGACGACGAGGTTCACCGCCCAAGGGGTCGGCTTGTCCATCTCCGCCAGTCCGGTCTGCATTTGGTCGAGCCAACGAACGAAATCCTCTCGCGTCCGGGTCGAATGGGCCGGAAAGCTGCCCATGACACCGCGCGAACAGGCGGCCAAGGCCATTTCGGGGGATGAGATCAGGAACATGGGCGCCACGATCAGTGGAATGCGCAGGCGACCGTCAAAGGTAAGGTCGAGGGACATGAAGAAGGCTCCTGAATCGTCTCCGCACGGGGCGCGGCATTGGTCCGCAATTGTCGCGTCAGCGCGGGCAGCGCACAAGCGAGAGCTGCTCTTTTGATATCCTAAATCACATGGGCGATAAGGATGCCGGAAAACACATATCTGATAGACAACATTCCCGGCTTGATGGCTTTCTGATGGGGCCAGGTGGAGGTGGCACAGTCAGATGGATGTCAAACAAGCCGTATTATCGCGCCGCACGGTCCGGGGGTTTCTGCCCGACCCGGTCGATGCTGATGTGATCCGCGATGTGCTCGACACCGCGCGCCATGCCCCGTCGAATTCGAACACGCAGCCTTGGCATATCTCCGTTGTCTCAGGTGCAGCCAAAGACGCGTTGATGGCGTCGGTTTTTGAGGCGGCGAAGTCTGGCGTCACCCCGAACCCGCAATGGCCCCCCGGTGGGGTCGGGCTTGAGGGGATCTATAAGGACCGTCAGTACGACTGCGCCTTTCGCTACTATGACACGATGGGCATTTCCCGCCAAGACAGGGCGGCCCGTGCCAAGCTGGTGCAAATGAACTGGCAATTCTTTGGTGCGCCCCATGCCGCGTTCATCTCCATGCCTGACTACATGCACCGCGCCCATGCGCTGGATATAGGGATCTTTCTACAGACGA
>CBDIBW010000012.1:0-73987 GCA_965277135.1 Thioclava sp. | reverse complement strand
GCCCTATCTCGGAGAATTCGGTTTCGATGCGGCGATGCGTTCCAAGGGGCGGTTCTCCGAGTTCCTGGCCGCCTTCCCGGTCCATGTGATCGAAGACGACTACGCTGCCCTGCAGGGATGTGCGACCTATCTGCAATCGCGGCTTCGGGCGGAATAATTTCGCCAGCGTCAAGCCTATCTTAACGGATCGCGCGGTAAACCTCTTTCATCACGCAATGAAAGGGGAGTCCGGTGCGCCTTTTTCCTGATCCATATTCCGGGGCCGTGCATGACTGCCATCGCCCTTCCTGCAAAACTCGACCTGTCAACGATCAGTGCGCTCGCCACCGATCTGCGTGCCGCACAAGGCGGGGCGCTGGAACTTGACGCCAGTGCGGTGACCCAGCTTGGCGGGCTCGGCGTGCAGCTTCTGGGTTCCGCCGCCCGGACATGGCGCGCAGCCGGCCATAGCCTGACCATCCATCCCAGATCCGACAGTTTCGACGAGGCACTGACGATTTTCGGCGTCGCGCTGGAGGATCTTCAAGCCACGACGGAGGCAGCATGAGCCTGAAAGTCCTCGCGGTCGATGACAGCCGCACCATCCGAGACATGCTCAAACTCGCGCTCACCGGTGCCGGGATCGAAACCTATCTGGCCGAAGATGGAATACACGGGCTGGAAGTACTTGACGGAATCGAACCCGACGCGATCATTTCCGACATCAACATGCCGCGCCTCGACGGGTTCGGCTTCATTGAGGCGGTGCGCGGCCAGGACAAGCATCGCGCGACACCGATCCTGGTGCTGACCACCGAATCGGCCCCCGAACTGAAGGCTCGCGCCCGCGCTGCCGGGGCCACCGGCTGGATCGTGAAACCGTTCGACCCGGCCAAACTGGTCAAGGCTCTGACCATTGTAGCAGGCTGAGGAGAACAGGATGTCCACCGACCCGATGGCAGAAATCAAGGCATCCTTCTTCGTCGAATGCGACGAATTGCTGGAAAGCCTGCAAGACGCTCTGAGCGATCTCGAAGAGGGCGCGAAGGACGGCGAGACGATCAATGTCGCCTTTCGTGCCGTTCACTCGATCAAGGGCGGTGCCGGGGCGTTCGGCCTTGATGCGCTGGTGCATTTCGCCCACCGGTTCGAAACCGTCATGGATGAACTGCGCGCCGGGCGACTGTCGCTCAGCCCCGAGGCCCTCAAGCTGTTCTTCCACGCCGCTGACATGCTCTCGGACGAGGTTCACGCAGCCCGCGACGGTCAGAACGAACCGCAAGGGGCCGATGCCTGCCTGGCTGATCTGGAGGGGCTCCTAGGCGATACACCCGAGTCTGGCTGCGAGGTGGAAACAGATTTTCAACCGGTAGGGCTGACCCTCGAGTTTGAAACCGAGGCCGAAGAGAACAGTGATCCGGCAGCTTTCACCATCCGTTTTACCCCCGCGACAAACCTCTACGCATCGGGAAACGATCCCCTGCATCTGTTGCGGGCGTTGCAGGGGCTGGGCGATTGCCATGTCTGCGCGCAAATGGAGACCCTGCCCGATCTCGCCGCGCTTGCCCCCGAAGACGCATCCATGGGCTGGACGATCACCCTGACAGGCGATGTCACGGAAGAGGACATCCGTGAGGTTTTCGACTTTGTCGAAGATGTCTGTGAGCTCGAGATTTCGTGCGTCTCCACAGAGCCACTACCCACCCCTGACTCCGGTGCGACAACGCAGGACATGCTGCCGACACCTGATGATGTGCCATGCACACCCGACCCCGCCGTTCCTGAAACTGCGAAACCTGCGGCACAGACCAAAGAACTCTCCAAAGCCGCATCGAACGCACCATCGAACGCACCGCCGCCTGCCGCGGCACCCGAACCCGGTGCCACGGTGCGCGTCGATCTCGAACGGATCGACCGGCTGGTCAATCTGGTTGGCGAGTTGGTCATCAACCAGGCGATGCTTGCACAATCGGTCACCGAGGCCGGGCTTCCCCCCAATTCACCCGTGATGACCGGCCTCGAAGCCTTCATGATGCTGACCCGCGACATCCAGGACAGCGTGATGATGATTCGCGCCCAACCGGTCAAACCGCTTTTTCAGCGGATGGGCCGCATCGTGCG
The DNA here is from genome assembly GCA_965277135.1 of Thioclava sp. Lineage (GTDB taxonomy): Bacteria > Pseudomonadota > Alphaproteobacteria > Rhodobacterales > Rhodobacteraceae > Thioclava. The sequence goes on along the minus strand of CBDIBW010000012.1, from coordinate 71,887 downwards.
CGAGGCCTCGGGCACGGTTGGCAAGAATGTGCGGTTACGAACCGAGGGGGAAACGACCGAGGTTGACAAGACGGTGATCGAACGGCTTGCCGATCCGCTGACGCACATGATCCGCAATGCCGTCGATCACGGGTTGGAAATTCCCGAGGAGCGCGTCGCTGCCGGCAAGCCCCCGGAAGGCGTAATCACGCTTTCGGCACAACATCGCTCGGGGCGCGTGATCATCGGTTTGACCGATGACGGTGCCGGAATAGACCGCACCAAGGTGCGCGACAAGGCGATCGAAAACGGTCTGCTCCCTGCCGACGCCCAACTAAGCGATACCGAGATCGACAATCTCCTTTTTCTGCCCGGGTTTTCCACTGCAGATCAGGTCTCCGCGCTGTCAGGTCGAGGGGTCGGAATGGATGTCGTGAAGAGCGCTATCCAGGCACTGGGCGGACGGATCTCCATTCACTCGGAACCCGGTCAGGGCACACGGTTCTCGATCTCGCTCCCGCTCACGCTCGCGGTGCTTGACGGCATGGTCGTGCAGGTTGCCGACGAAACCCTGGTCGTACCGCTCTCCGCGATAGTGGAGACAGCCACTCTCATGGCCGAAGATATCCGCGCACTGGGCCCGGAAACCAATGTAATCCATTTGCGCGATGCCTTTGTCCCGCTTTACGACCTGGGCGCGGAACTCGGCTACCGTGCGCCCAAACCTTCCTACGAGGGTGACGTCGTTCTGCTGACCACGCAAGAGAACGGTGATCGCTCTGCCATCGTGGTCGATACGATCATGGAACAACGTCAGGTCGTGATCAAAGGGCTGCAACGCTCTTACGGCCACATTCCCGGCGTTGCCGCCGCCACCATTCTAGGGGATGGGCAGATCGCCCTGATCCTCGACCCCGCCGACCTTGTTCAGAACGCAACCGGGCGCACCCGCAGCGCCGACATTGCCCTTGCAGGATAGTGCCATGACCGAAGAAATCAGTCCCCAAGCCCATGTATCTGAAATCGAACTTCTGTCCTTCCGGTTGCGGGATGAAGAGTATTGCGTTGATATCATGTCGGTGCGGGAGATCCGCGGCTGGACGCGCGCGACCCCGCTCCCTCATGCACCCCCCTTCGTGCGCGGGGTAATCAATCTGCGCGGCACGGTTCTGCCAGTCGTGGATCTCTCGGTCCGCTTGGGAATGTCGCCAGTCGCCGGGGAGGCGCGCAACGTGATCATCGTCGTGCAAGTGGGGGGACAGACGGCGGGGCTTCTGGTCGACGCTGTTTCGGACATCCTTGCCCTTCCCCCGTCCGAGTTGCAGCCGCCCCCCGATCTGGCTGCCGATATCGCACAGCGCTACATTTCGGCGCTGACCATTGTCGAAAACCGGATGATCCGTGTGCTTGACCTCGAAACGGTCCTGCCAGACGATACTGTGGAGGCGGCCTGACATGCCTCAACCTTCTGTGACCCTCTCCCAATGCAGCCCAAGCCCGACCGAGTTGGCCCGGATCATCCAGATCCTGCACGATTCTGCCGGGATTGTGATCGCGCCCGGCAAAGGCTCGATGGTACAATCGCGTCTGGCCAAGCGCCTGCGCGCGCTGGGGCTGACAGACTATTCCAGCTATATTTCTCTCGTCACCTCCGAGGCCGGCAAGGCTGAACGCCGCGAAATGATCTCGGCGTTGACGACGAATGTAACACATTTCTTCCGCGAAAAGCACCATTTCGACAGATTGAAAGACGAAGTCTTGCCGCCATTGATCGCCCGGGCCCAGGCCGGAGGGCGAGTGCGTTTGTGGTCGGCCGGCAGTTCGAACGGACAGGAAGCCTATTCGATCGCCATGACTCTTGCCGAACTTACCTCCGACCTGGCCGGTCTGGACATCCGCATCCTGGCGACCGATATTGATCCGGTGATGATCAAATGGGGGGAGCGCGGTCATTATTCCGAAACACAGTCCGACAGCATTCCCGATCCACTGATACGGAAATACTTGACCCGCAACGGGGACGGGTTCGACATTGATCCGACATTGCGTAGACTCCTCAGCTTTCGTGAGCTGAATCTGCATGATCCCTGGCCGATGCATGGGCAATTCGATGTCATCTTCTGCCGCAATGTCGTGATCTATTTCGATGCCGAGGCGCGAAAGCGCCTATGGAAACGCTTCGAGGCACAACTCGCACCAGGGGGCTGGCTCTTCGTCGGGCACTCCGAGCGGGTGCAACTCGGGGCTCCTAGCCGGTTGCGCACCGCTGGTGTCACCACCTACCGGCTGCCCGAGGGCGCCCAGAACTGAACGGAGAAGCGGAATGGCTCTACGAGACCAATTGCGGATCATGGTCGTGGATGACATGTCCACCAGCCGTGGCCTCATCACGCAGGCGCTCGACGCGATGGGCATTCGTCAGGTGGTCTCCAACACCGATGGCCCGGCCGCCTTGAAGACACTTGAGAAAACACCGGTGCATCTGGTGATTTCGGATTACAACATGCCGGGGATGGACGGGCTTCAACTGCTCCATGCGCTGCGCAGCAATGCACGCACCAAGGGGTTGGGCTTCATCCTGATCACCGGTCGCGCCGACCGCGAGGTCATCGAAACCGGCAAGAAACTGGGGATGAACAATTTCCTTGAGAAACCATTCACTCCGCAGGAATTGCGCACCTGCATCGAAGCAGTGGTGGGCCGGCTATGACACGCATCAGCCTCACATCAGAAACCGAATGCCGTTATCTTCCCCTGAATGCGCTGGCGGCACGGATTGGCGATGAATTGGAAACGCTTGCGCGGCTGTCCATGGATGTCCAGAAAGCTCTCTCAATGTGTGAATTCCAGAATCATACCGATTCGTTTGCCATTCGCGGCCTGCAGGGGATTGATCGGATTACCCAAGCACTGGAAGACCTCGGGAGGCTGATGGTAGATTTATCGGGTGAAATCGACGGCAATGTGAAATTACACGCCATGCCTATCCTGTCTCGTCTGAAACTACATGAGCTTGTCGCAAATCTCGACCCGGAACGAGCGCGCGAACCGACATCGCGCGACAGGGATGGTGAAGTGTTCTGGCTGTGAATGGCATTTTTGCACATATTTGGTGAGAAGGGGCAATGTGCGGTTCCGGAAAGGCATCCTGAAGTTGTGTTAAATGAACACGTTAAGGTGTATCAAGCCCAAGTTTTATCCCATTATATAACAATGGGTTACAGGCAAATGTGTATCGGCGTTTCTGATCAAGGGGATAGGCTGCCTGTTACGGACTCTGTTGTGCAATTCGGCTTTTCGGTGAGGTTTCCCGATCCCCGGACAGACTTGTCCAACGACCTCAGTGACAGGTCTGCCGAAGCGCGGTGCAGCGGTTCAGGACGGCTATGCGGATCCGGAGTTCAGCGCCCTGGCGGTCGAAGTCCGGCACGTCGAAGTCCCGCGCCATGAGGCGTTGCCCCGGCAGCTTGACACGAATGCCTCTTCGTTTCGACGCGGCTTCGGAGATGATCTCCACTCCAGTTTCGCCAGAGCGCCCGACCGAGATATTTCCGAGATATGGTGAACGCGACAGCGCGGATCTGCAACGTTTTCCCGTCGATCCCGAGATGGATCTTGCGCCAGACCCGCCGTTTGGGACCGCCATGCTTGCGCGCAGTCCACGCGCCTTCTGCCTCGACCTCGAGGCCGGTGCTGTCGATCCGCAGATGCACGGGCCCCCTGGAGCCGCGATACGGGATGGTCACGGCCAGGGTCTTCTGGCGGCGAGACAGCGTGCTGACGTCGGGCACCGCCCGGTCCAGGCCGATCCGCTTCAGCAGGCTCTCGACAAAACCGGTCGTCTGCCGAAACGCCATGCCGGACAACACCTTCATTGAAAGGCAAGTCTGGATGGCGGCGTCACCGCAGCTCTGCGGGCGACACCGCCGGCCTGTCGGCACGGCATCGGCCCGGATCTTGTGCGCAGCACAAGGCTGATCGTCGAGTTGCGCAATGTGCCCTTCAATCAGCAGCGCGAGGTGGCGTTCAGCCAGGACCGGTATCGCCGGCAGATGCCATCCTGTGTCGCAGCCTTCTCCGACGCCACGGTGGTGTTGCCCCCCAGGCCGATGTGCTGCAGGGCCATCAGGCGCTGCAATATGTCGAGGGCGTGATCCGGGTGCCCCAGAGCTTCTGCTTCCGCTTCCGGTTCAAGGGGACGGACGGGTTCAATCGCCACGGCGACACGGGCGGTGGCCTCGGGCGCTCGCCTGGTTTGCCAGCCGCCAGCCGGTGTCCAGCTACGCATACACATCCGCCCATATGCGCAATCGGGAGGATGATTGGGACGATGGCTGGGACGAGCGCCGCCTGGACCGTGGCGGATACAGTGGCAGGCACAGCAGCGAGAGCTTTCGCAGATCGGGGGGCTTGTGGTGATGCAAGCCCATCTCGCGCCCGATCTCGCGTCCGATCCGGATTGAGGACAGATCATGGCCAAAGACCCCACCCGCAAATCTTCCGTACTCGGCCCGGATGGCACGCCGTTGCAGATCGCGCGACCGGGCGGACAACAGGGGGCACCCACCAGCACCGGGGTGCGCTCGGTCTGGACCGAAAGCGTGGCCGCAGGCCTCGATCCCCGCAAGCTGGCAGCCCTGCTCAAGGCCGCGAACGCGGGCGATAACCATGATTTCCTCGTTCTGGCCGAGGAGATGGAAGAACGCGACGGGCATTATCCTTCGGTGCCGGGCCAGCGCAAACGCGCAGTCTCCGGCCTCGAGCCGATCGTCACCCCAACCTGTAATGGGGCCAGCGATGAGGCCACGGACGCACAGATTGCCGAAGCGGTGGAAGAGCTGATCGGGGCACCGGACTTCGCGGATATGGTCGATGATGCGCTCGACGCGATCGCCAAGGGCTATTGCGCGATCGAAATCCTCCGGGACACCGCCGCCGATCGCTGGACGCCCGCAGGCTATATCCACCGCGATCCGTGCCATTTCCAGTTCGACAAGCTCACCGGGCGCGAGCTGCGCATCCGTGATGATGGCGACAAGGCGGGGCTTGCGCTTGCCCCCTATGGCTGACCCCATCGCTGGATCGTGCATCAGCCCCGGCTCAAATCGGGCCTGACCGTGCGCGGTGGCATCGCGCGGGTTGCGGCCTGGTGCTTCATGCTCAAATCCTGCACGCTTCAGGACCGGGCGGCGTTCTGCGCGCCCATGCGCGCGCATACGCGATCCGGGATCGGACGCGGCCGCGATCATCCCCAAGGGGATGGAGATCGCGTTCATCAAGGCGAAAGGCGGCAAGAAGAATGTGGGCGGCGGGCGCAACGGTGCGGTGTTCGGCGCGCTGGCCGAATATCTCGACAAGCAGATGTCGAAGGCGATCATCGGCCAGACCATAACCACCGACGAAGGATCGAGCCGGTCGCAATCGGAAACCCACAACGAGGTGCGCGCCGACATCCGCAAGGCCGATGCCCGCCAGATCGCCACCACGATCAACCGCGATCTGATTGCCCCGTTTGTCGGGCTGAACTGGGGTTGGGATCATGTCCCGCCCTCGGTCAGCTTCCCGGTGGACGATCCCGAGGATATCAAGGCGCTCACCGACTCGCTTGGTACCCTGGTTCCGCTCGGGCTGCGCGTGGCGGCGGCGGATGTGAACAAGCGGATCGGGTTTCGGGTGCCCGATGCGGACGAGCCGGTGTTGCAGATCGCCGCTGCGGCTGCACCTGATATGGCACCCGATCCGGCTTTGAAATCGGAGCGGGCGCATCGGGCACCGCACATCTGCCCGTCCTGCGGCGGCACGCATCGCGCCGCAGCCGCGCCCGGTGGGGATCCGCACGAGGGGCCAGCCGCAGATCCGCCCGAAGACCCTCTCGTGTCGGAAGCGCTGGCCCATTGGGAGGCGGATGAACGGCCGCAAGGCTTTCGATGAGCGGATCATGTCACGAGACCCCGACCGCCAGCGTGCCGAAATCCGGATCCGCATTGCCATCATGAACCGCGTCAACACACTCGCCGCCGCCGAGATCAAGGCCGTCGCCTGAAACCAACCGGGACAGGGCAACTCTTGCTTATGCCGAATGAGCGCAACAACGCCACGATATGGATCAACTCGCCGGGCCTTTCGCGCTGGCAGCGCCGAGAGCCGAGCGATCCCCGCACGCGCCAGCCAGCGCGCGACGGTGGAGCGGGCCAGGCCACCGAATGCCTGATCAAGGACCGCGACGCGTTGCTGACCTTCCACGATTTCCCGGCCCGGCACTGGCAGGGCATCCGCACCTCAAACCCGACCGAGAGTGCTTTCGCCGCGATCCGCCATCGGAGCAAACGAACCAAAGGCTGTCTCGGCCGCGACGGTATGGGGCATATGATGTTCAGGCCTGGCCAATGCGCCGCGAAAAGCTGGAAGCCATCAAGGACAGCCAGCATGACAACCATACCTTCGTTGCCTGCGCATCAACAGCTTCGCACCATCGATAGCGCCAGGAAAAGGGGTAAGGCCGCATGAACGGGCCGCTGAAACACCAGATCAGACAATAGCTCTTGAGCCGACATCAACGCAAAATCGGGGGAAAGGATGAAACCGACCTGCTCTGTCCGCATTGGCAGGCTCACTGTCCTCAACTGTCACGCGCGTCCGACACAGCACAATTTATAGCTGAAAGGGTCTGTAAAAACATTTCAAGATATTATACAAGGGCGCGAGAAGTGGGGACAGTTGTTGCCAGCGCAACCCGTGCGTTCGCGGCGGGGTCTTGGAACCTCAAGGAATGTCTGGCTGCAAAGGCCGCATAGCTCAAACCTGCACAACTTGAACCTGAATGGGAGGTAAGATATGAACATCTTGAAGAAAATTGCTGCGATGGTCGCGCTTGCGCTCACGATCGCACTTTCGGTCACGGCCGTGTTCGCCGACACTCTCGCCGATATCCATGCCAAAGGCTACATCACCGTCGGTGTGAAGCAGGACTACCCGCCTTGGGGATATCTGGACAAAAACGGCCAGATCATCGGGCTTGAGGTCGATCTGGCCCAGAACGTCGCCGACCGGCTCGGTGTCAAGCTCAAGCTGGTGCCCGTCGTGGCCTCCAACCGGATGGAATTCCTTCAGCAGGGCCGCATCGACCTCATCATCGCGACCATGAGCGACACCAAGAAACGCCGCAAGGTCGTCGGCATGATCGAGCCCAACTACTATGCCAGTGGCGCCAATGTTCTGGCCCCGGCGGGAAGCGACCTGACCCAATGGGCCGACCTGAACGGAAAGAATGTCTGCGCAGAGCAGGGCTCGTATTACAACAGTTCGGTGGTCCAGACCTACAATGTGCATCTCGTGGCTTTTGCCGGTATAACCGAGGCTGCCTCGGCCTTGCGCAACGGCTCCTGCGTGGCTTTGCTCTTCGACAACACATGGATCGAGAGCCATCTGGCTTCGGATCCGCAGTGGAAAGGCTGGAAGATGCCCTTCGTCACCGAACAGTTCGAGCCATGGGCCATCGGTGTGCGTCTTTCAGATCTCAACGGCCCCTTCGGCAAGAAGATCAGCGAGATCGTGACGGACTGGCACCGGAGCGGTTTCCTGATCGAGCGCAGCGCTGCCAACGGCATCGCGCCGAGTCCGTTCCTCCAGGAACAGCACAACCGCTTCAAGTGACATGACACCGACAGACCGGAGCGCGGCGTATGCGCTCCGGTCCGCAACAAGAGAGGACGCATGGAAGGAATCAAGGCATTTTTCCTGTCACTCAACCAGGATTTCGGAATCAACCTGTCCATAGTCTATAACGACTGGGACCGCGGTCAGTTCCTTCTCGGGCTGTCCAACACGGTCAAACTGTCGGTCCTGTCGGTCCTGTTCTCGGTCCTGATCGGTGCGGTCGGTGCCTGGGCCCAGGGTTCACCGCTCCGCGCCATCCGGGTGGTCGTTGGCGCCTTCGTGACCTTCTTTCGCAACACCCCCCCGCTCGTTCAACTGTATTTCTTCTACTTCGCGCTCGGAACCGTTTTACGCATCACCGGCGACAATGGCCATCCGCAACCGATCCTGTCGAATTTCTCCTGGGCGGTTTTGTCCCTGTCGCTCTTCGCGGGCGCGCTCAACACCGAGATCTTCCGCTCGGGCATCGAGGCTGTGCCGCGCTCGACCATCGAGGCATCCGAGGCGCTTGGCTTCACCCGACTCCAGATCTACCTCCATGTGGTCTTGCCGCTGGCCATCCGTATCTCGCTGCCCTCGCTTGGCACAAATCTGGTCAATCTCGTGAAGACAACCACCCTGGCCTATGCCATCGCCGTGCCCGAGCTTTTGTATGTCTCGGCCCAGATCTGGTCGGACCAGCTGAATGTGCGCGAGATGATGAATGTGCTGCTGATCTGCTACATCCTCCTCGTGGCGATCCTCGTCTGGATCCTGAACCGCTGGGAGAAAGCCCTGCGCATCCCCGGATACGGAGGCTGAACGATGATCTTGCGACCGATCCCCCACGACCCCGAGCGAGCCCGAGAGCCGCGTGCCAGAGGGCACATGGATGTCCTGCTGCCAATCCGCCCGGCAGCAGCACGGCTTGGCTGGACCGAGAGTCTGTTCAATCTCTGGACACTGACAGGCCTGATACTCCTGCTCGCCGGCTTCCTGATCGCACCCGCCTTCGCCCAGAACCCGGCAAGCCCGCAACCTTCGATGGTCTCGGTGCTGCTGCGCTGGACGCCGCTCCTGGCCAAGGGCTTTGCCTTCAACGTCCTGATTTCGCTGATGTCCATGGCCATCGGCACCATGCTGGGCGTTGGCCTCGGCATTCTCCAGGTCTCGCCGATCGGCGCGGTTCGACGCGCGGCGTGGCTCGTCACCCAGTTCTTTCGCAACGCGCCCTGGCTGGTGCTGCTGTTCTACTGCATATTTCTGATCCCTTTTCAGATCACACTCTTTGGCATTGACGTCCCGTTTCCCGGCTGGCTCAAGGCGGTGATCGGGCTGTCCCTGCCGGTCATGGCATATATGTCGGAATTCATGCGGGGCGCGATCCAGTCGGTGCCGAGCGGACAATGGGAAAGCGCCGGTTCGCTGGGCTTCACCCGTGGCCAGACCCTGCGCATGGTGATCCTGCCCCAGACCGTGAAACGCATCCTGCCGTCCTGGATGAACCTTTACGCGGTCCTGACCATGGCCACACCGATGGTCTCGATTGTGGGCGTTGACGAGATCATGGGTTTCGTCCGCGCCGCGCTCAACTCCGAAGGCCGCGTCGATGCGTTGATCCCGATGTATCTCTACGTGCTGTGCTGGTTCTTCGCCTACTGCTACCCGATCAGCCTTTTTACCCAGCGGCTCGAACGTCGCTTTGCCGTCAAGCTCTGAGGACCCCGCCCATGACCGAGACACCCGCCTGGACCCCCGACCTGCCCATCATTTCGCTCCGCGACGTGCGCAAGAGCTTCGGCGCACTGGAGGTGCTCAAAGGCGTGTCGTTCGACGTCATGAAGGGCGAGGTGATCTGCATCATCGGGCCCTCGGGGTCGGGCAAATCGACCCTGATCCGTTGCATCAATGCCCTGAACGACATCCAGTGCGGGTCGATCACGGTCGAGGGACAGGAAGTCCATGACAGGAACCTTGACAAGCTGGCGCTGCGCAAGAAGGTCGGCATGGTGTTCCAGCAGTACAATCTTTTCCCCCACAGGACCGCGCTGCAAAACGTCATGATGGCACCGGTCAAGGTGCTGAGGGAACCGAAGGCGGAGGTTGAGGCCCGCGCCCGCGCGCTCCTGAAGAAAGTGCGGCTTGAGGGCAAGGAAAATTCCTATCCGGGCGAGCTTTCCGGCGGCCAGCAGCAGCGCGTGGCGATTGCCCGCTCGCTTGCCATGCGCCCCGATGTGATGCTCTTCGACGAAGTGACGGCGGCTCTTGATCCCGAGACGGTCAAGGAGGTTCTCGTTACCATCAAGGATCTCGCCGCCGATGGCATGACCTGCATTCTTGTCACCCACGAGATGGGTTTTGCCCGGGAAGTCGCCGACCACATCTACTTCACCGATCGCGGCGTTATCGTCGAACACGGACCGCCGGCAGAGTTCTTTTCCAATGCAAAGGATCAGCGCACGCGGGAATTCCTGAGCCAGGTTCTCTGATCAGCCACAGCCTGGAAGGCGTATCCAGTTGCGCGGCCTCATGCACCGGCGGTTGGCATTGGCGGTGACGTCATTGGCTTGAACCGCACTGTTTTTGCTGCCGGATTTTTGCCTGCGAGCGGCCATCCGGGCGGTGTTTACGCAAATGTGTTCCTGCGTCCGGTGGTTTCAGGACCGGTTGTGTGTTTTATTGGATGCACCAGATTGGACCGGATTGAACTGTCCTCTATTTTGACCGGACACCTTGGCCTGACCAAGGAGGCTTAAGGATAGCCTTAAGATATGCTCATGTCTGAGATTGAAATCATCCCCGACGGCGGTCGCCGTCGTCGCTGGTCTGTGGCTGACAAGCTGCGGATCGTGGAAGAGACCATGTATGACGGGAAGAGCATTTGTGCCGTTTCGCGTCGCAATGGTGTGGCCCCAAATCTTCTGTATCGTTGGCGCCGTCTCATGCTCGAAAGGGGAAGCATCGCCGTGGCTGAAGATGGCAGCGTCACTGGCAACAAGACGGTGCGAGAGATGGAAACCCGCATCCGGGAAGGAGACTGTGCGGATTTTTGTGCTCTGGCGCTTTGATTACGCCATTGGGAAGCGGTGTTCGAACATGATGGCGAGCTGAGACCTGATAGCGTGCCATTCGCGGACCGGGCGCTTCCACTCGGTTGATGTAGCATTGAGCGCGAGATAGATCAATTTCGCGGCGGCGGCGTCGCTCGGGAAGTGGCCACGCGTTCGGACGGCGCGCCGGATTTTCGAGTTCAAGGCCTCAATGGCATTCGTGGTGTAGATCATACATGCTGACGATCTTGCGGTCGAATTCAGGGAAGCGGCGCTGATATTTCGCGATCAGCAGCGGACCGCCGAACTCAGATGGAAAAGCTGACCCCGCAGCCGCAGGAACTGGTGGCATTGGGGTTGTCGATGACGAATCGCGCACCGATCAGTTCCTCGGTGAAGTCGATCGTGGCATTCTCAAGGAAGGGCAGGGAAACCGGGTCGATCAGCACTTTCTGTCCCGCGCCTTCAAGAACGATATCGTCCGAGGCCGGTGTCTCTTCCAGCTTGATTTCATACTGAAAACCCGAGCACCCCCCCCCTTCGACAGCCACCCGCAGGGACTGCGGCGGGGACTTTTCCGCGTTGATCTCGGCAAGGCGGGCGAAGGCGCGTTCGGTAACCTTGGGGGGCAGTTGCATTGCAGACCTCATCAGCGCCCCCGAAGGGGCCTGTATCTTTATCACGTTCCGGATATAGTGTGAGCCGAAAGCCGCGACAAGACGAGGGCCGCCTTGTTCACACCTCATGCCTGCCAGCCCGATGCCTCCCGTGGACGGTTGTATCCTGAAGACATGTCCACGTTTCGCTCTCCATTCCAGCGCGATCGCGACCGGATCATTCACTCGTCGGCTTTCCGACGGCTCAAGCACAAGACGCAGGTCTTCGTCGAGCACGAGGGCGATTATTATCGCACCCGTCTGACTCATACGATCGAAGTCGCGCAGGTGGCGCGCACGATCGCGTCGGCGCTTGGGCTGAATACCGACCTGGCAGAGGCCGTGGCACTGGCGCATGATCTGGGGCATCCGCCTTTCGGTCACACGGGCGAGGATGCGCTGGCCGAACTGATGGCACCCTATGGCGGTTTCGATCACAATGCCCAGGCGTTGCGAATCGTGACCAGTCTGGAACGGCACTATGCGGGGTTTGACGGGCTGAACCTGACCTGGGAGACGCTCGAAGGGATCGCCAAGCACAATGGCCCGGCGATCTCCGATAGGGGGGGATCGCACTCTTTTCCGACGCGGGCCGATCTGCCCTACGCATTGGCCGAAGTCGATGGGCAGTGGGATCTCGAACTGGAAACGAACGCGTCCGCCGAGGCGCAGGTCGCGGCGGTGGCCGATGACGTGGCCTATAACCATCACGATCTGCATGATGGGCTGCGCGCGGGCCTCTTCAGCGAGGAAGACCTGTGCGCGCTTCCGGTGATCGGGGATTGCTTTGCCGAGGTCGAGCGGCTCCATCCCGGCCTCGACCGCACCCGTCGTCAGCACGAGGCGCTGCGCCGGGTCTTTGGTGTGATGGTCGAGGATGTGATCCATGTGGCTCGGAACCGGCTCGCCTCGCTTGAGCCGCAATCGGTTGACGACATCCGCCGCATGGACGGGCCGATCATCCGGTTCTCGAAACCGCTTTACCAAAACCTCAAGGTGCTCAGGCAGTTTCTGTTCCGGCGCATGTATCGCGCTCCTTCCGTGGTGGTGGAGCGCAAGCGTGTCACCAAAATGATCAATGCGCTGTTTCCGCTGTTCATGGAGCGGCCCGAACTGCTGCCCGGGGATTGGCGGGAAGAGGTGGCCCAAGCCCGGATCACGGGAGGTGATCGCCCCCGCCCCGAGGCGAAACAGGCACTGGCGCGTGTGGTGCTCGATTACGTGGCCGGGATGACCGACCGCTTCGCGATTCAGGAATATGAGCGGCTGATCGGATGCAAATTACAGACGGAATCCCGCAAGCTGTAAGCGGATTGTCCCCGAGGTCGTGCTCTTGTATCGGGTATTACCGCATCATTTCCTTGGTCGCGCTCAGGTTCACACCCTCATGGTCGCGCGTGACGCGGTCAATGTCCCATTGCAGGCGGGTCAGGAAGACCACATCGCCGTCATGGTCGGTGCTGATATGCTGCCTGTTGGCATTGATCAGCTTCTCGACCCTGTCCCTGGGTCCGTGCACCCAGCGGGCGGAGGTGAATTGCGAAGGCTCGAACCGAACCGGAATACCATATTCGATCCCGATCCGGCTCGCCAGCACATCAAATTGCAGCGCACCGACAACACCCACGACAAAACCCGCGCCGATGGCCGGCTTGAACACCTTTGCGGCCCCTTCCTCGGCAAATTGCATCAGCGCCTTTTCCAGGTGCTTGCCCTTCATCGGATCGGTCGCGCGCACCGATCGCAGCAATTCGGGTGCAAAGGAAGGGATACCGGTGAAGCGTAGCACCTCGCCCTCGGTCAGCGCGTCACCGATGCGCAATTGCCCGTGGTTCGGGATGCCGATGATATCGCCGCCCCAGGCTTCTTCGGCCAGTTCGCGGTCGGCGGCAAGAAACAGGACCGGGTTTGACACTGCCATCCGTTTGCCGGAGCGGACATGCAAAAGCTTCTGGCCGCGGGTAAAATGGCCCGAGACGAGGCGCACGAAGGCAACCCGGTCGCGGTGCTTCGGGTCCATGTTTGCCTGCACCTTGAAGACAAAGCCCGCGACGTTTCTTTCCTCGGGGGCCACGTCCCGTCCAAGCGTCTTGAAGACCTCCGGTTGCGGGCCGAACGTGCCGATCCCGTCCATCAACTCCTTCACCCCGAAAGAGTTGATGGCCGAGCCGAACCAGATCGGGGTCAGGTGCCCTTCAAGGAACGACTGACGGTCGAAGGCCGGCAGCATCTCGCGCGCCATCTCGACCTCTTCGCGCAGCGTGTCAAGCAGATCGGCAGGCACATGCCGGGTCAGTTCCGGATCGTCGAGACCGGAGAGCCTGATCGAGCCTGCCACCTTGTTGCGATCGGCGCGGTCCATCAGTTCGAGCCGGTCATGCAGCATGTCGTAACAGCCGAGAAAATCACGCCCCCTTCCGATCGGCCAACTGGCCGGGACCACATCGATCGCAAGATTTTCCTGAATTTCGTCGATGATCTCGAACGTGTCGCGGCTTTCGCGGTCCATCTTGTTGCAAAAGGTCAGGATCGGCAGGTCGCGCAACCGGCACACCTCGAACAGCTTGCGGGTCTGGCTTTCGACGCCTTTCGCCCCGTCGATCACCATGATCGCCGCATCCACCGCCGTCAGCGTGCGATAGGTGTCTTCGGAGAAATCCGAGTGGCCGGGTGTGTCAACCAGATTATAACGAAAATCATTGTATTCAAAGGACATGGCCGAGGCCGAGACCGAGATTCCACGATCCTGTTCAAGCTTCATGAAGTCCGAACGGGTCCGCCGCGCCTCGCCCTTGGCGCGCACCTGACCGGCCATCTGGATGGCGCCCCCGAAGAGGAGGAACTTTTCGGTCAGTGTGGTCTTGCCTGCATCGGGATGCGAGATGATCGCGAAGGTCCGGCGGCGGGCAATTTCGGGCGGCAGGGCGGGGCGATTTGTCATGGCCGCCCCTTTATCGTGCCCGCGCCGCCACGGCAATGACCTTCGCGCGGGGGACGGGAGGGCGACCCGTTCGAGTCAATTGTCCGTGGACAGGTGCGAAGCGCAGGCCAGACGCTGCTGACCTGCTTGCCGAAAGTCCTTCGACCAGAAACAATCCAGGCTCTCGCTGATCCTCTCCCGGCGGCATGGCGCCGCAATTTTTTCTCACTGCCTGCCCTTCCCCTGCCCGCCAAACCCTTTAGACTATGCTGCCCGAGTCGATGCCTGCGCCATGGACAGGCCCAGGAACAGGTGATCTGGAACAGGTGATCTGGAACAGGCGACCCGGGCAGATGAAGAGGCGAGCATGAGCAAGAGTGATCCTTTCGGTTTCAACATCTCGGCCGCGGCAGACAAGAAACGCCGCTCCAAGGGTCGGCGCGGCATGTCAGGCGCTTTTGAGACTTCGACGCGGATCTGCGACAAGGAAGGCTGCAACAGGCCGGGAAAGTATCGTGCGCCGAAGAACCCCAAGGTGCTCGACGACTATTTCTGGTTCTGCAAGGAGCATGTGCGCGAATACAACCAGAACTGGAACTACTTCCAGGGTCAGTCCGAAGAAGAGTTCCAGCATTTCATCAACAATGCGACCGTTTGGGAGCGCCCGACCAAACCCATCGGCAAGGCCCGGGAAGAGGCAGGCTGGGCGCGGCACGGAATCTCGGACCCACATGAATTGCTGGGCGACAATGCCACGAAAAATCCGGGCAGGTCGCTGGGGCGCAAACTGCCGCCGACCGAGAAACGTGCATTGGAGATCCTCGATCTGCGCGACAACGCTGACAAGACCGAGATCAAGAAGGCCTATCGCGCATTGATCAAGGTGCTGCACCCGGACATGAACGGTGGCAACCGAAGCCAGGAGGAAATTCTGCAAAAGGTGATCTGGGCCTGGGACCAACTCAAGGACAGCCGCAACTTCAAGTGATCCGTGCAGGACCACATGGCACCCTTTCCTGTTTTGGTGTAAATTTTCGGGGTCTTTCCCGGGATCTGTTGATGTTCCCCCTGATCGAATGAGGGTTGCGGCGATTGGGATGAAAGCACCTCGGCTTTCGTCTGTCTTGCAGCAGTTCATAGACATCCCCCCTCTATTCCTTTGGTTTTGCGAAGATCTGCTTGCTGCGGGCGAAGAGATCGTCGGCTGTTCGAAGATCGCTTCCCGCTCATGCCGCACTGAGGTCGGACGAAGACTTTGCCTCCACCCTCAGGGGCTGGCTCAGAGCCGAACACGGCAATGAGCATGCGCACTCTGCCGCTGCACATCATGCCGGACCTGAAACGGCGTTACCATGGCTACTTGAGGGGTCTGTTCCGGCTGAGTGCAGAATGACACTCTAGGGCGTAGCCTCATAAGAACCATATGACGGTTGCGGCGATTTGCGCGGCAGCGAGGACTGTTTCGAAGCATCGGAAGGTGCGCAAGGACAGTTGCCTCCAATCCTTGAGACGATTGAACATGCGCTCGATGATGTTGCGGGTCTTGTAGAGACCCGTGTCGTATTCGATCTGTCTTTTCCGGTTCTTGCGCGGCGGGATACAGGGTTTTGCCTGCCGTTCGCGCAGCCCGTCGCGCAGGTGGTTTGCGTCATATCCGCGGTCCGCAATGACCGTGCAGTCTTTGGCCACATAGGGCGCAAGGCATTGACGTGCCTGCGTAATATCGGCCCGGTTGCCGGCCGTCAGACACAGGTGAACCGGACATCCGGTCCCATCGCAGACCAGATGCAGCTTTGAATTCAAGCCGCCCCTGGTTTTGCCGATGGCCCGGCCGGAACCGGTGTTTTTTTGACCCCGTTGGCCGCGATCCGATGCGTCCTGAGGTGGCTGGCATCGATCATCAGCGTCGAAAGATCGGCATGTTCGCGCGCCAGGGTTTCAAACACCCGCGCGAAAACACCCGCCCCGAAAATGCCTGATTCGGACCAGCGTTTGTAACGATTGTAAAGCGTCCTGGCCGGGCCGTATTCGGCCGGCACGTCCGACCAGCGATAGCCGCGCTGCAAGCAAAGAAAGATCCTCGACAACACCCGCCGATCATCCACGCGCGGCACTCCACGTGGCTTGTTGGGAAGCAACGGATTGATTTTGCTGAACTGTTCCTCAGTGAGCCAGAAATTAGACGACATGAAATCCTCCTCGTTTCACATCTTGAAGCACATTACTGATTATAAGTCTACGCCCTAGGAATATGCCCGCAGCGCCCGATTGCGCAACAGTGTGTTTTCCCGGGCCGGCTGATCTTGAAATCCGGCTCCACTCTGCCAATATCCAAAAGGAAAACCGGTCAAGAGACGACCGGAAGGGATTTGCTGGAGGTTGCAGATGGCTGACTATGAAACGATGCAGACGCCCCGTGCGGGCACACGTCAAGCGGTGATCGATGAAGGTCTTCGCGCTCATATGAACAAGGTCTATGGCCTGATGTCGGTGGCGATGCTGATCACCGGTGCCGTGGCATGGGGGCTTGCGAACATGGCGGCGACCGTCGGCCCCGACGGGCAGATGCAACTGACGCAGATCGGTGCCGCGATCTATACCAGCCCGCTCAAATGGGTGATCATGTTCGCCCCGCTTCTGGTGGTGTTCGGTTTCTCGGCCACGCTCAACAAGATGAGCACCTCGACCGCCCAGATCGTGTTCTGGGTCTTTGCGGGCCTGATGGGGGCCTCGCTCTCGTCGATCTTTCTCGTCTATACCGGTGTGTCGATCGCGCAAACCTTCCTGGTGACGGCGATTGCCTTCGCGGGTCTGTCGCTTTATGGTTACACGACCAAGCGCAACCTGTCGGCAATGGGTTCGTTCCTGATGATGGGGCTGATCGGTCTGATCGTGGCCTCGATCGTGAATATCTTCCTCGCGTCCTCGGCGCTGGCTTTCGCGATCTCGGTGATCGGCGTGCTGATCTTTGCGGGCCTGACTGCCTATGACACGCAGAACATCAAGAACACCTACCTGCAACTCGCGGCGGGCCGTGGTGGCGATTTCATGGGCAAGGCGGCCATTCTCGGCGCGCTGCAACTCTATCTGGACTTCATCAACATGTTCATGTTCCTGCTGCAGTTCCTTGGTGACCGTCGCTAGGGTGCTGCCGATTGGCAAGATCGACGAAGCCCCGCCATTGGCGGCGTCAGACCGCTGACAAAGGTTGGGCTTTCGTTTTCGCGGGGGCTGGCCTTCCCTTTTGATTGCAAGTTCGGAAAATGTCCATAGGGTCTGGACTCATTAACCCTGCAATTTCTTGCTGTATTCGGATCAGGTCCAACCTCAGGATCAATGAAATGGGAACAGATCCATGAAAAGGAATTTTCGGCTCTTCGGCATCCTCTCGATTTCGGTAGCTATCCTGTTCTGGTTGGCAGAAACGACATTCTACGGGGGCGTTGATGCAAATGGTGTCCTGCAAGAGAGCCTGTTTCTTCCGCTTTCGTCCCTCTTTGCCATTGTGGGTGTCATGCTTGTTACCGCTTCATTATTCATTAAGCCACGCGGACAGGCTTGACGGAGCGCCAGCCCCGATCAGCCGACCTTAACCTGTCTCGGTTTACCCCTTGATCGGTGGCCCTTGTGCTGATCCAACCTTATCATGTTGAAGAACCCCACGGCCTGCCCGACCGGGCTTGAGCTGGTCACGCCTGAAAGCCTGGTGCCCGCCGATCCCCTGCCGCGCAAGGTGGATGCGGCGATTGATTTTGGCTTCATCCACGATCTGACCGAGAGGCTCTACGGCCTCGACACTGGCAGGCCACCGATTGCGCCAGAGGTTTTGTTCAAGGCGCTGATCATCGGTTGTCTGTTCGGCATCCGCCCGGAACGTCAGCTGATGCGGGAGATCGAGGGGAATGTGGCCTGTCGCCGGGTTCTCGGGCTGCGCCTGACCGACAAGGTGTTTGACGCATCGCCTTTCAGTCAGAACCGGCGACGGCGGTTTGACGGCGGGTTGACGGCACCGACGTCGCGCCGCAGATTTTCGATCATGTTGTGGAGCAGGCTCTTCGCCCCGGATTGATGGATGGCAGCATTCTTTATACCGACAGCACCCATTTGAAGGCTTCCGCCAACAAGAGCCGGTTTGACGTGGAACTGGTGGCCAAAAGCCGGGCCGACTATTGGGAGGCGCTGGATGCGGCCATTGATGCGGACCGCGCCGCCCATGGCAAGAAGCCCTTGCCATCGGTCAATCGCGAACCGGATGTGAAGGAGACCAGGGTCAGCCGCACCGATCCGGACGCGGAGTAGATGACCGGGGCAAGCGCATCTACGAGCGACGCAAAGAAACCGTCGAGCGCTCCCTTGCCGACGCCAAGCAACTCTTCGGCCACCGATACGCCCGCTATTGCGGTATTACAGGTGTCAAATGGCAATGTCTGCTCGCCGCGACCGCCCGGACTATCAAGAGAATCGCAATGGTGATGGCGACGTAGGGCAGACCTTGCTCAGCATGAGCGGCCGTGGCCCATGCAACCCTCGAATTGCAACCCCCAAATCCGCGATTTTGAACGCATCAGACACGCCAAAATAACGGGGGTTGTCAGAAGCCTGGGGGCCCAATCGGGGCCCTTGGACGGATTAAGTATCTGAATGTGGCGGAGGGGATGGGTCTGGGGTCGAATGTCCTCCAAGATCTAACGTATTAATTACATTAACAAATAAAACTGCAAGCGCACACAGCGATCAATGCCGGTTCTCTTGGGTCTTCGAATTTTCGCGCCAATTCACGCCAATATCTGATCCTTGTCGACCGCGCGAGAGGCCATCGACAGATTGAGACTCGTTGCGGGGCAAATTCGGGCTGGATTCTGTCCCAGCTGATGGTGTAGCTGGCGGTTGTCCTCGCGCTCAAAGGCGGGCCGAGCTGGTCAGTCGCGCTGCGCGGCAGGTAGGCTGACCATGACATCATCGCAGACCGGCACGAGCGTTTCCAGCGTCATGTAACGGCCACGCTGGACGGTCCATTCCTCGGTCTGCTCCATCAGGATCGCGCCCACCAACCTCCGGATCGAGGCCTCGTTGGGAAAGATCCCGACGATGTCCGTGCGTCGCTTGATCTCTCCGTTCAGACGCTCAATTGGATTCGTCGCGTGCAACTTCGCGCGGTGCCGGGCGGGGAAGGTCATGTAGGCCAGCACGTCCTCCTCCGCCGTGTCCATGAGCGTGGCCAATTTCGGCAGCCTGGGACGCATCTGGTCCGCCACCAGCCGCCACTGGGTCTTGGCCGCAGCGTGGTCCGGCTGGGCAAAGGCCGTGGCGATGAAGGCCGAGACCACCCTGCGGCTGTTCTTGCCGGCATGGGCCAGGGGCATGGGCCAGGGCATTGCGCTGGAAATGCACTCGGCAGCGCTGCCAGGTGGTCGACAGCACCCGCGCCGTGGCCGCCTTGATGCCCTCATGCGCGTCCGGGATCACCAGCTTCACGCCCGAGAGGCCACGGCGGACAAGATCACGCAGAAACGCGGTCCAGAACGGCTCCGCCTCGGAAGCGCCGATCGCCATGCCCAACACTTCGCGGCGGCCATCGGTGTTCACGCCCACCGCGATCGTCACGGCGACAGACACGATCCGGCCACCCTGGCGGACCTTGAGATAGGTCGCGTCGATCCAGAGGTAGGGCCATTCGCCCTCGATCGGTGTTGTTTGACACGGAAATCTGCAGTACCCGGAAGAGGCTGGAGGTTCCCGGAAGATGCTGGACAGGTCTTTAAAATAAAAATAAAAAATAACAAATACGGCCTGTGTTTCGGACGCGGTGGCTTGTCCTTCAGTACGGGCGAAATACGGGGTATTTGGGCGTGGCGGGGCCTGGTGCAGGCTCTGATGGCGAGCGGAGCAAACACTGTTCAAACGGTTGTTTCAAAAGGGTTTTACAGGGGTTTGAACAAGGGTTTCATGGCTCTGTGCATTTTCCGAACATGCATGCTGGCGTGCATGTTATCCAAATGCCGTGCATGTTACATGATTTACTTTGTTTTCAAGGCGTTGCTCATTTGTGAAATGAACTCCGGTCTTGGACAACATGCACGATATTTTCGCATATTTGATGAAAATCGAGGTGTTTTGCTACAATGCCCGGCTTGCGTTTTCGCCTTAAGGTTGTGCCGCCGCGCGATCATGGGATGCCCTCTCCCTCGGGCGGGAAACGTCACGGGAAGCGTCACGAGGCTCATGCCCCGCACTTCCCCGCGCCGGGATTGGCCCTGGCGTCTTTCAGGCGTTTGCTCAGATTGTATTTGACCAATGGCATGGCGAGCGCGATTTCGTCGGGGTCGGACAGATCCGAGACATGGGCGACCAGATCGTTGAACATGAGGACGGCTTCGGCGGTCAGGCTGGCGGGCGGGAGTGTGACATTCGCATCGCGCAACATCGTCGCGGCGACACAGGCCAGCCGTTCGAGCAGATCGGGATCGGGTTCAGGTCTCGGACGGGCGGGCGGATCGGCGGCGTCGGTCGGGCTGTGGCGCAGCGATCTGATTTCATCGCGCAGGGCATTGGTTTCGGCTCGCATCATGGCGGCGACCTCATCGCGCGAGAGCGTTGTGATGGCGCGGGCCTCGATGGCCTTGATCGCCTCGGCCACGCTGGCCCCCTCGGGCAGGCCGAGGCGACGCGCCAGATCGGACGGAAGGGCCGCAGGCTGAGCCATGGGGCCGGTGTCCGGCTGGCTTGGCAGCGTGGGGGTGTCGCCTTGGGAAGAGGCCGATCGCGCCGCTTCCGAAGCAGTCCGTAGCATTGCCTGTCCTTCACCAGTCAGCAGCCAATGGGCATTAACCCCAAGAGACACAAGATGTAGCAATATCTCCGCATTAGGTGAATGTTGATTACGTTCGTATCTCTCCCAAGAAGAACGGCCTTTTAGGCCAACTTTTATTGCCATCTCTGACGCGCTGAACCCCAAAGAGCCTCTCACGAAGCGTAACCTATCCCCAAGCACGATAACGACCTAACTTCAACATTTTGATAAATAAATAAAAACTTAAGAAAGAGGCGATATATCCGCATATTTTTATATTTTCTGCCGCATGTGGGTTGATATTGAGGATATATTGCTTCATCCTGACTCCCAAACGTAACCTGTGACCCCCGAAACAAGCCGGTCTGGCAGGACCGGCGGCGAACCCGGGAGAGGCTTTCGAGATGGTGCCAACATGCGACGTGTGGCCTGCCCGCATCCATTATCTGCTCAAATGCAGAGGACTGACCTGCACCGATGTCGATCGGCAATACGGCCTGACCCCGGGGTCTGCCCGCCATGCCGCACGCAAGGCGCACCTGCCGGGCGAGCTGGCCCTTGCTGCTGGCTCTTGCCGATGCGCTCAACCTCAGCCCCCGTCAACTCTGGCCATCGCGCTATGACGGGCAGAGCGGCGAGCGCCTCAAGCCTCAACCTGCCGCCAACTATAAGGGCGCGTCGCGCGGGTGTCACTGCCAAAAAACGGACACCACCCCCAGCCCCGGAAAGGATGCGGCATGAGCGAGACCGACACCCGTCTGCGCGCCTTCCTTGCGCGGCTGGACAGGCTGGACGCCGAGGATCAGCATGACGCCATCGTCAACGAGGTGCTGCGCACAGCGGTAGTCTTCGGCCGTTTCGATGCGCCCACGATGCGCCCACCAAGACCGGCAGAAACGAACGGGCGGTGCTGGTGCTGCATGGCATCATCTCCGTTGGCGCGACCGAAGATGAGGTGATCGCCAACTGGACAGGCTTCGCCCGCGCGCGCTGCGCGCCGCCAGAGACCGAGGATGACGGCTTTGTCCCGATCCGCCCGGATGTGGCGGGAGGCCAGCCATGAGACGTGTGCGCTGCCTTTTTTGCGCCCTGTCTCGCGCGCTGCGCAGGCTTGAGGATAGCTGGCTGGGCGATTTTGTCGGTGGCCTGTCGATTTTCGTGACCGGCTACCTGCTGATGATGATCGCCTACGGGTTCGGATTTTACTGATTGGAGGCCACCCGATGCACCATGCCCGCCTGCAGAACAGCCCGCGCCTGCGCCGCGCCCTGAAGGCGCTGCAACAGGCACAGGGGACACAGGGGGGCGAGATGACGACCTGGGAGTTGTCGCGGGCGGCGGATATCTGCGCGGTCAATTCGACCGTGGCCGAGCTGCGCGAGAACGGGGCCGAGATTGCCTGCCGCCAGGCGTTTCGGGACGGGCGGCGACGGTTCTTTTACCGGCTGATCCGATCCCCGAAAGGATATTGAGCGTGACCAGGCCCGTGACCAAACCCTCCGAGCCGAAGATCCAGCGCCTGGCCCTGTCGGATATCGAGGGGACGGAGTACCGCTTGCGGCCGGTCTCGGAGGCGGGTGTGCAGGGCCTGATCGCCTCGATCGCGCAGATCGGCGGGATCAAGGATGCGATCCCGGGGATGTGTTTCATCTGCGCAAGATGCGGCGCGCATCGGGCGAGAGGCTTGTTCTGATGGCGGGCGGGCACCGGCTGGAGGCGACTGGAGGCGGCGCGGCGGCTGGGCTGGCAGACGATCCCGGCGCGGGTGTGGGCCGATGTGACGGATGATTTTGCCCCCCCTGATGGAACTCGGCTGATGGAGATCGATGACAATCTGTCCGCCGCCGAGTTGACATGCCTTGAGATGAGCGTCATACTGGCCGAGCGCAAGCGCATCTACGAGCGGCTTCATCCCGAGACGAAAGCTGGCGGGCCAAGAGGCAATCAGCATACCGGCGGGAGGCAAACGGACATTATGTCCTTTTGCCAATCTGTGGCCGAAAAGCGCGATCTGAGCGAACGCCATATCCGCAGGCTCATCCAGATCGGCAACGCGCTTGGCGCGGATGAGATCGCCACTCTGTATGCGGCGAAAAACCCGATCAAATTCAAAGACTTGATGGGACTTGCAGGGATCGGTGAGCCTGCGGACCGCAGATATGTGATCGGGCAGCGGGCTGCGGGTCATTGCGCGTCGCTGGGCGAGGCCCTGGCGACGCTCCGGCCCCGGGCATCGGCCCCGGTGAATGCGGACGATCAGGCGCTGATCCGGCTGGCCACGGCCTGGGCGCGCGCACCGATGGCGGTGAAGCGCCGGTTCGTGGCCGATGAGTGCGCGGCCCTGCGCAAGCTGCTCGGGGTGGTGTCATGATGACGGTGGTGCGCCCGGAAAAGGTTTGGTGGACAGCCACCGAGATCGCGGCGGCGCGACTGCCTGATGTGCCGGGAACCAGGCAGGGCGTGGAGGCCGAAGCGAAACGTTCGGGCTGGCGCGATCATCCCGAGTGGTCCCGTCAGCGCAGCGGCCGGGGGGGGGCGGCTGCCGACTGCCACAAGTTCGATGTCTTCACCCGATGGGAGGACGGCCATATTGATCGCTGCCAGATCGTGGCGTTTCAGGACATCTATTCGAACAAGATCTTAAGCTGGCGCATTGACCACACGCCGAACGAGGCGGCGGTGATGGCGGCCTTTGGCGAGATGGTCGAGACCTGGGGGATCCCCGAACATTGCACCTTCGACAATGGCCGCGAATTTGCTGCCAAGTGGCTGAGCGGGGGCGTGAAGACCCTACCGAGAAACCCGATGGCCACCGACACCTACACCATCAAACGGGACGTCACCTCGGGCTGCGCAGTGTACGATGTCCAATTATTTGCCCTTCGGTGTCAGGTTGAAAGGACTCCTCGCCCCACTTTCGCCTCGGCACGCAAAAGAAAAATCGGGCGACAACGCCGACGATCCGGGCCGCCAGCGGTCAAGTCGTTCCCGGATCCATGTCACAGGACACAACATGATCAACGAACCGGAAAAGATGTTGACTCGTTCTGGAACGATCCAATATTATTTGGAACGTTCCTAATGGGAGGATGGGAATCATGGGTTCGCCCCGCTTCAGCGTCACAAAGCTCGTATCCATGCCCCGCCAAGTGCCGCATCCCGTGGCCTGTCTATTGCGCTACGAGACCAATGGAGTTTTTCTATGAGCAAGGTTGTTGGCGCTGCTGAGGCTGTCGCCCGCATTCAGGACGGCGCAGTCATCACGGTTTCTTCCTCATCCGCACTTGGCTGCCCCGATCTCGTCTTGAAGGCGATCGGTGAGCGCTTCGAATCCGAGGGGTGCCCGCGTGACATCACGGCGCTGCATCCGATCGCCGCCGGCGACATGTATGGCGTCAAGGGAATGGACCACATCGCCCGTGACGGGCTCCTGAAAAAAGTGCTCGCCGGTTCGTATCCCTCCGGTCCGTCCAGTTTGCCGATGCCCGAGATCTGGAAGATGATCGTCGAGGATCGGGTGGCGGCCTACAATGTGCCCTCGGGTGTGATGTTCGACATGCATCGCGAAGCGGCGACGCATCGGCCCGGGGTTCTTACGAAAGTTGGGCTCAAGACCTTTGTGGATCCGGTTCGCGAAGGTTGCGCCATGAATTCCAGGGGCGAGGCGGATCCGATTGTCCATCGGGTCGAATTTGCCGGCGACACCTGGCTGCACTTCCCCAACATCTATCCTGATATCTGCATCCTGCGCGCCACCACGGCCGACGAACGGGGCAACCTGACGTATGAGCACGAGGGTGCCTATCTCGGCGGGTTGGAACAGGCGATCGCCGTGCGCAACAGCGGCGGCCTGGTCATCGCCCAGGTTGAGCGCGTCACCGCCGAGGGCAGCCTCAGGCCGCATGACGTTCGAGTGCCCAGCCACCTCGTCGATCTCGTGGTGATCGACCCGCACCAGAAACAGACCTGCGAGACACCCTATGACCCGGCGATTTCCGGGCAGATCATGCGCCCGTGGTCGAGCTTCCATCTGGCCGAGCACGGGATCGAAAAAGTCATCGCGCGGCGTGCGGCACTCGAACTCCGTGGCGGCATGACGGCCAACCTCGGCTTCGGCATCTCCGCCATGGTGCCGCAGATCCTGCTTGAAGAGGGGCACCCGGAAGCCGTCACCTGGGCGATCGAACAAGGTGCTGTCGGGGGCATGCCCCTGACCGGTTTTTCCTTCGGTTGTGCCTCCAACGCCGATGGCTTCGTGCCGTCGCCGCAGCAGTTCATCTACTTCCAGGGCGCCGGGTTTGACATGTCGTTCCTCTCGTTCCTGGAGGTGGACGTGGAAGGCAACGTCAACGTCTCGAAACTCGGGAAGAAGCCCTACCTGACCGCTGGATGCGGTGGCTTCGTCGACATTACGGCGCATGCCGGGAAAATCGTTTTCTCCGGTTGGTTCGAGGCCGGTGCCGACATGGAACTGACCGAATCCGGCATCCGCGTGCGCAAGCCGGGCAAGTTCACGAAGATGGTCGAAAAGGTCGAGCATGTGACGTTCTCGGGGGAGCGGGCGCGCGAACAGGGTCAGGAAGTGCTCTACGTCACCGAGCGTTGCGTTATGCGTCTCGGTGAAGGGGGACTCGTCGCTACGGAGATCATGCCAGGGATCGAGCCGACGCGCGACATCGTCGCGGCGTCGGAGGGTCGAGTGCGGATCGCAGACAACGCAAAGGTGATGCCGCTCAAGCTCCTTGCCCACAAGCGGATAGGGTGGGCGCCATGAGCAATGTGCACCTGATCCCGCACGGTCCACTCGTCGAACTCCAGCTCGACAATCCGGCCAAGATGAATGCGCTCGACGCCGGGATGCTCCAAACACTCAATGTCCATCTCGACGCGATAGAGCGCGAACCCTCGTTGCGCTGCGTGATGCTCACGTCCGAGGGCGACCGGGCCTTCTGCACGGGAGCCGACATCAACGCTTGGGGCGATCTATGCCCGGCCGAGTTCGCGCGCCATTGGGTGCGCGACGGGCACAGGATCTTCGACCGGCTGACGCGGCTCTCGAAGCCCACCATCGCGGTGTTGAACGGTCACGCCTTTGGCGGTGGCCTGGAACTTGCCGCCGCCTGCGACCTCCGGGTCATGGTGTCCGGCGCCAGCCTCGCCCTCCCGGAGGCTGGCGTCGGGATCGTTCCAGGCTGGTCCGGCACGCAGCGGTTGATGCGCTTGCTGCCCGAGCCGGTCGTCAAGGAAATGGCACTGTTCGGACACCGCGTGAAGGCCGAAAGGGCCCTCGCCTTCGGCTTCGTCGCGGCGGTTTCGGACGATCCACGGGCCGCCGCGATGGCGCTTGTCGACCGGGCCCTTGGTCTGTCGCCGCGCGCGATCGAGATTACCAAGTCGATGATCCATGCGGCCGCTGGTGAGGATCGCGGAGCCATGGTCGAGGCGCTCGGCAGTGCTGCGATCTCCGCCAGTGCCGACCGTGACGAGGGCGTCGCCGCCTTCCGCGAGAAACGCAAACCAGAATTCCCGGGAACCTGAACATGAGCGAACTGAACATCATCTCTGCCGCCGACGTGGCGATTCCGGTCGAACCCTTCGTCGGCCGCCACCTGATCGCCGGCGAATGGCGCGACAGCGCCTCGGGCGAGACCTGTGACCGGATGTCGCCGGCCCACGGTGTATTGGTGAGCCGCATGGCGCTGGGCGCCGAGGCCGATACGGAAGCGGCGATCCGTGCCGCGCGAGACACCTTCGAGAGTGGCGTTTGGAGCCGGGCTTCGGGCAAGGTCCGCGCCACCGTTCTGCTCAAGGTGGCCGACCTGATCGAACAGAACGTCGAACGGATGGCACTGATCGAGACGCTGGAAAGCGGCAAGCCGATCACTCAGGCGCGTGGCGAAGTATCCGGTGCAGCCGACATCTGGCGGTATGCGGCCTCGCTCGCTCGCGCGATGCATGGCGACAGCCACAACACGCTTGGCGAAGACATCCTCGGTGTCGTCGTGAAGGATCCCATCGGGGTGGTCTCGATCATCACGCCCTGGAACTTCCCGTTCTGGATCCTGAGCCAGAAGCTTCCCTTCGCGCTCGCAGCCGGCTGCACGACGGTCGTGAAACCTTCGGAGATGACGCCATCGACCACCGTGATCCTGGGTGAGCTGCTGATCAAGGCAGGTATGCCTGCGGGCGTGGTCAATATCGTGCTGGGCCATGGTGCGGCAGTGGGCAGCCTCATGACCACGCATGAGGCCGTCGACATGGTGACGTTCACCGGGTCGACGATGGTCGGCAAAGCAATCTCGACCGCCGCCTCTAAAACGCTGAAAAAGGTCGCGCTGGAACTCGGTGGCAAGAACCCGCAAGTGATCTTCCCCGACGCCGATCTCGACGGCGCTGCCGACGCCGTGACCTTTGGCGTGTATTTCAACACCGGTCAGTGCTGCAACTCGGGCAGCCGGATCATCGTTCACGAAGACATCGCCAACGAGCTTGTCGACCGGTTGGTCGGGCTTTCGAAACATGTCGCCTTCGGCGACCCGCTCGATCCGCGCACCCAGGTGGGCGCCATCATCACCACCCAGCACCAGAGCAAAATCAACGCCTATGTCCGCGAAGCGATGAAAGCTGGCGCCGAGATCACCCTTGGCGGTGGACCGCTGCTTGTGCCCGGTCTTGACGGGCAGTTCTACCAACCGACCATCGTGCGTGGCGTGACGCCGGAGATGGCTATCGCGCGCGAGGAAGTGTTCGGCCCGGTGCTCTCGGTCCTGACTTTTCGCACGATGGACGAGGCGATTGCGCTCACCAATGACGCGACCTACGGTCTCTCTGCCGGGGTTTGGAGCGAGAATGTCCATACCTGCCTTGAGTTCTGCCGCCGGGCCGAGGCCGGGACGGTCTGGACCAATACCTGGATGGACGGCTTCCCGGAACTGCCCTTCGGGGGGGTGAAGCAATCGGGGCGGGGACGCGAAATCGGCTCCTACGGGTTGGAAGAATTCCTCGAGGTGAAAACGCTTGTGATGCGCATCGGTCGCACGCGCGAACCTTGGGTGAAGACCCTCTGACGATCGTGTCAGGGCGAATGTGAAACCAACGCAAACTCAGGGAGGTATCTCAATGTGTGGTGTTTTGAAGAAGTCGGCGGTGCTCGCCGTCGCGTTGATGTCCTCGACCAACCTGGCCCGTGCCGGCGACGTCGAAGTGTTGCACTGGTGGACGTCAGGCGGCGAAGCCGCGGCGCTCAACGTGCTGAAGGAAGATCTTGCCAGCCAGGGCATCGGCTGGGTCGACATGCCGGTCGCTGGCGGTGGTGGTGAGGCGGCGATGACCGCCCTGCGCGCCCGCGTGACCGCCGGCAACCCGCCGACCGCCGTGCAGATGCTCGGGTTCGACATTCTCGACTGGGCTGCGGAAGGGGTGCTCGGGAACTTGGACGATGTCGCCGCGGCCGAGGGCTGGGATGCGACGGTGCCGCCGGCCCTGCAAGCGTTCGCGAAGTATGACGGCCACTGGATTTCGGCGCCGGTGAACGTGCACTCGACGAACTGGGTCTGGGCCAACAAGGCGGTCCTCGACGAGCTTGGCATTGCCCAGCCGACCACTTGGGACGAGTTCATCGCCGCGATGCAGGCGGTGAAGAATTCGGGTAAAACGGCCCTCGCGCACGGCGGCCAGGCCTGGCAGGAAGCCACGGTTTTCGACGGCGTGGTACTGTCGACCGGCGGCGTGGATTTCTACAAGAAGGCCTTCATCGACCTCGACGCCGAGGTGCTGGGCTCCGACACGATGGTCGAGGTTTTCAACCGTATGGCGCAGCTGCGTGGCTTTGTTGACGACAACTTCTCGGGCCGCGACTGGAATCTCGCATCGGCCATGGTCATCAACGGCGAAGCCGCCTTCCAGATCATGGGCGACTGGGCCAAGGGCGAATTCCTGAACGCCGGCAAGGTGCCCGGCACCGACTTCCTGTGCTTCCGCGTTCCGGGTTCCGAAGGGACCGTTTCGTTCAACTCCGACCAGTTCGCGATGTTCAACGTGGCGTCCGACGAAGCCAAGGCGGACCAGGCGGCAATGGCGAAAGCGATCATGTCGCCGTCGTTCCAGTCGGCGTTCAACGTGGTCAAGGGTTCAGTTCCCGCGCGCACCGATGTGCCGAACGACGATTTCGACGCCTGCGGCAAGCAGGGCATGGTCGATCTGGCCGAAGCCTCCGCGTCCGGCACGCTCGTGGGCTCGATCGCTCACGGCCACGCGAACCGCGCGGCGGTGAAAAACGCGATCTACGATGTGGTCACCGCGCACTTCAATGGTGAATACGACGCCCAAGCCGCAGTCGAAGAACTGGTCAACGCGGTCGAAGCGGCGAAGTGACCCCGACGGGCAAGGCGGCATTGTCGCCCTGCCCAACCTGCGGCGCGCCGCCCGCCCGCAACAATCAGAAATCGTCCGTTCGAACGGGAAGGAGGAGACCCATGGCATACAGCGTTCCCGAAGCGGATTTCCGCACGCGATTACAAGAATGGATCCCGAAACTGGTCCTTTCGCCGTCGTTGGCCGCCATGTTCACCTTCGTCTATGGCTTCATCGCCTTCACCCTGTATCTGAGTTTCACCGACTCGAAAATGCTGCCGTCCTACGACTGGGTCGGCTTCGAGAACTACGGGAAGCTCTGGGGACTCAGCCATTGGTGGACGGCGATCACCAATCTGGGCATCTTTGCCTCCCTCTACATCGTGCTGTGCACGCTGATCGGTCTCGGCCTCGCGATCTTCCTGGACCAGAAGATCCGCGGCGAGGGCATGTTGCGTCCGATCTATCTGTATCCGATGGCGCTGAGCTTCATCGTGACCGGGACGGCCTGGAAATGGATCCTCGATCCTGGAATCGGTCTTGAAAACACCATGCACCTCTGGGGCTGGGAGAGTTTCCACTTCAACTGGATCAAGAACCGCGACTTCGCGATTTACACCGTTGTCATCGCCGCCGTCTGGCAAACCTCGGGCTTCGTGATGGCCATGTTCCTTGCCGGCCTCAGGGGTATCGACAACGAAATCCTGAAGGCCGCGCAGATCGACGGCGCGTCGAACTGGAACCTCTACCGCAGGATCGTGATCCCGCTGCTGCGCCCCGCATTCCTGTCGTCCTTCGTGATTCTCAGCCACCTCGCGGTCAAGTCTTACGACCTCATCATTGCGCTGACCGGCGGCGGGCCGGGCCGGGCCACCGAACTGCCAGCAACCTTCATGTATTCCTACACCTTCACCCGCAACTCCATGGGGATCGGCGCCGCCTCTGCCGTGATCATGTTGATGACCATTGCGGCGATTATGACCCCGTATCTCTACGCCGAGCTGAAGGAGAAGCACTGATGTCGGCCGTGACACAAGATACCGCCGTCCGCACCGGTGGCGTGACCCGGGTGTTCGTCTACGGCATCTTGATCCTTTTCGCGCTGTTCTACTTGATGCCGCTGTTCGTCATGCTGTCGAACTCGCTGAAGCCACTGGAGGAGATCACCGGCGGCAACATGATGGCGCTGCCCGGGACCTGGACGATCGAGCCCTGGCTACAGGCCTGGTCCTCGGCCCAGATCGGGGTCGAACCCACCGGGCTGAGGCCCTACTTCCTCAACTCGATCCTGATGGTCGTGCCGGCCGTCGTGATCTCGACCGTGTTCGGCGCGCTCAACGGCTACGTGCTCACCAAGTGGCGGTTCCGGGGCGACACAATCCTGTTCGGGCTCCTGCTGTTCTCGTGCTTCATCCCGTTCCAGATCGTCCTGATCCCGATGGCGATGGTGCTCGGCAAGCTCGGCCTCGCGGGCTCGGTGCCCGGGCTCATCCTCGTCCACGTGGTCTACGGCATCGGCTTCACCACGCTATACTACCGCAACTATTATGCGGCCTTCCCGACCGAGCTCGTGCGCGCGGCGATGATCGACGGTGCCGGGTTCTTCCGGATCTTCTGGCGGATCATGCTGCCGGTGTCGGGACCGATCACCGTGGTGTCGGTGATCTGGCAGTTCACCAACATCTGGAACGACTTCCTGTTCGGCGTCTCGTTCGGCGGGCAGAGCCAGCCGATGACGGCGGCGCTCAACAACCTCGTGCAATCCTCGACCGGCGTGAAGGAATACAATGTCCACTTCGCGGGCGCCATCCTTGCCGCGCTTCCCACCCTCTTCGTCTACATCGTCGCCGGACGCTACTTCGTGCGCGGCCTGATGGCTGGCTCCGTGAAAGGTTAACAACATGGGTTTCCTTGACATCCAGAACGTCACAAAATCCTACGGCAGTGTCGAAGTCCTGCACCGGATCGATATCGCGGTGAAGGAAGGCGAGTTCCTCGTCCTGGTTGGCCCTTCAGGTTGCGGCAAGTCCACACTCCTCAATATGATCGCGGGTCTCGAAGGGATCTCGTCGGGCGACATCGCGATCAAGGGGCGGGTGATCAACGGGGTGCATCCGTCGAAGCGCAACATCGCAATGGTCTTCCAGAGCTATGCGCTCTACCCGAACATGTCGGTCGGCCAGAACATGACCTTCGGACTCGAGATGCACGGCGTGCCGAAGCCGGAACGCGAGAAGGCGCTCGGCGAGGTGGCAAAGCTTCTGCAAATCGATCATCTGCTCGATCGCAAACCCGGTCAGCTTTCAGGCGGCCAGCGGCAGCGTGTTGCGATGGGCCGCGCGCTCGTGCGGAACCCCGACGTCTTCCTGTTCGACGAGCCGCTGTCAAACCTCGACGCCAAGCTGCGCGTCGACATGCGCACCGAGATCAAGAAGCTGCACGAAAACCTCAAGACCACAATCGTCTATGTCACCCACGACCAGATCGAGGCGATGACGCTGTCGACGCGGATTGCGGTCATGAACAAGGGCTATGTCCAGCAGCTCGGCACACCCAGGGAGATCTACGACATGCCCGCCAACGTCTTCGTGGCCACCTTCATGGGCAGTCCGGCGATGAACGTGATGCCTGCGCGCGTCGTGGTGCGCGACGGGATGCCACACGCCGCTGTCGCGGATTTCGACGGTGTGGAGCAGTTTCTCGCTTTCAGTCAACCGAACCTCGCCGCCTGGGACGGGCGCAAGATCCTTTTGGGTATCCGGCCCGAGACGATCACTGATCCGGAGGGGGCGGACCGCAAGTCGTCCAACATTCAGACCTTGCGCAACCATATCGTCGTGACCGAACCGGCGGGGTCCGACACGTTCGTGACCATGCCTCTTGGCGGTCAGGACGCCATCGCCCGGATGCGGGCCGATGTGACCGTTCACGCGGGCGAGGTCTTCGACTTCGCGGTGAACATGGAAAAGGCGGTGGCTTTCGACCCCGAAACAGAAGAACGCATCGAACCATGAGCGATTCCGACGTCATCATCATCGGTTCGGGCATGGGTGGTGCCACGATGGCCGCTTCCCTGGCGCCGTCCGGCCGCCGCGTCCTGATCCTCGAACGGGGAGAACGGCTGCCCGACACGGCCGAAGCACGAAACGCCAATGCGATCTTCGCCCGAGGGCACTACCGCCCCGACGAGGAATGGCTCGATGGCGACGACAAACCGTTCAATCCCGGCAATTATTACTACGTGGGCGGGAACTCGAAGTTCTACGGTGCGGTTCTGATCCGGTATCGGGAAGCGGATTTCGCACCGCTGAAGCACATGGGCGGCATGACCCCGGGCTGGCCGATCGGGTATGACGACCTCGAACCCTACTACCAGCAAGCCGAGACGCTCTACAGTGTGCGCGGGCAACTGGGCGAAGACTCGAGCGAACCGCGCCATTCCGGCCGATACGCCTTCGCGCCGGTCCCGGACGAGGCCGACATTGCCGATCTGCGCCGACGTCTGAAACGCGTGGGTTTGCACCCGGCCTCGCTTCCGCTTGGCGTCGATATCGAGAGGTGGCTCGGCCGCGCTCAGACTCCCTGGGACGCGTTTCCCGACACCTGTGCAGGCAAGATGGACGCCGAAACGGCAGGACTCGCAGCCGCATTGACCCATCGCAACGTGACCCTGCGGACCGGCACCCTGGTCCGAAAACTCATCGCGGGCGATGACGGGCGGATCACCGGGGTCGAGGTCGAGACGGGCGGCAAGAGCGAAATTCTAAAGGCGCCGATCGTCGTCCTGGCGGCGGGTGCCGTGCAGAGCGCTGCACTGCTGCTCGCCTCGGCCGACGCACGACACCCGGGTGGCCTCGCCAACAGGTCGGATCAGGTCGGCCGGAATTTCATGAACCACAACGCGTCGGCCGTGCTGGCGCTTCATCCCTTCCGCAAGAACCGGGCGGTCTACCAGAAGACCCTTATGGTCAACGACTACTACCTTACCGGAGGGCCGAACGGCGAGCCACTCGGAAACGTCCAGCTGCTCGGCAAGATCTCCGGCCCGATCCTCGGGGCCTCGTCTCCGTTACCCTGGCCCCTCGCCAACTGGGTCGCCGCGCGCTCGGTCGACCTTTACGCCATGTCCGAAGACCTGCCCAACCCCGAGAGCCGGGTGACACTCAAGAACGGCCAGATCCGGCTCGATTGGAAGCGTTCGAACCGGGAGGGGCACCTCGCGCTGGTTGCCAAGATCAAGAAGATGCTGCGCAAGGCGGGCTATCCGATCGTTGCTGCGCGCCCCTTCGACCGTCGCACACCAAGTCATCAATGCGGGACCGCCCGCATGGGAGTGGATCCACGCACCAGCGTGGTCGACGGCTTCTGTCGCAGCCATGACCACCCGAACCTCTTTATCACCGACGCATCGGTCCTGCCGACGTCGGCGGCGGTAAATCCCGCGCTCACCGTGGCCGCTCTCGCTATCCGCACTGCGCGACACATCGGGGCAACTGAAACAGTGATTTGAGAACCTGATTTGGAAACGCGCTGACGCCAAAGAGGGACGACATGAAGACGACATATGATTTCATCATTATCGGCGGCGGATCCGCAGGCTCGGTCCTGGCCGGACGCTTGTCCGAAAACCCTTCTGTCGAGGTGCTCCTCCTGGAGGCGGGCGGCAGCGACCGTCATCCTTTCTACCACCTGCCGGCGGGATTCGCGAAGATGACCAAGGGCATAGGCAGCTGGGGCTGGAACACGGTCCCACAGCGCCATATGCAAAACAAGGTCTTCCGCTACACCCAGGCCAAGGTCATCGGTGGCGGTTCGGCAATCAACGCGCAGATCTACACCCGTGGCAACGCGCTGGACTATGACGAATGGTGCCAGATGGGCTGCGAAGGCTGGGGCTACGAGGACGTGTTGCCCTACTACCGGAAGGCCGAAGACAACGAGACCTATCACAACCGCTACCATGGCAAGGACGGCCCGCTCGGTGTGAGCGAACCGCGCGCCCCCCTTCCCGTGTGCGAGGCCTACTTCGAGGCGGCGGCCGAACTTGGTATCCCGCGCAACAAGGACGTCAACGGAGAAAAGCAGGATGGCGTCGCCTACTACCAGCTGACCCAGCGCAACGTGCGCCGGTCCTCGGCCGCGATGGCCTATGTCGCCCCGAACCGCAACCGCCGGAACCTGACCGTCAAACTGGGTGCGCAGGTGCGACGGATCCTGGTCGAGAACAGCCGGGCCACCGGGGTGGAACTTGCCGACGGCACGAGATTGGCGGCGTCGAGCGAAGTCATCCTTTCGTCCGGTGCAATCGGGTCGCCGCGGCTCTTGCAACTGTCGGGTATCGGGCCAGCCGATCATCTTGCGTCGCTGGGCATCAATGTGGTGTTCGACCAACCGGAGATCGGATCCAATCTACAGGATCACCTCGATCTCTATTGCATCAGCGAGCTTTCCGGCCCCTACAGCTACGACCGGTATGCCAAACCGCACTGGGCGGCGATCGCGGGGCTACAATACATCCTGGAGCGCAAAGGCCCCGTGGCCTCGTCGCTCTTCGAGACGGGCGGCTTCTGGTATGCCGATCCGGAGGCACGCTCGCCGGATATCCAGTTCCACCTCGGGCTCGGCACCGGCATCGAGCATGGTGTCGTGGCCATGCCGCAGGGCGGGATCACCCTGAACTCCTGCTACCTGCGTCCGCGGTCGCGCGGAACCGTTCGTCTCCAGAGCGCCGATCCGTCGAAGGCGCCGTTGATCGACCCGAACTACCTGGCCGATCCGCACGACAGGGACATGTCGATCCGAGGGCTGAAACTCACGCAGGAAATCCTCGCGCAGTTGCCGCTGAAGAAATACATCCTTGCCGAACGCCTGCCGGGGCCGGACGTGAGGACCGATGAAGACTACTTCAACGTCATCAGCGGCCACTCGAAGACATCGCATCACTGCGCCGGAACCTGCCGGATGGGACCGGACGAACGCGCTGTCGTGGACACCAAGCTTCGCTTCAATGGGATCGACGGGCTTCGGATCGTCGACAACTCGATCATGCCGCAACTGATTTCGTCGAACACCAACGCCGCCGCTATCATGATCGGCGAAAAGGGCGCGGACATGATCCGCGCCGCACACGGAGTGTGACATGGTTCGGCACATCGTCCTCATTCACTTCAGGCCAGACGTTTCCGAGAGCATGATCGCATCGCTCCGGGACGAACTCCGGGCTATCGAGAGCAAGGTGCCGGGTCTCGGTGTGATCCAAGCCGGGCGATCGAAGAGCCCGGAAAAGATCGAGCGCGGATACATGCACGGCTTCACCGTCGATTTTGCAGACTGGGACGCGCTCGCAGCCTACCGGGCGCATCCCGATCACAAGGCCCTCGGCGCCAGACTGGCGGCGAGCGCTGAGGGTGGACTTGACGGCATCCTGGTCTTTGACCTTCCGATGGCGATTTCGCCGGGGGCTGCGTAACATGAACACCATGGACAAGCGACCTACGATCATAGACGTGGCACGCAAGGCTGGAATGTCGAAATCCACCGTGAGCCTGGTGCTCCGGAACAGTCCGCTGGTGCGTGACGAGACCCGCGCCCAGGTGCGCGAGGCGATGGCGGAGATCGGCTACGTCTACAACCGGGCGGCCGCCAACCTGCGAAGCGCCGGGACCGGTCTCATTGGCCTGGTCATCAACGACTTGCGCAACCCGTTCTTCACGGAGTTCGCCACGTCGTTGCAGATGTCGCTTTCGGCGCGCGGCTATGCTGCGGTCGTGGCCAACACCGATGAGGATCCCGTTCTTCAGGCCCAAGTCGTTGGCGCGATGATCGAACATGGAGTTTCCGCCATGATCCTGTCTCCGGCCTATGGCGATGAGGTGGCCAGCTTCGACGCGCTTGTGCGCGCCGGTATTCCGGCCATGCAGGTCCTGCGCAAGGTCGATGAGCGCACCGATCTCTTTCCCTTTGCCGCGCCCGACTACCCCGAAGGTAGCAGGATCGCCACCGAGCACCTGATCAATCGGGGTGCGAAACGGATCGCCTTTGTCGGCGGGCTGGAAGGCCGCGCGGTCACCCGGGAAAGAATGGCGGGATACCAGGCCACGTTGGAGCGCAAGGGGATGGTCCCGAAGTTCATTTCCGGCCGCGCGACCCGGGCTTTCGGGCGCGAGGCGGCGCACCGACTGGCCGAGGAGTGTCCCGATGTCGATGCGGCGATCTGCTTCAATGACCTGGTTGCGCTCGGCATGCTTTCGGGTTGCGCCGAAATCGGCCGCAACGTTGGCAACGAGCTCAAGATCGTCGGCTTCGACGACATCGAAGAAGCAGCGCATGCCTGGCCACCTTTGAGCTCCGTTCGATGCGACATCGATGGCTTCGGCCGAGCAATCGCCGACACGATTCTGGCTTGGCTCAAGGACGGCAAGGTTCCCGCACCAGAAACACGCACGCGAGTGACACTTGTGGAGCAAAGCTCGAGCGGGGGCTGAATCAGAGCGCATCCACCGCTGATCACCCGTGTAAACGGGATAAATTCAACCAGCCCGCCCGGTAAGCTCCGGCGTGGACAGGAGAGGAGTATGTTTGATGACCGAGGTTCGCGTTGCCGTTCTGGGCGCTTCGGGGTGGATGGGCAAAGTCCATATGATGGCCTACAAAACCTTCCCGCATTTTTTCGGCACATATGGCGGGACCGCCCGCGTGGTCGTGTTGGTCGCGGCCAGTCCGGCAGCTACCGCAGACCTTGCGGCCCGAGCGCCGGGCGCGAAGATCCTCCAGGATTGGCGCGCCGTGATCGACGACCCAGACGTCGATCTCGTGGATATCTGCCTGCCCGACAGCCTGCACTACGAGGTCGCGAAAGCTGCTCTGGAGGCGGGCAAGCACGTCTATTGCGAAAAGCCCCTTGCTGATACCGCCGAGGAGGCGCGCGAGATCGCCGACATCGCCAAGGCCAAGGGACTCGTAACCCGGGTCGGCCATGCTTTCCCGCGCAACCCGGTGCACGACCTTGCCAGGGAAATCATCACCTCAGGTGAGATCGGCGCAGTCACCATGTTCAAGGGATGCCAGCATGTCGACATGTTCGGCAATCCCCTCGCGCCATTCATGTGGCGCGCCGACGGCAAGCTAGCACCAACAGGCATTGTGGGTGACACCGGCAGCCACGTGTTCAGCTTCATGGAGTTCCTCGTCGGCCGTGTGTCTTCGCTGATCGCGAACAATATCATCGTGACGCCGCGCCGCCCTGTGATCAGCGGTCTTGCCTATGGCGAAGTCGCCGATCTCACCGGCAGCGAGGAGTGGTCCGATGTGACAAACCCCGACGCCACGCAGCTTCTTTGCACCTTCGAGAATGGTGCCAGCGGGATCGTCGATTTCAGCCGGGTCGCGACGGGTCGCAAGTTCATGCAAACCTACGAGATCTACGGGACCAAAGGCAGCCTCGCCTATACCTATGACGAGGTGAACCGCATCCGCCTCTACACCAACGACGATCCGACCGGACGCCGTGGGTTCCGCGAAATTGATGTCGGTCCGGAACACCCGACCTATGCCGCCTTCCTGCCCTTGCCGAACTTTGCGCTCGGCTACAACGAGACCAAGATCATCGAGGCGGCGGAAGTGATCCGCTCGATTGTGTCCGGGCAGGCAGTCTGGCCGACGTTCGAGAACGGCCACCACATCACCCAGATCGTCGACGCTTGCATGCTTTCCTCCCGGCAACGTGCCTGGGTCGACATCCCCCGCGCCTGATACGTCGGACAAGGAGCCAGAACATGGGCAGCGCAATCCCCCAACACATTCTCGATTCACTCACGGATGTCGACATGCCGCGCCTCAGTCCGGAGATCGCTGCCACCGAATTTCGGAACGTTTCAGGCATTCACATGCCTGTCTATCGCGCGGGTTGCCTCATCGTCGGCAGCGGCGCTGCCGGACTCCGGGCGGCGGTCGAACTCAAGCGACGCGGCGGCGATGTGATCGTTGCAAGCCAGAGTGCCTGGGGTGGAACCTCGGCCTGTTCGGGCTCCGACAAGCAGACCTTGCACACCGCCAACACAGCCGACCGGGGCGATGACTTCCGGGCGATGGCGCGGGCCATCCGGGCCGGCGGCGCGATGGACGAGGACACCGCCTATGTCGAGGCGGTCGGGTCGCCCCGGATGATGTCGTCGCTGCAATACCTTGGTCTGCCGCTGCCACAGGATCGCTTTGGCGGAACGTTGCGTTACCAGACCGATCATGACGAGACCGGTCGTGCCACCAGCTGTGGACCACGCACATCGCGCCTGATGGTCAAGGTGCTGGCCGAGGAGGCTCTGCGCCTCGCCATCCCACTTCTCAACCAGACCACTGTGGTGCGTATCCTGACCGAGGGCGAGGGTCCGGAACGGCGCGTTGTTGGTGCTCTGGCCTTTCGCAAGTCGGAACGGAGCGCATTCAATCCCCATGGCCTTGCGATCTTCCTTGTGTCGCGGCTGGTGCTTGCCGCTGGCGGTCCCGGCGAACTCTACCGCGACAGTGTCTATCCCAACGGGTGCTACGGTTCGCTCGGCCTCGCGCTGGAGACTGGCCTGGAACTCGTCAACCTCACCGAGAGCCAGTTCGGTATCGGGACACGGCGCGAAGGTTTCCCCTGGAACCTCTCGGGCACCTATGTCCAGGCGATCCCGCATGTCTTTTCGGTCGATGCGGAGGGCCGCGAACATCACTTCCTCGCGGGCTACTACCGCACCACCCGGGAACTCGCCTCCAACGTTTTCCGGAAGGGCTACCAGTGGCCATTCCACGCGACCCGGATGCTCGATTTCGCGTCGAGCCTGGTCGATCTCGCAGTCTGGCGCGAAAGCGCTGCGGGACGTCGTGTGTTCATGGATTTCAACCGCAACCCGCTGCCGATCCCGGGCGACCATCCCTTCAGTCTCGATCGGCTGGACGACGATGTCGCGACCTATCTCGGCACCGCCGGTGCGTCACAGGATATGCCGATTGACCGACTGCGGCACATGAACCCGCTCGCGATCGAGCTCTACCGCCGATACAAGGTCGACATCGCTGCCGAACCGCTCGAATTTGCAGTGAACAACCAGCATATGAACGGTGGCATCGCGGTCGACACCTGGGGGCGTAGCAATCTGCCGGGCGTCTATGCCGTGGGTGAGGCTGCCGGCACCCATGGCGTGACGCGACCGGGTGGTGCGGCTCTCAATGCCGGGCAAGTATTCGGAACCCGCGTCGGCGAACATATTGCGGCAACTGGACGGGCTGCGAGTCCCGCCAGCGGAGACGCGAACGCCGCCCTTGAGGCGGGTGTCGACGCGCTGATGGCAATCCTGCGTCCCGATAGCCCACACAAGGTCAAGTCGGTGCGTTCCGAAGTGCAAGCGCGCATGAGTGACAATGCGGGCATGATTTGCGAGCCCGGGAGCGTCGCCAAGGCGCTCGCCGAAGCTCGCAAATTGAATGCGTCCCTCAACATCAAGGGGATCGCGCCTGACCGACCTGACGACGCGCCGCGGGCCGTGCAATGGCAGCAAATGGCGTTGGCCTCCGAGGCGGTTCTTGCCGCGCTCGACCATTACATCGCTCAGGGCGGCGGCAGTCGCGGCGCACGAGCGATCTGCGCGCCCGATGGCAAGCAGGTGCCTGAGGGACGCGACGGAGCGCTTGAGGCGTTCCGGTTCCGGGCCGAACGCGAGACTGACAAGCAGGAACAGATCGTCGTTCGGCGCAAAGCGACGGGGCTTGTCGTCACGGTGCAGCCCAACCGATTCGTCGCCGAGAACGCAAAATCCTTCTTCGAACGCGACTGGCCCGACTGGCTGACCGGGCGGTTCTTCGACATTGGTAGCGTTTGAGGTCGTGATGGAATTCATATCCACTCGTTTCGTCGCCATCGGAGAAACCATGCTCGAGATGGCGCCCGTAGGTGATGGACTCTTTCGCATGAGCCACGCCGGCGATGCGTTCAACACGCTCGCCGCCCTGAACGGCGACACCGCCCCCGGCAGATATGTAACACAGATCGTGGGACAAGTCTGTCCGGGGATCGGGGAACGCCGACCCATAAGACGATTGGTGCATCAGAACCCAAGGGGCGTGGCAACATGCGGCGTTGCGCGATCCTGATCTGCGGGTCAACCTTCTGACCTATCAGTTGAGCCACACCCTGCGTGTGGCACAGCCCGCTTGGGATTGCCACGACCGAAGTGCCAAAACTGGCCTTCGACCGAGGCCGAGAGCCGAGGGCAAGCGCATCTGCCCTGGCTCAGACAGTGGAATCAGACAATGGAGATTGTCGCCTGCACCGCCCTTTTCCATGCGGCATAACGCTGGTCGCGCAGCCCATCCGTGATCTGCGGAGTGAATTGACGCCCCAGCTTCCAGCTTTGTGCGAACGCCTCCCGGTCGGAATAGAGTCCGGCTTTCCAGCCCGCAAGCCAGGCCGCGCCAAGCGCCGTTGTCTCCAGCACCTCGGGCCGGTCCACCGGCGCGCCAAGGATGTCGGACAGGAACTGCATCGTCCAGTTCGAAGCGGTCATCCCGCCATCGACACGCAGGCTCGGCACACTTTGTGCCTTCTGCCAGTCGGCACGCATCGCCTGCAACAGATCGCGGGTCTGAAAACCCACCGATTCCAGCGCCGCGCGGGCAAGTTCCGCCGGACCGGAATTGCGGGTCAGGCCGAACACCGCGCCGCGGCACTCGGCATTCCAATAGGGCGCACCAAGCCCGGTGAAAGCGGGCACGACAATCAGTTCCTGCTCCGGATCGGCGGTCTCGGCCAGCCGTTGTGCCTTGTCCGCAGCGTCGATCACCCCCAAGCCGTCACGCAGCCATTGCACCACGGCCCCCGCGACAAAGATCGATCCTTCAAGCGCATAAGTCACCTGACCGTCAAGCTGATAGGCAATCGTGCTCAGCAGGCGATGTTCGGATCTCACCATCTGGTCGCCAGTATTCAGAAGCGCAAAACAGCCCGTGCCATAGGTGGATTTCAGCATCCCCGGCGTAAAGCAGGCCTGCCCTACGGTCGCGGCCTGCTGATCGCCCGCAACGCCAAGGATCGGGATCCCGGCACCCAGGTGGTCGGCCCGTGTGGTGCCGAATTCCGCAGCGCAATCGCGCACCTCGGGCAGCATGCCCAAGGGAATGCCAAGCCGATCCGCAATGGTCGTGGACCAGCGCCCCTTTGCAATATCATAGAGCATCGTGCGCGCTGCATTGGTGGCATCGCTCACATGCGCTGTGCCGCCTGTGAACTTCCAGATCAGCCAGCTGTCGATTGTGCCGAAGGCGAGCTTGCCCGCCTCTGCCGCTGCGCGCGCGCCTTCGACAGTTTCGAGAATCCAGCGCAGTTTCGTGGCAGAGAAATAGGGATCGATAATCAGGCCGGTGCGCGCGCGGATGACCTCTTCGAAACCTTCATCGCGCAGGGTCCGGCAATATTCGGCCGTGCGCCGGTCCTGCCAGACGATCGCATTGCAAAGGGGCTTGCCGGTCTCGCGATCCCAGACGACGGTCGTTTCACGCTGATTGGTAATGCCGATGCCGGCAATCTGACCGGCCGGGATCCCGGACCTGGCAATCGCGCCGCGGCAGGTCGCCAGCACGCTTTGCCAGATCTCCTCCGCATCATGTTCGACCCAGCCGGAGCGCGGAAAATGCTGGGAAAATTCCTGCTGCATGCTGGCCACGGGCCGCAAGTCCGCATCGAAGACAATCGCGCGCGATGAGGTTGTGCCCTGATCAATCGCCAGAATATAGCCCATGTCTCCTCCTCCCGGTCTCTTCCCCCGGTCTCTTCCCCCGGTCTCTTGCCCCGGTATCTTCCCCCGGCGTCAGGTTGAACGCGCCGTTTCCATCAGCCAGTCGGCCACAGAGCGGACCTGTTCCGTGTTCAGCCGCAAGCCCAGCTTGGTGCGGCGCCAGATCACGTCCTCCACCTCCTGCGCCCATTCCCTTTCGACCAGCCAGCGCAACTCGGCCTCGCTCAGGGTGGCCCCGAAATCGCGCCCGAGATCGGATGCGCTCTGCGCCGTGCCGAGAATGTGCCACGTGTCGGTGCCGTAATGACGGATCATCCGCTCGGCCCAGTTGCGGCCCAGGAACGGATAATCGCCCAGCAGCCTGTCAATCTGCACCCCCTGACCTTCGGAAAAGTCGCCACCGGGCAGAGGGGTCTTCCCGGTCCACGGCTCGCCCATTCCCGGCAGATGCGGGCGCAGTTTCGCCAGAGCCTCTTCGGCCAGACGGCGATAGGTGGTGATCTTGCCGCCGAACACATGCAGCGCCGCCGCTTTCCCCTGCGGCGCATCCAGCGAGAGCACATATTCCCGCGTGGCCGCCGTGGCCGAACGCGCGCCGTCTTCATAAAGCGGGCGCACGCCGGAATAGCTCCAGACGACATCCGCCGCCGTCACCGGTTTCGCAAAATACCCGGAGGCGAAGGTGCAAAGATAATCGCGCTCATCGTCTGTGCATGTCGCGCTCAGCAACGCGCCTTCATGCGCGGCCTCGGTCGTCCCGATCAGGGTGAAGTCCTGTTCATAGGGAATGGCGAAGATGATCCGCCCGTCGGTGCCCTGGAAAAAATAGCATTTGTCGTGATCGTAAAGCTTGCGCGTCACGATATGCGAGCCGCGCACCAGGCGGATATGCTCTCTGCCTCGTGTGTCCATTTCGCCCCTGAGGATCTGCTCGACCCAGGGACCGCAGGCATTGACCACCGCGCGCGCCAGATGTTCCTCCTGGCCTTGAGGGCCTTCGGTCACGACACGCCAGTGATCGTTCTCACGGCTTGCTGATATCACTTTCGTGCGCACCCGGATATCCGCCCCGTGTGCGGCCGCGTCGCGGGCGTTGAGCACCACCAGCCGCGCATCCTGCACCCAGCCATCGGAATATTCGAACGCATGGGTGAAGCGATCGGACAGCGGCATGCCTTCGGGTGCGCGGCGCAGATCAAGCCGTGAGGTGGCAGGCAAATCGCTTCGGCCACCCAGACGATCATAAATGAACAGCCCGGACCGGATCATCCAGCTCGGCCGCCGCCCCTTCATCCAGGGCATGACACGCGCGAGCATCTTCGACACGGGCGTCTCGGTCTCGAACCGCATGTCCGCAGCATACGGGAGCACAAAGCGCATCGGCCATGCGATATGCGGCATCATCCGAAGCAGGATATCGCGCTCGCGCAGCGCTTCGCGAACTAGGTGGATTTCGAGATATTCGAGGTAACGCAACCCGCCATGGAACAGCTTGGTCGAGGCCGAAGAGGTCGCTTGGGCCAGATCGCCCATCTCGGCCAGCCGCACACGCAACCCTCGACCCGCCGCATCACGGGCAATCCCGCAGCCATTCACCCCGCCGCCGATGACGAACAGATCGACGGAATCGTTGCGCGTTACCATTTCGATCTCCATTTCCATATGGGTTACAAGACCCCGTCCGTCGGCCG
Source organism: Thioclava sp. (assembly GCA_965277135.1). Classification (GTDB taxonomy): domain Bacteria; phylum Pseudomonadota; class Alphaproteobacteria; order Rhodobacterales; family Rhodobacteraceae; genus Thioclava. Next base: position 28,047 of record CBDIBW010000012.1, on the reverse strand, counting down.
AGTCAATGCGTTATTTTGGCGTGTCGTTGCAGACGATCCGCCGCAACCCGGGCGATCCGGTTCAGGCGGGGTATCTGGAGCATACGCATGGCAGTGCGGTTCGGCGCGCGGGTGTTGCCAATCTTGGTCCAGAAGGTCCGCGATGCTCATGGCTCGGGCTCCTCATTCCGCAGCGGCCACCCCAGAGCATAATGGACCGGAACAAATTATTTTGCATTGGGTTTGGTGTCTGATGGCTCCTTTTCCCTGGCCTTTTCGTAACCGATTTCGGTGGTGTATCCACGGCTGGTGATTGCGTGGGTGGCGGTTTTGACGGACCACAGGCCGTCGAGCCCCGGGCGGTAGTATCCGTCTTGGTCAAGCGGGGCGTTCATCCCATTTTCGGCCGTCACGCAGGAGGGCGTTGGCGAGCAAGATGAGTTTGCGCATGACAGCCGTGATTGCTTGTAAGAATATCGCGGCGTGCGGACAAATCCGGATCAGCGGCAATGAGGGTTGCGATCTCCTCCTCCAGTTCGGCAAGTTGCCTTTCGATAAAAGCCAGCCGGGCCTTTGACTGGCGTTTGAGGACATTGTTCCGAGCAGCAGAGGCTCGGTTGCCCGCGGCGGTCCGTTCTTTGACAAGCGCCAACCTGGCCACATGTAACTCTCCGAGATCATTCATCATGTCTGCGCGCCGGGGGAAGTCATAAGACAAGCTGTCGCCGTTCATCTCGAGAATATTGACGTGGTGGGTGACGCGGTCCAACAGTGCGCCGGTCAGACGTTCAGATCCCAGAGTTTCCGTCCATTCGTCAAAGGGAAGATTGCTGGTGATCAGGGTCGCCCCGCGTTCGTAGCGTTGCGAGATCAGCTCGAAGAGCAATTCCGCCCCGGTCTTTGAGAGCGGCACGAAGCCGAACTCGTCGATGATGAGCAGCTTGCAGGCGGCCATCTGTTTCTGGAAGCGCAGCAGACGGCGCTCGTCGCGGGCCTCCATCATCTCATTGACCAGGGCCGCAACCGTGGTGAAGCCGACGGAAAGGCCCTTTTGGCAAGCGGCCAGCCCGATGCCGAGGGCGACATGGGTCTTGCCGGTGCCGGACGGGCCGAGGGCAATGACATTCTCGCGCCGTTCGATCCATTCGCACCGGGCCAGTTCCAGCACCTGCATCTTGTTCAGCTTCGGGATGGCGGCGAAGTCGAAGCTGTCGAGGCTTTTGACGACCGGGAACTTTGCCGCCTTGATGCGGCGTTCGACCTTGCGGCGATCCCGCTCGATCATCTCCCTTTCCGCAAGACGGGCAAGGTATCCGGTATAGCCAACCCAAATGATTATGATACTATCTGTTAAAGACCTCTGCATAATGGTGGGATTCTCTGATCTGTCTGGAGATTGTATAGTTTTGTCCGGATTTGAGGGCGGTTTCATGGCCCTGTTTTTGCGCGAAGCTGCGGATCGTATTGGGGATGACGATGTGCTGGCCAGGATTGACGCGCTGATGGGCTGGCGCGCGTTTTTGCCGATCCTGACGCGCGGTTTGGGTCGGTCCGGGGACGGGCCTCAAGGCTACGATCCGCTGGTTCTGTTCAAGTGCCTTCTCCTTGGCCAGTGGCACGGGTTGAGCGACCCGAAGCTGGAGCGCGCCCTAAAAGTGCGGCTGGATTTGATGATCGTCTGCGGGCTTGATCTGCAGGCTCCGGTGCCCGATGAGACCACCCGTTGCCGGTTTCGCAATACACGGGTCAGGGGCCGGGTTCACGATGATCTGCTGGCCGGGGTCTGCCGCCAGATCGCGGCGCACGGACTGAAGCTGAAAGAGGCCGGGGCGGCGATCATTGATGCGACCCTGGTGGAAAGCGCCGCTCGAGCACGCACTCATATCGAGGCGCCCATCGGACTGAACAGGCTCAAAGCTGCGAACAGGATCAACCTCACCCCGCAAACCCCGGCAATCGCTTGAACCAGACCTACACCCTCAATCCGCCCACCGAAAGGCAAGCGGGACAAAAGGGATGGCCGTTCAATCAAATCCCAGAAAAACCTGAGCGTCATGCTGAAGTCTTTGGTATGACTTATTCCATTGACTTCCGTCGTCGTGTTCTGTCCCTGCGTAAGAAGGAAGGGCTCACCCTTGAAGAAACCGCGCAGAGATCCGATCTGGCGCAACGGAGTTCAGCTATGATCGCACGACCCAGCCGCGCCCGAAGATCGATCCCTGGCGTTCCGCACTGGACGCGATGCTTGCCGAGAACACCCGTCGGCCGAAGCGTGAACGCCTGACGCTCGTCCGTATCTACGAGGAGCTGCGCAACCGGGGCTATGGGGGCGGCTACGATGCGGTGCGCCGATATGCGGCGATCTTCTTGCGCTTGCTTCGGCGCAGCCACAGCCGTTCTTCGCGGTCTATCCGCTCGACGACCTTGACGTTCCCTTTGAAGCCCTCGCGCACCAGCCTGGCGTGGAGCATGCGGCAGCCATACCTCCTGTGCTTGTCCGACAGTGTGATCAGACGTTCCCGAAGCCGCGCGTGGCGATCCGGGCGCGGCTGACAGGCCAGACTCGAGCTGGATATTCCGGCCAGCCTGCACGCCCGCCGCTGCGTGAATGGATGATCGCGCATCAAGGTCGATACCGCATCCCGGCGAGCGGCAGGCGTTATGAGTTTTTTGCCAGAAGGCCCTTCAACCCGGCAGTGTCGAGCATGGCGTCGGCCAGGAGCCGCTTCAGGTCCGGGGTCTCAGCCCCCAGATCCTTCAACCGGCGCAGCTCTGACACAGTCATGCCGCCATACCCGGCTTTCCACTTGTACAGCGGAGCGTCTGACATGCCGTGCTTGCGGCAGAGCTCCGAAACCTTCGCACCGGCCGCATACGCCTGCAAAATCCCGACGATCTGGTCCTCGGTAAATCGTGACTTGCGCAGTCTTCGTTCTCCTCGTCGATTGGAACGTTACAAGAACAAACACTCATTTTGAATGGACCCAAATCTTGCGGGCAGGTCAGGGAGGCCGAAGCAAGGCGTTCGGGCTGGCGCGATCATCCCGAGTGGTCGCGCCAGCGCAGCGGCCAGGGGGGCGGCTGGGAGTATAACTGGCAGCTGTTCCCGATCGCGGCGCGGCGCAAGCTGCTCAGGGATGCGCAGTCGGGGGACGCGCAGGGTGGCTGTATCTGCTCGCACCGCGCAACCGGGCGGGCGCGTGCAGGGAGCCGCGCGCGCACTGCAGCCCCGACTTCATGGACTGCCCGTATCGCGGTGGACACAGCGACCGGCGATGTCCGGGGCGTCGCGTTCCCTTCGAGCCGCCAGGGGACAGCCCTCTGCTGCCGGAGGGACTGTCGCAAATCCTCTGCTGCCGGAGTGATGGCAAAGAGATCGCCACCGTCACGGCGGATGGCGCCCATGACACGCGCCTGTGACACGCCCCTGTGACACGCGGCGATCATCGAACGCGGCGCTGATGCGGTGATACCCGTCCGCCGCAACGGGCGTGCCTGCAAAGAAGGCCGCCCGGCGGCGATCGCCAGGAAAAAAATCCAACGAACTCCAACGAAATCCGGCGTGCCACGCACCATCCGGGCCGGGCGCTGTGGACGCGATGGGCCCGTCACGTCCGAAGCCGGATCGAGGCCCGGATGAACGGCCGCAAGGCTTTCGGGGAGCGGATCATGTCACGAGACCCCGACCGCCAGAGTGCCGAAATCCGGATCCGCATTGCCATCATGAACCGCTTCAACACATTCGCCGCCGCCGAGATCGAGGCCGTCGCCTGAAACCAACCGGGACAGGGCAACTCTTGCTTATGCCGAATGAGCGAAACAATGCCGGTGGGACATCAGCAGGTCGAGAGGAAGAGGAGGGTCGGGGAAAATCAGGTCCGAGGGTGTACCAGGTCGCTGCGGTTCGTCAGGCGGCCATGGCGTCTCGCCTGAACGAGATTGCGCGGATCATCGGGCGCGCAACCCGTGATACGAAAGAAGAGACCGACGCCCCGTTGGTCCACGAGGATCCGCGCCATCACCGCTGGTTGATGCCAAGGCCGATACGGTATCGGTTGCGCAAGCCAATCCCGATTGGCGCCCCGCCTCATCTCCCTTTCGGCGGGCGGCCGCTTTACCATCCGCCAAACTCCGCCTATCAATTGGGTGATGGGGGGTGTGAACCGCCATCAGGGGGCACACCCGGCATGGCACACCCGGCATGGCGCAACGGAGCGCAACGGACAGGAACAGGCATGAGATACCGCAAGAAGGAGCCCGAGCCAATGACGCCGGAAGGTGCAAGGCTGAGTCACTTCGACGAGACCGGCCAGGCGCACATGATCGATGTTTCGGGCAAGGCGGTGAGCGACCGGATCGCCGTGGCCGAGGGTTACGTGAAAATGCTGCCGCAAACCCTTGATTTTGTTCTGAAAGGAACGGTTGAGAAGGGCGACGTTCTGGGCATGGCGCGGATCGCGGGCATCATGGCCGCCAAGAAGACCGCCGAGTTGATCCCGCTCTGTCATCCGCTCGCGATCACCGGGGTAACGCTGGATCTGGAGCCGGATACCGACCTGCCCGGTGTGCGTATCCGCGCCACGATCAAGACGTCTGGCCAGACCGGTGTCGAGATGGAGGCGCTGACCGCGGTCTCCGGCGCAGCGCTGACCGTCTATGACATGCTCAAGGCCGCCGAGAAGTCGATGGAGATCGGCGGCACCCGCGTAGTGCTCAAAGATGGCGGAAAATCAGGACGCTACGAGGTGTAATCCATGATCTCTGTTGAACAGGCCCTGGAAAAGGTTCTGGCTCTGGTGGAGCCGCTTGGCACCGAAACCGTGCCGCTGCGCGCAGCTCTTGGGCGTGTCATGGCCGAACCCGCAAGCGCGAAGCTGACGCAGCCGCCCTTTTCGACCTCTGCGATGGACGGCTATTGGATTTCCGCTGCGGATCATCAGCCCGGTGCCAGGCTGCGGGTCGAGGGTGAAGCGGCGGCGGGCCGCAGATATTGCGGCCCACTGCGCCCTGGTCAGGCGGTGCGGATCTTTACCGGCGCCCCCGTTCCCGGCCCTGATGGCGTCGTCGTCCTGCAAGAGAAGGTCACCCGTGAAGGCGACGGGATCACCCTGCCCAAGACATTGGAAGAACGGAATAATATCCGGCCCAGGGGCCAGGATTTTTCACAGGGCAGCAGCTACCATCCGGCGCATCCACTCAGTGCCCGCGATCTCGGGTTGCTGGCGGCGATGAACATGGCCGACGTGACCGTGCGCCGTCAGCCCACCGTCGCAATCATCGCCACCGGAGATGAATTGGTGATGCCGGGAGAGGAACCCGGTCCCGACCAGATCGTGTGCTCGGGCAGTTTCATCGTCGCCGGTCTGGCCGAGGCTGCGGGCGCTGCCGTCCGGATGCTGCCGATTGCCCGCGACACTCGCGAAAGTCTGCGTACGGTGTTCGACCTTGCCCGGGGCGCGGATCTGGTGGTGACCTCTGGCGGGGTGTCGGTCGGCAACCACGATCTGGTGGGCGAGGTCGCGACCGAACTGGGGTTTGAGCGCGCCTTCTGGAAGATCGCGATGCGTCCGGGCAAGCCGTTGATGGCGGGCAGGATGGGCGATTCCGCGATGCTCGGATTGCCTGGAAACCCGGTCTCGGCCACCGTCTGCGCCGAAGTGTTCCTGCGCCCGATGCTCGCCAGATTGCAGGGCCTGCCAACCGCGCAACGTACCGAGCGCGCGATCCTTGGCGCAGCTGTCGGCCCGACCGGCCCGCGCACGCATTACATGCGCGCACAGCGCAGCCCCGGCGCGCCCATACCGGTTGTCACCCCTTTCGACAATCAGGATTCTGCCCTGCTCGGCGTGTTGAGCCAGGCCGATTGCCTGCTGATCCGTCCGCTGGGCGATAGAGCGCGCAAGGCAGGCGACGAGGTGGAGATCCTGCCTCTTTCCTGATCGTTGCCAACCTGTTGACAACGCGCGAGAACAGGGCTAGAATATAACGTGAACACTTTTGAACCCAAACCCCTGACATCCAAAGACGGGCGGATACGGCATGCTCACGCGCAATCAATTGAAACTGCTGGATTTCATCAACAAACGAATGATCCGGGACGGTGTTCCTCCCTCCTTCGAGGAAATGAAGGACGCGCTGGATCTTCGGTCGAAATCCGGCATTCACCGGCTGATCACGGCACTGGAGGAGCGTGGCTTCATCCGGCGCCTCGCCCATCGGGCCCGCGCGATCGAGATCGTGAAACTGCCCGAGGTTCTGGTGGGCAATCGTGGCTCAAAAGCCGGGTTTGTTCCGAAAGTGATCGCAGGCAACAAGGCCGATCCGCCTCGCAATATGCCGCCGATCGAAGCTGTTCACGCGCTTGAGTTACCGGTCATGGGACGGATTGCGGCCGGTGTCCCGATCGAGGCGATCTCGGAAATGTCACATCATGTGGCTGTCCCCGGCTCGATGCTGTCCGGGCGCGCAGAACATTATGCGCTTGAAGTCAAGGGCGATTCGATGATCGAGATCGGGATCAACGATGGCGATATTGTCGTCATCCGAGAGCAGGATACCGCCGAGAACGGAGATATCGTCGTGGCTCTTGTCGAGGGGCATGAGGCAACCCTCAAGCGGTTTTACCGCCGCAACGGGATGATCGCACTGGAAGCGGCGAACCATGCCTATGAAACGCTGCTTTTGCGTGACACTCAGTGCAAGGTGCAGGGCCGACTGGTCGGTTTGATCCGCAGTTATTGACCCGTGATTGCCGCAATATGGCCGGACATCCCGGGCACCGCCCGCTTTCGTTTTGCCCTGTCCGGGCTGGTCTGTATCCGGGTCCGGTCTGTCTCTTGCCAGTCAAGGGGCCCAGAGGCGCGGCCCCGCACGAGTTCGGGCAATGACCTTGCCTTGCGCATTCAGCGCCAGAGCACCGGTCCGACGCAGACGCGTCTGATCCCAGATCTCGCATGCTGCGGGCCGGTTTTCCAACTTTGCCGCGATCACGATCAGCGCGCCATCATGGCAGGCGGCCAGGGCTCTCTCGATCGCGCCCTTGCCAGTGACATGCACCAGATGCTTTCCGGCAAACCGGCCGTCTCGTGCATTGCGTGGCCCACTGAAGCCGGGGCGTGCCGCAGCCTGCCCGGTGGCAACAGGATCGCCATCGGCCTCCAGCCATCGCTTTCCGACAAAGCGCGCCGCCGTCTTTGACAGGACCCGCCCCTGTGGCGTCATCATCCCGACCAACTCCCCCTCGGGTGCGATCAACAATGCAGGTCTCTGCCTTGGGGCCTGGAGCCAGAGACAGGCGGAAAGTGCCAGCATCAGCCCCCCGGCCGTGCGCGCCACGCCGCGTGTCAGTACCGCCAGCAACGCCCCCAGAGCCAGCAACGGAATCACCAGTGCCGGCGACTGCGGGATTGCGATCACCGCATTGTCCAGATTGGCCACGAAGGCCGCCACGAACAGGATCCAGCGCGTCCCGAGCCCCATCACCCAGAGCGCAGGCGCGGCCAGCCCCAGCGGTGCCAGCAGGGCCGCTATCACCCCCGCCGGCATGACCAGCACCCCCATGACCGGGACCGCCACGAGGTTTGCGAAGGCTCCGAATTCCGACAGACGATGGAATTGCGCCGCGACAATCGGCGCGGTTGCAGCCCCCGCGATCAACGATGTGAGGCACAGCATCGCCACCGGGCGCAGCCATCGCGGCAAATGGCGCGAGACACGCCCCCATCGTCCAAGCCCGACAATCAGCGCGACGGTCGCGGCGAATGACATCTGAAACCCGGGTTCGATCAGGCTTTCGGGTTCGATCACCAGCAGGATTGTCGCGGCCAGCGCCACCGAGCGCAGGCTGAGTGCGCGCCGGTCCAGCATCACCGCGACAAGCATCACCGAAACCATGATCCAGGCCCGCTCGGTCGAGACCGCCGCACCGGACAACCACAGATAACCGGTTGCGGCCACCAGTGCGACACCGGCAGCAATCCTTTTGGTCGGCCAGATCAGTGCGGGCCGCCCCATCAGCGCCAGACCGTAGCGCACCAGCGCAAAGACAAACCCGGCCAGCAGCCCCATATGCAGACCGGAAATCGCGATCAGATGCGCAAGGTTCGACCGGCGCATGGCTTCGCGCGTGGCCTCCGACAGCCCTGCCCGATCGCCGGTCAGGATGGCAGCCGACATTGCGCCGGGCTGCCCCGGAATACGTTTCTGGATTGCCTCCGACAGGCGCATCCGCAACCGGTAGGCTGCCAGTGCCCAGTTTCCGGCCTCGGGTTGTGCCACAACCAGCACCGGCACCCGTGCATATCCCACTGCGCCCAGACGATCAAACCAGGCCGCACGGCGGAAATCATGGGCGCCGGGGGCTGCGGGCGGGGGCGGGGGCGAGAGACTGGCCGTGGTCATCACCCGTTCGCCCGGTTCAGGGGGCGGATCATCGGATTGATCATAAAGAGAAATTCGCACGCGGGCCGGAATGTTTTCAGGTGCCAGCCGATCCAGACGCACCTGATCGAGCGTGATCCTGATCTGATCCGAGCCGCCCCGGTCGATGCGCATCACGCGCCCTTCGACCGGACCGTAGTACCGATAGCCCAACACCGCAGCGGCCACCGACTGCGCACGGTAGCCTGCCAGCAGAAATCCCAGGGCGGCGAGGGTCACGATCGCGGCGGGAAAGCGCAACACCTCTGCCCCGCGCAACCAGATCACCAGTCCCGGACCGGCGATGATGAGCGCCAGTGCATAAAAGACCCGACCGGGCTCGGCGGGAGCCGCGAAATAGGCACCGATCCCGAACGACAGTGCCACCGGGATCCACAGGAAAAGCTGCGCCCGATTCGCAGCCAGCGCAAGCAGCGGACGCCCCAGCCCACCAAGGAAAATCGCCACGATCCGCCGCCACCGCGGCGCGGCAGCCCCCGAGACCGGTACCGGGATTGGCACCGGGAACGGCTCCCACGCGTGATCGACATCCCAGGCCACGCTTGTCTTTGGCCCCATCCCTGACTATCCATTCGTCGCGAAAGCCTAGGCGCTTTATGGTTTCCAAAAAGTTAACGTGTCCCGGTTCGGGGCGCGCGAGGAAAAGACCCGATGCCCGATCAGATCGTTACCCGTTTCGCCCCCTCTCCCACCGGTTACCTGCATATCGGTGGTGCGCGCACGGCGCTGTTCAACTGGCTCTATGCGCGGGGCCGGGGCGGCAGGTTCCTGCTGCGGATCGAGGATACGGATCGAGAGCGTTCCACACTAGGGGCGACGGCGGCGATCCTCAAGGGGCTCGACTGGCTGGGGCTCGATCATGATGGCGATGTGGTCAGCCAGTTCGGGCAGGCCCCGCGCCATGCCGAGGTCGCGCATCGGATGCTTGCGGCCGGGCACGCCTATAAATGCTTCTCGACACAGGAAGAAATCGCAGCCTTTCGCGAGGATCCGGCCAACAAGGGCAAGATGTTCCTCAGTCCCTGGCGCGATGCCGATCCGGCGCGCTACACCGATATGCCCCCCGATATGCCCCCCGATACGCCCTATGTGATCCGCCTCAAGGCTCCGCGCGAAGGCGAAACGGTGATCCATGACGCGGTGCAGGGCGATGTCACGATCCGGAATTCCCAGCTTGATGACATGATCTGTTTGCGTTCGGATGGCACACCGACCTACATGCTGGCCGTTGTCGTCGATGATCACGATATGGGCGTGACCCATGTCATCCGCGGAGATGATCATCTGATCAATGCTGCGCGCCAGACGCAGATTTACCAGGCGATGGGCTGGGATGTGCCGGTCTTTGCCCATATCCCGCTGATTCACGGCCCCGACGGAAAGAAACTGTCCAAGCGTCACGGTGCGGTGGGTCTTGAGCAGTATCAGGCGATGGGCTACCCGGCAAACGGTATGCGCAACTATCTTGCGCGGCTCGGCTGGAGCCATGGCGATGATGAGGTCTTTACCGACAGGCAGGCGAAAGAGTGGTTCGATCTGTCCGGGATCGGCAAGTCCCCGGCCCGGCTTGATTTCAGGAAGCTTGAGAATATCTGCGGCCAGCACATCGCGATCACCGAAGATGCCCAATTGATGGACGAAATCGAAGCCTATCTCGCAGCCGCAGAAAAAAAGCCCCTCTCGGATGCGCAGCGCGATGGGCTGATGCGCAGCCTTGCCTGTCTGAAAGGCAGCGTGAAAACTATGGAGCAACTTGTTGAAAAGGCAAACTTTATTTTGACCACCCGGCCGATCGAACCCGAGGAAAAAGCGGCAAGATCCCTGAACCCTGCATCCCGTGCCATCCTGAAAGAATTGACTTCCGCGTTGAAACGTGCTAATTGGTCACGCGAAGATCTGGAAGCTGCCGCAGGCGAGGTTGCACAGGCGCATGAGGTGGGATTGGGCAAGATTGCCGCGCCACTTCGTGCCGCCCTTGCCGGTCGTACCGCAACCCCCAGCATATTCGATATGATGCTGGTTCTGGGCCGGGAGGAAAGCCTGGCCAGACTGGAAGATCAGGTGGCCTGAGGCCTGGCCACCGTTTCCGGGGCTGATCCGGATGGTACATCCCGGCGTGGCCCGGCCGGAAGAGATAAAGAGGGAATTTTACATGTCTGATACGAAACGCACCGCCACGCTCACGCTGGACGGGGCGAATTACGATCTTCCCGTGATGGTGCCGACGGCGGGCCCGGATGTTCTCGACATCCGCAAGCTCTACGGTCAGTCCGATGTATTCACCTTCGATCCCGGTTTTACCTCGACCGCATCATGCGAATCCGCGATTACCTTCATCGACGGTGCCAGGGGCGAGCTTCTGTACCGCGGTTATCCGATCGATCAGCTTGCCGAAAAATCCGATTACCTCGAAGTCTGCTACCTGCTGCTTTACGGGGAACTGCCGACCACCGCGCAACTGGGCGATTTCGAATACCGGATCACCCGTCACACCATGCTGCACGAGCAGATCCAGTATTTCTTCCGCGGCTTTCGTCGTGACGCGCATCCGATGGCGACCATGGTCGGCGTGGTCGGTGCCCTGTCGTCCTTCTATCATGACAGCCTCGACATCAATGATCCATGGCAGCGTGAGGTTGCCTCGATACGCCTGATCGCCAAGCTGCCGACGATCGCGGCCTGGGCCTACAAATACTCGATCGGTCAGCCCTTCGTATATCCGCGCAACGATCTTTCTCATGCCGAGAACTTCCTGAACATGTGTTTCTCGGTTCCGGCAGAACCCTACAATCTCGAACCGGCGCTCGCCAGGGCAATGGACCGCATCTTCATTCTCCACGCCGATCACGAACAGAACGCCTCGACCTCGACCGTGCGTCTGGCAGGCTCCTCGGGGGCCAATCCGTTCGCCTGTATCGCTGCGGGTATCGCCTGCCTCTGGGGGCCAGCACATGGCGGTGCCAACCAGGCATGCCTTGAGATGCTGCGCGAAATCGGTACCGTCGACAAGATCCCGGAATATGTCGCCCGCGCCAAGGACAAGGACGATCCGTTCCGCCTTATGGGCTTCGGTCACCGCGTCTACAAGAATTTCGACCCGCGCGCGAAAGTGTTGAAGGAATCGGCCGACGAGGTTCTCGAACTGCTCGGAATCCACGACAACGAGACGCTCAAGGTCGCGAAAGAGCTTGAGAAGATCGCGCTGGAAGATCCTTATTTCATCGAGAAGAAGCTCTATCCGAACGTCGATTTCTACTCGGGCATCATTCTTGAGGCGATGGGCTTCCCGACCTCGATGTTCACTCCGATCTTCGCGCTGTCGCGCACCGTCGGCTGGATCTCGCAGTGGAAGGAAATGATCGAGGATCCGACCAACAAGATCGGTCGTCCGCGTCAACTCTACACCGGTGCGTCCAGGCGCGACTATATCGACGTTTCCGAGCGCTGATCGCTTCGATAGGCTGAAACAGGCCGGGAGGAAACCTGGCCTGTTTCCCTTGAGGGAAATGTGAGGCCGGGGCGCAGATGGTCGGGATGCGTTCACCAAACAGGCGCGTCCGGCACCGGGAGGAAATCGCCATTGCCGACGCGCACGGGTCAGAGCCTGTTTTCTGGCCTCTTGACCGCGCGGTTCTGGAGTTGGACCGACCGTGCGATTGACGCCGCGCCCACGCTCTGGCAGGGGAGATTTCAGGCAAGGACCGATGACATGAATCTGTTTTCCGATATCCGCGCCGCCGTAATCGGTGCGCTTGACGCGATGGTGTCCGAGGGCGCGCTGCCCGAGGGTCTCGATTTCTCCAATGTTGCAGTGGAGCCGCCGCGCGATCCGCTGCATGGCGACATGGCGACCAATGCCGCGATGGTGCTGGCCAGGCCCGCCGGGTCCGGACCGCGCGACATTGCCGAGGCTCTGGCGACGCGGCTGGCGGCTGATGCGCGCATCGCGAGCGCCGATGTCGCCGGGCCTGGCTTCATCAATCTGCGTCTGGAGGCGGCTGTCCGGGGCGAGGCAATTCGTGCCGTTCTGGTCTCGGGCACCGACTACGGGCGTTCGGACCTTGGCAAGGGGATGAAGGTCAATGTCGAATATGTCTCGGCCAACCCCACGGGTCCGATGCATGTCGGCCATACGCGCGGCGCGGTCTTTGGCGATGCGCTGGCAAGCCTTCTCGATTTCGCAGGCTACGATGTCACGCGCGAATATTACATCAATGATGGCGGCGCGCAGGTCGATGTGCTGGCGCGCTCCGCCTATGAGCGATATCGTGAGGCTTGCGGGCGCGAACCCGAGATCGGTGAAGGGCTGTATCCCGGTGATTACCTGATCCCGGTCGGCGCGGCGCTCAAGGCCAGATATGGCGAGAGCCTGCTCGACAAGGGCGAGCAACACTGGCTTGCGGACGTGCGGGACTTCGCCACCGGAGCGATGATGGAGATGATCCGCGAGGATCTGGCCCTGCTCGGGGTGAGGATGGATAACTTCTATTCCGAGAAATCGCTCCACGGCACCGGTCGGATCGAGGCGGCGCTCAAGCGTCTCTCGGATCTGGGCCTGCTCTATGAGGGTGTGCTGGAGCCCCCCAGGGGCAAGCTGCCCGAGGACTGGGAAGAGCGCGCGCAGACCCTGTTCAGATCGACCGAACATGGCGATGACGTGGATCGCCCGGTGAAGAAATCCGACGGGAGCTGGACCTATTTCGCACCCGACATCGCATATCACTGGACCAAGATCGAGCGCGGCTTCGACCTGCTGATCGATGTGTTCGGCGCCGATCATGGCGGCTATGTCAAGCGGATGAAGGCCGCCGTCGCGGCTTTGTCGGAAAACAGGGTCACACTGGATATAAAACTGCTCCAGCTGGTGAAACTGTTCCGCAACGGGGCGCCCTTCAAGATGTCCAAGCGCGCGGGCACGTTCGTGACGTTGCGCGATGTGGTCGAGCAGGCAGGTGCCGATGCGACCCGTTTCCAGATGCTCACCCGCAAGAACGACGCGCCGCTGGATTTCGACTTCGACAAGGTGCTCGAACAGTCCAGGGACAATCCGGTCTTTTATGTGCAATACGCCCATGCCCGTGTCTGCTCGGTGTTGCGCAAGGCGGTCGAGGCGGGCTGGGACATGTCGGATGCGCGTCTGGCGCAAGCCGATCTGTCGGGCAATACCCATCCGGTCGAGCTTGAACTGATCCGCAAGATTGCCGAGTGGCCGCGCCTGGTCGAGATCGCCGCGCGCGCCAACGAGCCGCACCGGGTGGCATTCTACCTCTATGATCTTGCGTCGGCTTTGCACGCGTTGTGGAACAGTGGCAATGACGATCTGTCACTGCGCTTCCTGCAAGAGGGTGACGAGGCGGCGTCTTCGGCAAAAATCGCATTGGCCCGTGCCTGTGCCGTTGTCATTTCGTCCGGTCTTGGTATTCTTGGCGTGACCCCGGCAGAAGAGATGCGCTGACGCACACCGCCGGGCCACAGGCAATTCCGGCTCATCCGGACAAACAGCCGGGCAACCGGTGGCGAGGCGACGGGCATGGCAGCTTTCGATTATCGCGAGGGCGGTGGCTACGGCCATGATGGCGGGCAGCACACGGCCCGGCGTCCGTCTGCTGCCAAACCTTCACGTTTCGTATCGCGCTGGGTGAACCTTGCGGGGGCACTGACCTCGGTTGTGATGATAACCGGACTGGTCGTCTGGGGCTACAGGCTCGCGATGCGCGATGTGAATGGCGTGCCGGTGATCCGTGCGCTTGATACACCGGGACGGATCGCGCCCGAAGATCCGGGCGGCGAACTGGTCCGGTATCGTGGACTGGCCGTGAACGCGGTGGCCGGGAGCGGTGCCGTTGCGGCCCCGCCCGCCAGAGTGACGCTTGCGCCGACGCCCAGAGGGCTGGAACAGGAAGATGTTCCGATGCGGGAACTGGTCAGGCAGGAAAAACTGTCCGACGGGCCCGAGGCGCCCGATGGTGACACGCCGGTTCCGGCAGTAGCCACCCCCACCGGCCTGGTCGAGAGCGCCGCTGGCGGCTCTGACGCGGCCGGGCAATCCACCGTTTCCGGCGCAGACCATGCGACCGCCGATGCGGCATCCGATGACAGCAGCGAGGCGATCCCGGCTTCCGTGCCCGGCGTGGTCATTTCACCGCGTCCACTGCCCAGACCGCGTTCGGATGAGTTGCTGGCGGCGGCGCTCAAACAGGCGGTGAATGCGTCAATGGATAGAACCCAAGGCAAGGGGAAACCCGTTGACATTGACCCCGCAAGCCTCGCGGCGGGCACACGGCTGGTGCAGATCGGTGCATTCGACACGCCCGGGGATGCGAAAAGCGCCTGGGATCGCGTTGCGGCCCGATTTGATGCGCTGATGCAGGGCAAGAAACGGATCATCCAGAAGGCCACCTCGGGCGGGCACGATTTCTACCGGTTGCGCGTTGCCGGATTCGACGACGTGACCGAGGCGCGCCAGTTCTGCGCGGCGCTTGTGGCCGAGGGACAGAGCTGTATCCCCACTGCGCCCCTTGCGGTGATCCGGGAGTAATGGTCCAGGAGTAACCGTATCATGGGACGGCTCCTTATGGGCATTCACTCGACAATGTTGACCTGTTCCCCGCTGGTCTGTTCCGTGTCGAGCTGTTCTCCGGGAGGACAATCGGCAGACGCATGGGATCCTGTCATGCCCGGCATCATCCGGTAGTTCATGTTGAAAACGACCCAGAGTGTCCCCAGCGCCATGATCGACAACAGCAGCGCCGAGAACAGCAGCAGATGAAGCTCGTCCCGGTGATCGGGGCTCAGATCCACATGCAGAAAATAGCGCACCTGCACGACAAGCTGGACAATTCCGAATATCACGATGGCCCAGAGCGTCAGACCGGCCGACAGGCCGAAACCGACGCACAGGAACGGAATGATCGTGAGACCCGCAGCGGCGATCAGACCGGTGACGTAGCCCCTCAGATCATGCTTGTAGGCGTCTTCGTTGCCTAGGTTATTCGCTGTTGTGGACATCAGGCCAGGCCTCCGAGATAGACAACAGAAAAGATCCCGACCCAGATCAGGTCGAGGAAGTGCCAGAACAGTGCCAGACGTGCGATCCGCGACCTGGTCAGTTCGTCGATCGGCTTCGCCGCGACCGAGATCATCATGAGGATCAGCCAGATCACCCCCGCGCTCACGTGGATCCCGTGCAGCGGCACCAGGGCGAAGAATGCCGACAGGAAGCCCGACCGCTGGGGCACGTGACCCTCGTGGAACATGTGGATGAACTCGTTCAGTTCAAGCCCGAGGAAGCACAGGCCGAGAAAGAGCGTGGCACCCATCCAGAGCAGGATCTGGTTCCTGCCGCGCTCGTATTTGATGGCGAGCGACGCCAGCCCGAAGGTGAAGGTGGACAGCAGCAGCGCCACCGTCTCCCAAGCGGCACCAGACAGCTCGAACGCCTCCTTCGGTCCCGGGCCGCCCGCCAGCGACGGATTGCCCAGCATCGTCCCGTAGGTTGCGAAGAACAGACCAAACAGGATGAGATCGCTCATCATGAAGATCCAGAAGCCCATGAAGGACTTTTGCGGCGAGAAATGGTCGTGGGGATGTTCGGCCTCGAAGATGAGGCCCGGTGCCTGGTAGGCGGCGTCGGATGCGGTGCTCATTGGGCGGCCTCCATATATTCCGGCGCCGCGACGCCAAGGTTGGCTTGCTTGAGTTCGTGCTCGCGCGTCACCGGGGTGATGGTGCGCACCTTCTTGAGCCAGGCGCTATGCTCCGCCTCGATCCCGGCTGCGAGCACGGTGTGCGGGTGGCGATCACCACGCAGAGCGCGGGCGATGAGTGCCACCAGGATGACCGCAAGGCTGCCAAGCGCCATCCACCACATGTGCCAGACCATGCCGAAGCCGAAGGACGATCCGAACACGGCCATCACGACGCCGATCATGGTGTTGCCCGGCAGGTGAATGTCGCAATATCTGCTCGGCGTCTGATACCCGACACCTGCCTCTTTCGCGACGGCGAAGGCTTCGCGCGCGTGAATGTGCGGGATCACCGCGAAATTGTAGTCCGGAACCGGCGAGGGTGTGGCCCATTCCAGTGTCCGCGCATTCCATGGATCGCCACCGATGTCGCGCAATTGCTCCCGATCGCGGATCGAGACGTAGAGCTGGTAGCACAGCGCAAGGATACCGCAGGAGACGATCATCGCCCCGACGCCCGAGATCAGCATCCACGGCACATAGCCCGGATCGGTGTAGGACACGGTCCGGCGGGTCATTCCCATCAGGCCCACGACATAGAGCGGGAAGAACACCATCGAAAATCCGATGGTCCAGAACCAGGCCGAGACATAGCCCCAGAAGTCGTTCAGACGGAAGCCGAACAGTTTCGGGAACCAGTAGTTGTAGCCGGCCAGCATCCCGAAAAACACGCCGGGGATCATCACGTTGTGGAAATGCGCCACCAGAAACAGGGTGTTGTGGGTCTGGAAGTCGATCGACGGGTTGGCGAGGATGATCCCGGTCAGGCCACCCAGCACGAACAGCACCATGAAATTGATGGTGAAGACCATCGGCACGGTGAAGCGCACGCGGCCGCGGTACATCGTGGCCATCCAGTCGTAGATCTTCACGCCGGTCGGGATGCCGATCAGCATCGTCGCGATTCCGAAGGCCGCGTTGACATTGGCGTCCTGACCCATGGTGAAGAAGTGATGCAGCCAGACGGTGAAGGACAAAATCGCGATCACCATGGTCGCGGCCACCAGTGTGGCGTAGCCATAGAGACGCTTGCCCGAGAAAGTCGCAGTAACCTCCGAGAACACGCCGAAGGCGGGCAGGACGAGGATGTAAACCTCCGGGTGACCGAACAGCCAGAACAGGTTGGCATAATTCATCATGTTGCCGCCCAGATCATTCGTGAAGAAGTGGAAGTCCAGGTAGCGGTCAAGCATCAGCATGGCGGAGGCGACAGTCAGCGGCGGCATCGCGAAGACCATCAGGATCGCGGTGCACAACGCCGTCCAGGTGAACATCGGCATGCGCATGAAGGTCATCCCCGGGGCGCGTTCCTTGTAGATGGTCACGACGAAATTCATCCCTGTCAGCGTGGCACCGATGCCCGACAGCGTGACCGACCAGAGCCAGTAGTCGGGGCCGACGCCAGGCTGGAACGCCACACCGGTATAGGGCGGATAGGCCGTCCAGCCACCGGTCGTGAACTCTCCGAACACCAGCGAGACCATGACCAGCACACCGCCGGCGATGGTCAGGCCCAGCGAGGCCGAGTTCAGCATCGGGAAGGACACGTCACGGGCACCGATCTGCAACGGCACGACGATGTTCATCAGCCCGGTCAGGAATGGCATCAGCATGAAGAAGATCATGATCGTGCCGTGGGTCGAGAAGAGCTGTGCATAGTGGTCGGACGACAGGAAGCCGCCGTGCAGACCGTCTGCCTGCTGGGCGCGCATCACCGCGCCTTCGGCCACGCCGCGCAACAGCATGATGAAGGCCATCACGATATACATGATGCCGATCTTCTTGTGATCGACTGTCAGAAACCAGTTGGTCCATAGCGGCTTCCACCACCCCATCCAGGTGAGCAGGGCAAAGACCGCGATGCCGCCCAGGATCACCGCCCAGGCTGCGGCCGACAGGATCGCGATGTTGAGGTCGAAGGGCTCCAGGAAAACCTTCAGGAAATCGAGCGAGTCGATCGTCATCTTCCCAAGGACTGCGTGCCAGAAATCGCTACTCATTGTCTTTCCTCACTCGGCCTTTTCGTTGCCCATGCGCTTGTTGTATTCGACCGATCCCGGCTGTTCCACCCCGGTCACGTCGGTGCCGTCCATGTAGCGCATGACAATTTCGTGGAAGAACCCGGGCGCGACAGTGTTGAACCAGGTCACACCCTTGGGAGTCGAAGCGTTGGCGAAGGTCGCGTGGACCTGCGCGGGCGTGGTGCTCAGCGACAACACCTCGTAGGCTGCCGGGTTCAGCGCGACGCCTTTGTTCTGGACCTTGCTGGCCCAGGCGCTGAAATCGTCCGGCGATACGGCCTTGGCGACGAAATGCTGCTCGTGGAACCCGTCGCCGTTATATTGTGTGTTCATCCCCTCCCAGGTGCCGGTCCTGAAGGCGTCCATGTTCAGCTTGGTGACCATGCCGGGCATCGCGTAGATCTGGCCGACCAGCGCGGGCACGGCGAAGCTTTGCATCACGGTGTCGGTGGTCAGTTCCATGCTGACCGGACGGTCCTGCGGGAACACCAGCTCGCCCACCGTCGCGATATGGTAGTCGGGGTAGATGAAGAGCCATTTCCAGTCGAGACCTACGACTTCCACGCGCAGTGGCGTCTTCTCGGACGGGAGCCAGCGGTAGGGGTCGAGCTTGTGGGTATCGATCCACAGCAGCGTGGAGAGGACGACGATGATGGCAACCGGCACAAGCCACATCACCCATTCGAGCGCGTGATTGAAGTCCCAGTGCGGCCGGTAGGTCGCCCTCTTGTTCGCGTAACGGTAGTGCCAGGCCAGCCACGGCACCCCGATGATCACCGGCAGCACCACGATCATCGTGATCCAGACGACCTGCCAGAAATGTTCATGCTGCTCGGCGGCGACAAACCCCTGGGGGTCCATGAACCCGTTATCGCCCTGAGCGCAACCTGACATCACCACTGCGGCACCCAGCGCCATGAGCATGGCCATGCCGCGGACGATCGCCGGGCCTTTCGTTGCCGTCATGCGGTTCGTTCCTCTCCAAAAGGCATTGTGCGTCCCTCCGTTGTCTTCCGCAAGGTTTGGCCTCGTTCAAAAGCGCAGGCGGCTTGCAGCAAGATGACTCATATCGCACCCGGCCTGACATATCAACTTTTTGTGCGCGCGATTTGTCTCTCAATTGCTTTGTGTGGGGCCGATCAAGCACTGACGGGACGCGGGGTGCAGTCGGTTTCACGGGGCAAGGGGGCCGTTGATTGCCACTGGCAAGCCTGCTTGACCGGCCCCCCGAATCTCCTTGCTTTTCGACTCTTTTGCCCCTAATGCCAGCGGCTCATGGGCCCGACACCCTTGGAGGCAGCCCATCATTTTGACAAACTGGAGACCAGAAACAATGGCAAAAGAGATCGAAACGATCGAAGCCGTGGTGCGTACGGGGACGGGCAAGGGGGCCGCCCGGAAAGCGCGTCGCGAGGGCTATGTGCCCGGTATCGTCTATGGCGACGGCAAGGATCCGGTGGCCATCAACCTGGACTACGACAAGCTGCTGACACGCCTGCGCAAGGGCCGCTTCATGTCAACCCTCTTCAACCTGAAGATGGACAGCCAGGAAGATGTCCGCGTGATCTGTCGCGGCGTGCAGAAAAACGTGGTCAAGGATCTGCCCACCCATGTCGATTTCATGCGCACCCACCGCAATTCGCGCATTGCGCTCTACGTGCATGTCGATTTCATCAACCACGAACAGGCCCCGGGCCTGAAGCGTGGCGGCACCCTTGTCGTGGTGCGTCAGGAGGTTGAACTGAACGTTCTGGCAGGCGATATCCCCGAGCGTCTGGTGATTGATCTGACCGGCAAGCAGATCGGTGATACCATCCATATCTCGGAGGTCGAACTGCCCAATGGGGCCAGGCCCACGATCGATCGAAATTTCGTGATCGCCAACGTCGCCCCGCCGAAAGGTTTCGGTGGTGGCTCGGACGATGCGGACGAAGGCGCGCAGGCCGCTGCAGAAGAGTGATGCGTCCTGAATATCTGCATTTGAGCGGGGTCCTGAAGGATCCCGCAGACTTCTGACAAAGGTTGGGCTTTCGTTTTCGCGCGGCCTGGCCTTCTCTTTTGATTGCAAGTTCGGAAAATGTCCCCAGGCGGTGTTATCCATTGAGCCATATAGCTGACGCGACGAGATGTATGGCTCCGGGAAATGCGGTTGCGGTCTTGTCATGGCGCGTGGCGATAGCCCTTAATGTTTGATCTTTTCAAAGACGTTCTCGATCAAATGACGTGCTTTGCAGAGCGCCTTGTCCTACACTCGAGGCCCTTTTCGGCTGGATTGTGGCCCCACCACCGGCGCGCTTCCAGCCGCTCAATCACGCGCTCGTCCGCGTCATATCCCTTGTCCGCTCTCAGGATCCCGGCCCCGATGCCGTCGAGCAGAACCTCCGCGCCATCAAGATCACACGCCTGTCCGGGCGTCAGATGAAGGCCGGTCGGGTCACCCGAAGCGTCGCAGGTCGCGTGGATTTTGGGGCTCGGCCCGCCGCGTGATCGCCCAATGCCTTCGCTTTTCTTGACGCGCCTTTTGCGCCCGCTGCAGGCTGGTGCGCCCGCACGATTGTGCTGTCGATCATGACGTATTCATTGTCCGCATCTCGCGCTGACGCATTGAAAACGCACTGCCCGACACCTTTGTGGCTCCAGCGCAGGTGGCCTGTGTGGATCACCCGGAAATCGCCAAAGTGCTCCGGCAGGTCCCGCCACGCGATGCCTGCCCGAGAGCGGGAAAGGACCGCCTCAACGAACAGCCCGTTGTCAGCGGCGCTCCCCCCGACATCACAGGCCTTGCCCGGCAAAAGCTGTTCGATCCGGTCCCATTGGTCATCGCGAAGGGCATATCGACACATGTGGTGTCAACCCCATACAAAAAGCTGACACCAAATGAATCACTCAAATGCCAATTTGGGAATCCCCTATTTGATGACAACGCCTAAGCTGGGACGGGTACAGTTCTTGTCAGCGCCATATCCGCTGGCGAGAGTCCGAACAGTGCCGTCATGCGCCCTTCGATCTGGTCGCGCAGCGCGGCCGCGTTGCGCTCATGAAGCGTCTTTTGATGCGGCACCCGAACCGCCTGAGCCGCATCGTTTGCAGCGATCAACTGCGTGACAAAGGCTTCGATATTCGCCTGCTCCACCGGCGTTGCCGACGGAATTGGCAAGTGCTCGATGAACTGCTTGCCATGCGAATAGTATCCACCCCGGAACGGGCTGGTATGCGTCCGCACCATCGCTTCGCTCAAAGGGTGGTGCAGGAAGTGACCTGCCCCCTTTTGGTCCCTCGGTCATAACGAGGGTCTGCGGTTTTGAGATTGGTAGTCGGGTCGACCGTTCCGGGCAAGCGCGCCGGGCGCGGAGCCCTCAAATTGCTCAAGCGTCCGGCGCGCTTCGAACGGCGTCTGGTTCCCGAGCGAGGCGTGCGGGCTGACGGCGTTGTCATCGTAGCGCCAGAGCGCCAGCTTCCGGCGGGCGTCGTCCAGGCTGTCGAAGATCTCCTCGTGCAGGAGCTCGTCACGCAGGCTGCCATTGAAGCTTTCGATGAATGCGTTCTGCTGCGGCTTGCCGGGGTCGATATCGTGCCAGGGGATCGCGTTCTGGTCGGCCCGTCTCAGGATGGCCCGGCTGGTGAACGCTTTGCCGTAACACCTTCGGAATGCTTCCGGTTTAGAGTCTCTGATTGCCAGCGCAGCACGCAAATGGCGCAGCATGTGATCATAGCCGTGTCTCAGGTCCTTGCAGTGGTTTTGCACGAACCACACCGCCGGGGAGACCGACCATGACCGATACCAGTATTGCCCAGGCCGAGCCTGTTTTGGTTGCGCTTGATATTGCAAAAGCCCGCCATGAGGTCTTGATCGCTGTTCCGGGTAAAAAGCGGGGTAAAAAGCGGCGACGGCGTCCAGCTGTTCTGACCCGGCTCGATGACTTCAACCGATTGCTTGCTAGGCTCTCGGATTATGACCGCCCTGTCCGCGCGGCGTTTGAGGCCACAGGCAATGATCACCGCGCTCTGGCGTACAGGCTTGGGACCGCTGGTTTTGAAGGGAAGTTGATGTCATCAGTGGCGTTGGCCCGCACCCGCGAAGCCTTGAACAACGGTTGGGACAAGAATGACCCGAAGGATGCGCAGGTTATCGTGCACATGATGCAGATCGGGAATGAGCAGGTCTATCACGACCCAATGCTCTGCGGGACCAACGATCTTCAGGAGTTGTCCAAGACACACGACATCGTTTCCCGCTCGAAGACCGAGCTTTGGCACCGGGTCTTGACGCACGACCTGCCGCGGGAGTGTGCTGAAGTTTGTGTACATTGCGCGGCCAGACAAAACGATCCAGATACGCAAACGCCCGCCAGATACGAGAGTGTCCGGTGTTCTGTGTATGAGTAAATTGGCCCATGCTTCCAATTTGAAGGAGCATGACGACAATGACGATTTCCAAGGAAGTGCTGGACGAACTGTTGAGCGGGGTTGACCGCCCCGAGGATTTGCTGGGCGACAAAGGCCTCATGAAGGAACTGAAGGTTCGTTTCATGGAGCGGATGCTGGGCGCGGAGCTGACCGAACACCTTGGCTATGAGCCGGGGGAGGACCCTGCCGAGCAAAGCAACCGCCGCAACGGCACGTCACGCAAGACGGTGAAGGGCAATGACGGTGCGCTGCTGATTGATGTTCCGCGCGACCGGGACGGCAGTTTTGAGCCTGAACGGATCAAGACAGGCCAGACCCGGATCGACGGGATGGACGACAAAATCATCGGTCTTTATGCTGCCGGACTATCGATCCGCGATATCCGGGCCCACCTTGAAGAGGTTTACGGCCTGAAGGTGTCCGCCGATCTTGTTAGCCGGGTCACCGACGCGGTCTTGGAAGAGGTCTCAGACTGGCAAAACCGCGCCCTGGAGCCGATGTACCCCATCGTTTTTCTCGATACCCTACGCGTCAAAATCCGCGATGCGGAAAGCCGTCAGGTCAAAAACAAGGCGGTTTACGTGGCCCTGGGCGTCACCCCGGAAGGCAAGCGCGAGGTTCTGGGGCTCTGGATCGCCGCCAATGAGGGGGCTAAATTCTGGCTCTCGGTGATGAACAATCTGCGCAATCGTGGGGTTGAAGACATCCTGATTGCCGTTGTCGACGGCCTCAAGGGCTTCCCTGATGCGATCAATGCCGCCTTTCCAGATACCACCGTACAAACCTGTATCGTGCATCTGGTGCGCCACTCCCTGAACTTCTGTGGCTGGAAGGACCGCAAGACCGTCGCCAAAGACCTCAAGCGGATTTATCAGGCAACCAATGACACCGAGGCCGAGAAGGCACGCGCTGATTTTGAAGCCGAATGGGGGCAAAAATACCCGTCAATCGCCCCAAGCTGGCGGCGCGCCTGGCAGGAAGTCATCCCGTTTTTTGCTTTCCCGCCGGCGGTCCGCAAAATCATTTACACCACGAATGCGATTGAAAGCCTCAACCGCGGGATACGCAAAACAACAAAAACGAGGCGTAGTTTCCCAACAGACGATGCCGCAACCAAGTTGATTTACCTCGCCATCCGCAGCTTCGAGAGAACAGGCAGGGCCGTCCGGGAATGGGTTGCTGCCCGAAACCAATTCGCTAGCCTATACCCCGAGCGGTTCAACAAATGACCCGCTAAACTCGCATGGGCTAAACCTCATACACAGAGTTTCGGATACTTCCCCAGATACGCAAACGCCCGATTGCGACGGACACTCCGGATGGCTGCTCAGGTGGCCATCATGCAAAAGACCAAGAGCGTCCGCGACACGTTCGAGCGTTACATCGCCAAGGATCGGCAGAACACCGCAGAACACCGCAGAACACCGCAGAACACCCATGTGCGCCGCAAGGCGTATACCGCAATCGCCGCAAAAATGGCCCGCACCGTGCACGGGATCATCAAACGCGGCGAACCCTGTCGTCCCTTCCTTGAGGGATGATCGACGGCACAAGGACCTTTCTCTGCAAGGGCCGTAGAGGCGAGCCGTCGACCTCGCAGATAATGTTCAGGCCTTCTGCTCAACACCCCGAAGATCTCGTCTTGAGGACGGTGAGACCCGCAACAAGCGGACTCTGTGTGTGTTATGGGAGAGACAGGTTGTTGACCAAAAGGCCGAACTGACACACATTCAAACGTGCTCGAACGCTTCAGCATGACAATGACCTGATGCCAAATCAGCCAAAAATTCCCAACATAGGACGTTGTTGAGATAGAGAAGCCTGGGCAGGCCCCAGTCGCCCACCATCGCCTCGAACGCCATCACAACATGCTCGCGCCGCACATCGTTTCACGCGCGGCCTCGATCTCGCCCGCGATCTCGGTATCCCAAGTCATCCCGGGCCAGATCATCCCGGGCTCGAACCAGATCGTCAGCGAGCCCCGGCGCTGGAGCGCGTTCGCCATTGGGCTCGAACCAATGGCGCCACAATGGCTCACTGTAGCCCGGCCAGTTCCTGGTCGTGCAGGTCGGGGTGTGGGGCGGCTCATGTCGCCGGGCGACCACGATGGATTCACCAGATGAAGCCCCGCAGGGGTTGGCGCAACAGAGCCATCGCAACCAACCGATGCCACGAAGCTGTGCCTCTTGCAACCGCCCGATCCAGCACCCATTTTCAAAGCAAGACCCGGCCGAAAGGGTGCCTGATCAGGGCCCGACACTGTTCCGGGGGCTTCAGGAAAGGAGAATGCCGATGAACATGGACAAGTTCACGGAGCGGTCACGCGGGTTCCTTCAGTCCGCGCAGACCATCGCGATGCGAGAGGGTCATCAACGGGTGGTGCCCGAGCATCTTCTCAAGGCATTGATGGATGATGAACAGGGCCTTTCGGCCAATCTGATCGCGCGCGCAGGGGGGGAGCCCGCGCGCGTGCAGGAAGCGGTCGATCTGGCTGTGGGCAAGCTGCCAAGGGTATCGGGTGGCGATGGTCAGATCTATGTCGAGCAAAGCCTTGTGCGGGTGCTCGACGAGGCCGAGAAACTGGCCGGGAAAGCGGGCGACAGCTTTGTCCCGGTGGAGCGGGTTCTGATGGCGCTGGCGATGGTGAACACGCGCGCCAAGGATGCGCTGGACGCTGGTGCCGTGAGCGCGCAAAAGCTCAACAGCGCGATCAACGATCTGCGCAAGGGGCGCACTGCCGACAGTGCCTCTGCCGAAGACGGTTATGACGCGCTCAGAAAATATGCACGCGATCTGACCGAGGCTGCCGAACAGGGCAGGATCGATCCGATCATCGGTCGCGACGACGAGATCCGGCGCACGATGCAGGTACTCAGTCGCCGCACCAAGAACAACCCCGTCCTGATCGGCGAGCCGGGCGTGGGCAAGACCGCAATCGCCGAAGGTCTTGCGCTGCGCATCATCGACGGGGACGTGCCCGAGAGTCTGAAGAACAAGCGTCTTCTGGCGCTCGACATGGGCGCGCTGATCGCCGGGGCGAAATATCGCGGTGAATTCGAGGAGCGCCTGAAAGCGATCCTCAAGGAGATCGAGTCGGCGGCTGGCGAGATCATCCTCTTCATCGACGAGATGCACACGCTGGTGGGTGCCGGAAAATCGGAGGGCGCGATGGATGCGGCCAACCTGATCAAACCGGCTCTGGCGCGCGGAGAACTGCACTGCGTCGGCGCGACCACGCTCAATGAATATCGCAAATATGTCGAGAAGGATGCGGCCCTGGCGCGCCGGTTCCAGCCGGTCATGGTCGAGGAGCCGACGGTCGAGGACACGATCTCGATCCTGCGCGGCATCAAGGAGAAATACGAACTTCATCATGGGATTCGCGTCTCTGACTCGGCGCTGGTCGCGGCGGCTCAACTAAGCCATCGCTACATCACGGACCGGTTCCTGCCCGACAAGGCGATCGACCTCGTGGACGAGGCAGCTTCGCGCCTGCGGATGGAAGTTGACAGCAAGCCCGAGGAACTCGATGCGCTGGATCGGCAGATCCTGCAAATGCAGATCGAGGCCGAGGCATTGAAGAAAGAAGATGACGCCGCATCCAGGGACCGTCTGGAAATGCTTGAAAAGGAACTGGCCGGAATGCAGGAGCATGCCGCCGGGATGACCGCCAAATGGCAGACCGAACGCGACAAGCTGGAATCGAACCGCACCCTGAAAGAGCAGCTTGACAAGGCGCGTGCCGAACTGGACCAGGCCAAGCGCGAGGGCAATCTGGCCCGTGCGGGCGAGTTGTCCTACGCCATCATTCCGAAGCTTGAGAAGACACTGGCCGAGGCCGATGCGAAGGACGGTGACATGATGGTCGAAGAGGCCGTCCGTCCCGAGCAGATCGCCGAGGTCGTGGAACGCTGGACCGGGATTCCAACCTCCAGGATGCTGGCGGGAGAGCGCGAGAAACTGCTGAGGATGGAAGATGCGTTGCATCAACGCGTCATCGGTCAGGATGCGGCGATCGCGGCGGTGGCGAATGCGGTGCGCCGGGCGCGCGCAGGCCTCAATGACGAGAACCGCCCGCTGGGCAGCTTCCTGTTCCTGGGGCCGACCGGTGTCGGGAAAACCGAACTGACCAAGGCCGTCGCGAATTACCTGTTCGACGACGATCAGGCGATGGTTCGCATCGACATGTCCGAATTCATGGAAAAACACGCCGTGGCCCGGCTGCTTGGTGCCCCGCCCGGCTATGTCGGTTATGATGAGGGTGGCGTGCTGACCGAAGCGGTCCGGCGGCGTCCCTATCAGGTGGTGCTGTTCGATGAGGTCGAAAAGGCCCACCCGGACGTGTTCAACGTGCTGTTGCAGGTGCTCGATGATGGTGTGCTGACCGACGGTCAGGGCCGCACGGTCGATTTCAAGCAGACCCTGATCGTGCTGACCTCCAATCTCGGCAGCCAGGCGCTCAGCCAGTTGTCGGAAGGCACGGATGCGGCACAAGCCCAGGCACAGGTCATGGATGCGGTGCGGACGCATTTCCGTCCCGAATTCCTCAACCGTCTCGACGAGATGGTAATCTTCGATCGCCTGAGCCGCGACAACATGGACGGGATCGTCAGGATTCAGCTCGAACGGCTGGAAAAACGTCTGACGCAGCGCAAGATCACGCTCGATCTGGACGCGGCGGCGGCAAAATGGCTGGCCAATGCGGGCTACGATCCGGCCTATGGCGCACGTCCACTAAAGCGGGTGATCCAGCGTTCGCTGCAAGACCCGCTGGCCGAGGCAATCCTGGGTGGCAAAATCCTGGACGGCGCGAACGTTCAGGTCACCGCCGGACTGGATGGCCTGATTGTAGGCGGACATGTCGCCTCTCCGGGCGGAGAAAAACCAGTTGGGGTGTCGCTGCACTGAAGTGATTAAGACAGATGAAAGGAGCGGAGGGACCCTGTTTCACAAATTGGCTGCCGGTTGTGTATCGCCTTTCGCCGGACAGACTTATCCTGCGGGCTGTGCGATCGGGACGCCGGGCGCTCTGGCGGTCGAAGTCCCGTGCCATGAGGTACTGCCCCGGTCGTTTCACGCCGTGTATCTTCGTTTCCGGCTCCGGTAGTGGTATCCGCTCCAGCGTCACCACAGGGTGCGGCCAGGGTCTTTTCACCGCACCGGCGGTGGCGGTCTTGCATGGCCCGATATTCCTGCGCCCGATATTCCTGCGCGGTGGAATGGCGCCATGGGTGCCGCGTTCGGCAAGCGCATTTTGAAGACCTCTGCATAAATTGGGTTTGCAGACGCTAGCACTACTTTGACAGATTTTTTCTGCAGTGTTCAGCGATGATCTTTTCCCAATGAGGGCGGCGTATTGGTGGCGGTTTCGCCAAGGTGTCGAGGATGGCTTTGCTGACGGCTGGCATGGTTGGCTGATGTGGCGGTCCGGGGCTTGTTTTTTTCCCGTCCCGCTG
>CBDIBW010000011.1:0-54864 GCA_965277135.1 Thioclava sp. | reverse complement strand
CCGAAGCTCTGGGCGTGCCGTTCGAGAATCTGGTCGGGGTGAGTCAGGTCCATTCACCCGATGTGGCGACGATCAGGGCCGTTCCGGGCACCCCGGTCGAGGCCGATGCGATCGTCACATCCACGCCGGGGATCGCAATTTCCGTTCTGAGCGCTGATTGTCAGCCGGTGCTGTTTTCCGACCCACGGGCAGGGGTGATCGGCGTGGCGCATGCGGGGTGGCGCGGGGCGCTGGAGGGGGTGCTGGAAAACACGCTTGATGCGATGGAGGGCCTCGGGGCGCAGCGTGAGGATACGGTGGCGGTGATCGGGCCGTGCATCTCGGTCCATGCCTATGAGGTGGGCGAGGACTTCCTTGAGCAATTCATGGCGGAGGATCCGGATTACGCGCGCTTCTTTACCGGCGGTCCGAATGGCAAGCCGCATTTCGATCTGCCGGGCTTTGGTCTGCACCGGTTGCGCGCGGCGGGTGTGGGTGCGGCAGAGTGGATCCGCCACTGCACCTATCAGGACGCGGATCGGTTCTATTCCTTCCGCCGCACGACTCAGGCGCGCGAGGCCGATCATGGCCGGTTGATCTCGGCTATTCGTTTGTGATTGCGGCACTGGTAAAGACCCGTCCAGGATCATCCCTCGAAATGGTCGAGGCCGGGCTTCTCCTTGCGTTGTCGATGCGCCTGTTCTCTGGTCGCGGCACTCGTCGGCCAGCCAGAGCGCCTCGTCCCCGGGCATGGCCTGTACGCGATCATCTGCGCGGCCATCTGCCATGCGATGGCGATCAGCAATGCGGACACGGGGTGCGGCGAACTGGCCATTCAGCCAGCCCCCCCTGCTCCCACGCTCACTGATCCCACGCCGCCGACTGAGCGTGCGCCATGTCCCGGCCTCCAGCATCTGTTCGGCGCAAAACCAAATGAGCCGTTACACTGGATCGCCCGCGCTCGCGGGTGCAAAATACGAACTCGGGCCGGGCTGTCGCGAATGGGGCAAGCCGATCCATATCGGCCCCCATGGCTTGGAGCAGGACATTTGCGATCAACAAGAGGCGCTGGATTCAAAAGATTTCGCGACCGCATCAAGACGCGAGACGGCTTTGGCCAGGTCTGCCTTGGCGATATTGAGCGCGGGCAGAAGGCGCAGCACATTGTCGGCGGCGGGCACGGTCAGAAGGTTTTGCGCGTAGGCGGCCTTGACCACATCGGCAAGGGCAACCCTGCATGTCAGCCCAAGCATAAGGCCCTGACCACGCACGCTTTCGAACACGCCCGGATGGGTGGCGACCAGCGCCTCAAGCTTGCAGCGCAGGAAGTCGGCCTTCGCGTTCACCTGCTCAAGGAAAGCGGGATCGGAGACGATCTCCATCACCCTGGCACCCACCGCACAGCCCAGAGGGTTCCCGCCATAGGTCGAGCCATGGCTGCCTGCGACCATTCCCGAGGCGGCCTCTTGTGTCGCGAGCACCGCACCAAGCGGGAAGCCGCCGCCGATGCCCTTGGCGACCATCATGATATCGGGTGCGATACCTGCCCATTCATGGGCAAAAAGCTTGCCGGTCCGGCCCATACCGCATTGCACCTCGTCCAGGATCAGGAGTGCGCCGCTCTTGTCGCAAAGGGTCCGCAATCCCTTGAGAGTTTCATCGGGTAGCGACCGGATGCCGCCTTCGCCCTGCACCGGCTCGACGATGATCGCGGCTGTCCTGTCGGTGAGCGCGGCCTTGAGCGCCGCATCATCGTTCCAGGGCAGTTGCGTGAAGCCGGGCAGAAGCGGACCAAAGCCTTTGACCATCTTCTCCGAATGCGGCACGGCCGAGATCGCCCCGGTCGAGCGGCCATGGAACGCGCCC
The DNA here is from genome assembly GCA_965277135.1 of Thioclava sp. Lineage (GTDB taxonomy): Bacteria > Pseudomonadota > Alphaproteobacteria > Rhodobacterales > Rhodobacteraceae > Thioclava. Next base: position 53,019 of record CBDIBW010000011.1, on the reverse strand, counting down.
TCGAACGTGATGATCTCGATCCGGTCCTCGCCCTTCGTGGACCAGTATTTCCGCGCCATCTTGATCGCGAGTTCGGCAGCTTCGGTGCCCGAATTGGTGAAGAACGCCGTATCGGCAAATGTGTGTGCGACCAGCATGTCGGCAAGCGCCTGCTGGCGCGGGATCTGGTAGAGGTTCGACACATGCCAAAGATTGCCGGCCTGTTCGGTCAGCGTGGCAACCAGTTCGGGCGCGGCATGCCCCAACACATTTACCGCGATTCCGGAACCGAGATCAAGATATCGGGTTCCGTCCGCCGTTTCCAGCCAGGAACCTTCGCCTTTCACGAAGGCAAGCGGTGCACGGTCATAGGTAGGCAGAACGGAGGGAATCATTGTTCGAGACTCCAGGAAAGATAAGTCATTGGCGTGCAGAAGTCCCGGTTGGCTGTCAACGCTCAAGGCGGGGCTCAAGGCGGGCTTCAGTCTGCGATTTGAGAGAATTTGCCGCGATCTGCCGCAATCTGCCACGACAGAGCGGACATCAGGCGCGCGTGCGGCAGCGTCGTCTTGCAGTGATATCGCGTCTTGCAGTGATATGGCGACTCTTTTCGATCATGCAGACCACGCTACGTTGGCCGGGTGGCGAAGTAAAGCGTTTTTCGCAGGCGATGGGGTTGGAGGGCGGAATAGCCGAGGCTGAACCGATTCGGATCAAGCTCCTGCGCAAGCTGACCAGCCGGCTGACGGTTCAGGTCCGAAGCAGCCAGGTGCCTCAATGCGCTTCGGCCCAACTTGCCCTCCTGCCCCGCATCGACCACAAGCGGCACCGACAGTTTCAATAACGGGTGCGGCGGCTCCCTCCATCGTGGCGCAGCGCGGTCAGCGATCAGCGGGTCCACGGCCTCCTTTTCAACCTCGAAGATCAGTTCGTCATGGACTTGCAGCAGCATCGTCGCAGGGATGTCCGCGATGGCCTGTGGCATCCGGATCATCGCGCGCCGGATAACGTCGGCTGCGGCCCCCTGGATCGGTGCGTTGATCGCGGCGCGCCAGGCAAAGCCTGCCGCCGGCCCCTTGGCCGAGATCTCGGGCGTATGGATGCGGCGGCCGAACAGGGTCTCGACATATTTGTTCTCTTTCGCGAACGCAACGGTGTCATCCATATATGTGCGAATGCCCGGGAAACGCTCGAAATAGCGGTCGATGAAACCCTGCGCCTCGGTGCGCGGGATACGCAGGTTGCGCGCCAGGCCAAACCCGGAAATACCATAGATTACCCCGAAATTGATCGCCTTCGCCTGGCGACGGATCTCGGGCGTCATCGCATCGAGGGGCACATTGAACATCTCGGATGCCGTGGCCGCGTGAATGTCCAGCCCCTGTTTGAACGCCGCGCGCATCTCGGGCAGATCGGCAACATGGGCCAGGATGCGCAATTCGATCTGGGAGTAGTCGAGGCTGACGATCCTGCAACCGTCCCGCGCGACGAAAGCCTCGCGGATGCGACGACCTTCCTCGGATCGAACCGGAATGTTTTGCAGGTTCGGATCGGTCGAGGCGAGGCGGCCCGTGTTCGCCCCTGCTATGGAGTAGGAGGTGTGCACACGGCCCGTATCGGGGTTCACATGGGTTTGCAGCGCATCGGTATAGGTCGATTTCAGTTTCGAAATCTGCCGCCAGTCCAGCACCCGCGCGGCCAGCTTCGCCGCCTTCGGGCACACCTCTTCTTGGGTGGTGATGTCTTCGAGGACATTCGCGCCGGTGCCGTAGGCTCCGGTCCTGCCTTTCTTGCCGCCCTCGACACCCATCTGATCGAACAGGATTTCGCCCAACTGCTTGGGACTACCGACATTGAACGGTGTTCCGGCGATCCGGCCGATCTCGTCCTCCAGTTGCGCCATCTTTTGCGCAAAGGCGTTCGACATGCGCGAGAGCACCTGCGTATCGACCTTCACGCCCGCCATTTCCATATCGGCAAGCACCGGAATGATCGGCCGTTCCTCGGTTTCGTAGATCGTGGTGGCGGCTTCGCGATGCAGGCGTGGTTTGAACATCTGCCAAAGGCGCAAGGTGATATCGGCGTCCTCGGCGGCATATTTCGTGGCCTTGTCGATATCGACCTTGTCGAAGGTGATCATCGATTTGCCCGAACCGATCAGATCCTTGATCGGGATCGGCCGGTGATCGAGATAGCGATCCGAAAGCGTGTCCATTCCGTTATTGTGCAACCCCGAGAACATTGCGTAGCTCATCAGCATCGTGTCATCGATCGGCGCGACGCGGATACCGTGGCGGGCAAGGATCTTGAAGTCGTATTTCATGTTCTGCCCGATCTTGAGGATGCCCGGATCCTCCAGAACGGGTTTGAGCAGCGCCAGCGCCTCATCAAGATCCATCTGCCCGTCAGCGCGCCTTGAGTCGCCAAAAAGGTCATCCCCGCCGGTGATGTGCCCAAGCGGCAGATAGGCCGCGTGCCCCGGCTCGATCGCCAGCGACACGCCGACCAGTTCCGCCTGCATCCCGTCAAGCGAGGTGGTCTCGGTATCGACCGCGACCCAGCCGCGCGCGCGTGCCTGATCGAGCCATTTGCCCAACGCCCCCGCATCGCGGATACAGATATATGTGTTGTGATCGAAGGGTAACCGGCCAGCTTCCGGGGCAGGCTCGTCATCGCGCGCGGGCACGGCTGGAACGTCCATGGCGGGCGGCGGATCTGTGTTGAATTTTTCGGCCACGCGCCGGGTCAGCGTGCGCAATTCCATCCGGTTAAGGAATGTCATCAGCGCCTGCGGATCGGGATCACGGATCTCCAGATCGTCGAGCGTGAACGCCAGTGGCGTTTCGGGATCAAGCGTCACCAGTTTCCGCGACAGACGGATCTGGTCGGCATTGTCGATCAGGGCCTGGCGGCGCCTGGGCTGCCGGATCTCCCCGGCCCGCGTCAGCAGCGTTTCCAGATCGCCATATTCGTTGATCAACAGCGCCGCCGTCTTCACCCCGATGCCGGGCGCACCGGGAATGTTGTCGGTCGAATCGCCTGCCAGCGCCTGCACATCGATGACCTTGTCGGGTGAGACCCCGAACCTGGCCTCGACCTCCTCGATCCCGATCGCACGGTTCTTCATCGCGTCGAACATCTCGACCCCGCCGCCGACAAGCTGCATCAGATCCTTGTCCGAGGAAATGATCGTGACGCGCCCGTCCGCCTCGCGGGCCTGGTGCGCCAGTGTTGCGATGATGTCATCGGCCTCGTAGCCCGCCATCTCCTCGCAGGCGATATTGAACGCCTTCGTGGCCTCGCGGGTCAGCGGGATTTGCGGGCGCAGATCCTCGGGCATTGCCTCGCGGTTGGCCTTGTAAAGATCGTAAAGGTCATTGCGAAAGGTATGGCTGCCCTTGTCGAAGATCACCGCGGCATGGGTCGGCGCATCCGCGCCCCTTGCATCCTCGATATATTTCCACAGCATGTTGCAAAAGCCCGAGACCGCCCCGATCGGCAACCCGTCGGATTTGCGCGTCAGCGGCGGCAGCCCGTGATAGGCCCGAAAGATGAAGGCCGATCCATCGATCAGATGCAGGTGGCAGCCTGGGCCGAATGCCATGGAGATCCTCCTTCACGCGAGTTCGGGGATTTTGGCATAGCCATCCGCGAAGGGAAAGGGCGACAACGCCATCGAAATGGCGGCTCTGACGCTGCGACCTGAAGACAGTTGAACCCGCCCCGGAAAATTCCCATCATCCTGACCCCATCATCCTGACATTGCCGTTTGACAATGGCCGTGCGTCAACGCCAGGCGCACGGGTTTGGGCGCAAGATGCCCCGGCGTGGTTTGCGGACAGAGATCCGCTGATGCGGTGCCCTGCTTGCGGGCCGTCTCTTGATCCCGTATCACGCCGGGCAAGACTTCACGAAGGACGAGATATGCGCGCCGAGACGCAGAACATGGTGGATTCGATCCGCAAATCGCTGACTCTTCTGGGCCAGCGGATGGATCTGGAAACCGCCCCGCACCGGATCGAGGAATTCAACGCGATGATCGAAGACCCCACCTTGTGGGATGATCCGGCACGGGCGCAGAAACTGATGCGCGATCGCCAGCAGTTGATGGACAGATACGAGATCTACCGACGCATCGAACGCGATCTGAACGACAATGTCGAACTGATCGAACTGGGCGAGATGGAAGGGGACGGTGAGGTTGTCGCCGAAGCCGAGCGCACGCTCAGGGCGCTCAGGGAACATGCCGCGGCAAAGGAACTCGAAGCGCTGCTGAGCGGCGAGGCGGATGGCAACGACACCTTCCTTGAGATCAATGCGGGCGCGGGGGGCACCGAGGCTTGTGACTGGGCCGCCATGTTGCAACGGATGTATGTTCGATGGGCCGAACAGCACGGCTACGCGGTCGATCTGCAATCGGAAGAAGCGGGCACCGAGGCCGGGATCAAGTCCTGCGCCTTCAAGATCTCGGGTCCAAATGCCTATGGCTGGCTGAAATCGGAGTCCGGCGTGCACCGTCTGGTGCGGATCTCGCCTTTTGGCAAGGGTACGCGCGAGACGTCCTTTGCATCGGTCTGGGTCTATCCGGTGGTTGACGACAATATCGAGATCGAGGTGAACCCGGCCGATATCCGCATCGACACCTATCGCTCCTCGGGGGCGGGCGGACAGCACGTCAACACGACAGACTCGGCGGTGCGGATCACCCATCATCCGACCGGAATTGTGGTCACCAGTTCGGAGAAATCACAACACCAGAACCGCGATATCGCGATGAAGGCGCTGAAATCGCGACTCTACCAGATGGAACTGGACAAGCGCAACGCGGCGATCAATGAGGCGCATGAGACCAAGGGCTCGGCGGGGTGGGGCAACCAGATCCGATCTTATGTTCTGCAACCCTACCAGATGGTGAAGGATCTGCGCACCAGCTTTGAAACTTCGGATACGCAAGGTGTTCTTGATGGCGGTCTCGACGGGTTCATGGCGGCAACACTGGCGATGGGGCTTGAGGGCAAATCCCGCGCCGATGCACGGGCTGAGAACTGAGGCCATGACCAAATCGAATCCGCGATGATCCAAAGACCGGTCCGGCGCGATTGCCGGTCTCATGCACAGGTCGCGCTGGAAGGCGACAATCACGATTTTCTCTTCGAGGCCCAGTTCTCTTCAAGGCCCGGAACCGTGGCATGCGCCTCCTGTGGACCCGTCTTTAGTCCGTCCTGAACAAGGGTTTCAGATTGGCACGTTGGCGATCTGAGACGGCCCGACGAAGGCCGTTTCAGCGGTGGTGGTCTGTCGGAGCGAGGTGAGAGCCCGGATCAACCGGCACAAGATCTCCCTCAGGTGTCTCAGGATCATGCGAATGTTGTGACCGCAGCCGCAGAGCACGGCGAACAGAGCGTCGCCGTCGGTTCCTTTCAGGGTGCTTCGCGTCAGTCGACCGTCGTTCTTCATGTGCCCGATCATTGGTTCAATGGCGCTGCGCCGTCGCAGGAGTTTGGCGATCGTCCTGGTGACACCTCGCTTTGCGCCACTGATGAAAACCTTCACATTCTGCACGCCATGCCCGCGGTATCCGCGGTCGACAAAGGCCAACTCTGGCCTCAGGTCGGTCAGGATCTCGACCTGTTCCAGCGCCTCGTGCAGCGTGTGGCCGTCGTAAGGGTTACCCGGCAGCGCCCGCATCCCGACCACGAAGCCGCCCCGGTTGGTCGTGGCCACGCTGACCTTGGTTCCGAACTCGTACCTCTTGTGCGCCTTGCCCTTGGAGATGCAGTCCACCGCCGGTTCATGCAGGCTGTAGAGTTTCTTCTTGTCCTTCGGCTTCTGCGCCAACAGCCGGTTCACCAGCGCGATCATCCCCACCAGGCGCTCTCTCAGCGCCCCCTCCGGAACCTTACCCAGTTGCCTCTCGATGTCGCGCAGCACGCGGCCGGTGTAGCCCTTGAGCCGGCGCAACGCCTTGCGCATCCGCTTGAACTGGCGGGCATGGGCGTAGCGCCCAACCTGACCGGCCAGCCGAGGCCCAAGACGGTTGTAGTTCTGGCGCAGGACGATCCCGGCTTCGCGAGCCAGCCCGACCAGCTTGCGCCGCGCCGCCTCATACAGCCGGGCATCCGTCGGGTGGGCGATGTTCTTTTCCATCACCGTGGTATCGACCGTGACCTGCTTGAGATCGCTGCGCTTCACCACCCCGGCGCGTTTCCCGGCCTCGATCGTCTGGGTCAGCATCCATTCAACACCCTCCTCGCCGATCCGCTTGCGCCACCGGGTCAGGGATGAGGGATCAAGCGGCAGACGGTGCTGAAAGAACGTCTCGCCGCAGAAGTGCTGCCAATACGGGTTCTCGGCCCATCGTGCCACGACCGCCTCGTCCGAAAGTGCATAGGCATGTTGCAGGTAAAGGAGTCCGGCAACCAGGCGCGTCAACGTCGCCGGGCGACCGGTGTGGGACGGAAAGAACCCGGCCCATTCCCGCTCAAAGACCTCCCAGTCGATCAGGGGGGCAAGTTTCACCAGCTCGTGGCGCATGTCGATCATCTCGACCAGGCGGGCGCGCAGGAGATCGTCTTGTTCCGGGAGCGGCTTTCTCGGCTTCATATCACGGCTCGAAATTGCAGGGTTCCTGCCGGGATAATACAAAACCTTGCAGGCAGCACCCAGCAATATCACATCATTCTCAAGCAAAATCAGCCGGATAAAAGTTGTTCAGGGCGAACGTCTTTAACAGGGGCGTCTTCGATCCGCAATGCGTCGTTGAGCCAAGGTGCATCTGCGAGCGCTGGCGCGACGATCTGCTCCGAGAGCAAAGCCCGCAACCGTGTGGCAGTACGCGCAGGCCATCGGCCCATCGTGCCATCCCGCGCCATGAGGACGATACGACGGCTGAGCGGCGCGCCTGGCAAGGGTGAGAGGGCAAGTCCCGCCCGCGCCGCATGACGCACCGCCGACGGGGTCAGGATGGTCCAGCCCTGGCCCGCCGCGACAAGTGCGAGTATCGCCGGATAACTGTCGAGTTCGAGCCGATGACCGGTGGCGCGCGCCTGCGCCAGATAGGCCGCGATCTGGTGGCCCATGAGGGTGCGCTGCGAGTAATGAATCAAAGGCAGGCCCGCCGCACCCTGCGCCGGGTGGATCGCAATGAAAGGCTCGCTCAGGAGCGGGTGAATCTCGGTGCCCTCCGGCGGCGCACCTTGCGGCTCGGCCACGACCACCACATCAAGGCTGCGTGTTTCGAGTTTGGTCAGCAGACGGTGACTGGGGCCGGTTTCCAGTTCGAACCGGCACGCGGTCAGTTCGGCCGCCATGTCCGACAGCAGGCGGGGCGTCACCTCGGCTTCGAAATCCTCGATCATGCCGAGACGAAAACTGGTCAACCCCGCAGGATCCGCCTGGCCGACATCGGCGCGCCCTCGGGCGAGTTCATCCAGCATCGTCTCGGCATGGGGCAGAAAGGCACGTCCCGCTGCGGTCAGGGCAAAGGGCCGCGCCGAGCGGTCGATCAGTTCGGCTCCCAGGCCCGCCTCCAGTGTCGCCAGCTGCTGGCTCACGGTCGGGGCTGAAACGCCCAGCCGACGCGCGACCGCAGTAATCGCCTTTTCTTCGGCGGTGGCGACGAACACCTCCACCGCCCAGAGACTGATGCGGCTTTGATGTGGGGCCATGATCGTGTTCCTTGTGCAAGATCGGCGTCACACTGCCGCGCCCCCCGCCGCGATGCAAGGGCCGCGCGCCCATTGACAGGGCCAACGGCGCGGTTAGAGCATATTTTCATCACGCGCACTGATCGTGCCTCGCGCCAGGCATGGCGCACCAGAGAAGGAACGCCGATGGTTGACTATTTCGAGACGCCCGAAACCCGGCGCATCGCCTATAACCAGACCTCCGGCACAGGCCCCGGTATGGTTTTCCTCGGGAATTATATCCCAAAGTAACATTTCCTTATTGACGTAAAGGGCTTTTTGGTTTATCACAGAGTCACATTAGGAGATGGGAATGAAACAGAAAGCACCAGGCAAATCTAGCCGCACAGGCCTTACCCTTCTGCAAATTGCAGATATGTTTGGGGACGAGGTTAAGGCTAGAGAATGGCTTGAGCAACAAAGATGGCCTGATGGGCCTAGCTGTCCCCATTGTGGTTCGTTGAGCGTCAAAGTGGGGGTTCCTCATAAGAGCATGACGCATCGCTGCAATGACTGTTCTAAAAAGCCGATGTTTACAGTTAAGGTTGGAACTGTAATGCAAGGGTCTAAGTTGCCTTACCGAGTCTGGGCAATCGCTATATATTTATTCACCACCAACCTAAAGGGTATTTCCTCAATGAAGTTGCATCGCGAATTAGGTATAACGCAAAAATCTGCATGGTTTGTCCTCCATCGCCTGCGGGAAGCCTATGCTGATGGTCAGCCTTTATTCGAAGGGCCCGTCGAGGCTGATGAGACTTACATCGGCGGCAAAGAAAAGAACAAGCATAGCAACAAGAAGCTAAAAGCTGGGCGGGGTCCTGTAGGAAAAACGGCGGTTGTTGGCGTTAGAGACCGTGATACTAATCATGTATCTGCACAGCCTGTTTTAGACACGAATAAAGAAACGCTACAGGGCTTTGTTGAGATCCGTACACAAGAGCAATCGCAGGTCTATACTGACGAAGCAAGGGCCTATGTAGGGATTAACCGTCCTCATGAGGCTGTTAAGCATAGCGTGGGTGAATATGTGAAGGATATGGCCCATACAAACGGCATGGAGTCGTTTTGGGCTGGTCTCAAGCGAGGGTATAATGGCACATACCACAAAATGTCTCCCAAGCATCTTAGCCGCTATGTCAATGAGTTTTCAGGCCGTCACAATAGCCGCCCTAAAGACACCATAGATCAAATGGTCGGTGTTTTAGGAGGGATGATTGGAAAGCGCCTTAGGTATGTAGATTTAATTGCCGACAACGGCCTAACAAGTGGAGCAAGAGGATGAATGTGCGAGTTTCGGTAAGCTGTCCTTTACCTAGATCAAACAGATCAAATTCACCTTTTAGATATGCGGGCGGCAAGTTTTACGCACGTAGGCTTATCTTAGACGAGGTGCCTGAACATAGCTTTTATTCTGAACCTTTTGCAGGAGGGGCGAGCGTTTTTTTGCAAAGCCTAAGTGTAGCCATAACATTCTCAATGATTTATATGAAGATGTCATAAACATGTTTCTCGTTATAAGAGATAATGTTGAGGATTTAATTGATAGCCTCCATGGGATTCCTGCGACAAAGGAAAATCATCATTGGTTCAAAAATCATTTCGATCCTAAGACAGACATCGATAGAGCAAAAAGGTGGTTCTACCTTAACAGAACATCTTACAGTGGCATTATGAAGCCAGAAAATTGCTATTGGGGGTACGGCGAAAAATACTCTATGCGCCCTGAAAATTGGCCGCCGCATTTGAGGACAGTATCTGACAAACTGCAAGGCGTCTCGCTTCAGACAAAAGATTTTGAGGAGTCCATTGATAATACGCCAGATGGATCGTTTCTGTTTGTTGATCCGCCTTATTATAACGCAGACCAGCAAAAGTTCTATAACTGTCATTTTTTGACAGAAGATCATGAACGATTAGCTGCCTGCTTGTATAGAAATTCTCACAGATTAAAGTTCCTTTTGACTTATGATGATCATGAGGATGTTCGTGATTTATATCATTGGGTTCAATACATTAGTGAACGTGAGTGGAACTACACTATAAACAGGACCGACAATCAACGAGAAGGCTTAAAGCTAAAGGACGGATTTAGAAGTTCTCGGGGTAAGGGCAAGGAAGTGTTTATTAGGAACTATAATGTCTGATGAAGCTCTGAAAGTATACAGGGATATTGAGGAGTACTGTGACACTTACAATATCCCTTTGGAAAATCTTTTAGACATTTTAGAAGATCAGAAAGTTGTCCCCATGATTAGGGGGAAAGCGACTGAATTCATTTGTGCTTTGGTTCTTAAGAAAAAATTGAACCCAAAGGACTGGTTAGTTGAAAAGCTGAATCTTAACGCTCAACTTGGCTCCTATGATGAAGATGTAAGCATTACCCACAGACGTAAGGGCGTTCGTTTTAAGGTGGAAGCGAAAAATGCTGTAAGAGGCAAATTTAGCCTTGGTACTAGGGCAAGCCCTTTCCCTCACTTCGCAGTTAAATGTCACAGGTCTCGCAGCAATCTTAGTCGTCAAGAAAATGACAGGTACATGGCAACGGATTTTGATTTACTTTTGTGCAATGTTTCAAATTCGCTTTTCCGAAGCACTTTTTCCCGTGGCTTGCCTTTAATTGAAAAACCCGAAGCAATAGAATGGCTAAAAGGCCATTACTCTGTTGGAACCGAGGCTGAAATACGTAGAGCAGCCTATGACGATTGGCGCATCTGCTTGCCTAAAGATATTGTGCAGGATGATGGAACAATCCCTAGGACGCCTAGAGTGAAAATGAAAGATGATCCAAACTGGTTTGGCTTGGACGACCTAGAAAAAATCTAGAAAGGCTACTTTAGTCCGTCCTGAACAAGGGTTTCAGATTGGCACGTTGGCGATCTGAGACGGCCCGACGAAGGCCGTTTCAGCGGTGGTGGTCTGTCGGAGCGAGGTGAGAGCCCGGATCAACCGGCACAAGATCTCCCTCAGGTGTCTCAGGATCATGCGAATGTTGTGACCGCAGCCGCAGAGCACGGCGAACAGAGCGTCGCCGTCGGTTCCTTTCAGGGTGCTTCGCGTCAGTCGACCGTCGTTCTTCATGTGCCCGATCATTGGTTCAATGGCGCTGCGCCGTCGCAGGAGTTTGGCGATCGTCCTGGTGACACCTCGCTTTGCGCCACTGATGAAAACCTTCACATTCTGCACGCCATGCCCGCGGTATCCGCGGTCGACAAAGGCCAACTCTGGCCTCAGGTCGGTCAGGATCTCGACCTGTTCCAGCGCCTCGTGCAGCGTGTGGCCGTCGTAAGGGTTACCCGGCAGCGCCCGCATCCCGACCACGAAGCCGCCCCGGTTGGTCGTGGCCACGCTGACCTTGGTTCCGAACTCGTACCTCTTGTGCGCCTTGCCCTTGGAGATGCAGTCCACCGCCGGTTCATGCAGGCTGTAGAGTTTCTTCTTGTCCTTCGGCTTCTGCGCCAACAGCCGGTTCACCAGCGCGATCATCCCCACCAGGCGCTCTCTCAGCGCCCCCTCCGGAACCTTACCCAGTTGCCTCTCGATGTCGCGCAGCACGCGGCCGGTGTAGCCCTTGAGCCGGCGCAACGCCTTGCGCATCCGCTTGAACTGGCGGGCATGGGCGTAGCGCCCAACCTGACCGGCCAGCCGAGGCCCAAGACGGTTGTAGTTCTGGCGCAGGACGATCCCGGCTTCGCGAGCCAGCCCGACCAGCTTGCGCCGCGCCGCCTCATACAGCCGGGCATCCGTCGGGTGGGCGATGTTCTTTTCCATCACCGTGGTATCGACCGTGACCTGCTTGAGATCGCTGCGCTTCACCACCCCGGCGCGTTTCCCGGCCTCGATCGTCTGGGTCAGCATCCATTCAACACCCTCCTCGCCGATCCGCTTGCGCCACCGGGTCAGGGATGAGGGATCAAGCGGCAGACGGTGCTGAAAGAACGTCTCGCCGCAGAAGTGCTGCCAATACGGGTTCTCGGCCCATCGTGCCACGACCGCCTCGTCCGAAAGTGCATAGGCATGTTGCAGGTAAAGGAGTCCGGCAACCAGGCGCGTCAACGTCGCCGGGCGACCGGTGTGGGACGGAAAGAACCCGGCCCATTCCCGCTCAAAGACCTCCCAGTCGATCAGGGGGGCAAGTTTCACCAGCTCGTGGCGCATGTCGATCATCTCGACCAGGCGGGCGCGCAGGAGATCGTCTTGTTCCGGGAGCGGCTTTCTCGGCTTCATATCACGGCTCGAAATTGCAGGGTTCCTGCCGGGATAATACAAAACCTTGCAGGCAGCACCCAGCAATATCACATCATTCTCAAGCAAAATCAGCCGGATAAAAGTTGTTCAGGGCGAACTAGAAAGGCTACTTTAGTGATGAAGAAACAAAAAGAGCAAAAACCAACGTTCCAAAAACTATCTGACTCGCACTACCAGCCTTCTAAGGCTGAGATGGAGCAGGAATATGATATGCCACAAGCCTCTATGGATACTTTGCGACAAGCATTTTTCGAACCTAGCGATGGAGCTGGCCGCCCTAAATAGGCTTAGGCTATGTTACTTTGGGATATAATTCCCGTTTCATGGCTCTGCGCATTTTCCGAACATAGTAATGCGCTTCTAAGTTATTCTTAGCGCTTCTATGTTGGTCTAATCCCTTTGAAAAAAGGGTTTTTCGTATTCATCTTTCCCGATCCGTGATCTGGAACATAGAAGCGATTTTCGCATATTTGATGAAAATCGAGGTGTTTCGGTGTTTCGCGGCAAGGCCCGGCCCGCGTTTTTGCCTTGGGGTTGTGCCGCCGCGCGATCATGGGCGGCCCTTCCCCTCGGGCGGGAAACGTCACGGGAGACGTCACGAGGCTCATGCCCCGCACTTCCCCGCGCCGGGATTGGCCGTGGCGTCCTTCAGGCGTCTCTTCAGACTGTATTCGACCAGGGGCATGGCGGCCGCGATTTCGTCGGGATCGGAGACGTCAGAGACGCGGGTGGCCAGATCGTTGAACACGATGGTGGCTTCGGCGGTCAGACTTGCGGGCGGGAGGGTGACATTCGCATCGCGGAACATCGTCGAGGCGACATTGGCCATGGGTCCGTCCTTTCCGGCCATCGCCCGCGCCACGCAAAGGTCTTTCGAGACCGGCGCGATCTTGCCCGCGCTCACCGCCGCAGCGATCAGGGTTTCGACCTCGTCGCGGCGCGCGGTCTCGCGGGCCCGGGCCAGTTCGCGCGGGCGACGGGCACAACGAAGCATTATGCCGATGCCCGGATTATGCCGATGTAGGTCGGTAAGCTGTTGTTTCTGGCGGGGACCGCTGTGTCGGGTTCGGCATAATCAGAGGCTTTCGAGGAAGGTGAGGAGTTTGTCGCTCGGCCGGAAGCGGCCGGGTTTGGTCGTGATCGGGGCTGTCCTCTCGAGGGCCCTTTCCTTGATTTGCAGGTCCGCGTGCAGATAGATCTGGGTCGTCTCTAACTGTTCGTGACCAAGCCAGAGCGCGATCACCGAGGTGTCGATCCCGGCGCGCAGCAGACGCATCGCTGCGGAATGGCGCAGCACATGCATGGTCACCCGCTTGTGCGCGAGGGACGTGCATTGGGCGGTCGCCCTCTCGACATATCCGGCCAGTCGGCGCTCGACCGCATCGCGGCTGAGGGTGCGTCCGGTCCGTGTCGGGAACAGCGGGTCCGCGGGCTGACCTGCGCGCTCGGCCAGCCATGTCCGCAGGATCGCGACAGAGCCCGAGGCAAGCGGCGTGATCCGCTGCTTTCTCCCCTTGCCGGTGCAACTGACATGCGCGCCGGCCCCGAGATGGACATCGGAGCAATTGAGCCCGATCAGTTCGGAGGCGCGCAGGCCCGTCTGGACGGCGAGGCCGAAGAGCGCGGTGTCGCGCCGCCCGGTCCAGGTTGTCCGGTCCGGCGCGGACAGAAGGGCGTCGATCTCTGCCTCGTACAGGTATGTCACCAGCCGCCGTTCGAAGCGCTTCGGCGGAATGGCCAGAACGCGCTCGATGGTGGCGGCATGTTCGGGATGGCGCAGGGCGGCGTAGCGGAACAGGGACCGGATCGCGGCCAGCCGGGCGTTGCGGGTGCGCACGCCGTTCTGTCGTTCATGCTCCAGATGGTCGAGGAAGGCGCCGATCAGCGGCGCATCGAGATCGTCGATGTCGAGCTTTCCCGGCGCCTTGCCCAGCCGTTCCGACGCGAAGACCAGCAGCAGCCGCATCGTGTCGCGATAGGCCTGAACCGTGTTCGGGCTGACCTGACGCTGGCGGACGAGGCGATCGGTGAAGAACGCCTGCAGGATCGTGGCGAGCGCACTCATGCGTCACCCGCCCGTTGTTCTGACGCGCATGCTGCGCAAATCCTGTGATCAGGATTTGCTTCCATGCGCTGATCGAGGTGGCGCTCGAGCCGTTCGCCGGCCAGCCCCAGCAATTCCGGCGCGGCCGACAGGTACCAGTAGGTGTCGCCGGGATCGGCATGACCGAGGTAGGTGGAGAGGATCGCGAGGCGGGAGCCGGGTTCGCCCGACCGGTAGTCGTCCGCAATGGTGGTGACGGCGAAGCTGTGCCGCAGATCGTGGATCCGCGGCCTGCAAGCTGCCGAACGGGGAACGATGCCGCAATGATGCAGCCGTTTCTGGAAGATCGGTTGTACGACTGTATAGCGCAGCCGCTTGCCGCGCGAACTGATCAGCAGGGTCGGCGTGCCCGCGGGACGGGGGCGATCATCGCGGCGCAGGTAATCCTGCAAGGCAGCGACGGTCGTCGGGTGCAGCGGCAATGCGCGCGCCTTGTCAAACGTCCCGTGCCGGATCGTCACCATGCCGCCGCCCGCATCGAAGTCGCCCTGGTCGAGGGCGATCGCCTCGCCGACCCGCATGCCGGTCACCGCCAGCAGGCCGATCAGAACCCGGTAGGTCGCCTGCACATACGATCCGCGCAGGATCTGCGTGGCGCGCATCAGGATCGCCAGATCGCGGCAACCGACGGCGGTGCCAGCATCGCAGGCTGCGAGCAGACGCCGCACCTGATCGGGCTCGAGGCTCTTGGGCAGCCCGGCCAGCCTGCGGCGGCACACCTTCGGCACGGCGTGCACCAGCGAGCGCTCCGTCACGCCATCCAGATGGAGACAGCCCAGGAACGACCGCAGCGCCGTAACCGTCAGCTTCGCCACGCCCGAGTTCAGGCACGGGCACCACGTCACCACGAAGGAGGTGACATCGACCGGGGTCAGACCCCCGAGACTTAGCTCCCCCGCCGCAATACTGCGGTCAATACTGCGGTCAAGGAACGGGCGCAGACAATCAATGTACCGGTCGGCAGTCACTGTTGCCAGACCGCGTTCCGTGATCAGGAACTGCCGGAACCGGTTCAGGATTATCTGGGCGGGGTCGTCCACAACCGGGGTTTCGGCGGCTGCAACCAGCCCCAGCCCGCGCAGATAGCCGAGAATGGGACCCAGCGCCTTGCGCGTCTTCAGCTTGCGCACGCCAGCGGCCCGGCGGTCTGCCATGAACCGATCGACCTGCGCCATGGACAAGTCGCCCATCGCGAACTGCTGGCCCTGCAACCAGTCGATCAGGTCGTTGAGCAGCCTGCGCTGCTTCCAGAGCGTGGAGGCCGCGTATCCCTGCCGCCGCAGGTCCTCCTCAAGGCCTTTGGAAAGGGCCGTGACCGGATTCTTGCGCCGTTTCTTCTTCCGTTCGTTCACCATGATGTCTCCTCATTTCGACGTGAAAGAGGAGACGCTACCAGCCTTCCGATCCGAGGATTATGCCAACCCTGACGTGGCGGACTTGAAGATATTCAGACGCTTACAAACTCACATCGGCATAAGCCGGGCATCGGCATAAGCCGCATACCGTTTGGGAAGCATACCGTTTGGCGCTGGAGAGCGCGGTTTCTTGAGGCGGGCGTGGACGGTCTGTTGCAGGACGCCACGCGCCCGCCCGGCAAAGCCCCAATTGCGCCCGCAAAGGTGACCGGGAGTGTGGCGCTGACCCAGGGCGCCCCCGCTGCACGAGGCGACCGCACGAGGCGACGCACTGGACGGCCCGAGCGATGGCCCGAGCGATGGCCAGAACGTCCGGGTTGGCGGTCTCGACGGTGCACAAGATCTGGAAGGCGCATCGGCTGACCCCTCACCGCTGGCGGGTGTTCAAACTGTCACGCGATCCGGAGTTTGCGAAGAAACGCCATGATATCGTTGGACTTTACGTCAGCCCGCCCGCCCATGCGGTGGTCGTGTCGGTGGTCGTGTCGGTGGATGAGACGTCCCGGATCCAGGCGCTCGACCGCACCCGGCCCGGCCTGCCGCTGAAGACGGGGCGCGGCCAGACCATGACCCATGAGTACAAACGCAACGGCACGACGACGCGGTTCGCGGCCCTGAACGTGCGACCGGCGAGGTCTTCGGCCAGAACAGGCAGCGTCATCGCACCAGCGTCATCAGCACCAGGGAATTCATCGACGTCCTGACCGCGCTGGAACGCGAAATCCCCACCGGAAAGAGGGTGTCCACATCGTGCCCGACACCCTCCAGACCCACAAATCCCCGAAGCTCATCGCCTGGCTGGAAAGACACCCGCGATGGACCTTCCACTTCACGCCCGCATCGGCGTCCTGGCTCAATGCGGTCGAAGGCTTCTGCGCAAAACTGACCAGGCGTCGTCCCAAGCACGGCGTCTTTCATTCCCTGGTCGATCTACAGGCGGCGATCAACCGGTTCATCAGCGAGCACAACGAGATGGAGCCCAGACCATTCACATGGCGCGCCGACCCGGGCCAGATCATCGCAGATCGAAATCGTGCGGTCCAAACGGTGGAGCCAAACCACCAGCACGATCGCCTGGCACGATCGCGATGAAAGCGGCAGACTGCGGGGATCAGGGGGCCACCAACCTGCCGGGAGCGGAGGATGGCGGGGGTCAATGAACAACGGGTCCAGCTCAAGACTTCGCTCGATGCCCTGATCGGCGGATCCGGGCCGCTCTTGCCGGGGCGAGCTACGGGCTGGAAGACAAGACCAAAAAACCCGCCAGAAAGAGCTCCCCAAACAGACCGGACCCCGTGTCTCGATCCTCGATCAAGGACCGCTGCGCGCGCACCGACAAACACCGCCGCCCGGGGTCGGGGCAGGTTTGGGGCGCGGCGACGCCACGTCTTGCACTGTCCCGGTCAGAATTCGCCATATCGATCGTGCTTCTCCTTGATTGAGGCACGTCGGTCCTGCGGGATCGACGGTCGCTCCACCACGGTCGTTCCACCGGGGCGGTGCATCCAGCACGCTCGCGGCAATGACATGGCGTTGACCGGGAGCACCGGATCATCCTGTGTTGGCGGATGACCTCATGGCATCGGTAGTATCCGTCTTGGTCAAGCGGGGCGTTCATCCCATTTTCGGCCATCCCGCGCGAGCCACGGGGCCAGATCAACACATCGGCAAAAAATCTGTTGCCAAACCAAATGTCCCGCTACACTGACCGGGATACTCTCTGACATGACCGCTCTCCTTTGTGGATCGTTGCAGATACACCTTGGCACGCAACTGCCGCGCTCGACCGCCCCGGCATACATCCGGGTCAGGCGTGAACTCTGTGTTACCTTGTCCGGTTTGCGGTATTTCACCACCCGCACCGGCGATGGGCGCTCATTCGTCTCGGTAGTCAATGCCATAACATCATGACCCCTCTTCACCAGCGCAGGCGCAAGATGGGGAAACCGCCCGGGGAAATTCTGGTGAACGAAAAGAACATTCATATTCATACCTGTTCATGGCAACGCCGGATCCGCCACGACCTCGCCCAGTGCGGCGGCCATCAACTGCCTTGTATAACCTGTTTGCGGATTGGAAAAGACATCGGTGGCAAGCCCGGCCTCGACCACATCGCCGTGCTGCATGACCATCACCTTGTGGCTGAGCGCGCGCACCACCCGAAGATCGTGACTGATGAACAGATAGGCCAGCCCGTGACGCCGTTGCAGATCGCGCAGCAAATCCACAATCTGCACCTGCACCGTCATATCGAGCGCCGAGGTCGGTTCATCCAGCACCACCACCTTCGGGCGCAGGATCATCGCACGGGCAATCGCGATCCGCTGCCGCTGCCCGCCGGAAAATTCATGCGGGTAACGCGCCATCATCGCCGGATCCAGCCCGGTTTCCTGCATGATCTCCGCGACCATTTCGGCCCGGTTGCGGCCAGGATCGACACCATGCACACTCAGCCCTTCGGCGATGATCTGCTCCACCGTCATCCGGGGGCTGAGGCTGCCGAACGGGTCCTGAAACACGATCTGCATGTCCCGCCGGAGCGGGCGGAGCCGATTTGCCTGCCAGTTCGAAATATCCCGGCCTTCATAAAGAATTGTTCCTTCGGCGTTGATCAGACGCATGATGGCCAGAGCCAGGGTCGTCTTGCCAGACCCGGATTCCCCCACAATCCCCAGCGTTTCCCCCGCACGCACCGACAGCGACGCGTCATTGACCGCCTTCACATGGCCCGTTGTCTTGCGCAGCAGACCGCGCCGGATCGGGAACCAGATCTTCAGATGCTCGGCGCGCACGATCTCCTGCGCGCCCTCGGGTACCGGATCGGCCATCCCCCCTGGCTCGGCTGCCAGCAATTTCTTCGTATAGGGGTGCTGCGGATCGGCAAAGATATTCCCGGTGACACCCTGCTCCACAATTGCGCCATTCTGCATCACGCAGACCCGGTCCGCGATCCGCCGGACCACACCCAGATCGTGGCTGATGAACAGCAGGCTCATCCCCGTCTCGCGCTTCAGATCAGCCAGAAGTTCGAGGATCTGCGCCTCGATCGTCACATCAAGCGCGGTTGTCGGCTCATCCGCGATCAGCAGATCCGGGGCGTTGGCCAGTGCCATTGCGATCATCACGCGCTGCCGCTGTCCGCCCGACAGCTGGTGCGGATAATCGGCCAGACGCTGCGCCGGATCGGGGATGCCGACCTTTTCGAGCAATTCGATCACCCGCGCCCGCGCCCTGTCACCGCGCAGGCCCTGATGCAGCGCAAGGCTCTCGGCCACTTGCCTTTCCAGTGTGTGCAGCGGGTTGAGCGACGTCATCGGCTCCTGGAAGATGAAGCTGATACCGTTGCCGCGCACCGCCATAAGGTCACGCTCGGACGCACCGACCATCTCGCGCCCCTCGTAGCGGATCGACCCCTCAAGCCGGGCATTGTCGCCCAGGAGCGCCACCGTGGACAGAGCTGCCACCGACTTGCCCGAGCCGGACTCCCCCACAAGTGCCACCGTCTCGCCCTTGCCTACGGTGAAACTGACGCCATGCACCGCCTCCGTCCATGTGCCATCGGCACGAAAGGACACCCGCAGATTATCGACATCAAGAACCGGTTTCATTGGAACACCTTTCTGGGGTCGAACGCGTCACGGATCCCCTCGAATATGAAAACCAGCATGGAGAGCATGATGGCAAAGGTGAAGAAAGCGGAGAAGGCCAGCCACGGTGCTTGCAGATTCTGCTTGCCTTGCAGTGCCAGTTCCCCCAGCGAAGGTGCCGACGACGGCAACCCGTAGCCAAGGTAATCGAGCGAGGCCAGCGCACCGATCGCGCCAGTGATGACGAAGGGCAGCATGGTCAGCGTCGCCACCATCGCATTGGGCAGGATATGGCGAAACATGATCACCCGGTCACTGACCCCCAAGGCCCGCGCGGCGCGGACATATTCGAAATTGCGCGCGCGCAGGAACTCGGCCCGCACCACGCCGACCAGCGCAGGCCAGCCGAACAGGATCGACACCAGCACCAGCAGCCAGAAACTTCGCCCCAGGATTGCGAACAGGATGATGATCACGTAAAGGGACGGTGTGGAGGACCAGATTTCGATGATGCGCTGGAAGAAAAGATCCACCTTGCCGCCGGAATAGCCCTGCACCGCCCCGGCCGCGATCCCGATGACCGAGCCGATCCCGGTCACGATCAGTGCGAAGAGAACCGAAGTGCGGAAACCATAGATCACCCGTGCCAGCACGTCGCGCGCGGTGTCATCCGTGCCCAGCCAGTGCTGCGCATCCGGCGCGGAGGGGGCCGCACCGACATTGTTGATCGTGTTGTAGCTGTAGGGAATGACCGGCCAGAGCATCCATCCCCTGTCGATCTCCTCACCGCCGATCTCTCCGGTCCTCAGCGCCTCCGCCGCCAGCGCCCCGGGATCGTCGGCGTCGAAACAGGCCTCTGCCCCGCCCGTCCTGATCAGGCATTGCACAACCGGGTCACGATAGATTGCCTCGGTGCGGAAATCGCCGCCGAAGGCCGTCTCGGGATAGACCCTGTAGATCGGGAAATAGTAGTGGCCGCGATAGTTCACCACGATCGGCCTGTCATTGGCGATGAACTCGGCCAGCAGCGAAGCGGTGAACAGCACGCAAAAGAGGATCAGCGAACAGAACGCGCGGCAATTGGTCTTGAAGTTGCACCATCGGCGCCGATCAAGGGGCGACAGCATCATCCGTCCCTCTTTTCGAAATCGATGCGCGGATCGACGAGGACATACATCATGTCGGACAGGACATTCACCACGAGACTGATCAGCCCGAACATGTAGAGCGTGCCGAAGATCACCGGGTAGTCGCGCTCCACCGCCGCCTCGAAACCCAGCAGGCCAAGCCCGTCGAGAGAGAAGATCGTCTCGACGATGATCGAGGCACCAAGAAAGATGCCAAGAAACTGCGCCGGGAACCCCGCGATCACGATCAGCATCGCATTGCGGAACACATGACCATAGAGCACCCTCTTCCCCGACAGACCCTTGGCGCGGGCCGTCATCACATATTGCCTGTTGATCTCATCAAGAAAGCTGTTCCTGGTCAGCAGCGTCATCGTGGCAAAGCTGGCGATGGTCGTTGCGCCCACCGGCAGCGCGATATGCCACAGGTAATCGAGCGCCTTGCCCAGCATCGAAAGCTGCGCGAAATCATCCGATGTCAGGCCCCGCAGCGGGAAGATCTTCCAGTAGGATCCGCCCGCGAACAGCACCATGAGCATCACCGCAAAGAGGAATCCGGGAATCGCATAGCCGACGATGATCGCGCCGGAAGTCCAGGTATCGAAGGGCGTGCCATCGCGCACCGCCTTGCGGATGCCCAGCGGGATCGAGATGATATAGGCCAGCAGCGTGGACCACAGGCCCAGCGTGATCGAGACCGGCATCTTGTCCAGCACCAGATGCACCACGCTTTCGTTGCGAAAGAAGCTCTTGCCGAAATCGAAGGTCAGATACCCCTTCATCATGATCGCGAAGCGCCGCCATGCGGGGATCCTTTCCTTGTGGCAGCCGGGGTCTTTCAGGTCGGGCGTGCCGGTGAACCCCTTGTCGCAGACGATCCGGGCAAAGCCCATCTGCACCTCAAGCTGATTGAGCAGATCCGGGGAAATGCCGCGTGCACCCTGATAACCGCCATCCTCGATCCCGCCCTGGTTGCGCGTGCCGGCATCGCCCCCGCCCGAGATGTTGCGCATCGCATTCCCTTCGCCCTGAACGCGGGCGATGACCTGTTCGATTGGTCCGCCGGGGACGAATTGTGTCAGCGTGAAGTTGATGATCATGATCCCCAGCAGGGTCGGGATCACCATCAGAAATCGCCGCAGGATATAGGCACCCATTGCTGACCCTCTGCCCGTTTGCCGGCGGCTCAGAACATGCCGTCCGCTTTCCGTTTCCCGGCCTTTTCGGCGTCGTACCACCAGAAATCCAGCTCTCCCAGAGAATAGGGCGGCAGGATGTCGGGATGTGAATAGATGTCGTAATAAGCGACCGTGTGGTTGGGCCTGTACCATTGCGGTACCCAGAAGCGCAGCGCCCGCAGCGCGCGGTCCAGCGCATGGACGCGGGGCAGCAACTCATCGCGGGACGTGGCCTGTTCCACCAGCGAGATCATCTTGTCGATGGCGGGGTTCTTGAGGCCCATCACGTTTAACAGGCCGTTCGCATTCCTTGAACCGAAAACCTGCTGCAAGGCGGCACCGGGAATGTAGCTCTGCCCGATATGGGTGGTGATCATGTCGAAATCATGCGAGGCACGGCGGCTCTCATATTCGCTGTTATCCACCCGCTCCATCCTAGCGTCGATCCCCAGCGCGCGCAGATTCTGCACATAGGGGTTGATGACGCGATCGAAGGACTGAAGGTCATCGAGGATCGCCACGCGCAGCGTCTCCCCCTTGTCATTGCGCACCATCCCGTCCTGGCCCGGTATCCAGCCTGCCTCTTCAAGCAGTCCGGAGGCTTTGCGCATGTTCTTGCGATCAAGCTGACGCCTGCCCGAGACGGGTTGCACCACCGCGTCGTCGGTCAGGATGCCCGCAGGAAGATCCCCGGCCAGCGGCTTGAGGATTTTCATCTCGGCCGGGCTCGGTGGCCCCTTGGCCTCCAGATCGGAATTTTCCCAAGGGCTCTCGACCCGGTCGTAGAGCCCGTAAAACAGCGTCTCGTTCGACCATTCGAAATTGAACATCAGCCCCAGCGCCTCGCGCACGCGGATGTCCTGAAATTGCGGTCGGCGCAGGTTGATGATGAACCCCTGCCCCGAGGCGATATTGCCATTGGGCAGCTCGGCTTTCACCACCTCGCCTCTTTGCATCGCCGGGAAATCATAGCCGGTGGCCCAGAGGATCGAACTGGCCTCGTTACGGAATGTGTAGGTGCCGGATTTGAACCCTTCGAAGGCCGATTGATAGTCGCCGAAATACTCGATCCGGATCGCATCGAAATTCGCCCGCCCCCTGTTGATCGGCAGATCCTTGCCCCAATAGTCGGGATTGCGCGTCCAGGTGATCGAGCGGTTGTCTCTGGTCGAGCCGAAAACATAGGGGCCTGACCCCACAAAAGGCACGCCCGACGTCTGCGACAGGTCGATCCCGTCCTTTTCGAACTGCGCCTTGTCAAAGACCGGAAGGCTGCCCACGACCTGGATCAGGTCGCGGCGCGGATAATCCGGCATGAAGGTGAACTTCACATGGGTCGGGTCGATGGCTTCGGCCGATTTCACCTGCTGTGCAATGACCTCACGGGACGAACTCAGCCCCTTGTCGCGCAGTTGTTGATAAGAAAACACAACATCCTCTGCGCTCAGCGGTGCGCCGTCCGAAAACCGGATCCCGTCACGCAGGGTGAAGATCACCCAATCCCGGCTCCGGGGATATTCGAGGCTCTTGCACAACAGGCAGTAAAGCTCGCCCACCGTGTCGGCAGTGCCCTCCATCAGCGATTCCAGCGGGGCCGAGGACAGTGCCGCCGCACGGCCCTGGATCGCGTAGGGATTGTAATTGTCGAACCCGCCCGGCAACCATTCCGAGATTTCTCCCCCCTTCGGCGCATCGGGATTGACGTAGTCGAGATGGTCAAAATCCGCCGGATAGGTCAGATCGCCCAATGTTGCGATCCCGTAGGACGTCACCAGATCCTGCCCATCCGCTGCTGGCGCGACCTCCGGCACCACGGCGCCACTGACGAGAACAGAACAGACGGGCAGCGCCATCACGGCAGATCGCAAAAGCCCCCGGCCCATGGATCCGAGATTGCGGTGATGACCCATCCCCTGCGGCTTCGCCATATACATATTCTCCTTGTCAAGTCCCCTTGTTGCGGCTCCGTTGCGGCTCCGGCCAACTCGATCGCATCCAGATGGAAGAACCGGGCGCATCGCGGCAAGTTGCAAATCTGTATAACTGCGGCGCGGTCGCAACGCCACAACAAAGGTCGGCAAGGGCGGTCACGACCCCGGTGCGGTAAAATCATGCGGATGCGTCGCTTGGCGGCTGTTTTCCTGCAGATAGGCAATCACGTTGTTGCGGTCTTCGGGGTTTTTCAGGCCGACAAAATACATCCTGCTGCCCGGGATGTAGCCCTTGGGGTCGGCCAGCCATGCGTCGAGAGCCTCCAGTGTCCACGCACCGCCATGCGCCTTGAGCGCGGCCGAGTAGCCAAACCCGTCGACCGACGCAACGGGACGGCCGACCACACCGTCCAGATGCGGGCCGATACCGTTCCTGCCCTCCACGCTGTGGCAGGCCTTGCACTGCTTGAAAACCCTCGCACCTGCGGTGGCATCGCCATGGCCCGGAACGATCGCGACCCCGGCCGCGTTTCCGGTTTCCGCCTCACGATCATCATCCCCGGCCGGAAGCAGATCCCCGGGTCGATCCGACATGATGCGCCCGGTGCCGGCCATCTGCCGATCTTTGCCGAAACGATCCTGGCCTTTGTCCACCTGATACACCAGGCCCGACACCCAGACCACAAGCAGGAAGAACAGCACCGCCCCCAGAAGCGCACCTAGAAGCGCGCCCAGCATCTTGAGGATGATCGGGGTATTGAACATGGTCTGTCCCTGGAAACAGGTCGTCCGGGCGCGGCTACCCGAACCGCCTCACGAAATCAAGAAAACCTTATCGGACATGATCCGATTGCCGCCTGCTTGTCCCACGGCGGCCCGATCCGGGTATGAAGCTTCCCTTCCCTGCCGCTCCGCGTTAGGGGACCATTCACGGGAAAACCGGAGCGGAGGGCACGGCGATGATACAAGATGACAGCGACATGGGCAAAAGACGGATCGCCTTTCAGGGTGAGCGCGGCGCTTATTCGCATCAGGCATGCCGTGACGCCCGCCCGGAGCTGGAAGCGGTGCCTTGCCGCACCTTTGAGGACGTGATCGATGCGGTGTGCTCGGGTCGCGCCGAGCTTGCGATGCTGCCGGTCGAGAACACGACCTATGGTCGCGTGGCCGACATTCACCGCCTGTTGCCCGAAAGCGGGCTGAAGATCGTCGATGAGGCTTTCGTGCGGGTGCATATCAGCCTGATGGCGCTGCCCGGCGTGAAGATCACGGACCTCAAGACGGTGCGCGCGCATCTGGTGTTGCTGCCGCAGGCGGCAGGCTTCCTGTCACGATATGGAATCGCTGGTGAAGCTGCGGCCGACAGCGCGGGCGCGGCGGCAGAACTCGCCACCACCAAGACGCCCGGGATCGGCGTGCTCGCATCGGACCTGGCTGCCGAAATCCATGGTCTTGACATCCTCGCGCGCCATATCGAGGATCACGCGCACAATACCACGCGCTTTTTGATCATGTCCTCCAAGGCCGATCCGACCCGGCGCGCGCAGAAGATGAAGACCACCTTCATCTTCCGTGTCCGCAACATTCCCGCCGCTCTTTACAAGGCGATGGGCGGTTTTGCGACCAATGGCGTGAACATGACCAAACTGGAAAGCTACATGGTCGGCGGCCAATTCACCGCGACGCAGTTCTATGCCGATATCGACGGACATCCCGACGATCCGGCCGTGGCACGTGCGCTCGAAGACCTGGATTACTTTACCGACACGCTGGAAATTCTCGGGGTCTACCCCGCAGATCCCGGACGCGACCAGTAAGGCGTCAGGCGCGGCTTGCGCCGACCTTTTCAACCGCCCTCTTCAGCCTGCCGTTCGAGCAGTTTCGCGAACTGGTCGATACGCTCGACAAAACGGCGATCCAGATTGCCTTTTCCCAGCTTGGCGGATTGCACCATCAGCCGCGCGCCCAGCGTACGCGGCTTGATCTCGAACCCGACATTCAGGCGGGTGCGGGATTTCGACAGATCGGTCAATTGCAACTGCATCCCGATCTCGAAACTCTTGGAACTGCCCTGATATTCCAGCATTTCATCGGGTTCGTAACGGTTGAGATTCACGATCATCTGCCGGTCCCTGCCGCGAAAGCGAAAGCCGATATCCCAGGACATGCCAGCCCCGGGCTGCGACAGACGATCAAGACGGCGCAGAGCCCCCCCACGCCGCATCGCCAACCTCTCGAACGTGCCAAAATCGGCAAGCTTTTGGAACAGAAACTCCGCCGGGGCGACGATATCCTTGCGGGTTGAAAATTTCATGACTTGCTCTTCAAGACTTGCTCCCGGGTCGTCCTGCCGGGCCGTCCTGCCTGGCCTGAGTCCTCACGCACCCGGGTGCTGACATAGCCTCAAACGCGGCGGTCCGCAAGCCATTCACGCAGCAACCAGCCCGCAATGGCACCGGGGCGTGGCGGACGGATCACCGGGTCGGTTCCGGCCATCGCTTCCATCAGCCGCTCACGCGAGATCCACAAGGCATCCTGAAGCTCGTTTTCGTCGAGCGTGATCCGCTCGCCTTCGGCCCGCGCATGACAACCGATCATCAGCGAGGCGGGGAAGGGCCAAGGTTGTGTCGCGATCATCCGCACCGGCCCGACGCGCACGCCGGTCTCTTCGAACACTTCCCGTCGCACGGCAGCCTCGACCGTCTCGCCCGGCTCCATGAACCCGGCCAAGCAGGAATACATGCCTTCGGGCCATTGCCGACCGCGCCCCAGCAGCACCTGATTGCCCCGCGTGACAAGCATGATGACCACAGGATCGGTACGTGGGAAATGCGTCGCGCCACATTGGGGACAGCGCCGTGTCCAACCCGCCTCGGCGGCTTCGGTCTGCGCACCGCAAGCTGCGCAAAAACGGTGCGAGCGATGCCAGGCGCACAGCACCCGCGCCGTCGCCGCGATCTGCGATTGCAACGGCGTCAGTTCGGGCAGGCGCGCGCGTATCTCGGCAAAGCTCATGCCTGGCGGCAGATCGGGATGGGTCTGCTCCGAACGATCCAGGAAGGCCGGGATATTCAGGTCCTCCCCCTGCATCTCCACTTCCGATATATCGCAGGCGAACATGGCCTCCCCCGCCACAAGCCCCAGAAACACCATTGGCCCCGGCCCTGCATTCAACAGGGGGGTGTCCAGCGTCACGAATGCCAGCCCGGCCTGCGCAAACGGGATGCGTCCGCGCCAGACCGGCAGGACGCGCGTGCCCGGTGCCGCCTTCATCCGGGCCAGCGCATCGGGGTCAGAGCGCAGATGCGCAGCACGGTCGAATGCACCCTGCTGACCGAAGAAGGCAAGCCCTTCGGGAGCGGGACTGACGGGGTTGGGCGAAAAGGAAACAGGCATGACACGCCTTCTGCGCTGTGCACGCCATGTTTGACACATCACGTCTGCCAAGACCAGCATTCGTGACAATCATATTTTTTACAGTATCGAAATATTTTTCTGGAAAAGTGCAAATTTCTACCATAGGTTGTTTTTAGTAGTGCCGGTCCGGGGCAACCGGGCGCTCACCAACGTTCAGCGACAGCGCCGCAAAAGGGATTTGAATGGCACCTTCAAAGCGAGGCAGGCATTCGGGCCTTCCGATGCTGGATCTGCGGATCATGGCGACCACCGACCTGCACGGTCACATTCGCGGCTATGATTACTTCGCAGACCGTCCCTGCGACAGATCGGGGCTTGCGCGGCTGGCAAGTCGTGTCGAACAGGCCCGCGCAAGCGCAAGAAACACGCTCCTGTTCGACAGCGGGGATTTCCTGCAAGGCACCCCGTTGACACAACTCTGGGGCGAAAAATCCGGATCAGGCCGCGACCAGCCCCATCCGGTGATCGCAGCGATGAACACGGTCGGGTATGATGCAGCAACGCTGGGCAATCACGAATTCGATTTTGGTCTCGATTTCGCTCTGCGGGCGATCGAGACGGCGCAATTCCCGATCGTCTCGTCCAATCTGCATCCCCGCAAATACATGCCTTCGGCAGGGGACGGGGCGCGGCTGCCGCTGCCGTGGCTCATGCTCGAACGGCAGGTCACCGACCGCGAAGGCACCGCGCACTCGCTCAAGATCGCCGTGGTCGGCGTGCTGCCCCCGATGACGCTCGAATGGGCACCCGAAGATCTGGCCGCGCGAATGGACATCGACAATATCGTGCCCTGTCTGAAAGCGTTGGTCCCGCGCATACGCGCCCGGCAGCCCGATCTGCTGGTGGCGCTGGCTCACAGCGCAATCACGCCGCTTCCACCGCTTGCGGCCCCCGAAAGGGAGCGGGAGAATGCCGTGCTTGCACTGGCCGAGATCGACGGTATCGACGTGATCCTTTCGGGGCATGACCATCTGCCCTTTCCCGACCGGTCACGGGGTGTGCGCCACGCACGGGCCGGGATTGATCCTGTCAAGAGCACGCTGATGGGGAAGCCGACCCTCAACGCGGGGGCGAACGGGCGCCATCTGGGCGTGATGGATCTTGTTCTGGAGAAAGGTGCAAGAGGATGGGAAATCGTCTTGCATCACTGCGAATTGCGCGCAGCCGCCGGACCGTATCAGAACGAGAGGCCCGATGTTCTTCGGGCCAGCGA
The DNA here is from genome assembly GCA_965277135.1 of Thioclava sp. Lineage (GTDB taxonomy): Bacteria > Pseudomonadota > Alphaproteobacteria > Rhodobacterales > Rhodobacteraceae > Thioclava. Next base: position 25,135 of record CBDIBW010000011.1, on the reverse strand, counting down.
AGCGGCCCATCACGAAACCCTCCGCTATATCCGCCGCAAACTGGGGAAACTGGCGGCCCCGATGCACAGCTACTTCGCGCTGCTGGGTCCCGACCCTTCTTTGAGTTTCGCAGCCCAGGCCCAGTATCGCGCGGCCCGCACGCTTCTGTCCGATCATCCCGAAGCGCCCCTTCCCCTTCTGAGCGCCGTCTCCCCGTTCAAGGCGGGAGGCTGGCATGGAGCCAATCACTACGTTCAGATCCCGGCAGGCCCGCTGCGGATGAGCCATCTTGACGACCTCTACCTGTTCAACGACACGCTCGGACTGATCGAGGTCACGGGCGCGACACTGCGCGACTGGCTGGAGCATTCGGCCAGTGTCTTTCGACAGATCAAGCCGGGTCTGCCGGCACAGCCCCTGCATGACCCGGCGTTCCCCAGTTACAGTTTCGATGTGATCTTCGGGCTCGATTACCAGATCGACCTGACGCAACCCGCACGCTACAGCACGAGCGGAGACCTCAGCCTGCCAGATACGCATCGGATCCGTGACCTGTGCTGCCACGGCTCACCCGTGCGCGACGAAGACAGCTTCATGCTCGCGACAAACAGTTTCCGGCTCAATGGCGGCGGGCATTTCCCGATCGAAGGTAAAAAGCCCAACTGGCTCGACACCATGCCCCGGATTCGCGAATTGCTGATCGCAGAGATCCGCCGGGATCGTCTGTTGCAACCGCAGGCAACCCCGGTCTGGCGCTTTGCCCCCTGCCCCCGAACCAGCGTGATCGCCCATACCAACCCCGCCGCCCGAACCGAGATGAATCTTTTGCGCAAGGCGGGAATGGTGGTCGAGCCGCGCGAGCTCGGGACGGATGGCTTCCTCGGCATTGAGCTGTTTCTTTGAGTGCCCGAAGTGCAAACGCCAGAACCTTAATCAAAACGCCCGGAATAAAACGCCCGGAATAATGGGCCACCCGCATGACCGCGCCCAAAGACCTTCGGGCGCGCGATCGGGCTCCTGTGTGCCGATGAAGGCCCTGTCACGTCCGATGTCGGCTCAAGGCCCGGATGAACGGTCTCAGGGCCTTCGGCGCGCGCATCATGCTCAGAATTCGATGGCCGTCAGAATCTCGGGTTCGATCACATTGACGCCGGGCAGCCCGTCGATCAGCGGTTGCGCAGATTGTTCGAGCATGTCGAATGTCTTGTAATGGCAGGGGATGACGGTCTTGAAATCGAAATACCGCCTCGCAGCCCAGGCCGCGCGGGTCATGTTCATGGTGAAATGGCCACCCGCCGCGATGATGCCGATGTCGGGATTGTGCAACTCGCCCATCCATTCCATGTCGGCTATGATGTCGGTGTCGCCGGTGACGTAGATCGTGTGGCCCTCGACCTCGATCATGAGACCCGCAGGCTGGCCGGCATAGATCGGCACATCGCCCTTGTAGTCGATTGATGCGGAATGGGTCGCGTTGACCATTGTTACCTTGATGCCGCCCAGATCGACCGTTCCGCCCTTGCCGAAGCCCACGGTTTCGACCCCTTCAGTGCCCAGGATAATCGACAATTCATGGATGCAGTAGATCGGGATACCCAGTTCCCTGGCGATCGGCACCGCGTCACTGGCATGATCACCATGGCCATGGGTCAGCAGCAGATGTGTCGCGCCGGAAATCGCCGCGCCGCGTTTCTCGTCGGGAAATACGGGCGATCCGGTCAGGAACGGGTCGAGCAGGATCACGGTCTCGCCCGACTCGATGCGAAAGCCGGAATGGCCAAGCCAGGTCAGTTTCATGGGGCAGTCCTCCTTTGTCACTGTCACGCCTGAGTGCAGAGTCATGGACGCCATCGCACAGAGGAAGCCGGCCCGCAATGGGGCGGGGCGCTTGAAAGCTCTCCGGTCCCGGGCTAAACCGCCCCTCAAGACAAGCGGAGAGTTCCAATGTCCATCGATATCGACACCGCGCGCAAGGTGGCGCACCTGGCCCGGATCCGGGTGCCCGAAGCGCATCTGCCCGAGCTGGCACAAGACCTTTCGAATATCCTGACCTTCATGGAGCAGCTGGGCGAGGTGGATGTGGACGGGGTGGAGCCGATGACCTCGGTCACGCCGATGCGTCTCAAGCGCCGCGCCGACGCGGTGACCGATGGTGATTGCCGGGACAGGATCCTCAGCAATGCCCCCGATGCCCGCGAGGGCTTCTTTGCCGTGCCCAAGGTGGTCGAATGAGCCTGAACAAGCTGACAATTGCCGCCGCGCGCGCTGCGCTGCGCAAGGGGGATCTGACGTCGGTCGAGTTGACCGAAGCCTGCCTGTCCGAGATCGAGGGGGCGGCGGCGCTCAATGCCTTCGTGTACAAGACCCCCGAGATCGCGCTGGAACAGGCCAGGGCGGCCGATGCGCGCATCAAGAGCGGGGAGGCCCCGTCGATGTGCGGTATTCCGCTGGGCATCAAGGATCTTTTCTGCACCAGGGGCGTGCCTTCGCAGGCCGCCTCGAACATCCTCAAGGGGTTCAGGCCGGACTACGAATCCACCGTGACGCAGAACCTGTGGGATGCGGGCGCGGTGATGCTGGGCAAGCTCAGCATGGACGAATTCGCGATGGGTTCGAGCAACGAAACAGCGTGCTACGGCGCTGTCGTGAACCCGTGGAAGGTCGATGACCGGCACCTCACGCCGGGGGGATCTTCGGGCGGCTCGGCGGCGGCCGTGGCGGCTGATCTGTGCCTTGCCGCGACCGGGACCGATACCGGCGGCTCGATCCGCCAGCCTGCGGCTTTCACCGGCATCGTCGGGATCAAGCCGACCTATGGCCGCGTGTCGCGCTGGGGCGTGATTGCCTTCGCCTCCAGTCTCGATCAGGCCGGACCGATGACCAAGTCGGTGCGCGATGCGGCGATCATGCTGGGCACCATGGCCTCGGTCGATGCCAGGGATTCGACCAGTGCCGATATTCCGGTTCCGGATTTCGAAGCCGCCCTGACCGGCGATATTCGCGGCAAGAGGATCGGCATTCCGAAAGAATACCGGATGGAGGGGATGCCCGGCGAGATCGAGACGCTCTGGTCCGATGGTGCCGCGATGCTGAAAGATGCGGGTGCCGAGATCGTCGAAATTTCCCTGCCGCATACGAAAGCCGCGCTGCCCGCCTATTACGTGCTGGCCCCTGCCGAGGCGTCTTCGAACCTCGCGCGCTATGACGGGGTGCGCTATGGTCACCGCGCCGAACTCGCGGCGGGCGAGGGTATCGTCGAGATGTATGAGAAGACCCGCGCCGAAGGTTTCGGCCCCGAGGTGCAACGCCGGATCATGATCGGCACCTATGTGCTCTCGGCCGGGTTCTACGACGCGTATTACAACCGCGCCCGCAAGGTTCGCGCGCTGATCAGGCGCGATTTCGAGGCGGTCTTCGCACAAGGGATCGATTCGATCCTGACGCCGACCACCCCGTCGGCGGCTTTCGAACTGGGCGAGATGGCCAATGTCGATCCGGTGCGGATGTATCTCAATGATGTGTTTACCGCGACGGTGAACCTTGCGGGGCTTCCGGGCATCTCCGTGCCTTGCGGTCTCGATCCGACGGGGCTGCCGCTGGGGCTGCAACTGATCGGGCGCCCCTGGGAAGAGGGTGAGTTGCTCAATCACGCGCAGGTTCTGGAAACCGCGGCGGGCTTTGCGGCCAGGCCGGAGAAATGGTGGCACACATGAAACAGGCTCCGGTGATCCTTGGTGGTGTTCTCTTTGGTGGTGTTCTGGCCCTGTCGGGCTGTATCGATATCATGCCGGACAGTGGCCCGGCGTCGTGGCAGCGCGATGCCGGATTGCGCGGGCAGGCAATCGTGGCACCTTCGGAGCAGGGCATGGTGCCCGACGGGATGCGGACCAACCCGTCACCGCCTGGCGCGCCCCTGAACGCTACCGGCACCGCCATGTCCGGCTCGACAAGTGCTCTTTCTGCGCCCCTGATCGACGCGTCGGGGACGACAGGTGCGAATCCTTTGGTGCAGGCCCCGGCGGATGAGTCGCGTTCGACATCAAGCCCGGGCACCACGATCGGGGCTGACGCGCTGGCCGCGCTGCAACGGACGCAGCCCGGTGACAGGTCTGGCGCGACAACGCACGGCACGGCCGTGGCCACGTCCACCGCCAGCATTCCCGCGCCCGCCCGGATCAATACCGCAAACCGTTCCGGGCCAAATCTCGCAGCCTATGCGCTCAGCGTGACGAACAGGCCGGGGCAGAAGATATATAACCGGGGCGGGATCCATTTTACCTCGACCTTGAAAGCCTGCGCGAAATATGTCTCTCCCGATCAGGCGCAGATCGCGTTTCTTGCCGCCGGCGGGCCGCAGCGAGATCGGCTGAACCTCGATCCCGATGGGGACGGGTTCGCCTGTGGCTGGGATCCATCCGCCTTCCAGTCGGCACGCCAATAAGGCGGCGTTGGCCTCTCTTTGGCTGCGCCAAGTTCCCTATCCAACCTGTTGGATTGAAGCCGCCGGGTTTGATGTGCCGCTGCGCCGCCTGCGACCCGTCTGACGAAAACCAGATGCTGCGCCCGGGCGAGATGGCATGTTCAGTTGCGAAGCCAGTCACCCCGGGCACGAATCTCGGACGAGGATTGCGACCGCATCGGGATATTCACGAAGGACCAGCGCGGCATTGCCCCCATGGTCAATTCGCGACTGCGATGTGAAGGCAGCCTGGAACGCGAAAAGATCCGCGCAGCGCGCGACCTCAACCCGGCCATCCGCCAGCCAGGCCGCGCCAGGACCCCGACCGGAACCCGCGCGAGAATGTCTTGCCAGTGATCCCAACGATCAAATTGCACCAGATTGTCGGCCCCCATCAACCAGACAAACGTCACCCCGGGATAGAGCGCCAGCAGACGTGCGATCGTATCGGCGGTGAAATGCGTGCCCAGACGTGCTTCCAGATCGGTGACCACCACATCGGGAAGCGTCAACAGGCGCCGGGCATGAGCGGCCCGACGCGACAATGCGGCGGGGCCTGTCGGCTTGAGCGGATTGCCCGGGCTCACCATCCACCACACCCGGTCGAGATTGAAGCGGCGCAAGGCTTCGCGCGTGATATGCACATGCCCGCAATGGGCCGGATCGAATGATCCACCCAGCAATCCGATCCGCATTCCCGGTCGCGCAATGGGAAAACCCTGTCTCATGGGTCAAGCCCATATCCGATCACGCGCCCGCAGTGAAAGGGCAATTTATCGACCGCAGGTGACGTGGATCAGCCCCTTCGGGAGATCCTGCGGAGGGTGAAGCATGCCCCCTGCACAGGAGGGCCGAATCTTCGGCAGCCTGTTGGGCCGGTGACAGCATCGCCTGAGATGGCCGCAAGGCCCCGCCTCTGGCCGGACGCGAGCAGACATGCAGCCTGCAATGGGTGCCCTTTCTCCGCCGCAACGCGGAATTGAAGGGAAAATGGCTTGACCTTTGGCTGTCCCTTCTGTTGAACCTTCTCAACGTCTCGACCGGCTGGTGGATCTCGTCTTCATGGACAGCAACAACAAGAACCTCATTCTCGCCGTCGTGCTTTCGACAATCGTGCTCATTGGCTGGACCTATTTCTTCCCGCCAGAGCAGACCACCGTTCCCCCGCAAGCGCAGAGCGCCTCGGGTCAGGTTGACCCGGCCCATGGCTCTGGCACCAACGCCAGTTCGACGGTGCCCGACAGCCAGACGGTCGAGATGATGGCGAGGGCCTCGACCGCTGCGGTCAGGGACGCGCCAAGGATCAAGGTTGACACACCCGACGTGGCGGGCTCGATTTCGTTGCTGGGCGGTCGCCTTGATGACCTCAGCCTGAAAAAATACAAGGAAACGCTGGCCGGGGATTCGCCCGATGTGCGCTTGCTCGCGCCGATCGGCAGCGATGGCGCAGACGCGACCCGGCCCTATTATGTGGTCTATGGCTGGTTGCCCGCCGGCGGTCTGCCCGCCGATCAGGTGCCCGGCCCGACCACCATCTGGAGCCAGGCCGGCACCGGCGATCTGACCCCCTCCACCCCGATCACGCTGCAATGGGATAATGGCCACGGGCTTGTTTTCCAGCGCGACATCTCGATCGACAGGAAATATCTCTTCACCATCAGGCAGTCGGTTCACAACCAGACCGGCGCGAGCGTGAAGCTGGCTCCCTACGGGATCATCGCCCGCCATGGTATCCCGAAAGAACGCCGCATCTATATCCTGCATGAGGGACTTGTCGCGATGGAGGACGGTCATCTGCAGGAAATCAAATACAAGAACATCACCAAGCTCGACAATCAGGGCGTGGAGGGACAGGCCGAGATCAAGCAGGTCAGGCAGGCCGGCTGGACCGGTTTTACCGACAAATACTGGCAGACCGTCCTTGCGCCGATCTCGGGCCCGTTCACTTCCGTGGTGAAATATTCCGGCGAGACATCCGACATCTACCAGACCGAGATCCGCCTGCCGGTGATCGAGGTTGCGGCCGGTGCAACGGGCGCGGCGCGGACCCACCTTTTCGCAGGTGCGAAGGAATGGGAAACCCTGCGCGACTACCAGGACAATGTGCCGATCCAGAAATTCGTCGATTCGCTCGACTGGGGCTGGTTCTACTTCTTCACCAAGCCGATGTTCCGCCTGTTGCACTGGCTGCACGGTGCGATCGGCAACATGGGCTGGGCGATCATCTGCCTGACCTTGATCATCAAGCTGATCGTCTTCCCGCTGGCCCGCAGATCCTACATCTCCATGGCGAAAATGAAGGAACTTCAGCCCGAGATGGAAAAGGTGAAGGAAGCTGCCGGCGACGACCGGATGAAGATGCAGCAAGGCATGATGGAACTGTACAAGAAGAACAAGGTGAATCCTGCTTCGGGTTGCCTGCCGCTTCTGATCCAGATCCCGATTTTCTTCTCGCTCTACAAGGTGATCTATGTCACGATCGAACTCTATCACGCGCCCTTCATCGGCTGGATTCGTGACCTGTCGGCACCGGATCCGACCTCGATCGTGAACCTGTTCGGCCTGTTGCCCTTCGCGGCGCCCGACGTTACCTCGCCGCTGCATATCCTCTCGCTGGGCGTGCTGCCGATCCTGCTGGGTGTGTCGATGTGGTTGCAGCAAAAGCTGAACCCGGCACCAACCGATCCGACCCAGGCGATGATCATGGGCTGGATGCCGTGGGTCTTCATGTTCATGCTGGGCAGTTTCGCCAGCGGGCTTGTGCTCTACTGGATCGCCAACAACACGATCACCTTCATTCAGCAATATACGATCATGTCGATGCACGGAAAACGACCCGACATCTTTGGCAACATCAAGGCCGGTTTCAGCCGCAGAAAAGCGGCGGCAGGCAGCAAGAAATGACGGCAATTCTCGCCCATATCCTGCGCCATCCGATCAAGTCGATCGGGCTGGAGGAAATCGACGGTGCATCCCTTGAGGAAGGTCGCATCCTGCCTTTGGACAGGGAATGGGCGCTGCTGCATGAACGCTCCAAGGTCAGCCGAACGCCGAATGGACACGCCTCGGACTGGGGCAGGAAGATCAATTTCGTGATCGGTAGCTCGGCCCCGCCCCTGATGCAGGTGAGCACCCGGATGCTGGCGGACGAGCGGATGCGTCTGATGCACCCGGCACATCCACCCCTGGAAATCGACCCCGAAAACCGCGCCGACCTGCCGCGCCTGCTGGAATGGGTTCGCCCGTTCTGGCCCGAGAACCGGCCGCAGCCGACCACGCTGGTGCGCGCACCAGGCCAGGCACTGACCGATAATGCGCTCCCCTTTCTGTCCCTGATCGGTCAGGGCTCGCTGGATGATCTGTCGCGGCGGGTTGGCCAGGAACTGGATCGGCGGCGTTTCCGCGCCAATCTCTGGGTCGAGGGCTGGCCCCCCTTTGCCGAGTTCGACATGATCGGCAAGCGGTTGAGGATCGGCAAGGCCGTGTTGCAGGTGCAGGCCCGTATCGAACGGTGTCGCGCCACCGACACGAATATCGAAACCGGCATGCGTGACATCGACATGCTGACAGTTCTCAACCAGCAGTATGGCCACCGCGATCTGGGGGTGTTCTGCCTCGTGGTGGAACCGGGCCGGATCGCGCGAGGCGACAGGATCGCGATCCTCTGATGGCGTTGCACTTCACCCCGGCTTCCACCCCCGATGACGCCTCGCGTGAGCGTGGGCGCAAACTGTTCGCGTCCCCCGTCGCGTTCCTCAAAGGCGTCGTCGCGATGGAGGGGCTGCCGCCCGATGACCGCATCGAGGTCTGTTTTGCGGGACGATCGAACGTGGGCAAGTCGAGCCTGATCAATGCGTTGACCAACCGCAGGAACCTTGCGCGCGCATCCAACACGCCCGGTCGCACGCAGGAAATCAATTATTTTACCACTCGGGACGGCCCCTATCTGGTCGATTTGCCCGGTTATGGATATGCACAGGCGCCCGTTGCCGTCGTGGCGAAATGGCAGGCACTGCTGAAAAGCTACCTGTCGGGGCGCGCCACGCTGCGCCGGGTTCTCGTGCTGATCGACATGCGTCACGGGGTGAAGGCGGTGGACGAAGAGATCCTGCGCCTGCTGGACCGCTCGGCCGTGAATTTCCAGGTTGTGATGACCAAGGCCGACAAGGTGAGCGCGCAGGATCAGGCCAGGGTGCTCGATCAGGTGACGATGGCACTGGCGCACCACCCGGCAGCCTATCCCGAATATGTCGTGACATCTTCGGAAAAAGGGATCGGGATCGAGACCCTGCGCACGATCATCGCAACTCTCGAATAGCCCCATGGCCCGCATTCCGGACTGACGCAGACGAAACGTCCGATTCCCTGCGATCTGTTCCGAGATGCCGTAACGCTCGGCCAGACCTCAGGCATGCTCGTTCCCTGTCCCATAAACGTGAAATGCCATCTTCTCGATTTCTTGCAACAGGTCGTTTGAGACCTCGCTACCCGCCTCATCAATCAGCACCGGGAGCTTTTCATCGCGCACGAAAACCTGCTACAGTCTGCCCTCGCGGATGTCGCTTGCGCATCGTTGATGCGCGTATCGCCGGGCTGGCTGCCACGCAACCGGCTGATTGCGTCCTACTCATGAAATTCCTGCTGCGCGCTCACGTGGATTTGAGATTTCATGCAGCCATTTTCATACCAGGACTCCGCGCCACCCGGCGCGTTGGCAATGAACGCGCTGACGCGCTCACACGGGGGGTGGGGCGTGGACAAGGAACGATCCATGGGGTAATGGAGCGCGCGAAGCGTTTGCTTATGGCCGGGCATGGCATCGAAGGCACGCCCGGCACGAGAGGGGACAGAGATGAAAGCAGAGACTTTCCTTCCGGACCATTACCGCCCGGCCGAAAACGAACCCTTCATGAATGACCGGCAACTCGAATATTTCCGCCGCAAGCTGCTGTCATGGAAAGCCGAATTGCTCGCGGAATCGGCAGAGACGCTGGAGGGGCTCGCGGAGTCGGCCCGCAACGTGCCCGACATTGCCGATCGCGCCTCGGAAGAAACCGACCGGGCGCTGGAATTGCGCACCCGCGACCGCCAGCGCAAGCTGGTTTCCAAGATTGATTCGGCGCTGCGTCGCATCGACAATGGCGAATACGGCTATTGCGAAAAAACCGGCGAGCCGATCTCGCTCAAGCGCCTCAATGCGCGCCCGATCGCCACGATGACACTGGAGGCGCAGGAAAAGCACGAACGCCGTGAGCGTGTGCATCGCGACGGCTGAGGCACACAGGTGAACGCGACGGGGCGGCAAGGACTCTCCCCGATGTCGCTCAAGGACGCTTTGACGCCGGTATCAGAAGGTTCTGGCGCTTTCATTTCAATAGGTTGAGCCGTGCTGATCGGACGCAAGATAACGGTTCTGGGGGGAGGGATCGCGGGGCTGACAGTGGCGCGCGCATTGGCGTTGCGCGGAGCCGAGGTCGAGCTGTTCGAGCAGGCCGAAGCGATCCGCGAAGTCGGTGCCGGGTTGCAGATTTCGCCCAATGGGACACGGGTTCTTCGCGCCTTGGGCCTGGGCGACACGCTGGAGGCCGCCGGGCCGCGTGCCCGGGCCGTGCAGCTTTGCAACGGTGAAACCGGCGCACAGGTTGTGAGGCTTGATCTGGCCCGGTTGCAGCCCGATCAGGATTACCATTTCGTGCACCGCGCCCGGCTGATCGACCTGCTGGCCGATGGCGCGCGCGATGCGGGTGTCAAGATCAGGCTCCTGCACCGTATCGACAGGGTGGATCTGGGCGATCATCCGCCACGCCTGACCACATCTCAGGGCAACGAAATCGACTGTGACCTGCTGATCGGCGCGGATGGGCTGCATTCGCATGTGCGGGAGGCGCTCAACGGGCGCCTTGCCCCGTTCTTTACCCATCAGGTGGCCTGGCGGGCGCTGGTCCCCTGTGACGATGCCGCGCCGAAGGTCGCACAGGTCTTCATGGGGGCGGGCAAGCACCTGGTCAGCTATCCGCTGGGAAACGGGGTGCGCAATATCGTGGCGGTGAAAGAGCGTCATCGCTGGGCCGAGGAGAGTTGGTCGCGCGAAGAGGATCCGATGACCCTGCGCACCGCGTTCGACGATTTCTGCCCGACTGTGCGGCGCTGGCTTGAGCAGGCCGATCATGTCTGGCTTTGGGGTTTGTTCCGGCATCCGGTGGCGGATCGCTGGCACGGCTCCGGTGCCGCGATCCTGGGCGATGCGGCCCATCCGACCCTGCCGTTCCTCGCACAAGGCGCGGTGATGGCGCTTGAGGATGCCTGGGTTCTGGCCGATGCGCTGGCCTGTCATGACAGCGATGCCGACGGTTTTGCCGCCTATCAGCGCGCGCGCCGCGACCGGACCGCCCGCATTGTGGAGGCCGCGAACAGGAATGCCCGGAATTATCACCTTTGGGGCGTGCGGCGGACGGTCGGCCATGCTGCGATGCGCATGGTGTCGCGCTTTGCACCACAAAAACTCATTGGCCGCCTTGACTGGCTTTACCGGCACGATGTTACGGGGGGCGCCGGAGAGAGGGCTGCCGGGGATCGCGCGTTGGCTGGCCCTTTTCATCCCGGCGGAAATACCTTGGGGTGAGGCGCGCCGTGGGGTGGTCGGCAATAAATTGCATTGCGTGGCACAAATTATTTTGCGTTCGGGCAGATGGCGGAAAATTTTTAGTTTAGGTTTATCAATGGCTTGGCTGAAATGCCGGATCATGTGGTCTGATGGGTGTCAGGAACAAATTAGTTCGCCCTGAACAACTTTTATCCGGCTGATTTTGCTTGAGAATGATGTGATATTGCTGGGTGCTGCCTGCAAGGTTTTGTATTATCCCGGCAGGAACCCTGCAATTTCGAGCCGTGATATGAAGCCGAGAAAGCCGCTCCCGGAACAAGACGATCTCCTGCGCGCCCGCCTGGTCGAGATGATCGACATGCGCCACGAGCTGGTGAAACTTGCCCCCCTGATCGACTGGGAGGTCTTTGAGCGGGAATGGGCCGGGTTCTTTCCGTCCCACACCGGTCGCCCGGCGACGTTGACGCGCCTGGTTGCCGGACTCCTTTACCTGCAACATGCCTATGCACTTTCGGACGAGGCGGTCGTGGCACGATGGGCCGAGAACCCGTATTGGCAGCACTTCTGCGGCGAGACGTTCTTTCAGCACCGTCTGCCGCTTGATCCCTCATCCCTGACCCGGTGGCGCAAGCGGATCGGCGAGGAGGGTGTTGAATGGATGCTGACCCAGACGATCGAGGCCGGGAAACGCGCCGGGGTGGTGAAGCGCAGCGATCTCAAGCAGGTCACGGTCGATACCACGGTGATGGAAAAGAACATCGCCCACCCGACGGATGCCCGGCTGTATGAGGCGGCGCGGCGCAAGCTGGTCGGGCTGGCTCGCGAAGCCGGGATCGTCCTGCGCCAGAACTACAACCGTCTTGGGCCTCGGCTGGCCGGTCAGGTTGGGCGCTACGCCCATGCCCGCCAGTTCAAGCGGATGCGCAAGGCGTTGCGCCGGCTCAAGGGCTACACCGGCCGCGTGCTGCGCGACATCGAGAGGCAACTGGGTAAGGTTCCGGAGGGGGCGCTGAGAGAGCGCCTGGTGGGGATGATCGCGCTGGTGAACCGGCTGTTGGCGCAGAAGCCGAAGGACAAGAAGAAACTCTACAGCCTGCATGAACCGGCGGTGGACTGCATCTCCAAGGGCAAGGCGCACAAGAGGTACGAGTTCGGAACCAAGGTCAGCGTGGCCACGACCAACCGGGGCGGCTTCGTGGTCGGGATGCGGGCGCTGCCGGGTAACCCTTACGACGGCCACACGCTGCACGAGGCGCTGGAACAGGTCGAGATCCTGACCGACCTGAGGCCAGAGTTGGCCTTTGTCGACCGCGGATACCGCGGGCATGGCGTGCAGAATGTGAAGGTTTTCATCAGTGGCGCAAAGCGAGGTGTCACCAGGACGATCGCCAAACTCCTGCGACGGCGCAGCGCCATTGAACCAATGATCGGGCACATGAAGAACGACGGTCGACTGACGCGAAGCACCCTGAAAGGAACCGACGGCGACGCTCTGTTCGCCGTGCTCTGCGGCTGCGGTCACAACATTCGCATGATCCTGAGACACCTGAGGGAGATCTTGTGCCGGTTGATCCGGGCTCTCACCTCGCTCCGACAGACCACCACCGCTGAAACGGCCTTCGTCGGGCCGTCTCAGATCGCCAACGTGCCAATCTGAAACCCTTGTTCAGGACGGACAAATTATTTTGCATTGTTTCCGTTTCTTTCCGTTTCTTTCCGCTTGCGGAAATAGATGCACATCAAGCCTTTGTTTTCATTGGAAATGATCTTTCCGGTTCTTGCGTATGGCGGTGATTTCCCGGCATTCGACGGTTGCGGTTCGTGCCTCGGGGCGGCGCGCTTGCCGGTGGGTTCCGGGTGACGGTCATGCGCCACCCTCCCCCTCGGGGGGAAGACGTCACCTCGATCAGGCCCCGTGCTTCCCCGCACCGGGATCGACCGTGGCGTCCCTCAGGCGTTTGCTCAGATTGTATTCGACCAGGGGTATGGCGAGCGCGATTTCGTCGGGATCGGAGACGTCCGAGACACGGGTGGCCAGATCGTTGAACATGCTGGTGGCCTCGGCGGTCAGGCTTGCGGGCGGGAGCGTGACATTCGCATCGCAGAACATCGTCGCGGCGACATTGGCCAGCCGTTCGAGCAGATCGGGATCGGGTTCAGGTCTCGGACGGGCGGGCGGATCGGCGGCGTCGGTCGGACTTTGGCGCAGCGATCTGATTTCATCGCGCAGGGATTCGGTCGCATCAACAGCTTCGCATCATCGATAGCGCCAGGAAAAGGGGTAAGGCAGCGTGAAACCCGCCGCCACGCCCGAGACCATCACCATCCATGTCCCGTTCCGCATCGTGAAGCGCGGTGGGCGCAAGGAGATGCAACGTCCGGAAGGTGCCAGCCAGCCGCGCAAGCCGGACAGCACTCTGGTCAAGGCCCTGGCCCGCACGTTTCGGTGGAACCGCATGCTGGACTCGGGCGCGTTCATGTCGATCTCCGAACTGGCCGGGCACGAGCGCATCGCCCCTTCCTGCATGACCCGCATCCTGCGCCTCACCCTGCTCGCCCCCGATATCGTCGAGGCGATCCTCGACGGCCAGCAGGGACCGGACGTGACGCTGGCAAGGCTCAGGAAGCCGTTTCCGCCGGAATGGAAAGAGCAACGGGATTTGCTCTGCTGATCAGCATGACCACTGCGCTGGCAATCAGAGCCTCTAAACCGGAAGCATTCCGAAGGTGTTACGGACCGGAATTCATTGCCCAGAAGGTGCGGGACTGGAGCGCGGCTGTCGGTGCCAAGACGGCGTACATCGAACCGGGCTCATCTTGGGAGAACGGATACGGCGAAAGCTTCAACGCCCGGTTCCGCGACGAATTGCGGAACGGTGACATCGTCTACAGCTTGAAGAAAACCCAAATCCTGATCGAGACATGGCGCATCCCCTCCAACACCGTCAGGCCGCATAGCGCATTGGGAGAGCCGCCGCCTGCGCCGGAAAGCATCGTGCCGATGGACCAGAGGCCCACGAGCACTGACAATGAGCACGCACCACCCGATGGCGGCATGCCAACCGGCCATGCAGCGCATTGTTTGCATCCGCGCGGCAATCAGCCTATGTGAAGCCAAAGCCCAAGTATCGCAAAGGACATCCGATGCGCGATCTCAGGATCCCCGGTGAACGCCACCCCGAAAAGGCGCATCGCGCCGATAACGCCCAGCCCGGGAAGCCGGACTGGATTCGGGTGAAGGCACCGGTTTCGGAGGGTTACAGGAAGACGCGCGACATCCTCAAGACGAACAGGCTGGTGACCGTTTGTGAAGAGGCGGGCTGCCCGAATGTCGGAGAGTGCTGGTCGCAAGGGCACGCCACGATGATGATCATGGGCGAGATCTGCACCCGCGGCTGCTCTTTTTGCAACGTGGCCACCGGACGCCCCGATGGGCTTGACGTGTTCGAACCCGGCCGCGTCGCCCATGCGGTGGAAACGCTGGGGCTGAACCATGTCGTGATCACCTCCGTCGATCGTGACGATCTGGACGATGGCGGGGCCGCGCATTTCGCCCAGACGATCCGCGCGGTGCGCCATCGCTCGCCCGGCACGACGATCGAGATCCTGACCCCCGATTTCCTGAAATGCGAGGACAAGGCGCTGGAGATCGTGGTCGCGGCCAGGCCCGACGTGTTCAACCACAACCTTGAAACCGTGCCGGGGCTTTACCCGAGCGTGCGTCCGGGCGCGCGCTACTTCCACTCATTGCGCCTTCTGCAACGGGTCAAGGAAATGGATCCGACCATGTTCACCAAATCGGGGATCATGGTGGGCCTGGGAGAGAGCGGCGGACAGGTCCGGCAGGTGATGGATGACATGCGCTCGGCCGATATCGATTTTCTGACCATCGGCCAGTATCTGCAACCGACGCCGAAACACCACGCCGTGGATCGCTTTGTGACCCCGGACGAATTCAAGGGCTACGAGAAAGCCGCCTATGGCAAGGGATTCCTGATGGTGTCGGCCACGCCGCTGACGCGCTCAAGCTACCATGCCGGCGATGATTTCGCCCGGTTGCGCGAAAACCGCCTCAAAAAGTGCGGCATGGCCTGATCAGCGGGCGCGCAAGGCACCGGGCAATCGATGGGCAAACGATGCACCGCACGCATGTCGCCGGTCAGGCGATGTGCAACGCGGGGTGGCGGTGCCCCGGGTGGCTGAGGGGGGCAGCCGTGCCGTGCCCTGTTTGCGTACCGCGCCGGAAGTGACCGAGGCACTTCTGACGAGACCGTGTGAGAGGGCCGCAATTTTCGCTCGCAGAAACCGCGACCGCGATGTCGGTGCCGGAAGCCGGGCAAACGACGGATGGGCCGATCTTGCTTTGCCGATCTTGCTTCCTTGAGGGCTTGCAAAAGACGCGCGCGGGACTTAGACCCCGCGCCACCGGTCGCAGCCTACCCGGTCAACAAAACAAGGACTGAACCATGAAAACACTTGTCATCTGCTCGGGCGGACTGGATTCCGTTTCGCTCGCGCATGTTCTGGCCGATCAGGGCCAGCTTTCGCGGCTTGTCTCGTTCGATTATGGCCAGCGCCACCGCAAGGAACTGAGCTTTGCCGCCGCCTGTGCACTGCGGCTGAACGTGCCGCATCACGTCATCGACATGCGCATGATCGGGGCGGCGCTCACCGGCTCGGCGCTCACCGGCGATATCGACGTGCCCGACGGGCATTACGCCGAAGAGACGATGCGCGTCACCGTCGTGCCCAATCGCAACGCGATCATGCTGACCATCGCCTACGGGATCGCGGCGGCGAATGGCGATCAGGCCGTGGCGACGGCGGTGCATGGCGGCGATCACTTCATCTATCCCGACTGCCGACCGGCCTTTGTGCAGGCTTTCGACAGGATGCAGCGCGCAGCACTCGACGGCTATGCGGATGTCTCGCTTTCGACACCTTTCGTGCATCGTTGCAAGGCTGACATCGTGACCGAAGGTGCCAGGGTGAATGTGCCCTTTGCCGAAACATGGTCTTGCTACAAGGGCGGGGGCAGCCATTGCGGACGTTGCGGCACCTGCGTGGAGCGGCGCGAGGCCTTTCATCTGGCAGGTGTTGCCGATCCGACCGATTACGAGGATCCCGGTTACTGGATCGAGGCAACGCGCAACCGCGAGAGCGCATGATGTACCGGATCAGCAAGGAATTCCATTTTTCCGCCTCGCATCAGCTGGCGCACCTGCCACCCGATCATCAATGCGCGCGGCTGCATGGCCATAACTACATCGTCGTGGTGGAACTGGCCTCGGCCACGCTCAATCCGGACGGGTTCTTGCGGGACTATCACGAGTTGAAACCGCTCAAGACCTATATCGACGAGCAATTCGACCACCGGCATCTGAACGATGTGCTTGACGGCCCTTCGACCGTCGAGCACATGGCAAAACATTTCTATGACTGGTGCAAGGCGCGCTGGCCGGAAACCAGCGCCGTGAAAGTGTCGGAGACGCCAAAGACCTGGGCCGAGTTCCGCCCCGAATTCGGGTCATGAGCGCGCGCACCCTGCCGCTGCGCATTGCGGAAATCTTTGGTCCCACCGTGCAGGGCGAAGGCGCGCTGATTGGCGAGCCGACCGTCTTCATCCGGGCGGGCGGTTGCGATTACCGCTGTTCGTGGTGTGATTCGCTGCATGCGGTGGACAGCGCCTATCGCCACACATGGGCACCGATGCAGCCCGATCAGGTCTGGGCCAGGGTGCGCGATCTGTCCGGCGAGGCGCCGATTACCGTTTCGATCTCGGGTGGCAATCCGGCCATTCAGGATTTCGGTCCGGTGATCGCGCTGGGACGGGCCGAAGGCTATCGCTTTGCCTGCGAGACCCAGGGCTCTGTCGCGCGCGACTGGTTTGCCGATCTCGATACGCTTGTGCTCAGTCCCAAGCCACCATCAAGCGGCCAGACAGTTGACTGGCCGCGGTTCGATGCCTGTCTGGCCGCCGGTCACGGCCGGACGGTGATGAAGATCGTGATCTTCGACCGGGCGGATTACGACTGGGCGCGCGATGTGGCAAGCCGCTACCCAAGCCTGCCACTTTACCTTCAGCCGGGAAATCCCGAGGCCGATCCGGGCACGCCGGTTGCCTTGCACAATCAGGCCGACCGGATGCTCTGGCTGGTCGAGCAGGTGATCGGGGATCGCTGGTTTCGCCCGCGGGTGCTGCCACAGCTTCATGTCTGGCTCTGGGGGAACAGGCGTGGCGTGTAGTTGAGGACAAAATGGCAAGAATTCGGTCTCATTGTCTGCCATTTCATTCAAATCCGACAAGGATCATTTTCTTCTCAACCGCTGAAGGCAAGGAGCCATGGTTGTTTCGCGGCTTTGGTGGAAATCTTGGGGCGGGGCAGGCAATAGGGCCGTGACGCTTGACCTCGCCGTCTAATCCGGCGCACATCATGCCACCCGGAGCAGATGACCGGAGAATGTCCACAACTTGCAAGACACCGGCCGCATGAAGACACTGGACGCATGAAAGAGCAATGACCAAAGACCGCCTTTATCTTTACGACACGACGCTGCGGGACGGGCAGCAATCGGCGGGGGTGCAATTCTCGGTGTCCGAGAAGATCGCATTGGCCGAGGCGCTCGACGCGGTGGGGATCGACTATATCGAAGGCGGCTGGCCCGGTGCAAACCCGACGGACAGCGATTTCTTCAAAACCCGTCCGCAAACCCGCGCGACCTTCACCGCCTTCGGGATGACCAAACGGGCCGGACGCTCGGCCGCCAATGACGATGTGCTGGCCGGGGTGATGAACGCGGGCACGCCGGCGGTCTGTCTTGTGGGCAAGACGCATGATTACCATGTGACGGCCGCTCTCGGGATCACGCTGGAAGAGAATATCGGAAACATTCGTGCCAGCGTGGCGCATATGGTTGCGCAGGGTCGCGAGGCGCTGTTCGATGCCGAGCATTTCTTCGACGGTTACAAGGCGAACCCGGACTACGCGCTCGCCTGTTGCCGCGCGGCCTTTGAGGCGGGTGCGCGCTGGGTCGTGCCGTGCGATACCAATGGCGGCACACTGCCGGGAGAGCTGGGGCAGATCGTGCGCGCGGTGATCGCGGCGGGGATACCGGGCGACCGGCTGGGCATCCATTGCCACGACGATACCGGCAATGCGGTGGCCTGTTCGCTGGCCGCGATCGAGGCGGGCTGTCGGCTGGTGCAGGGCACGCTGAACGGCCTGGGCGAGCGCTGTGGCAACGCCAATCTGATCACCCTGATCCCGACACTGCTGCTGAAGGAACCTTTCGCCAGCATGCTGGACACCGGCATCCATCAGGACAACCTGCATGAAATCACCAGGCTGTCGCGCAAGCTCGACGATATCCTGAACCGGGTGCCACTGCGCTCGGCACCTTATGTCGGGGCCTCGGCCTTTACCCACAAGGCGGGGCTGCACGCCTCGGCAATCCTCAAGGACCCGGGCACCTATGAGCATATCGACCCGGCCCTGGTCGGAAATACGCGGCTGATTCCGATGTCCAACCAGGCCGGGCAGTCGAACCTGCGCGCGCAGCTTGAGGGCATGGGGATCGAGGTTGCCAGAGACGATCCGCACCTGGCCGGGATCCTCGACGAGATCAAGGCACGCGAGGATAACGGCTATGCCTATGATGGCGCACAGGCCAGTTTCGAATTGCTCGCACGGGCCAGGCTGGGCCTTCTGCCTGAATATTTCCATGTCGATCGCTACCGTGTGACGGTCGAACGCCGCCGCGATGCGCGGGGCCGGATGACCCATCTCTCGGAGGCGGTTGTGGTGGTGACGATCGGCAAGCACAGGATGCTGTCGGTCTCCGAGGGGATCGTCGAGGACGACTCGGACGGCGGTCCGGTCAACGCGCTGGCCAAGGCCCTGAGCAAGGATCTGGGTCCGTATCAGGTCTATATCGACGATGTGAAACTGGTCGATTTCCGGGTTCGGATCACGCAAGGGGGAACCGAGGCCGTCACCCGTGTGATCATCGACTTCGAGGATGGTGCCGGACAGCGCTGGTCAACGGTCGGCGTTTCCGCAAACATCGTCGATGCCTCGTTCGAGGCGCTTCTGGATGCTCTGGTCTGGAAACTGGTGCGCGACGGGGCACCGGTTGCATGAGCGACCTGGCCTCCGCGCTGCACATCGCTGCCGAAATGGTGCGTTCGGGGGACCCGGACCGGTTCGCGGCAACCCTGCCGGTCCCGGCCGGTCTGCGCGACCGGCTCTGGCCGATCTATGCGGCCAATCTCGAAATCGCCCGCGCCCCGTGGGTGTCCAGCGAACCGGTCGTGGCCGAGATGCGGCTGCAATGGTGGATCGACGAGCTGGAGGCGCTGTCGAACGGCCAGGTTCCGCGCCATGAGATCGGTCCCGCCCTGGCGCCTCTGGCCGCGCAGGCACGCCATCTGGTTGGCGTGGCCGAGGCCCGCCGGATCGATTGCTGGCCCGAGCCGCACGCGGATGCCGCCGGGCTCTGGGCCTATCTCGATGCAACGGCGGGGAATCTGTATTGGGCGGCGGCCGAGGCTTTGGGGGCATCCCCCGAGGCAGAGGTGCGGGTGCGTGCCTTTGCGAGCGGGGCCGGTCTGGCGGCACTGCTTGAGGCACTGCCCGAACTGATCGCGCGGGGCCGTCCCCCTTTGCCCGACCGGTCGCCCGGGGCGATCGGGGCGCTGGCCGCTGAGGGGCTGGGGCGGCTCAAGGCCGGACGAAAGGCGGTGTCCGGGGCTGCCGGGGCGGCGCTCTTGCCAGGCTGGAGGGCACGTCCGATCCTGCAACGCGCCCGCAATGCGCCGCACTCCGTTCTGGACGGAACGCTGCGCGGTTCGGAATTTTCGCGCCGCTTCAGGCTGTTGCGGGCGGCTTTCTTCGGTCTCTGAGGCGATCCGGCCGATTTTAACCATCTCGCATCATTTTTCCCGCTCGTCTTTAGCGAATCTTCAGCACTTCGCCGGATTCTTCCCGGACCTGAAGACGCGTCCTCGTCCCGTGCCTGGCAGGCATGTGGTCATCGAGCGGGGCCGAACGAAGCGAGAGGGACGGCATGAATTCAACCACACGGGTGCGCAAGGTATTGATCGTCGATGACTCGCCGACAATCCGGCAGATCCTGCGCGCGAAGATCGAAAGTGATGCGCGGCTGCGGGTCGTGGGCGAGGCGGGGGACCCTTACGAAGCGCGCGAGAAAATCAAGGTGCTCAATCCCGATGTGCTCACGCTCGATGTCGAGATGCCCCGGATGAACGGGCTGGATTTCCTTGGCAAACTGATGCGATTGCGGCCGATGCCCGTGGTGATGGTCTCGGCCGAAACGCATAAAGGGTCTGTCGCGGCGCTGGAAGCACTGTCTCTGGGGGCGGTGGAATGTATCGGCAAGCCGCGGCTTGATCACGTCGGGGAGGCGTTCTGGAACCTTGGCGATCTGCTTGTTGCAGCGACGGATGCCCGTTTGCAGAGCCTTGGACGGGCCCGCAACAAGCCGGTGCCCGGTTTCGAGTGGAATGGCAAGATGGTCGTCATCGGCTCTTCGACCGGCGGGGTCGATGCGCTGGAGCGCATTCTCGGGGAATTTCCGGCGAACTGCCCGCCGACGCTGATCACGCAACACATGCCCGAGAGCTTTCTCGTCAGTTTTGCCAACCGGCTGTCGCAGCAGATTCTGCCGCAACTGGAACTGGCCCATGAGAACGCCCCATTGCGACAGGGGCAGATCTATCTGGCACCGGGCGGTCCATCGCATCTGACGCTCAGGCCGGAGCGCTCGGCCTGCTGCCACCTTCTGGTTGATGAGAAATGCAACGGTCATCGCCCCTCGGTTGACGTGCTGTTCAACAGTGCGCTTCCCCATGCGGAACGCTGCGTGGCGGTGATGCTGACGGGGATGGGGCGCGACGGGGCCCGGGGAATGCTCGAACTGCGCCATCATGGGGCCCGCTGCATCGCTCAGGATGAGGCAAGCTCGGTTGTCTTCGGCATGCCGCGTGCGGCGCTGGAACTCGGCGCGGCGGAGCAGGCCGTACCGCTTGACCGGATAGCGTCCGAAGTGCTTGGCTTGGCCGGACGCAGTGTGCCGACGATGGCGGGTGCCGGGGGCAATGCCAATGCGTGACACGAGCCGTGCGCGCCCACAGCATATTTCGCAGGGAGAGTATCTGGCCTGCACATCCGGCGCGGCTCCGATTTCCACAATCCTGGGATCCTGTGTGGCCTCCTGTCTCTATGACGAGCAGACGCATATCGGCGGAATGAATCATTTTCTTCTCCCCGAAAACACTGGCAGCCCGATCCAGGTGGCGAGCTTTGGCGTCAATGCGATGGAGCTGCTGATCAATGACATGATCAAACTTGGTGCCCGTCGGGATCGGTTGCAGGCCAAGGTATTCGGAGGGGCGCGGATGATCGCGGGCCTTTCCGATATCGGTGCCAGGAATGCACAGTTCATCCTGGAATTCCTCCGACGCGAAGGCATTGAATGCACTGGCCAAAGTCTTGGGGGAACGCAGGCACGCCATGTATGGTTCTGGCCAGACAGCGGGCGGGCACGCCAAAAACTGCTGGGCGAGGCGCAGGTTTTCGAGGAACCCGCGTTGCCCCAGATCAATACGGAGGTAGAGTTGTTCTGACTATCGCCCGAACAATTCCGGTATGTTTGGAATATGAGGTTTTGTCCGTAAGTTGAACGACCCGAAATCGCCCCCCGCGCCGCCCCAGTGATCTGACCAGAGAACGATTGCGTCATCTGGAGTTTTCAGCACATGCTGCTGGTTCAAGAAAGTTTCATGGTCAAAAGACGTTCCAATCATCGTTGTTCGTGAATCGTGAGGATGTGAAGATCACACGGCTCCACATGATCAATCAGATGGGCATTGTTGCAGAAAGGTATGTTGAATGGACCGGTTGAGTTGTATGGGGCCTTTACCTGTAAAACTTCAGACTTGATCTGAGGTACAGCTCAGCCAGCGATTCTGAGAATGGATTGGTCACTGTCCGATTTGTTGTGCGTTTTAATTGTCTTCTCGACAGCGATGTGTAGCGTTTGGCGGAAGGTTTGCATAGGTGTTTTGCCGTAGCAATACCTTCCTGACTGCGGGCGCTGTTCGTTATATTTGTCCAGCCATGCGTCCAGATCAGTCTGCCATTCCTCGACCGGGCGATACAGCCTCTTTCGGAACGCGATGTCGTAGAACGCGTCCTTGATGGTGCGGTGGAAGCGTTCGCAGATGCCGTTGGTCTGCGGGCTGCTCGCCTTGGTCCTCGAATGATCCACATCCTCGACCGCCAGATAAAGCTGGCAGGCGTGGTTTTCGACCTTGCCACAATATTTCTGTGCCGCGATCGGTCAGGATGCGCAGCAGGTCACTCTTGTGCTGTGCAAAGAACGGGATGACGCGGTCGTTCAGCAGGTCCGCTGCCGTGATTGCCGTCTTCTCGGTGTATAGCTTGCAAATCGCCACGCGGGCGTAGGTGTCGACGAAGGTCTGCTGGCAGATACGGCCCACACCTTTCATCGTGCCAATATAATAGGTGTCCTGGCTGCCGAAGACCGCCGGGATGGTGGCTCTCGATCTCGCCATGGGCTTCCTTCTGCTGCCTGGTCTTCTCCAGCGCCGCCATCTGCTCTTCGGTCAACAGGATGCCTTCTTGGGCGGCGCGGGCCTCAAGGGCTTTCAGGCGCTTCTTGATGGTCTCAAGGTCATTGCGCAGCCAGATCGACCCAATGCCCGACGATGATACCATGATCCCCTTCTGCTGAAGCTCCCAACTGGCGCGCTTCTGGCCCAAAGCTGGATTTGCAATAGCCAGTTCGATCACCGCGCCTTCAACATGGCGTTGTTGTCCATATCGGTGATGCGGGTTCACCCTTGCGAATCCGGTCTGTTGGCTGATGCGCCTGCCGTCGCCATCTCCCACCCGGTCTCGTACGACCAGCTGGTCGGCCTGTAACGCATCGCCACGACGCCGGGGGTCGCGCGCGGTTCGGTTTGATCCCGGCATGAGTTGGCGCGCCAGGGCGGTCGGCAAGCGTGGCCCTCCTGAGACCTTCCCATCCTGAGACCTTCCCGGAGAGTGCGATCCAGGTCTGCCTGACCCTGAAGGTCCTGTTCGGCCTGCCGTTGCGGCAGACAGCGGGTCTGGTCGCCAGCCCGGCGGCGATCGCCAGGAACGAAATCCAGCGAAATCCAGCGAAACCCAGCGAAATCCTGCGTGCCACGCACCATCCGGGCCGGGCGCGGTGGACGCGATGGGCCCGTCACGTCCGAAGCCGGATCAAGGCCCGGATGAACGGCCGCAAGGCTTTCGGTGGGCGGATCATGTCACGAGACCCCGACCGCCAGCGTGCCGAAATCCGGATCCGCATTGCCATCATGAACCACTTCAACACATTCGCCGCCGCCGGGATCAAGGCCGTCGCCTGAAACCAACCGGGACAGGGCAACTCTTGCTTATGCCGAATGAGCGAAACAACGCCGGATCTGTGACAGAAATTCGAAATTCCTTGTCTTTTTGCCCTTGCAATGCCCGACCGTAGCCGCTAGATCGCCTTCCGCAATGGACCCGTAGCTCAGCTGGATAGAGCACTTGACTACGAATCAAGGGGTCGGGCGTTCGAATCGCTCCGGGTCCGCCATTTAAATCAATGGGTTAGGTCAGTTGTGACGTAGAAGGGTTACTTCGGTTTCCCACGCGGTTTCCCACTTTCCCGTTCTGTCTGTGTTCTGTTCTCGCGCAGCCGAACTACCTCATCCGCGAGTCGTTTCTGGTTTGCGCCGCTGGAATATTTGGCGACCATGCTGCGCGCCTTGTGGCCTGTGATGGCTGCAATCTGCGCATCCGTGGCCCCGAGTTCGGCCAGTTTCGAGGCAGCACTGTAGCGCAGGCCGTGCAGTGAATAGGCCCTTGTTCCTGCTTTTTTGGAAATCCGGGTCATTCTCTGTGACGCGCCGCTGTAGGTCAGTGGCTGGCCGGTCTGGCTCGTCATGATGAATATCCCCTGCCGTTCGGTGGCCTGCAGAATGGCAAGCAACTCATCCGTGCAGGGAACCCATATCTTCGCTCCTGTTTTGCTCTGGGATACGTAAATGCCCTGACCGTCAAAATCAGACCATTTCATCTTGATCAGGTCGCCTGCACGTTGGCCCGTGCCCAGGGCGAGTTCAAACAGCAGTCGGGCCTCTGGTGTTGCATGTGTTCTGAACGCAGTTATGGCCCATTCCGGCCAGGGGGTGTGGCCTTCGCCGCCTTTCAATTTTCGAATGCCCTTGGCCGGGTTGTCTCTGCGCCAGCCGAGGTCAATGGCAAATTCCAGCAGCACCGAGAGAACCTGCAATATGTAGTTGGCTGTGCGAGGTCGATCCGAGTTTGCCTGCTGAATGATAATTGCGTGTTTCCGCTGGAATTTCTGAGTGTCCTGTTTTCCTGCGCGCTCTCGCATGTATTCCAGATAACGATCATAACTTTTTTGAGTTGCAGCTTGCAACTCGTTCCAGTACGGGCTTTTCTTGTAAAGCAGGATCAGGTTGTTCCATGATGTCTTGCGCTCAGCCAGATCACCACCACGCATCAGCCGCCAATAGGCTTTATCATAGTCTTCGCTGTCTGGATCATCTGGCAGGCGCACATATTTGCCATCCTTGCGAAAATATTGGTAGGTGTGGCCCTTGACGGTTTTTGTGGCAGTGAATTTCTTCCTCACCATTGAATTTCCTCATACCCGTCGGTTTTTGTGCCTTTGGCAACAGCCTTCAATTCGTCTGTTTCCCAACGCTCATAGGGGCCGATCTTTTGCGGCTTGGGTAGGACACCCTCTTTTACCAGCGCCAGAAACTCGCCTTGCGTCATCTCAAAGAGCGCAGCTGCGGTTTTGGCGGAGGCAAAAATAGGCGTGTGTTTCCCCATCAGGCACTATCCTTTACGGATTCAGCTTCCCGTTTCTCCCCTGCGCTTGCCCTGATACGCTCCATGATCCAGCGCACGACGGGGACGGCTTTCCAGGGCGCGGCGATCTCGGGCGCGCCAATGCCGGAACAGAAGGTCGCGCCCTCCATGGCCGTGATCGCCTGCCCGCCCCA
>CBDIBW010000010.1:0-46470 GCA_965277135.1 Thioclava sp. | reverse complement strand
CGTTCAGTTGACTGGTACTAATGGCCCGATTGGCTTGATTTGATCCAGTAGAAGCAGGACTGCACCTGCCCGGATCAAAGCATGCAGACACAGTGACTTGCCTTGGACAGGCTGTCTTTCCCGGTTTGGTGGTCATAGCACGTGCAAAACACCCGATCCCTTTCCGAACTCGGCCGTTAAGTGCCGTCGCGCCAATGGTACTGCGTCTCAAGACGTGGGAGAGTAGGTCATCGCCAAACCTGGAAAACAGCATGAATCATCTCCGAAAAACGATAACAAAAACATACCCCGGGATGCCAAAAAAACCCAAGACAGAACCCGGCACCGAAAACGGGGGCAGAACAAGGGATTGAGTAATCCGAAATCGCAACAAGCTCACCAACACCAGAGCTTGAACAAAGCGCTTGATCAACGTGATCGCCAGCGTCAGGGTCATGACCTGACACAAACGGCACAAGCGCCAATGGACGCGGGATGGAGCAGCCCGGTAGCTCGTCAGGCTCATAACCTGAAGGTCGCCAGTTCAAATCTGGCTCCCGCAACCAAAATCCTTCGCGTTTCCAAACGCTTAGACGCCGCCCTCTAGGGCGGCGTTGGCGCCTCCAACGCCCGTGTCAACAAAACCCCGACGCTGCGGGTCAACGGATGGCGCCGAGTCGCGGCGCACTCTCGGCTTGATCAAGGCGCGCCCGCGAGGAGTTACTGTCAAATCTGGTGTCCGGTCGTTTTTCATGCGGCGGCTTGATCCTGGGTTGATGGCTTGATGCCGTTGATGAAATCGACGCCCTGGATGACGTCGGCGAGATGGGCGAAGCCGCGCAGTTTGCGCCAGCTTTTCTCAGCGGATTGCCCGAGCTTGAACATCATGTGGAGCATACCGTCCCGGCTCAGACAGCCCTTGGTGGGCTTGGTCCGGTGCCGGATCGTGGCGAAGGCGCTTTCGATCGGGTTTGGCGTTCTGATGCTCTGCCAATGCCGGGCCGGGACATCGTAGAAGGTCAGTAACTCGCCCCGGTCCTTGATCAGGGAGCTATGATTGGATCTGGTGTCCGGACGGTTTGAATGACGGGGGTGCATCTGGTTGGTTTGTTGTTGCGACACACGCCACCAACCGCAGGAGCACCACCATCATGTTCTCTGATTGCGGCCTTGTCAAGCGGCAAGCAACTGATCCGTCCGGGGTCATGGTTCTCTTCGAGGTCACACATGGTTTGCGCCTCAGCATGGCATCCGGTGGTGGTCGCCTCCAATGTATGGATCGGGTTGTGCAGAATGCTCTGCTTCCCATCGGCCCGCGCGAGATCGACCAGCCTCCGCCCCCCTTCGGGACATTGCTTCCCGCCACCGGGGCGGGAATTCAGGTCAGGCTATGGCCTCCTTTTTCCACTTGAACTCGGTTTCGGTCTTCCACAGTGTCAGCATTAGCACAGCGAGTTTACGAGCGGTCGCAACGGCCGCCTTGGCAAAGCCTCGTCGCCCAGCAAGTCGGACCGCCCAGCTTTTCAGCGCTGAGAACTTCTGCACCCGACCGATCAAGGTCGTTGCCGCCTCGAACAGAAAGCTCCGCATAGTCCCATCGCCGCATTTCGAGATGCGGCCGGACCAATCCATTTCTCCTGATTGATACCTTCGAGGCGTGAGACCCGGAAAGGCCCCGACGTTCTCAACGCGCCGAAACCGCGAAGGGTCATCGACCAGCGCGATAAAATTTAGCGCCACATAAAATTTAGCGCCACGACGGGGCCAACACCAGGAACGGTCATCAATCGGCGGGCGACAGGATGCGTCCTGGCCTTCTCCTTCACGGCACGATCGAGATCTGCAGCTGCCTGACACAGCGTGGAATGGGCGGCAATGAACCCGTCCGCGATGCTGCGAAGCACCGCGTTACGCTTCCCAGCATCGGCGAGTTGGTCTCGGAAACCCTGACGCAGCCCACCTTTCCTGTTCGATCAGGGTGATCGACGCCACATGAGGTGCAAGGGCGCTGCAAGCCGCCAGCCCTGCGACGCCGCCCCCGATTACCACCGCGCGCGGACCGCCCTCAGGGGCTTTGCGCGGTGGCAGGGGAGGAGGCTTATACTGTGGCAGGGTCATCGCCTCAGGTCCGTCCGGTCAGGGCCGCGCGCAGGGGCACCCGGGCGGCCCGGAGAGCGGGCAGCCCGCCGCCGACAGCACCGATCCCGAGGGCCAGAACCACGGCACTCAGGGCCTGGGGCCATGACAGCGCCAACTGAAACGCCAGCTGGGCGTTGGCCCCGCTTTTGGTCGAGGCACTCCAGCCATCCAGACCGACCCAGGCCAGCGCCACACCAATGGCGCAACCGATCAGTGTGAGGACCAGTGCCTCGACCAAAGTGGCGACAAAGGCGGCGCTGCGGCCAAAACCGAGGGCGCGCACGGTGGCGATCTCGACCATGCGGTCAGAAACCGAGCTATACATGGTGGTCATCGCACCAACCGCCGCGCCAATCGCCATCACGATGGCAAGCGGCCAGCCAAGGAACTCGATGATACGGCTGATGTCGCTGGCCTGCGCGGCATAAAACGCCTGTTCCGTCTGTGCGAGAAGCCCCATATCGAGATCCTCCACATAGACGCTGAAGCGTTCAAACGCGGCTGCATCATCCAAACGAACACGCAGGGACTGGATTTGATTGGGGCGATTGAATTGTGCCTGAACCAATCCGGCATCTGCTATAAGCTCACTTTCAAAGACACTGCCGCCAGCGGTGAAATGACCCACAACCGTCCATTGTGACCGACCAAAGGAGATTGTGTCTCCGATGTTCAGATTGCGGTATTGCGCCGCCAGACGCGCACCGACCACGATCTCGGCTGTGCCCGGTGTCATCATCCGGCCATCGCTGATGCTCAGCTGTGGACGCAGGGCAAGGCCCGTGGCCGTAACACCGCGCAAAGACAGGGTTTGATTCTTGCCGCTGTCCAGTGCCACCGCATCCACCGGCACCACCAGCTCGCGCGAAATGAGCGGCGCGCCCTCAGCGGTTCTGGCAATGCCCGGCGCTTCTTCGACAAGGTGGGCCTGCTGCGTGCCAATGCGGCTCAGGGCTTCGCTGAAGGCGCCACGGCTCAGCACCAGCGCCACATCCGCAGACCCGGTCGAGGAGAGGGTTTTGCGAAAGCCATTGGCCATGGCGAGAAAACCGAGCAGCACCAGCACGACCAATGTGACAGACAGAACCATCGAGAGCGAAATCCACGCCCGACGCGGCAAGCTGCGCAGGTTTGCGTTCGAGAGCGCGAGGGATTGACGGATAAAACCGAACATTGGGGTCACCTGTGTTTGAGAGCTGCCGCAATGGGCAGGCGGAGAGCGTTGATCGACGGCAGGGCACCGCAGGCAAGGGCAAGGCCCACCGCCAGCGCCACCGCCGTGGCGATCACGCGCGGGGTCAGATAAAGGCCGGGCACAACGCTTTGCAGGGCGTCGGCCAGCACCGGGATCACCGCTGCGGTCAGGCTCAGACCAAGGCACAGCCCCAGCGCAAACAGCACCAGTGTCTCCGCCAGCACGATGCGCATGATGCGCCCGCCGGAAAAGCCCAGAACCTTGAGCACACCGATCTCCAGCGTGCGTTCGCGGATTGCAAAGATCATCGTATTGGCCACGATCATCAGGATGGTGGCAAAGGCGACCCCGACAATCAGCCGCACCAAGAGCGCGATATTGGCGAATTGTTCAAGGAAGGCGGACATGAAGGCGGTTTCGGACTGTGTTCGTGTCTGCGCCCCGGAGTTGGCATAAAGCGCGTCGATTTCTCTGGCCAGGGCTTCGGTATCGGTTCCGGGGACGGGCCGGATGCCAAACAGGTCCACCCGGTTGCGGTTGCGCATCACGGCGGCGTGGAAGTAATCCGCCCGCGCCAGCAGGAAACTGGTATCGGTGGTCACTTCGGCCCCGTCAAAGATGCCTGCAATGGTAAAGCGCCAGTTGCGATCCCCTCCCTCGCGGGCATGGACGAAACTCGTCAGCGTCACCGTGTCGCCGGTGCTCCACCCCATTCGCGCCGCCAATGTGCGCCCCACCAGAATGGCGGTGCGATCGGCGTCTGCCGCGCGTAGCATGTCGGGGGTAAAGGCATAGGCGTCCGCATAGACCCGCGCGTAACTTTCAAGGTCGACCGCATTGGCGCCCACGATGTTGCGTTCATTGCCCACATAGGCACGCAGGCGGGTGATATGGGTGACATCGGCCACCCCATCAATGGCCTGGATTTCCGGCAGATAAGACAGGGGCAGGGTTTCATTGCCGCCAACCCTGGAGGTCACCACCAGACGGGAGGTCTGCGAACTCGCCCCCTCAAACCCCTGTCGGAAACTGGACAAAACGCCAAAGATAAAGAAGGCGATACCAATACAGAGGACCAACAGGATACTGCGCAACAGTTTACGCGTCAGGTTCTGACGGATCAGCAAAGAGGGGCTCAGGCGCATTGCGTGATCTCCTCAGAGACAAACCGACCCTTGTCGAGGATCACCGTGCGTTTGGCCACGCGGGTGGAGCTTTCGTCATGTGTGACCATGATGATGGTCTTGCCCAGCCTGGTGTTCAAAAGCTGCAACAGCTCCAGAATCTCATCGGCGGATTTCCGATCCAGATCGCCGGTGGGTTCGTCACACAACAGGATGCGCGGATCGCTGGCAATGGCGCGGGCGATGCCCACCCGCTGCTGCTGGCCGCCCGACAGGAGCGATGGCAGGTGGTCGTGGCGGTCTGCAAGTCCCACGATATCCAGGATCGTATGCACCCGCTCGCGCCGCTCTGCCGCTTTGAGATCGGTCAGCAGCAAGGGCAGTTCCACGTTTTGTGCCGCACTCAGCATGGGCATCAGATTGTAGAACTGAAACACAAAGCCGATCACCTCGGACCGCCAGCGCGTCAGGGCGCGGGTGTTCATTTTATCGAGCATGGTGCCACCGATGCTGACATGACCGCCATCGACGGTATCAATGCCGCCAATCAGGTTCAGGATGGTTGACTTCCCCGATCCCGATGGCCCCATGATGGCAAGAAAATCGCCATCCGGGATGGTCATGGTGAGATCTTCAAAGATCGGAATGCGGGATTTGCCCAGCGGGTAGCTCTTGAAGACGTTGGTGAGTTCGATATCGTATGAGGCAGGGGTCATGGGTCAATTGCTCCTGTTGATCCGGAGTTGGGCCAACGCCCGGTCCGATAGGTTGGTGAAGGTTGCTTTGGCAGACATGTTCGGGCGCACATCGGCCATATCGGTGGCATCAAGTTTCAGGCGCACACGGATGGTTGCCTTCTCGCGCGAGGCACGCGGGTCAATGGCCACGACCTGTGCGCTGAGGCGGCGGTCGGGGAAGGCATCAAGGCGGATCTCGGCCATCTGGCCACGGCGGATGGCGGCGATGTTGCGCTCGGCCACATCCACATCAACATAGAGGTGGCTGACGTCCATCAGTTCCATCAGCCCGGCCTCATCGGCCCCGCCGCTGGTGCCGGAGGACACCATCATGCCCGGCGCGGCAGGCAAGGCGACAACCACCGCGTCAAAGGGCGCGCGCAGTATGTGTTTTTCCAGATCCCGCTCGGCGCGTTGCAAGGTCAGCCGGGCGGTTTCGACCTGACTTTGGGCGATGGCGATGCCGTTGGAAAGCACAGCGAGATTAAGCCGGGCATCTTCAAGTTCCGCCCGGCGACCGACGCCGCGTGCTTCGAGCGTTTCAAGACGCCGCAACGGGGCCTCTGCCGCAGCATGAGCCGCGCGCGCACTCCGCAGTCGGGCCTGCGCCAGGCGAAAGGCTTCATGCGCCAGGCCAACCGCAAGTTCCGCATCGCTTTGTTCCAGTTGCACCACCGGGTCACCGGCCTTGAGCCGCGTGCCAACTTCAACTTCGACCTGTGCGACCTGACCGCCAATGTCTGACATCAGCACAACCGAAGTCGGAGCGACAACAAAGCCGGACCCGATCACGCGGGGACCAGTGGCGGCAACGGGTTTTGCCGTCTCGGGTGCCGGGCGCGCAGCCTCTGCCAGCGCCATGGTATCGCGCGATGTGGCAGGTTGCGCGACATTTTGCGCTGCGGCTTGCGTCACGATCGCTGCGCTCTCCTGGCTCGCAAGCACCTCGCTTGCCGCATCCCACAGGCGCGTGGCCTCGGCGATGACGGGCGCTGCAAAAGAGGGCGCGCGCTCGCCAGGTGCGAAAGCCGCCGTAACGACGCCTGCGATCCCAAGCAGCAAACCGCCTCCGACACGACGCCAGATGTGGCGAGGACGTTTGGCTTGTGGGCGCGCTGTTACGATCGTACGCGATGGCGGGCCTTGGGCAGCCCCCTTATCGATCCCCCTGTCGATGGACAGGGAGCGTAGCCGGGTTTCAAGATCTTCGGAAACAGACATTTTAAACGCTCTCCTCGGGCGGGCTTGTGCCCCATGTGGATCTCAGTGTGATCAGACGTGCGATTCACAACGGAAGCAGGGAACTTGGTGTCGATCTTGGCAATTAGATCGCCGCCGCGAGACCTAAATCACAAACCAGGACGTCCTGATTGACGAAGGCATATGATTTTCAATGGGTTGTCTGGAAATTGAACGGCTTTTGCACATGAAAAACCGGCGCTGCGTATTATGTATGCTCCGGGATCGGTGCCTTCAGGCGCGCCAGCAACGCCTGAGAATCGACCTTGCCGTTGACAGTGACGGGCAGCGTATCCAGCAGGCGAATGTCACGCGGGATCATGGTCTGGGGCAGTAGCGCGGCCAGCGCCCGCGCGCGCATCGTGGCGGTCAGATTCGTCCCGAGCGCAGGCTGCACAAAGAGCACGATATCACGTACCTGACCGCCTTCACGTACCGGCAGGCAGGCGGCCTTGTGTATCGCGTCAAGGCCGTGCGCTGCGCGTTCTATTTCATCAAGCTCGATCCGGTTGCCGTTCCATTTCACCTGCCGATCCGCGCGCCCCAGAAGAAACAGATGGCCTGCCGCATTCACATAACCAAGGTCACCCGTACGGTAACATTGCTGCCCGCCCCGCACCGAGAACGCCCGGTTGAGCAAGACGCAGCGGGCGGACATGGTCGTCCTGGCCCATATCCGCGAGCAGTTCGCGTTGTCTCTCGGCAGCTATGGACGCCCGTCTATCGCGGGCGTACGCCCAAGATCGATATGGCGTCCATCCAAGCAAAGCTTATTGAGGGCTGCTCCCCCACTGAAATCTCACGCGAAATGGGGGTTTCGCGCGGCACCGTCTATAAAGCAAAGGCGCAAATGGCCCTCGAACACGATAGCACCGAGGCCGAAGCACCATGAAAAAGAACACGCGCAAAGCAAGACCTCCAAAGAAAACAACTTTTGTGCAGGCCAAAGCGATCTCGCCGCCGCGCAACCTGACGCCAGAGCTCTGTGATCGCTTGCGCCGGGATATGATGAAAGCCTGCATCGCCGTCGCCGAAATAAACGGGCTCACGGTCGAAGGCGGTGAACTGAGTGACATTGATCTGCGCCATAGCTTCGAGATAGGATTCCGCGTAGGCATTCCTCAAGAAGACGGAGCAATCTACTCGCCAGACAAGGCCATGTTCGAGGTGCTCGCGCCACATTTTGGGTTGGAGCCCTCAGATCACGGTCGCACCTTCCGGTCGTTCGAAGCGCGCCGGACGCTTGAGAAATCTGAGGGCTCCACGCCCGGCGCGCTTGCCCGGAACGGCCGACCCGACTACCAATCTCAAACCCGCAGACCCTCGTTATGACCGAGGGACCAAAAGGGGGCAGGTCAGTGAGCGGGTCAGCAAGCCCGGCATTGGCTGCAGAGGTCGTTTCAAAATCTGCCACCTTGAAACCCTGATTGAGCATCTCGTTGCTAGCGCCGGTCATGGTTGGTTGTCAGAACCTCCGTATTCGGACTGCTGTCCCGGGCCAGAGTTCCGTCCGAACCAATTGCCAGGACGGCCTGCCCGCGATATGTGAAGCTGACCGAATCCAGCGATCCGGCAGTCGCGCCCTGCGTCACGGTCACCTCGAGATTGAGAGAGCCAAACGAAACATATGGCATCCCGTTTTCCCGTCCGTGCAGAACAGACAGTGTCCAGCTTCCGGTGCCGTGTTCTGCATCACGAACGTAATGGGCAATCACATTGTCCGTCACCTTGTAGCCCGTCAGCGGATAGCGCCCATTGACGTCTGCCCGGGATGGCGGGACCAGACCCTTGCGCACACCCTGCGCCGCATCATAGGTCCACAGATAATTGCTGTCCTGGTTGTGGAAGACCATCGGGATCCCTTTGTTCGCCAAAGCATGGCTGGACAAAAGCCTGTTGCGACCTGCTATGTCGTGGATACCGGCATCCGAAGTGATGAACACAATGTCCAACCATGCCTGATTTGTGCCAACCAGTGTCGCTATCGTTTCGCTTGTGCCCCGAACAGTTACCGAACGGCCTGCGGCGGCCCCTGCGACCTCAATGGTCTGCACGCCTCCGTCGGCCTTCCTGACCGCTGCCGTGATGGTCCCATCGCCACGAATTTCCGTTACCTTTGCAAGGCCCTGTGACGTGGGCAGAAACAGTTCCCGCATGTTGCTGGCCAGATCGCGATACAAGAAAAGCCTCTGACCATTTACGCCAACCAGGCCCTCCTTTATGAGGATGCGATCCTCTTCGGACAAAACAGGCGCGGCCCCGATCGGATCATTGCCCTGAATATCCGATGCCAGATATATGGACTTTTCGGTTTCATCGTTGTTAACCGATGTCTCCACATATGCCTTGCCGTTGGCAACAC
This sequence comes from Thioclava sp., assembly GCA_965277135.1. Classification (GTDB taxonomy): domain Bacteria; phylum Pseudomonadota; class Alphaproteobacteria; order Rhodobacterales; family Rhodobacteraceae; genus Thioclava. The sequence goes on along the minus strand of CBDIBW010000010.1, from coordinate 37,695 downwards.
AGGCCAGATGACCGGTGCCCTGTGCCGCTCGGCTCGTGTCGGGGTGCGCGCTGTCACCAAACAGCTCACGGATGACCTCGCGCCCGTTCTGACCTTGAGCGATGGCGGTCCAGGTGCCTTCATTGCCATGCAGATCCGTCCGGAAGAGGAACGCATTGCGACCCGCTCCGGGATCATTGAGAGCATCCTCAAGCTTTGCATGTCCCATTGACTGAAGAACGGTGAAGTTGCCGCCTTGGTGATAGGGAATGAATGCTTCGAAGAAGTGCTGCGAAACAGCATCGGCGGACGTCCAGAAAAAGAGCGTCTCAGGGTTCTCCAGGTTCTGGAAGGCAAGTGTATTCTTACCGGGTTCGCCCTGGATTATCCATGGCGCACGCACCGATACGGCTCGAACAGGGATATAGTTTCGGCCATTCGCCGGATCCTTCACAAAAAGATTGCGGGATCCGTCTGTAAAGATACGCCCATCCAGCCCCTCGCGGCTGCCGAGGAACAGTCTGGCAAGTTGCGGGTCTGTGTCGGCCGTCGCACGGTTGCTGTCGTGTGTCAGGTCAATCTTGGTTGCGAGATCGATCGGGCGAAACCGCGATGTGCGCCAGGCCACAGCACTCTCACCAACATCATTGGTCGATATTGTCGCGATTGCAAAACGATCCCCCTTGAAGGACTCCCCGTCAAGTGCGCGACCGCCTTTTTCCAGGTTCTTGAAGAGGAGGACGCGATCTTCTCCCTGATCGGAGGCATACGCGCGCGGCTCCACACGTTCCACCGGGATGAGCCTGACGCTGGTCTTCGGCGCATCTCCATTGATCGTGCCGCTTGTATTGGTCTCATAATAGAGCGTTTCCTCTCCTGCTTTCTGATACAGGAGGTGACCAAGATACATACCGAATCGTGCATTTTGGGTATTGGAATCCATCTCCGAGAACCCGGCGGCGTTTGCAGCTTCCATGTCTGCAAACTCGCTTGCCGCGTAGCTCTTGTTGAGCGAAACGGTTGTCGTGAATGTCCCGCCCGGATTGAATGCGACACCGCTATAGCTCGGATCAGCCTGGATGGTCTCATGGACATGCGAAAGAGCAACCCGATAGCGATCATACTGCCAGCTTGCCAGGCGCTGTGTGCCGGACCTGAGTTTCCTCAACGATGTGAGAAAGTCCGTCTTTGGCTGCCCCTGATCGTTCAATTCGTCCGGATGAAGCTCCAGGCAAACCGCGTAGAGAAGATCCCGGGCTCGGTCGTCCATCCCTGCGAATCCGTCATCCACACCCTGTTGTGCGACATCGACACGGGTCCAGTGACCGCCATTTCTGGCATTGCGAACGTAGTATGTGACAGCGCCAGAATTGTCCCTCACCTGCCCGATGTCAATTCCGACTGAATTGGTCAACCGGGTTCCGTCAAAGCCCTTCGACACCTGGAATGCCACAGTTCCGGTCTGGAATTGCCTCTCCTGCGTCGTTGAAGGGACCAGATTGTGGATCGTGACCTCGCGCCGCAGATGATTTGCAATCTGCCAGGACAGCAGCTTCGCGAGTTGGTCAGGAGTCTGTCGATCAAGTTGGTCAGAAGTCCGTTGACGATCAAGGGCTTTTTCCAAGCTCTCCCTGGCATCATCGGCTTTCTTCTGGGCTTTCAGTTCGCCTTCAACTCTCGCCTTTTCGCTGTCGGCAAAGTCCAGCAAGTTGGACAATGCCTTCTCCACATTTTCAAGTGGAGTTTTGGTGGCCTGTGGAGTCTGTTGGCCCTGCATGCGAGCCTTGAAAACCGTCTCGTAACAGGTCTGCACCGGGTTGCGCGCCAGATCAACCGCATCCAGTTGCTGCTGCCAATCTCCACTTGACAGGGCGCTCACGCCGTCAGAGAGCGTCGCGATCTGTCTCTTGAGGCGTATTACATCTCTCATCAGATCCGCATGGGACCAGGCATTGAACATCGTCGAATCGGTTTCTTGAATAAGTGTGGTCAGGGTTGCGCCCACTGCCCGGATCAACGCGTCCGCCCGGTCCTGCCGGAAATAGGCCATGTGGATATTCCGGGTCAGATCGCCGATCCGGGTCGAGATGATGTGCTGATCGTCATTCCTGGCAAAATGATGGTAGATGTCGTTGCGCATACCCGACGTGGTTGAGTCCCCGTCGAACGGTCGACGCCAACGTGCAACCTCTTGAGCATTGTCAACACCGTCGAGGACGCGTCCGGTAAAGTAGCTCCCGATCGGTGCGTATTGCCTGCCAAGCTGCGGATTGTTCCTGTCACCCGTATCCGTGATCTTGTAGGTCTTGCCGGTATAGGGCTCCACGATCATGAATGAACGGTCATCACCGGACAGTTTGGCAGCCTTGTCGATGGTGTTTTCGAAGGTTGCACCGTCATCAACATATCTCCGGTAGTAGTAATTGTTAAGCTCCCATTCCGAAGTGTCGATCTGGCGCAGATAGACGACCCGGCCAAGATCGTTGCCGGACTCATCGCCCTCGATCTTTTCAATCTCGAACAGGGCACCGGGCGAGTAGATCGTCTCGGCCTGGTTCTGATCGGTAATCTGTGACACATTTACCGATGTCTTGCCCCTGATCACCATGGTCAGGCGGCTTTCCGCCTGAGTCTGGAACTGGTCGATCGAATTGGCGAAGTTGGAGGCCAGAGGGCCTGCCTGGGAGGTTGAGAGAATCTCCGTATTCGTCAACACATCGCCGCTGGAGAAACTGCGTCCGGTGACACCGTAAAATACCAGGGCATTCGAAGGATCGTCAGGAATGATGCTCGACTGTGTGTTGACCCCGCGATAGGTGATCGAGTCGAATTTCTGTGCAATTCCGAAACCGTAATTGACCAGAAGAACGTCGAGACCATCGACTCTCTCATTGGCACGCGGCGTCAACAGCTTTCCATTCGCAAGCACTGTGTTGTGCAGGGCGACATCACCATCGCCGAGATCCTCCACAAACCGGGAGCCGGTATCATCGTAGCGCAGCTTGTAATGGAACAAGCCGGATTCAACCGTGTATTTCACAATGGCATTGGTGATTTCACCGGCCCTTGGATTGTTCCCGAGATCCGCTTTGAGCGTTGCCAGAGCCTTGAGCCGGGTGTGAACACGGGCAATCTCGCGCTGATATTGTGTCGAGAAGGTCGTTTCACCAAACGGAACCGAACCCCTCAATTCGCCCTGGAACTTGGCAGCGGTGTATTTTCTGAAGTTCAGGCTCGACTGGATCGCCAGATGGGTCTCGCCCGCTGCGCGACCTGCGGAGAGGAAGAGCTCCCGCATGCCCGACCCGACATTGCGCCCCCAATTGAAGGTCAGGCGGAATTGCGAGGCATCCGCATTTCGATCGGCCCCTGCCGGCCTGTAGGTGCCGTCCTTCAAACGATCATAGATCTGCTCCAGCGCCGTATCATCTGCGTCTCCCGCTGCCACCCTGGCCAGAATATCGAGATCCCGCTGCACACTCCCCTCAATCTGGGCGGCATAAGCCGTTTCACGCTCGGAGGGCGTCGCCCTTGACTTGCGCCAACGACCGAAATGCTCGACAATGCCCTTGCGGGTCCACCCTTCCGGCCAGGCTTCCGTCATGGTCCGACCGATCGGGCCCAGAATCCGGTTGCCGATCCCGTCATACAGGCCGCTCGTCAAGGACGTCAGTGCGCCGACAAACCGGTTGCCTGCCTTGGCCAGCCTTTCGGAACCGAGCAACGTCGTGCTCCGGCGCGTGGCAAGCTGGGCCCGGAGCGCCTCGAGATTGTCGTTCTTCAGGGTTTCGATCAGGAATTGGGCGATTGGCAGGCTGGCCTTGTCTTCGCGGGAAATTGCCCGCGCACCGATACCGATACCGGTATCGGAGAATTCTGCCGGCCGCACCATATTCAGCAGGTTGCCGCGCCAGATACAGTCGGTCGCAAGCTCGGCGGCTCTCAAGGCTCCGGCCATTGCGATCGACGCATCAAATCGTGCGGCACTCCCCGGGATCCTGTTCCGGATCGAGCGCAATGCCGAAAGAACGATCGCCGCCGACGCGATGCCCAGCATTTCCTGTTCGGGTGTGCCTCGGGTGAACACACCTGACGCCCCATATTGAATCCCGTAATTGACCATCAGGCGTGCAAGTTCCTCAAGTGCCCCGCCTCCAATCCGGGCCAGTTGATGTGAAGGATAGCCTTCGAGGTTGAAGAAGCCCTGGGCGAACTCCGATCCGGTGGTGATGGTTTGCTGCGCGGCAACCATCGATGCGATCAATCCCCAAAGTTCGGGATTGGCAAGACCTTGCGGACCTTCTGTCGTGGTGCTGCCCGGAGCGACACTTTCGGTGATATTGCCGAACAGGGTCGAAAAGGCGGTTGTCACATCATCGATTGTGAGCGGAGCAGTCTCATCCCCCGTCACATTGTCGGTGATATTGAACGAATCTGCGAGCGTGGCATTCAAAGTATCATTCGACAGCAGACCGGTGATATTTTCGTACAGGGTCGGCAGAACGGTATCCGTCGCCTGCGTGATCAGGCTGTCAACCCAGTCCGTGACGTTCGTCCCGTTGGCGGCATTGGCGAACGGCCCTTCCGTCGGGTGACCGACAGCATCTTGCGAGAAGGCGGTGGCAAACAGCTCTGCAACCCGCGACGATACGGCAATCACACCGATTGTAAGCAGGGTTTTCGAGGCGATATTGCCCGTTCTGCCGATCAGATATCCGGGAGAGAAGAGCCTGTTGCGCCCCAGATTCCACAAGCCATCCCACAGCCATCTGCCCCGCCCGGCGATCGCACCTTCCCGTGCGAGGACCAGCGGCGCCGCATCGACAGACTGCAACGTGGTGGTGATGAGTTTCGATGCAGGTCCGGTATTGAACGAACTCTGACGGCTGATGAACGACCCGTCATAGCTATAGGTATCGATATCGGAGAAGTCCGGTTGTGAGGCAAAGGGTGCCCCGCTGCGGGCCGCATTGTGCAAGGAGGTTCCAAAGCCCATCTTCACGGATTTGTCGGCAATGGAAATCAGATGCTGCGTCCCATCCTGCAAGGTGACCCTCAGGATAGCCGGATTCTCCTTGGGAATGGCAACGGCAACGTCGGTCTTGCCCGAGAAGTAATTGGCATAAGCCGGCAGACGCGCGCCCGGAACACTCGGATGATAAAGCGCCTCGACCGAGGATACACCTTTGAGTTCCGAAATGATCGGCCCGGACAGGAAATGCGAGGATTCCCCGCCCGAAGGCGCCTGCCCGGCCACGCTGCGCCATGCGCCCTGGAACAGAATCAGACGGTTTTCGAACTTGTTGTAATCGACATAGACTCCGCCCTTGTTGTTGAGCAGGAATACGTCACGATCACCTCTCTCGATTCCTGGCACCTTGATAGAACCGATGGAGTAATTGGCCCAGCTTTTGCCAGCCACCTCACGTCTGACGGCCGCAAGATCGGGCGTATTGAGATGGTTGACCTGCTTTGCCACACCGGAATCGTCGATATGGTAGCTGGCAGCTTCCGAGAGCAGCATCAGCACCGATTGGCCCGGAGACAAGTCGTTGTTGTAGTGGGTTGCCAGCAACGCCCGCAGGATGCCGGACTGCCCACCCACGGACACCGCATTGTCAAGTATGCCCATCATGTAGGTGAGATCTTCGAGCGAAATCAGCCGCTGGCCATAGCCGCGGACATATTTGACCCCGTTGAGTTCAAGCACAGCCACGCTCAGCTTGTTGCTGAACGGTGTAACCGCCACATCGCCAAGCTGTGTGATGTCCTCACGGATATGCAGCAGACCTGCGACATTCTGGTCCGCATCATCGGCGCTGGCAGACTTCGCAAACCGGAAGCCCGGGTTATGTTCGCCCAACTCCCTGAAATTCCCGGTATATCCGAATGAGTTCACACCATTGAACGGCCTGGCCGTTGCGCCCGTCGCCAACTGCCATATGCTGTCGATATGGTTGGCATGACGGTTGTAGGTGGGCACATCACCTGCCACCGCACTTTCGACGATCACATCCGTCGCGGTGGAGGATTTCAGTTTGCCGGTCGCCGGGTCCATTTCCTGCCAGGATTTGCCGGAAATCTTCCGAATGGCGGTGATCCGACCATCCACCGAAGCAATGCGGAAATTTGTCAACGGATAGGACGGCAAGTCCACCTTGCGGGTGTAGCGTGTCGTCGTCCCCCGCCTTGTGACTGTGACCGTCACGTCATGGCTGCCCGAAACACCATCTGGAACCGCCGCCCCTGTCCGCGAAATCAGCCCGTCCGAACTGATCGTGAAACAGGGGTTGGGATGCTTGAACGCGTAGGCAACAGTGTCATCGGCTGCGGCATCTATTCCAAGGCGCCCTGCATTCAATTGCATTACGGCTGAATTGACCGGCAGACTGTTTATATCGAAATGGCGGACATACTGACGTCCTCCTGTCTCGAACGCGAGGAACGGTGTGCCATCGTTGAACCGTTGCGTGACGTCGTTCCAGTCATTGGACACCGCGTTTGTCAGATCCGGTTCCAGCCGGATTGCGACATCGTGAGGATTTTCATCCGCACCGCCCAGCAGGCCGAGACCCGTGGTTTCCTGGAACAGGCCACCCGACACGCTGCTGTGGAATTTTCGCTGGAAGCCGGTTTCGGGATCGATCGAATACCATCCATCCCGTGTCTGGAACTCGCGGACGACATCGATCTTCTCACCATTGCGGCCATAGACCGAAATCCGTTCCTGACCGGTCGCAACCGCCTCGCGATTGAGCGCCGAGGTCGAGCGGAACCGGCCGTTCTGGTCCTCCACGATCTGCACGAAGCGTTTTCCGTAGGTTTTGGCTTCGGACGCGCCGGCCGGCTGTTCCCGATATAGTTCGGTGACCAGCTTCCCTGTTTCGCTGTCGATCAATTCATAGACACGATCGTCTCCACCGTTCGCGGCCATTGCGATCTCGCGCAACAGTTGCGGACCGGTTGCACTGTCAACCCCGGTCAGTTCGGCAATGACGAAGGTCTGTCCTTCGAATTCGAACGCCTCCGGCACGGGTGCACCTGCAACACCGGACCTGTTGCCGAGATAGCGCGCCCTTGCTTCCTGCGCTGCGGCGACAAGCCGCTCGTTTGCAGGAAGAATTTCCTGGGCTTCGACCGCGAAATTGCCAAGGAAGCTCTCCTGGAAAGCGCGCTGCTGGGCCAGAATATCAACCGGCGCAGAGAAGTTTCCGTCGGCTTGCCGGGTGACCACCCGGGTCAGGTCTGCCTCCCCTGTGCTCCGGTCGATCACCGCCCATGAATCGTCCGACATCCGGGACAGTGCCACCAGCTCCGAACTGTCGGGAAGGACGGTGAGCAGATCCGGATTGGTGGGATCCGGGAACACCCGCGAAGAGTAGGTCGTTCCGGACGGACTCGTCCATTCGACAAATTTCCTGACCGTCTGCGCGTTGTCATGGGCCCGGGTCACACTGGCCCAATCGGCACTGCTCCCGAACGATTGCGTGCCAACCCAGCCCCCGGTCGGAACGTTCAGTTCCTGCGGCTTGTATCCGGCAATTTCCTGAATCAGGTTCGCAGAATTGGCCACTTCCTGATCGAAGTAGAATTCGAACGCACCATCATGGGAATTGACGAGGAAGTTACCCGGCACCGTATCGCCGGTCTCCACGTCGATCACGGACCAGCTCCAGCCGCTGATATTCTCGGCCGCAAAGACTTTCTGTGTGCCGTCATCCTGGGTCAGCGTGACAAGGCGATGCCGTGGATCGCGCGCCAGCTCCGACGAAGAATAGGTGATCCCGTCGGATGCCGTCCATTCGACATCGCTCTGGTCGGTTATCACGGCTGCCTCGACTTGACTCCAGTCACTTCCCGGAAGGAACGTCAGCGTTTTCCGGGTCACGGGACCAAAAGGTGTCAGCGTTTTCCGGGTCACGGGGCGGAAGAAATAGCCACCCCAGGCGCGCTTCACATCAGCGGCCCGGTCATTGATCGTGCCCGTTGCCGGATCAATTTGCTGCCATGTTCCATCGTCAGCCTGACGCAAGGCCACAACATCGCTGGAATGGGCGAGCTTTACCAGCACGCGTTTCGCCCCGGGGGCCTGAATGGCGGAACTGTAGACCTCACCGGTTGGAGAGGTCCAACTGACATGGTGTTCGGGATTGGCCCGATCACGGATCGCTGTTTCCACCTCGGACCAGGCCGCATCAGCGGCAAAACGCTCTTGGTAATCGACACTGGCAAGATCGAAACCTATCCCGCCGAGATAGCCATTGCTGTCATTGTTGAACGCAGTGATTCCTCTGAGAACAGCACCTTTCCACTCTATGTCTTCCACAGAAACATTGCTGGAATGAACAGAGTTCACATCGCCAACATTGACGGTGGAACCGTCGTTATAGAGAAATGCCATTCCGATCACATGGCGGCTACCCCAACTGTGGCTGGAGTTGTAATACTGGTAGTCACCCGTGTGAATTTTCACCTGTGCAAGATTGTCGAGGGATATGGTCGTTGGAGTCCCTTGCGTTCCCCCGATGATCTCGGTCTTCCCGCTCGCGGTTGTGTACCCGACGCCATCGATCAGCCAACCGTGCCTTACAACAAGCGAAACGACCGGGTCATTCACACTGAATTCACGAGACACGCTGGTCCGTCCGTCCAGTGCTTCGCTGCCCGAAAGAGACGTTTGCACATCCGTCAGCACACGCGCATCGACAACCTCTGACACTGGCCGTTGGTCGCCGGTCTCGACAATATCGCGGAACTGCACACCGAATTCGCGGGCAAAGATGCGTCCATCCGCCCGGATGATACCTGCCGCATCAGCCTCTGCCCACAGTTCGGTGCCAAAGGCATTGCGCTGATAGAACGTGACGGAGATTTCCTCCCCTGCGGCCGTGACAGCAACCACCGGCATGGTCGCGCTGCGGGAAATGCCCTCATTATGAAGCGCCGTGGTTGTGTATGCACCACGCGAAGATCGCACGACAGTGATCGGTTCGCCCTCACCGGAACGATACACTTCGCCGGTGCGCACATCGATCATCTCGAACAGATCGAGGGTCTGGCCGACAGCAGCGGCCTTCTGACGCAGAACGATCGGCCCGGCGACATGATCCTGCGCGCTCCAGGAAACGCCGCCCCGGTCATCCACCGCCATACCAAGACGATAGTTTTTGCCATCAACGGCAAACTGCACCTCGGACGGGTTGTTCGGGTCGAAGGTCTGCGCTCTGGTCTTGATCTCTGTCAGCAAGACATTGGTCGGTTTGGTCAGCACCACACCGCGTTCCGGCAGATTGAGAACCAGCCAGGTTTCGCCAAATGTCGTCAACTGTATGGCGACAGGCTGTGTGCGGGCAGGCAAAGCACCTCCCGTATCGCGCCAGGCCTGGGTCCAGGTTTCGTAATCGACACCTGTTTCCACTTCCATCCTGACCAGATCGGCCGTCCCCGCCGTCGTTGCCTCGACCGGGACCAGGATCCATTTCGTTCCATCTGCATCCGTGTGGAAATGCGGGATACCGGTTGTTCTCGCCAAGGTCGCTTCGCTTGATGTCGAGATCGGATCGTCAGCGGCAAGACGCTCACCCGTTTCGGGCACGTAGCGTCCATTCTCCTCCAGACGCTCGGCAAACTCCGCCGCTGTGGGCGGTGCGGAAACGTCTGGCGAAAGCTGGTTCTCAAGCCGCGCAACGACATCATGCAGGGGCTGATCCAGAGCCACGAGACGATCGCCGACCTTGGCTGTTGCCGGATCGGCTGGTTCTTGCGCAACAAGATTGCGGACAATCCTCGCCAGATCGCTCTCTTCCTCGGCCCCGCTGCCTTCCGGCAATGGCGCATTTGCCGGCAGCAATTGATCCAGACGGCGGCGAACTTCGCCCTTCAACGCCATGTCGGCGGTTTCCCGGGCTTGTCCGAGGGTTGCGATCCAGTCACGCACCTGAGCGAGCGTTGCTGTCGCGGATAGCGGGTTGGATGCAGCCGAGACAAGCGCCTGACTGGCAGCGCTCAATGTCTGGCCTCGCTTGGTCAACAGTGTGATTTCGGATTCGAGATAGTCGCGCTCTGCGGAGAAGGAATCGATCAGTCGCAGATAATCCCTGAGGGCAAGATCGCTCTGGCTGACATCGCGCAGACGGGCCAGATTGTCACTGAGGCGTTTGACCGTCACAAGACGGTTTTCGCACCCTGTTCTGGTTGCCGCAGTCTCGGTTGCCAGAGAGCCGAGCGTGCTGCGAAGGGTATCGGTCGTGGCTTGCAAACGGGTCGCGTCCCCCGCCAGGATCGAAGGGTTGACCGACGCCTGATCACCATCGGCTGAAGCTGCTGCATCAAGACGGGAATTCAATCGCTCCAGTGCCTTGGTAAATGCGCCTGCACCCGACAGCGCCGGTTGTTCGTTCAGCACTTGGAGCGACTTGATCCGCTCCCCGCGCACATAATCTGCCACCGAAGCGCGCGTCGGCACGGAAACACGGTTCAGTTCACGCTGTTCGCGTGTCAGGCTCCGGGTCAGCTCGATCGGAATGACCGATTTTATCGAAGGAACATAGACCAGATCCAGCGCACGCCCGGAACCCGTCACATAAGGCTGCGCGGTCTGCCTTGTCCTGGCCGTCCTTGCGATTTCGGACGTGATCGCGCGCTGATATTCGTCATCGGTGAGGCCGCGGGCAATTTCATAGCGATAGAGTTCGGCCTGCTTTGCCTCTTCCAGCTTGACCGGAACAAGCACGCTGACCTCCCGGTCGCCGGCTACGCCCGAAGCACCGTCTTCCGGATAGTAGAACCTGGCCTGACCGGATGCCAGTGCAGAGGTCGCCTCCCCGGAGGCAAGCGTGGTGGCATCGCTCACCTTGACCGCTTCTTTCGACAGCGCTGATGCGTTCGCCACCAGATGCGTGTCAAGCTCTGCGGCCGTCGGCGTCTGGGCGGGAACCTCCTCATTGACAGCCTTGACCGCCCGTTCGAACACACGCTGATAGACGGATTCGATCTCGGCGTGGGTCAGGGCAATCTGCTCTGTTTGCGCTTGTTCTGCGTCGATATTGGCGATTTCTTCGGCAAAATTCTCCAGGCTCTCCGTCAATTGACGCAATTCGGGTGCAATTTCGTCGAGAACCGGGAGTTCCCTGGTCCGGACCCGCTCAAGCGTGCCATCCGGTTTGCCTGGAGTTCGATCCCCCGCAGATGTGGTCGGAGGTGCCGGTTCCTCGGTCGGTGGCAGCGGGGCGGCATTAATATCGCCCGTGCCGAGCACAGTGGCGTCTCTGTCAAGCCCTTGCAGCTGACGCAACCGTCGCTCCAGCACCTCGACCTCGGCCGCCATCTTGTCGCTCAGGCCGGTCCGGGTCTTTTCCGTGTCCTCGATCAGCGTGTCGAGGTCAGCAAGACAAGATTGACGCTCGGCCTCGGTCAGACCGGGCATGCTGTTGCTGTCATCCAGATTGGTCTTCCAGGACCGCAGTTCGGCGAGACGCTGTTCAAGCTCCTGATCGCCGATCTCGTCTATCGTCTGGCTGATCTCGTCAAGCTTTGTGAGCGCATTGTCCCAGTAGGTCTCATATTCGGGTGCGCCGGGCTGTGGAACGGCATCCGGGTTCACATCGGACAGATCAAGCGCAAATTCGTCAACCTTGTTCTCCATTGCTGTCAATTTCGCCAGGGCAGCACTGCGAGACTCGCCAAGAGTCGTGGAATCGAACCTGTTCACCAGCCCGCGGCTGTCTTCGAGTTGCTGACGAAGCTCTGCGACCCGATCCTGCCCCTCGCGCAGCCGCTCCAGACGCGCATCCAGTTCCAGCGTTTCCGGATCGAAGGCCGGGACGTCCGGGAAACCGTTATGATCAACCGGTGTCGATTGTTCCGGCGCGCCTGGTTCTTCGGTCGGAACAGACGGGAGATCGGGCGTATCATTGATGTAGCTGAATTCTTCGCCGTCAAATGCAACGCGCGTCCAGGTACCGTTGGAGCGGCGCATGTAATAGCTTTCCTCTTCCACGCCACGTAGCGGTTCGCCACTCTCGTTGAGGCGCGTCCGGGTTGCCTTGAACACGCGGGTCGGCTGCCCGGTCTCGGGTTCCGCAGCGTTCCACTGATCGGAAAACTCAAGGTGATACCCGCCCGCCTCTTCGGCTGTGCCAGTGAAGGTCAGCCTTTCGGGCAATTTGCCAAGCGGAACCTTGACGAAGACCTGCTGGCCGCTGCCGATTTCATCGACCGCAATCAGGCGCGAAACCGTCGGCACCTCGGACGAGGCCGTATCGTGACCAACGCTGTAGAGATCACCTTCCGCGCCGCGGTATGCCGTTTCGAGTTCGGAAGATCCCTTGATGTTGACCTGCTCCGTCGCGTCGAAGGTAAACCCTTCCACAGCGTCGTCGAAGACTTCAGGGGTTGCGGCAGGCTGCTCGCCCGCACTGTGAATGGCACCACCAAGCATGAACAGGCCGGATGCGACCGACATCGTAATGCCCGCAATGGCCTCGTCTGCAGCCTCATCATTGCCCAGACGCTTCGCTTTCAGGTAGGCGTTGACCTGATCGGATATGGCCCATGCGAGATCCGCTGCACCTATTACAGCGCCCAGGACAGGACCCACGACAGGAATGAACGAGACCAGCACCGCAACGGATTCAAGAACATCATGGCCCAGACTGTTCCAATCGCCTCGGGCCGCATCGATGCCGATATCCACAAAGCTGCCAATGATGGGAATATGCGAAAAGACCGCCTTCGCGATGTCAAGCTGCTTCTCCCGAAGGTGCTGGAGATTGTGCAACTGATAGGCATCGGCATGCGCGCCCAGTCTTTGCGAGAAGATGAACCGCGCCGTATCCACCCGACGCTTCTCGGCGTTGGTGAGAACATCATAGTAGTTTTTTCCAATGCGCACACGCGCAAGTCGTGCGCGGTCATCAGCCTTCAGAAGGATTCTCTGGGCTTCCTGCTCCTTATACGCATTCTCGATTTCCCGGGTGCGCTGTGAGTAGTGCCTTTCGAAACTGGATCTGAGATCTTCCAGATCGCTTCCCAGAGCATCATTGTCGAGAATGCCGCCCCATCCGGAAAACAGTTTCTGGACGTTATGATTAAACTTGTTCTGATCAACAATTCGCACATTGTGCTTGAGCTGGTTGACAAGCGCATTGCGATGGCGTTCGCCCCAGATACCCATCAGACGTTTGCGCTGGGTCTCATCTTCCAGAAGTTCGACCCACGTATTGTTGTAGTGCGTGTAAACCTTTTCATACTGGTCGGAAGCACCAGTGGCCGACGAATTTCCCCGGCTCTTCGTTTCGGTATACGTCCAATGGACCCATTTCTCAGTCGCGAGTTTGAGGTGATCTTCCGGCACAATACCGAGGAAATCACCAAGACGCCTCGAAGCATAATCCAGCGGATGCGGACGCTGGAGGAAGTTGAGTTCCTGCTGCGTTTCAATGGACAGCGCCGCCAGTTGATAATAGAACGGCAACAGTTCATCGTCGATGATATTCAGAATCGCATTGTTTTGAGCCGTCACACTGATTGCACTGAAATCAACCTGCACCCCACTGCCGTTATCGTGTTGCCGATGCCGGGCAATGGAGGTGCCTGCCATCACCAAAGTCGGCGAACGCCAATAGTCGCCGTTGGCCTTGCCCAGCTCAGCGGTGATGGTCCGGAACATCTTCAGAAGAGAGCTGTGATTCTTGTCCCCATATGCCTCGGGGGCATGCAGACCCATCGCCACGAGGATCTCCGGCGGAAATTCGCTCTTCGTGTTGACGAACTCGATCCTGGTATGCCGGACAGTCATCCAGCTGTCGGTGATGTTGATATCGCCTTCATCCTGGTCGTCACGAATATAGCGGGTCAACGCGTCAGCATAGCTGTCAGCGGCCTGATAGAGATAGTCCTTCAACGATTTCTTTTCATTGTTGTTGCCATAGGCATCGCGATGGAATAGGTAGCGATCATCATGCTTGTCGACATCTTGGATCGTCGATGAAAATGCAAGGCCGCCATGGTTTTTCAGCAGCCGCAGAACCTGCTGCTGGCCAATTTCAGAATAGCCCGAATATTGCGCATGGACCTGATCTGCCAAGATCCGGGCCTGCGTCTTGAGCACGCCGTAATCATCGGATCCGTGCCAGTTCTTGTGGCAGCTGAGCTCAGTCCTCTCACCGGGATCCTGGCGGAAATATCCACCGACATATCCGCCACAGACATCCTGCATGTCGGTAATGAGTTGGTCCCGCTGCCGGGCAATCGCACCGGTCGGATTCTGCGGGAACAGATCGAGGGGGCTATAGCCATTGGTCGATAGCGATTTGCCATCATGCGCGCCGCTCAGGGCTGTTGTGGCGCTCGGAAGGATGAGATGGAGCGTCTGGCGATCGGTAATCTTCGCCTCCGCATTGGCTTTCCCGGCCTTCTTGTCGCTCACCTCAATTGTGAGCGCGACCGACATCAAGGCACCGGGATGATAGGCCTTGAGAACTGTCAGATAGCCGGCGCTGTCAACACCGAAATATGCGCTCTCGGTTTGAGTATTGCCTTCGAATATCCTGATCGTGACATCATCGGCCCTGTCGGGATCGTATCCACGACCGACAAAGGCCAGCTTGCTGCCAACGGCGGCAAGCTGCTGTTTATAAACAGAAAGGTTGTTGATGGATGAAACAAGGCCCGACTTGGCCTTTACCAATGCCTGGGGGAGCGGGGCAATGGATGCCGCCTCTTCATGCCGGAGCTGGAAAGTTTCAACGTCGGTGCTGAGCGGATCGGAGTCGGCTGCTCCCGGCGCGCGATAGGTAACGGTTACCTGCAACTCTTCGCCCATGATCCGGGCGGACTCCAGCCTACTGCGTATGCCGGAAAACATGATCCCGCCGTCGATCAGCGAAAAGCCCTTGGCGTCGACAAGAGAGTTGTTTGAGATTTTGTATTTGAACGCAACATTTTCAATTTTGCCATATTGCGCAGGGTTGGGCATGAAAGCGCCGAAATGCTCCCGGCTGACCTCGCCAGGTACGCCATGATCGCGATCGAAATAGAACACCGGCCGATTGGGGTCCGGATCGGTCTGAAACCCGCTTACGCCCTGTGGTTCATATTCCCGACCGTTGGAGTCAATCAGTCTCAGATCGCCTTCATCCGATTCATCAATCCGGACAGCCCGGAAATGATCAAGCGGGATTTCCTTCAGTACCGCGCCGGTATGGATATCAGCGTGATAGAGGTCGTTTTTCGTGAGCACCCAGTACATGCCCGTGAATTCGTCATTTTCGTCGAAATCAGCCACCATATCGATGGTCCCGATAATACCGGTGTGGCCGATCCGATACATTGAAATCAGATTTTGCCCAAGGATTTCCTGAGCATAGAGAACCCCGTCTTCGTCAATGATGTATGACGGATAAATTATCTGATCTTTACCTTCCCGATAGGCAAAAGCGTTGCGCGTCAACTGCCCATCAAGATTGAGAGCAATGTTGAACGTACTGGAATGCCGCGCCTCTCGCGGCTCGATACGCAGATCGATCGGACCGTCATTCAACAGGCTCTGTGTGTAAGAAACAACTGTGCCCGGGACGCCCCCGCCGTTCACAACTCTGTTCCTCATCGTATTGGCATAGGGCTTGATGAGTGAAAGGAATCCGGATTCATCGATCCGGAAATGCGCGCTTTCGGTCTGGGACGTGCCTTCAAACACCGAAAAGCTCAGCGTCTTGCCGTCCGCTTCAGTAATGGGGCCAAGATCGGCGAGGCGCGCGTTTGTCTGCAGCAATCTGTTACGCGCAACGGTGTATGACGATTGTGCAGCAGACCAGGTCGGCGCACTGACCGGTTCAAGGGTCAGAGTGCGGGTTTCGTAATGCCACCGATTGGCGGAATCGCGCCAGCAAAGGAGAATAGAAAGTTGCTCGCCATTATCATGAGCCTGCTGGATATCCGATCCGGTTCCCGCAAATTGAATTTCATTTCTCACTATCGAGAAGCCAGAAGCAAGGCGATTAGACGAGCCACTCACGTAGAGGAAATACGTGCTCTCGATAGTAGTATCCGCAGGCAGAATAAAGGGAGACAGCGCCCCGGAATAACTATCGGTGCGCGAGGCCTCGAAATGGAACAGCTCGACGGATTCCACCCGGACCCGGGCAAAGGTTTTCGCCGGCAATGCCGCTTCGAGCGCGAGAGGATCGGCTTGATTTCCGGCGCTATCGACGATGGTGGAGGAAGCGGTCGCACGGAAGGAGTCCTGCACGACGGAAATGCCGTCCGTGGCGCGCAGCCCCTCTTCCACCTGATATTCGAACAGAATGGCGTTGTTGTCATAGGGTTGTACAGCTTTGGCCTGGACCCGGCGCGAACCGACCTGCAGATCGATCGTCATTTCGTCGCCAGCACCCTGACCAAACTGGATGACCTCGCTGAAAACAACCGCCACCCGGAGCACATCACCGCGGCCGTAAGTCGTGTTGTCCGAATCGATAAGACTGACCGAATTCAGACGGGGATCCCATCTGTCGATCTCGAGGCTCGCGTATTTGGCAAAACCGGTGCGACTGATTTCTGGACGCGACGTGTAGAAAATATTGCCGCTGCCTTTCCGAAACTTGATTTTATTGCCGAGATACATGCGCCCGGCGACTTTATCTTCAATGGTATAGAAGAAGGACTTGCGGGTAGCGGTGCTTTCGGCTGCTTCGAAAACAGCCTGTTTGCTTGCAAAGGAAGGCGCCCCGAAAGTGAGATCGACCACAATATCGTAATCCGCAGATCGGCAGGCTTCCTGCAGGATATCCGACAGTTCGACAGCCCGATCATATTCGAGATCCACCCGGATCGCCTTGCTGCCGTGGTGTGTGACCTCACTTATCGTTGTGCGGGTGATGAAGGCCGCACCGTTTGCAACGTATTCTTCGTTGACATTCGAACCATATCGATCATAGCTGGCTGACCAGTCATGAAAACTGATTGGAAAGCCGTTGGCCTTGAATCCGTTCCCGACGTAAGAGGCGGTCATATGTATGTCCGAACTCCAGCCAAGGCCGTCGGGAGAGGTAAATACCACACGATTGCCCGAACTCCTGCCCGGTTCAAAATAGTAGGTCGTGCGCCCGGCCCTGATGCGGGGACGTCCAGTATTGTAGAAATCCCACGTGGTTGCGCCCGTCCACGTCACGTCTTCGGCCATGTTGAGCACAATCGAACTGGTGCTGCCCCCCTCCAGCCAGAAGGTCCAGTCGAGCACGCGCACCTTGTTTTCGGCCATGTGGTCATTTTGCAATTCTGTTTGTGCAATTGGCACATCCCTGGCAGACAGCTCTTGCCCGGCGCTGTTCAGAAGTTTATGCCCATTCAGGCTAAAACTGTTGGCCACGACCCGTACAGTGCTGCCCGTTCGATCCGAAAGACCACTGGAGCCGACAGTATAGGTGAAAACCAACTGCCTGGCGGACATCCTGTCGGAATTGAGATACGCTTTCTGATTGCCATTGCCGAAATTTATCTCGATATATGGACCGTCGGAACCACCCGAGGGCTGCGACACATACCGGACCGATTCCCCCAAGGTGACATAGACGTCAATGTCCGGCTTCCAGTCATATTTGTGAATTTCATAGACACTCAGTCCGCTGATGCTGAGAACTTCGATCATGTCAACAATCCTTATGTCGGATATCGGAATTATGTTGGATTCAGAATATGAGCACCTGGCTCATAATGTTGATCACACCTGAATCAATCTGATGCCTCAGAGATTCCAGTTGATCACCGGAAAGCGCGATTTGCCCCGAAACATCATTGACGGAAATGTCGCGCAATCGGGTCGGGTGACGGCCCCATCGGGGCCGTCACCGATCTTGTATTGCTCGCCTTATTTCATAAGGACGAACTGTGTCACCTGACGATTGTCAAAATTGTTGTCGGAGACGAACAGCATGGTCGGCTCCCCGTCCACGACCGGCCCTGCGGCCATGGCTTCGATATTGTCAACGCTTTCCAGTCCCAACTGCGAGAAATCCACCAGCAAGGTCTTGTGTGCTGGCTGGATCCGGGCCACATCGGCCTCTGCCAGGCTCGGGATGTCTCGGATATCCGTCGCTCCGTTCAGATCAACAAGGTAGGTCTTTACCGCGAAATGGAATTCGAAATCCCCGACATGCCATCCGTTGCGTTCCGTCGCGATGAGGCGGCCGTCACCAAGGCTGACAAGATCCGTCAGGCCGTTATCACTCCACGGGCGCTCCGCGTCGGTCGCGACATTGCCGACGCTGTCGACAACGTAGAGATACTCGCCTTGAATCTCACCCGTTGCCTTGTCCATCCGGACAATGCGTACCGGCGTGACCTGCGTGGACGACGCTCGCGGTCCATCCTGTTGCAGCGCGTTCTCGGTCCCGATATAGAGCGTGTTCCCCTCCGGCGTGATCGCGATCGATTCCAGAGAGGCTGCATCGACATCGCCAACACCATCCTTGGTGCTGAAGTAGCCGACGGGCAAGTCATAACTGCGGATATATTCTCCGGCAGCGTTCATGACACGCATCGTCGGGTTTTTGTTCAGATCGGTTTCACTCACCCAGATGTAATCTCCGCTTGCTGAGTCGAAAACGATGCCTTCGGGATCGATGGTCTTGGTGGCGAAGGAAGTGCCATCCTCGGTCAGGATGCTCGTCTGCGACAGGATTTCCACGTCGAGGGAGTGATCATCGCCCACAGTTACTGCGATTTCGTAAAAGCGGGGTTCGCCCCTTTCACCCCGGTCATCGGACAGCGCCACATAGCGGCCATCCCCCAAGGAGAATAGCCCGGAAATGCCGCCGAAGGGCACACCGTCAAAGACCGTATCAGAGGGAAGGCGTAGTTCGGCGACAAGTTCGAGACCATTCGTTTCAATCGCCGAAACATTTTGTGCGCAGGCAACGGAGCCGAGCAATGTGGTGAGGATTGCAGTTGATGCAAGCTTGAAATTTTTCATCCTGTTCCATGTTTGGGTTGAGGGTGAGGGAAAACCCTGATCGCGGATACGATCAGGGCGAGGGTTATTCCGGAACAACGAAATCGATGGTCAGCGCAGGGGCACGCGCCGGGTCGCCGTCAAAAGAGACGGCCGTCCGCAGGCCCTCCCCCGATACGATCAGCGCGATGCTGTTGCCCGCCACCCAGTCGTTGCGGTTCACGATTTCCTGGATTATCGCGGTCAGATCGGGGGTGACTTTCGGCTTGCCGATCCCGATCCAGGGGTCCGGTGCCCATGCCACGCTTGCGGTTGTCATCGGGCGACTGCTTACATCGGCGGCTTCTTCGGTGAACCGGGGCGCGTTGCCGATGGCCTCACCATGAATGTCGAGGCGCGTCTCGACGCCGCTTGGTTCGTCCACGGTGAAGGCGACCGATGCCGCAGTGATTTCGGCGCCCCGGGGGATGTCGATGGCCTCAAAGCGCATCCCGATGATCTGGTCACCCCCAACATGATCATCGTTGACAAGTTCGAGATCGGAACTGTCCATATACATGGAGCCACCGTCCTCTTTCTCTTCGGCATCATCGAAGGAATGGGCGACCCGGACCTGTACGGTGCTCGTCTCACCAGCAGCGGCCAGAACCTCTATCCTGGCCGTTGCCTCGGCGGTTTCACCGCTATCGTCCGTCACGCTCAAGGCAACCTGATAGGTCCCGCCCGCAGTGTAGTCGTGAACCGGACTCTGTTCGGTCGAGGTGGTGCCGTCGCCAAAATCCCATTCCCAGGCCGTGATCTGCCCGTCGGTATCGGCCGAGTTGTCGGTGAATGCGACAGACATCCCGGTGACCATCTGCTCAAATCCGGCATTTGGCGGCTGGCTGGCTCGCTCCTGTTCAGCCGCAACGATACGACCATCCACACCGAGACCGCCCATCTGACCCGATTGCAGATAGGAAATGACCTGGTTCGTGACCGTGTCGGCCTCGACGGGGCCCACGATCAGGGGCGCGTTCTCAAACATGGTGAACCCGTCGCCACCGCCGTAAAGGTAATTGTTGATCGCGACGCTGTAGATTGCCGCTTCGTCGAGCGGCTCACCCTTGACCGATATTGCGGTCACACGGTCGCCGGGTGCGGCGGACGGTTCATATTCAAACGCGACACCGGAAACCTGCAGGAACCGCCCGGCCTTGTCTTCCAGTTGGCTGACCGAATTTTCCAACGCATTGCGCAGGGTCGCACCGTTCACCTCGATTACATAGGTGGGGTTCCCGAAGGGCAGTTCGGTCAGCACATCGCGTGATGTCAGCTTGTGCCCCGCCTCATATACCCGTTCACCCCGGATTGAGCCGGAATTGACCAGGGCGATATCCGCACCGGTGGCAAAGCGAATCGCATCCGCGAACAGGTTGCCCATCGCGGTTTCCTCGGTCCGGACCAGAGCCTTCGTCGTCACAAAGCCCGACGGCAAGGTCAACAGATCCTGGTCAAGCTCTTCTGCCAGGACATCATTGAGCCGGTGGACGATCTCGGTTGCAGCCGGCAAGGGCTCCACCCCTTGCGTGTCAATGATCCGGAAGTTGGGATGCCAGGTCACGCGGTGGCCCCGTGCACTCTCGGTCACATCAAATTCGATATCGACGATGGTGACATATTTGCCTTGCGATCCGGACTCCGCATAGGCCGTCACCCCATTGTAGAAGGCAACGAGATCATGATCGTCCCCGGACAACAAAAGGTCGAAGGCTTTTCCCTGTACTGCTTCCCGGTCAACATGGCTGCTCGTGCTCAGTACCGCGACAACGAAATCGACCCCGGCTTCGCGCAGGTCTTGTGCGGCGCTCTCTGCTGCGGCAAGGGGCGGTGAGAGTTGATAGGCGCCAACCTCGGACAGCTGCGCCGTATCCTGCTCGATCCCCCCGACGAAGCCGATCTTCACGCCGTCGATTTCGATGATTCGCGTGGCTTCGATCCCCGCCATCAGTCCTTCGGGATGGGTCATGTTCGCGGCAAGGACGGGGAAGTTCGCCTCTCGGACCCGCTGTCGAAACACCTCTTCACCGAAGTCGAACTCGTGATTGCCCGGAACGAACACATCCGGAGCAACCAGATTGAGCAGCTCAACGATATGCGCGCCCTGATCGAAGCGAGACATCAGCGACGGCCCGAAGGCATCGCCCGCATGCACGAACAGCGCATGCTTGCCCTTTGCGGCACGTTCGGCAGCGGCAACCGCAAGCACCTTGTCCAAACCGCCGCGGCCATCAGAACCGGGACTGGTCATCTGGTCTATGTCGTTGGTCAGGATGAAAGAGACATTGACCGTTTCGGCCAGCGCGGTTGACGCCAGCAGAGACTGAATCGCCAGGATGCCCGCCCCCGCCAGATATCTCATGTTCTTCATTTCATCCTCCATCGTAAATCGGTGCGGTAACGTTATTGATACGTACCATAGTCATTTAACCATAATTGGTACGTACCAAATTCACTCGACTATATAATTATGGCAAAATTATGGCGGTTAATGATAAGTTAATGGTAAAGTGGATAAGTTAAGGTAAAGTGCTTGTGCAATGGAAGAAACAATCCAGACGCATGGACCTGACCGTACCGGACATCTCGCGACCCAGATCGCGACAGACACCAACGAAGAACGCTGTTCGGAACGCGAGGTTCTGCCGCCTGAACGCGCTTTGTCAGATCAATTTGGTGTCAGCCGTGATACGATATGCAGGGCGATCAAATTGCCGCAACAGCAGGGCCATTGCCGTTCCTGCGCGTCGAACGCCTGACCTTGTCAAAAGACCTGATGTCTGTCGAATAGAGCGATATGCGTCACATCAAGACCTGTAGCCATGAAACAGCAGTCCGGCACCGGTCGCCGGTCCGATCACCCGTCCAGGAGGGCGCGAACCTCGCTCATATATGGGATCGAGGCGGATGCTCCGGGTTTTTGCACGGCCAGGGACGCCGCCGCGCTTGCCACACGCATGGCGTCCCCGGGGCTCAGGCCCCTCGACAAGCCGCACAGAAAATACCCGAAATACGTGTCGCCCGCGCAGGTGGTATCGACCAGGCGGTCAACAGGGCGCGCCGGTTCCAATACCACGCCCGCCTGGGCGGAGATCAGTTTCGCGCCGCGTGCCCCCATGGTCACCAGCATGTCCGGCAGACCCGGATCCTCGACCGACACGCCCGCATGTGCCTCAAAGCCCGCAGCTTCAAGTTCGTTCATCGCGACAAGGTCGGACAAACCGATGATCTCCTGCACGGCCGCAGGATCGAAAGGCGCGGCCACATAGGCGACCTTCAGCTCCGCTTCCTTTGCCCGTTTCGCGACAACCGCGCCATCATTGGTTTCGTTTTGAAGAGCCAGCCAGTCGCCAGGTCTTGCCTGTGCAAGACCTGCCTCGATCCGGTCCCGATCAAGGCATTCATTGGCTCCGGGGAAGAGAGTGATCGCGTTCTCTCCACTATCGGCAACCTGCACGACCGCGTGACCGGTTGGAACGTCCAGCCGCGCCACATGGCCCACATCCACCCCGGCACGCGCCAGTTCGTCCAGTACCCAGTCATCCTGAGGCTGGTCCGAGATCGCTCCGATATGAACGGGTTTGGCCCCGGCGCGCGCCAGGGCGACCGACGTATTGGCCCCCTTGCCGCCCAGACCCACTGACAGGGATGTGCTGCGGAGCGTTTCCCCGGGCTTGGGGATGTCTTTCACGCGGTAGATGCGATCGATATTGATTGACCCCACGCAGAAGATCGTCATGTTTTCCTCCCTTGGGGCGGCCCGACGCGCCGGCCCACCGCCGCCAGGTCACCAATTGTAAACCCTTGACAGAAATTCGTGGCATGCCTCTGTCGAAAAGCCCCCGTCCTGAAACAGAAAGCTCTCGGTATCGATCCAGAAAGGGCGATCCAGTGCGGGCATCCGGGCAAGCAAGGTGCCAACCGAACCCGCTGTCAACCCGCCCGACACGCCGCAAAATGCCGGACTCTTCGACATGTCCGGGATCCACTCGACCGCCCGTCCTTCTCCGAATGAATTGTCGAGCAACCAGTCGCATCGGGCTTCGGCAGGGTAATTGTCGCCACATTGCAGAATGATCCGAATGCCGCGCACCTGCCCGAAACCGATTGCATTCTCGACCTCGCGACGATTGGCATACCGGCCGACGAGATTGATCTGCGCGCGCGTGAACCCCGACAGATCAATATCGATGTCACGGCCAGCCAGGATGCTTTTGGCGATCCCCCCGCACAGATGCGCCGCAAGACGCAGACCGCTTCGACGCAGATCGGCAAGGACAGCCGCGGAGGCAAAACGCGGCATGCCGGCTTTCTCGACGCTGATGAGGACACCGAACTCGACACGCCCCGGATAGCCATCAGCGAGCCGTCGCAGCCCTTCAATGGCATCGGACCGGTCGCACCCGGTGAGCGTGACAAAGGAAGGGGCTGCCCGCGTCATGAGGGTATCCGTTCGAGAACGGCGTCGGCTGTGGGGATGGCCTCGCGCGCCCCGGTTTTCTCGGTGGCAAGTGCACCGGCCGCCATGGCGAACTCCATCGTTTTCATCAGGCTCTTGCCCTGCGCACGGCGGGCGAGGAAGGCGGCATTGAAGCAATCCCCGGCCCCGGTTGTATCCACGACCCGGGCGGGTATCGCCGCCATTTGCAGGCTGTGAACCACGCCCGTTTCGTCGCGTTCAGCCACATAGCTGATCCCTGCGCCCCCGGTGCAACACACCAGTGAGGGCCGATCGGCGACAAGGGCTTCGATGGCCGCCAGATCGGGGCCTTGCCCCAGCAGCTTGCGAAAGCCGACATCATTCATGAACAGCACATCGCACGCCTTTGCAACGTCGGCAAACCGCTCCGGGCCAAGCCCCGCAGCGGCATCGACATCGACGCAGATTTCGGCTGTTGCACCAACAAGTCCGGGCGCCACCCGGTCGAAATCGGCAGCCATGACATAGACCATGTCATGGCTTCGAAGGACGTCACGGCCGACAGTGCCCGGGCGCGGGAACGGCACGTAGATCAGCGTCTTTTCGCCATCCGGCCCGATGGCAATGACCGTGTGAGCGCCTCGATCGACCTGCCGGAACTCCAGGCGATCCGTTTCCACGTCGAATGCGTCCAGAGAGTCCCGGTGCAGTTTTCCCTCCCATGTGTCGGCCACCTGCCCGAACACCTTCGGGCGCAATCCAAATCGCGCGGCCGCACATGCAAAATTGGCTGTCGTCCCGCCCGGAACGCCGCCGAAATATCTCCCCAGCATCTTGCCACCGGGCACCATCGGGTCAGACATGTGATATGTCTGGTCGAGAACAGGATCCCCGATGACCGCAATCGACGTCATCCGGCCTGGGTCCTTTCCGACAGCCGCCGGATGCGATCCAGCATCAACGACAAAAAGCCGTCGCGATCGACAGATGTATGAACATTGGCGTTCAATGGCCCCGGTGCATCCGGTCGATCCCTGGTCCAGCCAATTGAATTGCCGTGACTGTGGCCTGCCATTGTCTCGACACGAACACACATGGGCGTCGAGGCAAAGAGGTCCGGCGCCACCAGCCAGGCCAGGGGGCAAGGATCATGCAGGAGCGGGTCTTCCCTGAAATAAGCCGCGATCATACCCGCGAGCGGGGCACCGATGGCACCTGGCAGCGCGCCGAGCGCATCGAGCCATTGCGCGCTACAGATGGCCTGTGACGTGACATCCAGACCGAACAGCTCGACAGGAACGCCGCTTTGCATCACCCGGTCCGCGGCCAGAGGATCGGCCCAGAAGTTGAACTCCGCCACCGGCGTCACATTGCCGGGAACACACACCGCACCCCCCATGATCGCCAGACGTTTCGCGCGCCGAAAGGCCGTCGGGTTGATCGCCAGGGCGAGGGCCAGATTGGTCAGGGGGCCAATGGCCACCAGCGTTATCTCTGCCTCAGGTGCGTCGGTCAGAATCTCGATGATCTTTTGCGCCGCCGCAGTCTCTTCCTGCCGGGCAGCAGACGGCGGAAGCACGATCCCGCCCAGACCGTCTTCTCCGTGAACAAGGTTGCTTCGCGGTTCTGTCTGGTCCAGGGGCGAATATGCCCCTCGAAAGACGGGGATGTCCTGCCGCCCACCCAAGGCAATCACCCGCCTCGCGTTTTCGAAGGTCCGATCGACCGGTCTGTTCCCCGACACCGTCGTGATGGCCCGCACATCAAGCTCTGTGAGCGCCAGCGCAAAGAGCAGGGCCAACGCGTCATCAATGCCCGGATCACAGTCCAGAATGATCTTTTCCTTCACCTCACCCCCCATTTTGCCACTCCCGCCATGTCGTTAACCGCCATCTTGACGATAATTTCCTATATTGGTACATACCTCTTTTGTAAAGGGCCGATTTTACCCATCAAAAAGGGATGGGAGGCGTTCCGAATCACTGTATTTGATCCATAGCTGACGAAGAAAGACCGTGTCGAGATCGAGATACATCCAGGTTGCGAATGCCATCGCCCATGAGATCGACTCGGGTCGCCTGAAGGAGCGTGACGCCCTGCCCCCGGAGCGCGCGCTGTCGGAGAGCTACAATGTCAGCCGCGAAACGGTGCGCAAGGCCATCAAGCTCTTGGCAAATCGGGGCTATCTTGCATCGCGGCACGGTCGCGGCACATTTGTCGCGCCAGACCAGTTGCGCAACATGCACCGGTCAATCGACGGATGGACCGATGAGGCGCGACGCAACGGTCGCAAGGCCAGCCAGGTCGTCCTCGGACTGGAAGAGGTTGCGCCGCCGGAAGTTGTCGCCCGCGCGCTGGATCTTGCAAGGGGAACACCTGTCTTGCGTCTCCAACGGCTGCGCCAACTGGACGGCAACCCGGTCGGCCTTCATGACAGTTACCTCAAACTCAGGCCTGCGGCCCGCCTCTCTCTGGACAGGATCAGGCAAGCCGGTTCTCTCTATGCGGTCATCGCCCAGGACTTCGGACTTGTCCTGACCGATGCCACCGAGAGCATCAGCGCCGTTCATGCGTCGCAGGACGAAGCCCGGTTGCTCGAAATCCCGCGCGACACGCCGCTCTTGCGGATCGAGCGCATTACCGTCTCGGAAAACCTCGAACCGGTCGAGTTCTGCGAGATGAAATACAACCAGAACTACAAATACGACACGGTCGTACGTCGAAGTGGTATACGGCAGTGGTATACGGAATCGACCCCGACAGGAAAGGAAAACAAATGAAGCACCTCCTCATGACAGCCTGCGCGATCTCTGCTCTGGCGATGTCTCCGGCACTGTCACAGGACGTTCAATCGGTGGCATTCTTCGTCAACGGGACGCTCGGTGACAAGTCCTTTTTCGACAGCGCCCAACGCGGGATGGTCCGCCTTGGCAAGGATATGGGCCTGCAAACCCGCACGATCGAGGCAGGGTATGATCCGACCCGCTGGGAATCCGCGCTGGTCGATCTGGCCGACAGTGGGGACTACGACACCATCGTCGCCGGGGGCTACATGCTGGTCTCATATGTGGAGCAGTTGTCGCAAGACTATCCCGACGTCAATTTCATCCTGTTCGACGCTACCGTGAACTATGCAGAATGCGGGTGCGAGAACGTGCATTCGATCCTGTTCAAGCAGAACGAGGGATCATATCTAGCGGGCGTTCTTGCCGCAACTCTGACCACCGAAACTACGGATGTGCTCAATCCCGAACCGATGCTGGGATTCGTTGGAGGCATGGAAATTCCGGTCATTCAGGACTTCTTCGTCGGATACAAGGCGGGTGCGGAATCGGTTCTTTCCGGACCGACAATTCTTGAGCAATATGCCAACAACTACAGTGATCCCGCGATCGGCAAGGAAATGGCGCTGGCGCAATATGGTCAAGGTGCCGATATCGTCTTTGCCGTCGCTGGCGGAACCGGTCAGGGGGTTCTGGAGGCCGCCGCGGAACAGGGCAGGCTGGCGATCGGCGTGGATTCGGATCAGGCTGCGATCTTCGCCGGGTCGAACCCTAGGATTGCAAACCATATCGTGACCTCGGTTCTCAAGAATGTGGACAACGCGCTCGTCAGCGCCTTCGAGCGCATTCTTGCAGGCGAGGAACTGTTCGGAACCGCCGAAGCACAAGGTCTGGCGACCGGGGGCGTCGGTCTTGCGATCAACGATGTGACGCGGCAATACGTGTCCGAAGAAACCCTGGCTCACATCGAGGAAATATCCTCCCAAATCATCGACGGGAGCATCGAAGTGCCCTCTGCTTTCTGAGCCAGGCACGCCCCCGGGCGCATCTCCCCGCCCGGGGGTCTTATGGGGAGGAACCAGATGAAGCGTGAAATTGTCCTGTCCGTCAACGGGCTGGGAAAGACATATCCGAACGGTACCGAAGCCGTGAAAGATGTCTCGTTTGACCTGAAGCGCGGCGAGATTCACGCCATTGTCGGCGAGAACGGTGCCGGCAAATCGACCGTCATGAAAATGCTCTACGGGCTTGAACGCCCAACCACGGGCACGATTACGGTTGGCGGCCAGCAGGTCGGGTTTGCATCGCCCCAGGATGCAATCGATCTCAAGATCGGGCTGGTTCATCAACATCTCATGCTCCTGGAGAGCCTGAGCGTTGCGGATAACATCACCCTTGGGGCCGAGCCCGTCAAAGGGCTGTTTCTTGATCGCATCAAGATGAACAAGGATGTCGATGAGATCGCGGCAAGATACGGAATGTCCATCGACCCGGCTGCCACGGTCGCTCGCCTGGCCGTGGGTCTCAAACAGCGGATCGAGATCCTCAAAGCCCTTTACAAAGGGGCCCGGATCCTGCTGCTTGATGAACCGACATCGGTTCTGACCGCCCAGGAAACCCGGGACCTCTTCAAGGCGATCAGGGGGTTGACGGAACGCGGCATGACGGTGGTCTTCATCACCCACAAGCTCGTCGAGGTGAAAGCCGTAGCCGATCGCGTGACCGTCATGCGCGACGGTGCGGTGACCGGTCAGGTCCGGGCCAGTGACGTGACCGTCGCCGATATTGCCGAATTGATGGTGGGGCGGCCTGTGTCATACATTCCGGCCGCGCGAAAGACACCTGATCTTCCGCCTGCGGTTTCGGCCCGCAACCTGACACTGATCGGTCTGGATGGCCGGGTGCGTCTCAACAAGGTCAGCTTCGACATCCGGCCCGGTGAAATCCTTGGCGTCGCCGGCGTGGAAGGCAATGGACAGGCCGCACTCGGTCAGGTTCTGACCGGCCTGCTGCCTCCCGCCGAGGGAGAGGCAACGATCGCGGGGACATCCTTCACCGGACACGGCGTGTCAACGGCGCGTGAGCTTGGCGTCGCGGCGATTCCGGAGGATCGCATTCACGATGGCATCGTTGCCGATATGTCGATCGAAGAGAATTTCATCGCCGCCGAGTATCGCAGCCGCCGCTACTCCCGCAACGGCATTCGAAACCGCAAGGCCGTGAACGAGGCCAGCAAGGCCATGATCCGGTTGTTCGGCGTCAAGACAGCCTCGGAAAAGACGCCAATCGGTGCACTCTCGGGTGGCAATATGCAAAAGGTGGTGCTGGGCAGGGAGTTTTCCACGCAGCCCAGGTTTCTGATCGCCGCCCAGCCCACAAGGGGCGTGGATATTGGCGCAGCCGAGGGGCTTCGACAGCGGTTGGTCGATCTGCGCGACACCGGCACGGCCGTTCTGCTGATCTCGGCCGATCTCGAAGAAACAATCGCCCTCTCCGATCGCATCATGGTCCTGTTCAGGGGCGAGATCGTGGCGCATTTCCGTGCCGACGAGGCGGACGAGAATGAGCTCGGTCTCTACATGCTCGGCGCACAACGAAAGACCGGTGCAACGGCCTGTGTCGGCCAGTTCGAGGAGTGCGCGAATGCCTAGTGCCGTTTCCAAAGAGAGGCCCGTGCTGTACGAATTCCTCAAGACCATCCTGGTCATCGCCATCGGCCTGCTTTTCGGCATGGTGGTCGTCCTGTTCATCAGCGAACAACCAACCAGGGTCTTCAAGGCGATTCTCACCGGACCGCTCCCGTCGGCCACCATGCTTGACGACGGGACGGTGCGCTGGCGCGGGATGCCTCGTTTCGGCACCTTTCTGGAGGACAGCATCACCCTCGCGCTGGTTGGTCTGGCCGTAGCGATTCCCTTCCGGGCACGCCAGTTTTCCCTCGGGGCCGACGGGCAGCTGTTTCTTGGTGCCCTGGCCTCGGCCGCGATCAGCATCTACCTGCCGTTGCCCGGCGTCATCCTTACCCCGCTGGCCTTCATGGCCGCGGTGCTGGCTGGATTTGCATGGGGGTGGCTGCCTGGCATAATGAAGGCAAAGGCTGGCGCAAACGAGATTGTCACGACGCTGATGCTGAATGTCATCGCGGTCCAGATCTTCGCCTACACCGTAACAAACATCATGCTGGATCGCCAGGCTGGCTTCATCGTGACACGATTCTTTCAGGATGGCGCGATTCTTGCCCCGCTTCTGAACCGCACGAATGTCTCCTGGATGATCCTTGTTGCGCCCCTGGTCTGCCTGCTGGCCTACCTTTTTGTGTCCCGCACCAACAAGGGATACGAGATTCGCGTGGTCGGGCAGAATCCCGCTTTCGGACGTCAGATGGGTATGCCGGTCGCGCGCACGGTGGCGCTTTCAATGGCTCTTGGCGGTGCGGTGGCAGGCATGGCCGGATTCCACATCGCAAATGCGATCCTCAAACGACTGCCAAGCGATTTTCCCACCGGGCTGGGGTTCGAAGGCATCGTGGTGGCCCTGCTTGCACGCAACGATCCGCGCCTGATCATCCCGGCCGCGCTGTTTTACGGATATTTGCGTGCGGGGGCGCAGGTCATGGAACGGACGACCGATGTCAGCCGGGAAATGATTCTGGTCGTCCAGGCGGTCATCATCCTGCTGATCGTTTCGGAAAACCTGTTGCCACGCCTTGGGCAATGGATCGGTTTCGGGAGACCTGCCAAATGACGATCATCGAGTTCTTCCAGACCCTGCTGACAGCCTCCTTCTTCGCTGCCATATTGCGGGCTGCCACGCCTATGGTCTTTGCTGCCCTGGGCGGGCTGATTTCGGAACTGGCCGGCGTGATCAATGTCGCGCTCGAAGGGATGATGCTGATTGCTGCCTTCTTCGGCGTCGTGGGTTCTGCCTGGGCCGCGAGCGTCTGGCCAGATTCCGGTCCGCTGACGTTTGCCCTGGTTGGCGCGTCAGCCGGTCTGATCGCCGCACTCTTTCTCGCCTTTGTCCTGGCGGTCTTCTACCTGGAGTTCGACGCGAACCTGATCATCGCGGGCGTGGGCATCAACATCCTTGCAGCCGGCCTGACCGTGTTTCTGCTGTTCTCGATCCTGGGCGACAAGGGATCCTCTGCCGGATTGACGAGCTTTGCGCTGCCGACGATCCGCCTCGGGTTGCTGCAGCAGATCCCGGTTCTGGGTGCCCTCTTTTCGGGTGCGAACGGAAACGGCCATCACGTGCTGGTGTATGTTGCCATTCTGGCGATCGGACTTGTCTGGGTCTTTTTGCACAAGACCCGCCCGGGTCTTCGACTGCGTGCCGTCGGGGAAAACCCCGAGGCCTGCCGAACTGTCGGCATCCCCGTCAAGCGCATTCAATATCATGCAATCCTGCTCAGCGGACTGCTGGCCGGATTTGGAGGTATCTACCTGTCGATGGGGTATCTGACCCTGTTTCAGGCAAACATGACGGCCGGGCGTGGCTTTCTTGCCCTGGCGGCCATCTTCCTGGGTGCCAGATCGGTTCTGGGGACCGCTGGCGCGGCGGCGTTCTTCGGACTGGCCAGCGTCTTTGCAGCGCAGCTGGGCTTGCTGAACGTTCCGACCGCCATCGTGTTCTCGCTCGCGCCGCTGGTGACGATCCTTGCGCTGCTGGCATTCGCATGGGGCCGCCACCAGCGCAACCAGGCCCGTGTGAAGGCGGGGCTTGCCTCCCTCAATGCCCCAGGAAAGGACCCCCAGGATGCCCAAAGCTGATGATCCGGTGAAAAAGATCTATTCCGGGCTTCTCGTTGCCGGGATTGGTGATGCGTTGGGTGCCCCGACCGAACAATATACCATGGAAGAAATCCGGGCTGCGTTCGGCGAGGACCTGCTGGATCATTTCGTCCCGCCACCGGCGGACACGTTCGCCGGCGCAAATGGCGGCAAGATTGCCGAGATCACCGATGACGCCAGCCAGATGTACTATCTGACCAAAAAGCTTGTCGAGACCGGACCTGCCTTCTCCAACAGGGACTGGATCGACAGCCTCGTGGACTGGCGCGACACGTCCCCGAAAGCGGGCTTCATGGGACCCAGCACCGAGGCCCTGATCCATGCCCTCAAGGAGGGACGCGATCCGACGAAATTCGGCATCATAGGCACCTCCAGCCGCAAGATGACGAATATCGGGGTTACCAACGGTGCGGCCATGCGGTGTGCGCCGATCGGAATGTGTTTTCCGGGCGACCTTGCCGCCACCTGCGACATGACGCTGCTGACCTGCCTGCCATCGCACGATGCCAGCGTTGCTATCGAAGCCGCCTGTGCGATTGCCTGCGGGGCTTCATTGGCCATGACGACCACCGCATCGGCGGGGGATGTGATCGACGCCTGCCGCGAAGGGGCGATCCGGGGGCGACGGCTTGCCGCGACCCATGCGCGGCTTGAAGCCGGACCAAGATTTGCCGCCCGGATGGAGATGGCACTCGTGATCGCACAGGAGGCAGAGAACGATTGTCACCTGTTGAGGCGCCTTGAGGCAGAGGTGGGCAATTCTGTTCTGGCGGCGGAGTCCGTGCCCTGTTCCATCGGCCTGTTCGCCTATGCCAAGGGTGATCCCTGGCACATCGTCAGGCTGGCCGCCAGCATCGGCAATGACAGCGACTCCATCGCTGCGATGGCCGGAGCCATCAGCGGAGTTCTCAATGGCCATGAAGGCATTCCGGAAAGCGTTGTCACGCAGTTTCTCAAAGCAAACGCTGATTTCGACCTTTCTGCCATGGCACGCAATCTCGCCGCCGCCTTCAGCCTTGCCGAAACCGAAAGCACATGATGGCACAGATCGGATCCCGGGCCGAACCGGCTCCCCGCCCCATTGCCGTGGTCGCCACGTGAACCGGCAGATCTGGTCATCACCAACACCTGCCTCAACGTTCATCCGAACTACGAACCCCATAGAGAGTATCTTCGCCACCGTCCGTCACCGAACTGGCAAAACCAGGGGCTGCCTCAGTCGCAAAACCGGGCGCGCCATGGGGTGCAGGCTGATGATGTCGGCGCAAGGCAAATGGCGAAAGCTGGATGATGCCAATCGGCTGCCCGAGATCGTCCAGGGGATTGCCTTCAAGGACGGCATCAAGCAACTTCAAGACGCCGCCTGATCACACCGTCACAAACTTTCGGGCATAGCTCGTCCTCGGTCGCGACGATCCAGTCCTCGTATTCTCCCGCCCATTGGCCCTTCCCGTCTGGTTTGCCCGGCGGCTCGGGGATCCGGGGGCCTGGACGCAGCTTGAGGCGCTTGTTGCACGCAAGCCGCCGCAGAAAATCCGCATCATCCTGAGCTCGACACCCGGCGAGCGCATTCCGATGCCGGAACGTGGCCTGGCGCTGGTATTCCACCCGGTGCCAGGTGAAACCGCATCAGCCCAGCAATTGCGCTTTCCGAAAACATCTTGCGCCAAGCGACAGCATAGCCGAAAGCGATCACAAGACGGGCAGGATAACGTCGAACAGAGCGCTCATGACGCGGCGAGGTCCAGCACCATCCCGTCATGGGCAGGCTGAACATGATCGGGGGTCTCGGCGGCAAGCCGGTCGTGATCCAGGTCGATATGCATGTTTGTCAGCACCGCTCTGGCCGGCTGTGCCCGCGCTATCCATTCCAGGGCGAGATCCAGATGCGCATGAGTCGGATGAGGTTTGTAGCGCAGCGCATCGAGCACCCAGCAATCGAGCCCTTGCAGATGCGTCCAGGCCGGTTCGGGGATGGCCGAGACATCTGGCAGATAGGCAAGCCCGCCGATCCGGAACCCCAGCGCATCGATGTTTCCGTGCTCCACCCGGAAGGGCTGAACGCCGATCGTCCCGCCCGCGCCGGAAACTTCGAACGCCACCTCGCGGTGGATCGCGTTCAACTTGCAGATCGGCTTGTAATTGCTGTCAGCGGGTTGAACGAAGGCATAGGCGAACCGGTCAAGCAACGCGGCCTGCGTGTCACTGTCGGCCCAGACCGGCAGGCGGCGCCCCATGTTGAACACGATCTGGCGCAGATCATCGAGGCCATGCAGGTGATCGGCATGCGAATGGGTATAGACCACCGCGTCGAGTTCACCGACCCCCGCGCCCAGCAGTTGCGCGCGCATGTCGGGCGTGGTGTCGATCAGCACCCGCGTGGTGGCGCCCGCGCTGATCCGTTCGACCAGCATTGAACAGCGCAGACGCCGGTTCTTCGGATTGGCCGGATCGCAATCGCCCCAGTTATTGCCGATCCGCGGCACGCCGCCCGAGGAGCCGCAGCCAAGGATGGTAAAGCGCAACCGGCTCATGCAGCGATTCGTCCGCGTTCGCCATGGGCCGCGACCTTGGTGAACACCCGGTCGAAATTGGCCTGCGTGGCGGCCGCGAATTCGGCCAGGGGAAGGCCGAACATATCGGCGCCCACCCTAGCGGTCAGCGCGGTATGGGCCGGTTCGTTGCGCTTGCCGCGATGGGGCGGCGGCGCGAGATAGGGGCTGTCCGTCTCCAGCAGAATCCGCTCCAGGGGAGCATGCGCAAGGATGTCGCGCACCTCCTGGCTGTTCTTGAAGGTCGCGATGCCCGACATCGACAGGTAGAACCCCATCTCCAGACAGACCTGCGCCAGACGCGGCCCCGAGCAATAGCAATGCATCACGCAGGAATAGGGTTTGGCGCGATAGCCTTCGGACAGGATCGCTTCCATGTCCGCATCGGCATCACGCGCATGGATGATCAGCGGCAGGCCGGTTTCCTGCGCCGCCTCGATATGCACACGCAGCGAGGTTTTCTGCTTTTCGGCGCTCTCGACGGTGTAGTGGTAATCAAGGCCGGTCTCGCCGATGCCCGCGAATTTCGGGTGGCTGGCCAGCGCGACCAGTTCCTCCACCCGCGCCATCGGTTCTTCGGCGACGCGCATCGGATGCGTGCCTGCCGCATGGAACACGCCCGGATGCGCCGCTGCCAGCGCACGCACGCAGGGCTCGGATTTCAGCCGGGTGCAGATCGTGACCATCCGGGTCACGCCCGCTGCATTGGCCCGCGCAATGACCTGATCCAGATCATCGGCAAAATCGGGAACATCCAGATGGCAATGGCTGTCGGTTATCTCGGGAGGCAGGGACACGGGTGGAAGCTCCTTTCGCAAGGCTCAGGACGCTGCGGCATTGATCTCCAGAACCATATCCATCACCAGCGCCGCAGGGTCAAGGTTGACCGCCCGCGCATGACGCGCCCGCGCGCCGAGTTTCTGGTGCAGGTCGGCCCATTTCATCGCAGCCGCGGCGTCGGGACACAGCCGGGCCAGCAACCCGGCCTCGCGCGGTGCGCCTTCGGGGGCGGGCGGTCCGGCCACACCGGCCCGCGCCAGCCGCGCCAGGAACAGATCCAGCAGCCCCAGAACCAGGTCGCAGCGCGCCTCGTTCGCCTTGCCGGGGCAGCTTTCGGCAATCGCCAGCGCGGCCAGCCGGTCCATCCGGGGCAAGGTGTCAAAGAGCGCGACCAGTTTCGCATAGATCATCAGCCCGTCGAGGTTGAGCAACCGGATCGCCGCACCAACCGACCCCCCCGACAGGGCCGCCAGAGCGTGGTGATCGACCTCGGGCGGGGGGCCATCCGCCTCGGTGGCAGCCAGCGCCGCTGCCATCTGTTCGGGGTCGAGCGGTCCCAGCCGCAATTCGCGACACCGCGACCGGATCGTCGGCAAGAGCCGTGCAGGCTGATGCGAGATCAGCAGGAAGGTGACCCGCGCAGGCGGTTCCTCAAGCAGTTTCAACAGCGCATTGGCCGCCTGCACATTCATCTCGTCGGCCGCGTCCACGATGACGGTGCGCCGTCCGCCTTCGACCGCGGAAAGGTGCAGGAAACTCTTGAGCTTGCGCACCTCATCAACGCGGATGTCCTGCGACAGACCGGTGCCGGTCGCGTTCGCTCCGCGCCGGAGCACGAAGATCCCCGGCTCCGATCCGGCCTTGATGCGGGGCAGGGCGGGGTGGTCGGGATCGGGATCAAGGCTGACCGGATCGGTGGACGCACCAAACAGCCCTGGCCCCCCCGCCTCGGGACGCGTCAGCAGAAAACGGGTGATCCGCCAAGCCAGCGTTGCCTTGCCGACACCACACGGTCCGGTCAGCAGCCAGCCATGATGCAGCCGCCCCAGATTGAACGCCTTCAGGAAATCGGCTTCCGCGCGCGCCTGTCCGATCAGCCGCGCCGTGTCGCGCGGATGCCGGGCACCGGGGATCCCTGTCGGATCGGGAAGCGCGTCCACGCTCATGGTCGCCACACCGGATTGTTGCCCGGCCGGTTTCCAGCCGGTCCTTTGGCGTCCAGCGCGGCCATCACGATTTCCAGCACATCCTGCGCGATCCGCTCGGGCGTGCGCGCGCCGTCGATGACCCGGAACCGGGCCGCACATTCCCCGGCCAGTTCCAGAAAACCCGCACGCATCCGTTGTTGCAGGCTCAGGCCGAAATCCTCGAATCTCTCCTCGGGTCCCTGGCGCCCCCTGGCGCGCGACAGGCCGGTTACGGGGTCGATATCGATCAGGATCGTCAGGTCCGGTTCGCGCCCGATCATCAGCGCATGCAACTGATCGACGAGCGCGCGCAGATCGCCGCGCGACAGGCCCTGATACATCCGTGTGCTGTCGGCAAAGCGGTCACAGATCACCACCTTGTCGGCCACCAGCGCAGGATCGATCACACGTTCGAGGTGGTCGCGCCGCGCTGCGGTGAACAGCAGGATCTCGGTGGCGGCCGACCAGCGGTCGGGGTCGCCTTCCAGGACCAGGCGGCGGATCTCCTCGGCACCGGGGCTGCCGCCGGGTTCACGGGTCAGCACGACCCGATGCCCCGCACCGCGCAGCGCCTCGGCCAGAAGATGAGCTTGCGTGGATTTGCCCGATCCGTCGATGCCCTCGAAGGAGATGAACATGCGTCAGGTACCGACCTTCCGCATCGCCGCATCAAAGACCCTGCCGCACAGGCGCAACAGAGCCGCCCTGACGCGAACCACGAACCCGCCACGCCCGACGGCTTGGGTCGCAACCAGCGGCACCTCGCGCGCGGTGTCAAGGCCGGGTATCGTGATCACCAGCCGGCCGATCGTCTGGCCTGCCCTGACCGGAGCGGCGACAGGGCCGTCGAACACGGCCTCGGCCGTCACCTTGCCCCTGGAGGTGGCCGGAACCAGCAGGTCCAGATCTTTCGACGGGGCAAGGCCGACATGGGTCGTGTTTCCCAGCCAGACCGGTGCGTCGACCAGACGGGTGCCCGCCCTGGCGATGTGCTTCATGACGAATTGGCGGAAGGCCCAGTTCGCGACGGCTTCGCCTTCCTGACGGCGGGCCTGTTCGGATGGTATCCCGGCCAGCACGAAGAGGATGCGCCGATCCCCCATCACTGCCGAGCCGACAAGGCCATAGCCTGCCTCTTGCGTGTGACCGGTCTTCATCCCGTCGGCTGTCCAGTCGGCGCCCTTGATTTCCAGCAGGGGATTGCGGTTGCCGGCATTGGCCGGGGCGCGATCCTTGTAGTTGAAACGGGTCTCCGAGAAGAAATGATAATATTGCGGGAAATGGGTGATGATGCGGGCTGCGACAACGCCCAGATCATGCACCGACATCCGCTGCCCGGGGTCGGGCCAGCCGCTCGAATTGG
This sequence comes from Thioclava sp., assembly GCA_965277135.1. Classification (GTDB taxonomy): domain Bacteria; phylum Pseudomonadota; class Alphaproteobacteria; order Rhodobacterales; family Rhodobacteraceae; genus Thioclava. The sequence continues at coordinate 853 of CBDIBW010000010.1, read as the reverse complement.
CAAACATCGAGTTCTTCATGCCCAGCTCATGCGCGCGTTGCGTCATCAGCCCGGCAAAGGCGGGTTCGGATCCGGCCAGCCCTTCGGCCACGACCACACAGGCATCATTGCCCGAGTTGATGATGATGCCCTGGATCAGATCCCGCACGCTGGGCCGGTCGGTCGTGTTGAGAAACATCGTCGAGCCACCTGTCGCCTGCGCATGGGCCGAAACCGGGAAGGTGGTATCCATCGTGACCCGGCCATCCTCAAGGGCTTCGAACAGCAGATCAAGCGTCATCAGTTTCGACATTGAAGCGGGCGGGATCGGAATATCGGCATTCTTGGCCATCAGCACGGTCTGCGTCGTCAGGTCGTAGATCCAGGCAGCGCGGGCCTTGGTGTCAAAGGCCCAGGCCGGCAGTGCCAGTGCGGCCGAAACCAGGATGGCGGCAATCAGGCGAAGGAAGGTCATGTCGGGTGTATGGTTCCTGTTTTCGAGACGGGACAGGCGTCGGTGAAGAGGCTTCAATGTCTCGTTTTGCTGCCACGTCATGTCTTGCCTCTTGCTGTATGTCTTGCCTCTTGCTGTCACGTGCTTTGTCCCGCTTGCGCGTGTCGGTCTGGCCACGCCCGGCTCCACCTTGATCTGCCAGTGCAGTCCCAAAGCAACCCGCATCGCCCAAGCACCTGCAATGCACTCGCGCGCAAGTCTAGCAATTTGCCCAGATCATGAAAAGCGGCGTAAAACAAGACGGGCAAAAATCGGCCCGGGAGACTTTCAGAATCGTGTGAAGCAGTCTAGTCGAAGCGGATCGGAGGAGTGGCAGAGTGGTTTAATGCACCGGTCTTGAAAACCGACGTGGGTGAAAGT
>CBDIBW010000009.1:0-32741 GCA_965277135.1 Thioclava sp. | reverse complement strand
AGTCGGCAGGATATGGCATGGAACCGGATACCAGCTTGAAAGACCCTGACAAGGATGACACCCCCGCAAGCGCCAGGGTCCGGGCCTGCCTTGGCCAGATCGCATCCCGGAACGACCGGTTGCACGCGGTCTCCGTCTTGCTGTCCGACCGGGGCAAGGGAAAGGGCGGCGGCGTTGGACAACATGGCCATGCTGGGGCAGCCGTGCGGCGCGCTGCATGGCATGCCATTTCTGGTCAAGGAACTGGCCGATATCGAGGGCCTGCCAACAGCTTTTGGATCGCTCGCCTATACCTCGGCCGCCGCGAGCGTAACTGCCCCTGCCTTGCGCCGCCTTGAAGAGGCCGGGGCGATTTTGCTGGGCACAACGCATATGGTTGAATTCGCCATCGGAAGCTGGGGAACGAACCATGCAAAAGGCACACCCTGGAATCCTGCCGCCCCGACGGTGCACCACATCGCCGGGGGTTCGAGCAGCGGGTCCGCCGTGGCGGTGGCGGCAGGTCTTGCGCCGGTGGCCATAGGAAGCGACACCGGCGGGTCCATACGCATTCCGGCCAGCCTTTGTGGCGTGGTCGGGTTCAAGCCAACCTATGGGCCTGATCCCAACCGAGGGCGTCGCTCCACTTGGACCGACCTTCGACACGCTTGGGCCGATCACCCGCACGGTTTCCGAAGCGCGCCTGCTTACCGAGGCGATGGCAGGGATCAGCCTGTCGCATCCTCCGGTCTCCATTGCGGGCCTTCGGATTGCGGTTGCGTCCGATGCGGAACTGGCTCCGATGTCGGGCACCGTCGCAGGTGCCTATGCGGTCGCCCTGTCGTCCCTGCGTGCCCAAGGGGCCCGGATCGAGGAGATTGAGCTTCCACTGTCTTTCGTTGAATTCCAGAAACTCAACGGCGACATCGTTGCGTTCGAGGCCTACCGGCATCTGGCGCATCTGGTCGATGATCCCGCAACACCGCTCGACCCCTATGTGAGAACGAGGGTTCTTGTTGGAAAGCGTATTAGTCCCACACAATACGAAGACCGCTTGAACCGACTTGCCGAGGTGCGCTCGCGCTTTGACGAAGTCTGGACCTGTCACGATGCTCTGGTCTTGCCCGGCACACCCACATGCGCCCTGCCGCTTTCTGATGTGGACGAAAGCAGTATTCCGATGTCGCGTTATACAAGGGTCGCCAACTGCCTTGATCTGTGTGCCATAAGCTTGCCCGTAACCAGAGATGCAGGCGAATTGCCCGTTGGTCTGCAGATTTGCGGACCCGCCCATTCAGATGCCCGTCTTCTGGCGATAGCATCCGAAGCCATCGGCGTCATCTGACCAAAAGGACGCCAAGCTCGGCCTGCCAGCCCTACCCCCCCCCGCCTGTTCTCATGATCGCTGTCAACCCCTTGTTGCAAGGCAAATCCTCCGGCGGAGCCGAGCGGGGCATGGTGCAGATGCGCAGGATAGGAGACGGAACCGAGACGACGATTGAGCAAGCTCTCATGCGCGGGTTTGGGCGCCAGCCTGTTGGAGAGAGCCGGTCGGACTGGCCCGTTCGACGCTCTACCGGCGGCAGGCCCGCTTCGAGCCGCCAGGGGGACAGCCCTCTGCTGCCGGAGTGACGGCGAAGAGATCGCCACCGTCACGGCGGATGGTGCCTGTGACACGCGCCTGTGAACGCGGCGATCATCGAACGCGGCGCTGGACCGGAACAAATTATTTTGCATTGGGTTTGGTGTCTGATGGCTCCTTTTCCTTGGCCTTTTCGCAGCTGATTTTGGTGGTGTATCCGCGGCCGGTGATGGAGTGGGTGGTGGTTTTGACGGACCACAGGCCGTCGAGCCCCGGGCGGGATCCGATGGCGATGATCTGGCCACCGGCGGCGATGAGGGGGGTCGCCGGGCAGGGTAACGCAGAAGGTGACGGAAAAGGTGTCGTTGCCGCGCTGGCATTCGTCAAGCTTGGCCTTGGCTGCGCGCTTGGCATCGGCCTCATCCTTGCAGCAATGGCGCAGGCGCTTGACGGGTGCGCCTTCGCCCGCCGTCACTGTCTTGCGCGCCCCGGCCTTGCGGTCATGCCAGAATGCCTCGACCGTGTTGAAGCGCTCGCGCGTGGCCAGCGTGGCGGACCAGGAGGTCCTGGCGCTCTTGCACAGGGGACGCGGGGGCATCGTCAGACCACTGGCGCTCTTGCCCTCGGCCTGCTCCATCAGCGCAAAGGTCATGTGAAGCGCGCCCGTCGCCACATCGAACCACGAGATCGCCTTGGGATAGACCTGAGAACCATCGGCCCGGCGCATCATCACATCGACCGGATGCACATCCGTTCCTTGTTTCCGTTCGAATTCCCGGCATCCTAACCGAGGCGTCGAGGAGGGCGGGCCATTCCATAAAAGCCCTCCGGCATCCAAAGGCGGGCGAAGGTGGACGACGGCGGACGACGGCGATCGGCATGCCTTCCAGAATAGGATCAAGGCGCATCGCAAGGCGGGCAAGACCATTGTTCATATTGACGAAAGTGGCTTTGCGCACGACATGCCCCCGACATGGTGCGGACGCATGGCGACAGCCTGCGCGGCAAACGCTGCCTCGGGCAAACAGGACTGGACTGCCAGAGGGCGCACCAATGTCATCGGCGCATTGATCGGATCGGGGACCGGATCGGCGCTGCTGACGGTGACGCTGTTTTCAGCCAACATCGACAGCGATGTGTTCCACGCCTGGACCACGCACGATCTGATCTCCAGGCACCCCGACGCAGCGGTCATCGTCATCGACACCACCGCTTTCCACAAACGGGCCGACACAAAAGCGGCTGTTGAGAAGGCAGGACACAAGCTCGAATACCTGCCCCCATACGCTCTGGATCCGAACCGGATCAATCATAAATGGGCACAAGCCAGGGCCATCAGACGAAAGACCGGAAAACGAACTGAACAAATCTTTGAATCAGAATTAGTTCGCCCTGAACAACTTTTATCCGGCTGATTTTGCTTGAGAATGATGTGATATTGCTGGGTGCTGCCTGCAAGGTTTTGTATTATCCCGGCAGGAACCCTGCAATTTCGAGCCGTGATATGAAGCCGAGAAAGCCGCTCCCGGAACAAGACGATCTCCTGCGCGCCCGCCTGGTCGAGATGATCGACATGCGCCACGAGCTGGTGAAACTTGCCCCCCTGATCGACTGGGAGGTCTTTGAGCGGGAATGGGCCGGGTTCTTTCCGTCCCACACCGGTCGCCCGGCGACGTTGACGCGCCTGGTTGCCGGACTCCTTTACCTGCAACATGCCTATGCACTTTCGGACGAGGCGGTCGTGGCACGATGGGCCGAGAACCCGTATTGGCAGCACTTCTGCGGCGAGACGTTCTTTCAGCACCGTCTGCCGCTTGATCCCTCATCCCTGACCCGGTGGCGCAAGCGGATCGGCGAGGAGGGTGTTGAATGGATGCTGACCCAGACGATCGAGGCCGGGAAACGCGCCGGGGTGGTGAAGCGCAGCGATCTCAAGCAGGTCACGGTCGATACCACGGTGATGGAAAAGAACATCGCCCACCCGACGGATGCCCGGCTGTATGAGGCGGCGCGGCGCAAGCTGGTCGGGCTGGCTCGCGAAGCCGGGATCGTCCTGCGCCAGAACTACAACCGTCTTGGGCCTCGGCTGGCCGGTCAGGTTGGGCGCTACGCCCATGCCCGCCAGTTCAAGCGGATGCGCAAGGCGTTGCGCCGGCTCAAGGGCTAACCGGCCGCGTGCTGCGCGATGGGCACAAGCCAGGGCCATCAGACGAAAGACCGGAAAACGAACTGAACAAATCTTTGAATCAGAATTATGTGGAGAGGCTATATTCGGCAAGCATGTCCGACCAGCGATAGCCGCGCTGCAAACAAAAGAGGATCCCCGACAACACCCGCCGATCATCCACACGCGCCACTCCGCGCGGTTTGTTGGGCAACAAGGGCTTGATCTTGTTGAACTGCTCTTCCGTAAGCCAAAAATTCGACGACATCAAATCCTCCTGTGTTGCAAATCTTGGATCACACCACAGACTTATAAGTCTACGCCCTAGAAATCGAGGTTCTCGACGGCCAGGGCGTTCTGCTGGATGAACTCGCGGCGCGGCTCCACCACGTCACCCATCAACCTTGAGAAGATATCCTCGGCCTCGGTCACATCCTCGATTCGCACCCGCAGCAAGGTCCGTGCCGACGGATCGAGCGTGGTTTCCCAAAGCTGATCGGGGTTCATTTCGCCCAAGCCCTTGTAGCGTTGCAGCGACAGGCCTTTCTCGCCCTCATCGAGAATCGCGTCGAGCAGTTCGAGCGGCCCATGGATCGGCATGTCCCGATCGCGGCGGATCAGTTTGCAGCTTGCCTCGTAGACTTCGCGCAATTGATCGGTCTGGCTGCCCAGACGGCGCGCCTCGCCCGAGCGTAGCACCGGCCCATCAAGCGTGCGCACCTCTTCGACACCGCGCAGGACACGGGTCAGGCGGATACCGTGATCCTGCGTCGGACGACCTTGCCAGCCGCGCTCATATTCCAGGGCAACCAGATCGAGCCGCCCCGCAACGGCATTCGCCACGCCCTGCGCATCGGCATCGACCTTGCCCGGCAGCATCGCCCCGGCGATCGCCGATTGTTCCAGAATGTGGCGCGGGTAGTGCGTGGGGAAGGTGGCGAGGATCCGTTTGATCAGGCGGGCTTCCTCGACCACACGCCTGAGATCCTGGCCGGAGATCTCGACCCCATCCCCAAGACGCAGGACGGCCCCGTCGATGCCCTGATCGATCAGGTGATCCTCCAGCGCGATCTGGTCCTTCAGATAGACCTCGGATTTGCCGCGCGTCACCTTGTAGAGGGGCGGTTGCGCGATGTAGAGATAGCCATGCTCGATGATCTCGGGCATCTGCCGGAAAAAGAAGGTCAGCAGCAATGTGCGAATGTGGGCACCGTCCACATCGGCGTCGGTCATGATGACGATCTTGTGGTAGCGCAGCCTGGAGATATTGAACTCGTCGCGGCCGATCCCGGTCCCGAGCGCGGTGATCAGCGTCCCGATCTGGTCCGAGGACAGCATCCTGTCAAACCGCGCGCGCTCCACATTCAGGATCTTGCCACGCAGCGGCAGCACTGCCTGATTCTTGCGTTCGCGGCCCTGCTTGGCCGAGCCGCCTGCCGAGTCCCCCTCGACAAGGAAGACTTCGCAGAGCGCCGGATCCTTTTCCTGGCAATCCGCCAGCTTGCCGGGAAGCGAGGCCACATCCATTGCCGTCTTGCGCCGGGTCAACTCGCGCGCCTTGCGCGCCGCTTCGCGGGCAAGGGCCGCCTCGATGATCTTGCCGACGATCTGCCTGGCCTCGTTCGGGTGCTCTTCGAACCATTCGGAGAGCTTTTCGTTCACCAGGTTCTCGACAGCCGGGCGGACCTCGGACGAAACCAGCTTGTCCTTGGTCTGGCTGGAGAATTTCGGATCGGGCACCTTGACCGAGAGCACGCAGGTCAATCCCTCGCGCGCGTCATCACCGGTGAAATCGACCTTCTCGCGTCTGGCGATCCCGCTTTCGTGCGCATATCTGGTGATGGTCCGGGTCAGGGCCGCGCGCAGACCCGCCATATGGGTGCCGCCATCGCGCTGCGGGATGTTGTTGGTAAAGGGCAGGACCGTCTCATGGTAGCTGTCATTCCACCACATCGCGACCTCGACACCGATACCGCGCACCTCCCCGACCATGTGGATCGGCTCGGGCATGACCGGTGATTTCGAACGGTCCAGGAATCTCACAAATTCCCGAACACCGCCTTGATAGTGCAGCTCGGCCCTGAGGGGTTCGGCCGGGCGGGTGTCTTCGAGGATGATCCGGACACCGGAATTGAGGAAGGCCAACTCGCGCAGGCGCTTTTCCAGCGTGGCAAAACTGTAGTCGAGGTTCGAGAAGGTGCCTTCCGGATCAGTTGCCCTGTTCGAGGCAAGAAACCGCACCTCGGTGCCCTTGTCGCCGGGCGCGTCGCCCACGACATGAATGTGTTCGACGCATTCGCCATGCTCGAAACGCGCCTTGTAGATCCTGTCGTCGCGCCAGACGGTCAGTTCCAGCCAGTCTGACAGCGCGTTCACCACCGAAACGCCCACACCGTGCAGACCACCGGACACCTTGTAGGCGTTGCCGTCTTCATCGGTATTGTTGAACTTCCCGCCTGCGTGGAGCTGGGTCATGATCACCTCGGCCGCCGACACACCCTCTTCAGGGTGCACATCGACCGGAATCCCGCGACCGTTATCGCGCACCGAGACCGAACTGTCGGCGTGAATTTTCACGTGAACGTGATCGGCATGACCGGCCAGCGCCTCGTCGATCCCGTTATCGACGACCTCATAGACCATATGGTGCAGCCCCGAGCCGTCATCGGTATCGCCGATATACATGCCGGGACGTTTTCTGACAGCTTCCAGTCCCTTGAGAACTCTGATCGAATCAGCGCCGTAATCATTCTTTTTCGGGGTGTGGTCGCTCATGCCTGCCCATCCTGTTCCAAGTGCGCGACCTATAGAACCCCGGGAGGGGAATGTCACGCCTGCGACACAAGATTTGGTGTATTTGGTGTATCGGCTGACGGGCATCAAAATGCCCGCCGAAACCATCAACCCGTCCGCGACCCGGTTCAGCCGCGCGCATCGCGCGTTGTTGATGGCCAGACCGAAGGCCAGACCGAGGGCCGGACGCCATCACCCTAGACGGGCAGTCTCACTCCTCGACGCTTTCCTGCGCGGAGGTGGGCAACGCATGTTTACGGATCGGCGCATCGTCCGGATTGATTCCGTGTTTTTTCAGAAGCTGCCCGACAAGACTGTTCGGACGCGGTGTGCCATCGAATTTCTCGACGATCCGGGCGCGTATGCGGCGACCATAGAAATGGATCGAGGTCGTATCGGGCAGGATATGGCCACTGCAATCATAACCGGGCCGCAACAGCAACCTGCGTTCCTTGTAGAGGAAAGGATAGAGCACATGGCGCGCGAAAGCGTATCTGTCCTCGCCGGTCCTGTGCAGGAAATGGGTCACCGCGTGTGGCCCCCAGACCCCCCAGGGCTGATCCCCGGCATGGACCGGCTCTCCGGCGGCCTTCTTCTCTTCCAGTTCGCGCCGATAGTCCTCACCATAATAGTCGGGAATCGCGTATTCGTCTGCGGTGAATTCGATCATCTCGCCCAGCGCGTCGCTGTCGGGCGGCAGGCCAAGCACGCCGCCATTGATATGCTTGTCGCTTTCCCAACCGAAATAATGGCCCGTCGCGCTTTTGAACGGTTTGACACAATAAGCATCCGTATCGGACCAGATCATCCGGTCGTTCCTGGCCAGCATGTGATAGCGGAACAGATCGGAATGCAGTGCGGGGCTGTTGGTGCGGCCGTGACGCAAGTAGTTGTTCTGCGACAGAATATCGTTCGCATCGGCCAGTTCCGTGCCTTCAGGCGCGTTGTTCACGAAGTCGTAACAATAGAGCTTCACATGGTGTCCTGCATCGAGAAACGACTTCAGACAGAGCTGCTCCATGAAACTCAGGGAGCCTCCGATCCAAAGTGCCCCGATCTGATATTCATGTGCCATATCTGCCTTTCCTTCGAACCAAATTCCGGCCCGATTCCTTCGGCCCGCTTTGTCCGGATCGTAGTGAAACCGATCTGATGTGCCAACAGATTTCGTACCAGATGCCGTATCCGCGACTTGCGGGATACCGGCGCTGTGATAAGACGATCGGCAAGACAACGAAAGGCCCAACGAAAGGCCCAACGAAAGGCATTGTGATGAGCGGGACGCGCGTGAAGCGGCGACGGATGCAGGCAAGACCCGGAGCTCCTGCCCTTCTCGACGCGGTGAGATGGACACAGCAGGGCGCACACCGCGCCTGTATCTTCTTCGCCGCCCCTGCGAGTCCTGACCGGTTCGTGCGCGCGCAACACCCCGGGGCGAACCCGGTCCTCGAAATCCGTGAAGTTGCCGGTGGCATCATGGTGATGCTGGCCTGCGACGGGCACGGCCCCGTTCGCGTGGCTTTGCGCGGCCCCGACGGGGCGCCGGTTCTGCACGAAATCTGCCCCGATGAGGCCGATCAGACGCTGTTCGCCGGACGCAACTGCCTTTATGGCCAGCGCGTTGAGGAAAGCGTGCAGACGGTGCTCGACTGGCTGAGCTGGCACCACGATCATCACGGCGCAACTGGGGCGGTGATCCTGAACCGCTGTCCGCCCGACAGCCCCCGGGGCAGCCATGACGACTTCGCCGCCGAACTGGAGCGCGGTCTTGCCCTGCGCGAACTGGATCTGCCGTTGGCGGTGCTCGACGCGACAACCCCGCTGGGCAAGATCGGCCTTGGTCCCGAGAGCCATGTCTACCTGGCCCCCGATGCGCCCGGCAAGGACCGGATGGAGCCACCCCCCCCCGATCCGTGGCGCAGCCCGCTGGGCCAGGCACTGGTCTTCGAAATCGCCAAATGGCGCTTTTTCGCACAGGCTGCGGGCGTGCTGATCCTCGATGTGACGGACCTGCTGCAACCGGTGCCCACCGATTATCCCGACAATCATCCCGACAATCATTCCGGCGCGTTCGAGGCTCTGTCCAAAGCCGAAAGCGGCGTGATCCTGCTGGTCGGGCAACGCGTCTATCCCTGGCGCGTGCGCAAGGGCGCGCCCGAGCGCTTTGCCGATCATATCTGCCGCCAGTTCGACGCCAGACGCGGGATCACCCGCTGGGGCTGCGCTCCGCAAAAAGCGGGGCTGGACAAGACCTGGCGCCTCTTGAGGGTAAGCCATGCCCGGCCCGATCCGACCCGGACATTCGGTTTCTGGCGTGCGATGGGGATCCGTGTCCCCGGCTATCCGGCGGCGGAACTGGCCCCCAAGACCTCGCTGGTCGAAGACAAGACGCTGCTCGCACTGGCGCAGGATGTCTGGGGACACACGCCGATCCGCCCGCCCGTCTCCAGGGTCAGGCCCGCTCCGAAGCAGGCGGCGAAGGCCGGGACCACCTGCATCGTCACCACGATGAAGAACGAAGGGCCGTTCATCCTCGAATGGCTGGCCTATCACCGTGCGATCGGGGTCGAGGATTTCCTCATCTACACCAACGATTGCACCGATGGCACCGACACGATGCTGGAGATGCTGCAACGCAAGGGGATCGTGCAGCATCGCGAGAACCCGTTTCGCACCATGACCGGCATGAAGCCCCAGCATGCGGCACTGGCGGCGGCGGAAAAAGAGCCGGTCCTGACCGGGGCCGGCTGGGCGATCTGCATGGATGTGGACGAGTTCATCAACATCAAGATCGGCGATGGCACGCTCGGGGCGCTTTACGAGGCGATGGGCGAGGCGAACATGATCTCGCTGACCTGGCGCCTCTTCGGCAATTCGGATGTGCACGACTACAAAGACCGCTTCCTGATCGAGCAATTCACCCGCTGCGCCCCCGAACTGACGCGCAAGCCGCACCAAGCCTGGGGGTTCAAGACCCTGTTTCGCAATATCGAACTTTACAAGAAACTGGGGGTTCATCGCCCCAAGGGGCTGGCACCCGATCTCTGGGACAAGGTGAAATGGCTCAACGGTTCGGGAAAGCCGATGCCGCGCGAGATGTTCCGCAATGGCTGGCGTTCGACCATCGACACGTTCGGCTATGACTGGGTGCAGCTCAACCATTACGCGGTGCGCTCGGCCGAGAGCTTCCTCGTGAAGCGTGATCGCGGTCGGGTGAATCATGTCGATCGCGATCAGGGACTGAATTACTGGTTCCGGATGAACCACAATGCGGTTGAAGATCGCTCGGTCCAGCGCATGATCTCCGCAGCCCGAGCCGAGTTCGACCGGCTGATGGCCGATCCGGAGATCGCCGCCGCCCATGCCCATTGCGCTGCCTGCCACCGTGCCAGGATCACCGAACTTCTGGCGCGCCCCGACCAGGCCGCGTTCCATGCCACCCTGACTTCGGCACGCTACGAACGCCTCTCACGCCTGTTGCGCCATTTCGGGTCGGCAGTCTTCGATAGCGGCCCGCATGTGATCCCCGAGGATCTGCACCTGCGCGAACTGCCTCCCGATTTCTTCTTTACCGTCAAGGCGCCCGAGAAAGCCAGGCATTAGATCGGGGGCGCGGGTTCCATGCCCGCTTGCCAAGCCGGGCCAGGCCGGGCAGTGTGATCCGATGCGCGCGCTCGCCATCACCTCGGTCAAGAACGAAGGCCCGTTCCTGCTGGAATGGCTGGCGCATCACCGTGCCGTGGGATTTACGGACTTTCTTGTCTTGTCCAACGATTGCACGGATGGGACCGACGCCATGCTGGACCGGATGGCGACGCACGGATGGCTGACCCATGTGCCCAATCCGGGTCCCTGGGCGCAGGGGCCGCAATGGGCCGCACTCAGGGCCGCAGACCAGCATCCGCTGAGGGCGGCTGCGGATTGGATCGCCTTCATCGATGTGGACGAATTCGTGACGATCCATGCAGGTGACGGTACGCTGAATGCCTTGTTGCGCGCGGTGCCGGGCGCAACCGCCATCGCGATGACCTGGCGGCTTTTCGGCAATGACGGGGTGATCACCTTCGAAGACAGGCCCGTTACCCGGCAATTCACCCGCGCGGCTCCCACCGGAATGGTCTGGCCCTGGCGGGCGGCGATGTTCAAGACGCTGTTTGCCAATGACGGGATCTATCGCAAGCTCGGCGTTCACCGGCCTCGCGCGCCCGATCACGACCGGATCGGGAATGCGATCTGGGTTGATGGCTCGGGACATCCCCTGCCGCCGCACTACAAGCGTCAAAAACTTTTCACGCCGCTTGGACAGGATCCCTACAGGCTGGTGCAGCTCAATCACTACGCGCTTGGAGCGATGGAGAGTTTTGTCGTCAAATGCGACCGGGGGCGTTCGAACCGGAAAACCGGCCCCTTCGACATGGCCTATTGGGTCGAGCGCAACTTTTGCGAGATCAGGGATACCACGATCCGCCGCTATGATGCCGCCACCGACGCGATCCGGGCCGAACTGATGGAAGACAAGGTTCTGGCACAGCTTCACCATGCGGCCGTCTCATGGCGACGCGCGCGGTTCGACCACCTGGTTCTGGACGAGGAATATCGCGCCCTGTTCGGGCGGTTGCAGATCACCGGACCAAGCCGCCCGCTGCCGCCGGCACAGGCCCGGCGCATGGTGGAGCTGGGGTTCCGGGGCCGCGATGCGCAGGTGAAAACAGACAGCGGAAGCGTTTGAGTATGTTCAGGACGCACACGACGAGATGACGCTCCTTGCAGAGGTTCCAGTCGATGGGGCGGTCTTCTCGATCCCCTGCAACCGCACGGGGTTACGGATCATCGTCTGGACGGCATATCCGGTTTTTTCGTAGCTTGTGCTCGATAGGGGATAGGTATCGAACTTGATCATGGATATGCTTTCTTGCCAAAAAAACCGAAATCGGAGGAACGGTTGCCGATAAAATCCGTGCCACGCATCAAGCACGCCCATCGCCATTGCATCGCAGATGTAAAACACCGCGTAGGGACGCCACTGTGCCATGATATCCGTCACCGTCCGGCAGCCGCTGGAACAGGCGTGATCGCCTGGCACGATCTGTGTCGATTCAAGGGCCAGGATCGTGGCAGGTCTTCTCGTCTTTGCCATTTGCGACTTTGCCATTTGCGACAAACGGGTTTCCTGCCTGCGCAAGAGCCTGCCAGACATGGCCGAACGCACCTCTCCCGCTTGTGCAGCAATGGTGCGCGCCTGCGTCATCCGTTGGGGTTTCCTCGTCCGTCAGGGGCCACGTCATGACCATTTGTTTCGATATCGGCGGTTCGGCCATCAAGGCTGCCCGCATCACCACTTCGGGCACGCTGATACCCCTGGGCACGCGACCCACCCCCCTGCAGGACTTCGCCGCCTTCTGCGCCGAAATGAAGGATCTGGCCGGCCCCGTTGCGCAGGACGGACCCCTGTCCATCGCCATCACCGGCGTGATCGATCCGGCAGACGGCCGGATCAAATGCGCCAACATCCCCTGCATCGACGGGCGCTTTCTGGCGGCCGATCTGTCACATGCGCTCGGCCGAGGGGTGATCGTCACCAATGATGCCGACTGTTTTGCCATGGCCGAGGCCCGCGCAGGCGCAGGGCGTGGCCACCGCGTGGTCTTCGGCATCATCCTCGGCACCGGGGTGGGTGGCGGCGTCGTCGTCTCGGGACAGCTGATCGAGGGCGCCGGAGGCTTCTGTGGCGAATGGGGGCATGGCCCGATCCTCGCCCGTCAGGCGGGCGATCCGCCGGTCCCGATTCCGGCCTTCGCCTGCGGCTGCGGACAGAGCGGCTGCGTTGACACGATCGGCGGTGCGCGCGGTCTCGAACGGCTGCATCACCACCTGACGGGCGCGGCGCTGACCAGCCTGGAGATCACGGAGGCCTGGCGCGCGGGGGCACCGCAGGCGGAGGCCACCCTCGGCTGCTATCTTGAACTGATCGCGCCGCCGCTGGCCTTGTGCGTCAACGTGCTGGGGGCCGATATCGTGCCGGTCGGCGGCGGTCTGGCGCAAGAGCACGCGATGCTGGCGCGACTCGACAAGGCCGTGCGCGCGCGGGTTCTGCGCCCCGCCGAAACGCCCCTCGTGGTGCCAGGCCAATGCCCCGGCAATCCCGGTCTTGTCGGCGCGGCACTCAGAGCGAAGGGGCGGGCATGACGCGCAGGGTGCTGGAAATATGCGTGGACAGCGCCGCCGGACTGGCCGCTGCCGTGGCAGGTGGAGCGGACCGGATCGAGCTGTGCAGCGCGCTGGCGCTCGGTGGGCTGACCCCGACGCACAGCCTTATGCGCGCGGCTGCGGATGTGCCCGTTCCGGTCTATTCGATGATTCGTCCGCGCCCGGGCGACTTTACCTTTGACGCTGCGGACATCGCCCTCATGGAGGCGGACATTGCCGACGCGGCTGCGGCCGGGCTGGCCGGTGTCGTGCTGGGCGCAAGCCACGCCGACGGCCGTCTGGATGCGAAGTGCCTTCGCTGCCTTCACGAACAAACGGCAGCGCTCGGCCTCGGGGCCACGCTGCATCGCGCCTTTGATCTGGCTCCCGACCTGGAGGCTGCGCTGGAGACTGCGATTGCCCTCGGCTTCGAACGGGTGCTGAGTTCTGGCGGAACGGCAAATGTGATGCAGGGGCTCGACCGTCTGGCCGATCTTCACACCCGGGCGGCAGGGCGCATCTCGATCATGCCCGGCAGCGGCGTGAACCTCTCCACCATCAACGGCATCGCCGCCCGCCTGCCGGTGAGCGAAATCCATTCCTCGGCCTCCGAGCCCGCACCCGAATCCGCACCCGAATCCGCGTCTGCCATTTCAGCCCGGCTGCGGGCCTTCAACTTCGACAGCGCCGCGCCGCGTCGTACCTCGGCGGCGATCGTCGCGGGCCTCAAACGGAGCTGGCAGACCCCCACCCAAGGGCGCTCTCCGCACAAGGACACAGCAGGATGACGACCCACCTTCGCCCCATTGACATTGTGGATTTCGCCGCGCCGCAGACCCGGCCCGAGACCCCGCCCGGGGGGCTACGCCACCCGCGCCGTCGCTGCCTGTGACGGTGATTTTCACTCTGGGCGTGGCGGTGGTCGCCATCGTCTATTTCCGCTTTCTCTGCCGGATCCTGGCCTTCTGGCTGATATTCATCACAAAGTCGTCATGGACATCAAGCAGATGGCGGATGCTACCGATGCGCAGCGGCAATGCCCGAGGGCGCGCGGCCTGCCCCTGCGGTCGGGCGCCCTGGGGGCGATCCGGGTGGGCGATCCGGGTGGGCGATCCAGCGATCACACCCAAAGACGGATCGCGGCCAAAATGGGCGCGCTCAAGTGCTTCGCAGACCGAATGCCTCACGCCCCCCGCTCACCAGACGCGCAAATCCACCTCCGCATCGCCCCCATGAACCGCCTCAACGCCCTCGGCCCAGGCCGAAATCGACGCGTGGTCTGAACTCACCGGGCAAAGGCGTATGCGCATCTCAACGAGAGGGGCTGCAACAAAGCCCATCGAACCTGTTCGCTGGTGACACATTTTTCAGCGTGCCGCTCAAGAGAACCCGGCTATTGCTTTGCGAACTCGCCCGGACAGGAGATGGCAGCCCGGATATAAATTTTTATCAATAAAAATAAAGATTTCAGCCATCCATACCCCCCCAGATCTCCGCAAACTCGCGCCACTCCCCTTTGCTCATACCGGAATTTTCCTGCGTGACCACTTCACCGGCCAGACGGCACTTCAATATCTCCACAGCCTTGCCGCTCAGGTTTACCCCACCGAGGCGGTAATCCTCGAAGGCGGAATAGGCGGCCGGAACCCAGTCCTTGACGATGTCGCACATCGTTTCGGCATAGATGCGGATCTCGTACTGGGCATGGCGGTCGGCGCGCAGGCGCAGGAAATGGAAGAGGTTGTGCAGGTCGATCTTCCAATACCATTGCGTGTAGATATTGGCGGGCAGGTTCATCCGCGCCAGTTCGCGCGCAAGGCCCTGTCTGCCCGCATCCTCGTCCGGGGTCAGCATGTCCTCGTAATGGTCATAGGCGCGCATCGCGTCTTCACGCAGCAGGTCGAGCACGCGCGCCGCCTCGGTCCCTTCCAGCACCGCGCCCCGGCCCTGGTTGTTCACTGTCGATTGCGCGGCGAGCTGTTCGGGGGCGGGGATGTAGAATTCGCGATCGAGGATGGAGTAGCGCGCCGAGCATTCGTTCACGTTCGCGGTGCGGTGGCGGATCCACTGGCGCGCCACGAAGACCGGGAGCTTGACATGGAACTTGGCCTCGCACATCTCGAACGGGGTTGAGTGCCAGTGCCGCATCAGGTAGCGGATCAGCCCGGTGTCGCTGCTCACCGCCCTGGTGCCGCGGCCATAGGAAACGCGGGCGGCCTGGCAGATCGCGGCATCGTCGCCCATGTAGTCGATCACCCGGATCAGCCCGTGATCAAGCACCTCATGCGCCTTGTAAAGACGCGCTTCCATGCCCGCAGACACCGCGCGCAAGGTGGGAGTCGTGGCGGCGCGCTGCGCCTTGATCTCGGCCTGCTGCTCAGGGGTGAGCGCCATTATATCCTCCAGTCGATACGAATCGCATCGACTATATCTGTGAAGGCCGGGGGCGAGAACCGCGATATGTCATCAAAAACAAATGTCACCGCACAACGGGGCGGGTGAGCGGGGCCGGGCAAACCTGCGTCGCCCGGGCACCGGGCCTGATGTCTCGCCCTTGTCGTGCCGTCGCGCCAGTCTATGTCTGTGAAACCGAAACCCCAATCGGAAACAAAACCCCAAGTCGGAAAGCTGGAATGGATATCGAATATCTGCACACGATGGTGCGTGTGCTTGACCTTGAAAAGACGATCGCATTTTTCGCGTTGCTGGGGCTCAAGGAGCGCCGCCGCATCGAGAACGAAAAGGGGCGGTTCACGCTCGTCTTCCTGTGCCCGCCCGGTCAGGGCGATGGGAGCGCCGATGTCGAATTGACCTGGAACTGGGATGGCGATACGGGATTGCCTGCGGACGGTCGGCATTTCGGTCACCTCGCCTATCGCGTCGGCAATATCTACGAGATGTGCGAGAAATTGCAGGCGGCCGGGATCACGATCAACCGCCCGCCGCGCGATGGTCACATGGCCTTCATTCGCTCGCCTGACAATATCTCCATCGAGCTGTTGCAGATGGGCGAGCCGCTGCCGGTGCAGGAACCTTGGGCAAGCATGGAAAATGTCGGTCACTGGTGATTGCGGGGAATGGGCGCTGCCCCCCCTGAAGGTATCGGGCCAAGATAGCGGCAGGCTCTTTCCGGTTCATTTGCGGAAAAGATTCTTGAGCTTGTCGAAGGAGCCACGGCTTTTGTCCGTGGTTTCGTCCGTGGCTTCCATGCGTTGGGGGATGGGATGCCTGGTCTTGGCTGGGCGGGTTTCAGTGTATGAACGGGGTGGGGCGACGCGCAGGTTGACCGCGTTGAGGAATTTCTGGCCGTCCCCCCTGGCCAAGGCCGGAACGCCATCCGAGAGACCGCGCAAGAGATCATCAAGAAGATCCGTTTCAGCCTTGGAGAAATCAGAGAGCACATAGCCCGCGACGCGATCCTTGTGCCCCGGGTGGCCGATGCCGAGCCGCACTCGGGCGTGATCGGGTGTCAGATGCTGGTGGATCGAGCGCAACCCGTTATGGCCTGCATGCCCACCGCCCTGTTTGAGACGACACTTGCCCGGCGCGAGATCCAGTTCGTCATGAAAGACGGTGATATCCTCGGGGTGGATCTTGTAGAAATCCGCGGCTGCGCGCACCGACTGGCCGGACAGGTTCATGAAGGTTTCGGGTTTGAGCAGGGTGACGCGGGTCGAGCCAAGTCGGCCCTCGCTTGCCTGTCCCTGGAACTTGTCCCGCCATGGGCCGAACCCATGATCGGCAGCAATCCGATCCAGCGCCATGAAGCCGATATTGTGCCGGTTGCCTGCGTATTTCGCGCCCGGATTTCCCAGCCCAACCCAGAGTTGCATCCTGTTGCGTCCTTACGAAATGAAAATTTTACTCTTTGGAATGCAAATTGTAAAGCAAGACCTCTGCATAATATACCTGCCCATCAAAACCGCCCCGCCCGGATGATAGGCCGGGCTGCGCCTGCCTGCCGCCGGCAGGCACAGCCCTCTTTTCTGCACAACCCCTGCGTTATACAGAGGTCTTTTCCGGTGAATATGTGTTCGTTTTCCTTGTCATGATGCTCCATCCTGCTCATGCGTGGGAGCCTCCGACAAAACCGGAGCGGTTCACAGCGTCTGCTTTTGCATTTACATGAAATCACGGAGGATCCGCTTTTCGAAGGATTTGCTGAAGATCTTGGCTTCGCCTTCAAAGGCGGTCACGCTGGCTGCAATGATCCACTCATCCTTTGAACAGCGCATCGTTGTTGTGGTCTTTGTGGAAATCTTCCAGCCGTCACGTTCCATGTGAATATGCCAGTCGATATCGGCCCTCATCGACTGCGGGTCATCAGGATTGATCGACCAGGTCTCATTCTGGACTTGCCGCGTCCTCAGCCCGTGTTCCGGATGCACCTCCATCCCGGTATCTTCATGGATCCGATAGTGGGTCAGGCCCGAGATCATGTCTTTTTCCACCGAACGGCGGGTGTATTCCGGCTGTCGCCTTTCATATTTCGGCAGCGGATCGGAGTTTTCCGGCTCTTTGACGGTGATGCGCTCATGCGCACCGGGCAGCGGCATGGCCAAACGGATGCTGGCCGTATCAATGGTCAGACCCGGTGCCTGCCGTGAGGGCAGAATGACGGGCCAGTAGCTGGTGGAAAAGGCCACCTTGATGCGATGCCCGGGGGCAAAACGATAGCCCATGGCATCCAGCTTCATCGTGATGCGCGTCTTTTTGCCATGTTCCAGCGGCTCGGGCGTTTCATCGCTGTTGCGGTGCGCAAGGTTGAGCACACCATAGCAGGCGCGGGTTTCCATTCCGTCAGGATGAACATCAATGATCCGGACGGCCAGATTTTCCCGGTCTGCGGTGCAGGCAACGTCAAGGGTGAGGTTCGGTGCCCCGAGATAGACGGCTTCCTGCGTGAGCGGCGCGGTTTCAAACACCAGCGAACCGCCGTTGTCGATGCGCTGATCGCCGGAGATTTCGGCATCAGGCTTCATCGCGAACCATTCACCACCGCTGATTCCGGTATCAAGCGGCGATCGCAGGTAGATTTCGCCAATGCCACCGCTTTCGCCGTCTGTGTTCAATCGATTGTCAGCGCCAACAGTCAGCATTTCGATCTTCGGTGTTTCCCAGAGGGATTTCGCAATCCAGAAGCCGGGATCTTTTTCGCGCCTGAGGGCCGGGCGGGGACCGTCAAGGATATAGGCCCGCACCTGCGGCAACTGGTCTGCATTGTTGTCGGCATCATCCAGCCAGTGTTTCCACCAGGCAATCGCTTCGCCATGGAAATCCATGCGCGGCTTCGGCCATGCGAGATGCGGGTATTTATGCACCCAAGGGCCAAGAATGGCCTTGCCCCTGTCTTTCAGGCCCTCAACCGCTTTCAGCGGGGTGTTGCGATAACCATCAGCCCAGCCGGCAATCACCAGCGCGGGAACCGGAAACCCATCGAAATCCTCGCAAATCGAACCATGCTTCCAGAAGGTGTCACGCCGCTGGTGCGAAAGCCATTCTTCCATGAAGAAGGGCTGGTTTTCGAGGCGCTCCATCCACATGGCCTTCCACTTGTCGCCAACGATGTCGATATCCGGCGAGCGTGACTGATAGGCAAGCATCGTTGCGGCCCATGAAAGGTGGGCCGAGAGATGTGTGCCGTTCTTGTAGTGGATATCGTCATTGTAGCGATCTACCGTCGAGGCAATGGAAATGACGGCTTTCAGCTGCGGTGGTTTTCGCGCTGCGACCTGAAGACAGTTGAACCCGCCCCAGGAAATCCCCATCATCCCGACATTGCCGTTTGACCATGGCTGCGCCGCAATCCATTCGAGGACTTCGCAGGCGTCGGACAGTTCGCGTTCGGTATATTCGCCGTCGATCACATCCCCGGATTCGCCGGACCCGCGAATATCAACGCGCACGCCGGCGATACCGGCGGCGGCAAAAACGGGATAGGTGGACTCATCGCGCAGATCGGTTCCGCCACGTTTTCGATAGGGCAGATATTCCAGAACAGCGGGAACCGGTTTTTCTTTCGCGCAATCGGGCATCCAGATACGGGTGGCCAGCCGTGTGCCGTCCTTCAGCGTGATCCATTGGTCTTCGGACGTCGAAAAGCCTTGTTGTGCCATGGTCTTGACCTTTTCGTGCTCGGGGTTGCCCGGAGGGCGGGCCGGAATGTCTGTTTGCGGCCCGGTCAGGATTTATCGGGTGTCGGCGCCGGACATCTTGCGTGTTGCCAGAACCTGTTCCAGCCAGCCGATCTTCATTTCCGGTACGGAATTGAGCAGCAGGTCGGTATAATCGTCGAAAGGCGGGTTCAGTTGCACCGATTTGGGACCAAACCGGACAAGCCTGCCCCGGTGCATCACCGCCACACTGTCGGCGATCGCGCGCACAATCGCAATGTCGTGGGTGATGAAGACATAGGAGAGATCTGCCTCTTTCTGAAGCCCGAGAAGCAACTTCAAAATGCCGTCTGCCACCAGTGGATCAAGCGCGGAGGTCGGTTCATCGCAGATGATCAACTCCGGTCTGGCTGCCAAGGCGCGGGCAATGGCCACGCGCTGTTTCTGACCACCGGAAAGCTCTGCGGGATAGCGGTCATGAAAGCCGCGTCCCATTTCAATCTGCCCAAGCAGCTGATTGACACGATTGCGCCGCGCGGTACCGCGCAGGCCGTCGTAAAACGACACGGCCCGACCAATGATCTGCCCGACTGTCTGCCGCGGGTTCATCGCGGTGTCAGCCATCTGATAAATCAGCTGGAGCCGCCGCAGTTCTTCGCGGCTTCGCTTTTTCAATGTCGTCGGCAGCGGTTGCCCGCCAAAGGTGACACTGCCGGCACCGGGCGTCAAAAGCCCGGTGGCAACACGGGCGAGCGTGGATTTGCCAGAGCCGGATTCTCCGACGATCGCAAGCGTCTGCCCTTTTGGAACATGAAGCGACACATCGAACAGAACCGGCGTTGCGCCGTATGCGGCAGAGATATTCTTCATCTCGAAGAAATGGTCTGACTGATCGCTGGCCTCTTCATGCCGGATTGCGCGGACATTGATCAGATCACGGGTGTATTCGGCATCGGGATCTTCGATGATCTTGTGAACGCTGCCATGTTCCACGGTCTCACCGTTGCGCAAAACCATGATGTCGTCAGCAATCTGGGCGACAACGGCCAGATCGTGCGTGATGTAGAGTGCGGCGGTTGCGGTTTTGACGATCGCAGTCTTGATGGCCGCCAGAACATCAATCTGCGTGGTCACATCCAGCGCGGTCGTTGGTTCATCAAAGACGATCAGTTCCGGTTTGCTGCAAAGGGCCATCGCGGTCATGGCGCGTTGCAGTTGGCCGCCGGACACCTGATGCGGATAGCGGTTACCAAAGGCCCCGGGATCCGGCAGGCCAAGAATGTCGAACAACTCCACAGCGCGACGGCGGGCTTCGCTGCGTGTCATCAGCCCGTGGCGTATGGTGGCCTCGGTCACCTGATCGCCAAGCCTGTGCGCCGGATTGAACGATGCCGCTGCCGATTGCGAGACATAGCAGACCCGTGCGCCGCGCAAACCACGGATACCGGACTTGCCGAGCCTGAGGATATCAACGCCATCCAGCAGCACCTCACCGCCGGTGATCCTCACCCCGCCACGCCCGTATGCCAGGGGCGAAAGGCCAATGGTGGATTTGCCCGCGCCCGATTCTCCGATCAGGCCCAGCACCTTGCCGCGTTCAAGGGTGAAACTCACCCCTTTGACGATTTCGATGGGCTGCGGTTTTTTCCCCGGCGAACAGGCCGTTGCGCCAATATGCAGATCGCGGACCTGCAGCAGGGGCGCGTCCGGGATGTTCTTGTCGCTCTCAGCCACCGCGCCCTCCTTTCAGGCTGGCAGTGCGTTTCAGCATCCAGTCAACGACGAGATTGATCGAAATGGTGAGTGCGGCGATCGCCGCGCCCGGTACAAGAGCCGCCGAAACGCCGAAAATAATGCCGTCCTTGTTGTCCTTCACCATGCCGCCCCAGTCTGCGGTTGGCGGCTGAATGCCAAGGCCCAGGAACGAGAGCGTGGAGATGAACAGAACGGCAAAGGCCAGCCGAAGGCCGAATTCGGCCAGAAGCGGCGTCATTGCATTCGGCAGGATTTCCCGGAACACGATCCAAAGCGTCTTCTCGCCACGCAGACGTGCCACCTCGACAAAATCCATCACGGCGATATCCATCGCCAGTGCCCGCCCGAGCCGGAAAACACGGGTGGAGTCCAGAACCGCCATGACAACAATCAGCACACCAAGATTTTGCGGCAGTGCCGCCAGGACGATCAGCGCGAAAATCAGTGTGGGGATCGACATCATCAGGTCATTGAACCGCGACAGGCCCATATCGACGATGCCGCGTGTGACCGCCGCAACGAAGCTCAGACACACGCCGAACGAGAAGGCGAGGATCGTGGCGCACAGCGAGACGAAAAGCGTCATGCGTGCACCATGGATCAGGCGTGACAACAGATCACGGCCGAGATTGTCAAGGCCAAGCGGAAAAGCCTGACTGGCTGGCTCCCAGGGTGTGCCGACAACCTGGTTTTCACCGTATGGTGCCAGCCATGGGGCGAAGATGGCGCAGATGACGACAACGGCAATGCCTGCCATGCCGACCCATGCCGGAAAGGGAACGGATCTGACAGTCATCGCGGGTGCCTCAGTCGTGGATTGACAAGAATGGAGAGAATATCGGCGATCATGTTCAACAGGATGTAGATTGCCGCAAAAACAAGCCCGCAGCCCTGCACCACCGGCAGATCGCGCACAGTCACGGCATCCACCATATACTGACCCATGCCCGGATACACGAAGACCACCTCGACCACGACAACGCCGACAATGAGGTAGGCAAGGTTCAAAGCGACAACATTGATGATTGGCGCCAGTGCGTTGGGGGCGGCGTGTGTGACGATGGCCCGCAAGGCACCAATGCCCTTGAGTTCAGCCGTCTCCATGTAAGCGGACGACATGATGTTTATGATCGCGGCACGCGTCATGCGCATCATGTGCGCCAGCACCACCAGAACAAGCGTCGCGACGGGCAGAATGATCGTCTGCAGCTTTTGCCACAGGCTCATGCTGTCATAGACGGTGGCCGGAAATGCGGCGATCGGATGCCGCACCACGAAGATCATGATCAGCAGATAGGCAACGAAGAATTCCGGAAGCGATACCGTCGCCAGCGAAACCAGATTGATGATCCGGTCCATGATCCGGTCGCGATAAAGCACAGCGATAAGACCAAGCCCGACCGCCAGTGGAACGGCAATCAGCGCGGCAGATCCGGCCAGAAGCAGTGAATTGCCAAGCCGGCCGGCGATCTGGGCACTGACCGACTGGCCGCTGGCCCATGAGGTGCCGAAATCACCGTGCAGAATATTTACCAGCCATTCAAGATAACGTGTCACGAGGGGCCGGTCGAGGCCAAATTCAGCGCGCAGATTGGCAACCGCCTGCGGTGTTGCTGCCTGTCCGAGATAGGTGCTGGCAAAATCACCGGGCAGCATTTCAATGCCGCCGAAGATCAGGATCGAACTGGCAAAAAGCAGACCGATGCCGAGCACGATCCTTTCGACAATGCGGCTTGCCATGGGAAAACGCGCGCGCATCACGGTGATGCGACCGGGTGAGGGGGGCGTGGTTTGCACTTCTGTCATGGTCTGTGTGAAAATCGCAGGTCTTGCCTTGCGGCTCCTCGGGTTCAGGAAACGAGCCAGACGCGGCTGGCGATCTGTCCGTTGGACAGGTCGTTGCCGACATCGTCGATCCAGCCCTTCAGCTTTGCAGAGCGGGCATTCAGATAGTTGTTGAACACCGGCAGGATCAGGCCGCTGTTGTCGCGCACCATCATTGCCATCTGTTCATAGAGGGCACGGCGCTTGTCCTGATCGGTTTCGGCGCGGGCCTCAAGCAGCATCCTGTCGAATTCCGGATCCTTGAAGCGCGTATCGTTCCAGGGAGAGGTCGAAAGCTGTGTCGTGGTGTAGCGGATGTCCTGCGTCGCCCGCCCGCCCCAGTAAGAGGCGCAGAACGGTTTCCTGTTCCAGATGTTTGACCAGTAACCATCGGCCGGTTCACGCTGAATCCGGATGTCGATGCCTGCTTCCCTGGCGTTTGCCTGAAACAGGACAGCAGCATCAACAGCGCCGGAAAAGGCTGCATCCGAGGTGCGCAGCGTGATCGGGCCTTCATGACCGGATTTCTTGAAGTAATACGCGGCCTTGTGCGGATCATGGGCGCGCTGGGGAATGGTTGTCGGGGCAAGTGTATAGAGATCATTGATCGGGTAGTCATTGCCCAAAGAGCCATAACCGCCCAGAACCGTGTTCAGCATCGCTTCACGGTCGATGACGAGTTTGAGCGCCATGCGCAGGTCGTTGTTGTCAAACGGCGCGGTATCGCCATGCATCAGAAAGCTGTAAAAGCCTTTGCCCCTGGTGCTGATGGTTTCGATGTTCGGTGCCCGGCTCAGCAATGTCATCGTTTTCGGGCTGAGTACGTTGATAAAGTGCACCTTGCCCGATGAAAGCGCGGCGATGCGCGCCGTGTTGTCATTGATGACAAGCACTTCGACACTGGAGACAAAGCCGCGATCTTCGTGCCAGTCATTCTCATTCTTCGAGAATGTGATGCGGATGCCCGGTTCGAAACTTTCAAGCCTGTATGGCCCGGTTCCGATCACGCTGTCCGGATTGTCCATGCCGCCGTTTTTCTGGATCTGCAGGTGGTAATCCGTCAACAGCAGCGGCAGATCGGCATTGCCGTTCTTCAGGGTGATGACGAGGTCTCCGGCATGTTCCTCGATCGTCTCGATGTCTTCAAGCAGGCCGAGTGCGGCGGAGGTGGAGTTTTTGTCGGAGTGGCGGCGCAGCGTCTGCACCGCATCATGGACCGTGAACGACGAGCCATCGTGGAAACGGACATCCTTGCGCAACGTGAAGGTCCAGACCTTCGCGCCATCCGAAGAGGTCCAGCTTTGCGCAAGGCTCGGCAGCGCCTCGCCCGTAGCGGGATCGGTCGTCACCAGACGGTCACCCCAGGTGAAACCAACCAGAAACATGGTGCTGCCGGCATAGGTGCCGGGATCCAGAATATCGGTTGTCTGACCGCCGTCGAGGCCCAGCACGAGATGTCCGCCACGCTGTATTTTTTCCGCGGCCAGGGTGGAGTTCGGCATCAGGAGGCCCGAGCTGCTGGCAGCGAAGCCGGCAACGGTGGCCGAGGTGAGAAAGGCGCGCCGGCTCAGGGCTGCGTTTGAAGATTTACGGGTCGTTTTGCGATCATTCATTGCTTTCTCCGGACTGGTGTTTTGATATCACATGTCTGATCAGCGCCGACCGGCAAGGCTGCGAAGGCGAAAAGCGCCCGCAATGTATGACGCCGCGATACCATTGAAGTGACATGGATTGAAGTGACATGGATGTGACGGCCTGAAATCATGGCTTGAGGGATAAGGGGGTTGCATGTATCAGACAACTTCGCATATTGATGCGACATGACGCCAATTGACGCTACCCTCTATCATGGCTGACCGGGATAACAGGGCCTTTTCCGCCAATCTTCGGTTTGCCTGCGAAGCCTGCCCGTCGATTACGACAGCCTGTCGCGATATCGGCATAAACCGCCAGCAATTCAATCGTTATCTGGCAGGTCAGACGCGCCCTTCGCCCTATAATATGGGGCGTATCGCGCGGTACTTCGGATTACGGTCACAGGACTTTCTGTTACCGGAAAAGCGCTTTCATGAGACCCTGGAAAGACCTGCTGACGCCGCCGGTCCGGTGTTGCTGTTGCGTGAGGGATTCCCCGGCAATATCGGCGCACTCAGGCCGTATGTCGGCTTTTACGAGCTTTTTCATAAAAGTCCGTCCTGGCCTGGAAAAATCGTTCGCAGTTGCGCGCGGCTTGAGGAAAAAAGCAGCCAGATTCTCGTCAAGTCGATTGAATGTATCAATGATGCGGAACAGGAAATTCGTCAGTTTTCAAAATATACCGGACTGGCCGCTTACAGTCGCAACCGGATTTTCATTGTGGAACGCGGCGGCGGAGAACATTTTTTTCTGTGCCAGACAACGCTGATGCCTTTTGGTGAACACCAGCGCATTTATTTGCGCGGTGTCACCACCGGCGTCTCCTGGCGTGAGGAAAACCTGCCCTATTCAACGCGAACCATATGGCGCGCTGTCGGCCCCAACCCTGACAAGCGCAGATTGCTCGCCGGATGTGGCATTGTTCCGGACAAATCTCCAAAGTTGCCACTGCCGGTGCGTCAGTATCTCAACAGCGAGGATCAAAACCATACCCTTTTCGCCGCACGATAGGTCTTGCACTGGCTTGGCCGTAAAACTGGCGTTTGTGTGGAACGCGGCATCGAGGGATTCACGTTTTGAGTCCGGCAGGTCAAGAAGCCGGGCATGAGCAAGTCCGCTTTCCGCGAAACGGCAGACATGGCCGCGGACAAGACGATAACAGCATCCCAGACAGCAACACAGGCTCAGGGCCAAAACCCTAGGGCGTAGACCTGTAAATGAAAAGATGATAAAAGATTTACAACACAGGAGGTTTCATGTCGTCGAATTTCTGGCTCACCGAGGAACAGTTCAGAAAAATCAAGCCGTTGCTTCCCAACAAGCCACGTGGAGTGCCGCGCGTGGATGATCGGCGGGTGTTGTCGGGGATCATCTTTTGTTTGCAGCGCGGCTATCGCTGGTCGGATGTGCCGACCGAATACGGCCCGGCCAAGACGCTTTACAATCGTTACAAACGCTGGTCGGAAGCGGGTGTTTGAACGGCTTGCACGCGAACATGCCGATCTTTCGACGCTGATGATCGATTCCAGCCACATCAAGACGCATCGCATCGCGGCCAACGGGGTCAAAAAAACACCGGTTCCGGCCGGGCTATCGGCAAAACCAGAGGCGGCTTGAATTCAAAGCTGCATCTGGTCTGCGATGGGACCGGATGTCCGGTTCACCTGTGTCTGACGGCTGGCAACCGGGCCGATATTACGCAGGCACGTCAATGCCTTGCGCCCTATGTGGCCAAAGGCTGCACGGTCATTGCGGACCGCGGATATGACGCAAACCACCTGCGCGACTGGCTGCGCGAGCGGGACGCAACCCCCTGCATCCCGCCGCGCAGGAACCGCAAGGTGCAATGCGAATATGACACGGGTCTCTACAAGACCCGCACCATCATCGAGCGCATGTTCAATCGTCTCAAGGATTGGAGGCAACTGTCCTTGCGCACCTTCCGATGCTCCGAAACAGTCCTCGCTGCCGCGCAAATCGCCGCAACCGTCATATGGTTCTTATGAGGCTACACCCTGGCACGACTTTGGCAGATTTTTTCTGCAGTGTTCAGCGATGATCTTTTCCCAATGAGGGCGGCATATTGGTGGCGGTTTCGCCAAGGTGTCGAGGATGGCTTGCCTGACGGCTGGCATGGTTGGCTGATGTGGCGGTCCGGGGTTTCTTTTTTTCCCGTCCCGCTGCCTTGAGGCGGCGGGATTGCACGAAGGCGCAGGCGATCCTCGTCATCAGCGCGTGTCGGGATATTTGCGGCGGCGACCTCGACCGGCTTCGGGACAGACCAGCCCGACATCGGCCGGACAGACGGTCTGGCGGCGCGACAGGCCGAGCGCCCGGACGAGCGCCCGGACGAGGCCGCGTGCGCTCGGCGCCTGGCGGAAAAGCCCGCTCGATCCGTAGCCCGCATCGGCCAACACACAGCCGAAGCGGACGCCCGCGACCCTCACCCGGTCGATCACCTCGATCGCAATCTCCGGTTTGCGCCAGGCGATCTGCCGATCCTGCGGCACACATCCTGCGGCACACGGGCGCGGGCCATGCGACCGGGGTCGTCCGTCCAGGCGTCCGGCAGAAACAGCCGCAACCCCACCATCACGGGCACGTCGCGCGAGGCCAGCGTCACCGAGGCCAGCGTCACCGAGACCAGCGACTGGCACTTCCCGGTCTTGCCCGGCGAGGACGCATATTGCGGCGCAACCCCGACCGAGCGATCCCCCGTCTTTGGCAAGCAGGTCTCATCAATGGCCAGAAAGGCCGCTTCGCCGCCAACCAGCCTGTCAGCTTCCGCCAGCAAGGCCTGCTCAGCAAGGCCTGCTCAACAAGGCCTCCTCCAGGGGCGCGCTGTCCCGGACCCCGTGGGCAATGAGTTCGCCCTGAACAACTTTTATCCGGCTGATTTTGCTTGAGAATGATGTGATATTGCTGGGTGCTGCCTGCAAGGTTTTGTATTATCCCGGCAGGAACCCTGCAATTTCGAGCCGTGATATGAAGCCGAGAAAGCCGCTCCCGGAACAAGACGATCTCCTGCGCGCCCGCCTGGTCGAGATGATCGACATGCGCCACGAGCTGGTGAAACTTGCCCCCCTGATCGACTGGGAGGTCTTTGAGCGGGAATGGGCCGGGTTCTTTCCGTCCCACACCGGTCGCCCGGCGACGTTGACGCGCCTGGTTGCCGGACTCCTTTACCTGCAACATGCCTATGCACTTTCGGACGAGGCGGTCGTGGCACGATGGGCCGAGAACCCGTATTGGCAGCACTTCTGCGGCGAGACGTTCTTTCAGCACCGTCTGCCGCTTGATCCCTCATCCCTGACCCGGTGGCGCAAGCGGATCGGCGAGGAGGGTGTTGAATGGATGCTGACCCAGACGATCGAGGCCGGGAAACGCGCCGGGGTGGTGAAGCGCAGCGATCTCAAGCAGGTCACGGTCGATACCACGGTGATGGAAAAGAACATCGCCCACCCGACGGATGCCCGGCTGTATGAGGCGGCGCGGCGCAAGCTGGTCGGGCTGGCTCGCGAAGCCGGGATCGTCCTGCGCCAGAACTACAACCGTCTTGGGCCTCGGCTGGCCGGTCAGGTTGGGCGCTACGCCCATGCCCGCCAGTTCAAGCGGATGCGCAAGGCGTTGCGCCGGCTCAAGGGCTACACCGGCCGCGTGCTGCGCGACATCGAGAGGCAACTGGGTAAGGTTCCGGAGGGGGCGCTGAGAGAGCGCCTGGTGGGGATGATCGCGCTGGTGAACCGGCTGTTGGCGCAGAAGCCGAAGGACAAGAAGAAACTCTACAGCCTGCATGAACCGGCGGTGGACTGCATCTCCAAGGGCAAGGCGCACAAGAGGTACGAGTTCGGAACCAAGGTCAGCGTGGCCACGACCAACCGGGGCGGCTTCGTGGTCGGGATGCGGGCGCTGCCGGGTAACCCTTACGACGGCCACACGCTGCACGAGGCGCTGGAACAGGTCGAGATCCTGACCGACCTGAGGCCAGAGTTGGCCTTTGTCGACCGCGGATACCGCGGGCATGGCGTGCAGAATGTGAAGGTTTTCATCAGTGGCGCAAAGCGAGGTGTCACCAGGACGATCGCCAAACTCCTGCGACGGCGCAGCGCCATTGAACCAATGATCGGGCACATGAAGAACGACGGTCGACTGACGCGAAGCACCCTGAAAGGAACCGACGGCGACGCTCTGTTCGCCGTGCTCTGCGGCTGCGGTCACAACATTCGCATGATCCTGAGACACCTGAGGGAGATCTTGTGCCGGTTGATCCGGGCTCTCACCTCGCTCCGACAGACCACCACCGCTGAAACGGCCTTCGTCGGGCCGTCTCAGATCGCCAACGTGCCAATCTGAAACCCTTGTTCAGGACGGACTATGTATGCCGATGGCATAGGCGTTGCCCAGGACGCCAAGGAGGCGGTGCGCTGGTATCGCCAGGCGGCGGCACAGGGAAATGCGGAGGCGCAGTTGAGTCTGGGTCTGGCCTACGGTTTGGGTGAAGGCGTTGCCCAGGACGAAAGGGAGGCGGTGGGCTGGTGGCAAAAGGCGGCGGCGCAGGGGAACGCGGATGCGCAGTTTGATCTGGGCATGAGTTACGAATTCGGCAGCGGCGTTCTCAAGGATCCGGTGCACGCGCATATGTGGTACAATATCGCGGCGGCGAATGGATCGGAAGAGGCGAGGAAATTCAGAAATATGATCACCAAAACCATGACGCCATCACAAATCGAAGATGCGCAAGCGCGGGCGCGGACCTGTGTAAAACAGCACTACAAGGGCTGCTGAGTGACGGACCGCGAGGACAAGGCCACGCCCGCCCATACCCACCTCGCTTTCGCACCCCGGGCAGGCTGAGGCCGCCGAATGGGGCCTGTGTGTTACGGCTCACCTGGTTTGGCAATGTTGCCAAGATTCTGTCTCACGGCTTTGGAACATCACTATCGACACGACACCGGTCAGTGTATCGCCGCCTCTTCCCGCGCGGTGATCTGCGCCTGATGCGCACGCTCTCGTTCCGGCCATCGGGTCTTGATCCATTCGAGGATGTCGCGAATCTCATCCTCGGAATAGATGTTGGCGAAGCCGGGCATGTTGCTCTGATATCCCTGGCCGACCACGGCGGCCGTGCCGCGCCTGATGATGTCGAGAAGCACCCGGTCAGGATGGTGCCATGTATGACCGGTCTCGTCGTGAGGTGGGGCCGGCAGGCGACCGTCTGGACCCCGGAACCGCCAGCCCGGCTGACCTTCGAGGTTCGCACCATGACAGGAGGCGCAGGCTTCGGCATAGAGCCGTTCGCCGCGCGCGAGGTCGAAGACATGGACGTCGGGCACGCGATCATTGCCATTCATATCGCTGTGCGCGCCGCTCCGGAACCACCCGGCCAGGGTGATGCCCGCGACCAGAACCAGGCCGACAAATATTGTGGGGCGTCTCACAGCTTGACCCCCCGCAACCGCAGCGAATTGCCAATGACCGAGACCGAGGACAGGCTCATGGCTGCCGCCGCGATCATTGGCGAGAGCAGCAGGCCGAAGAACGGGAACAGGATGCCCGCCGCGACCGGCACACCGGCGCAGTTGTAAACAAAAGCAAAAAACAGGTTCTCGCGGATGTTGCGCATCGTGGCCTGCGCCAGCGTGCGCGCCCGCACGATGCCGCGCAGGTCGCCCTTCACGAGCGTTACCCCCGCACTTTCCACCGCGACATCCGCGCCGGTGCCCATTGCGATGCCCACATCCGCCGCAGCAAGCGCGGGGGCGTCATTGACACCGTCCCCGGCCATGGCCACGGACAGCCCCCTGTTCTGCAACCCGGCGATCAGGTTCACCTTGTCTTCCGGCAACAAGCCCGCGTGCATGTCGTCGATGCCAAGCTCGCGGGCAACGGCGCAGGCCGTGCGTCGGCTGTCGCCCGTCGCCATGACGATGCGGAGACCGGCGTCGTGAAGATCCCTGATTGCGCTGTTGGTTGTCCCCTTGATCCGATCGGCCACCGCGACGATTCCGGCCAACTCCCCATCCATGGCGAGCAGCATTGCGGTTTTCCCGTCACCCTGGAGGTCGGCGAGCTGCGCGTCGATTTGCGCCATATCGACCCCCAGATGCTCCATGAGACGGGCGTTGCCAAGCGCGACCGACACGCCCTCGACCTTGCCCTGCACGCCCTTGCCGGTTACCGCCTCGAAGTCGGTCGCCTCAAGACGCTCGACGCCACGCGCCTCGGCCCCGGACAGGATCGCTGCGGCCAGCGGATGTTCCGACCCGCGTTCGAGCGCGGCGGCAAGGGCAAGAACCCTGCTCTTGCCCTCTTCACGCACGGGTTCACCCATGGGGACGACATCGGTAAGGCTGGGCCGCCCCTCGGTCAGCGTGCCGGTCTTGTCGAGCACCAGCACATCCACCTTGGCGAGCCGCTCCAGCGCCTCGGCGTCGCGGACCAGAACCCCGGCTTGGGCCCCGCGCCCCGTCGCGACCATGATCGACATCGGCGTCGCGAGACCCAATGCGCAGGGGCATGCGATGATCAGGACGCTCACCGCCGCCACAACCGCGTGGCTTGGCGCGGGCGTTGGACCGAAGACGAGCCAGGCGATGAATGCGAGCGCCGCGATGCCGATCACGGCCGGGACAAAATATCGGGCGACCCTGTCGGCCAGCGCCTGGATCGGTGCCCGCGAGCGTTGTGCCTGCGCGACCATGGCCACGATGCGGCTCAGAACGGTGTCGCGGCCCACCGCTTCGGCCGTCATGACGAAGGATCCGGTCCCGTTCAGCGTGCCGCCGGTCACGCTGTCGCCCTTCGCTTTTTCCACCGGGACCGGTTCCCCGGTGATCATGCTTTCGTCAACCGACGCGTGGCCGTCAAGGACAGCGCCATCCACCGGGACGCGCTCGCCCGGACGCACGCGCAACCGGTCGCCGACCCTCACCGCATCGAGCGACACGTCCGCTTCGCCCGCCTCGCTCACCCGGCGCGCGGTCCTGGGCGCAAGGTCCATCAGCGCCCGGATCGCGTCGCCCGTGCGCTCGCGTGCGGTCAGTTCCATGATCTGCCCCACGAGGACGAGGATCAGGATCACCGCCGATGCCTCGAAATAGAGCGGCGGACCGTGGTGGCTCTGAAGGTTCGTCGGGAAGATGCCGGGCGGGAAGATGCCGGGCAAGAGCAGCGATATGAGACTGAACCCATAGGCCACGCCGGTGCCGATGGCGATCAGCGTCCACATGTTCAGATTGCCGGTCACGATGGAGGACCAGCCGCGCTTGAAAAAGGGCTGCGCCACCCAGACCACGACCGGCGTCGCCAGCATGAACTGGAGCCAGCGCACGATCGTTCCGCCGAACCACTCCGCCCATGGCAGCCCCGTCATGCCACCCATTTCAAGCACCAGAACGGCGAGCGCGAGCGGCGCCCCGATCCGGAGCCGACGGCGGAAATCGATCAGTTCCGGGTTCGGTCCGGCGTCTGCCGAGGGCATCATCGGCTCAAGC
Organism: Thioclava sp.; assembly: GCA_965277135.1. Taxonomy (GTDB): domain Bacteria; phylum Pseudomonadota; class Alphaproteobacteria; order Rhodobacterales; family Rhodobacteraceae; genus Thioclava. Next base: position 1,217 of record CBDIBW010000009.1, on the reverse strand, counting down.
GCCATGCCACAGATCGGGCAATCCCCTGGCCCCTCCCGCACGATCTCAAGGTGCATCGGGCAGGTGTAGAGCGTGCCCTCGGGCACCGGCTCCGGCGTGGAACGCTCGCCCAGATAGTCATCGGGCGCCGCTTCGAACTTTTCCTTGCAACGACCCGAGCAGAAATGGAACCGCTCACCCGCGTGCTTTGCCATATGGCGCGCGGTGGCGCGGTTGACGGTCATTCCGCAAACCGGATCGCGGGTGATCGTGTCAGTGTCGGGCACAGCGTCAGTCATGGGTCGAATCCTTTCGGTTGCGCCAGAGGTAGTCATTACAGTTACTGGAGGGTCAAGGACAAAAATCAGATATTGATCTTCCAGTAACTGGAATCTATGCTCCCGATACCGAAAACCTCTGGAGAGTCGGATGAAACGGACGGATTGCACGAATTGCCATGGCACGCCTGCATTTTCGGGCGCACCTCGCGTCGTGCTGTTTTCGCCAGCGGCACTCACCAATCCCGGCGATGGACGCTACTTCGACCATTGCGGGATGATGGGTGGGGGTGGCTGGTGACCTGGCCCGAATGAACCTCATGTCGGTATCATACACCACCAACGGCATCGCTTCTTTTGCCAGTGGGCAGGCGGGCCTGTCATCCTGCGGGCGTTCTTTGCAAAGGGCGGAATCATGAAAGAGGAATTCGAGGTGTCGAAAACGGTTCTGCAAGGAGGTGCATCATGAACATCGGCGAAGTTTCGGAGGCTTGCGGTCTTCCGGCCAAGACGATCCGCTACTATGAGGACATCGGCTTCGTGCGGCCCGCGCGCAGTGCCAACGGCTATCGTGACTTTTCCGAGCGGGATGCCCACAAGCTGGCCTTTCTTGCCAGAGCACGGTCGCTGGGGTTTTCGATCAAGGAGTGCCGAGCCCTTCTGTCGCTCTACGAGGATCGCGACCGGGCGAGCGCTGACGTCAGACGGGTGGCTACCGAAAATCTCGGTCGGATCGCCCGCAAGATCGAGGAACTCGAAGCGATGCGCGCGATGTTGGAGACGCTCGTTGCCCGGTGTCACGGGGATGAGCGCCCGGATTGCCCCATCCTCGATGACCTGGCTGGCAAAAAGCCCGCGACGCAATGACATCCCGCAGGGGCGCATATATGTCGCATATATCCTCGCGGCCCCAGCCGTCGTCGGTGTTGCCGGCTGCATGATCGTGCTGCATCACGTCAA
>CBDIBW010000008.1:0-42121 GCA_965277135.1 Thioclava sp. | reverse complement strand
CTTTCGGGGAGCGGATCGCACCACGAGACCCCGACCACCAGCGTGCCGAAATCCGGATCCGCATTGCCATCATGAACCGCGTCAACACATTCGCCGCCGCCGGGATCGAGGCCGTCGCCTGAACCTGTCCGATTTCGTGCTCCTGCCCGGTCAGGCTCACGACATGAAAGGGGTTGAGCCGCTCATCAAGGGCGTGTCGTTCGATGCGCTTCTGGCGGACAAGGCATTCGACGCGGATTGGCTGCTTGCAGAGATCGACGCGCGCGGTGCGAGTGCCGTTATCCCACCGAACGGGCGGGCGAACGCGATGCCCGCAGCCATGCAGACCTCGCCGCGCGCGCAACTGTCCGATGGTTTCGACCACCCGAGGCACCATCGCGGCCGATTGCGCGATCGATTGCGCGACCTGGCGGCGGAACTCTTGCGATTTCACCTGGAACCGGCCGCCGAAACAGAACGCCACCCCCCCCCCCGCCCGCGCGCCACCACAGCGGCTCGGGCACCTCCACCAGACCCTGCATCTGCGGGCCAAACCAGACCGGATCGACCATCGCAGAGCCAAAGAGCGCCAGCGTCGCTGCCACCATCAGCGGGCGTGGCAGGCGATTGAGCCCGTCGAGGACGCAATCGAACCGACTTTTGCGCGCGGTCGCGAACCCGGTGCCGAACTGCGCCAGTGCCGCCCGGGCCTGCGCCGCCCCCGCCTGCACCGCCCCCGCCGCCGTGATGGTCTGTGGCCCGACAATACCATCGACCGAACGGGAAATGGGCGCGCAAACAGCCTAATGTGGCCTGACCACGCTCGCCAGCAGGCTGGTCCCGCCTCTCCTGACCGTCTCGAACAGATGGCTGCGGCCCATCGCCACCGATTGCGCCTGCCAGTTGCCCTGCGCGAGATTGAGCCGCCCGGTGAGGCGCCCCGGTGAGGCGCATCACCTCATCGTGCTGCGAGCCGTCGAGTTCCCAGATACCGACGCCGCGCAGCGTGATCATCCTGTGCACGCCCAAGGACGAGTGTAGGGGCCAGCCCGACATGTTTCATCCTCCCGCGCTGACGCGCGTTGAGCTTGATCGAGGCTTCGCGCTTTTGCAGACCGGGCGCCACGTCATACACGACGAGCAGCCCGCCAACCTGGATGCGGCCTTGATCGTCTCCACCCGATCGCGGACATCGGGCGGGGTGAGCTCCTCGACGTCCAGGTGGGTGGAATGGCCTTCGACGAAAGCGTTGACCTTGCGCACGATCCGGGTCATGTCTGTCTCCCTGTCAGGCCAGCATCTTGTCATCCCGGCGTCAGGCCAGCCGCCCGACCCCGGCTATCGCCTCGCGCGCCCGCCCACCGCGCGCAGGGTGCGCAGGGTGCGCAGGGTGCGCAGGAACCTGCTGTTGCACCGGCGCGCTTTCTACTGGATTGCGCGGATTGCGGGATAGGCCGCGCGGAAAGCCGCGTAGGCTGCATCGAATGCGGGTTTCAGGTCCGGATCGGCTGCGATCACGTGCGACATGTCCGGCTGTGTCATCACCTCTTCAGGCGGTCGCCCTGTTGCTGCGCACATCGCCAGCCGCGCCGATCCGAGGGCTGCGCCGAACTCTGCGCCCGCTGGCAGGGCCAGATTTACGTCAAGCACCGTCGCCAGCAGCTTCACCCAATAGGACGATGCTGCGCCGCCCCCGATCGCAAAGAGCGTCTCGAGTTTCGCGCCGGTTGCGCGCAACGCTTCGGCACTGTCACGCAGCCCGAACGCCACCCCTTCGAGCACGGCGCGGGTCATGTCTTCCAGGGTCGTCTCGGTGCCCAACCCGGTGAAGGCGCCGCGAATATCGGCATCGTTATGCGGAGTGCGCTCGCCCGACAGGTAGGGCAGGAAGCGGGTGCGACCGGGCGATCGCAGGGTCTCGCCCAGAAGCGCGGTCAGTTCGGCCGGACGTTTGCCCGAGATCCGCGACAGCCAGTTGAGGCTGTCCGTGGCCGACAGCATCACGCCCATCTGATACCAGCGCCCCGGAACGGCATGGCAAAACGTGTGCAGCGCGGTTTCGGGGGCCGGGTGACAGCCGTCGCGCGCGGCGAGCAGAACGCCCGAGGTTCCCAGAGAGACGAAGCCCTGTCCCTCGGCCAGCGCCCCGATCCCGCAGGCCGCTGCGGCATTGTCGCCCGCGCCGCCTGCAACGGTGACCTCGCCCCGGATGCCCCAGCGCTGTGCCAGATCCCGGCGCAGGGTGCCTGCGGCCTGTGACCCTTCCACCAGCCGGGGCATCTGGTCACGGCGCATGTGGCCGGCCTTCAGCAGTGTCGCGGACCAGTCGCGTGCCCCCACATCAAGCCAGCTTGTGCCCGCGCTGTCGGACATGTCGGCCACATAATCGCCGCTCAGATAGAGGTTCAGGTAAGCGGCGGGCAACAGGACATGCGCCACACGGGCGAAAATCCCGGGTTCATGCTTGCGCACCCAGTCGAGTTTCGGCGCGGTAAACCCCGCAAAGACAATATTGCCCGAGAGCGCGCGGACATCAGGCCTCGCATCAAACTCGGCGGCCTCCGCCTGGCTGCGCGTATCGTTCCAGAGGATACAGGGGCGCAGCACCTCCCCCCCGGCATCAAGCAATGTCGCCCCATGCATATGGCCCGCCACACCGATGCCGCGCAGTTCGGCCAGACGCGGCTCGGCGGTGCGCAACGCGATGATCGCCTGTTCCAGCGCGGCAATCCATTGCGCGGGATCCTGCTCGGACCAGCCGGGATGGGGATGGGCGACCGCGAAGGGCCGCTCGACCGAAGCCAGCGGGCACCCTGCCGCGTCGGTCAACAGGGCGCGCAGTCCCGATGTGCCAAGATCAATGCCCAGATACGTCATGGATCACTCCGCCAGATAGGTGTCGATGGCATGATCCATGCCCTGATCCCGGATCATCCGCAACCCGCGGGTGAACGCTTCGGCAAGGCGCGGCTGATCGGCGAGATCTCCGTAGATCTGGCGCATCTCGAGCCACTGGATCGGATCCTCCCTGGCCCGTTTTGCCCGCGCTGTCAGCCTGTCCCAGAACGGATCATTGGGCTCTATCGTGGAGCCATCCTCGCGGGTGCCCTCGCACATCCGCGCCCAGGCGGCCGCAGATCGTTGCGACCGACAGCACCTCGCCCACATCCGAGATCAGCTGGTGGCCACCATTGAGGGCATCGCGTAATCAGCGGTCCTTCAGGGCCGGCAGCGAGGGTGGCACAGCGACCTGAGCCATCAAGGACAGCCAGCATGACAACCATGCCCTCGCGACCTGCGTACCAACAGCTTCGCACCGTCGATTACGCTATGAAAAGAGGTAAGGCGGCATGATCCGAGGGCTTCGAGGATGGCGAGGCGATTGTCATCTGGTCGGTCGCGGGCGCGCGTTCGGCTGGTGTCGGGAACAGCGGGTGCGCGGGCGGATCTTTCTATCGCGTTCCAGAGGATTGGGGAAGGCACCGATCAGATGCGCATCGAGAGCGTCGAGCTCAAGCCTGCGCGGCACCTTGCCGTGTCGCTCCGACGCGAAGGTCTGCCGCCGCAGGGTTCAGATGCGGGCACCACGTCACCACGAAGGGGGTGACATGCGCCGGGGTTCTGCCCTTCGGTTTTTCTGCCACTTTCGGCCAGAGTTTTGCGTTGCGGTTTGACTGGCCAGGATAAGGGCCGGGCGATGACGGAAAAAGGTTGATCAGCAAAGCACGACTCTGAATTGCGGCCGTGACAGGCAGTTGCGTCGGGGCAAGCTCCCTTGCAATGTAGTGGTGGCGCTGACAGATGAAGAGCGTGAATGGTTCGATATGGATGGTTCGACTCTGGGGCTTGCCTCAGGTTCTGTGGTGAGAGGAAGTTGCTTGTCGGAGCCGCTATACAGTTATTCTGTAGACCTGAGCAATGTGGATGGCGACCTCTGGATCGAGGCGGTTCTCGATATCGGGGGGGCAGATGACCGGCACCCCCCTGCTGTTGCCAATCTGGTGTTCCACGATGGATCCGGGCGTCAACTTCGTGGCGCTTTTGCCGGGTTTCCGACATCACAAGAGTCCAGACAGCAGGTCTTTCTTGGATCTGCGCGGACCGAAGGGCCGCTTTTCGTTCGTGAGGCAATCATTCCACCGAAAGGAGCGGCTTCGGTGAAGATCGACCTTTATCGTTGGCGAGCCCGTGAGGTGCGTCTTCCAGAGGCCCCGAAATGCGTTTTCTCGATCGAGGAGGAGCCCCCCGTCGCGTGCCGCCTGGACAGTCGGTATCCGAGTCTTGCAGATGTCCGTTTCAAGGTGGAACCCGCACTCGCCTGGGATGTGAATGTCATCGTTTCGGCGCATGAAAGGCTTGCTGACAGATGCGCCCTGGCTGCGCTTGCGTTCGAAGATGGCGAGGGCCGCAGCCTGCCTGCCCCCGAAAGCCTTGCCGTCTCGGATGCCTGTGGGCCGTATCGTTATCTGCGGGAGGTGAAAGGGGCAGCCGGGATCCCGCCGGAACATTCACGCCTGAGTGCGAGTTTTCCGGCCGCACCGGGAACCGCCGCGATCCGGGTGACTGTCGTTCGATGGAAGGCGGTCCAGGGGCTGGCGGTCAGGGATGTGCAGATTTGCCCGGTTCATCCGCGCGCCGGGAGCATGGCCGAAGGGACCGTTTCGCTTCACGCGGGTCGGCGGGTCATGCTGAGCGCGCAGCTGGACGCACCGGGGGCCTTTGGCGCAAATGTCGCGCGCCTCGTTTGCGAGTTCTTCGACCCGTCGGGACAGCGCTTGGAAGGCAATGCCCAGGGGCTTGCCGGGTCGGAGAGATTTCGGAATTTTCGGTCCATCGTCGCGCCCGACCCGGATATTGCGGTCAATATCCCCGTCCGGGTCGCCTTCGTTCCGCCCGAGGGTGCGGTGACGATGACGTGGCATCTGGCTGCCGATGCCTGCGACGCTATTCGGCTCAAGGCCCCCCCTGTTCTGGTCGAAGCCCCGCAAACCCCCGCCGACCTGATCGCCGCATTACCCGCTGCGGCGCGGTTGAACCGTCTCTCCGGGCAGACCACGCCAGAGCGAACATTCAAGCCGACGGCGCCCTGGGCCTCGGCACTCTCGGGGCAATCCGGCTTGCTGGCCGAGGCTCTGTCAGACGTTGCGCCCGATCGTTGGATGAAGGTTGGGGCGCGGTTGACCGCGCCGGGCGGCTGGACACAGCCTCCCAGTCTGTTTGTGCACCCGGTCTGGTTCAACGCTTCGGGAAAACAGTTTGTGCCGGAGCGGGTGACAGGCTGCGCGACGGGGAAAAATCCCGGTTTGCATCGGCTCGTCGTGCCGAGGCGGGAAGAGGGCGGTCAGATCTCCATCTGCGAGCCATTCCTGCCACCGCCCAATGCCGCAAGCGCAGCCTTTTACCTGTTCGCGCAAGCTCCGGTTCCGAGGGGCCACGAGTTGCTGTCGCTCAGCCTGGATGAGGTTGAACCGGACGCGGTTCTCGGAGATGTCGATACGGCGCTTCCTGGTCGCGATCATCTCTGGCAGCTTGCCGACATCGCCAACGCAGTCTGGGATTTGCCGATGCGCCGCCGGATCTGCGGTGCGCTCGCTTTGAGTGAAAAGGGCGACAAGGTTTCGCGTGATCAGGCAGAGATGCTCGATGGTCATCTTGCGGATCTGAATCCGCGTTACCTGCCGAAGCTGCCCCATACACCGGTTGCACACCCCGATCCGATGAAGGTTCTGCATCTGCTCAAGGCCGTCTATCCCGACGAGAACAGCGGTGGTGCGGTGCGCAGCACTTCGATGCTTGAGGCCCAGGCGGCGCGGGGCATGGATCTCGTGGCTTGCATGCCATTGCCTGGTCGCCCCGTGTATCAGCCTGCCGGGAATGAGGGGATGATTCCGATCGAGCGTAACGGTGTGCGCTACTGCTATCCGCGTTTTGGCACGCTTGCGACATCGCGAGTGCCGCGCCGGACGGCGCTGGATTTCGAAGCCATTCTCGACCATCGCATCTTGCTGGAAACCGGTCGCGGACTGGTCCATGCCTCGTCCGGGTTTCGGGGCTATGAGATGGGCCTGAAGGGGATGGCACTGGCGCAGGCCGCCTGCGTTCCGTTCGTCTATGAGGTGCGCTCGTTCCACGAACATACCTGGCGCCTGATGGAGGCTGCGGCGATGGGCGACAGCGTTACGCACCTGCGCAGCCTGCAGGAGAACCGCTGCATGGCCGCCGCCGATGTCGTGGTGACGATTTCGCAGGCGATGGCAGGGAATCTGCGCGCGCGTGGCGTCCCGGCAGAGCGTCTGTTCGTCGTGCCCAATGCCATTTCCAGCGCGTTCCACGAGCTTGCCCCGGTGGGCGATGTCGCGCGGCTGCGGCACCGCTACGGCCTTGTCGGATGCAAGACGATCGGCTATGTTTCCAACATGTCCCAACGCGAGGGACATCGGGTTCTTGCCGAAGCCTTCGCGCATCTTGTGGACGAGGGGGAGGATCTGACGCTGATTCTGGTCGGCGATGGGCCGGAGCGCGAGGCAGTTCGGGAATTTCTGAATTCAAGGGGGATGATGGATCGGGTCGTGATGCCCGGTATGGTTGATCACGCGCAGATCCGTGCCTGGTATCGGGCGATCGACCTGTTCATCGTACCGCGGATCGAGGATTTCGCCTCGGATTACGTCACGCCACTCAAGCCGTTCGAGGCGATGTCGCAAGCGGTTCCGATGATGATGTCCGAACGTCCGGTCACGCGCGAAATCGCGGGTGAGGCCGGTGAGCGGGCCGTCATTTTTCCTCCAAATGACCCGGTGGCGCTGGCCAGGAGCATTCGCGCCCAGTTTCGTGATCCCGGGGCGATGCGCGCGCGCGCCAAGCTTGCGCGCGATTGGGTTTTTGCCGAACGCACCTGGGAGCACAACGCGCTGCGCTACGAAGAGATCTATCGGCAGGCTGCACGGCTCCATGCGCAGCGCGGCAAGCGGGGGGGGCGCTGATGGCGCTGCGGATCCCGATCCCGGCCATGGGTGATGCCGAACGCATTCTGGCCGAGCGTTTCACCAGGCTTCAGGCCACTTTACCCGACCCATATGGGCCGCCACCTGCCTTGATCGTGAGCATGCCGACAACATGGGCGAACAAGTATCAGATTCTGCTCTATAGTGCTGCAACCGAATATCGATGTGCCGTTGTCGGGGCACGCACGCCTGCGGATCTGGGACGGATTTTCTGGCCCGGCCCGGTGATCCTGCATGCCCATTGGTTTGCACCCTGTTTCACGAGTGCACGCAGCCTGGCGGAGGCACGGAAACGGTGGAAAGAGGCCAAGGAGGATATTCTGGCCTTTCGTGACCGGACGGGTGCCAGGCTGCTTTGGACCGCGCATAATGTTGTGCCGCATGGAAACGCCTTTCCCGACCTGTTCCTTGAATTGCGACGTTGGGTGTTTGGGCATTTCGATGCCGTGCATGTGATGGACAAGGCACATGTTCCACAGCTTGAACAGGCTTTCGGGGTGCCAGCGCCGGAAACCGTCTTCGAGGCCCCGCACATGAGCTACGCGGGGACCGTGCTCAACAGCGTGTCGCCAATGGCGGCGCGGGCGCATTTCGGTATCCCGCACGATGCCTTCGTGTTCGGATTCTTCGGTTCGATCCAGTCCTACAAGAATACCGGGGCGCTTCTGCATGCCTTTGATCGCATACGCGCGACAGCCGACCGGCCCGTCGCGCTCATCATCGGGGGCGTTCCGTCGGACATTGCGGAAGCCCGCCGGATTGATGCGGCCGGGGCGAATGATCCGGATATCCACCTGCTTCTTCGCAAGGTCGAGGATCATGAGATCCAGTATATCCATAATGCCTCGGATCTGATGGTGCTGCCTTACGAGGAAACGCTCAACTCGGGTGCGGCGATGATGGCGGCGACATTCCGGCGTCCTTTCCTGTTTGCGCGCAGCCAGAAGAACGTGCTGCCGGAACTGGGTGGGATCGGATTTGACAATGGCACTCCCGAAGCCCTTGAAAGGGCGATGCGTGCGAGCATGACCGATCTTCCGGACCCGGCGACGGAACAGGCGCTGGCGACGTTTTCCCCCGCACGCGTGTCCGGCAGCTTTTTCGAACACCTTCGGCGGCATCTTCTGGGATGAATGCCGCGCACGATCTTCGTTGCGACCGAAATCGTCTACGCCCTAAGCTCATCCATCGCCCTGACCAGTCCGCTGGCAATGCCTGGCTCCGACAGGGCATGACCGGCAGCCGGCACCATGCGCAACCTTGCGCGCTCCCAGCCATCGGCAAGCCGCCAGGCCGAGATCGGCGGACAGATCATGTCCAGCCGCCCCTGGATGATCGTGGCCGGGATATGCTCGATCTTGTGGCGATCGCGCAGGATCTGGCCATCAACCTCAAGAAAGGCCCCGTTGGTAAAATAATGGTTTTCCAGTCGCGAAAAGGCGCGCATGTAATCGGGCGGGGTTTCGGCAGGCGGGCCGTCGAACTCGATCGAGGCCAGCGCGTTTTCCCACATCGCCCAGTGGCGACCATAGCGCGTCTCGATCCCGTGATCGCCCGAGAACAGCCGCTTGTGATAGGCCGCGATCAGATCGTGTCGTTCGTCATCGGGGATCGGACGCCGGAAATTCGCCCACAGATCCGGATAGAACTTGCCCGCCCCGCCCCCGTAAAACCAGTTCAACTCTTCTTGTGTGGCCAGAAACACCCCGCGCAGGATCAGCGCCGCGGCCCGGTCCGGATGGGACTGCGCATAGAGCAAGGCCAGCGTCGCCCCCCAACTCCCACCGAAGACCATCCAGTCGTCGGCCTCCAGCCCGGCGCGGATCTTTTCCATGTCCGCGATCAGATCCCAGGTTGTATTCGCCCCGGTGCAGGCATGGGGCCGCGACAGCCCGCAGCCGCGCTGATCGAACAGGATCACCCGGTAATGGGTCGGATCGAAAAACCGCCGCATCATCGGGCTGCAGCCACTGCCTGGCCCACCATGGCACACCACCACGGGCCGCCCCTGCGGATGGCCGGACTGCTCGACATAAAGGACATGTCCATCACCGACCTTCAGCATGCGCCGATCGAAAGGTTCGATCGGCGGGTAGAGAATGGCACCGGATGCGCGCTTTTGCCCTGCGGTTCTGTCCATATCCGGACTATATAGTTGAATTGAGGCGCCCGCCATGGGCAGTTGCACGGATGACGGAGAGTGTGATGAACAAGACAGCCAGCAGCATCGATCCCGAAGAGGTCGCCAGGTTCGAGGCAATGGCGGCCGAATGGTGGGATCCGAAGGGCAAGTTCAAACCGCTGCACATGCTCAACCCCTGTCGGCTCGATTACATCACCACACAGATCGCCGCGCAGTTCGGGCGTGACCTGAGACATCCGTCGCCCTTCAACGGCCTGCGCCTGCTCGATATCGGCTGCGGCGGGGGGCTGTTGTGCGAACCGATGACACGACTCGGGGCCGAGGTAATCGGAGCCGATGCGGCCGCCGGCACCCTTTCCGTTGCCAGGCTCCACGCGGAACAGTCGGGCCTTGAGATCGACTACCGCCATTGCGCGGCCGAGGATCTGGCGGCAGCGGGCGAGAGCTTTGATATCGTCCTCGCAATGGAGATCGTCGAACATGTCGCCGTGCCGCAAGATTTCGTGACCACCTGCGCGGCCCTGCTCAAACCCGGCGGGCTGATGATCTGCTCGACGCTCAACCGCACCATCAGAAGCTACGTGATGGCGATCGTCGGTGCCGAGCGGGTGATGCGCTGGCTGCCGGTGGGCACGCATGCGTGGTCGAGGTTCATCACGCCCGATGCGCTTTACGATCTGGCGCGCAACGCGGGTCTTGACCCGATCGACCGGCGCGGTATGGTCTTCAACCCGCTGGGCTGGAACTGGTCGCTTTCGGATCGCGATCTCTCGGTGAACTATGCCATCGCCGCGGCGAAACGCTAAAGACCCACCCCGCCTTCAACGGCTCCGGATATCCTGGGGGAGTCCGCGTTGGGAGACATAAATGAGATTGGGAGGACGCATATGAAATCAGCGGGTCATACGGGTATTCCACTCCAAGCGGCCATTCCTGTGTTGATTATGGGAATGGCTGTCCTTTATTCGACCATCACGACCATGCGTTTATCGAACGGCGGCAGGTCATCCGGTTCCATGGCAAGCCTGTTCCAGGCGACCTTGGTTCGCCGCCGCTCCTCATGATCGTCCGTGGACTCTGGCGTCACCGGGGACTGTTGAGGATATCCTGGCGCTGCTGGAAAAAGCCGAGGCGAAAGTTGACCAAAAGCGCGGCACATACAAAACCCGTCAGAAAAAATAATGCAAACTGACCCAATACCGCATGTTCGGGTCATCTTGCGTGATCGAATCATGGGGCCTACATTGGACCTTTCCGTGCCGCCAGGTGAATGATGGACCAGACACCCTTCTACCTGATCGACGAAGCGCGCCTGTTGGAGAACATGCGCAAGATCGCACATCTGCGCGCACGGTCCGGCGCGAAGGCGCTGCTGGCGCTGAAATGCTTTGCAACCTGGTCTGCCTTCGACATCATGCGCCCCTGCATGGATGGCACGACTTCAAGCTCCCTGTTCGAGTTGCGGCTGGGGCACGACAAGTTCGGCAAGGAAACCCATGCCTACTCCGTTGCCTGGTCCGACGGGGAGATCGACGAGGCAATTTCCCATGCCGACAAGATCATCTTCAACTCGCTCTCGCAGCTTGACCGGTTCGGTGACAAGGCCGCGCATATCGAATCCGGTCTGCGTCTGAACCCGCGCTTCTCGACCTCCGGCTTCGATCTGGCCGACCCGGCGCGAGCGTTCTCGCGGCTGGGCGAATGGGATCTGGCGCGGCTGGAGGCGGCGCTGGATCGGATTTCCGGCGTGATGCTCCATTACAACTGCGAAAATGGAAATTTCGAACTGTTCGATCAGCAGCTCTCGCGGATCGAGGTCGCGTTCGGCCATATCCTTCGGCGGCTGGATTGGGTCAGCCTTGGCGGTGGCATCCATTTCACCGGGGACGATTATCCGATTGACGCTCTGGCCGATCGGCTCAAGGCGTTCTCGCAGACATTCGGCGTTCAGGTCTATCTGGAACCGGGCGAGGCGGCGATCACCAGAACCGCGAGCCTTGAGGTCTCCGTGCTCGACATCCTCGAGAACGGCAAGAGAATCGCCATCGTCGATGCTTCGATCGAGGCGCATATGCCCGACCTGCTGATCTATCGCGAACCGGCGAAGCTGCCGCAAAACGGCCCGCACGAATACCAGATCGCCGGCAAGACCTGTCTGGCGGGCGATATCTTTGGCGAGGCCGGTTTCGAAAAGCCGCTGGCAATCGGGGATCGTATCAGCATCGCCGATGCAGCCGGTTACACGATGGTCAAGAAGACCTGGTTCAATGGCCTGAACATGCCCGCGATTGCGATTCGCCGCGCCGATGGCTCTGTCGAGCGGATCCGTGATTTCACCTATGAGGAGTATCTGTCCTCATTGTCCTGAGGGCCTTCGCGCCCCCTTCCCCTGTCCTGTCAAAAAGGAGACAGCCGAAGTGAAAAAGAATGTGCTCATCATCGGAGCGGGTGGCGTGGCCCGGGTCGTTGCGCATAAATGCGCACAGAACAACGATATTCTGGGCGATCTGCATATTGCCTCGCGCACGAGGGCGAAATGCGATGCGATCATCGAAACTGTGCATGAGAAAGGCGCGATGAAGGTGGCGGGCACGTTCGAGGCGCATCAGATCAACGCGCGCGACACCGCCGCCGTGGCCGGTCTGATCCGGAAAACCGGTGCCCGGATCGTGATCAATGTCGGCTCGGCTTTCGTCAACATGTATGTGCTTGATGCCTGTATCGAGACGGGCGCGGCCTATATCGACACCGCCATCCATGAAGAACCTGACAGGATCTGCGAACCCCCGCCCTGGTATGCCAACCACGAGTGGAAAAAGCGCGATCTGTGCACCCGCAAGGGCGTGACCGCGATTCTGGGCGCAGGCTTCGATCCGGGCGTGGTGAATGCCTATGCGCGCTTTTCCATCGACCGGATGGACGATGTGAAGTCGATCGACATCGTCGATATCAATGCGGGCAATCACGGAAAGTATTTTGCGACCAATTTCGACCCCGAGATCAACTTTCGCGAATTCACCGGCACCGTCTATTACTGGGAAGACCGCACATGGAAGCAGCTTTCGATGTTCGAGAGCGGCAGGATATGGGATCTGCCGGTGGTCGGTCCGTCGCAAGCCTATCAGTCGGGCCATGACGAGGTGCATTCGCTGGCGAGCAACTATCCGCAGGCCGATGTACGCTTCTGGATGGGCTTTGGCGATCACTACATCAACGTGTTCACCGTGCTCAAGACGCTCGGCCTGCTGTCCGAGCATCCCGTGACCACGGCCGAGGGGCTGGAGGTGGTGCCGTTGAAGGTGGTCAAGGCCGTTCTGCCCGACCCGGCGAGCCTTGCACCGAACTATACCGGAAAGACCTGCATCGGCGATCTGGTGCGCGGAACGAAGGATGGCGAGGATATGGAGCTTTTCGTTTACAATGTAGCCGATCACAAGGATGCCTATGAAGAGGTCGGCGCGCAGGGGATTTCCTACACTGCGGGCGTGCCCCCCGTTGCCGCGGCGCTTCTGGTCGCGACTGGAGAATGGGATGCCCGGACGATGAAGAATGTCGAGGAAATGGAACCCGCGCCGTTTCTCGGGCTTCTCGACCGGATGGGTTTGCCCACACGCGTGCGGGTCGGTGGCCTGGGCGGTGAAGACAGATCCTGGACCGAGATCTGACAGCGATCCGACTGGAAAAGGCCCGCAGATTGGGCCCCCAGGCTTCTGACAACCCCCGTTATTCTGGCGTGGTTTTGGCGTGTCTGCTGCGTTCAAAATCGCGGATTTGATGGTTGGATGGGCCGCTGCCTCTCATGCTGGGCAAGGTCTGCCCTACGTCGCCATCACCATTGCGATTTTCTTGATAGTCCGGGCGGTCGCGGCGAGCAGGCATTGCCATTTGACACCTGTAATACCGCGATAGCGGGCGTATCGGTGGCCGAAGAGCTGTTTGGCGTCGGCAAGGGAGCACTCACGGTTTCTTTGCCTCGCTCGTAGAGCGCCTTGCCCCGGTCGGTCAGGCGATAGCTGTCAACCCGTTCGCGGGCGTCAACCCCGACATGACGGGTGACGGTTTTTTGTGCCTTCGCGTTGGTGGTGCACGACGCCAGAAAGGGGCAGTCGCGGCCCTTTGATGGGTCGGATTTGTCGTGCCGATACCCGTTTTGGTCGGTCGTGGCATAGGGAAGCCCCTGACCTTGCGGACAAGGATACGTGTTGGTTTTCGGCCTCATGGATATATTCACGCTTGCGCATCATGCCTTTCTGACCGGAAGGGCGCAGATAACCCGTGACGCCGAGAATCTTGCGCTGTTCCAGCCCATGGGCAACGGGCGCACTGGCATACCCGGCATCAAGGCCCACGGCCCTTGCGTTAAAGCCAAACCGCCGTCAAACTGCCGTCGCCGGTTCTGACTGAAAGGCGAGGCGTCAAACACCTTGTCGGTCAGGCGCAGCCCGAGGATCCGGCGACAGGCCAGCCCCCGCGAAAACGAAAGCCCAACCTTTGTCAGCAGTCTGCGGGCACCAATGTGCCCTGCCCTGCTCGCGATTTCCGGTCGCGCCGCTCAGGCGGCGTCCAGCGCATTCAGGATGTCGGCCACCAGGTCCGAACTGTCCTCGATGCCCATCGAGATGCGCACGAGGCCGGGGGTGATCTGGATCCTGGCCCGTTCCTCTTCACAGAGATTCTTGTGCGTCGTGGTGGCCGGGTGGGTCGCGATGGACCTTGCATCACCAAGATTGTTCGAGATCAGCACGATCCGCAGCGCGTTGAGGAACCGGAACGCCGCCTCTTTGCCACCCCTCAGATCAAGCGCGACCATGGTTCCGCCCGAACCCATCTGCTCCATTGCCAGCGTGTGTTGCGGGTGCGCGATCAGCCCCGGATAGACGGCGCGCAGCAGTTTTTCATGCCCCGCCACGGCCGCGGCAACAGCCGCCGCATTGCCGAGCTGCGCGCGCACGCGCAGATCCAGCGTCTGCAATCCCGAAAGCATGATCCAGGCGTGAAACGGGCTCATCGCGCCGCCGGTATGTTTGACGTACGTCTCCAGCGGGCCGCGGATGAACGCCCTGGAACCCAGCACCACCCCGCCCAGGGCACGCCCGCCGCCATCGATATGCTTGGTCGTCGAATAGACGACAATATCGGTGCCAAGTTCGACCGCCCGCGAGAAAATCGGAGTGGCAAAGACATTGTCAACCACCAGAACCGCGTCCTGCGCATGCGCGATCCCGGCCACGCCCGCGATGTCGATGACTTCGAGTCCCGGATTGGAAACGCTTTCGAAAAAGCAGATCCTGGTTTCGGGGCGCATCGCGGCGCGCCACTCATCCAGATTGGTGCCATCGACCAGCGTGACACCGACGCCAAAGCCCTGCAACACCTTGAGAACATGCAGGCAGGAGCCGAACATCTGCCGCGCGGCAACGATATGATCGCCTTGCCGGACCAGACAGGACAGCGCACTGTTGATGGCCGCCATCCCGCTGGCGCAGGCAAACGCATCTTCGGTGCCCTCGATCGAGGCCATGCGGTCCTCGAACATCCGCGTTGTCGGGTTGCCATAGCGGGCATAGATGAATTCGTCATCGCCCGAGGACACGAACCGCTGCTCGGCCGCTTCCGCCGAGGGGTAGACAAAGCCTTGTGTCAGAAACAGCGCCTCGGCTATTTCGCCATACTGGCTGCGGCGAATTCCGTCATGAACGAGCCTGGTGCGGGTCTTGCGATCGGTCATTGTCTTCTCCTGCGACGTCTTCTCCTGCGACGCAGCGTCACGTCTCGTGCCCGCGATAACGCCACGGCCCGGCAGGGTCAACGCAAACCACCCAAGGGTTCCTACCTGCTCTCACGGTTTGATGGTGCGATCCATTCGCTGGAATGCAAGGACGCATCGCTGTTTTCGTCATCTTCACGTTGGCGAAATCGCTCCATCATCGCATTTTCAAGCTCCGCGCTGAGCTCTTTCGCGCGGGTGATGTATTCGGGGTTCTGCTCGACCGGAACGCCCGCCTTCCAGACCCGGGCCAGATCGCGCACCGATGCCCGATCAAGCCTGAAAAACAGCTTTTCCAACTCCGCCGCCTCGAATTCCGACAGGCCGGCATTCTCCAGCACATAGCGCCCGGCGCGCAGGCTGGAATCGAACATCTCGCGCACGATGTCATTGGCCCCCGCCTTGTAGAGTTCGAACACGTGGGTGCGGTCGCGGGCGCGTGCGACGATGTGCAGATCGGGCCGGATCCGGCGCGCATACTGTACCAGCTTGCTGGTCTGTTCCCGCCCGTCGAGCGCGACGACCAGCACCCGTGCCCCGGCGATCCCGGCGGCTGCCAGCAGATCGGGACGGGTCGGATCACCGAAATAGCCCTTGAAGCCGAAGGTGCGCATCAACTGGATGGTGCGCAGATCGCTGTCCAGAACCGTGGTGCGGAAACCGGACATGTTCACGAGGCGGTTCACCATCTGCCCGAAGCGCCCCACCCCCGCGATGATGATCGGTTGTTGTTCGTCGATCGCGTCAGCATCGGGTTTGCCCTCGGCGCCGAGATGCTTGAGCAGTTGCTCATGCAGGATGAACAGAAGGGGCGTGATCAGCATTGACAAGGCGATCACCAGCAGCACCTTTTCCGCCAGCGCCGTGGGCAGGGTGCGCTGACTGACCGCGAACGAGACCAGCACGAAGCCGAACTCGCCCGCCTGTGCGAGGCTGAGCGTAAAGAGCGACCGGTCTGCGCCCTTCAGCCTGAAGAGCCGTGCAAGCCCGTAGAGGACAGCCGATTTCAGCGCCACCAACAGCGCGACGAGGGCCAGGATGTTCCAGGGATGCGCGATGATGATGTCGAAATTGATCCCCGCGCCTACGGTGATGAAGAACAACCCCATCAGCAGGCCCTTGAACGGCTCGATATCGCTTTCCAGCTCGTGCTTGAACTCGCTATCGGCCAGAACGACTCCCGCAAGGAATGTGCCGAGCGCGGGCGACAGGCCCACAAGGTTCATCAGGCTTGCAATCCCGACCACGACCAGCAGCGCCATCGCGGTGTTGATCTCGCGCAGGCGCGCCGTCTGGACAAAACGGAACAGGGGCCGCACCAGGAAATGCCCGATCGCGACCGTAAGCACCACCGCCAGCAGGGTTATGCCGGTCACGCCCCAAGCCGGCAGCAGGTCGATCAGCCGGGCCATGACATGATCGCCACCATGCTCGGTCCTGGCGATGGCGCGTGCACCGGGCAATGCCAGCAGCGGCAGCAGTGCCAGCATCGGGATCACCGCAATATCCTGGGTCAACAGCACCGCGAAGGCCGATCGCCCGCCCGCCGTCTGCATCAGCCGTTTTTCATTGAGCGTCTGCAACACGATTGCGGTGGAGGACAATGAAAGCACCATCCCCAATGCCAGCGCGACGCGGTAATCCTCGCCCATGGCCACCACGATGCCGGTGACCAGCACCATGGTCATCACAACCTGCAATCCGCCCAGCCCCACCAGCTTGTCACGCATCGCCCAGAGCGCGCGTGGTTCCAGTTCCAGACCGATCAGGAACAGCATCATGACCACGCCGAATTCCGCGAAATGCTGCAAATCGCTCATTTCGGACCCCGAAAGCCCCGTCGCGGGTCCGATCAGGATCCCCGCGACCAGGTAGCCCAGAACCGAACCCAACCCGGCTCGCGTCGCCAGCGGAACGGCGATCACCATGGCGATCAGATAGAGCGTGGCCTGCAGCAGGAAGGTTTCCATTGTCGTCATCGGATCCTGAAAGCGGGGCCGGTTCGTAAACAGACCGGCACGCGTGAAAGGGCAAGGGTGGGGCGGAGCGTTCTTGATCCAAGGGTAATTCGCCCCCGGCCGATCGCAAGAGGGGAAAGCCGGCGTTGTTGCAAGGGGAAGATGCGAAAAACGACGTGCAATCAGCCGCTTTCAAGCAGCTTCAACACGCGGTCGCGCGCTCCCTTGCGATAAGTGAGTTGGCCATTGCCGATCGCGATCACCTGGCCGCCATCGAGACGGTCGCCGACGCTGACCTTGACGAAGCGCCCATTGGCCAGCCGCACCAGTGCCCGCTGCTTGCCCGATGCCCCATAGAGCCCGACCAGATTGATCTTGCGCAGATTGATCGCGGTCTTCCTCGTCGCTTGGGTCGCCACCGAGGCAGACGTGGGCAGACGCGGCGCGGTTTTCCCGGGCTCCGGCTCGTCCAGTTCGTCAGGCCGGATGGCGATGCTGGCAGATGTGGTATCGGCGGCAATCGCGGCTGCAAGAGCAGAATTGATGCGCGCAGCGAAATTGTCGGGTTTTTCGGGCGGTTTGATTGCGGCGGTGGCGGCCAGCGCCGTGGCGCCTTCGAACGGGTCTGCTTCGGGTTCGGCCGCTGTCGCTGCGGCCTGGCTTTCCTCGACGATGCGGGCAGGCCGCTCGATCGGGCGAAATCCGGCAAGTTGTGGATCAGGGGCTGCGGCTTGTGTCGGCGCTGCGGTCGCGGTGGGGGCCTGCGATTGTTCGGATGCAATGCGGTCCGGGCGCAGCCTCGGTCTGAATTGTTCCAGTGTGGGCAACGCTTCGAACGTATCTCCGGGCTTCAAGGGTGGCGGACGCGCGTTCTCATAGGTCTGGCGCACCGCATCAGGGCGTGGTGCCGGAGCATCCGCCACAGTTCCGGCAAACTGCGTGAACCCGTCGGGCATGGCGACGCCATCCCCGGCCGGAATGACGGCTGCGGGAGAATCTTGCAATGTCTCGGCACTGACATCGGGCAGCGGCCTGGCGGTCAAGGGCGGCAGGTTCGACGGGGGCGCGGGCGAGGGCGCTGCCGGGAGATCCGGCTGCGTGTCCGCCATATCCTCGAGGACGGCGGTGAGGTCGGGTGCCGTGGGACCGGCGAGAGGTATCGCAGGTCCGGATGATCTGGCGGTGGCCGCGGGTCCAGTCTTCACCACCCCGGGCCCGGGCTTGCCGGAAGAGAGCGGCAGGTCCGGTGCGGCCTGCGCGTCAACTTGTGGCGCAGGCTGCGGGGTGATCTCGACGGGGGTGTTCTCTGCTGGGGTGCTCTCTGCCGGGGTGCTCTCGGCCGGGGCGGGGGCATCGTCTTCCAGAAAGGCCGACCACAGGCCAATCAGCGCGAACAACAGCACCATGGAACCGACCAGGATCAGTCCCGGATATCTATGCTTGCCGCCGATCCCGGGTGATTTTATCGCGCCGAAACCGGTCTTTTCGGGCGCGGTCTCGGGGACGGTCTCGGGGGCGGCACTTTCATCGGGCATATCCGGCGGCTCGGTGATCGGTTCTTGCAAGGCTTCGTCCTGGGAAACCGGCGCGGGGGACTGTTCGCCGGGTGTGTGTGGGGGGGTGTGAAGGAATGTCTGCGGGCCATGCAGGGTCCGGCTTGGTCGCGACGATGCCGTCATGCGTCAGGTCAAGGGCGAAATCGGGTCTCATGGTTGCTCATGCGCGGGCGGGTTGCCCGGTGCGATTGGTGCATATGTTCGTAGTGCAGTTTTCGCCCCGGGAAAACCCGCTTGAGTCCGGGAAAAGCGCAAAACCCGATGTCTCGCGCCTTTCCGCCGATGCCTTGCGAAAGGGCCTGCACCAATCCGCTACGAATTTGATCCGGGTGTCAGCCCATGCTTCTGGCGCGATCTCGGCAGGCTCCAGACCATCTCGGGCACGCACCGAAGCGACCGGAAAGATGGTGCGGGATCGGCCAGGCTGGCTGCTCGGCCGAATTGCGCCCGCCCGAGAGTCTGACCCGGTTTTCGCAAGGCGTGCTCACCGCCCCTGCCGCCGGTCGTGCAGATGCCTGATCCGGTCCGCGATCTGCGCAAATTGCGCCGCCATCGGGCTCGACTTGCGCCAGACGACGCCGATGGTGCGTTTCGGACCGGGCGCAGGCAGGGCGGCAATCGAAACATCCGCCGAAAGGGTTTCCGTCGCGACGGCCATTTCGGGCAACAAGGTCACGCCGATCCCCGCACCGACCATCTGCACGAGGGTCGTCAGTGAGCTGCCCTCCATCAGATCTCGCGGCTTTTGCCGGGACAAGTTGCAAAAGGAGAGCGCCTGATCGCGGAAGCAATGGCCCTCCTCCAGCAACAGCAGGCGCATCTGTCGCAGGTTTTCTCCGTTGGGAACAGGCTTGTCGCGATCTGCGCGCGGGCGAACCAGCAGGAATTTCTCGTCGAAAAGCGGCTCTTCATGCAGCGCGGGTTCCGCAATCGGCACGGCGATGATCGCGAGGTCAAGACGCCCGTCATTCAGATCACGGATCAGCGTCCCGGTTACAGCTTCGCGCGGACGGATGTCGAGTGCCAGATGCTGCTGGCCCAGGTCGTGGATCAGTTCGGGCAGCAGGTAGGGGGCAACCGTCGGGATCACGCCGATGCGCAGATGGCCATTGAGCAGACCACGCGCGACGCGGGCAAGATCCTCAAGGTCATCCACCGCGCGCAAAATCTCCCGCGCCCGTTCGGTCAGTGCCTCCCCCAGTGCAGTGAGCCGGGTTTGTCGTGGACTGCGTTCGACCAGGGCCGCACCGAGGATCGCCTCAAGTTCCTTCACCTGCACCGACAAGGCGGGCTGCGAGATCGCGCAAGCCTCTGCCGCCCGGCCGAAATGCCCGTGCTGCGCGAGTGCCACGATATAGCGGAGATGCTTCAGGGTCACGCCAATCATAATCCAAGGTTATCGTGGTGATTTGAACAATTCAATTGTCATGATGGCCCCAGGCGTTAGAAATGCACTTGGGTGAAAAAACATCTGAAAAACGGATCAGCCCGGCACGGCACAGGCCGTGTCGCCAGCACGTCCCGCGCAGGTTCATCGCTTGAGGCGCGGGATGACACGCAAGCAAAGGAGAACCAGATGGACGGAACTGACAAGGCGATGAGAGGCAAATGCCCCGTGATGCACGGAGCCAATACCGCGATGGGCAGCGGTGTCATGGATTGGTGGCCCAATGCGCTCAACCTCGATATCCTCTCGCAGCATGATCGCAAGACCAATCCGCTGGACGAGGGTTTCAACTATCACGAAGCGCTCAAGACGCTTGATGTCGAGGCGCTCAAGAATGACCTGCGCGCGCTGATGACCGACAGCCAGGCGTGGTGGCCCGCTGACTGGGGCAGCTATGTCGGCATGTTCGCCCGCGTCGCGTGGCACACGGCGGGCTCGTATCGCCTGGCCGATGGCCGGGGTGGTGGAGCGACCGGCAACCAGCGTTTCGCACCGCTCAACTCCTGGCCGGACAACGTGAATACCGACAAGGGCCGCCGTCTGCTTTGGCCGATCAAAAAGAAATACGGCAACAAGATCAGCTGGGCCGACCTGATCCTGCTGTCGGGAACGATCGCCTATGAGACAGCAGGACTGAAGACCTTTGGCTTCGGCTTCGGCCGCGAGGATATCTGGCACCCTGAAAAAGACACCTACTGGGGCGCCGAAAAGGAATGGCTCGCGCCGTCTGACGAACGCTATGACGATGTGTCCAGACCCGACACGATGGAAAATCCCCTCGCGGCCGTGCAGATGGGTCTGATCTACGTGAACCCCGAAGGCGTGAACGGCAAGCCTGATCCGCTGGCCACCGCCGCGCAGATCCGCGAAACCTTTGCCCGGATGGCGATGAATGACCAGGAAACCGTTGCGCTGACGGCGGGCGGTCACACGATCGGCAAAGCCCACGGGAATGGCGATGCGGCAAATCTGAGTCCCGATCCCGAAGCGGCCGGTCCCGAATATCAGGGCATCGGCTGGTTCAACACCAAGGGCCGCAGTGTCGGACGCGATCAGGTCGTCTCGGGCATCGAAGGGGCCTGGACCAGGCACCCGACCAGGTGGGACATGGGCTATTTCGACATGCTTCTCGACCATGAGTGGGAACTGCACAAGAGCCCGGCGGGCGCATGGCAGTGGCAGCCGGTCGAGATCGCCCCAGAGGATATGCCGGTCGATGTGGAAGATCCGTCGATCAGACGCATGCCGATCATGACCGATGCCGATATGGCGATGAAGATGGAACCGACCTATCGCGAGATCCTGGAACGGTTCCGTGCCGATCCGGCGGCCTTCGACGATGCCTTCGCCCGCGCATGGTTCAAGCTGACCCACCGCGATATGGGACCGAAAGCCTGCTATCTGGGCCCGGACGTTCCGGCCGAAGACCTGATCTGGCAGGATCCGGTCCCGGCGGGTTCGACCGGCTATGACGTGGCGGCGGTCAAGGCCGGGATCGCGGCAAGCGGTCTGAGCCTGTCGGAGATGGTCGCGACCGCCTGGGACAGTGCCCGCACCTTCCGGGGTTCGGACCGGCGCGGTGGTGCCAATGGTGCCCGCATCCGCCTGGCTCCGCAGAAAGACTGGGAGGGCAATGAACCCGCACGTCTGGCGGGGGTTCTGTCGGTGCTCGAACCGATCGCTGCAAAAACCGGCGCATCGATTGCCGATGTGATCGTGCTGGCGGGCAATGTCGGGATCGAGCAGGCGATCCGGGCGGCCGGTCATGAGGTCGAGGTGCCTTTCGCACCCGGCCGTGGCGATGCGACCGACGAGATGACCGACGCCGACAGCTTCGCCGTGCTGGAGCCGCTGGCCGATGGCTATCGCAACTGGCTCGGGAAGGACTATGTGGTCAGCCCCGAGGAACTGATGCTCGACCGCACGCAGCTGATGGGCCTGACGGCACCGGAGATGGTTGTTCTGCTGGGCGGGATGCGCGTTCTGGGCACCAACCATGGCGGCACCGCGCATGGTGTGTTCACCGACAAGGTCGGCACCTTGAGTAACGACTTCTTCGTCAACCTGACCGACATGACCAATAGCTGGGTTCCGGTGAGCAACGGGATCTACGAAATCCGTGATCGCAAGTCGGGCAACGTGAAATGGACTGCAACCCGCACCGATCTGGTGATCGGCTCGAACTCGATCCTGCGATCCTATGCCGAGGTCTATGCGCAAGACGATAACGGCGAGAAATTCGTGCGTGATTTTGTCGCTGCCTGGACCAAGGTGATGAATGCCGACCGGTTCGATCTGAAGGCTTGATCGGTCCGTGCGAAAAGAGAAGTGGCCCGCCAATGGCGGGCCCTCAGACTTCCGACAACCCCCGTTATTTTGGCTTGTCTGATGCGTTCAAAATCGCGGATTTGAAGGTTGCATGGCCGTTGTTGCGCTCATTCGGCATAAGCAAGAGTTGCCCTGTCCCGGTTGGTTTCAGGCGACGGCCTCGATCCCGGCGGCGGCGAGTGTGTTGACGCGGTTCATGATGGCAATGCGGA
The DNA here is from genome assembly GCA_965277135.1 of Thioclava sp. Classification (GTDB taxonomy): domain Bacteria; phylum Pseudomonadota; class Alphaproteobacteria; order Rhodobacterales; family Rhodobacteraceae; genus Thioclava. The sequence continues at coordinate 19,727 of CBDIBW010000008.1, read as the reverse complement.
TCCGGATTTCGTTCCTGGCGATCGCCGCCGGGCGGCCTTCTTTGCAGTCACGCACGTTGCGGCGGACGGGTATCACCGCATCAGCGCCGCGTTCGATGAGCGCGGCGTGTCACAGGCGCCATCCGCCGTGACGGTGACGATCTCTTTGCCATCATTCCGGCAGCAGAGGGCTGTCCCCCTGGCGGCTCGAAGGGAAAGCGCGATATTCAGCAATCGATGGCAGCACGAACTGACATGAGGGCCATGCCCTGTCACACAAGCACCGCAAGAGGATCGAGGAACCGTCTGGCTGGGCCAGAACAGTCGGTGGCATGACCCGGACCATGTAGCGCGGCGTCGAGCGGGTCCGGTCGCGGTTCGTCTTGACAATGGCCGCCAACATTCTCGCAAGATTGCCCCGGTTGCTGACTGCGTGAAGCGGCAGAACGGCACCCGGCGCAGACATCGAACGCGCCGACAGACATACCGATCACACAACCCAAGCCCGGATGACGACACAGCGGTCCGGATCAATCCTCCAGTGTCGAAAGCGGTTGAAAGATCAACCCTTCGGGTCCGTCTTGCAGATGGGCATGTATGTGAAAGACCTGTGCCAGCAGATCGGGCCGCAACACCCCGCGCGGGGCGCCCTGCGCAACCAGTCGCCCGTGATCAACCACCCACAGACGCGTGCAATGGCGTGCCGCAAGCCCCAGATCATGCAGCGAGGCCAGAACGGCGCCCCCCGCCCGCGCATGTCCGGCAAAGACCCGCATTGTCTCGATCTGGGCGGCCGGATCAAGCCCCGCGACCGGTTCATCGGCCAGGATCAGCGGGCTTTCCTGCGCCAGAGCCCGCGCGATCAGCACCCGCGCCTGCTCTCCTCCCGACAGGGCCGTGGCGCGGCGGGATTGGAAACTCTCCAGCCCCATCCGGGACAGTGCGATCTCGACCGCGCCCCGCCCCGCCCCCGCCTGATCGCGCCCATGCGGCAAACGCCCCAGGCTCACCAGATCCCGCACCGACAGACCCCAGGCGATCTCGCGCGCCTGCGGCAGCCAGGCGACTGTCCGGGCGCGCACCTGCGCCGACACCGCGGCCAGGGAACTGTGTCCGCGTGCAGGCAACAGTCCGAGCGCGCCACGCATCAGCGTCGTCTTGCCCGCCCCGTTCGGCCCGATCAGCCCGATGAATTCGCCAGGTAAGATGCGTTCGGTCACATGATCGACGACCGGAGAGGATCCGCGCAGAACAGTCAGATCGCGAAGCTCCAGCAGACTCATGCCTCCCTCCCCATCTTGCGGATCAGATGCAGGAAGAAGGGCGCACCGATGATCGCGGTCAGCACCCCCAGTTTCAGGTCACGCTCGGGGGCGATCAGACGGGTCGCGATATCGGCGGCCAGCAGCATCGCCGCGCCTCCAAATGCCGAGGCCGGCAGAAGCGCCGAGGGAGGCGAGCCGATTGCGCGGCGCAGAAGATGCGGCACCACGAGGCCGACAAAGCCGATTGCGCCCGCCACCGCCGTCACCGCCCCGATCATCAGGGCCGATCCGATCACGATCTGGAACCTCAGCATGCGCATGGAAATGCCCAGGGAGGCCGCCGCATCCTCGCCCAGGCTCAACGCATCCAGACCCCGCCCCGTGCGCAACACCACCAGCGCCCCGATCCCGAGAAATGGCAGTGCCAGCCAGACATGGGTCATCGAGCGATCCGACAGCGATCCCATCATCCAGAACACGATCTCGGCTGCGGCATAGGGGGAAGGTGCCAGATTGAGCACCAGCGAGGTCAGCGCTGCCGCCAGTGCCGAAACCGCGATCCCGGCCAGGATCAGGGTCAGCGCCCGACCCTCGCGCCCTGCAAGCGCCAGGATCAGCAACACCGCGATCCCTGCTCCTGCAAGCCCCGCCAATGGCAGGGCCAGCGCAAAGGCGGCATAGACGCCCGTCTGAATCGCGATCACCGCGCCAAGGGCCGCCCCCGCCGAGGCACCGATCAGCCCCGGTTCGGCCAGAGGGTTGCGCAAGAACCCCTGTATCGCCGCCCCCGACAGCCCGAGCGCCGCGCCGACAAACGCGCCCAGCAGCGCGCGCGGCAGGCGCAACTCTCGCATCACCATCCCCGCAGGCCCATTGCCCGAGACCAGCGCCGACAGGCCCTGAACCGGTGCAATATCGGCGGGTCCGACCAGCAAGGAGACGAGAAACAGGCTCAGGGCAATCCCGGCGAGAGAGATGAGGATCATCCTGTGACTCATCGGGACAATCTGTCTTTCCCGATTTCGCGCCCGAGATGCGCCAACGCCTCTACCGCGCCCAGAATCGCCGGCCCGGCACAACTCCAACGCGCATCGCGCAGCCCGGTCACAAGGTTCAACTCCCGCAGAACCGGATGCCGAAGAACCTGTTGCGCCCGGCTGGTGCCACGTCCACCCGGCGTCCCTGCGGCAATGACAAGATCGGGATGGTCCATCACCAGTTGTTCCAGCGGCATCGGACCGCCGTAATCAAGCCCCTTGCCCGATATGACATTGCTCAACCCGGCCATGCCGAGGATCTGACCTTCCAGCGTTTTGGGTCCATAGCCATATCCGCCCGTGCCATATATCGCAACCCGCAGTCCCGGCGCAGGTTTGCGGATATGGGCCAGACCCTCATCGAACTGCGCCAGCAATTTCGTGGCGCGGTCGGGATGCCCCAGCAAATCCCCCATCCGCGCAATCCGCCCCCGGATCTGATCAAGCGTGATCCCCGTCGGCAACTGCTCCACCCGGATCCCGAGCCGCCGCAGCATCCGGATCGTCTCGGGGCTGGACCAGGTGTCGGCCAGGACAAGATCGGGATGCAAAAGGTAGATTTCCTCGGCACGTCCGTGGTTTGCCGGAAACTCCCGGGCCTTTGCATGAAGAACGGACATATCCGGATTGCGAGAGAGATAGCTCAGGCTGACGATCTGCAACGGATCAGCCAGTTGCAAGAGCAACTGGTCGGTACACAGGTTCATGGAAACGACACGCGCGGGCATCCCGGCCGACGCGCCGTGCGCCGTGCCCCACAGGAACACGGCCAGAATCATCGCAAGCGCGCGGCTTACCACTTTGCCTCAAGGCCCAGATAGGCGCTGCGCCCGCGCGAGGCATAGCCCCAGACCTCGGAATGATCGACATCGGTCATGTTGTCCAGACGCCCCACCAGGTCGAGCCTGTCATGGACCGCGTAGCGACCCGACAGGTTGACCAGCGTGTAGTCAGGCGTCTTGGCAATGATGGGCGGCGTGATCCAGAACTGTTTATCATAGTTGCCGCTGACATGCCGGATCCCAAGAGTGAGTGAACCCTGTCCCCGCAGCACGGTCCAGGTTGCATCCAGGCCAAGCCGATGTTTCGGGCGCCGCACCAACGGTTTGCCGCTCGAGTCCCTGGCGTCAGTATAGGTGTATTCCAGCCCGAGGTCGAGAATATCGGTGACCTGATAGTTGCCCGAGATCTCGACCCCGCGCGCACGGCTCTTGCCGGGAGAATTGGACGAGGTGGAACCGGAACCGGTGATCTGATCACGCACCGTCTGGTGGAACACCGTCACGTCGAGCGAGCCACGCTCTCCCGATGTCCATTCGACACCCAGGTCGGCACCGTGAACGGTCTCGGGACGCAAGTCCGGGTTGCCTTCATAGACCCCCGGGACATAGCCATATTGCTCATACATGTCGGGATTGACGATCGATGTGCCGATCGAGCCGTGCAGACGCAGATCGGTGTTCGGGATTGCATCGGACAGCGCGAGATTCCAGCTTGTGCCATTCTTGAACACCTCATTGTAGATCCGGCGCACACCGGCCTGAACCCCGATCCCGCCCGGGAAATCGCCCGAATATTCGAGTGCGGCCGAGCGGGTGGTGCGATGGTATGGCGTGGTGCCGCTGGTGAAACGCTGCGTCTCGTTCTGCGCGGCAAGGCTCAGGGTCTGGCGCGCGGCACCCACGGTTGCGGCGTCAAGCGCCAGCGTGGCGCGATATTCGAGGCTGCGATACCGGCTCTGATCGCTCCACCAGAACATGCCGGGCATCTTGTAGTTATTGCGTTTCTGATCGGTGCCCGAATAGCCCAGGCGATGGGTCAGGCGGCCACCGAGGCTGTCCACCCCCAGCCAAAGCTGCCCGAAGGTTTCGTTGCGCACGCCTTCTGTCGCCGCATCCACGACATAGCCCGCCTCGGTTGTTGCGCCTGGGGTGGTGTCGTAATCATAGGTCTGGCGCGATCTGCGCAGGACGACCCCGGCCGTCAGCGCATCGCTCACCTCATATCGACCGGTCAGCGTGGCCGTGGTGGTGGTGGTTTCGTCGCGCTCGCCATCATCCCCCGACACATCATAGCCGCCATCATGATCGCGGGTGATCGAGAAGGCGACCTTGCCGCGCCGACCCACGATCTGGGCATTGTAATTGCCGTGATAGGTTCCATGGCTGCCATAGCCGACCGAAGTTTGCTGGCGCAGCCCCGGCCCGGAGCCGCGCCTGGTGGTGATCGAGATCACGCCCGAGGCCGCGTTGGCCCCGCCGATCACCGATTGCGGGCCGCGCAGAACCTCGATCCGCTCGATGTCGGATATGTCGATGCCGTTGAAATAGTAGGCGCCGTTATACCCGGTCGAGGCTTTCACCCCATCGATCAGCACGCTCACCATGTTGGTCTCGCCGCCCCGCATCCGCACTTCGGTCATCGAGGTGTCGGTCCTGGTGACCGAGACGCCCGGCACGCTCGCCAGTGCCTGCTCCACGGTGGTGTAGCCCCGCTGCGCGATCTGCTTGGCGGTCAGCGTGGTATGGCTGCGCCCATAGGTGGCAGCCGAGACCGGCCTGGTACCCAGCCCGGCCGAGATCACGATCTCGTCGAGAACACATCCTTCCTCGCCGAAAAAATCGCCGAACATACATGTCTGGTCGTCCTGTGCCCAGACCGGTGTGCTGAGTGCGATTGAAAACAGCACAGTTGTGGTGAAACGCAATGTGATCATCCGGGCAGCCTTATCCATGATCAAGCGGATACGAAAGTAAAATTTTCCCGGGTAAAATTTTTCTGGCAGGATGGACACGGGAATTCCGACAAGCAAGGGCCGTTTCACCGAATCGCAAGCATGTGCGTGCCGGGCCGGTCGAAGTCCGCCCGGACCACGAACACGATCGAGCGTCTGCACGACCCAAGGCAAGCGCCACATCAGGACCCGGACCGTCTCTGCGGCAGAAACCGAGGGGTGTCGTGAAGCTACGGGTGTCTTGTCTTCCCGACCGCGTGAGTGCGCATTGTTTTGACCGTCGCGGCTGGGCAATGTATAGGCAGGCTACCGGGGGCGCTGTGCCCCCGGGCGCAAGGGGCAGCTTCGTGATCCGGTTTATCCTTGGTTTCGTCGGCGGCATGTTCTCGTGGATTGTCACGGGGCTGTGCTTTGCTGCGCTCACCATCGGGGCGATCTTCTGGGTCTATTCGCGCGATCTGCCCAGTGTCGAGCAATTGGCACAATACCGGCCCAGAACGATTTCGCGCATCTATGACGGCGATGGCCGGTTGATCGACGAATTTGCACAGGAGCGGCGCCTCTTCGTACCGATCCGCGATATACCGAAACGGGTGACCGGCGCATTCATCTCGGCCGAGGACAAGAATTTCTACCACCACCCCGGCTTTGATCCGCGCGGCATGATCGCGGCGATGGTGACGGCGGTGAAATCGGGCGGGCGCGATGTGCGCGGGGCCTCGACGATCACCCAGCAGGTCACGAAGAACCTGCTGCTGTCCTCCAATCGTACGGTGGAGCGCAAGATCAGGGAACTGATCCTGTCCTCGCGCATCGAGCGCGCGCTGAGCAAGGACCGGATCCTAGAGCTTTATCTCAACGAGATCTATCTGGGGCAGAACTCCTACGGGGTGGCAGCCGCCGCGCAAACCTATTTCGACAAACCGCTCTCCGAACTGAGTGTGGGGGAGGCGGCCTATCTGGCGGCGCTGCCGAAAAAGCCCGCAGAGCTGCACCCGGTGCGCGATTACCGCACGGCCGTTCTGCGCCGCGATTATGTGCTGCGCCGGATGTATGAGGATGGCCGGATCGACAGGGCCACGATGCAGGCCGGACAGGCCCGACCGCTGAAATCCGTTCAGAACGGGGATTACCCCCCGTTTCGTGCGCAATTGCCGCCGCGTGACTATTTCACCGACGAAATCCGCCGCCAGCTTTCCAGGAGTGTCGGGGAAGAGGAGTTTTTCGGCGGCGGTCTGACGATCCGGGCGACCGTGAACCCGGATCTGCAAAAACACGCCGCGCAGGCGCTGCGACATGCGCTGGAGGATTACGATCGGGGGCTGGGAATATGGCGGGGCACGGGGGTGAGGATCCCGGTCGACAAGCTGAAGACGGAACGCGACTGGCGCGCGGCACTGGCCGATGTGCCCACCTCGAAAGCGCCGCGCGATATCGAGGGTTGGCATCCGGCGGTGGTGCTGGGGTTTGACAAAGGCGCGGCCCGGATCGGGATCGAGGGGGTCAGGGAAGATGCGAAGGGACACCGGATCCCGCCCGGGGACGTGACCTGGGCGCGCAAGCTCGACAGCAATGGCAAACTGTCCGGGCGCGCCAGGCGGGCCGAGGATCTGCTGGAGGTCGGTGATGTTGTCGAGGTCCGCGCCATGCACAAGGATGGCGATGGATCCTTCCTCCGCTGGAGCCTGCGCCAGGTGCCGCGCGTGCAGGGGGCGTTCATGGCGATGGACGTGAATACAGGCCGGGTGCTGGCGATGCAGGGGGGCTTCAGCTACCAGGCGTCGGTCTTCAACCGCGCGACGCAGGCGATGCGCCAGCCCGGTTCGAACTTCAAACCCTTCGTTTATGCGGCAGCCCTGGACTCGGGGTTCAGCCCCGAAACGATCGTGGTCGATGCGCCGATCGAGGTAAACACGCCGCAGGGTCTGTGGCGGCCCAGGAACGCGTCGGACAAGTATTACGGTCCCACGCCGATGCGGACCGGGCTGGAACATTCGCGTAACCTGATGACGATCCGGATCGCACAGGCGATCGGGATGGATACGGTCGCGGCCTATGCCGAGAAATTCGGTGTGTACGATCATATGGGCCGCTACCTGGCCAATGCGCTTGGATCGCAGGAAACCACGATGTTCCGCCTGATCTCGGCCTATGCCATGTTTGCCAATGGTGGCAAGCGGGTGGAGCCGACGCTGGTTGACCGGGTGCAGGATCGCTATGGCCGCACCATCTATCGTCATGACCCGCGAAGCTGCGACACCTGTGCCAATCCGGACCTGCCCGCCGGGGAAGGGCCGCAGATCACCTCGCATCGCGCGCAGATGATCGACCCGGTTACCGCCTATCAGATGATCTCCCTGATGGAGGGCGTGGTGGAGCGCGGTTCGGGTCGCGGTGTCAACCTGCCGGTGCCGATCGCGGGCAAGACCGGTACAACCAATGACGCCAGGGACGTCTGGTTCACCGGTTTCTCCTCGAACATCGTGGCAAGCTGCTACATGGGCTACGACACCCCGCGCAGTCTGGGACGGCACGCCTGGGGCGGCACACTCTGCGTGCCGGTGTTCAACGAATTCATGAAAGAGGCGATCAAGGGGTTCGGCGGGACCCGTTTCAAGGTGCCGCCGGGCGGAAACTGGGCCAGGTTCAACCGCTATACCGGCCAGCATCTGCCCGACGACGCAACCGGCGAATTCGTGCAGGCCGAGTATCTGCGCCCGGGGCAGGACATGTCCGAGTTTGGCGCGCTCGTCGTGGACGGTGGTTTTGCCATGGGCTCCGACCTGCCGCTCTTTGCCCGGGGCGAGAGCGATGACAGCCGCGGCTCGGCAACCGTCACCACATCGAGCGGCAAGACCAGGGTGATCCCGAACAAGGCCGATTTCGGCTCGATGAGCGCGGGCGGTCTGTATTGATCGAAGGGGAGGCGATCAACGTTCGAGGATCAGGATCCCGCGCGAGAATTCGACCTTTGCAAAGCGGGTCAGATAGGTCATGCCCAGCAGCGAGATGTCCATCTGGCCACGATTGACCACCGCGCGCAGATCGCTGTCATGGATCGGGCCCAGCTCGAAGCTGCGCAGGCGGATCGGGGCGGTGGCGACGATGCCATTGGCGGTGCTGGCCTGACCGATATAGGCGAGATTTGCGGTTTTTATCCCGGCACGCTCGGCGGCTTTCCGGGTCAGGACGATCTGGCTGGCACCGGTATCCACGACGAAACGGACGGGTTTGCCGTTCACCTGCGCGGTAAGGTAGTAATGTCCGTTCGGTGCCTGCGGAACCTCGATCCGGCCATTTTCCATCACCGCCTGTTGCGGCACGCCGACTTGACGCCGGATATCGGACCAGAGCCCGACCGCCGCCAGAGTGCCCAGAAAGATCAGCCCCCAGATCGCGGCCTGTTGCAGCGTGCGCCCCGGACGACGGCGCAATTCGAGCAGGAAATAGCCGCCGAGTGCCACCAGAAGCAGCATCAGGTAGATCAGGCTTGTCCATGTGTTGCTGATGATCATCCCAGGCATCGGTTCTCGTTACACGGCGTAGCCTGACAGATCTAGGTGCGCGGCGAGAGAATGGAAGGGGGTGGATCGTCTCAGGCCACGATGCCCGCGCCGCGCAGTCCGTCAAGGATGAACTGGATCGCCAGCGCGGCCAGCAGCATCCCCAGAAGCCGTGTGACAACCATTGTTCCGGTTCGTCCCAATGCGCGCTCGATCGGGGTGGACATCAGGAACATCGCCAGAACGCAGGCCAGAACAACGGCCATCACGCACAGGATCGCGATCACATGCAGCCAGTTGCCACCATGTGCTCCGGCCAGCAGGATCATCGTGGCCATGGCACCGGGACCTGCGATCAGCGGCGTGGCGAGCGGGAAGACGGACGGGTCATGTTCGGGGTCGGCCTCGTGCGCTTCGCCCTGCTGTTCGCGCCGCCTGGTGCGCCGCTCGAACAGCATGTCGAGGGAGGTCAGGAACAGCAGCATTCCGCCCGCGATGCGGAAAGCGGGCATCGAGATGCCGATCACCGCAAGGATCTTGTCGCCGAATATCCCGAAGGCGGTCAGCACCACCGCCCCGATCGTCACCGCGCGCAGAGCAATGCGCAGCCGTGCGCGGTGGCCTGCTCCGGGCGTCAGCGCGACGAAGACCGGAGCAAGTCCGATCGGGTCCACGATGACGAACAACGTCACGAAGGCGGTGATGTATTCGGCCAGGTCCGGGTTTCCTCACTTGCCGGTAAAGATTAGCCGCTCTGTGTCGATGATGCCAGAGGCTCCTGCATGCGGTCGGGGTTTTCCCCGGAGGACGCGGGCAGCGCGGCGCGGATCTTGGCGGCGAGGCTGGCGGCCCCGGCCGCGATACGCGGATCCTGCGCGGCCTCGGCCAGGCTCAGCAAATGCTCAAGCGCGGCCATTTCATCCGCTGTCAGCACAAGCGGGGGCAGGCCCATTGCCCGGCGCAGGATATAGCCCACGCCACGTTCCCCTTCGACCGGCACACCACAGGCCGAGATCTCGGCCATGTCGCGCCAGATCGTGCGCTCGGAGACGCCCAGGCGCGCGGCCAGATCCCGCGCCCGGTGCATCCGGCCGTCGCGCACAATCGCGATGATCTGTTGCAAACGCTCGTCACGTGCCATCAGGGTTCCGGTGGGCCTCCGGTCCGTTTTCGTCCGACATTACCGGTTGTGGTGACAACTGACAACAAACTGTCAGTAATCTGCACACCTCGCCATGCCTCGGGGCGAAACGCTCTTGGAACATGCCCGACATGGCCCTAAACCGTAAACCGAAACGAGAGGCGGTGCATCTGGCTCCGCCCAACGGGAGAAGAAGATGTTCAACAATATCGGCCTTCCGGGCCTGCTGCTGATCGCCGTCGTGGTGCTGGTTCTGTTCGGGCGCGGCAAGATTTCCTCACTGATGGGAGAGGTCGGCAAGGGGATCACCGCCTTCAAGAAGGGCGTCGATGATGGCAGGAAAGAGATCGAGGAGGCCGCTTCGGAAGAGGCCCGCGACGTGACGCCGGAGAACGGGAAAGACGAGAACGGCAAGGTCTGAGCCATAGGCCAGGCTGTTTTGGGGCGCGCGACACGGCTGGGGGCCTGAACACGCATGTTCGACATAGGTTGGAGCGAGCTTTTGCTGATCGGCATTGTGGCGCTGATCGTGGTGGGGCCGCGGGATCTGCCCGGGATGTTTCATCAACTGGGCCGGATCACCGCGAAAGCCAGGTCCATGGCGCGCGAGTTTTCGCGTGCGATGAAGGATGCGGCCAGGGAGAGCGGCCTGGAAGATGCGGCGGGTTCTGTGCGCGATCTGAAATCGCTGGCCTCGAAGAAATCTCTCGGACTCGACACATTGGAAAAGGCCGCCGACAGGTTCGAGAAATGGGAGCCCAAGGCGCCCGACCGCAAGGATGAAGTCAGGCCCGAACCGGCCACAGCACCGTCCAGGCCCGATGCCGCATCGAGCGACGCCGCATCGACCGGGGACATGCCCCGCAAGGCGGTCTCGAAGAAACCCGCTACAAAGAAACCTGCCGCGAAAAAGGCCACGAAGAAGGCGGCCCGCGCTCCGAAAACTGCGGCCAAAGCGGCAGGCGGAAAACGCCCGGCGAAGAAATCCGCGTCGAAGAAGGATGAGGCATGAGCGATCACGACGAGATCGAGGATAGCGCCGCCCCCCTGCTTGAACATCTGGCGGAACTTCGCACCCGCATCCTCCATTCGCTGGGCGCGTTCCTAGTGGCGATGGTCATCTGCTACGCCGTCTGGAACCCGATCTTCAATTTCCTGACACGCCCGGTCTGCACGGCACTGGCCAGCCGTGGCGAGCAATGCGGCCTGTATCTGATCAAGCTTCAGGAAGGCTTTTTCGTGGCGATCAACATCTCTTTCCTGGGCGGTTTCGCACTGTCCTTCCCGATCATCGCCTACCAGATGTGGCGCTTTGTGGCGCCCGGCCTTTACCGCAACGAGAAGAACGCGTTCCTGCCCTTCCTGATCGCCACGCCGGTCATGTTCTTTCTCGGCGCGGCGTTTGCCTATTACGTGATTCTGCCACTCGCGTTCAATTTCTTTCTCGGTTTCCAGCAGGGCGGGATCGGCGCACATACCGGCACCAACGAGATGGCCGCGATCGGCTTTCAGGGTTCGGTGCAGGAATATCTGAACCTGACGATCAAGTTCGTGATGGCCTTCGGAATCTGTTTCCAGTTGCCGGTTCTGCTGTCGCTGATGGGCAAGGCGGGGCTGGTCTCTGCGGCCGGGCTTGGCAATGTTCGCAAATATGCGGTTGTGGCGATCCTGATCGTGGCTGCGATTGCCACGCCACCTGATGTGATCAGCCAGGTGATTCTGTTCTCGGTGGTTTACGGCCTCTACGAGATCTCGATCCAGCTGGTCAAACGTATCGAGGCGACGCGCGAGGCGCGAATGCGCGCTGAAGGCACCTGGATCGACCCGGAGGAACCGGACGCGGACAGTGAAGATGCAGACGACACGGAGCGCGCCGCCCATGACCGATGACCCCCTGACCCGCATTGCCGAGGCGCTCGAACGGCTTGCGCCGGCCGCACGCCCTGCGCCCGATTTCTCGATCGCTGACGCCTTTGTCTGGCATGTATCGCCGGACCGGCTGGAACCGGTGGAACAGGTCTCGCGCGTCGCGTTGGACCTGTTGCAGGGAATCGGCCGGGTCCGCGATACGCTGCTGGCCAATACGGCGCAGTTCGCGCGCGGTGCGGCCGCGAATAACGCGCTGTTGTGGGGTGCGCGCGGGATGGGGAAATCGTCGCTCGTGAAGGCTGTTCATGCGCGGGCGGTGGCGGACGGGTTGCCGCTCAAACTGGTGGAACTGGCGCGCGAGGATCTGGCTTCGGTCGGCCGGTTGCTGGCGCATCTGCGCGCAGCACCCGGGTTGCGGTTCATTCTGTTCTGCGACGATCTGAGTTTCAGCCATGACGATCAGCATTACAAATCTCTCAAGGCGGTGCTGGATGGCGGGATCGAGGGGCGCCCGGCCAATGTCATCCTCTACGCGACCTCCAACCAGCGCCATCTGATGCCGCGCGAGATGATCGAGAACGAACGCTCCAGCGCGATCAACCCGTCCGAGGCGGTCGAGGAAAAGGTCTCGCTTTCGGATCGTTTCGGGCTGTGGCTGGGCTTTCACCCCTGTAGCCAGGATGACTATCTCGCGATGATCCGTGGCTATTGCGACAGCTATGGCATCGAGATCGACGACGCGTCGTTGCGCGCCGAAGCGATCGAATGGCAAGCCACGCGCGGCGCGCGTTCGGGACGGGTTGCATGGCAGTATTTCACCGACCTGGCGGGGCGTCATGGCGTGGTTTTATGAATGTTCCCGGGCCCGGGCGGCGGTCTTGGAACAGCTGACCCTTGCAAGCTTCGGCTGCAATGACCGCAGCTCCTCGCCTGCGGGCCGAAAGCGGTCAAACCGGCAGAGCGAGCCAAGGCAACATCTGTGATCGACCCGGATCAACCCCGGTCACAGTCAACGATCCGACCGAACAGTTGACCCGTGTGCCGCTGGTTCCCCGATACCGCCGCTTGCGAAACACAGATACAGACCCGCCCCTCGAAGCGGGGATCGCGCCCCGGCAGCGCCTGACAGAGCATGTCGGGATCGGGCAGCTGTTGCGAAACCACCTGGGGCAGCCCATCCCGGTGCGCGTTGACTTGCCGGCGGTTTATGCCTATCTCATCTTTTGAATTTCCCCGGAGGACGAATCCCTCCGGTCCCGGCATGAGGTCGGGATCGCCACCGGTCAGCGCGTTGCGCCCACTGGTGCGTATGTCGTTTGTCATGGCCCCGATCCAGGAGGGTGGCCCGTGTTCGAAAGTCTTTCAGAGCGCCTTGGCGGCGTCTTCGACCGGCTGACCAGACAAGGTTCGCTTGCCGCCGAAGATGTGAAGACCGCCCTGCGCGAAGTGCGCGTGGCCCTGCTCGAAGCCGATGTGTCGCTGCCGGTGGCCCGCCAGTTCATCAAGGCGGTCGAGGGCAAGGCAACCGGCGCGGCCGTGACCAGATCGGTGACGCCGGGCCAGCAGGTCGTGAAGATCGTCCATGACGAACTGATCGCGATGCTGGCGGGCGACGGCCCGGTCGATGCGCTGAAAATCGACAACCCGCCCGCACCGATCCTGATGGTCGGTCTTCAGGGTTCGGGCAAGACCACCACCACCGCCCAAGCTCGCCAAACGCCTGAAAGACCGCGAGGGCAAGCGGGTTCTGATGGCCTCGCTCGACACCAGCCGCCCCGCCGCCATGGAGCAACTGGCGATCCTTGGCACCCGGATCGGCGTTGACACGCTGCCGATCGTGAAGGGCGAAAGCGCCGTTCAGATTGCCAGGCGCGCCAGGCAACAGGCAAGCTTCGGCGGCTATGATGTCTACATGCTCGATACTGCGGGCCGTCTGCATATCGACGCGGCTCTGATGGACGAAGTGCAGGCCGTGCGCGACATTGCCAACCCGCGCGAGACGCTGCTGGTGGTCGATGGCCTGACCGGTCAGGACGCGGTGAATGTCGCAACCGAATTCGACGGCAAGGTCGGTGTCTCCGGCGTCGTGCTCACCCGGATGGATGGCGATGGCCGTGGCGGCGCGGCGCTGTCGATGCGTGCGGTCACCGGCAAGCCGATCCGCTTCGTCGGGACGGGCGAAAAGATGGATGCGCTCGAAACTTTCGAGGCAGAGCGTGTCGCGGGTCGTATCCTCGGCATGGGCGATATTGTCGCCCTTGTGGAGCGTGCGCAGGAGACACTGGAAAAAGAGCAGGCCGAACGCATGGCCCGTCGCTTCTCCAAGGGGCTGTTCAACATGAACGACATGCGTGGCCAGCTTGAGCAGATGCTCAGGATGGGCGGGATGCAGGGCGTCATGGGCATGATGCCGGGCATGGCGAAATACGCCCGGCAGGCCGCGGATTCCGGTCTCGATGACAGGACGTTCCGGCATCAGATTGCGCTGATCAATTCGATGACACGCAAAGAGCGCGCCAATCCGCAGATCCTTCAGGCAAGCCGCAAGAAGCGGATTGCGGCAGGCGCGGGTCTGGAGGTGGCTGATCTGAACAAGCTGCTGAAGATGCACCGCCAGATGTCCGACTCGATGAAGAAATTGTCGAAGATGGGCAAGGGCGGGATGCTCCGGCAGGCGATGCACATGATGGGTGGCAAGGGTGGAATGCCCGACATGACCAACATGATGGCCAACATGAACCCGGCCGAGGTCGAAGCCGCCGCCAGGGCGATGGGCGGCAAGATGCCCGGGGGTGATCCGGGCCGTCCGGGCGGGATGCTCGGTCCGGGCGGCACGCTTCCGCCGGGCCTGTCGGGTTTTGGCAAGAAGAAAAAGTAAACCGATGACCGTTACGATGACCGTTACCTTGTCCTATACTCCGGTCCTGACGACCGACCGCCTGACACTCCGCGCCCCCCGCGCGCGCGACTGGCCGGCATGGCGTGACTTCTACATGTCCGAGCGCAGCCACTGGTTCCGCCCGGGCGAGACCCCTGATCCCGAGGCTGCGTGGCGCTCCTTCGCAACGATCATCGGCCATTGGGTGCTGCATGGCTGGGGCATGTTCGTGATGACCCCTAAGGATTCGGATTGCGCCATCGGCTGTGTCGGTCCGTGGAGGCCCGAAAACTGGCCGGAGGCGGAAATTGCCTGGAGCATCTGGTCGGCCGACACCGAAGGCAAGGGATATGTGTCCGAAGCCGCGCGCGCCGCGATCGCCCACGCTTTCACCGATCTCGGCTGGGCCACCGCCGTCAGCTATATCGACCCGAACAATGCCCGCTCGGTCGCGCTGGCCGAACGTCTGGGCGCGCAACCGGACCCGGGCGCTGCCTATCCCGGCGAGGCTCCGATCGTGGTCTGGCGCCATCCCGATCCGAATCACAGCGCCCCCCGCGCCCCCCGCGCCGCGACCACCTCACACCACCGGTAGCGCCATGAAAAGGGAAAAGGCCGCATGAGAGATACCGTTTCCTGCGCTGCGGAGATGCTCAAGGATCATCGCATCAGCATCGACCGGCTCGACGCCGTGCTGATCTGGACGCTGGCCGAGCGCTTTGCCCAGACCAAGGTCGTCGGCAAGCTCAAGGCAGAGCACGATCTGCCGCCCTCGGACCCGGCACGGGAAGAACAGCAGATCGCCCGTCTTGAGGCCCTTGCGCGCGATTCCGGGCTTGATCCGGAATTTGCCAAGAAATTTCTCAGTTTCGTGATCTCGGAAGTGATCCGCCATCACGAGCGATTTCAGAAATGACGGGCCATCATGCCCATCAGCCAGCCATCCAAAGGAGACACTGACATGGCTATGAAGATCCGCCTCGCACGTGGGGGCTCCAAGAAACGCCCGTTCTACGCGATCGTGGCAACCGACTCGCGCATGCCGCGTGACGGCCGGTTCATTGAAAAACTCGGCACTTACAACCCGCTCCTGCCCAAAGACAGCGAAGATCGCGTCCGGATGAACCTGGAGCGCGTGAAATACTGGCTGAGTCAGGGCGCCCAGCCAACCGATCGCATCCAGCGCTTCCTTGAGGCGGCGGGCGAAGCGCCAGGGAAAGAGCGCGCCAACATCAAGAAAGCCGTCCCAGGCAAGAAAGCCCGGGAGCGCGCCGAACAGAAAGCCGCCAAGGCTGCCGAAGCGGCGGAAACGGCCGACGCTCCGACGGCGGGCTGATCCACGCGGATTGATCGCGGGTTGATCGCGGGTTGATCCTGGCACAGACCGTCTCGCCCGCATTCCGTGAGGATCTGACACCGCCGATGCTGCGTCGGCGCGGGTCAGCTTCGAGGCGGCACATGCAGATGGAGCGACGTTGATGACCATAAATCATCCCGACCGTGTTTGTGTGGGCGCCATTGCCGGTGCGTTCGGCGTTCAGGGCGAGGTGCGCATCAAGAGCTTTTGCGCCGAACCCGAGGATATTTTCGACTACGCACCACTTTTTTCCGGGGACGGTGCGCGCAGATTCGACCTTGTGCTGACCCGCCCGCTGAAAAACGGGTTCGGGGCGCGGCTCTCGGGGGTCGTGTCCAGAAAAGATGCCGATGCGCTGCGCGGTGTGGCGCTTTGGGCAGACCGCGACCGGCTGCCCTCGCTGCCCGATGACGAGTTCTACCATGCCGATCTGATCGGGCTGAACGTGGTCGATACCGGCGGGTCGCTGCTGGGCACGGTCCGGGCGGTCCATAATCATGGCGCGGGCGACATTCTGGAAATCCATGCGTCAGGGCACAAGCAGCCACATCTGCTTCCCTTCACCCGCGCCATCGTGCCGACCGTCGATCTGGCTGCGGGCCGCATCGTGGCCGACCCTCCCGAGGATCTGTGACACGATGCGGATGATCGTCCATCCGGGTTTCCACAAGACCGGCACCTCCACCGTGCAGACCGCGCTGCGCGCTGCGCGCGAGGCCCTGCCCGGCTGGATCGTTGCCCTGCGCGAGGACATGCCCGATGCCCCCGCCGCCGCGCGCGCCTATTCGCGCAGTCGCGATCCGGTGGAACTGGGGCTGTTTCAGGCGGCGCTTGCGGACTGGCTGGATGCGCTGCCCGACGATGCCGAGGGGATCGTGATCTCGGCCGAAGGGCTGTCGGGGCACATGCCGGGCCGTGGCGCCGTGACCGACTACAGCGCCACCCCCGCCCTGATGGGGGCGCTGGCCGAGGTGATGCGGTTGCATTTCGGCCTGGATCTGGATCTGCGGCTTTACCTGACAGTGCGCGATCCCGCACGCTGGGTCGAGAGCCTGCATTGGCAGCATGTGCGCTCTGGCGCATTGGCCGAACCGCTGACCGTATTCCGCGCACGGCTTGGCGGCAAGATCAATATCGCGCCGGTATTGTGCCGGATCGAAACCGCAATTGCCCCGGCAGCGGTTACTGTCACCACACTGGAGGAGATACACACCCTGCGATGCGGGCTGTTGACACCGATCCTCGATCTGATGGGACTGTCACCCGAGGCATGGGAACCCGTCGCAAGCAATCTGCGCGAGAATGCGCGACCGCGTCAGATTGATCGACCGGCGCTGGCCGACAGGTTGGCGGCAATCAATGCCGAGGGCCTCCCGCAGGCCGAGGCTCAAAAGAAAAAGCGGGCTGTCATGGCGGCGGCCTGGCGCGAGGACAGACGGGCGAGGGCGACGAATGTCTGACGACACTCCGAAACAGGCGCTGACACCCCGCGCCCGATCAAGCATCTCGGCCAGTCGCCCGCTGCATTGCGCTTGGACCGCGCGGGTCGTGACACTGTTTCCCGGCGCCTTCCCCGGAACGCTGGAGCTTAGCCTGCTGGGACGTGCCCGCGATCTCGGCCTGTGGGCGCTGGAAACGATCGATCTGCGCCCTTTCGGCATCGGCAGGCATCGCAATGTCGATGACACGCCTGCGGGCGGTGGCGCGGGCATGGTGCTGCGCGCCGATGTGGTGGGCGAGGCCCTGCGCAAGGCGGCTTGCGGTGCGCCCGACGATCTCGCCCGCTGGCCGGTAATCTATGTCTCGCCACGCGGCAAGCCGTTCACGCAGGAGATGGCGCGGCGGTTTGCGGTGGCCGAGGGGATGACGATCCTTTGCGGCCGCTTCGAGGGCGTGGATGAGCGCGCGCTCGAACAGTTCGGCGTGGAAGAGGTCAGCATTGGCGATTTCGTCCTGACCGGGGGCGAGATTGCCGCCGAGGTGATCATCGACGCCACGGTGCGCCTGCTGCCCGGTGTGCTGGGCAATGCGCAGTCGTCTGTCGAGGAAAGCCATTCCAATGGGCTGCTGGAGCATCCGCAATATACCCGCCCCGCCGAATGGAAGGGTCGCGAGATCCCCGGAGTGCTCGCCTCGGGCAATCACGCCAGGATCGAAGAGTGGCGACGTGAGACGTCGGAAGCGCTGACGAGGGATCGGCGCCCGGACCTGTGGGCCGCCTATCAGGCCAGGAAGAGCTGATCACGCGGCCCCGCGGGCGTGGTGGCCATACCCCAAGCTCGGGAGGATATGCGAACCGTGAGCCTTTCAACAAGAAAGCGATATACGGTCTCCTTATCCCTTGATCCGTTGACGATTTGGCGTTATGGTGCGCGGGTCCAGACCGGAATCGGCCTTGGAACCATTGTTTGCTGCTGAGGGATGCCGTCTTCGACCCAAAGATGCAGCGTTTACATGGTAAAAAAGCGAAAGACGACCTGAACTCTCCGGCGGGCGCCCTCCTTCCCAGTGAAGATCGGCGGATCCGATGAAGATGCGGAGCTCTGAGGCGGCGGAACCATTTCACGGACAAACCGTGAGCAGATGAAAGGGCGTTGCGATGAACCTGATCGCACAGATTGAGGCGGAACAGATCGCCGCACTCGACAAGACCATTCCGGATTTCAAGGCCGGCGACACCGTTCGCGTCGGCTACAAGGTGACCGAAGGCACCCGGTCGCGTGTTCAGATGTATGAAGGTGTCTGCATCTCGCGCAAGGGCGGCAACACGCTGGCAGCCTCGTTCACCGTGCGCAAGATCTCGTTTGGTGAAGGTGTGGAGCGTGTGTTCCCGCTCTATTCGACCAACATCCACGCGATCGAAGTCGTGCGTCGTGGTCGTGTGCGTCGCGCCAAGCTCTACTATTTGCGTTCGCGCCGGGGCAAATCGGCCCGTATTGCCGAAAACACCACCTACAAACCCAAAGTCGAAGCATAAGGAGCGGTACCATGAAGGCGGATATACATCCCGACTACCATACGATCACCGTCAAGATGACCGACGGGACCGAGTATCAAACCCGCTCGACCTGGGGGGCCGAAGGTGACACCATGACCCTCGACATTGACCCGACTTCGCACCCGGCCTGGACCGGAGGGGCGTCCCGTCTGATTGACACTGGTGGACGCGTGTCCAAGTTCAAGAACAAATATGCCGGCCTGGGTTTCTGATCTGTAAACCTTCCGATTTGCTCTGGCGGACATCTCGGTTTTTGACCTTGGTCCCGGATTGATCCATGTCCTCGACGGCCAGGCAAGGCTGACAGGCGGGGGTTTTGAGCTTGCCGCAATATTCGCGGCCCCGATCGGTCAGGATGCACGGAAAAGCGGGGCCATGCCCGGCAAAGCACCTGATCACCCGGTCGTTGAGTGGGTCGGTCGCAAAGCCTGATCGTTCGGGATCGCGGATTTTCCGGTCATGGAACGTGCAGGTCGCCCCCGGGTCCAGATATCCGGGTCCAGGCATCGACGAAGGTCTTCTGGCAGATCCGCCCCGTCCCCTTCCCCGCCCCCTTCATCGCGCCCACATGATAGGTGCCCTCGCGGCCAAGACAGCCCGGGAGAGGATCCCGATCCCGCCACGCGCTTCCTTGTGCTGCTGCGCTTTCGCCAGCATCAGCGCCTGCGCGCCGCCTTGCCCGGACAGGTTCCGCCGGTAGAGACTGTCCGGGCTGCAGCCCATCCCCTTGCAAGCCTGCAAAAGCGCGGCCCAACTGCGTCGGCCCGCTCCAGCAGCCCCAGCTCCGGGTTGATAATCGCCTCCTGAACACTTGTCATAAATCGACCATCTTGCTGCGCTCCAAATGTAGCGGGACACTTGGTTTGGCAAAAAATTTTTCGCCTATGGGTTGATATGACCCCGAAGCCCGCGCCGCGCACCCGTCCATTTGGCGGGGATATCCCGGCCTCTGCGGTGCACGCGAAG
>CBDIBW010000007.1:0-80897 GCA_965277135.1 Thioclava sp. | reverse complement strand
GCGGTTGCGGATTGTGACTGCCGATTCAGAGGACGCCAAGGAAGGCATCCAATCCTTCATCGAACGCCGCGACGCGGTTTTTAAAGGGCGCTAAGACATGAGCATTTCTTTCGACTTCACCGGCAAGATCGTTCTTGTCACTGGCGGGACTCGCGGGATTGGCCTTGCAACCGCACTGGCCTTTGCGAAGGCAGGTGCAGAGGTGCATGTCACTGGAACGCGCGCTGCCGCGACCGACTATGACGCGGATCTGTCTGGCGTGACCTATCACCGCTGCCGCATGGATGACGCGGATGAACGGGCAGCGGTTGCAGATGCGATCGCCTCGCTGGATGTGCTGGTGAACAATGCGGGCGGATCAGCATCTGACGAAACCACGACCGCAGGCTTCGCGCAGACAATGGACGTGAATGTCACCGCACTGACCGATTTGATGTTCCGCTTCAAAGACCGGCTCGCCGCTACAAAAGGGGCGGTTGTGAACGTCAGCTCTATTGGCGGCAGCATCGGTATGGCGGGTTTTCCGGGCTACTCGGCGTCCAAGCACGCGGTGCTCGGCCTGACCAAATCGCTTGCCGACCGCTGGGCGCGTGACGGCATTAGGGTCAATGCGGTACAGCCGGGGTTTGTGGATACGGATGCAATCGGCTGGGCCAAGGCAGATGAGCGGGCAGAGAAAGCACTGCTATCCATGATCCCCCTGCGGCGCCTTGCGGCATCCGAGGAAATCGCAACCGCAATCCAGTTTCTGGCGACACCAGAGGCAAGTTATGTCGCCGGTCACGGGTTGGTCGTGGATGGGGGCTATCTGCTGAGATAGCGGCGGGCCTTTTGAAATCAGCGTTCCTGAGGCCTGTTCCATCGGTTGGAACGGGTCGTTTCCCCATGTTTTGGTGGGAAAGCGCGGCACTTCAAGATCAACTCCATCAGACTTGTGATGAATGACCCGCGCAGGCTAACATGTTTTTTGGAAAGGCTGTCCCTGTGCCATCACAGATGCGGGAGGACAGTGTATGACCAATGTGAACTCAGCTAAAACGATCATTGCCGCTACCGCCGCTGCAGCTGCCTTGGCAGCGACGGATGTGACCGCCGGGGGTGTGGATTTATCCAGGCAAGACATCAGCCTGATCTTTGAACAAGGCAACGTGGGCCGCATGGAATAGCCGTCTGCAAGTGGTCCACCAACTGGGATAGTCTTGTCCCGCACTTTGGAGGATCCGCGATGGCTGGGACAAGGGAAAAGGCCGAAGAGATTGTATCGAAGCTCCGGCAGGTTGAAGCGCTGCCGGGGCAAGGCGCGACGATTGCGGATGCGGTGCGCCAGATTGGGGTGACGCAGCAGACGGTCTATCGATGGCGGACGCTTTATGGCGGGATGCAGCGGTCTCGGCTTGCTCGGCTAAAGGAGCTTGAGAAGGCGCCCCAACGGCTTCGGCGGGCGGTGTCTGACCTGACACTGGATAAACGCATTCTGAGCGAGGCGGCACGGGGACACTTCCAAGCCCTTCAGGTCGCCGCAATTGCATCGAGCATGTGCGGCGGGAGCTTGGCGTATCGGAACGCCGGGCCTGCCGCACGCTCGGGCCACACCGGTCCACGCCACGCAAAGTGCCTCAGGGCCGGGCCGGTGAAGACCGCCTGAGTGACGCCATCATCGAACTGGCCGACCAGTACGGGCGCTATGGATATCGAATGGTGACGGGCCTGCTCAACAACGCGGGCAGGTCATGTTGGACCGGAACAAATTATTTTGCATTGGGTTCACGCTCACCTCATCGCAGCTGTAAAGCCCCATCGGCAGGGTGAATGTCTCCTTGTAGCCCATCGCGACACGGAGCGGGGCGCCGGGGCGGGAGAGTGTCCGGTGTTCTGTGTATGAGTAAATTGGCCCATGCTTCCAATTTGAAGGAGCATGACGACAATGACGATTTCCAAGGAAGTGCTGGACGAACTGTTGAGCGGGGTTGACCGCCCCGAGGATTTGCTGGGCGACAAAGGCCTCATGAAGGAACTGAAGGTTCGTTTCATGGAGCGGATGCTGGGCGCGGAGCTGACCGAACACCTTGGCTATGAGCCGGGGGAGGACCCTGCCGAGCAAAGCAACCGCCGCAACGGCACGTCACGCAAGACGGTGAAGGGCAATGACGGTGCGCTGCTGATTGATGTTCCGCGCGACCGGGACGGCAGTTTTGAGCCTGAACGGATCAAGACAGGCCAGACCCGGATCGACGGGATGGACGACAAAATCATCGGTCTTTATGCTGCCGGACTATCGATCCGCGATATCCGGGCCCACCTTGAAGAGGTTTACGGCCTGAAGGTGTCCGCCGATCTTGTTAGCCGGGTCACCGACGCGGTCTTGGAAGAGGTCTCAGACTGGCAAAACCGCGCCCTGGAGCCGATGTACCCCATCGTTTTTCTCGATGCCCTACGCGTCAAAATCCGCGATGCGGAAAGCCGTCAGGTCAAAAACAAGGCGGTTTACGTGGCCCTGGGCGTCACCCCGGAAGGCAAGCGCGAGGTTCTGGGGCTCTGGATCGCCGCCAATGAGGGGGCTAAATTCTGGCTCTCGGTGATGAACAATCTGCGCAATCGTGGGGTTGAAGACATCCTGATTGCCGTTGTCGACGGCCTCAAGGGCTTCCCTGATGCGATCAATGCCGCCTTTCCAGATACCACCGTACAAACCTGTATCGTGCATCTGGTGCGCCACTCCCTGAACTTCTGTGGCTGGAAGGACCGCAAGACCGTCGCCAAAGACCTCAAGCGGATTTATCAGGCAACCAATGACACCGAGGCCGAGAAGGCACGCGCTGATTTTGAAGCCGAATGGGGGCAAAAATACCCGTCAATCGCCCCAAGCTGGCGGCGCGCCTGGCAGGAAGTCATCCCGTTTTTTGCTTTCCCGCCGGCGGTCCGCAAAATCATTTACACCACGAATGCGATTGAAAGCCTCAACCGCGGGATACGCAAAACAACAAAAACGAGGCGTAGTTTCCCAACAGACGATGCCGCAACCAAGTTGATTTACCTCGCCATCCGCAGCTTCGAGAGAACAGGCAGGGCCGTCCGGGAATGGGTTGCTGCCCGAAACCAATTCGCTAGCCTATACCCCGAGCGGTTCAGCAAATGACCCGCTAAACTCGCATGGGCTAAACCTCATACACAGAGTTTCGGATACTTCCCGGGGCGGGGCAGCTCGATCAGGCCATCCCGGTCATCGAGCACGGGTTTCCACCGCATCGGACCTGATCCCCGCCTCGTCGGTGCCATATTCGGCCAGATCCAGCGTGGCTCGGATCACGCGTGGTGTGCCATCGGAGAAGAACTCGCTGTCGGTTTCCCTGATCCTGAGGATCACCCACTCGCTCCGGACATGGCCGCGCCCGTCGACCATCACCAGCGGCTTGCCGCGCCTGGCCCGGGCGCGCATCGCATCGAGCTGGGCATGCCCCCCTTTCCGGTGCGGCAGGATTTCGCCATCAAGCCTGATGCTGTCCGCGCCGGCTCCGGGGTGTCGGGGTGAAGAGCACCTGGCCCGACGGCAGGAGCGGGTGGGTCTCGATGCTGTGGCCCCGGAAGCGGCGCGCCGGGCGCATCGACTGCACCTCCGAGCCGGTCACATAATCGTTACATGGGCGTTGATTTCCTCGCCATAGGCATCGGCATCGGCCTCGTTCATCAGGAACGACGAGGTCGCGCGCACCCGCTCATCGGACGCCTCCATCACCGCCTTGAGCGCGGCGATCCAGCCATCGCTGGACGGGTCGATATCGACCTTCGGGGCTGCCTTCGCCTCGCGCAGGATCTGCAGCCAGCCCTTGTTGAGACGCACAAACCGCGCCGCGCGATCCTTGCCTGCCGCATCATCGGCCACGCCGTTGAAGCCCAGATCAACGATATCATTGCCCAGCCGGGTGTTGAAGCCGGTCTCGACCTCGCGTTGCAGGTTCGGATTGTCCTTGTTCTCGCGCAGGAAATCGAGCGTGAGCGAGGCAAAGAGCTGCGCGTCGAGCGCGACCAGCTTGCAGCCATGCCCGTCCGCACCGGCCAGATCGTCATTGTCGGGCTCCTGGCCCATGCCGCCACCCGCACCAGCTGGCGGCGCTGGATATCCATCACATCGACATTGCGCGTCAGCCGCGCCATGCGCATCGTGGTGATCTTCGCCAGAAACGCGTCCTTGAACAGCAGCGAGATCAGCTTGTCGGCCTCCTGGGGGCGCAACTGCCCGCCATTGGCCAGGTCTTTCGCATCGATCAGGCCCTTGGCGAGGGCTACGAAATCTGCATCGTCTCGCCGGTCTTGAGGGTGATTTTCATATGAAGCTCTCCTCTGCAGAGCCCGTATCCGCGCCGGTTTCGGTCACACCCCGGGCCAGGGCGCGGGCGATCTTGTCCTCGAGACGGGCCTTGAACGGCTTGAGCGCCCGGACTATCCCGGTGGCGATCGCCGTCTCGGCCGTCTCGATGGTGCTTTCACCGGCTCCGGTCGTGTCCGTATCGGCCACGCCATCAGCGCCGCCATCGGCAGGCACGAGGCCCGCCGTCTTGAGCGCGGCGCTCACCGCCTGCGCGATCCGGGCCTGCGCGATCCGGGTCTGGTTGATCCGGTTGCGGGGGCTGTCCCCGGCTGCCTGGCTGTTGGTGATGCCCGCCGCTTTCAGGGCCCGGGTGATCGCATCGCCCAATTCGCTATTCAACGTGTCGCGTACGATCTTTTGGATGTCCGTCTTGTCCATCTCTGTCTCCTCGATAGTGTCCTTGCCGCCGCTCAGGGCCCGGATCAGGCGCTCCACCCAGCCCGGTGCCGCATCCCCGACCTTCTCCCCGGCCTTCTCCCCTACCTTCTCGGTAAAGGTCTCGGGGCCGGGCGAGAGGCGGGCGGTGCCTGCCAGGGAAATCCCGGTCAGGGCTCCCGATTTCAGCTGTCGCCACAGATCGGGATCACCGATCTGGATACCGACCGCCCAAGCCCCCTCGGGCTCGGCCGCGAACAGCGCATCGCCCTTGCGCACCAGCCAGCTTTCGGCCACGAAGGCCGCCTCGGTGCTGAAGGAATGATCGACATCGATATTGTTCAGCCGCCCATCGCGCATGAACTCGGTCGCGGCGCGGCGGATTGTCACCGCATCGGCCGTGTCGCCATGCGCATCCTCCTGATCGGGGGCATAGACGATGCCATAGGCACGCATCATCTCGTCATGCCGGATCACCAGATCGAAGGTCTGCAGCCGTGCGCCATCGCGGGCCGGATCGTTCAGGGTCAGCCCCTTCAGGGTCAAACGCTTGCCCGTCGCCGGCTTTTCAACCAGCGACAGGAAGCTCACCGACAAATCCTTGATCCGGGCCACGGGCATCGGCTCCGATTGCGGGGGCGTGTCTGTCTGACATACCGCCGCAAGCCGGGTTGAAAAGATGGCGGCCGAACTAAAAGTTTAGCAGGCAAACTTTTAGTCGGCTCGCGATCTGTTTTTTATGTCCGGGGCCACCTATCCCTGATCGCATGCGTAATCGTGACGATCAGATCAGGGGCGATCAGACCAGGGGCGATCAGACCAGGGGCCACCCGGACGAACCCACAGCCGCCGTGCTCAAATCCGACATCGAGGCGCTGATCGACATGCGCCACGAGGTCGGGCTTGAGGGCGAATATCTCTGGCCGATCCCGCCGCGCGCGCTGGCGCTGCTCTACCGGGCCAGCGCCGAGCATAACCGCGCGATCCAGATCAAGGCGGAGGGTGCATTTGGCGGCGGCCTGCCGGGCAGCGGCGCGGCCCGGATCGAGACGCTGTGCGCCCCCGGCGCGACCGAGATGTTCACCGCACTTGGCCTCGACCTCGAAACCTATGGCAACGCCTTCCTCCAGGTGATCCGCACCGGCGAGCGGATCGTCGGACTGCGCCGGTTGCCCGCGATCACCATGATCCGCATTGCCATCATGAACCGCGTCAACACACTCGCCGCCGTCGAGATCAAGGCCATCGCCTGAAACCAACCGGGACAGGGCAACTCTTGCTTATGCCGAATGAGCGCAACAACGCCCACAGATCCCCAAAAATTCGGGAAATGTCAGACTGGCACACCGTTGCGTTTTTCGGGCGGACATTCCATGTCCAGTTCGGAGGGCAGAAAGATACGAAATTCGGTGCCGGTTTCGTCGGTGCGCGCCAGATCCAGACGCCCGCCATGCCCCCGGATCAGTTCTGCCGCGATCGCCAGCCCCAGGCCGGTTCCGCCACGCCGGGCTGCGCCGGTGAAGGGCTGGAACAGGTGATCACGGGCGCGCTCGGGCAGCCCCGGGCCGCTATCTTGCACGCGCACCCACCATCCTTCGGCGCACTCTCTGCCGCCGATCCTGATCGTACCGTTCTGCCCCGTTGCCTTGATCGCCTGGTGTGCATTGCGCACCAGATTGTCGAGCACACGGTATAGCTGTTCGCGATCGGCGCGGATCACCAGGTTGGGCGGCATGTCGATGACAAAATCGACCATGGGTCTTTCGCCGAGATGCTCTTCGTTTTCGGTCACTTCCTGCGCAAGCTCGGCCAGCCGGAAACGCGACAGGGTCGGCGGTGGCTCTTCGGCCTTGCCGAAGGCCAGCGTCGTTTCACACAGGTTGATTGCCCGTCCGATCGAATTCATCAGCTTTGGGGCGGCACGCTGCACCGCCGGATCCTCGGAGCTTTCCATCAGGTCGGCAAAAATATGCGCCGTAGTCAGGATATTACGCAGATCGTGGCTGATCTTGGCCACCGCCTGTCCAAGCTGCGCAAGCCGTTCCTTCTGCCGCAAGAGAGCGGTGAGTTGGCGCTGCATCAAGGCCAGGGCCTCCTCCGCGACGCGCAGTTCAACCACCCGCGCCTCGGGTCGGATGATGCGCCGCGCATCTTCGGGATCCTCGGCATAGACCGACATATGTGCCACGACCTGCTTGATCGGCACCACCATCAGCGCCCGTACCAGCAAGAACAGCAGCACCGCCGTGATCACCGAGAACACCCCCGAGATCGACAACAGCCGCAGCCCGTATTTTACCATCGCGATGCGCATCGGTTCGGTCGCCAGCGTCACCTCGATCACGATCCCGCCCTTCTGCACCGGTTCTCCGATCACCCGGATCACCCGGCTGCCCGGTTCGAACAGCACATGAAGCGCGTCTCGAATACGCGTGAGTTCGGTGCAACTGCGCAGATCGTAGGTTTCGCTCACCGGCTCGGGAATGGGCGAGGACAAGACGAGCTGACGAAAGGTATCGCGGCGCAACACCACGTTGAACACCCCGGCATTGGCCAGCAACTCCTTTTCCAGCGATGCGTTGATCGTGGTATCGGTGAGCAAGGCAAGCGAGGCGATCTGGGCGCGCTCCAACCGGGTCAGCAGATAATCCTTGCGGAAACCTGCCAGCCCAGGCAAAAGAATCATCACTTCTGCCAGCACGACGAACATGGTCGTGAGGATCAGAAATCTACCCGAAAGCGTATTCAAACCATTGCCTACCACTCTGCGGCCACTGGGGTTCTGACCGTCCGGGGGTCCGCTTATCATCTCCTCAGACCCACCGAAACCTTTGCTTGGGCCTCATGATAGAAACTTTGAGAAAAAGGTAAAAGACCACCATCAATATCGCCGGACCTGCGCACGTGAAAAACGACGAAAAACGGCACGCACGCATTGACTTGCGAAGCCGGGGCCACTAAGGATGGGGCTTCGAAAGGACCACAGGTGCCGAATCTCGCATTCAGGGGCCTTGATTGGAGTGATCAGGATGAAACGCACGTTCCAGCCGTCGAACCTCGTTCGCGCCCACCGCCACGGCTTCCGAAGCCGCATGGCGACCAAGGGGGGCCGCAAGGTTCTCAACGCGCGCCGCGCGAAAGGGCGCAAGCGCCTGTCCGCTTGAGAAGCCGCTCAAGAACTTTTCGAGGGCTGTTCAAGGGCTGTTCACCGACCAGAGCTTGATGTCGCCGGAGATTTCGCGAAACGAATCCAGGGGATCCGGAGTGTGACGCAGGCTCCTGCGGTTTTTCATTTGGCAAAAGGGAAATCCGCCGAGGGTGCCGCGATGGCCGCGATACGATCCGCAAATCCGCTGAAACCGGTGGCCGTCATGGGCGCACGGGCGGATTTTTTGCGTGCCGCGCGTGCGCGACGCAAGGGGATGCCGGGATTTCTGCTGCAGGCCCGACACCGCACCGGGGCCGAGAGCCCATCGCCCGACCTTATCCGTATCGGGTTCACCTGTTCCAAGAAGCTCGGCAATGCCGTGGCGCGCAACCGTGCCAAGCGCCGCCTGCGCGAGATCGCCCGTGCGGTGTTGCCCCGAGCCGGGCGCAATGGTTGGGATTACGTTCTGATCGGTCGCCCGGAAGCCACTGCAACGCGTGACTTTGCGACTCTTCAAGCGGATCTGCAAACCGCGCTGGACGTAATTCATGACATGCCGGTTTCCCCGCCGTATCCGCGCAATCACAAGAGCCTTCGCGGCAAGAACCAGTCGTGAGTCCGCTCGCCCACATCGTCGCACTTCCCGTTCGGGCCTATCGCCTGTTGCTGAGCCCCTGGGTCGGACATGGCTGTCGGTATCAGCCCACCTGTTCGGCTTACGCGCTGGAGGCGCTGGAACGCCATGGTGCTTTCAAGGGCGGGTACCTGGCCGCGCGCCGCATCCTGGCGTGCCATCCTCTGGGCAGCCATGGATATGACCCGGTGCCCGGTGCCGACCCCGACTATGACGCGGCCCGAGACAGGGGCATGAAACGCGGAGGCGAGTGATGCCTGACGACGCAAACAGCCCCGTCCATCCGCTTTTTGCGGGCGCACCCTCGACCACCGAGTTCAGCAAACTGCGCAAGCGGATCGTGCGCGAAACCCGCGATGCGATCGCGAAATACGGCATGATCGAGCGCGGTGCGAAATGGCTCGTGTGCCTGTCGGGCGGCAAGGACAGCTACACGCTGCTCGCAATATTGCACGAATTGAAATGGCGCGGCTTGCTGCCGGTCGAGTTGCTGGCCTGCAATCTCGACCAGGGTCAGCCCGGCTTTCCGGCCACCGTCCTGCCTGAATTTCTGGAAAAGATGGGGGTTCCGCACAGGATCGAATACCAGGACACCTATTCGGTCGTTATGGACAAGGTTCCGGAGGGGCGCACCTTTTGCGCGCTGTGTTCGCGTCTGAGGCGTGGCAATCTCTACCGAATCGCTCGTGAAGAGGGCTGTTCAGCGGTCGTGCTGGGCCATCACCGCGACGACATTCTCGAAACCTTCATGATGAACCTGTTCCATGGCGGCCGCCTTGCGACGATGCCGCCCAAGCTGGTCAATGAAGAGGGAGACCTGTTCGTCTATCGCCCGCTCGCCTTCGTAGCCGAAGCCGATTGTGCGACATTCGCAACCCGGATGAACTACCCGATCATTCCGTGTGATCTGTGCGGATCGCAGGACGGGCTGCAGCGCCAGCAGGTCAAGCAAATTCTTGATAACTGGGAGAGAAACAGCCCCGGCCGCCGCCAGGTGATGTTCCGCTCGCTGATGAATGTGCGCCCTTCGCATCTGTGCGATCCGGGTCTCTTCGACTTCGCCGGGCTGATGCGACGCGACAGAGGAGATCAGGATTTGTCTCAGATGCTACCGGATTTGCGCAACGCGGATTGATCCCCTGATGAAAATTTTACCCCGGCGTGCTTGCCGAGCAGATCATCTGGCTCGGCAAGGAAGCGGTGGGCGAGCAAACATGGAAAGCAACAGTGTTTGTTACGGGGCACTTGGTTTTGCAATTTTTGCAGGGTTTCGAGAGGGTCTCGGCAACCAACGACAGCGTGATCAGGCCCCGTGTGCCCCCGCGCCGGGGGGCAGGGCTTCGTGCAGGCGTTTCTTCAGATTGTATTTGACCGGAGGGATGGCGGCGGGCATGGTGATCGCGACGAGGCGGGGTTTGCTGTCGCTCACCAGACGATCTCCTTGCCGGCATGGTCGTGAAAGCCCCCCGTTTGCGACGGATCAAGCGCGAGCAACACGTCGATCAGTCGATGCGCCGCTTCGTCCGGGGGCAGTTTGTCATGGGGATAATCGGCCGTGAAGGCTGTATCGACCGTGCCCGGATGCAGCGCGGTCACCACCAGTTGCGGGTGACTTCGTGCCATCTCGATCGCCGCTCCGTGCAGGATCTGGTTCAGTGCGGCCTTGGACGCGCGGTAGCTGTACCAGCCACCCAGGCGGTTATCCCCGATCGAGCCGACCCGCGCCGAAAGCGCCGCAAAATGGGCGGGCCGGTCGCACGGCATCAGGCGACGCGCGTGTTTGAGGACCAGAGAAGGACCGATCGTGTTCACCACGAATTGCGATGCCATCGCCTCGGCCCGCAGATGGGAGAGCGACTTTTCGGGCACCCCGAGTGCGCCGGTCGCGACGAAAACCAACCTGAATTGCCCCCGCTCGAACCGGCCCAGAACCGCCTCGACCCGCGATTCATCGGTCACGTCCAGCCCGTCCCCGGACCGCGACAACCGAGCCACCGCGTAACCACGCCGCGTCAGATCGTTCGCGACAGCGGCACCGATTCCGCCGCTTGATCCGATCACAAGTGCCTGATCCATCCTGTGCCCCCAACAAAGTCGCTTTCATGCAAAGAGTGTGCACAACCCCGCGAACAAGCTTCATTTTTGCTTTTCATTTATAACGAAATGCCTATAATGCGTGCCATGACACGGGTTTTCGACATTCAAGCGAGAGCAGCCAGGGCACATGCCCATGGATCCTTCGCCCGTGGCCTCCTCCTTCTTGGCAGCCTCTGAGCGTGCCCTTCCGGGCGCGACCGCTCAGGGGTAGCCAGCGCCCGGATCCTTCCCGAACGCCACCGCGCAATGCTGGCCTTCGGGATCCACTGACGTCAAGAGCCCCATAAGAGACAGAAGGACGGCTTTCCTGATGACCGACAATTCCCGCGTTCTGATTTTCGACACCACGCTGCGCGATGGCGAGCAGTCGCCCGGCGCAACGATGACCCATGACGAAAAGCTTGAAATTGCAGAACTGCTCGACGAGATGGGTGTGGATATCATTGAGGCCGGGTTTCCCATCGCCTCGATCGGTGATTTCGAAGCCGTGTCCGAGATCGCGAAGCGCTCCGGAAACGCGGTGATCTGCGGCCTGGCCCGCGCTAGGATACCCGATATCGACCGCGCTTGGGACGCGGTGAAACATGCAGGCAAACCGCGTATCCACACCTTCATCGGAACCTCGCCCCTGCACCGCGCGATCCCGGATCTGAGCATGGACGAGATGGCCGGAGTTATCCATGATACCGTCACGCATGCGCGCAACCTGTGCGACAATGTGCAATGGTCGCCAATGGATGCCACCCGGACCGAGCATGATTACCTGTGCCGCGTGGTCGAGATCGCGATCAAGGCCGGCGCCACGACGATCAACATTCCCGACACGGTCGGCTATACCGCGCCTGTCGAGTCGGCCGACCTGATCCGGATGCTGATCGAGAACGTGCCGGGTGCCGACGAGGTGATCTTCTCGACCCATTGCCATGACGATCTGGGCATGGCGACGGCCAACGCGCTCGCCGCCGTCGAGGGCGGTGCGCGTCAGATCGAATGCACGATCAACGGTCTGGGCGAACGCGCGGGCAATACCGCGCTTGAAGAGATCGTGATGGCGATGCGTGTGCGCAAGGACATCATGCCCTATGCCACCGGCATCGACACCACGAAGATCATGAACCTGAGCCGCCGCGTCGCGCAGGTTTCAGGCTTCCCGGTGCAGTTCAACAAGGCGATCGTGGGCAAGAACGCATTCCTGCACGAGTCGGGCATCCACCAGGACGGGGTGCTCAAGAATACCGAAACTTTCGAGATCATGAAGCCCGCCGATATCGGCCTGCACGAGGCCAATATCGCGATGGGCAAACATTCGGGCCGGGCTGCGCTGCGCTCGAAGCTCAAGGAACTGGGCTATGAGCCGGGCGACAACCAGATCAACGATGTCTTTGTGCGTTTCAAGGCATTGGCCGATCGCAAGAAGGAAATCTATGACGACGACCTGATCGCGCTGATGACCGACAGCGCCGCAAATACCGACAGCGATTACCTGCAGGTGAAATGGCTGCGCGTGGTTTGCGGCAGTGACGGGCAGGAAGCCGAGTTGAAGATGACCGTCAACACAGAGGCAAAATCGAGCAAATGTCGGGGCGACGGCCCGGTTGACGCCGTGTTCAACTGCGTCAGGGTCATCTACCCGACCCGGGCCAGACTGAAGCTCTACCAGGTTCATGCCGTGACCGAGGGCACCGACGCGCAAGCGACCGTCAGCGTCCGGCTGGAGGAAGACGGCCGGATCGTCACCGGCTCGGCCGCCGATACCGACACGATCCTGGCTTCGGTCAAGGCCTATGTCGGTGCCCTCAACCGTCTGCGCGTCCGCAGCCGGAAAACAGCTCCCGATGCCGACCTGAAAACGATCGGTTACAAATTCTGATCCGCACCCTGAACCGTGCGCCTGACGGGCGGCCATCGCGGCGGCCCACCTTCCCTGGAAAAGCCGCAATTCCGGCACGATTTTGTGACACATCCAGGTGCTGTCATTCTGTCTGTTGGCTTGTACTTTTCACGGGCGAACCGTCCGGAAAAGCCGATCCCGTGCACCTGATTGCGCGGATTGCCGCGCCCGGTTCCCCCGGTGGGCGCAAATCCGCTTCCACGTCTGGCGGCGTTTGACTATACGGTGCGTCAACCACGACAAGCCCCGAGTCGTGGCACAAGGTCCGTGGCACAAGGTCGGGGCACAAGGTCGGGATACAAGCAATTTTTTGCGGATGGGACAGGCGGACAAATGGTAGGCGGGATTTTTTCCTCGGACATGGCAATCGACCTCGGGACGGCGAACACGCTGGTCTATATGAAGAGCAAGGGCATCGTCCTCAACGAACCTTCGGTGGTCGCCTACCACGTCAAGGACGGCCGGAAGAGTGTGCTCGCGGTGGGCGAGGACGCCAAGCTGATGCTCGGTCGCACGCCCGGCTCGATCGAGGCCATTCGCCCGATGCGCGACGGGGTCATTGCCGATTTCGACAGCGCCGAAGAGATGATCAAGCACTTCATCCGCAAGGTGCACAAACGCTCGACCTTCTCAAAGCCCAAGATCATCGTCTGCGTGCCCCACGGCGCCACCCCGGTGGAGAAACGTGCCATCCGCCAATCGGTTCTCAGCGCAGGCGCCCGCCGCGCCGGGCTGATCGCGGAACCGATCGCTGCGGCCATCGGGGCCGGGATGCCGATCACCGATCCCACGGGCTCGATGGTGCTCGATATCGGGGGCGGCACGACCGAGGTTGCCGTGCTGTCGCTGGGCGACATCGTTTACGCCCGCTCGGTGCGCGTGGGCGGCGACCGCATGGACGAGTCGATCATCTCCTACCTGCGTCGCCAACAGAACCTTCTGGTGGGGGAAAGCACCGCAGAGCGGATCAAGACCACCATCGGCACCGCGCGGATGCCCGATGACGGACGCGGCATGAGCCTGCATGTGCGTGGCCGCGATCTGCTCAACGGCGTGCCGAAAGAAACCGAAATCACCCAGGCACAGGTGGCCGAGGCGCTGTCCGAGCCGGTAAAGCAGATCTGTGACGCGGTCATGCAGGCGCTTGAGACCACCCCGCCGGACCTGGCCGCCGACATCGTTGATCGCGGCGTGATGCTGACCGGCGGCGGCGCGCTGCTGGGAGAGCTGGATCTGGCCCTGCGCGAACAGACCGGCCTGGCGATTTCCATCGCGGACCAGTCGCTCAACTGTGTTGCGCTCGGGACCGGCAAGGCGCTTGAATATGAAACGCGACTTCGCCACGTCATTGATTACGAAAGCTGATCCCGGCCCGGCCCGGTGAGACGCTCTGACCGGAGACGGATTTGGCCAATCGCAACCGCGACCAGGACGATTATCGGGGGCCACTGCGCCGACTGGGCGTGGCGGCTTTGGCCTTGCTGTTGTGTCTCGGCTTTCTGATATGGCGGATCGACAGCCCGCGGATGGAGCGTTTCCGCTCTGCCGTGATCGACCGCCTCGTGCCCGGTTTCGACTGGGCGATGGTTCCCGTGACCAGGTTCATGGGCATGGTCGAGGGGTTTCAGTCCTACGCGCGCATTTACGGACAAAACCAGGAGCTGCGCCGAGAGTTGCAGCAGATGAAGGCCTGGAAAGAGGCCGCCGTTCAGCTTGAGCAGCAAAACGCCAAGCTGCTGGCGCTGAACAAGGTGCGGCTGAATCCGCAACTGACCTCGGTCTCGGGCCGGGTGCTGGCCGATAGCGGATCGCCCTTCCGCCAATCGGTGTTGCTGAACGTGGGCGGGCGCGACGGGATCGTCGATGGCTGGGCCACGATGGACGGTCTTGGCCTCGTGGGGCGGGTTGCGGGCGTGGGTTCCTCCACATCGCGCGTACTGTTGTTGAGCGATGCCTCCAGCCGGATCCCGGTGACCATTCCCGCCTCGGGGCAGAACGCGATCCTGGCTGGCGACAATTCCCCTTACCCGGTGATCCAGTTTCTCGAACACCCCGACCGGGTGCGCCCCGGAGACCGGGTGATCAGTTCGGGTGATGGCGGTGTGTTCCCGGCCGGGCTGCTTGTCGGTCAGATATTCCAGGGCAAGGACCGGCGGTTGCGGGTGCGCCTTTCGGCCGATTACGAGCGGCTTGATTTTCTGCGTGTGTTGCGCTCCCATCCGACCGAGCGGATCGACAATGTGGGTGGCCTGATCGCCCCGGATCCGGCCCGGATCACACGGGAAGCCGCCAGGAAGGCGCGCGCCGAAGCCCGCAAGGGCGCAAGGCAACCCGGTGATGGCACCGATAGCGGCTCGGAGACCGGCCAATGATCGACCCGCTCACCAGACGCCGGATCGGCTATCGCGCGCTCTATGTGGGGATCGTGCTGGTTGTGATCTTCGTGCGCCTCCTGCCGCTGGGCAATCATCCGGGCGGATTGCCGGGACCGGACGTGACGCTGGCCATAACCCTGGCCTGGGTGCTGCGACGGCCCGAATATGTGCCGGCCTTGCTGATTGTCGCGATGTTCCTGCTTGAGGATATCATGTTCTGGCGCCCGATTGGCTTGTGGACTCTGATTGTGCTGGGAGCGAGCGAATTTCTGCGCATACGTGAGGAAAGCTTGCGGGATCTGTCCTTTACCCTGGAATGGGTGCTTGTGGCGGTGATCCTGATGGTGATGCTGGTGAGCGAACGGCTGGTATTGCTGATCGTGATGAGTCCTCTGCCCTCGCTCGGGCTTGACTTGTTGGGGGGGCTGACAACCCTCGCGGCCTACCCGCCCGTGGTGCTGTTGTCGCGGCTCGGTTTCGGCTTGCGGCGCGCGGCACCCGGCGAAGTCGATGCCTTTGGCCGCCGTTTGTGACAGAAGGGAGCCGCAAGTGAGACGATCCCCGAAGGAAACCCGGGAAAGCAGCCGCAAGATCACGCGGCGCGGCTTGATGCTCGGCGGTGCACAGGTCGCCGTCATGGCCGTGCTCGCGGCACGGATGCGCAAGATGCAGGTCGAGGATGCCGCCCAGTATCGGCTGCTCGCCGAAGGCAATTCGGTCAAGATCCGGCTGATCCCCCCGGCCCGCGGTCTGATCCATGATCGCAATGGGGTTTTGCTGGCCGGCAACGAGCAGAACTATCGCGTCACCCTCACCCGCGAGAATACCGACGATGTGAATGCGACACTGGCCGCATTGCGCCGGCTGATTCCGATCACCGATGCCGATGCCGCCGATATCGCGCATGACATTCGCCGCCGTCCGCCGACCACGCCGGTAACGGTGGCCGATCGCCTGGGCTGGGACGAATTCTCGCGCGTGGCGGTGAACATGCCGACGCTGCCGGGGGTGCAGCCTGATGTCGGCCTGTCCCGCCACTACCCGCGGCACGATGATTTTACCCATGTGATCGGGTATGTGGGGCCGGTCTCGGACTACGATCTCTCGAAAATGGAGGATCCCGATCCGCTCTTGCTGATTCCCAAATTCCAGTTGGGCAAGACCGGGATCGAGGCTCGGGAAGAGGATATGTTGCGCGGCCATGCCGGTCAGCGGCGGATCGAGGTCAACGCGACCGGGCGCGAGATGCGCGAGTTGTCGCGCCAGCCCGGCAAACCGGGCGAAAACCTGCAACTGACCCTTGATTACCGGCTGCAGAATTACGCGCAGCAACGGTTGGGTCAGGAATCCGCCGCGACCGTGGTGATCGACGTGACCAATGGCGATGTGGTGGCCTGCGCCTCGACTCCCAGCTTCGACCCGAACCTGTTCGTGCGCGGCATCTCGGTTGCCGATTATCACCGTCTGACCAGTGACGATCATCGCCCGCTCACGGACAAGACGGTGCAGGGTCTTTTTCCGCCCGGCTCCACCTACAAGGTCGTCACCGCCCTGGCCGCGCTCGAGGCGGGACTGGTCACACCGCAAGAGACGATCTGGTGTCCGGGCCATATGGACATCTCGGGGCGCCGGTTTCACTGCTGGAAGCGCACGGGGCATGGCCATGTCAACATGCTCAAGAGCCTGCAACAAAGCTGTGATGTCTATTATTACGAACTCTCGCAGCGCGTCGGCATCGAGAAGATAAGCGCGATGGCCCGTCGGCTGGGTATCGGAGTGAAACCCGATCTGCCGATGCCCTCGGTCAAGGAGGGCGTCGCCCCCACCAGGACATGGAAACGCGAGCGCTATGGCAAGGACTGGCTGCCCGGCGACACCGCCAACGCGGCGATCGGTCAGGGCTATGTGCTCGCCTCGCCGATGCAACTGGCGATCATGGCCGCGCGCATCGCCAGCGGCAAGGAGGTGAAACCACGTCTGATCCGTGCCCGCGACGGGATCGAACAGTCGGTGCGCGAGGCTGACGATCTGGGAATTGCGCCCGAACACCTGAACTGGGTCCGGCGCGGCATGTCGGCGGTGGTGAACTCGTCGCGCGGCACGGCCCACGGGGCACGCATTGCCCTGACCGAGTGGCAGATGGCCGGCAAGACCGGCACCAGCCAGGTGCGCAACATCACCAAAGCCGAACGCGCCCGCGGCGTGATCCGCAACGATCAACTGCCCTGGAACCGGCGCGACCACGCATTGTTCATCGCTTTTGCGCCGGTCGACAATCCGCGCTATGCGGCTTCGATCGTGGTGGAGCATGGCTCGGGCGGCTCCACCACCGCCGCACCGATCGCCCGTGACATGCTGCTCTTTGCACTCGCGGATGGTCTGCCGTCCGACGACGCCTATCCCGCTTCGGTGCGCGCCAAGGCGAAGGAGGTCAACGACTCGCTCGACCTGGTTGATCCCGAAAGTGTGCAGCGACCGCAAGAAAGGTCGCGGGCATGAGCTATCTCGAAAGCAACCTCAAGACCGTCCCGACCGGATGGCGCAAGATCCTTTACCTCAACTGGCCACTGGTGATCCTGCTCACCGCCGTCGCCTGCGCCGGGTTTCTGATGCTCTATTCGGTGGCGGGCGGGAATATCAACACCTGGGCCGAACCGCAGATGAAGCGCTTTGCCCTTGGGATGGTGGCGATGTTCACCGCAGCCTTCGTGCCAACATGGTTCTGGTGCAACGTTTCGGCGCTGTTCTATTCCCTCGTGCTTCTGCTGTTGCTTGCAACCGAGCTTTTCGGCGCGGTCGGAATGGGGGCCCAGCGGTGGCTGGAGATCGGTCCACTCCGGTTCCAGCCTTCCGAATTGATGAAAATCACTCTGGTGATGCTGCTGGCGGCCTATTACGACTGGCTGCCGGTCGAAAAGGTCTCGCGCCCGCTTTGGGTGTTCGTGCCCGCACTCGTCATCCTGACGCCGACTTTCCTGGTGCTCGCACAACCCGATCTCGGCACGGCGGCCATGCTGGTGCTGGGCGGTGGCTTCGTGATGTTCGCCGCCGGGGTGAGCCTGTGGTATTTCGGCACGGTGATCGTGCTGGTTGTCGCGTTGATCACGGGCGTGATGGAGAGCCGGGGCACCCCTTATCAACTGCTGCATGACTACCAATACAAGCGCATCGACACCTTCCTCGATCCGGGCTCTGACCCGCTGGGCGCAGGCTACAACATCATGCAGGCACAGATTGCGCTGGGATCGGGCGGCTGGGCCGGACGCGGCTTCATGCAGGGAACACAATCACGGCTGAACTTCCTGCCCGAGAAACATACCGACTTCATCTTCACCACACTGGCCGAGGAGTTCGGCTTCGTCGGTGCCGTCTCACTGCTGATGCTCTATGCAGGGATCATCGGATTTGCCCTCTACACGGCGATGGCGACGAAGGACCGGTTTGCCTCGCTTCTGAGTTTCGGCGTGGCCGGCACGTTCTTTTTCTTCTTCGCGATCAACATGGCGATGGTTATGGGGCTGATGCCGGTCGTGGGTGTGCCCTTGCCATTGGTCAGCTACGGGGGCACCGCGATGATGATCCTGCTGGCGGCTTTTGGCCTCGTGCAAAGTGCGCATATTCACCGACCGAGGCGGCGATGATCCGTATTCTCTTTGCCGACCAGGCCAGAAACTGGCCGCGCTACCAGGCCCCTCTCACCCGCGCCATTGACGCAATCGGGGCCGCAATCGGGATCGATGCCGAGATCGTTCAGCCCGGTCAGTCCGACCCGGCCAGCATCGACTACATCGTCTGGTCACCCGCCGGTCCGGTGCAGGACTTCACCGCCTATACCGGTGCGAAAGCCGTGCTGAACCTTTGGGCCGGGGTGGAGTACGTGGTGGGCAATCCGACCCTGACCCAGCCGCTTTGCCGGATGGTGGATTTCGGACTGGAGCGCGGAATGGTCGAATATGTGACCGCTCATGTGCTGCGCTGTCATCTTGGACTGGATGCCATCCTTGCAGGGCAGGACGGAATCTGGCGCCATGACGGGGGCGTGCCGCCGCTTGCACGCGATCGCTCGGTCGTGATGCTGGGACTGGGCGCGCTGGGGCGCGCCTGTGCCGAGACCCTGGCGGGGCTTGGCTTTGCCGTCACAGGCTGGAGCCGTTCGGCCAGGGACGTTCCCGGACTCACCTGCCTGCATGGCAAGGACGGCCTGACCGACGCCCTGCGCCGGGCCGAGATCCTGGTGTCGATCCTGCCCGACACTCCCGATACAACCGATCTTCTGAATGCAGACACGCTTGCGCTGCTGCCGCCCGGCGCAGCCATCATCAATCCGGGTCGGGGCACGCTGATCGACGATGACGCATTGCTGGCCGCCCTCGACGCGGGCCGGATCGGCCATGCCACGCTGGATGTGTTCCGCCTCGAACCGCTGCCGCCCGAACATCGCTACTGGGCGCACCCGAATGTCACCGTGACGCCCCATATCGCAGCCGAAAGCCGGGCTGAAACGGCGTCGGAGGTCATTGCCGAAAACATTCGGCGCGGCGAGGCAGGGGAGCCGTTTCTCTATCTCGTGGATCGCACCCGCGGGTATTGAGCAAAACCGGGCGCTCTATCGCCCCTTCTTCGAAAGGGTGAACCCGGGCCGGAAGGGCCTCTCTGTGAAAAGCCGTGCAGGCCGCTCGCTGACCTCGTAGATAATGTTCGGGCCGTCTGCTTGGGATTTGGGATCTCGTATCGCCGATCTGATGGACGCCAGCGAGCACGACGTGCTGGCCTGCATGTCCTTCCCGCGCCAGCACCGCACCAAATTACACAGCACCAACCCGATCGAGCGCCTGAACAAGCAGGTCAAGCGCCGTGCCGATGCCCACATTGCTGCGGCAGAGAGTTCGGCGCGGTTTTTGGGTGTGATGCTCATTTGCCCTTGAATTCCGGTGTTCGCTTTTGAAGAAAGGCCGACACACCTTCGGCATAGTCGTCGCTTTCGCCACAGACTTTCATGGCCTGCACCTCAAGATCGAGATGAGCATCAAGCGTATCCGTGACGGCGGCCTGAATGCTCATCTTCGTCATGCCAAGACCAAGTGTAGGTCCATTTGCCAAGCTTTCGGCAAGCTGACGGGCGTGATCCATAAGAGCTTCATCAGGCACCGATTTCCAGATCAGACCCCACGCGGCGGCCTTGGCGGCGGGAAGTGGTTCGGCGGTGAGCGCCAGACCTTTCGCGCGGGCCTCTCCCAGAAGGCGTGGCAAGTGCCAACTGCCCCCGGTATCGGGTATAAGGCCAACCTTGGCGAAGGACTGGATGAACTTTGCACTTTCGGCCGCCAGCACGATGTCGCAGGCCAGCGACAGATTTGCGCCTGCCCCCGCCGCAACGCCGTTCACCGCGCAGACGACCGGAAATTCGAGCGACCGGATCAAACGGACCAGCGGTGCATAGAACTCGGTTACCGTGCGACCAAGGTCCGGTTTTTCGGTCATCTTTGACGGGTCGCGGTCGCCGAGGTCCTGCCCGGCACAAAACCCGCGCCCGGCCCCGGTCAACAGGATCGCCCGCTTGCCCTCGTCCCGCGCAGCGGTGATTGTCGCCCGCAAGGCCAGAAGCATCTCTTCATTGAAGCTGTTGAGCTTGTCCGGGCGGTTGAGCGTGATCTCAACCCACGGTCCCTGATCAGAAACCAGAATTGTGTCGCTCATGTTGTCATCCTCAATACGCATTCATGGTCAGAAGTTCATATTCGCCCACCAGTTCGCTCTCGTGATCGGTCAGTGTCACGTGCCAGCGCACCTCGCCGTATTGATCCGTCCGGCGGGTTTTTTTCTTGACCGTCAGGCGCACCTTGATCCGTGCGCCCGCCTCCACCGGCTTCATGAAGCGCAAGTTGTCAAGTCCGGTATTGGCCAGAACCGGCCCTTCACTGGGTTCAACAAAAAGGCCTGCGGCGAAAGACAGCAGCAGATAGCCATGGGCCACGCGGCCCGGGAAGAACGGATTTTGCTCCGCCGCCGCCTGATCCATATGGGCATAAAAGGTGTCACCGGTGAAATGCGCAAAGGTTTCGATGTCGTCGATTGTGACTTCCCGCTCCTGGGTATGGATGGTCTCGCCAATTGCCAATTCGCCATACGTCCGTGTGAAAGGATGCGCCGGGCCTTCCACTTCGCGCGCACCCGGCACCCAGACATCGCCGATCCCGGTGATGATGTCAGGGCTGCCCTGGATCGCGGTCCGCTGCATGTAGTGTTTCACACCGCGCACACCACCCATTTCCTCGCCACCTCCGGCGCGCCCGGGACCGCCATGCACCATATGCGGCAGGGGCGAACCGTGGCCCGTGGATTCCTTCATCGAGTCGCGGTTGTTGAAGTAAAGCCGCCCGTGGAACGGCCCCGCATTCATCGCCACGTTGCGGGCAACGCCCGGGTCATGCGTGATGACCGAGGCCACAAGACTGCCGCCGCCCTTGTTGACCAGATCGATGGCGTGCCCGAGATCACGATACCCCATGATCGTTGAGACCGGTCCAAAGGCTTCGGTGTCATGCACCCGCTCTGCGGTGTCGGGATTTGCACAGTGAAACAGCATCGGTGGCAGGAACGCCCCGGATTCTGCGTCCGCCCCGTTCACGGCAAAATCACCAGGATTACCGAAAACCCGTTCAGCCTCACCCGCCAGAATATTTGCCTTTTCAAGCACATCACGCTTTTGACCCGCAGAGACCAGCGCCCCCATACGTGTTGTTTCCAGCGATGGATCACCGATTGTTGTTTTGGCCAGGCGCTCTGACAAAGCTTCGATGACGGCGGGCACATGGGCGTCTGGTGCAAAGATACGGCGGATTGCCGTGCATTTTTGCCCCGCTTTCGTGGTTATCTCGCGTTGGACTTCCTTTACAAAAAGGTCAAATTCCGGTGTTCCCGGAACGGCATCTGGCCCCAAGATCGAGGCATTGAGACTGTCTTGCTCAGCCACAAAACGGACCGAGTTGCGCAGCAGATGTTCGGACGCGCGCAGCTTGCAAGCTGTATCCGCCGAGCCGGTAAAGCTCACAACATCCTGGCAGTCGAGCCTGTCCAACAGGTCGCCGGTGCCTCCGATGATCAGTTGCACGGCCCCATCAGGCAGGATGCCGCTGTCGATCATCGCGCGCACGCAGGCCTCGGTCACGTGGCAACTTGCGGTTGCCGGTTTTACGATGGCCGGCACGCCCGCCAGCAATGTCGGAGCAAGCTTTTCAAGCATGCCCCAGACGGGAAAGTTAAAGGCGTTGATATGGACAGCCACGCCATGCAGCGGGGTGCAGATATGCTGACCAACGAAGGACCCTGAGCGCGATAGCTGTTCAACATCGCCGTCGAGATAGACCTGCCCATCCGGCATCTCCCGCCGCCCCTTGGACGCAAAAACAAACATCGTTCCGATACCGCCATCGATGTCGATCTTGCTGTCTGCAAGCGTCGCTCCGGTCCGGTAAGAGAGCTTGTACATCTCGTCCTTATGGCCCTCCAGATGAAGGGCCAGCGCCTTGAGCATTTTAGCGCGGTCATGAAAGCCCATTGCGCGCAAGGCGGGGCCGCCCCTGGCCCGCGCGTAGTTGCGCATCGCCGCGACATCAAGCGCATTGTTCCCTGCCGAGGCAAAGACGTCTCCGGTCACCGCATCCGCGATGTTGCGCGCACCCGCGCCGGGGCCGATCCATTCGCCATGGGCAAAGCTTTTGATTTCCATATCACTCATTGTCTTTCTCCTTTGGCCGCGCTCGAAACACGCGCCGACAGCACCCAGCTGCTCGGGCTTTCCGCAGCAAGTGACTTCATGGTTTCGGCAATCTCGGCCCAGCCGATTTCATTTGCGGTCTGCATTGGCCCGCCGCGCCAGCGCGGGAAGGCGTAGCCATGGATCTGCACCATATCGACGGCGGCATCGGTTTCGGCGATACCTTCTTCAACGATCCGCGCGCCCTCGTTGGCGAGCACGGCAAGGATGCGCGTCTTGATCTCGTCCTTGGTGAAGGCCTGGCGCTTTATCCCATGCGCCTTTGAGAAATCATGGATGACTGTCTCAACTGCGGCCGATTGCCTTGGCGTGCGATCGCCTTCGGCATAGTCGTACCACCCCTGGCCACTTCGCTGGCCCTCGCGGCCCATCTCGCACAATTGGTCTGCAATCGTGACGTAGCGCACGTTTGGATCGCGGGTCGCGGCCTGCCGTTTCCGATTGGCCCAGCCAATTTGCAGGCCGGTCAGATCCTGAAGTTCCCACGGTCCCATGGGAAATCCGATCTCACGCGCGGCAGCGTCCACCTCATGCGGCAAGGCGCCATCAGCGAGCGTGTATTCCGCAACACGCCGGTATTCAGCCAGCATCCGGTTCCCGATGAAACCGTCACAGATGCCCGCGAGGACCGGGACTTTACGCAGTCTCTTCCCAAAGGCGAAACCCGTGGCCAATACCTCTTTCGATGTCTCTGGCAGCGGCACAATCTCCAACAGTTTCATGACATGCGCGGGCGAAAAGAAATGCAGCCCGATACAGCGCTCGGGGTTGGCGATACCAGCGAAAATCTCGGTTGGGTCGATGTAGGACGTGTTGGTTGCGATGATCGCATCCGGTTTCACGAGTGCGGCAAGCTGTTCAAAGACCTCTCGCTTGACATCCATATCTTCGAACACGGCCTCTATCGCAAGATCGACGCCCGCGGCATCCTGGTAATCGGAGGTCGCGGTGAATTTTGCTTTCTGGGCATCTGCGGCTTTGGGCGAGAGCTTGCCGCGTTTGACACCACCATCGATCAAGCCCACCATGCGATCTCGCGCCGCGTCCGCAGCCGCTTGATCGCGCTCAATCAATGTCACATCCAGCCCACCGGCCAGCGACGCCACAGCAATCCCCGACCCCATAAGGCCCCCGCCGACAACGGCAATATGCGCCAGCGCGCGCGGCGCATGTCCCTCGGCGGCCTTCGGTTTGGCAACTTCACGTTCGGCAAAGAAGGCGTGGCGCAGGGCGCGGCTTTCGGCACTCTGGCGCAATTCGAGATGGCGCGCGCGTTCCTTCGGCTGACCCTCAGTGAAGGGCAACGTCGCCCATTCAAGCGACTCCAGATTCAGGAGAGGGGACCTTTGCCCACGCGCGCGTTTCTCGATTGCTGCCCGTTTTGCGTCGATGGCTTCGGATGCACCGGTCTCAAGGCTGCGCCGGCTCACCGGAACTGGCCGCTCCGGGGAACCGGCGAGAAACGCTTTGGCCGCCTCTGTCGGCACGATGTCAAAGACCGCATCTACACCGCCGCTGGACAAGAGTGCGTCAGCATCAAACATCTTGCCCGAGGCGGCCATATCGATGGCCATCTCCATGCCGACCAGACGCGGCGTCCGCTGTGTGCCGCCAGCCCCCGGAATGAGGCCAACATTCACCTCCGGCAGCCCGAACTTCGTGCCCTTGGCCGCGATGCGCCAGGCGCATCCCATGGCGATTTCAAAGCCGCCGCCAAGGACGCTTCCATGCATGACTGCGAGAAACGGGGTTTTGCTGTCTTCGATGGCCTGCACGACATCAGGCAGATGAGGCTCGGCGGGAGGCGCGTCAAATTCCGACATGTCTCCGCCAGCGACAAAGGTATTACCAGCGCACATCAATACGGCAACCCGCGCACCCTGCGCAGCCGAGACGGCCTCAAGCAGCCCGGCGCGCACGGCGGTGCTCGTTGCATTGACGGGCGGGTTGTCGATGGTGACCCAGGCCACATCATCGACGCGTTCCAAAGTCACCTGGGAGGCCACGGTCATCATGCTTCCCTCTCGGCCCAGGTCCAGATCGGCAAGTGCCGCATCAAGCGCTTGTTCCCAATCCCGCCGCAACTTGGCACTGGCGCGTCCCGGTCAAGCCGTGCAACCCGGGGATGACTTGTTGCATAGCATGCAGTATTGGCGCCAAATTCGCCCGGCAGATCCAACACGATTTTGGCGTTTCCTGTCTTTTCCAGGACGATCCTGGCCGCCGCAATCCGCTCCTGCAGACCGGGTGCTTGATTGATGACATCATAAAATCCGGCAGCCCCGGCCAGTTCGCTGTCGACAAAGCTCGCCATGACTTTCATCACCCCAGCCAGATAGCGCGGCGTGGCGTTTGCAGGGCTCGTGACAACACCGCCTGCGGCAAGGTA
Source organism: Thioclava sp. (assembly GCA_965277135.1). Lineage (GTDB taxonomy): Bacteria > Pseudomonadota > Alphaproteobacteria > Rhodobacterales > Rhodobacteraceae > Thioclava. Next base: position 55,845 of record CBDIBW010000007.1, on the reverse strand, counting down.
CTCTTCGAGGCTTAATGTATCGGCTATCTCACTCTCCATCATTGGTCAAAATCCACAACGATCGTGTCGGTCAGCGGAAACGCCTGACAGGACAGCACATATCCATGGCTCACCTCGTAATCTTCGAGCGCGTGGTTGGCCACCATTTCGACCTCACCTTCGAGCAGCTTGCACCGGCAGGTCGAGCAGACACCGGCCTTGCAGGCATGAGGCGCGTCAAGCGCATTTTCGAGGGCGGCATCAAGGACCGAGAGATCCTTATTCATTTCCAATGTGCGCGTGGACCCATCGAGCGTGATGCTGATCTTGGTCCTGGTGCCCGCACTTGCAACAGCATCGGACTTGGCGGGGCGCTTGGCCCGGCCAGGCTGGCCGGAGGCGAACAGTTCGAATTTGATCTGCGACTTTTCAAGACCGTGGGTTTCCAGCGCTTTTGCAATGCCAAGCATCATCGGCGCGGGGCCACAGATGAAAGCGCTGTCTATCACCGAAAGGTCGATCCATTGCGCAAAGAGTTCGGCGCATTTCTCTTCCGTCAAACGCCCGGTGAAGAGCTTGATCTCCTGCGCATCGCTTTCCAGAACATGGATGACCGCAAGCCGATCCATATAGGTGTTCTTCAGAGCTTCGATCTCTTCGCGGAACATGATCGTATTCACGCCACGGTTTGCGTAAACGAGCGTGAAGGATGATCCGGGTTCGCAATTGAGAACGGTCTTGAGAATGGAAAGAACCGGCGTGATCCCGGAGCCGCCAGCAAACCCGAGATAGGCGCGCTCTGCGGAGGGATCAATATCTGATGTAAAGCTGCCCATGGGCGACATGGCGCTCAGCGTATCGCCAACTTTGAGTTCTTCATTGGCGAATGTCGAAAAGGTCCCGCCATCGACCTGTTTGATCCCGACTTGAAGCACGCCATCATCGGCACCGGCGCAGATCGAGTAAGACCGACGCAGTTCATCGCCCCCGAAATCCCGGCGGAATGTCAGGTATTGCCCATGCCGAAAGGCAAATTCATCGGCAAATTCCGGATCGGGTGCGAGCGTTACAACAACCGCATCTCGGATCGTCTTGTGAACATCGGTAACTTTCAGGTCATAGAAACGTGCCATATATCTGTCTCTTTAGATGCACTTGAAATAATCGAACGGTTCCAGACAGCTCTTGCAGCGCCACTGCGCCTTGCAAGGCGTCGAGCCGAACTGGCTGATTTTCTCCAGATCCTTTGCGCCGCAATGCGGACAGCGATCCGGCCCACCGGCGGGCGAGGGCGGTGCGATTCCATACTCCTCCAACCGCGCGCGCCCTTTTTGCAGGATCCAGTCAGTCGTCCATGGTGGGGCGATCCGGGTGCGGATCTCGAAATCCTCCAAACCCTTCGACCGCAGCATCACGTCGATCTCAAACGAGATGACAGATGTGGCCGGACACCCAGAATAGGTGGGCGTGACTGTCACGACCACCTTGCCGTCTTGCCGTGCGACGTTCCGCACGATCCCGAAATCAACGACCGAGATAACGGGAATCTCCGGGTCTGGAACCTCGTCCAGCCAAGCCCATATCTCGGAGATCGAGGGCTCGGTGATCACCATGTCGCCCCCGGATAGGCGCGTTGAAGCCACTGCATCTGGGTCAGCAGATGGCCCAAATGCTCGCTGTGCCGGTACCCGGTCCGCCCGCCTTTATGAGCATAGACATCCTTCGGTATCGTCAGCGTTGCGCGTGCCATGCTATCGGTCAGTGCCGCGTGATAGGCCGCCCTGGTCTTTGCCGGATCCGGTCCGATCCCCGCCGCGACAGCGGCCGCGTCGATCTCGTCACTTTCGAACATCTCGCCGACATGAGGCCAAAGCAAATCGAGCGCCGCCTGCATGCGAATGTGGCTTTCGCTTGTGCCGTCACCCAAACCAACAACCGTGTCCAACGACCGCTCAACGTGATAGCGCGATTCCTTTGAGGCCTTCGCCGCGATGCCGGCAATCCGCTCATCCGAGCTGTTCTGCAGCTCCGCCAGCATGAGGTCGTACCAGAGATCAAACAGGAATTGCCGCAGCATCGTCTGGCCAAAATCACCGTTTGGCTGCTCGACCAGAAGCACATTGCGGAAATCCCAGGCGTCGCGCAGCATGGCCAGATCATCCGCCGAACGGCCTTTCCCCTCGACCTCTCCGGCCAAACCCAGCCACATCTGTGTTTGACCGATCAGATCAAGCGCGGTATTGGCCAGCGCGATATCTTCTTCCAGAACGGGAGAGTGGCCACACCATTCGGAGATACGGTGTCCGAGAACCAGAGTGTTGTCCCCGAGCCGCAAGAGATATTGGAACAACTGTTCGTCGGTCATCACATATGCCCCGCTTCTTCAGGAATGTCGAAGAAGGTCGGATGGCGATAAACCTTCGACTGCGACGGCTCGTAGAGCGGACCCTTCTCGGACGGGGACGACGCCGAGATATGTCTGGCTTCCACCACCCAGATCGAGACCCCCTCATTCCGGCGCGTATAGACATCGCGGGCATTCTTGATGGCCATCTCCGCATCCGGCGCATGCAGGCTGCCGACATGGCGATGGTTAAGACCGTGCTGACCCCGGATGAAGATTTCCCACAATGGCCATTCGTGGCGCTTCGATCCCGGTGCCTCGGCCTCAGGCGTATCCGGATAAGCTGCGTTTGGCGAACTCATTGAACTCTCCCCCTACTCCGCTTCGATCCTGCGTGCGGCTTTCTTCTTGGCATGGGCCAAAAGACCGTCGCGCACCCAGGCGCCGTCGTCCCATGCCTTGTTCCGGTCGGCCAACCGCTCTGTATTGCAAGGGCCGTTGCCCTTGATCACGTCGAAAAACTCCGACCAGTCCGGCTCGGTGAAGTCGTATTGACCGGTTTGCTCATTCCACTTGAGATCGGGATCCGGCACGGTCAGGCCAAGGAACTCAGCCTGCGGCACGGTTTGATCGACGAACTTCTGACGCAGTTCGTCATTGGTGTTCATTTTGATCTTCCAGGCCATGGATTGGGTCGAGTGGACCGAATCCTTGTCCGATGGCCCGAACATCATCAGCGACGGATACCAGAAGCGGTTGAGCGCATCTTGCGCCATGGCCTTCTGAGCGGGCGTGCCCTGCGCCATCTTCATCATGATGTCGTAGCCCTGACGCTGGTGGAAGCTCTCTTCCTTGCAGATGCGGATCATCGCGCGGGAATAAGGGCCGAAAGATGTTCGTTGCAGCGGCACCTGGTTCATGATTGCGGCACCATCGACAAGCCAGCCGACCGCGCCCATATCTGCCCAGGTCAGTGTCGGGTAGTTGAAGATTGACGAGTATTTCATGCGGCCCGCGAGCAGGTCTTCGGTCAGCTCATCGCGGCTCACGCCGAGCGTCTCGGCGGCGCAATAGAGATAGAGACCATGCCCGGCCTCGTCCTGAACCTTCGCCAGGAGAATGGCCTTTCTTTCCAAGGTAGGCGCGCGCGTGATCCAGTTGCCTTCGGGCAGCTGGCCGACGATTTCGGAATGCGCATGTTGCCCGATTTGTCTGATCAGGGTCTGGCGGTATCCCTCTGGCATCCAGTCCTTGGGTTCAATCTTTTCGCCCGCATCAATGCGAGCCTGAAAGGTGGCGAGCAATTCTGGATCGTCATTCGTCGCCTCTGACTTTACCATTTGAGCATACATTGCCTGGCTCTCCTTCAAATACGTTCGATAATGAGTGCAGTGCCCTGGCCTACGCCGACACACATGGTGCAAAGCGCATAACGTCCGCCTGATCGCTGCAGTTGATATGTTGCAGTCAAAACAAGGCGTGCACCAGACATTCCGAGTGGATGGCCCATGGCGATCGCGCCACCATTCGGGTTTACGTGATCTGCATCGTCCGGCACGCCCATACCGCGCAGCGTCGCCAATGCCTGGCTTGCAAAGGCCTCATTGAGTTCGATGACATCCATCTGCTCAATGCTCAGACCAGTACGCGCCAGAACCTTTTGGCTGGCGTGCAACGGCCCGATGCCCATGATGCGCGGCGCGACGCCAGCCGAACACATGCCGACAATTCGGGCCAACGGTTTGAACCCATGCTCGGAGGCAGCGGCATCGCTTGCGATCAAGAGCGCCGCGGCGCCGTCATTGATCCCACTGGCATTGCCAGCGGTCACTGACAGATCCGGACCATTGACGCCGCGCAGTTTGGCCAGCGTGTCAACAGTGGTGCCCGGGCGCGGATGCTCGTCAGTCTCGACGATGATCGGGTCCTTTTTGCGCTGCGGCACCGTGACCGGCACGATCTCGTCGGCAAATCGCCCGGATGCGTTTGCGGCAGCCCACCGATCCTGGCTGCGCGCCGCGAAAGCGTCCTGATCGGCGCGGCTCACGTTATAGTCTTCGGCAACATTGTCTGCCGTTTTCGGCATCGAGTCGATGCCATACTGCGCCTTCATTTCGGGATTGACGAAACGCCAGCCAATGGTCGTATCATAAACCGCGTTGTCGCGCGTGAACCCCGATTCCGCTTTGGGCATCACAAACGGTGCGCGGCTCATGCTTTCGACACCACCCGCGATCGTTATGTCGTAATCTCCAGCCTTGATCCCGCGCGCTGCGAAACCAACAGCATCCATGCCGCTGGCGCAGAGGCGGTTGACCGTGGTGCCCGGAACATCCACGGGAAAGCCCGCAAGCAGCGTTGCCATACGCGCCACGTTGCGGTTGGATTCACCCGCCTGGTTGGCGTCGCCAAAGATCACGTCATCGACCTTGGACCAGTCGAAATTCGGATGCCGCTCCCTCAGGGCGCGAAGCGGTACAGCGGCGAGATCGTCCGTGCGGACGCTTGAGAGGGCTCCGCCATAGCGCCCGATCGGTGTCCTCACCGCATCGCAGATACAAGCCTCAGTCATGTGTTCCCTCCCGTTCGGCCATGGCAGCGGCTGTACGTTCAACGATGAACGGATTTCGGCTCCAGATTGCAGCCATGCAGAACCGCGCCATGGCCGACATGCCCGTCCTCCTCGACAATCGTATCCCGGCCAGGGAAGGCATGCAGGACGCAGGTTTCTTGCACATTGCTCCCCTGGGTGTGCCAACCTCAATGCCGATCTCGGCAAATTCGGGTGTTGCGGTCGCGTATGGTTCAGAGGAATGCAGCAAGGATTTCGAGGGGATGCAGCCAACATTGAGGCAAGTCCCGCCCAGGGTCGAACGTTTTTCGATGCAGGCCACCGACAGGCCCGGCTGGCCCGCGCGGATCGCGCAATTGTATCCGCCGGACCCCGCTCCGATGATGACAATGTCGTATGTCTTGGACATGATGTGTTTCTCCCGCCCCGCTTACTCTGCTGGCCAGTTTTCAAGGAGTTCGACGAAACGACTCAGCCAAAGATTGGTCTGATGACCGTCGATGACCCGGTGATCAATGGACAACGAGACGTAGGACTTCGGACGGATCTGAATGGAGTCGACACCGTTCGCGTCCACGACGCAAACGCGCTTTTCCAGTTTTCCGATCCCAAGGATCGCCGATTGCGGCTGGTTGATGATGATGGGCGAAGCGACCAGCGACCCGGACACGCCATGATTGGAAATGGTGAAGGTGCCGTTCTTGGTGTCCTGCGGCTTCAACAAGCGGTCGCGCGCGCGCGACGTGATGTCCTGCAGCCGCGCTCCAATCCCTTGCAAAGACAGGTTCTGCGCCTGATGCACCACTGGCACGATCAATCCGTCATCGCCCAGTGCGGTACCAATCCCGATATTGACGTCGCTGAAAATCTCAACCGCGTCGTCATGCCAACGGCTGTTCACCAGGGGGGCGACCTTCATCGCCTCGACCGCCGCAGCAATGAAATAGGAGGTGAAGGTCAGGTTGATGCCCAAAGCCGCGAATTCAGGTTTGTATTTTTTGCGGTGGTTCATGATTGCGGTGAAATCCGCCTCGAAGACCGCAGTCACATGTGGTGCGACCGTCACTGAATGGCTCATGTGCTCTGCTATGGCACGTCGCATGGAACTGTGCGGGATCATTTGGCTTGGGCCGATACCGCTGGGAACGGACACTGCGGGCGCCTGTGCGTTTGTGGCGGCCGGAAGCGGGGGAGATGCCGGTGGTGTTGCGGGTTGAGACTGTTTGGCCTCAACATAAGCCACGGCATCCGCTTTGGTCACGCGGCCCTGGCGGCCCGTGCCCGGAATATCCGTGGCATCCTGCAGCCCGGCTTCGGCCAGAACCTTGCGAACGGCGGGTGAAAACCGCCTCTCCAGATCTTCATTGGCGACTGGCACCGGAGCGCTTTCGGCCACATCGTCCACAGTGTCCGCGGGAACCACTGAAGCCGGTGTTACGGACGTGCTGGCAGCTGTGTCGATGCGCCCCAGAACCGAGCCTGGCTCTGCTTCTTGTTCGGTGTCGAGAACAATCTCCGTCAACACACCATCTGCTGGTGCGGGAACCTCGACAGCAACTTTGTCGGTTTCCAACTCCACCAGCGGATCGCCCTCAGCCACGGCCGCGCCGGCTTCAACGAACCAGCTGCCAACAACTGCGGTTGTGCCTTCCTGCTCAATCGGGACCAGAACGTCGACCAAATCAGCCATCTCAAAACTCCAGCAGGGCGGTCAATTCGACCCGGATCGTTTCCACAGATGGTACGGCAGCATTCATCAGGACGGGGTTGTGCGGGCTGGGAATGTCGGGCATGGTCAGCCGCCTGACAGGCGCGTCAAGGTCGAGGAACGCCTCATCGGCCACACGTGCCGCAATCTCTGATCCGAAGCCGGCGGTCCCGCTATCCTCATGCACAATCAGACAGCGGCCCGTCCGCGATACGGAACTCAGAACCATGTCAGAATCCCAAGGGCTGAGGGTCCGCAGGTCGATGACATCACAATCAAGCCCCTTGGCGGCCTCTTCGCAACGCTGCACCATGGCGCCCCACGCCACCAGCGTTGCCCGATCGCCTTGGGCGATGAACGTCCCTTTGCCAAAAGGCAGCACAAATTCATCCCCGGGATAGGGGCGGCGCGCCCAGGGGTCATCCAATTGGGCGCGATGTTCAAAAAACACCACGGGATCATTGCCGCGCAGCGCCGACCGCAGGAGGCCGACGGCATCCTCGGCGTTGGAGGGGAAGGCCAGCCGCCATCCAGTCGAATGCGCGAATTGCACCTCGTTTGTTTGGCTGTGCCAAGGGTCGCCGCATTTAAAGAACCCGCCAGGAAGACGCAACACGATGGGCGCTGCGAACTGGTTATTCGTTCGCCATCTTACCGTTCCACAATCGTTGATCTGCTCAACCGCAGGGTCGGCGTATTTGCGAAACTGAATTTCGGGCACGGGGACCAAGCCAGCATAGGCCAGGCCAACCGCGCGCCCGATGATCCCTTCTTCGTTGAGGCTGGTATCGAAGACCCGGTCAAAGCCGAACTTTTCCTGCAACCCAAGGGTAACGGCATGAACACCGCCCTTGGGGCCAATATCCTCGCCAAACAGCGTGACCCGCTCATTGATTTCCATCTCATGCTCAAGCGTGCGGCGGATGGCCGTGACCATGTTCAGGCGGCTCCTGGCCGTGGGCTGGGGCACATCAGATGACGCAGGCGGCACATAGCCTTCTGCCCATTGCCCCCCGAGCAATTGAAGGCGCCCGTCCTCATAGAAATTGTCGCGAGTCACCGTAGCAGGATTGGCAAGTGGTATCTTCTCTGCTGCCTCAATTGCCGCGCGCACACGTTTCTCAACCGAGGTTTCGATCTCCGCCCATTCCTCTTCGGAAAGAACCGCAGGTACGACATGCTCCTTGAGCTTGGGCAGCGGATCGCGCTCCCATTCGCTGGCGATGAACTCTTCGGATTTGTAGGTTTGCGTGTCTTGGAAGGAATGTCCCTGCAAACGCGGAATGGTCAGGCGCAGCAGGCAAGGACCGTTGCGCTCGCGCACGTAACGGACCGCCTCCTTGACGCAGCTTGCAGCTTCCTGGGGATCTGTGCCGTCCCCTTTGATGATGTTCAGCCCCTTGAAGGACGCAAGGTTGGCCGAGATATCGCCGCCAGGTGTCTGGAATGTCGAGGGCACCGAAATGCCGTATTGGTTGTCTTCTATATAGAACAGTACCGGCAGTTTTTGCGTGGTTGCGATGGTCAGGGAAGCCCAGAATCCGTTGGTGGCAACCGATCCGTCCCCACCAAGGCAAACGGCAATTGCATCGCGTGCGTTTTTGTCCTCAAGCAGCTTGGCGCGGTAGGTCAGCGCCTGCGCCCAGCCGGAGACCGGCGAGTATTGCGCCCCGACCCCGCCGCACATCGGCAAGCCCTTGGGTCCGTTCTTGTTCGGGAAGTTGAACACGACGCCAATATCGCGCCCGTCCGAATACCCGCCCGATCTCGCCATGGCCGAGCCAATTGCGTGGACCAGTTCAACCCCGAGGCCCAGCAAAAGCGGACGAGAGCGATAATACCCACAGAAGGCATCCATCTGGTTGGTCAGCTGAGTCGACAAAAGCACTTGTGCCATGTCGTGACCGCGCGCTGAAAACTGATAGAGCACCTTTTTGGCAGGCACCAGTTCGGTTTCTTCGATGTGATCTATCGTGCGCGATACCAAGACAGTGTCGACAACCGACTTCCAGTTGATCAAGGGATCGATGTTCAACGATTTGTTCTGTAGCGTGATTGCCTGGTTCATGTTGCAATCCTCTTGGATTTTTCGAGTTTCAAGTCGCAAGGCACTCGGCGGGACGCCAAAACCCGCGCGCCACGGTCGCACCATTCACGATGGCGCACTTTGCTCCTCTGCGGCGTATTTGATCCCTTTTTGTTCCCTTTGGGTTGCGTGCGCCTGTGCCCTTTTGAGAAAATGATCGTTCCCGTCTCGCAGGCCATTCCACAGGATTGGCGTAACGGCTGAACTTTGATTGATCTGCTATCTTTCCCCACCGGCTTGCTGAACTGCCCCGCTCCCTCTTTGGATAATTTTGCACATTTCCTTTGAACTTTCTTTTCAATCTGATCGTATGGACCGTATATTTTGATAAGAATGCTTCAAAATAACCGGTAGTAATGAAAAATGAGACAGATCTCGGAAAATGACCGAAAACTGCTTGCGATTCTTCAGGAAGACGCATCGTTCAGCATCAACGACCTTGCTAAGGCTACGAATACGTCCTCGGCCACCTGCTGGCGTCGCATCAAAAACCTTGAAGAGCGCAGCGTCATGGGTCCGCCGGTCCGGATCGTGGATCCCGCGAAAGTCGGCAGGAACATAGACGCCTTCTGTCAGGTGAAGATGAAGTCACAAGATGCCCTTTCCCGCGAAGCTTTGCAGCGAACGGTGGAGAACGAGGCCGCAATTATTGAGGTCTATTCGATCTCAGGTGAATGGGACTATCTGCTTCACCTTCTGGTACACGACATCGCAGACCTTGAGAATGTTCTGCTGCGTCGGATTGTAGAGTTGGATTGCGTGGCAGGCACGACCACCCTCTTTGCGATGCGCCGGATCAAGCATACAACCTCGGTCCCGCTCTGATCTCACCTGCGCCAGTCGTTGACCATATTAATGAACGCCTGCCCAGGACAGGATCAATCCCGACAATGGGAACCTCAGACATTGATGCTCTCTCTTTCCGTGATGCCTGCAACAAACATCACCCTGGCACATCGCAGTGCCTCGGGGGGCGCATCCAGACCAGCAGCAGTGCCTCGCCAGGTCGAGATCGTGGCCGATCCCGGCTCGGGAAAGCGCGAGGTCTGACTGCGGTAAATTTGCGCGCCCCACATGCAGGCCGTCAGGGCGCCAGATCACCATGCGCGCAGACCTGTGCCAGACAATCTGAGCCGTAACATGGGTCATGCAAGCCTGCTGGCGCGGTGCTGGGGCGCGGTGCTGGGGGTTGGCAAACGCTGCCACGATGAGGCATGGTGCGGCCCATGGTCGGACGCCTCATCACCTGCGAAGACGATATTGCCGAAGGGGCCGCATGGCTGGCACAGGCCGAGCCGCGCTTTGCCCATGTGCTCGACTGTACCGGGCCGTGGCCCTTGCGACGACGACAGGACGGGTTCGCGGCATTGCGTGATGCGATCATTGGTCAACAGGTCTCGGTCGCTGCTGCCAACGCGATCCGCGCCAGGGTTCTGGCGGGCGGCTTTGCCGAGCCGGGCGCAATTTCTGTTGGCACCGAGGAGGGGCTGCGCGCCTGTGGCCTGTCGCGGCAAAAGGTGCGCTATCTGCAGGCCCTGGCCAGTTCCGGCGTCGATTTCGACGGTTTGCGCAGCCTGCCCGATGAAGAGGTGATCGCGCAACTCTTGCCGATCCCCGGTATCGGGCGCTGGACCGTCGAAATGTATCTGATTTTCGCGCTGGGCCGGGCCGATGTCTTTGCCGTCGATGATCTGGCCCTTGCCGAGAGCGCGCGGATCCTGTTCGATTTGTCCGAACGACCCAGGCGGCGCGCGTTCAACGCGTTGTCGGCCCGATGGTCGCCCTGGCGCGCGGTCGCGGCGCGGGCGCTTTGGGCCTATTATGCCTACCACAAGAACAGGGAAGGTGTGGCACCATGAGGTGCGAATTGACACCCGGTCGTAAAGCACTGCAATCGGCGCAGGGAAAATGGGTCAGCCACACGCATCCGGCACGGTTCTGTCATCTGGGTGTAATGCACGGCTGCTACCCATGTCGCATGACAGAAATTCGCAGATCGCGGGGCTTGCCAGATCGCGAATACAATATATGGTTGTTGACAAGGCAGGGCGACAGAGCGAGCGACGGAGCCACTCATGCTGGATCATGACGACAGGTCGGATTTTCGAACGCGGTTCACCCGCGAACCTGCGGTGTTGAGGCACCACCCGGCACTGGTTCTGAACGCGGATTTCCGCCCGCTCTCCTATTACCCGCTATCGCTATGGCCCTGGCAGGAGGCGATCAAGGCGGTCTGCCTTGAACGGGTCCTTATCCTTGCCGAGTATGACGAGGTGGTGCGGTCGCAGCGGGAGAGTATACGGATCCCCTCGGTCGTCGTGCTGAAAGAATATGTCAGACCTCAGAAGCGCGTGGCCTTCACGCGCTTCAATCTTTTTCTGAGGGACGAATTCAAGTGCCAGTATTGCGGTTCCAGGGAAGATCTGACCTTTGACCATGTTATTCCGCGCTCCAGAGGCGGGGTGACGAGTTGGGAGAATGTCGTGGCGGCCTGTGCGTCGTGTAATCTGCGCAAGGCGAACAAGATGCTGGAACGTTCCGGTATGCGCCTGCTCAAGCGTCCCAGACAACCGAGCCCCGCCGAGATGCACGCCATCGGGCGCCGCTTCCCGCCGGGCTACCTGCACGAAAGCTGGATCGACTTCCTCTATTGGGATACCGAACTGGCCGACTAGCCTGCCGGCACCCAAAACACATCGGTGATCCTTGGCGCACCTGTGGCCAGCATGATCAACCGATCGAAGCCCATCGCAACTCCCGAGGCATCGGGCATGATCTCCAGCGCGGCCAGGAAATCTTCGTCGATCGGGTAGCGGGTGCCGTAAAGGGCCTCCTTGAGATCCATGTCTGCCTGAAACCGTCGGCGCTGTTCGGCGGCATCGGTCAGTTCACCAAACCCGTTTGCCAGTTCCAGCCCGCAGGCATAGAGTTCGAACCGCTCTGCCACGCGCGGATCGTCGGCGGCGGGTCGGGCCAGAGCGGCTTGCGCGACCGGGTATCGGTCGAGGATGGTCGGGCGGCCATGACCCAGGTGATCGTCCACCCGGGCGTGCAATATCTTGGAAAACATGTCGGCCCAGCTGTCATCGTCGGACACCGCCACCCCGGCCATCGCGCATTGCGCGCGCAGCCCCTCTGGATCGGTACCCCCGTCCCCATTGCAGGTCGCGAGCAGGTCGATCCCCGCATAGCGATCAAAGGCTTCGGCCATGCTCAACCGCTCGGGGTCCGCGAAGGGATCACATGTCGCAGCCCCCTGGCGCAGCACATTTGCTCCGGCAGCCTCGGCCGCAAGCCGCAGCATCACCGCGCAATCCTCCATCAGAACCGTGTAATCGGCACCGACCCGATACCATTCGAGCATGGTAAACTCGGCGCTGTGCCGCGGCCCGCCTTCGTTGTTGCGCCAGACATGGGCAAAGGCGGCGATCCGCTCCTCGCCCGCCGCCAGCAGCTTTTTCATCGCAAATTCCGGAGAGGTATGCAGGTAGCGGCGCCGGATGGTGCCGGTGATGTCCACCAGGTCGGTGGCGAAGGCATGCAGATGGACCTCGTTTCCCGGGCTGATCTGCAATGCGCAGGGATCGACCTCGATGAAATCCTGCCGGGTCAGCCAGCCGCGGATTGCGCCCTGGATGCGATTGCGTGCCAGAAGGGCGGGGCGACGGTCCGCATGGGTCCGAGGGTGCCAGAAGGGGGGCATGCGCGGGCCTTTCAGGCTGGAAATCGGGACGTAAATGATTTAGGCGCTCATCCATCCGGGCACCAGAGCCTGTTTCGCAAAATTCCATAAGGGGCCCCCCATGGTCAAAGTCATCGCTTCCTCGGTCCGCAAGGGCAATGTGCTTGAAATCGACGAGCGGCTCTATGTCGTTCTCTCGGCGCAGAACATCCACCCCGGCAAGGGCACCCCGGTGACCCAGGTCGATATGCGCCGCATCTCGGACGGGACCAAGGTGTCGGAGCGCTGGCGCACCACCGAGCAGGTCGAGCGCGCCCATGTCGAGGAAAGGGAATTCGATTTCCTCTATGACGACGCCGAGGGCTATCACTTCATGGACCCCGAAACCTATGAGCAGATCGCGGTGCAAGAGGATGTGATCGGTGATGCGAAAATGTTCCTGCGCGACGGGATCCGGGTGTCGCTGAAAACCTTCCAAGACGCCGCAATCGCGATGGAGTTGCCGCAGAAAGTCACCGTCGAGGTCGAGGAAACAGAGCCGGTCGTCAAGGGGCAGACCGCCTCGTCGAGTTACAAGCCATCAACCTGCACCGGCGGGATCCGGGTGATGGTGCCGCCGCATGTCGGCGTGGGCACCCGTATTGTGATCAACACCGAAGACAGCACGTATGTCGAGCGCGCGAAGGACTGATCCTGCGCCGCTTGACGCATCGGAAGGGCGCGCAGCGGGGTGCCTTTTCTTTCGGTTGCCTGCGCCGCCATTGACCAATCGAGCCCGTCGCGGATGCGCCTCCATAAATCAACATGATCAACCCAATGTTGTTTGAGACGGCAATCTGCAGTAACCGGAAGATGCCGGATAGATGGTTAAAATGAAAGGCAAATGCACCCCATCCGGGCTGTGTTTCGGGCGCGTTGGCTTGGAGAAATAGCTGAGAGTTTGTGATGGCCCCTGAGGGGCGGCATATCATGGCGGTGCTCACGCGCCGTCCATTCTCGCAGAGAAAGGGATATGCCACATGACGCGAGATCCCATCACCGTCTTTCCTGATCCAAACGGATTTTCGACCGATCCACTGACCGATCTGATCCGTACCGGCGCGCGGCAATTGATTGAACAGGCGCTTGCGGCGGAGCTGAGCACACTGCTTGCGCAGTTTTCCAATGAGACAACGCCCGGAGGACAAGCACGGGTCAGCGTCAGCCGCCCCATGGACATTGTGGTGTTGAACGACTGTGTGACCAAGACGAAAGTAACGCCGTTCCGGTCGAACACCTCGACCAGCTTTGCGAAGTCTGCCAGCGCGCGGCTGAGACGGTCGATCTTGTAGACCACCACCACATCCACCAGCCCGTCCTCGATGTCAGCCATCAGACGTTGCAGACCGGGGCGCTCCAGCGTGCCGCCGGAGATGCCGCCGTCGTCGTACTGGTCACGCACAAGCACCCAGCCCTCGGACCGCTGGCTGGCGATGTAAGCTTCGCAGGCCTCCCGCTGGGCGTGAAGGCTGTTGTAGGTGTGGTCTTGAGCGCGGCCAGCCGCGCGGGAATGGGGTCGGGCTTCGTCATGCGTTTCTCCGGTAAGTTGGAGTTGCCTGACGGCATTCGTTCGCCGGACAGTGTAGACAGGGTTCGCCGCGTTTGATGATCCCGTGCACGGTGCGGGCCATTTTTGCGGCGATTGCGGTATACGCCTTGCGGCGCACATGGGTGTTCTGCGGTGTTCTGCCGATCCTTGGCGATGTAACGCTCGAACGTGTCGCGGACGCTCTTGGTCTTTTGCATGATGGCCACCTGAGCAGCCATCCGGAGTGTCCGTCGCAATCGGGCGTTTGCGTATTTGGCGGGCGTTTGCGTATTTGGCGGGCGTTTGCGTATTTGGCGGGCGTTTGCGTATTTGGCGGGCGTTTGCGTATCTGGATCGTTTTGTCTGGCCGCGCAATGTGCCGGACTGGATGGTTGCGAGGTCCATCCCGCAGACCTGCAAGAGCAGACCTTCAAGACTTGGCGGTGATGCTGAAAGCGGCGCAGATCGCCGGCCTCCGCCGGAATGGTTAGCGCATTGATCGGTCCGGTCCCCGGGATGGACGTCAGCAATTGACAACCTCGGCGAGAAGATAGGCGAGATTTGCCCGCTCAGCCGGTATCTCGATGTTGCCGGGTCGGCGCACACCGCCATAGACCGCAAATCGCCGTGGCTCATGGGACACATTCACAGTGTCACCCGGCAGAATGACGATGTTGTTGACAGAGCTGCCGATGATATCCGCCAGGGAAAGCGCTGCCGGCACCGGGCCGCGTTGCACCGCCACCGACACTTCCCACGGGGCTTCGGATGATCCTCCGGCCTGCGCGATCAGATCAAGCAGCCGTATGCCTCTGGACGGTATCGTGATGCGGCCTGGGTTTCCGACGTCACCCAGGACCGTTGCAGACCGAGACTCCGTCGCAGTGATTGCAACGGCGATTTCCGGTTCAACGGCCTGTCCCTGATAACGCTCAAGCAACAGGCTGCGGAGTTCGGAAACCGTCAGTCCGCGGGCCTTGATCGTGTTCGCATAGGGAACGGTGATGTTGCCCGAGTTTGAAACCTGAACGTTCAGGACGGTCTCTCGATTGCCTGCGGTGGCGAACAGACCATTCTCTGCAATTTCCCAGATGCGGATCTCCAGCTGGTCACCAGCCTCAACGACCTCATCGGCACCGCGAAACCTCTGATTCCGAAAAGAGGCTGGAAAGATTGCCTGCGGGACCGATGCGGGTGGCAGGGTTGCCGCTGTCACCTTGACGACCTGAAACGGCAGTGCATCGACGCCACCAGCAACACCGTCAAGTGCCGAGCGATTGATCGTTTCAGCGTCTGGCCCGAACGCAGGCATGGTTGAGCAGCCTGCCAGAGCGAGCGCCAATGTGCTCACCATGAAACCGCGACCCGTGGTTTTTCGTAACATGGCCCGGTTCATGCGTTCGCTTTCTTCTGCAAACGCGACGCGCGATGAAGCTGTTTCAGCTTGCCAATGACCCCGGCAACAGCAACCTTGCGACCCCGTGCGATATAAAAATCACCCGCAATGAGGCTGTGTGATTTGAGTTCCGCCAGGAACGCGTTGATCAGGCCGCGCGATTTCGCGCGCCGGAGCTTGAAGAAGGCCGCGATGTCAGCCTCGGTGTCGCCAACCATGACGATTTCTTCATGCCGCAAGACGGCTTCACCAAGCACGAGAACGGGAACCTCGTGATGGAGGGCCGAAAATGCGCAGGTCGAGTTGATGACGATCATGCCGCTTGAATGATGTGTCAGAGTGCCAATCCGCCCCGAATGCAGGATCTTGATGCTCCGGCGATCCACGCCGTGCTGCTTTGCCTTTCGAAGGATCAAGCGCTTGATCGCGGCGCTTCTCCGCTCAAGCGGATGCAGCTTGAACACCACTCTTTGCCTGTTGCCCGCAGCCACAAGAGCCCGCAAACAGCCATCTATCAGCCTGGGGGTGTTCCATCCCCGCGCAGCAGCGTTCAGCTGGCTGTCACTGGAGACTTGCAACGGGATCAGAATGTAGCCGGGGTTTCGGTGCAGCGTGCGCCTGACCGGAAACTCGGTTATCCGTGCGCCGAAACGGCAGAGCATATGCACGCCCCAGCTCCATGCCAACGGGATCGCCCGTTCCCTTCGCCGGTGAAACAGGTTGGCATCTGACGGCTTCGCGGCAAGGTCGCGGACAAGATAATAGGTTGCGCCCCAAAAGCTCATGGTCGCGAAGGATGCGTTGAGCACCCCGACCGCTGGAGCCGCGCTCCCGGCCATGCTCAGGGGGTGTTTCCTCAGGGGGTGTTTCGGGCTCCACTTCGCAAGCGGGGAATGTTGATTGTTGCCGCCGATCTCGCAACTCACATAGCCGGAGCGAAGATAGCCTTCCTCAAGGCTGATGACCGCAACATCGAAATACCCGGCGATACGTCGGGCGACTTCATGAGCCGGGCGGCTGGAGCCGAACAGGATGATGGCGTCGGGCGTATTCCGGTCGATCTCGAATCGCAGCCAGGTGTCCCATTCCGACAAGGTTCCCGTGAACCGGATACAGTTCTGACGCGATGCAAACAGCCGTGATGCAAACAGCCGATCTCCGGCATTGAGAAGAACGCGGCGCACAGAAAAACCGGACGCAGCAAGCGCCGTGTGAAGGTCCGGGAAGAAAGGCCCGACAGGCCCTTGCAACAAAAGCACCCGTCGGGCTTTGCCCCGTGCATCCGCAAACGTCAGATCGCCATCCGCATTGGAAGCGACAGGTTTGAGTTCAAGAAAATCAGGGAAAAAGCGTAAGACTTCCGACTTGATCTGACGATCACTACAGTTTTGGGAACCGAGAATGGGGTGTATACTTTCCGATGGGTCAGGCGCTCTCATGGTTTCTTCACGAAAATGTGTATCACGAAAACGTGTATCGATTCCCGCAAGGTTTGTATAGGTGTTTTTTCCAGGTAATATTTTTTGCTGATTCTGCGACCATTGGTTGTATCGTGCCAACCTGTATGTCCAGAGTGTTCTGATTGCCGGATCGCGCGTGCATCCGGTGCCCCACATCACCGAAGTGATCTGGTAGGCCAGGGCGACAGACGGTTGGGCTGGCCGAAATCCTGATCCGGATGGTCGGACTTGATCAACCGGTTCCGGACTATGTGATGCTGTGCCGTCCGCCGGGCACGGATCCGGCGACATGCGACATGCGACATGCGACATGCGACATGCGACATGCGACATGCGACATGCGACATGCGACATGCGACATGCGACATGCGACATGCGACATGCGACATGCGACATGCGACCCGTGTCAGTCAAGGGCAGAGTACGGCCCTGCGCCGACCCCATGGCCCTTCTGAAACCGTCTGTCGCCTGCATGACCTTGCCCATCCCGATCTGTATCTGAACCCAATCTGGCGCATCCAACAAAACACACAACCGATCCTGAAACCATCGGATGCAAGAACACATTTGCGTGAACACCACGTTCTCAAACATCCGGCGGCAAAAAACAGGCATCTCCCGCACCAGATCACCATCCGCCCGGTGCGATACCCGCCGGGCTCGGCGGCGGCGCGCTCAGCCGGCGATACCGGCCGGCCCATTGCGAGACGGTCGTCCGGGTCGGGCGTAAGCCCACGGGGCGTTGTTGCCCATATCGGTGCTTCGGATTCACCCTTCGAGTCCTGTCTGTTGGCTGATGCGCATGCCGTCGCCATCTCCCACCCGCTCTCATACGACCAACCGGTCGGCCTGTAACGCATCGCTCCGACGCCGGGGGTCGCGCTCGGTCCGGTTTGATCCCGGCATGAGCTGGCGCGCCAGGACGGTCGGCAAGCGTGGCCATCCTGAGACCTTCCCATCCTGAGAAGCTTGCCAACCTGCCCGATGAGTTGAAGCCCCACGCGGAGCAGGTGTTCCAGCTCATCGACAGTGTCTTCAGCGATGCGCAGTTGCCCAGGGTAGATGACGGCCGCAAGCCCAAGACCAACCCACGCAATGCGAATTTCGAGAAGAAGGAATTCCAGGAGCTATGGGCGCGTATCAAGCGCAAGGCAGTCTACCGGGTGGAGTTCGACTCGGCGGAATTGATCCACAAGTGCGTCAGCGCGCTTGATAGCCAGTTGCGGGTTACCCCCTTGCAATACACAGTGCAGGTCGGCGTGCAGAGCGAAGGGTTGACCGATGGCCAGCTTCGTAGTGGCGACGCCTTCACGGTCACAAACACTACGACCGAAAAAGGGGACTCCATTCACTCCCTGGTAAAGTATGACCTTGTCGGGAAAGTCGCCTAGAATGCCCAGCTGACGCGAAACACGGCCGCAAGCATATTGGACCTGTACCGGGATTGTTCCGCTCCTTTGACCACGTATCGTGTTACAAAGGCGAATGGACATGGGCAAACAAGCGCGTGCGGAGTTCCGCGCCGAAGCAGTGCGGTGACGTCCCGTTTGATGGTGTAGGTGTCGGTGGCCATCGGGTTTCTCGGTAGGGTCGGGTTGCGCCCACCAACCTGAACCGAGGGATAGACCCGATGACCAAACCTATGATGGACCTCCGCGCGCTGGTGGAGAAGATCGGAGATGCCGATCTGCTGCGTGAGATGATCGGCTTCGCCGCCGAACGTCTCATGGAGCTGGAGGTCGGCGCCAAGACCGGCGCCGACTGCGGCGAGAAGCCCCCCGAGCGACTGGCGCAGCGTAACGGCTACCGCGATCGCGACTGGCAGACGCGGGCCGGCAGTGTCGAGCTGCGCATCCCGCGCCTGCGCACCGGCTCCTGCTTCCCGTCCTTTCTCGAGCCGCGGCGCTCAGTGGAGAAGGCGCTGACGGCTGTCATCCAGGAAGCCTATGTCCATGGCGTGTCGACACGGTCGATGGATGACCTCGTGCAGGCCATGGGCGGCACCGGCATCTCCAAGAGCCAGGTCAGCCGGCTTTGCGAAGAAATCGACGAGCGGGTCGATGCCTGTCTCACCCGTCCGATCGAGGGCGAATGGCCCTACCTCTGGATCGACGCGACCTATCTCAAGGTCCGCCAGGGTGGCCGGATCGTGTCTGTCGCCGTGACGATCGCGGTGGGCGTGAACACCGATGGCCGCCGCGAAGTGTTGGGCATGGCGATCGGCGCTTCCGAGGCGGAGCCGTTCTGGACCGCGTTTCTGCGCGATCTTGTCCGCCGTGGCCTCTCGGGCGTGAAGCTGGTGATCCCGGACGCGCATGAGGGCATCAAGGCGGCCACGGCGCGGGTGCTGTCGACCACCTGGCAGCGCTGCCGAGTGCATTTCCAGCGCAATGCCCTGGCCCATGCCCCTGGCCCATGCCGGCAAGAACAGCCGCAGGGTGGTCTCGGCCTTCATCGCCACGGCCTTTGCCCAGCCGGACCACGCTGCGGCCAAGACCCAGTGGCGGCTGGTGGCGGACCAGATGCGTCCCAGGCTGCCGAAATTGGCCACGCTCATGGACACGGCGGAGGAGGACGTGCTGGCCTACATGACCTTCCCCGCCCAGCACCGCGCGAAGTTGCACGCGACGAATCCAATTGAGCGTCTGAACGGAGAGATCAAGCGACGCACGGACGTCGTCGGGATCTTTCCCAACGAGGCCTCGATCCGGAGGTTGGTGGGCGCGATCCTGATGGAGCAGACCGAGGAATGGACCGTCCAGCGTGGCCGTTACATGACGCTGGAAACGCTCGTGCCGGTCTGCGATGATATCATGGTCAGCCTACCTGCCGCGCAGCGCGACTGACCAGCTCGGCCCGCCTTTGAGCGCGAGGACCACCGCCAGCTACACCATCAGCTGGGACAGAATCCTTCACAGATCGCTTCAGCATCAATCGCATCGCTTTTGCCGCGCTTCACGTATCCTTTGACCCCGCCTTATTCGTCCAATTCTTCTGGGAAAGTTGCGTGCGCCTGAAAGCGCTGTAGATTCAGTCTTCTAGACAAGGATCAACGGCAGCATCGGACGCACGCATGGGTGAAACGCTATCGCTGGTGGCGCCCCGGTTCAATCGCTCTCTTCGGATCGAGAGCCGGGCAGAGCGGCTGACCGGAGATCCCGGGGCAATCCTTCTGCGCGAGGTGCTCGAAAACAGCGGCATCGTGGGCTGGATGACCGATCGTCTGAGCGATCCGCGGCGGCCGCAGGATGTCACGCATGATCTGGCCTCGCTCCTGCGCACCACGATCCTGCTGGCCGCCCAGGGATGGCGCGATCATGACGATGCCGATGCGCTGCGGCACGACCCGGCCTTCCGACTGGCGGTGAGTTCGGCAGCCGGGATGACGCCGCTCGGCGGTCCGGGGCTGGCGTCCCAACCCACGCTCTCGCGCTTCACGGCGATGATGGCGGCGCCGGACAATCTGAAGGTCCTGCGCGAAGCGGTCCTGGAATTGGCCGGCCGGGGCGTTCAGGCACAGAATGCCGGCAAGCGCTTGCCGAAGGTGACGCTGGACGTGGACAGCCTGCCGATCGAGGTTCATGGTCACCAGCCGAAGGCGGAGTGGAATGGCCATTACAATGCGCGCATCTATCATCCGCTCATCACCTCGATCGCCGAGACCGGCGACATGCTGGATGCACGGCTGAGAGCGGGCAATGTCGGTACCGCGGAGGGCGCGCTTGACGTGATCCTCGACGTGGTCGACCGGGCGCAGGCCAGCCTCTGCGAGGTCGCCATGCTGCGCATCGATGCGGGCTTCCCCTCGGCCACCTTGCTGGCGGGGCTGGAGGCGCGCGGCATCGACTATGTCTCGCGGCTGCGCGCCAACCCGGCGCTGGACCGCGAGGCCGCGCCTCACATGACGCGCCCGCCCGGGCGGCGTCCGATCAAGCCGCGGATGTGGCTGCACGAACTGCGCTACCAGGCCGAGACCTGGGACAAGGAGCGCCGCGTGATCCTGGTGGTCAAGGAGCGCGAGGACGACCTTCTGCTCGACCGCTTCTTCCTCGTCACCTCGCTGACGCTGGCAGAGATGAGCCGGGAGGACATCCTCGAGCATTACCGCGCAAGGGGCACCGCCGAGGGCCATATGGGCGAGCTGAAAGACGTGCTCGCCCCGGCGCTGTCCTCGACGAACCGGCCGAAATCTCACTGGCGGGGGCGGGGCACGCAAACCGCGACGCCCGGCGTCGATGCCTTCGCGTGCAATGAGGTTCGGCTCCTGATCTCTCTTCTCGCCTATGAGCTGATGCACATCGCCCGCCGCGCCATGGCGGCTGCCACCGGCACCGGCTGGAGCCTGCGCCGCCTGCGCGAACGCGTGCTGCGCGCCGGCGCCCGGCTGATCCTGTCCGGCCGCCGTATCACGCTCGCATTGTCTGCCGCCGCCGCACCGTTCTGGGCAGTCCTCTGGCCAAGGCTCGCCGCCCTGCACTGGTCCGGTCCCTGAACCGGACCGGCTCCAGCCCGACAT
This sequence comes from Thioclava sp., assembly GCA_965277135.1. Classification (GTDB taxonomy): domain Bacteria; phylum Pseudomonadota; class Alphaproteobacteria; order Rhodobacterales; family Rhodobacteraceae; genus Thioclava. The sequence goes on along the minus strand of CBDIBW010000007.1, from coordinate 34,535 downwards.
GACCGCCCGCCGGATCCTCCGGCGAACGAGCCCGCATGGACGGCGATTGCAAAAAATACCCGCCCCGGAGGCGCATCGCCATCGAAACACAAGCCAGAGGCGATCATCCTCCCGCCCAGCCAGGCGCCGGGCCTTCAGGACGTACTCGAACCGCCCGAAAGCAGCACCTTGGCGCCAAGGTCAGCCGGCCGGTGAATATTGCGGGTTGACACAGGATGGAGGGATGATCCGCACCTCATGCCCCGGGGCAGGTCAAGGTGCGCGCCCAATGATGCGAAGTCGCGCAAGCCTCTACGCCGATCAGACAGGGCGGTAATGTCGAGAAGAAGGGGATCATCTGCTTGCGGTGTAGCTTTTTGACGAGAACAGTCTCGCCGTTCTCGTCCATGCCATGCGCCTGGAAAACACTCTTTGCCAGGTCGAGACCAATTGTTTGGATATTCATTTGGAACGCTCCGTTTGTTGCTGCGGCCGTTCTCAGCACCATACCTGGCGCTGCGCTCGCAGCGGCGTCCACATACATCATCAAACGGATTTTCGGCTGATCCACTGACCGATCTGATCCGCTCCGGCGCGCGGCAATTGATTGAACAGGCGCTTGAGGCGGAGCTGAGCACGCTGCTTGCGCAATTTAGTCCGTCCTGAACAAGGGTTTCAGATTGGCACGTTGGCGATCTGAGACGGCCCGACGAAGGCCGTTTCAGCGGTGGTGGTCTGTCGGAGCGAGGTGAGAGCCCGGATCAACCGGCACAAGATCTCCCTCAGGTGTCTCAGGATCATGCGAATGTTGTGACCGCAGCCGCAGAGCACGGCGAACAGAGCGTCGCCGTCGGTTCCTTTCAGGGTGCTTCGCGTCAGTCGACCGTCGTTCTTCATGTGCCCGATCATTGGTTCAATGGCGCTGCGCCGTCGCAGGAGTTTGGCGATCGTCCTGGTGACACCTCGCTTTGCGCCACTGATGAAAACCTTCACATTCTGCACGCCATGCCCGCGGTATCCGCGGTCGACAAAGGCCAACTCTGGCCTCAGGTCGGTCAGGATCTCGACCTGTTCCAGCGCCTCGTGCAGCGTGTGGCCGTCGTAAGGGTTACCCGGCAGCGCCCGCATCCCGACCACGAAGCCGCCCCGGTTGGTCGTGGCCACGCTGACCTTGGTTCCGAACTCGTACCTCTTGTGCGCCTTGCCCTTGGAGATGCAGTCCACCGCCGGTTCATGCAGGCTGTAGAGTTTCTTCTTGTCCTTCGGCTTCTGCGCCAACAGCCGGTTCACCAGCGCGATCATCCCCACCAGGCGCTCTCTCAGCGCCCCCTCCGGAACCTTACCCAGTTGCCTCTCGATGTCGCGCAGCACGCGGCCGGTGTAGCCCTTGAGCCGGCGCAACGCCTTGCGCATCCGCTTGAACTGGCGGGCATGGGCGTAGCGCCCAACCTGACCGGCCAGCCGAGGCCCAAGACGGTTGTAGTTCTGGCGCAGGACGATCCCGGCTTCGCGAGCCAGCCCGACCAGCTTGCGCCGCGCCGCCTCATACAGCCGGGCATCCGTCGGGTGGGCGATGTTCTTTTCCATCACCGTGGTATCGACCGTGACCTGCTTGAGATCGCTGCGCTTCACCACCCCGGCGCGTTTCCCGGCCTCGATCGTCTGGGTCAGCATCCATTCAACACCCTCCTCGCCGATCCGCTTGCGCCACCGGGTCAGGGATGAGGGATCAAGCGGCAGACGGTGCTGAAAGAACGTCTCGCCGCAGAAGTGCTGCCAATACGGGTTCTCGGCCCATCGTGCCACGACCGCCTCGTCCGAAAGTGCATAGGCATGTTGCAGGTAAAGGAGTCCGGCAACCAGGCGCGTCAACGTCGCCGGGCGACCGGTGTGGGACGGAAAGAACCCGGCCCATTCCCGCTCAAAGACCTCCCAGTCGATCAGGGGGGCAAGTTTCACCAGCTCGTGGCGCATGTCGATCATCTCGACCAGGCGGGCGCGCAGGAGATCGTCTTGTTCCGGGAGCGGCTTTCTCGGCTTCATATCACGGCTCGAAATTGCAGGGTTCCTGCCGGGATAATACAAAACCTTGCAGGCAGCACCCAGCAATATCACATCATTCTCAAGCAAAATCAGCCGGATAAAAGTTGTTCAGGGCGAACAATTTAGCGACGACACGACGCCAGAGGGCCGTGCGCGGGTTGTTCGACATGGTCATCTGCCTGAGCGCGAGATCATGACCGCGTGGCTATGATGGCCACGAAGAGAGAACGACGGCGATTTTCATCAGCCATTTGAGGCAGATACTTTACGTCGACATGCAGTATCCCGGCTCATAGGCTTTGAAGGATTTGTGCTTTGGCTTGGACGCTTTGGCTTGGACGCTTTGGCCTTGAGCTCACGCAGGTTGCCGACCCCATGCCGACGCAAACAACGGTCCAGCCCAGAGCGTGAGACGTTCGGATTGAGGAACTCTCTGACCACGGCCAGCAGGTCGTCAAGCGAGACCAGAAGCGCTTTACGCAATGCCACGCCCACAGCCTCTTGCGCGGGCGTCAGCGTGGTGTGCAGTCGGTGCGGCGTATGACTGCGATCCTCGACGCTGTCCCGCTTGCGCCACGTCCAAACGGTCTGTTCGGTGATCCCGTGACGCTGCGCAAGAACCCATGCCGGTTCGTCACTGGCCTGGATGGCTGCCCGAACCTTTGGCGTCGTCGTTGCTTCTTTATGCAGCCTGAATTGCATGGCGCGCTCCTTCCCGAATGTCCCTCAAAACAGACCGTGCCATGAAAAGCGCCGACCGACGAGGGGTTATGTGATCATCCGGGATGGAACAGTTAGACTCGGCTATCTCCCGTATTCTATTCGGTATTCCCATTTGTTTATTCTTTTGGTTGAATATATACTCAAACGAGTTTACATGTGTTTTGCAACGTCACAGCGCGAGGCAGCATTGAGAGGGAATGTAGCAATACAAAATAATTTGTTCCAGCCCGGAACGGTTCTGCATGAGGTGATCGTGGGCGCGTTCCGTTCGGCGGGATCGAGTGTCGAGTTCTGGTGCGAGACCAATCAGGTGCATACGGGCACCGCGCGCACCGCAACATACGGCCAGTCGGGGGCCCGGGCGATGATCCGCGAGGCGCTGGCCGAACGCGAAGAGCGGGTGCAGATCGACATGCGCAGGCACATCCATGACTTTTGACGCGATGATGATGCTCGGGCACTATCCGTTCATGCTCAACACCGCCGCCTACACCGGGCTGCGGCCCACGGCGTCCTGGCGATGGGCGCGCCAGGATCGCATCGGGGATCGCATCGGGGATCGCATCGAGACCCACCCGCTCCTGCCATCGGGCCAGGTGCTCTTCACCCCGACACCCCGGAGCCGGCACGGACAGCATCAGGCTTGATGGCGAAATCCTGCCGCACCGGAAAGGGGGGCATGCCCAGCTCGATGCGATGCGCGCCCGGGCCAGGCGCGGCAGGCCGCTGGTGATGGTCGACGGGCGCGGCCATTGCGAGGGCGAGTGGGTAATTCTCAGGATCAGGGAAACCGACAGCGAGTTCTTCTCCGATGGCACATCACGCGTGATCCGAGCCACGCTGGATCTGGCCGAATATGGCACCGACGAGGCGGGGATCAGGTCCGATGCGCTGGAAACCCGTGCTCGATGACCGGGATGGCCTGATCGCGTTGCCCCGGCCCGGCGCCCCGCTCCGTGTCGCGATGGGCTACAAGGAGACAGTCACCTTGCCGATGGGGCTTTACAGCTGCGATGAGGTGAGCGTCAAAGGCCCTCCCGACACCCTGACCATCCAGGGCGCAAGGCGGCGGATATGGGCGGCGCGCTCAAGGACCGGAAAACCCGGATCCCGGGACGACATGACCATCGGCGCGATCGTCGAGACCAGCGCGGCCGAGCACGCCCGCCAAGCACGCCCGCCAAGCACGACCTGGTGCCCGGGGTGGCCACCGCCTTCAAGGGCGTCCTGCACGACCATCTCGACCAGACCGACGAGAGCGATCTGAACTTTCTCACGCCTGTCGGCGCGGATCACGGTGCCATCGTCGCGGTGAAGGGCGGTGCGCTGCTCTTCATCGGCCAGGCCGAGGGCAAGAGCGCCAGTGGCCTGACGATGCCACCGCGCCCCCTGTGCAAGAGCGCCAGGACCTCCTGGTCCGCCACGCTGGCCACGCGCGAGAGCTTCAACGCGGTCGAGGCATTCTGGCACGATCGCAAGGCCGGGGCGTGCAAGACAGTGACGGCGGGCGAAGACGCACCCGTCAAGCGCCTGCGCCATTGCTGCAAGGATGAGGCCGAGGCCAGGCGCGCAGCCAGGGCCCGGCCTGACGAATGCCAGCGCGGCAACGACACCTTCTGCGACACCTTTTCCGTCACCCTGCCCGGCGATCCCCTCATCGCCGCCAGCGGCCAGATCACCGCAACAGGCTTCCGCCCCGGGCTCGACGGCCTGTGGTCCGTCAAGACCACCACCCACGCCATCACCGGCCGCAGATACACCACCAAAATCAGTTGCGAAAAGGCCAGGGAAAAGGAGTCATCAGACACCGAACCCAATGCAAAATAATTTGTTCCGGTCCACTGTCGCGAAACAAGGGACAGCGCCCTCCCTACCCTGCCAGAACCGCCAGCGCGGCCGCATGAATCCCGGGATTGGCTGCCGCGATCACCTGGCCGCCGCCCCAGGCCGGGCCGCCCTGCCAGTCGGTGACGATGCCACCTGCCGCCTCGACCACGGCGATCGGTGCACCGATATCGTAGGGCTGCAACCCGGCCTCGACCACAAGGTCGATCTGGCCGTTGGCCAGCAGCGCGTAGGCATAGCAATCCATCCCGTAGCGCGTCAGGCGCACTTCGCGCGAAAGTCGGGCAAAGGCCGCACCCTCTTCGGCAGTTCCGACCTCGGGGAAGGTGGTGAACAGCGTGGCCTCGGACAGAGGCCGCGCCGCGCGTGCCCGGAGCATGCAGAGGCCCTGCGGCCCCTGCAACTCGGCCATACCAAACCCGCCGGTGAAACGCTCGCCTATATAGGGCTGGTCGATGACCCCCAGCAGTGGCGCGCCGGGGCCCTCTTGCGTTTCCTCCGACAGTGCGATCAGCACGCCCCAGGTCGGCGTACCCGACATGTAGCCGCGCGTGCCGTCAATCGGATCGAGCACCCAGGTCAGCCTGCTGGTGCCGCGCCTGAACCCGTGTTCCTCGCCATAGATGCCATCCTGGGGACGCGTCCGCTCCAGAATCGCCCGCATCGCAGTCTCCGCAGCACGGTCGGCCACGGTGACCGGATCAAAACCGGTATCGAGCTTGTTGTCCGCCCCAAGCCCCCCTGCCATGCGGAAATGGCGCAGCGTTTCGGACCGCGCTGCCTGCGCAAGGTCATGGGCCAACGCGATCAGCGCCGTGGCTTCGGAAGAAGGGGACATGCGGGCGGCTCCTGACAGGCAATCGGATCGGTCGAAATCAACGGGGGGAACGATAGAGTCCCCATTCGCCCGGTCAAGCGCCGGTTCAAGTCCGGATCCGGCGTTCAGGCGAAATCCGAAAGCACCTTGGCCAGTTCGAAGAGGCGACGGCGCTGCATTTCGGGAATCGCGTAATAGGAACGGACGAGTGCGAGCGCCTCCTTGTCGGACAGAATGTCGCCCGCAACGTCCGGATGCATCTGTGCGTCTTCCGTGAGACCGTTGAAGAAGAAGGCGATCGGCACATTGAGCGCGTCGGCAATGTCCCACAAGCGAGAGGCAGAGACGCGATTCATACCGGTTTCATATTTCTGGATCTGCTGGAACTTGATCCCGACCTGATCGGCAAGCTGCTGCTGGGTCATGCCGATCATCCAGCGCCGATGCCGAATTCTCTTTCCCACGTGAACATCTACCGGATGTTTCATCTTTTGCCCTCGAAGATATTGCGGTCTGAAATTAGCATGCGGAGAAGCTGCCCCAAGCGTCAAAAAAATCAAACCTGTCCAAAAAGACAGGGCCAGGACTTCATTCGGACGGTTTCCTGCGGACGATGCCACCCGCCAGCCCTCGGGGTGTCATACATTACACGATGCGTTTCGCCATTACATTACGCGATGCTTTTCGCCATTGCCCCAACGTCACTCCATTCTCATTGACGCGACTTGACGCGACCTGCGCTGCGCAGGCCAAGCGGCTTTTCCATACCGGGCCCGCGTGCCTTCGGCGCGGGTTGCAAAACCCGTTGATCTGGAAGATCATCAATTCGGCAGCCCGCCGCGTTGGCCAGGACTGCCGCCCCGGGAAGGTCGGCCTTGATCGTCCTGAAGACGGTCTCGACGGCCGGATTGTCACGGCAATTCCCGGTTCCGCCCAAACCCGTGCCAACATGGATCCGTCCCGACCACGCAAGGATCCCGGGGCACGGATGGCCGACTTTGGTCGTAGAGAAGAGGTCCGGGGCATCAAGGGAACGTGCTTCGGGAGATCGGCCGTTTACCGGGTCTCAGTCCTGGCCCAGGCGCGCGCGAAATTCGCGCAGGACGGGCAGGGCGGCGCGCACCTTTTCGGGGCCAAGATCGCGCACGATGCCCCCGATGATCGGCATCAGAGAGGCCAGGGCCGCATCGCGCGCCCGCCGCCCCGTCGGAGAAATCACCACCCGTTTGCGGCGCGCGTCGTCCCAATCGGGGCGGATATGCACATGTCCCGCCCATTCCAGCTTGGCCAGCGTGTTGGTCATCGCCCCGCGCGTGACATGGAGCGACTCGGCCAGTTGCGCCGGGGTGCGCTCTTCGCCGAGATGGGCCAACAGGTTGAGCACGGAGAAATGCGAAATCTCCATACCCTTTGGCAAGGCTCGACCGACCACGTTGCGCGCGAGCTGATCGGCCATGAAGACTTCGGCGAACAACGCAGCGGCAAGGGGGTCATGCTCGGTGCCGGTCACGGTCCGTCGAAGCTCCTGTCATGAAAGAGCGAACGAAGGCGCACACGGGTCGCTTCGACCTGCCCGATGTCGAGATCGACAACATGGGCACCCGGCTCGGTGCCGCCATCGACAAGGATCTTGCCCCAAGGGTCCACGGCGAAGCTGTGTCCCCAGGTCCGGCGCGGGCGCCCTCCATGGGAGGCATGTTCGCCACATTGCGCAGGTGCGAGCACGAAACAGGTATTCTCGATCGCACGGGCACGCACAAGCACCTCCCAATGCGCCCTTCCGGTCGTGTCGTTGAATGCCGCCGGGATCGACAAGACCTGTGCACCACCTTGCGCGAGGCGGCGATAGAGATGCGGAAAGCGCAGATCGTAGCAGACCGTCATGCCGATCTGGCCGAACCTTGTCGGACCGAGAACGGCCTCGCGTCCGGGACGATAGGATTCGGATTCGCTATAGCGCTCGGTCTCGGACACCTCCATGTTGAACATGTGAATCTTGTCATAGCGCGCCGCGATCTTGCCTTTCCGATTGATCAGGAAGGAGCGGTTGGCAAAGCGCCCGTCATCATCGCGCGTCTTCAGACAGAGCGAGCCGATCACGATATAGATGCCGAGCCTTTCGGCCTCGGCCTGGATCGCGGCGAGCGTCATATCCTCATGCTCGAAGCGCAGAACCTCGCGCTGATAGGCGCGGTCCGACGAGACGATGTTCGTGCATTCGGGCGTAACGATGAGGTCCGCGCCCGCAGCCGCAGCTTCGCGGATGAACTCAAGGGTAACCGGCAGGTTCTCTGCCGGCTTGTCCGTGGAAGATAGCTGAACCAGACCGGCTTTCATCGCTTACCCCGCCAGCATCATATCAAGCTTGCCTGCATGTTCGAGCGCATGAAGCTCATCACAGCCACCGATCCCTTCGCCACCGATGAAGATCTGCGGAACAGTGTGGCGGCCATTGGCGCGTCGCGTCATCTCGGCGCGACGTTGCGGCTCGCGTCCCACATCGATTTCCTCATGGGCCACGCCCTTCTGGTTGAGCAGGCGCCGGGCCATGATGCAGAACGGGCAGGTGGCGGTGGTGTAGATTTCAACGCGTTTCATACGGGATCCCTTTTCAATCAGCCCGATTATGAGGGATTTAGAGCGCCTTCGCAACGCGTGCCAGTGTCAGGATGCAGACCCGGTTGGCACCGGCATCACGCGCCGCCCGCGTGGCAGCCTCCAGCGTCGCGCCAGAGGTCATCACGTCATCCACGATCAGCAGGTCTCTTCCGCACAGGATCGACCTGCGGGCAGGATGCACTCCGATTGCATCCTTGAGATTGGCAATCCGGGTCGCGCGATCGCGTCCTTTCTGGCTGGGGGTGGGACGCAGCCGGATGAACAGATCGACGCAGACCGGCAGCCGAACCTCGTTTGCCAGCCCTTGCGCCAGCAGCGCCGCCTGATTATAGCGCCGCTTGACCAATCGCCAGCGATGCAGCGGGATCGGGGCGATCAGCATGGTCGGGCTCAGCAAGGGCTGTGCAGCACGTGCAAGCCATTTCGCCATCGGCCGCACAAGATCCAGCCGATCGGCATGCTTGAGCGCCAGGATCAGTTCGCGACCCGTGCCCGAATACTGCATCACGCTGCGCCCGTGATCCCAGGGCCGTGGGTGAGCAAGGCAATCGTCACACAGCAGACGCGCGCCGTCATCGCTGCCCGGCAGGGAAACGCCACAGGCATGGCAGACCGCGCCGCTGGCAAAGGCCGTCTCGGACCAGCAGTCCGCGCATAGTCCGAACTCCGTGTCCACCGGCGCGCCGCAATGGATACAGCGGGGCGGAAAGATGGCCTCGAACGTGTGATGCGCCGCTGCTAGCATCTGTGCCCGAAGCGCGTTAAGGATCTGCTCCGCCATGACCACACCACCTCTTCCCACCGACCGCCTTCTCACTGATCGCCTTCTCACCGACCGCCGCGCCCTGCGGCGCTATCGCGCCCGAGCCGTCCGCGCGCCTGAACTGTTCCTGCATGAGGATGCCGCGGCCGAGCTTCAGGAAAGGCTCGAAGAGGTTAACAGAACATTTACAAAGCCCGCGATCATTGCCGGTTTTCCCGAACCGTGGCTGAAAATCCTGCCCGGAGCCAGGGTGGTCGCGGACGACGATGTTCTGACGCTCGACGAGAGTGCGCATGATCTGGTTGTGCATGCGCTTTGTCTGCACTGGGCCAATGATCCGGTCGGTCAGATGGTGCAGGCCGCCCGGTCGCTGGAGCCGGACGGGTTGTTTCTGGCGGTTCTGTTCGGCGGGCAGACCCTGCAGGAGTTGCGCGCGGCGCTGAGCCAGGCCGAGATCGCGGTGCGCGGGGGGCTGAGCCCGCGCGTTCTGCCGATGGGGGAAATTCGCGATCTGGGGGCCTTGATCGAGCGTGCGGGACTGGCGCTGCCGGTGGCCGATCAGGTGACGCGAACCGTGACTTACGCGACGCCTTTGCACCTTCTGGCCGATTTGCGCGCCATGGGAGAAGCGAACGCGCTCAATGGCCGGATTCGCCATTTCACCCGACGCGGCGTGATCGCGGAGGCACTGCGGATCTATTGCGAGAGTTTTGCCGAACCCGATGGCCGGGTGCGTGCGACGTTCGAGATGGTCTGGCTGACCGGCTGGAAGCCCCATCCGAACCAGCAAAAGCCGCTGCGCCCCGGATCGGCGGCGCAACGGCTGGCGGATGTGCTGGGCACGATGGAATTGCCGACGGGCGAGCACCCCGGAACATCAGGCTCTAGCCCAGTGCAGACAGGAAACTTTCAGACCACCAGTGCACATCCTTGCGGTGCAGCGTTTCGAGCAGGGCGGCATGACGTTTGCACCGCTCCGAATGCGACATCACAAGCGCGGTCAGCATCGCGCTGGCCATCTGTTCGGTATCGTGCGGATTGACGATCAGCGCCTCCGGCATCTGTTCGGCGGCACCGGCGAATTGCGACAGGATCAGCACACCGGGGTTCCGGGGATCCTGCGCGGCAACGAACTCCTTCGCCACCAGGTTCATCCCGTCCATCAGCGGCGTCACGAGAGCGACGTCACAGGCGCGGTAAAGCCCTGCAAGCACATCGCGCGGCACGGACCGGTTGATGAACCGGATCGGAGCCCACTGGATATCCGCAAACGTGCCATTGATCCGCCCCGAAAGATGCTCGGTCTCCTCGCGCATGTCGTCATAGGCCTGCACACCTTCCCGCGTGGGGGGCGAGATCTGGATCAGTGAAACATGGCGATTCCATTCCTCGTGACGTTCGAGAAACGCACCAAATGCCTTGAAACGCTGCGGCACGCCCTTGGAATAATCCAGCCGGTCCACGCCGATCATCAGGCGGCGATCCGGTTTCATGATGCCCGGCGGCAATGTCTTGACCTGTTTTTCGGCGAGCGCGGTGAATTCGCGCGCGTCTATGGCGATCGGAAAGGCCGCAATGCGGCACTGTCTTGGCGAGAGATGGACGAACCCGCCGGTGAGTTCCGTCCCTGCGCCGATCTCGGCCATTGAGGTCAGGCAGGCGCGCACATCGCGTTCGGCCTGCAACCCGACGAGATCGTGATTCGACAGCCACAGGCAGATTTCCTTGCCGTTGGGCAATGCCTGCATCGGCAGCGGCCCCGGAAACGGCGTATGCAGGAAGAACCCGATCCGGTTTTGCACGCCCAGCACGCGCAACTCGTAAGCGAGCGCGAGCAGGTGGAAATCATGCACCCAGATACGATCATCGGGTTCGATCAGCGGCGCAAGCATCCGGGCCAGCCGCCGGTTCACCTTTTTATATGTCGCAAGATATTCCTGGTGAATATCCATCAGATCGGTTCGGCCATGAAAAAGCGGCCAGAGCACCGAATTCGAATAGCCCGCGTAATAGTTTTCCTCTTCCTCCGGGCTGAGGTCGAAACAAAGGCGCCGGAACGGTCCCCCTTCGATCTCGCGCAGCGTGTCGTCGGGCGTCTCGACCGTTTCCCCCGATGTGCCGATCCAGATCCCGCCGGTCTCCGCCAGAGCGTCCCCCACGGCAACCACGAGCCCGCCAGAGGGGCTGGCCCCGGTCGGAATGCGATTTGACAGGCAGATCAGGCGTCCCATTCAGCCCTCCGGCACCACGGCAAGCCAGGCGCGCATCTGTTCGGGTCCAGCCAGGCGATGGCGCGCAACGCTGTGGCCTTCGCCAATCTTGATCCCGTATCCACCATTCTTTCCGGCCCACTCCAGCGCCGGTTCGTCTGTGGTGTCATCTCCGGCATAGACGGGGCGGCGTCGGGCGAACGTATCCAGATCCGCGAGCAAGGCGCAGGCCCGATCCTTGGAAAACCCGGCCGGGCGCATCTCGACCGCCATCTTGGCGGGCTGGACCTCGAAGGCAGGGAACCGTTCGGCCATCTGTGCCGCGAAGCTCTCGACATGGGGCTGCATCTGCGGCCTGGTCCGGAAATGCAGCCCGCCGCCATGGGTCTTGGGTTCATAGAGCAGACCCTGCCTGCGCGCAAAATCGCTCAGCGCCTCTTGCAGTTCGGCCAGCCCTTGCGCCTTTTCGGCCATCGGTGTGTCCATGCCGCGGGCCTCGGCACCGTGCGATCCGACCATCGGGCCGTCGAACCCGGACAGGTATCTCTCCAGTTCCGCGAGCGTGCGCCCCGAGACGATCGCCAGCGCCCCGTTCAGCCGGGTGGCAATCCGGGTCAAGGCCGCAGGCAAACCGGGCGGCACCATCACGGCATCCGGACGCGGCGCGATCTCGACAAGGCAGCCATCAAAATCAAGAAACAGCGCGTCTTGCGCGATATCCAGTTCGGGCGGTGGGGTCTGGACCCCGATCGTCTCATCCTTGGGCATGAGGACAAGAGTAGGTGATCCTGACCCGGTGTCAAAGGCCGCTTGATTTGTCATCCATTCCCATTAAGTCAGATCATGTTACGCCCGGACGACAACAGGACAGTGACAATGACGACCCAAAGGCCCTCGGGGCCTGCACATGCACCCGCCGATCACCCGCCCGTCAGGCTGGCGAAGATCGGGGTTCTGGTGGCCAATCTGGGCACGCCCGACAACACCGATTACTGGTCGATGCGCCGCTATCTGAGCGAGTTTCTTTCGGATCGTCGGGTGATCGACTACCCGGCCTGGAAATGGCAGCCGCTGCTGCAACTGATCATCCTGTCCAGACGGCCCTTCACCAGCGGTGCGAATTACAAGACGATCTGGAACAACGAGGCAAACGAGAGCCCGTTGATGACGATCACCAGGCAACAGGTTGTCAGGCTGCGCGATGCGGTTGCCGCGCGCTACGGGGCCGGGGTGATGGTCGATTACTGCATGCGCTATGGCAATCCCTCGACGATCGACGTGGTGGACCGGATGGTTGCGGGGGGCTGCGAAAGGATCCTGTTCCTGCCGCTTTACCCGCACTATGCGGGCGCGACCTCCGCCACGGCCAATGACCAGTTCTTCCGCGCGCTGATGAAACAGAAACGCCAGCCTGCCGCGCGCGTGGCCCCGGAATATTTCGATCGCCCGAGCTATATCAATGCGCTCGCAAGCTCGGTCGAGAGGATCTATTCCGGTCTGGAGCGCCGCCCCGATGTGCTGGTGGCCTCCTATCACGGGATGCCCAGGCGTTACCTGATGGAAGGCGACCCCTACCATTGCCAGTGCCAGAAGACCTCGCGTCTGCTGATGGAACGTCTGGGCTGGCAAAAGGGCGATATCGACACGACGTTCCAGTCGGTTTTCGGGCCGGAAGAATGGCTCAAACCCTACACGGTCGAGCATGTTGCCGAACTGGCCAGGCAGGGGAAAAGGAACATCGCGGTGATCTCGCCCGCCTTCAGCGCCGATTGCATCGAGACTCTCGAAGAGATCAACGGAGAGATCCGTGAAGCGTTCGAGCATGCCGGCGGTGAACGTTTTACCTATATTCCCTGCCTCAACGATGAGGATTTGCACATCAAGGCCCTGATGGAGGTCGTGGAAGAGAACCTGATGGGCTGGATTGCCTGATCCACCAGATCAAAAGCCCTGTCGTTTTCACATGGCGCGTTTTCACATGGCGGGGCAAGCATGGCGGGTGGGGCAAGGTCGTGCCCGTGATTGCGTCCACGGGCAACGGCTGCAAACCCGGAAAATTCTGCCCGGATCAGGTCATTTCCGCACGGATCTGCTGACGCAGCAGATCGATCGGCACCTGTTTTCCGTCGCGCCTGAAGGTCCAGTAGGTCCAGCCATTGCAGCTCGGTGCGCCTTCCAGATGGGCACCGACCTGGTGGATCGAGCCCTTCACATCATCGCCGATCAGCGTGCCGTCGGCACGGACCCTGGCCTTGTGGCGGCCATTCATCGAGAACAGTTCCTCGCCCGGGCGCAGCATCCCGCGTTCGACCAGTTGGCCAAAGGGCACACGCGGTTCGGCGCGCCTGGAGGTGCCAAGATCCAGCGCTTCCTTGTCGAACTTGCGGATTTTCGACAGACGCCTGATCGCGACCTCTCGATAGGCCGTTTCGCGTTCGATTCCGATGAAATCCCGGCCCAGCATCCTGGCCACAGCGCCCGTCGTGCCGGTGCCGAAGAACGGATCGAGCACCACATCGCCCGGATTGGTCGTGCCGATCAGGATGCGATGCAGCAATGCCTCGGGTTTCTGCGTCGGATGGGCCTTGTTGCCCTTGTCATCCTTCAGACGCTCGCCACCGTTGCAGATCGGGATCACCCAGTCGGAGCGCATCTGCACCCCTTCATTGAGCGATTTCAGCGCCTCGTAATTGAAGGTGTATTTCGCACCTTCGCCCTTTGACGCCCAGATCAGCGTCTCATGCGCGTTGGTCAGGCGCTTGCCACGGAAATTCGGCATCGGGTTCGACTTGCGCCACACAACGTCGTTGAGGATCCAGAACCCCTGGTTCTGAAGCTCGGCCCCCACGCGGAACACGTTGTGATAGCTGCCGATCACCCAGATCGCCCCGTCGGGTTTCAGGATCCGGCGCGCGGCGGTCAGCCAGTCGCGGGTGAAAGTGTCATAATGACCCAAAGAGGCGAACTTGTCCCAGGCGTCGTCCACCGCGTTGACCCTGGAATTGTCGGGGCGACGCAGATCGCCGCGCAATTGCAGATTGTAGGGCGGATCGGCGAAGATCAGATCAATGCTGCCCTCGGGCAGGCTGTTCATCATCGCGATGCAGTCACCTGCAAGAATCTGGTTCAAGGGCAGCGCCGCCTGCGCCGCCATAGCTTTCATTCTGGTCATTTTTGCCTCTTTGACTGCTCGCCCCTGGCGGGATGTCGGCTTGTGCCGATCTATGTGGACAAAGATGAATCAAAGGGGATTCGCAGTCAATTTCTTTTTTGAATCAAAGAATTATATATTTCTCTTGGCACAAGATATTGTGGACGGGCTTGAAAGAACGCCTATGAACGGGGGTAACCCCCAGCTCCAGAAGGGCCTGCAGATGGCCCCTGGTCGGATAGCCTGCGTTCCGTTCCCAGCCGTAGCCCGGATATTGTTGCGCCAAATCCACCATCAGCGCATCGCGTGCCTCTTTCGCCAGGATTGACGCCGCCGAAATCGAGACCGAGCGCGCGTCACCCTTCACCAGCGCTTCGGCCGCTACCCCCAGATCGCGGGGGATGTGATTGCCATCGACCAGCACATGATCGGGAGCCTGCCGCAGCCCCGCCACTGCCCGGGACATCGCCAGATGGGCGGCATGATGGATATTGAGCCTGTCGATTTCCGCGACACTGGCATGGGCGACGCAGCAATCGGCGCTCTGCATGATCTGCGCGGCCAGATCGGCACGTCGCCTGGCGCCGAGCTTCTTGGAATCATCAAGTCCTTCGGGAATGTGCGCGGGATCAAGCACCACGGCGGCGGCGGTCACGGGGCCGCAAAGCGGGCCACGGCCCACCTCGTCCACCCCTGCCACCCGGGTTGACCCACGCGCCAGCGCGGCCTGCTCAAAGCTGAAATCGGATCCTGTCGTCATGAGGTCGGGATACGCCTGACGGAACGCGTTGCCAATCAGCGCCTCCCGGGCAGGAAACGCAGACCCAGAAGCAACACAAGGGCGCCCAGCCACAGCCACCCCTGCCCCGAAATCACCTTCATCTGCCAAAGGTAATGCACCACCCCGAGCAGAACCGCAGGATAGACCAGCCAATGCAGGCGTCGCCAGTTGCGTCCCAGCTTGCGGATCGAGGCATTGTTCGAGGTCAGCGCCAGCGGGATCAGCAGCGCGAAGGCCGTGATCCCGAAAAACAGGTAAGGGCGCCTGATCAGGTCGCGCACCGCCTGTTCCCAGAGCATCCCCATATCCAGCACCGCCCAGACGACCAGATGCAGCATGACATAGAAGAAGGCCAACAAGCCGATTGCCCGGCGGTAACGCGGCAGGTTCAGCCCGAGAAATCGCCGCACCGGGGTGATCGCCAGACCACCCATCAGAAACCAGAGTGCGATCTTGCCAAGGCGATGCTCGATCCCCTTCACCGGATCCACCCCGATCCCGCCATACAGCGTGAGACAGATCACCCAGCCCAGCGGGATCAGCCCCGCCAGATAGACAGGCCAGGTCGGCACCCGCCGCAGCACCGTGTTCACCGGGGTCGCGAGGGCCTGCGCACCGATCATCGCCATCAGTAGTTCTTCCGCAGATCCATGGCGGAATAGAGGCTCGCCACCTCATCGCCATAGCCGTTGAACATCAACGTGTCCTTGCGGCCCGCAAACAACCCCGCGCCAATCACCCTCTCGGTCGCCTGCGACCAGCGCGGGTGATCCACCTCCGGGTTCACATTGGCATAAAACCCGTATTCGCGCGGTTGCAGCATGTTCCATGTGGTGGGCGGCTGTTTGTCGGTCAACTCGATCTTCACGATGCTCTTGATCGACTTGAACCCGTATTTCCACGGCACGACCAGGCGGAGCGGCGCGCCATTCTGGTTCGGCATCGGCTCATCATAAAGCCCCGTGGCCAGAATCGTCAGCGGGTTCATCGCCTCGTCGAGACGCAGCCCCTCGACATAGGGCCAGGCGATACCCCCCGCCCGCTGCCCTGGCATCTGCCCGGGACGGTAAAGCGTTGTAAAGGCCACGTATCTGGCGGAGGGCCGAACGCCGACACGCCTGAGCAGACCGGAAAGTTCGAACCCGATCCAGGGGATCACCATCGACCAGGCTTCCACACAACGGAACCGGTAGATCCGCTGTTCGAGCGTTTCGGGCTTCACGAGATCGTCCAGGTCGTATTTGCCGGGCTTGTCCACAAGACCGCCGATCTCGACCGTCCAGGGGGCGGTCACAAGCTGGTCGGCATGGTTCGCGGGGTCTGTCTTGTCCCAGCCGAATTCGTAGAAATTGTTGTAATGGGTGATCTCATCAAACGTGTTGGGCTTCGCATCCGTCGAGAATTTCGAATGTTGAGCCGAGAACCTGGCCGTGGCCGGGCCGGCAATCCCGGCCAAAGCAAGGGCACCCACACCTGCCATCAGGTGTCGGCGGTTCAGGAAATCGGCCTTGGGCGTCACGTCGGTCCATGTCGGATCGCTCTGGAATGGTTTGCGCATCCTGGTTCTCCTGCTTCGGTGCCCGGTCAGATAACAAATGAGATCTGTGCAGTCCGGGCCTTCTCTACCCCATACGAAGAAAGCGACCTGTATCTTGTCACCGGGTGTGTTGTGACCTGGCGGGCAGAAAATCTCACACCACACTCACATCAAGATCACTCGCGTGTCATTTTTACGCATTCACGGGAGATATGGGAAGAAAAAATGAACCTGAAAGCCGTCGTCGGCCTCACGGCCCCCTGCTCTTGCACCTGCCCGGCCAGGCGCGCCCGTGCCGTCACGGTCACGCACATCACTGGACAGCTGCCCTGCCCTGCCCTATCTCCATGCGATCATGGCCAGAAAACCCGAGACCAACAACAAGCTGATCGCCGAGAACCGGCAGGCACGCTATCACTACGCCGTAGAGGATACGCTTGAGGCGGGGATCATGCTGCTTGGCTCGGAAGTGAAATCGATGCGCAGTGGCCAGACCAATATCGCCGAAAGCCATGCTTCGGTCGAGGGTGGCGAGCTGTGGCTGATCAACGCCCATATAGCGGCCTATGCGCAGGCCGGGCATTTCGGCCATGAGGAACGCCGCAAGCGCAAGCTGCTGGTCTCCAGGCGCGAACTGGCCAGGCTGTGGAATGTCACACAGCGGCAGGGCATGACGATTGTTCCCCTCAGGATATATTTCAACGAGAAGGGAGTCGTCAAACTGCTGATCGGGATTGCCAAGGGCAAGAAACAGGCCGACAAGCGCGAAACCGAGGCCAGGCGTGACTGGAACCGCCAGAAGCAGCGCCTGCTCAAGCAATCTCTCTGACCCGCCCCCTCTCTGACCCGCCCCGGCCCGGTCCCGTCCTGATTGTATTGCTCCGGTTGGCAGTCTTGCCCTTGCGTTGTCCTTCACGCTAAGGATAACCTGAATTCAACAGAGAGTCCGAGATGGCACTTGACGACCCCGCAAGCCTGGTTTCGACCGATTGGCTGGAAGCGCATCTGAGGGATCCGGACCTGCGCATTCTCGACGGATCCTGGTTCCTGCCGCATATGGAGCGTGATGCGAAGGCAACCTATGCCGGGAAACATATCCCCGGTGCGCGTTTCTTCGATATCGACGATATTGCCGACAAGCGGTCCGGGTTGCCGCATATGGCACCGCCGGTCGAGATGTTTATCTCCCGGATGCGCGCCATCGGCGTGGGCGACGGTCATCAGGTCGTGGTCTATGACCAGGCGGGGATCTGCTCGGCGCCGCGCGTATGGTGGACCTTCCGCCTGATGGGCAAGACGGATGTGGCCGTGCTTGATGGCGGTCTGCCGAAATGGGAGGTCGAGGGCCGTCCGCTGGAGAATATCCCGCCGACCATCCGCGACCGCCACATGACGGCGCAGCGTCAGCCCGAGCGGGTGAAAGACGTGACGCAGGTCGCTCATGCCTCGAAGCTTGGCGATTTCGAGATTGTCGATGCGCGCTCTGCGAACCGCTTTGCCGGACAGGAAGACGAACCCCGTCCGGGCCTGCGCAAAGGCCATATTCCAGGGTCCAGGAACGTGCCATGGGGCAGCTTGCTCACCCCCGCGGGCACGATGAAATCCCCCGATGAACTGCGCGCCGCCTTCGTGGCTGCGGGCGTCGATCTGGGCAAACCCGCGATCACCAGTTGCGGCTCGGGCATCAGCGCCGCGATCCTCGCGCTGGCACTGGAACGGATCGGCAAGACCGACTGGTCGCTCTATGACGGGTCCTGGGCCGAATGGGGCATGTTCAACGACTTCAGGGTCGCAACCGGAGAGGCATGATGCTGAACAATCTCAAACCGCAGGCACCGGACAAGATCCTGGCACTGATGGGCGAATATCGGGCCGACGAGCGGGTCGAAAAAGTCGATCTGGGCGTGGGTATCTACAAGAACGCAGACGGCGAAACACCGATCATGCGCTCGGTCCACGCCGCCGAAAAGCAGCTTTGGGATACCGCCACGACCAAGAAATATGCCGGCCTCACCGGTGAGCCCGACTTCCATGCGGCGATGGCCGGGATGGTTCTGGGCCAGGGCTACCCGGCCGAGCGTGCCTCGTTCCTGTCAACCGTCGGCGGCACCGGTGCGTGCCGTATGGGATTCGAGCTGGCACGCCTTGCCAGGTCCGACGCGACGGTCTGGGTCTCGGACCCGACCTGGCCGAACCACCTGTCGATCCTCGACTTCATGGGGATGGCGTGGAAACCCTACCGCTATTTCGACAGCCAGACCCGTTCGGTCGATTTCGACGCGATGGTGGAAGACCTGGCACAGGCCAGGACGGGTGACATCATCCTGTTGCACGGCTGCTGTCACAACCCGACCGGTGCCAACCTGACGCTGGACCAATGGGGCGCGGTGGCCGATCTGCTCGACAGGACGGGCGCAGTGCCGATGATCGACCTGGCCTATCAGGGCTTTGGCGATGGGCTTGAAGAGGATACTGCGGGCACCCGGCTGATCGCCTCGCGTGCGCCCGAGATGCTGATCGCGGCCTCATGCTCGAAAAACTTCGGCATCTACCGCGAGCGCACCGGCTGCCTGATCGTGCTGGGGGATGTGGCGAGCCGGAAAACCACCCAGGACACGCTGGGCTACCTGAACCGTCAGACCTATTCCTTCCCGCCCTTCCATGGGCAGGCACTGGTCACCAGGGTTCTGACCGATCCGGCTCTGCGCGCCGATTGGGAAGCCGAGCTGGAGCAGGTGCGCGCGGGTATGCTCGACCTGCGCCGACAACTCGCCGATGAGTTGCGCAAGCTGTCGAACTCGGATCGTTTCGACTTCGTGGCCAGGCATCGCGGCATGTTCTCACGGCTTGGCGCAACGCCCGAACAGGTCGCAGCGATGAAGGCCGATAACGCGATCTACATGGTGGGCGATTCGCGCATCAACATTGCCGGCCTGAATGCCAGATCGGTTCCGCTTCTGGCGCATGCGCTGATCGGTGCCGGCGTCTGAAACACAACACAAGGCTCGCTTCAGATATTGGGCCGGAGCAGCTTGTCTTGCATTGCTGTGCGTGTCTGATGGTTCTTTTTCCCTGTCTTTTTCGCGGCGGATCGGGGTTGTGTGGGCGGTCTTGGTGATCGCGTGGGTGGTGGTTTCTGGTCGAGCCTGGTTCGTCGGTACCCGGGCACAAGTCGATCGCAGCGATCTGGGCACTGGAGATGAGGGGATCGCGCCGGGGAGAGTGACGGGGAGAGTGACGGGGCGGGTGTCTCCACCCCGGTGGCCATCCCGAACCGGCTCTTGCCCCCGACAAGGACATCAATGTGATGGAGCAAGGCCCGGAACCCTGTTCGCTCTCATTTCGCGGTGCGCCCCCCGGATGCACCCTCAGGCGGTTGGCAAGACCCCGGCGCCGCGGGGGCCTCCACATCGTCGTCAGTCCGCGAAAGGATCGGTCACAAGAATCGTGTCGTCACGCTCGGGGCTGGTGGACAGAAGCGCCACCGGGCAACCGATCATCTCCTCGACGCGGCGGATATATTTGATCGCTGCTGCCGGAAGGTCGGCCCAGCTGCGCGCGCCTTCGGTCGATTCGGACCAGCCTTCGATCTCTTCGTAGATCGGCACGCAGCGTGCCTGATCCTCGGCCGCGGCCGGCAGGTCGTCGAGCCGTTCGCCGTCAAGCTCGTAGCCTGTGCAGATTTTCACCGTCTCGAACCCGTCGAGCACGTCGAGCTTGGTCAGCGCGATGCCGTTCATCCCCGAGATGGCGCAGGTCTGGCGCAGCAGAGCCGCATCGAACCAGCCGCAGCGGCGTTTGCGGCCGGTCACGGTGCCGAATTCATGGCCACGCGCGCCAAGGCGGTTGCCATCCTCATCGTCCAGTTCGGTCGGGAAGGGGCCTTCGCCAACGCGAGTGGTGTAGGCCTTGACGATGCCCAGCACGAAATCGATCGCACCCGGCCCCATGCCTGTGCCTGCCGCCGCCTGGCCCGCAACCACATGCGAGGAGGTCACGAAAGGATAGGTCCCGAAGTCGATATCCAGCAGCGAGCCCTGCGCGCCCTCAAAGAGGATGCGCTTGCCGAGCTTGCGCTTTTCGTTGAGCACCTTCCAGACCGGAGCGGCGTATTTCAGGATCTGTGGCGCGATGTCCTTGAGTCGCGCAATCAGACCCTCACGATCCACAGGCGCGATCCCCAACCCCTTGCGCAGAGGGTCATGGTGCTGGAGCGCGCGGTCGATACGGGCGGTCAGGGTGGCTTCGTTGGCCAGATCGGCCACGCGGACCGAGCGGCGGCCCACCTTGTCCTCATAGGCCGGGCCGATGCCAAGACCGGTGGTGCCAATCCTGGTGCCCCTGGAAGCGGCGTCTTCGCGGGCACGGTCAAGCTCTGCATGGATTGGCAGGATCAGCGGCGTGTTCTCGGCAATCATCAGCGTTTCGGGACTGATTTCCACGCCCTGTTCACGGATATTGGCAATCTCGTTGACGAGGTGGAACGGATCGAGCACCACACCATTGCCGATCACGCTCAACTTGCCGTCGCGCACCACACCCGAGGGCAGCGCGTTCAACTTGTAAACCTTGCCGTCAATCACAAGCGTATGGCCCGCATTATGGCCTCCCTGGAACCGGGCGATCACATCGGCGCGCTCGCTGAGCCAGTCCACGATCTTGCCTTTCCCCTCGTCACCCCACTGGGCGCCGACGACGACGACATTGGCCATGATTCTCTCCTTGACGGCTGGTCAGACCGGGCTACCCATAGCGGCTGACGGGCCACAATGAAACCCCGCTTTTGACGCGGGCGGCCTTGTTCGGGGACAGTTCGGGGGCAGCATGTATGCCTTGTGCTTATGGCAAGATTGAGCGCACTGGCCGAAGGAGGCGGGGATCTGCGCTGTCATGGTATCGTGGGCGCAATCTTTTGGTTGCGCATCGGTGCTTGACTGCAATAGACAGGCGCATCGAATGAAGAAAGGCCGGACGCCCACATGGAAAACGTCGTTCTCTCGATCCACCTGATACTGGCCCTGTTGCTGATCGGCGTCGTGCTGCTGCAACGCTCCGAAGGGGGCGGGCTTGGCATGGGCGGCGGTGGCTCCTCGGGTGGTGTGGGTGGCCTGATGACCGGGCGCCAGGCGGCCAATGCGCTGACCCGACTGACCTGGATTCTGGCGGCGGGTTTCCTGATTACCTCGGTCACGCTGACGGTTCTGGCATCGCGGAAGGCGGGACAGGAATCGGTTCTCGACCGGCTGGGAATCGGCGGGGCGACGATCAGCGCACCGGCCGATGACAGCACCGGCATCACCGACCAGTCCGGCGACGAGGCCGGCGACAAGGCCGGGTCTCTGGGGGTGATCATGCCGCCCGCAGCGAGTGGCCCGGATGCAGGCACGGGCGAGACCCCGGGCGAGAGTGCGACCGACAGCCGGTCCGGCCCGATCACGCCACCTGCGGCAAACTGATCCGGTTTCTCCAGCATTCGCCTTGTGGATTCGCCTTGTGGCCAGAAGCCCTTGAGGAGATGGTCGCAGCCTGAGCCAACTGATTGCGGTCCGGTTGCGGGCGGGCCGCGAATCGTGTAGAAAACAAGTCCCGTGATCCTGACCATTCATGGTTGGGAAACCCAGCATAATTTCACAGATCACGATCACTTCACAGATCACGGGGGCTTCATGGCACGTTATGTCTTCATTACCGGCGGCGTGGTTTCGTCGCTGGGCAAAGGGTTGACGTCGGCCGCCCTTGGGGCATTGCTGCAAGCGCGCGGATTTTCGGTTCGGCTGCGCAAGCTTGATCCCTATCTGAACGTTGATCCGGGCACGATGTCGCCCTTCGAGCATGGCGAGGTCTTCGTCACCGATGACGGGGCCGAGACCGACCTTGATCTGGGCCATTACGAGCGGTTCACCGGGGTGAGCGCGCGCAAGACCGACTCGATTTCCTCGGGACGGATCTACACCAATGTGCTTGAGAAAGAGCGCCGCGGCGAATATCTGGGCAAGACGATCCAGGTGATCCCGCATGTAACCGACGAGATCAGGAATTTCATCTCGATCGGCGATGACGAGGTTGATTTCATGCTGTGCGAGATCGGCGGCACGGTGGGCGATATCGAAGGGCTGCCCTTTTTCGAGGCGATCCGCCAGTTCGCGCAGGACAAGCCGCGCGATGAGGTGATCTTCATGCATCTGACACTGCTGCCCTACCTGGCGGCGAGTGGCGAGTTGAAGACCAAGCCGACCCAGCACTCGGTCAAGGAGTTGCGCTCGATCGGGTTGCAGCCGGATGTTCTGGTCTGTCGGTCCGAGCAGCCGATTCCCGACAAGGAACGCGGCAAGATCGCGCTGTTTTGCAACGTGCGCCCCGAGGCGGTGATCCCGGCCTATGATCTGAAATCGATCTACGAGGCGCCGCTGGCCTATCACCGCGTGGGTCTCGACCGGGCTGTTCTGGACGCGTTCGCCATTTCGCCCGCGCCCCGACCCGACCTGAGCCGCTGGGAAGATGTGATGGATCGGCTCGACAATGCAGAGGGCGAGGTCCGCGTTGCGATCGTGGGCAAATATGTCCAGCTTGAGGATGCCTACAAATCGATTGCCGAGGCGCTGACCCATGGTGGCCTGGCCAACCGGGTCAAGGTGCGCGCGGAATGGATCGATGCCGGGATCTTCGAGACCGAGGATCCTGCGCCGTATCTCGACAACTGTCACGCAATCCTGGTGCCCGGCGGCTTTGGCGAGCGTGGCACCGAGGGCAAGATTCGCGCGGCGCAATTTGCCCGCGAGAAGGGTGTGCCCTATCTCGGGATCTGCCTGGGCATGCAGCTGGCCGTGATCGAGGCGGCGCGCAACCTGACCGGTGTCAAGGATGCAGGTTCCGAGGAATTCGACCACGAAGCGGACAGGAAACGGTTTACCCCGGTTGTGTATCACCTCAAGGAATGGGTGCAGGGCACTCACCGGGTCGAGCGCAAGCCAAACGACGACAAGGGCGGCACGATGCGTCTGGGCGCCTATTCCGCAGCCCTGAAAGAAGGCTCCAGGGTGGCCGGGATCTATGGCTCGACCGGAATCGAGGAGCGCCACCGTCACCGCTACGAGGTTGATGTCAGGTATCGCGAACCGCTTGAGAGTTGCGGGCTGACCTTCTCGGGCATGTCGCCCGATGGCCGTCTGCCCGAGATCGTCGAGCACAAGGACCACCCATGGTTCATCGGTGTCCAGTTCCATCCCGAACTGAAATCCAAACCCTTTGCGCCGCACCCGCTCTTTGCGGGCTTCGTGAAGGCCGCCCTGGCGCAAAGCCGACTGGTTTGAGTGCCCGTGCAGGATTTCGCATTCACCAGGCGGAGGTGTGAAGGCGGAGGTGTGAAGGCGGAGGTGTGAAGGCGGCGGCGCGAGGGCGACAGAAACCTGTTACATTGGCGTTCTAGACTATGCCGGTCATTGTCTAGAGGAGGATCCCATGTCCCTGTCCCGTATGTCCCTGTCCTGTTTTGGTCTTGTCCTGCCCGCAATCATGCTGGCCGCCGCAGCCCAGGCCGAGCCACATCTTCTTGGCATCGGCCAGATTTCGCGAAGTCCCGCAGGAGAGGGACTTGATCTCTCCGGGCTGACAGGCACGCTGGAGAACGGCCTGCCGAAGGCGGTTCTGGGTGGCACGGGCTCGGGGCTCGCCTATGCCGGAAATGGCGTGTTCCTTGGCCTGCCGGACCGGGGGCCGAATGATACCCCTCATGAAAAGAAGATCAACGATACGGCAACCTTCATCCCGCGTTTCGAAACGCTGAAGATTGATTTCACCCCGGCCGCAGCGGATGCCAGGCTGCCGCTGACCGTGACGGTCAGGCTGACCGGCACCACGCTTTTGTGGAGCGCCTCGCCGCTCGTCTATGGTTCGGGCGAGGGGCTGAATGCGGGTTCGGGTGTGCCTGCGGAAAATACCGACGGGAAATACCATTTCACCGGCCGGTCGGATGCCTATGATCCGAAGAAGAACAGTTGCAATCCGGCGAATGGCCGGCTCGACAGCGAGAGCATCCGTGTCTCGAACGATGGCAAGAGCGTCTTCATCTCGGATGAATATGGCCCCTATCTCTATCAGTTCGACCGCGCGACGGGCAAGCGGGTGAAGGCTTTCGATCTGCCCGCGAACCTGTGCGCGCCGCATCTCTTCGCGACCAAGAAGGCCGAGATCAGTGGCAACAAGACGGGCCGGACCGCCAACAAGGGGATGGAGGGGCTCGCGATCACGCCCGATGGCAAGATGCTGCTGGGTGCGATGCAGGCGGCGCTGTTGCAAGATCGTGCCGACAAGGCCAGCGCAAATATGTCACGGCTGGTCAGCATCGATCTGACAAGCGGCCAGGTGCATCAATATGGCTATATGCTGGCCGAAGGTTCGGTCGTGAGCGATATCGTCGCGGTCAATGACCATGAATTCCTTGTCGATGAACGCGACGGCGACGGGCTGGGCGAAGGGGGGCCGGCCGGGACCAAGGGGATTTACCTCATCGACCTGAAGGGGGCGAGGGATATCACCGATCTGAGCGGGGCTGCTGCGGCAGAGGCGGCTGTGAAGAAAGTGAAACTCTTCGATCTTGTCCCGGTACTGGCCGCGTTGGGCGTGGATGCGGCGCATGTGCCCGCGAAGATCGAGGGACTGGCCTTTGGTCCCGATGTCACGGTGAGGGGCGAGCGGCTGCATACGCTGGTTCTGGCAAATGACAATGATTTCCTGCCCGAGATCGCGGGACCGAACATGTTCTATGTGCTGGGCTTCAGCGATCAGGATCTGCCGGGCTATGTGCCCCGGCAGATCGCCATGATGGCACAATAGATCCGGTCTGCCAGCAAAAGATGCCGGGGGCTTCGGCCCCCGATACCATTCCCGATACCATTCCCGATACCATTTCTGCGGGCCAGCGTCTGACACCCGCGATTCTTGTGGACAGACCTGAGGTTTTCGTAACGGAGGGTTTCCGAATGGGTGGAATTTGTCACCAGTCAAGATCTTGTGATGACACAATGGCCAAGCGAGCATCTATCTATACTGTCATCATGGTGCACCTGCATCGCAGCGCGGCATGATAAAGACAAGGATAGAAGTGCGGATGATGTTTGAAAGTCATTGCTGGGACGAGATGGAAGTCGGCCAGAGCGCCGAGTTGAAGCGTCTGTGCACCGCTGACGACTTCTATATCTTTGCCGCCGCTTCCGGCAATTACAATCCGATCCATCTGGAGGCAGAAGACGGCGATGGTGACGGTGTGGCCGAGGCCTGTGCGCCGGGCATGTTCGTGGCCTCGCTGATCGCTGCCGTGCTGGGCAACATGCTGCCGGGGCCGGGAACACTCTACCGGTCGCAAACCCTGCGCTTTCATGATCGGGCGCAGGCCGGTGACGAGTTGTGCGCCCGCGTCGAAGTGGTCGAAAAACTGTCCGATGGTGTGGTCAGGCTGACAACGCAGGTCACGCGTGTTGCCAACGGTGCCGTTGTCGCCGAGGGCGATGCAGAGGTCCACGCGCCGAAAAAACACATGACATTCGACGCACTCGATGTGCCCGGCCTGATCTCCCGGCGTCACCGCCATTTTGAAACGCTCCTGGAAAAGGCCGGGCATCTGCCCGAACTGGTCACCGCCGTGGTCTGCCCCGAGGATCCGGTCTCGCTCGACGGGGCGGTTCTGGCGGCCGAGCATCACCTGATTGAGCCGCTTCTGATCGGCACTCCCGCACGGATCCTCGCCGCAGCCGAGGCCGTGGGGCGCGACATCGGGACATTCGAGATCCTGCCCGCCAAAACCGCCCGCGAGGCTGCGCGCATGGCCGTTGCGCTGGTCAACGAGGGGCGTGCGGGCGCCGTGATGAAAGGGCATCTGCACACCGATGCGTTGCTCAAACCGATGCTCGACAAGGATCACGGGCTGCGCATTGGCAAGCGCTTCACCCATGTCTTCGTGATGGATGTGCCCGGCGTGTCGCATCCGCTCATCATCACCGATGCCGCGATCAACATCGCCCCCGACCTGGAGACGAAGGTTCATATCGTGCAAAACGCGATCGATGTGGCAATCTCCATCGGAATCGAGGTGCCGAAAGTGGGCGTTCTTTCGGCGGTGGAAACCGTGACGCCCTCCATTCCCTCTTCGCTCGACGCGGCGCTCTTGTCGAAAATGGCCGAGCGCGGGCAGATCAGGGGCGGCGAGGTGGACGGTCCGCTGGCGATGGACAATGCGGTCGATCCTGGTGCGGCACGCACCAAGGGGATCCGCTCCAGGGTGGCGGGGCTGGCCGAGATACTGGTCGCGCCGGGGATTGACTCGGCCAACATGCTGGCCAAGCAGCTTGCCTACATCTCGCATGCCGAAGGGGCAGGGCTGGTGCTGGGCGCGAAAGTGCCGGTGATCCTGAATTCGCGCTCCGATGACGGGATGGCGCGGCTGGCCTCTGCGGCCGTCGCCTCGATCCACTCCCACCGGATGCAGGGGGAGGAGCTGTGACCCGCGCGATCCTGACACTCAATTCCGGCTCATCCTCGCTCAAGCTGGGCCTTTTCACCGAGGATCTGGACATATTGGCCCGAGGTCATGTCGATCGGATCGGGCAGCGCGAAGCGGCGATGATCATGCGGGATGCGCAGGGCGATCACCTGCCGATGCCCGACACCGCACCTGAACATTTCTCGACCAACGCAGACGCCCTGCGCACCGCGCTCCAGATGTTCCAGACCGACTTTCCGGGGCTTGATGTGGCAGCGGTCGGTCATCGCATCGTGCATGGCGGCCTCAATCATGTCGCGCCGGAACGCCTGTCCGAAGCGTTGATGGAGGATCTTGCCCGGCTTGCCCCCTTCGCGCCGCTGCATCAGCCGCATAACCTGGCCGGTGTCCGCGCTGCTGTCGATACCTTTCCCGGCACGCCACAGGTTGCCTGCTATGACACCGCCTTCCATCGCGGCCACCCGTTCCATTCCGACACGTTCGCTCTGCCGCGCCGCTTTCATGAAAAAGGTGTGCGCCGCTACGGATTTCACGGCCTGAGCTATGATTACATCAACGCCGCACTGGCCCGAACAGAACCGGAGCTGCATGCCGGGCGGATCGTGGTGGCCCATCTGGGTTCGGGCGCGTCGATGTGCGCGATCCGGAATGGCAAATCTGTCACTTCGACGATGGGCTTCTCGGCGCTTGCCGGGTTGCCGATGGGCACACGTCCGGGAGATCTCGACCCCGGAGTCATCCTCTACCTGCTCGATCAGGAGGGGATGAACACGCACGAAATCACCTCGATGCTCTACAGGGAATCGGGACTTTTGGGACTGTCGGGCATCTCGAATGACATGCGCACGCTCGAAGGCTCGGGCCATCCCGATGCTGAAGAGGCGATCGACTATTTCTGCTTCCGCATCAAACGCCAGTTCGGCGCGATGGCGGCCGCGATGGGGGGACTCGACGGGATCGTGTTCTGTGGCGGCATCGGCGAGAACTCCGCCCGTGTGCGCGCTCAGGCCTGTGAAGGGATGGAATGGCTCTGCATCAGGATCGACCCGGAGGCCAACGCGCGAAATGCGCGCGAGATCGGCACCGGGACGACCCGCGTCATGGTGATCCCGACCAACGAGGAAATCGTCATCGCCCGCGCTGCCAAAGCCGTGATCAAGGGCTGAACCAGAGCGGGAAAAGAAGCATTGCCGCCTTCCACTGGCCTCTCTTGCCCTCTGGCCCCCTTGCTCTGGCCCCCTTGCCCGTGACATCGCCCATCAGAGCGGTGAATTCCGGCCTGTGTTGGCGGTCCGAAAAGGTCACCACCGATATACGGAGCCGGCATCAAGTCCCAGCGATTCGGAATCAGGATCAAATCGGGCGCGTCCCGCAATCTTTGTCCATGATAGACTGCCTCGCGAGGCACCGCGGCAAAGACCCGATCGCCGTCGAGTTCGATCCTGCCAATGACATCGGCGACCTCCGCCAGGGTTTGTGCCTTGTCAGCGGGCCGAACGGTTCCGCGATTCTGGCGGCCCTCCAGATTCAGGCTGATTCCATAGCAGCCCGGTGCCGGCATGCTTGCCCGTGTGTTTTCCCAATCGACTTCGCGCATCGAATCGCCGGTACGGAACCAGTTGGCGGAAAGCGCCTCGGTGACATCCGAAAACGGCTTATTGTCACGCGATGCCACGATCTGGGCAGCAGATCTGGTCTGCAGCAGCCCGGCATTCTCGAGGGCCACATTCACGTTGAAGTTGCCTGTGCACCGCCCAAAACCGTGGTCCGAGACGATCACGACGGCGGTGTCTTGCGGTATGGCCTGCAAAAGGCGCCCCAAGGCCACATCCACCTCGTCATAGATCCGATCAACTTTCGGCCCAGGCCCCGCCGCGATGCCCCAATAGAGGTGCGAGACGCGGTCAAGTTCGGTGAAAACAGAGATCACCACATCGACCGGACGTGTCTGCAACAGATAGAGCAGAGTTTCGGTCTTTTGCCACAGCGTTTCGCAGGCCTGTTCGAAATAGCCCGTTTCAGGTCGGTACATCGTCATCAGGTCCGATGTATAATGCAGCCTCTGCTGCTTCAGTTCCTTGATCAGGGATCTGGGCCAAGCGTAGTTCAAGGACGGCGTCAGGGGCCAGGTAATCATGTATCCGCCGCGAATTGGCGCTGGCGGATGAGTCATCGGAACGTGGAACAGGCCGACCGACAGGCCGTGCCGCTCCAGGCTGCGCCACAACGGTTCGCGCGCAACGCTTGCAACAGAAGTGAGCGCCGGACGATGTCCCGGTGACTGCAATTCCCAAAACTGTAAGACACCGTGCTCACCCGGAGAGACCCCGGCAAACATGCTCATCCAGCCTGGAGCGGTATGCGGCGGGAATGGCGTGACAAGCGGCGGACAGGGCCTTTGTCCGGCAAGGCTTTGAAAGACCGGCAGCCGACCCTGCCCCATGGCCCGCGTGACCAAACCATGGGAAGCGCCGTCTATTCCGATTACGATCAGCCTGGTGCTTGCAACCATTTTTCAAGTCCAGCCACGCTCAAAAACTCTGGAAATCGACCGAAGGTAGTTTACCATACAATCGGTTTCGCTTTAACAAATTTATTCCTTTAAACGAGAATTTGCAGTGGAGGGTCGTTTGGTTTTTGTCGTGGCGATCGCTGAAGGAGCGGAAAAATCCGTGCTGGATCGGCCCGAGGGGCGGCAGTTTTGTCCATGGCTGACGCAAGCCTTGCACGGTCCTTCCAGCTGGTCTCTGGAATGCGGCGTGGCGCCTTACGAACCGACGATCTTGCCACGGCTTTCAGCGGCTACGAGCCTGGCCATCACGACATCTTTTCCTATTGGGACATACATTCGCCCAACGGCGAAAAGCCGCGGATCCTGAAAACGCAGGATCTTCAGGTGGCGCGTTTCTGGGACTGGAGCGAAGTCGCAAGCGTCTCGTTCGCGGTGGTGAACGTGCAACTGATGTTTCCGCCGCCGAAGCTGAACGGCGTCGTGCTGTCCTATCTGATGAATCAGACGCTGCGTTATTCCTATCCTGCGTCGCTTGTCCATGATCTGAAAAAACGCGGGCTTCCCTATGGTCACGACGTTTCGGTATTCTACCGCGGCGAAGCCTTGGATGACTTCGCCGAGCGTGTTTTTCAGGTGGCCAGGTATCCGCTGGAAACGGCGATTGCGCTGGGCGCGGAGCACGACATGTTGATCGTGAATCTGACGATTGTCGACCGTCTGTCTCATTTCCTGTGGCACGAATTCGACGGCGACGGTCCAGCGGAAGACATGCTGATGTGGCGCGGGTATCGATTTCTGGACAGCGCTCTTGCCAGACTGGACTGCCTGGCCGGTGACGATCCAATGCTTGTGTTTTTCGAGATCGGTTTCGGCGCGATTGACGGGTTTGAGCAACTCGATCACGCCCTTGCGCGAGGCGGATTCCAGAAGTCGAACCGCAGCCAGGTAAATGAAGGCACCGCGTGGCGCGCGCGCGAAGCCGTGCAGGGCAGCCATGGAATTCTGCTTGACAGTGATGACCAAATCCTTGCCGACGAGGTCAGCGACTGCCTGCGGGCGGCCCGCAACGCACAAGGCAAGAAATTGGTGCGCGCCGCCACCCCGCGCGAAGCCCTTTTTCCCGGGCCGGCGGTCGCGCGCGCACCGCATCTGATTGTCACGCCCGAAGATCCGCGGCGCCCGCCGATGGGCGACGCCCGCTGGGCAAGTCACGTCAACCGCCACCTGCAAAGCGGCTGGCACCGGGACACCGGCTTTCTGCTGGGAAGACGGACGCGACCGCTGACAGAGACGGCCACGCTGCGTTGCATCGCCCCGACGATGGCGGCGCTCTTGGGGCGGGACGCACCTGAGGGTTGTGCGGACCCGGTCGCTGTGAGATGCTGAAGGCGTTTCTAGACAGTAGAGGATGGCGTCATGCTTGACAGCAGTATCATTGGCAGACTTCCCGGACCGTTGGGCGACATGCCCGCAGTCGCCCATGACGACCGCCTGTTGATCTTGGGTGGCGCATCGGGCATGGAAAATCGTTCCGAGGTTCTTGCTGTCACGGCCACGGGGGCGGTCGAGGGGGTCGGACGCCTGCCGCAAGAGCTGCGCGGCCACCAAGCGATAAGGCTGGGGGATCACGCCTTCGTCCTGGGGGGGTTCACCGGCGAAACGATCTCGACCGCCTTCCGGCTGAACCTCAAGACATTCGAATCCGATCCCATTGCCGCAATGCCACAAGATGCGGCCTGGTTTGCCGCGACGGAATGGAACGGGCGTATCTATGTTCTGGGCGGTTTTTCGGTCGGCGGCGGCTATTGGTCGGAGATCGCTGTCTATGATCCGCAAGGCGACTCGTGGGATCGGGTATCCGGAGCGTTTCCAACCACCGTTTTTCCAAAGGCGAGCCTTGGCAGCAACAGCGTGCTGTCAGCGCAGGATCGCATCTTTTCGTTTGGCGGTGCCGACACCTTTGACCGTGCTGCCATGCGCGCCAATGCCCTGGATGTGGTGGCCAGCTATGATCCGGTCGGGAAATGCTGGTCTCGTCTGGAGTCTGTCATCGAGGCGCGCGAGGGTCTGGTCGCCGTCGCGCATGATGGGCATGCATACTTGGTGGGCGGGATGCCAGACGACTCGGACAAGTCGTCGCCGACAATTGACAGGATCAACCTGGAAACGGGCGAGGCCGTTATCATCGCCAGGATGCAGAAAGGAAGAACAGCGCCTGCCTGCGGTATTCTGGACAATACCCTGATCGTCGCTGGCGGGGTGACCACAGGCGTGGCAGAAATGACCGATACGATCGAAGCCGTGGTGCTTTAGCCCAAACCCGACCGTCAGGCCGATACCCTTTTCTGGAGCGCATTGGTGTGCTTGGCGATCTTTTCGAAACATTCGACGGTCTTGCGGATGACATCCTCGTCGCCCAGCAAGATGCGGTGATGCAGCCACCAGTGCATCGACGAAACCGGACAAGCCGGTATTGCTCAAAATGCTATGTGCCCGGGCCCCGCGACCTGTGCTTGCAGTGGCGGACGAAGTGATTGCGGCATGCGGGATCGACCCTGAGGGCCCGCATCGCGTGGGCCCCTAGCTTCGCGCTTCGGGGCTCGACGTACTAGGCGGCCTCGCGCTTCCTCCATTCGAGGCGATGCTGCGTAATGGATGGTCCGATCTGAACAATGCCCACGGCATTGATTTTTCGTGATTTATGCGGCGTTTCAGTCGCTTTTTCCTGCAAGGTTTCGTATGATATCTTTTAGAACCTTGCAGATTTGGAAGCCGCGATGAAGCACCGTGCGCGCGCCGAGGAACAAGACGATCTCCTGCACCCCCGCCTGGTCGACATGATCGACATGCGCCACGAACTGGCGAAGCTTTCAGAGCTGATCGACCGGGCGTTCTTCGAGACTGAATGGGGCGGGTTTTTCCCGTCGACGCCTGGTCGACCAGCGACATCGCCCCGGCTGGTGGCCGGCCTCTTGTATCTTCAGCACGCCTACGGGCTCTCCGATGAGGCGATGATCGCCCGCTGGGTGGAAAACCCGTATTATCAGCACTTCACCGGCGAGACGTTCTTTCAGCACTGCCCTCCGATCGACCCTCCGATCAACCCGTCGCCGCTTGTGCGGTGGCGCAAGCGGATCGGCGAGGACGGGGTGGAGTGGTTGCTGACCAGGACGATCGAGTGACCAGGACGATCGCCGGGCGCAAGTCCGGCGCGGTCGATGATGGCAGCCTGTCCCGGGTCGCCGTCGATACCACGGTGATGGAAAAGAACATCGCGCATCCGGCAGACTCCCGGCTCCACGAGAAGGCCCGCCGCCAGCTGGTTGCCCTGGCGACGCATGTGGGCGGCAGAGGCCGGGATCGAGCTGCGACAGAGCTACAATCGGCTCGCGCCCCGGCTGGCTATGCAGGCGGGCCGCTACGCCCATGCCCGGCAGGTCCGCCGCATGCGCAAGGCGCCGAGAAAGCTCAAGGGGTACACGGGGCGGGTGATGCGCGACCTGCGCCGTCACCTCGACGAGATCCCGGATGGCGCCTTGCGCACCCGTGGTCCCGAAGCTCTCTGGCGGGTCAGCCGACCCCTGCATCAAGGGCCGAAGAGCCGCGGCAAGATCTATGCCCTGCATGAGCCGGAGATGGACGGCATCTCGAAAGGCAAGGCGCGGGTGCGCTATGAATTCGGCACCAGGGTCAGCATCGCCACCACCATCGGCGGGGGCGTCCGGGGGCGTCCGGGGGCTTCGTCGTTGGCATGCGGTCCCTGCCAGGGACCCCCTGTGACGGGCATACGCTGGCTGAAGCGCTGGAGCAGGTCGAGACACTGACCGGGCAGAAGCCCGCCCTGGCGGTTGTCGACCGCGGCTACCGCGGGCATGATGCGCGGGCATGATGTGGAGAAGACGAAGGTGCTGATCAGCGGCACCCGAAAGGGTATCACGCCCGCGCTGGCGAAACGGCTCCGCCGCCGCAGCGCCATCGAGCCCGGGATCGGCCACATGAAATCCGACGGGCGCCTCGCGCGCTGCACGCTGAAGGGCCCCACCGGGGACGCGATCTTCGCCGTCCTGTGCGGCTGCGGGCACAACATCCGCAAGATCCTCGCCCACCTCCGAGCCATAATCACCGCGATTTTGGCCACCGTCCTGGCCGCGCTCAGCGCCGGAAACCAGCGGCCTCACATCGACTTCGCCACCTGAGCCCGTTGTTCAGAGCGCGCTAGGGCGTAGACTTATAATCAGTAAAGTGCTTCAAGATGTGAAACGAGGAGGGTTTGGTGTCGTCGAATTTCTGGTTCACCGAGGAACAATTCAGCAAAATCAAGCCTTTGCTTCCCAACAAGCCGCGCGGAGTGGCGCGTGTGGATGATCGGCGGGTGCTGTCGGGGATCGTCTTTTGCTTGCAGCGCGGCTATCGCTGGTCGGACGTGCCGGCCGAATACGGTCCGGCCAGGACGCTCTACAATCGTTACAAACGCTGCTCCGAGCCAGGCGTTTTCGAGCGGGTGTTTGAACGGCTTGCGCGCGAACATGCCGATCTTTCGACGCTGATGATCGATGCCAGCCACCTCAGGACGCATCACGTCAAGACGCGTCGAATCGCGGCCAACGGGGTCAAAAAAATACCGGTTCCGGCCGGGCCATCGGCAAAACCAGGGGCGGCTTGAATTCAAAGCTGCATCTGGTCTGTGATGGGGCTGGCAGGCCGGTTCACCTGCACCTGACGGCTGGCAACCGCGCTGATATTACCAAGTAACATCAATGCCTTGCGCCTTATGTGGCCAAAGACTGCACGGTCATTGCGGACCGCGGATATGATGTGAACCACCTGCGCGATCGGCTGCGCGCGCGGGGCGCAACCCCCTGCATCCCGCCGCGCAAGAACCGAAAAAGACAGATCGAATACGACACGGATCTCTACAAGACCCGCACCATCATTGAGCGCATGTTCAACCGTCTCAAGGACTGGCGCCAACTGTCCTTGCGCAGCTTCCGATGCTTCGAAACAGTTCTCGCTGCCGCGCAAATCGCCGCAACCGTAATATGGCTCTTATGAGGCTACGT
>CBDIBW010000006.1:0-9260 GCA_965277135.1 Thioclava sp. | reverse complement strand
GGAGTCCGGTCACCCCTTGACAGGAGGCTTGCCCATGACACTGCCCATGACGCTGAGTTTTGCCCCCGAGCGGATCGAGACCTGGCCGCTGGCCAGGCTCCAGCCTTACGCGAGGAACGCCAAGGGGCACGGGCCCGAGCAGGTGGCGAAGATCGCCGCCAGCATCGCGGAGTTCGGCTGGACCGTGCCCTGCCTTGTGGCCGGGGATGGCGAGCTGATCGCGGGCCACGGCCGGGTGCTCGCGGCGACGCAGCTGGGGCTGACCGAGGCGCCGGTGATCGTGCTCGGGTACGCAGAGTTCCCTCCCGAGAATACGTTCAACCCGATTTTCGCCTGTTGAAAAGCGTGATGCCTTGAGGTCCTTTGCCTTGAGACGACGATTTAGGTGCGATTTCGCTCCGTCCGCGACCTTCCGCCATGCGTCACGCGGCACCGTGACCCGGCAGAGTTTTTGCGCCGCCGTCCCGACCGCAGCGGCACCGAAATCCTCCCACACCTCGACAGGATCTGTTCGGCCGGATGGAATGCGGACCAGGAACTGGTGCGGCAGAGGGTCGTTCGGGACTCCGAACCCATGGGTGATCGGCTTGTCCGCCATCAGTCTTCCTGCTCCACATCGTCGACCGAGATGTCGATCCCGACCTGGGTCGCGAAATCCTTCATTGTGAAGCCATCGGGGAAGTCCGCCTCCCGGAACCGGAGCTGCACTTCCGCGTCCGGCTGCCCCAGTGCGGCGCGCAGACCATCGATCATCGTCTCGATGTCCTGACCGGTGAGCGCAACGTCGCCGCCGCTGCGGACCCGGAGGCTGCGCTCTCCCTCACCGACGGTGACGCTCACCCCGTGGAAGAGGACATTCTCCTTGCCCTTCGAGGCGCGCACGACGCGGAGCACCTCCCCCTTGGAGGCAAACTGGAAATCCCGCTTCGCCTTCGTGGGCCGGTTGTCGTCGATGGTCTTCTTCGCCCCAACCGCATCCAGCGTGAAGGTCCGTTGCGCCGAGACCCCCCCTTTCTCTGCATAGACGTAGAGGGTGGTCTTCTGGCGACCGTCGATCTCGATTGGGGCCCCGTCATAGACGGTCCCCTCCTTCGGGTTGATGCCCGTAGTATTCCAGCGCAGCTCCGCCTCGGGGCGCGCCGCGAGGGTTACTTCCCACATGCCGGCGTTGTCTCGCCGTTCATGGGTGATCGTGATCGACCCAGCCCAACGGTAGGGGTCGCTGACTTCGCCCGTGTCGGTGTTGCGGGCCTGAAACCAGAGCTCAACCTCGGTTGTTTTGTAGGTTCCGTCCGTAATCACCTCGCCCGCGTCGAGTGTGTCCCGCGTCGGTGCGACCAGTATCTCCGGCGCGCGGCCAGCGTTCGAGACCGCAAGTTCTAGTTCGCTTTCCCCTGTATCGTCGTCCCCGCCGATCCGGGTGACCCGGATCAGGGGCTGCGGTGGCGGCGGGCTCTTGTCGACGTAGCCGTTCTCCTCGACCCAACGGCCGTCCGCCAGCGCCGCCGCCTTGATCTCTTCCATTCCCTTCGGGGGGAGCCAGATCCAGCGCGCATTCGACGCAGCCCGTTCCAGCACGTCCGACCAGCGGGTCCGGGACTGGTTCTCGGGGAAGAGCTGGTCCTCGCAGCGCTGTATCAGCCCGTCCATCTTTTCCGGGTCCAGCTCGACGAGTTTACGGACATCGCCGCCAGATAGGGCCGCCTCCACAGCCTTTTCGCCTTGAATATCCCCCTTCTCCTGGAAGTGGCCGAGATCGATCCGCACGCTCTTGAGCTCTTTGGTCTGAGGGTACCAGACGGCGTTGAAGAGGCTCTTTACGGTGGAGTTGAACCCAATCTCGGTCGTCTCCTGCTCGGACTCCAGCTCCTTCTGATGGCGCGGCGTGTCGGCAACGATCGTCTTGACGGCTGCGATTGCGAGAAGGCGACGGACGCTGTCCTCAGCGCTGGCCATTTTGGAGCCGTCGCCGGCAACAACGCAGAATGCGTTTTTGTAAACCACGTCGTTGAAAAATCTGGCGGCCGCAGCAGGCGGGGACTTCGCATCCGGAGACAAGACCAGGCAGGTCCGCTTGGAAGGGGTCAGGTTAACGTCGTCGACCCGGGGCAGGACCACCAGCTCTGAGTATGCCACCTTGCTGACCGGACGAAAGATGTCCGTCAGGCGGCGGCGCATCTCGTCGTCCACCCGGTCTTGTGGGATCTTGTTCACCTTGTCTTCGATCTGCTTGCGGACGTTGGCGATGTCGGAGAAGTACCAGCGGTCTCCATCCCGGTTGTGCAGGTACCAGCACCGGTCCTGGAGCGCGTCGAACGCCTCGATGAACCGTGTCGGCTCTTTGCCTGGGGCGACGAGGTACTCGATAATTGTGTCACGAGGCAGTCCCCGTATCCCGTCCGTATTGTCAGAGAGCGACGAGATGAACAGGAGGGAGGCTACCTGAGAGGCGGCCCGATCGTTTCGGTCCCCGTCAATCTCTTGAGCATGCGACGAACCGTCGGTGTCGTAAACGTCGCTCGCCAGCGCAGACTCGAGCGACCGCTCGATCTCCCGGACCTGGTCTCGCGTCTCTTGATCAGAGAAGTCGAGGTACTGGGCACCGACCAGAAACACCTCTTCCTCCGGGTTCGACCATACGCCACGCATCAGGTTCGCGGTGAACTGAATTAGGCCGCGGGTCTGACGGAACTTCTCGTTCTCCTTGAAGAGAGAGAGTATGTCCTTGTAGCTTGGGTGGAACGGGTAGGAGCCGACGATTTCATCCGCCATCTGCTCTGCGGATTTTGCGAGAGCCTTGCCCTTGATCCCCTCTTGGTAAGTGGCGAGATACGCTTGCGCCACCTGGTCCACCTCCGACCCTTTCGGGTCTGGGAGCTTGGTGAACAGCCGCTTGCGCAGGATGTCGTAGATCTCGTCAGTGCTGAGATCGACCGGGGTGATCGACTGGGCGCCGCGGCTGATTTCGTTTTTCAGATCCGCAAGCATTCCACCTAGAACCCGGCGCGCCTCGTCATAGGCGGCATCCAGCGATGCGACCACGACCACGCAGCGATTACACTTCATCGCAGCGGAGAACAGATTGGCGAGGGAGTACTTCAAAAGATCCAGAAGCGTTCCCTGGCCGACCGTCTGAGTATGCGCCACGGCTAGATAGGGGGGCAACTCGTCGAGCATGATCAAGGTGGGCTCGTCCCCAATCAGACGCATCCAGTCGCCCTCGCTCATCGCTTTAGGGCCGCTGACCCAGTGGTCCCGGAACTCTTCGGCTTTCTCGAGCTGCTCGGCGATGTCTCCCCAGATGAAGTTCCGCACGTCGCGCCCGTTAACGGTGGCGATCATCGCTGGCTTCTCACCAATTCCGGCGGTGATAGCGTCGGGCAACAGGTTGCTAAGCTCGGGAAACCGGGCAAGAAGGCCAAGGGCGATCATGTTGTGGGTTTTACCGCCGCCCATGGCTTGGCGGAGCTCAAACACGGCCTGCTGGCTCTGTCCCGAGAGACGCCTCGACGCGCCGCGGAGGAATTCGGACATACCAGAGGTGACGTGGTTGCGCTGAAAAAAAGCTCGGGCGACGGACAGGTCCGCGTCTTTGACGGAGGAGAGGTGCTCCACCTGTTCTGACCGGCTCATGGAAAATACGTCCGGGCTGATGTCACACAGCGCAGTGACCAGCGGAATGTTGTATCCTGAGCTCATGATTGTCCCTTAACCTGTAGTTTATTCGTTCCCGCTAGTGGCCTTTCAGGCCATCCTTCGGCGCTGACCGAAGCTTCCGAATTAACCAAATCAGCGACAGCCTCGCGATTCAGCAGTACGATTTGCTGATCCTGCGGCGTCCTCGCGCGCGGGTCGGTATCGAGTCCAAGCCGCCTGAGCGCGTAGTAGAGGAGCGCGCGGCGGACCTTGATCTTCGCCTTGCCGCCTCGCATGCCGTAGTCGAGAGATATGACCCCGCAATATTCACCGGCCGGCTGACCTTGGCGCCAAGGTGCTGCTTTCGGGCGGTTCGAGTACGTCCTGAAGGCCCGGCGCCTGGCTGGGCGGGAGGATGATCGCCTCTGGCTTGTGTTTCGATGGCGATGCGCCTCCGGGGCGGGTATTTTTTGCAATCGCCGTCCATGCGGGCTCGTTCGCCGGAGGATCCGGCGGGCGGTCATGTCGGGCTGGAGCCGGTCCGGTTCAGGGACCGGACCAGTGCAGGGCGGCGAGCCTTGGCCAGAGGACTGCCCAGAACGGTGCGGCGGCGGCAGACAATGCGAGCGTGATACGGCGGCCGGACAGGATCAGCCGGGCGCCGGCGCGCAGCACGCGTTCGCGCAGGCGGCGCAGGCTCCAGCCGGTGCCGGTGGCAGCCGCCATGGCGCGGCGGGCGATGTGCATCAGCTCATAGGCGAGAAGAGAGATCAGGAGCCGAACCTCATTGCACGCGAAGGCATCGACGCCGGGCGTCGCGGTTTGCGTGCCCCGCCCCCGCCAGTGAGATTTCGGCCGGTTCGTCGAGGACAGCGCCGGGGCGAGCACGTCTTTCAGCTCGCCCATATGGCCCTCGGCGGTGCCCCTTGCGCGGTAATGCTCGAGGATGTCCTCCCGGCTCATCTCTGCCAGCGTCAGCGAGGTGACGAGGAAGAAGCGGTCGAGCAGAAGGTCGTCCTCGCGCTCCTTGACCACCAGGATCACGCGGCGCTCCTTGTCCCAGGTCTCGGCCTGGTAGCGCAGTTCGTGCAGCCACATCCGCGGCTTGATCGGACGCCGCCCGGGCGGGCGCGTCATGTGAGGCGCGGCCTCGCGGTCCAGCGCCGGGTTGGCGCGCAGCCGCGAGACATAGTCGATGCCGCGCGCCTCCAGCCCCGCCAGCAAGGTGGCCGAGGGGAAGCCCGCATCGATGCGCAGCATGGCGACCTCGCAGAGGCTGGCCTGCGCCCGGTCGACCACGTCGAGGATCACGTCAAGCGCGCCCTCCGCGGTACCGACATTGCCCGCTCTCAGCCGTGCATCCAGCATGTCGCCGGTCTCGGCGATCGAGGTGATGAGCGGATGATAGATGCGCGCATTGTAATGGCCATTCCACTCCGCCTTCGGCTGGTGACCATGAACCTCGATCGGCAGGCTGTCCACGTCCAGCGTCACCTTCGGCAAGCGCTTGCCGGCATTCTGTGCCTGAACGCCCCGGCCGGCCAATTCCAGGACCGCTTCGCGCAGGACCTTCAGATTGTCCGGCGCCGCCATCATCGCCGTGAAGCGCGAGAGCGTGGGTTGGGACGCCAGCCCCGGACCGCCGAGCGGCGTCATCCCGGCTGCCGAACTCACCGCCAGTCGGAAGGCCGGGTCGTGCCGCAGCGCATCGGCATCGTCATGATCGCGCCATCCCTGGGCGGCCAGCAGGATCGTGGTGCGCAGGAGCGAGGCCAGATCATGCGTGACATCCTGCGGCCGCCGCGGATCGCTCAGACGATCGGTCATCCAGCCCACGATGCCGCTGTTTTCGAGCACCTCGCGCAGAAGGATTGCCCCGGGATCTCCGGTCAGCCGCTCTGCCCGGCTCTCGATCCGAAGAGAGCGATTGAACCGGGGCGCCACCAGCGATAGCGTTTCACCCATGCGTGCGTCCGATGCTGCCGTTGATCCTTGTCTAGAAGACTGAATCTACAGCGCTTTCAGGCGCACGCAACTTTCCCAGAAGAATTGGACGAATAAGGCGGGATGACTCTCGCCTGCGTTTCCGAGAGCTCCGGGTGGGGGGCGACCTCCAGCGTGACCTCGGAATGCCAATCGCTGTCGTCGGCGGCCGAACAGAACCTGCCGTCGAGGTCCGGGCCGCGGACATGGGCTCGCGCGCTCTGCTCACCGACCATGTTTCCCGGCACCAGAGCGATGCAGCGGTGCAGGTCCGAGGATGCCTGGTCCACCGGAACGCCAGACCGCGCCATCACGTTGATGTGATCGACGCGCCGCTCCCGGAACGGGCGGCACGCGATGAACGCGAGGCGCTGTTCGATCTCCCGGCGTCGTTCGGCCTTGTCTCTGTACACGGGTGCACTTCCGCCCAAGCCCTGCGCGCACGCGATCTGTGCGCGTCCGATTTTCCGGGCTTTCCTCGACCGTAGCCGCGCGGGACTTCGCGACCAATCGAAAAGGGGCGCGCTGGCACGCGACTGGCCCCGTGCGATCATCACCGCGCACTCATCCCAGGGATTGCCCGAGGTTTTGCGCCACCGCGTCCGCCGCGATCAACTGATCCTTATCAAAGGGTTGAAAAACGACTGTCCCTCAACAGCGCGCAGGATTTCGCGGCGATCCCGCGCGGGGGAAATCTGCGCGGGAGAAGGTGTGGATGCCGCTCTCCCCTGACGGCATCGCGATGTGCCAAACTC
The DNA here is from genome assembly GCA_965277135.1 of Thioclava sp. Lineage (GTDB taxonomy): Bacteria > Pseudomonadota > Alphaproteobacteria > Rhodobacterales > Rhodobacteraceae > Thioclava. The sequence continues at coordinate 2,886 of CBDIBW010000006.1, read as the reverse complement.
GTGGTGTCGAAGCACAAGCTGAAGGAGAGGGCCTCCATGGGAGAAGTTAGCATCATCGGCGCCGATCTGGCAAAGAATGTGTTCCAGGTTCATGGCGCTGCAGCAGACGGTTCGGTCGTATTCCGCAAGAAGCTATCACGACCGCAATTCGCGCGGTTCATGGTGGCCCGGCCGGCCCTGTGTCGTGGCGATGGAGGCCTGCGCCAGCGCGCCCTACTGGGCGCGGGAAATGGCTGGGCTTGGCCATCAGGTCCGGCTGATCGCGCCGCCCTACGTCAAACCCTTCGTGAAGCGGCAGAAGAATGACGCGGCCGATGCGGAGGCCGTCGTCGAGGCGGCCTTGCGGCCGACCATGCGATTCGTCGAACCGAAGAGGGCAAACCAGCAGGCGCGCGCGACCGTGTTCCGGGCCCGCGAGCAGTTTCTCAAGCAGCGCACGGAAGCCGTGAACGCGCTGCGATCCTATCTTTACGAATTCGGCCACGTCGCACCTGAGGGGATCGGTTATCTGCCCCGTCTGGCGAGGGTCGTGGAGGATCAGACGTCGGGGTTGCCCGATCTCGTGCGCGAAATCTGCCGGTTGACGCTGGAACAGATCGCCAGCCTGACCACCCGCATCGATGCTCTGAAAGCCAAGATCGCGGCGATGTCGAAGGAGGCAGGCATGGCCCGGCAATTGCAGACCATGCCGGGCGTGGGGCCGATCGGCGCACTGGCGATCGAGACCTTCGCGCCGCCGATGGAACAGTTCCGGCGTGGCCGGGATTTCGCCGCCTGGCTGGGTCTGGTTCCGTTGCAGCGGTCCTCGGGCGGCAAGCCGCGGCTCGGCAAGACATCGAAAATGGGCCAGCGCGACATCCGGCGATTGCTGGTGACCGGCGCCATGGCGGTGATCCGCTGGGCCTTACGCCGGGGCGTGCCGGGCAACCCATGGCTCGCGCGCCTGCTGGAACGCAAGCCGCCGATGCTGGCGGCAGTGGCACTGGCCAACAAGATGGCGCGTGGCATCTGGGCGATGCTGACGCGCGGCGAGGATTATCGCGATCCGGCGACGGTGGCTGCCGCCTGACCAGCCGGATCGCAGAGTTGTGAGGACGTCATGAATCGCATGGACAAACGGTCGAAATGATCGGGAACGGGCAAACCAGAAACCTTCTCCGGGCATCAAGCCCTCCGTGGAGATCTGGACCCGTTCCGCGCATCGCCATACCGGCCCGCGGCGCTTTGCAGGCCGCACAAACAGGCCTGACAAAAGACCGCACTCGATCACATGTCCAGACGTTCAGAAATTCCTTGCAAACCGAGCGGCATCCACAAAAGACGGTTCGACGCTAGCCCTGTTCCCACCACCAGACTTAGGGTCTGTGGACACTTATTTTGAGGCGATGAGGGCTGCTACGAGGTACCAACTTGCTGCGTAACTGCAATCGGTTTTATCGTATCTTGTGGCTATCGCTCTGAACTCTTTGATTTTTGCAAAGTAGTTTTCCACCAGATGCCGCCATTTGTAGACCTCCACGTCATATTCGCGCTGGATTTTGCGATTGGCTTTGGGCGGGATCACGGCGGTTGCACCGCGCTTGTCGAGGTCTTCCAACAACCAATCCGCATCAAACGCCTTGTCCGCGAGCAACGCATCAAAAGAAACGCCTTTGATCAACGGCGCGCCACCCTTCATGTCATGCGCTTGTCCCGGGAGCAGCAAAAAGCGCATCAGATGGCCGAGTGCATCCACCAATGCCACGATTTTTGTCGTCAACCCACCGCGCGAGCGCCCGATGGCCTGAGCCTGAGACCCCCTTTTGCGCCGGTTGCCTTCTGGTGAACCTGAACGATGGTGCCGTCAATGAGCGCATATTCGAGGTCGGGGTCACCGCTCATAGCTTTGAAAAGACCCTCAAATATGCCCGACTTGGCCCACCGACGAAATCGCCGGAACTGGCTGTTCCAATGGCCAAAGGCGGGTGGGAGATCACGCCATGGCGACCCGGTGCGTACCCGCCAGAAAACCGCTTCCAAAAACAGTCGATTGTCCTTTGCCGGTGCTCCGGCATCACTGACCTTGCCAGGAAGATGTGGCTCAAGCCGTTGCCACAAGGCATCCGACACCACAAAGCGCTGCTCGTTCATTCAAACCTCCATTTTGGATGCTTGAAGCAGAAATCACGCCAAATGAAAATCCTAAATGTCCACAGATCCTAGCTGATTCATCCGATTTTCTGAGACTGGCCCTTAGCCCGAAATCGGTCTCCGAACGCCCCGCGTCTCTTTCCACCCGCCCTTCACTCAGACCGGGACGGATTCAAAAAATAACGCCTTTTCAAGTTGTTGTTGAGAATGGGTTGCGCCGCAGTTGAGGTAATTTCGACCGCTATCGGTGCGAACAGAGACACCCGAAAGCGGCGTGGTTGTGCGGGTTGATGCGAAAGACCGCGAGAAGTCTCTGATGACAATGACAATTTCCGCTCATAGCCTGGCGGCATGTCGAATGGCCCTTGGACAGACGAAGAAAACGACCTGATCGTCGCGGATTACTTCGCGATGCTGGCCGATGACATCGCTGGGCACCGCTATAACAAGGCCGAGCATCGACGGGCGCTTCTGCCATTGCTGAACGAAAGGTCTGAGGGATCGGTCGAGTTCAAGCACCAGAACATCAGCGCAGTGCTCAAGGGGCTCGGGGAAGACTGGACCTGGACCGCCTGCCTCGACCCCGTCGACGGCAAGATCGTCTGGATGCGCGCCCATGGCGAGCGGTGGAAGACCATCTGCTGGACGGTCGGGCTGCAGCGATCGGCAGCCCATCAGCACTGGCTCTACGGGCTCTGCGTCATCTCGCTGAAGCTCAACCGGCGGCGGTTCAACCGCAACCTGTCGAAGCGGCGC
>CBDIBW010000005.1:0-27775 GCA_965277135.1 Thioclava sp. | reverse complement strand
AAGAACACCCGGAGTTGATCATGGCCGACGAAATCAAGACCCTTGACGACCTGAAATCACTTGACGATCTGAAATCAGCCATGTCCGCTGCCGAGGCTGTCGCCCCGACGACTGAAACCACCATCGCCCGTGAACCCGTGCGCGACGCGCAGGGCCGCGCCTACGCCACCGGCAAGCGAAAAGACGCTGTCGCCCGCGTCTGGGTGAAGCCGGGCTCGGGCAAGATCTCGGTCAACGGCAAGGACATGAGCACCTATTTCGCGCGCCCGGTTCTGCGGTTGATCGTGAACCAGCCTTTCCAGGTTGCCAATGTCGAAGGCCAGTTCGACGTGGTCGCCACCGTGGCCGGTGGGGGCCTGTCGGGTCAGGCCGGTGCGGTCAAGCACGGCATCTCGAAGGCGTTGCAGCTTTACGATCCCGGCCTGCGCGCACCGCTCAAGGCTGCCGGCTTTCTGACCCGCGATTCGCGTGTCGTCGAGCGCAAGAAATACGGCAAGGCCAAGGCCCGCCGTTCGTTCCAGTTCTCGAAGCGCTGATCGGTGTTTCCCGTCCGCGCCGGGAAGTTCGCGAAAACGGCCTCGTTGCGGGGCCGTTTTTATTTCTGAGCAAGAGAGCTGGCGCGGGGGACAGCCAAAAGAAAACGGCGTCTCGAAGGACGCCGATCACTGTGTCGAGGACGAGGGGTTATTCTGCCTCGTCTATCGTTGCGGCGTTGAGTTGCGCATAGCGCTCTGCGCCGATCCGGTCGTGCAGGTCGAGTTGCGTTTCGAGAAAGTCAACATGGCCTTCCTCGTCGGCGATCAGGTCTTCGAACAGGTTCTTGGACACGTAATCATGCACGCTTGCGCAGTAATCGCAGGCCTCGCGATAGAGCGTGAGCGCGTCATGCTCTCCGGCCAGATCACATTCGAGCGTCTCGCGCGGACCTTCACCGATGCGTGGAGACGCAAGGTTTTGCAGGTTCGGACGGCCTTCGAGGAACAGAATCCGGTCGATCAGCCTGTTGACGTGCTCCATTTCCTCGATCGACTCGGCGCGGGATTTCCTGGTCATCTTGATCAGACCCCAGTCATCCTGCATGCGAGAATGCACCCAATATTGGGAAACTGCGGTGAATTCCGTGCACAGCGCCGAGTTGAGGTATTCGATGACCTTTGCGTCGCCCTTCATCTCTTCTTCCTTTTCATCCTTGCCACTTTCCGCAATCCGGTAAGCTCTTTTCAGACGATCATGATACTAACATGTGAACGCATCATGGCAAGGAAAATGGTATGCAGCCGACGCAATCCGCGCATGCCAGGCGCGAACTCACTTGCCGTCGGCGCAGATCGCGATGTTCCGATGCCCGGTCCCGGCTAGGCTCCGCGCCGCACGCCAGGCGCGCAAACCGCTCGTGCACAAAAAGACGACACGCTGATCGGGAACGACATCGGAGGGCGGAGCGTCCCTGCGCAGGTCAATCAGCAGATCATCGGGGCGCAGCGCCCCATGCGCCACAATCTCGGGCAGGATGTCTTCCGGCTCGGGGGCCATGTCGAACCGGAACCCGCTCATCCGCCAGGTCGCGAAATCGACCGACAGGATCTGACCCAGCGGTGATGGCTCATGATGCAGCAAGACCGACAGCGCCATCTGCGCCTCGATCGCCCCCAGTGTCGCGACCGCCGGTCCCATCACGCCGGCCGTCGCACAGGTCTCGGCCTGGGGTGGCGGATCGGGAAAGAGCGCGCGCAGGCTGGGCGCGGTGGCACAGAACCCGCCCGCATAGCCCTGCCGCCCGAGGACCGAGGCCGTCACCAGCGGCTTGCCCCTCTCCCGGCACAGATCCGAAAGCGCATAGCTGGTGGCGAAATTGTCCGCCGCATCGATCACCAGATCCGCCCCGGACATCTCGGGCACGGCATTGGCCGGATCAAGCCGCGCCACAACCGGGTGAACCTGACATTCGGGGTTGAGCGCGCGCAGGTGCCGTGCGGCGGCCTCTGCCTTGGGCTGCCCCATATCCGTCATCCGGAACAGGGTCTGGCGGTGCAGGTTGTGCGCTTCGACACGATCCCCATCATAGAGCGCGATCCGCCCGACACCGGCCCCCGCCAGCAGCGGGAGCAAGGCAGAGCCAAGCCCGCCGGCGCCGGCCACCAGCACCCGCGCCGCGCCAAGCCTTGCCTGACCCGCCGTACCAATCTCGGGCAGGCAGGTCTGGCGCGCATAGCGGTTCATCGCCAGCCCTCCGTCGCGGCGATCCACTCGCTGCAACGCGCCTCGGGGTCGGGGGCTTGCTGAATGTCGGTGACGACGGCGGCGCTGTCGGCCCCGGCGGCAAACAGATCGGGCAGACGCGCGGGCGTCACCCCGCCGATCCCCACCAGCGGGACATCGCCCGCAGCGCGTTTCCACGCCCGCACCCGGTCAAGCCCCTGCGGCCCCCATTTCATCTTTTTCAGCAGGGTCGGCCAGACCGGCCCCAGGGCCACATAGGCCGGATCATGGGACAGGGCGCGTTCCAGTTCGGCCTCGTCATGGGTGGACAGGCCATACCGTATCCCGGCCCGGTTCAGCGCGGCGAAATCGGCACTGTCCATGTCCTCCTGCCCCAGATGGACGACGCGGCAGTTCAGATCCAGCGCCAGCCTCCAGTGATCATTCACCACCAGTTGCGCGCGATGCACCGCGCAGATGTCACGCGCGCGCGCGATCTGGCGGCGCAACTCCGGCTCGGGCAGATCCTTGAGGCGCAGTTGCACCAGCCGGACGCCTTGCGGCACCAGAAGTTCCAGCCGCGCCACATGACCGACGATCAGGTAAAAGGGATCGAGGCGCATCAGATCAGTTCCGCCATTCCGAAGATCGGGGGTGGAGGCGACAGCCATGTCCCGGCGTGGCATCAGACCGGCCGAATGGGCCGCACGCCCTGCCGCCACCGCCTGACCAAAGGCGCGCGCCATGCCAACCGGATCGGTGGCCTTCGCGACCGCCGTGTTCAGCAGCACCGCGTCAAGACCCATCTCCATCGCCTGCGCGGCCTGGCTGGGCGCGCCGATCCCGGCATCGACCACAAGCGGCACATCCGGGAAATGCGCCCGCATCGCGCGCAGACCGTCGAGATTGCGCAGCCCCTGCCCCGAACCGATCGGCGCACCCCAGGGCATCAGCACCTGGCATCCCGCCTCGATCAGCTTCTCGCCCACCACCAGATCCTCGGTCGTGTAGGGAAAGACCGCGAACCCTTCGGCACACAGGATGCGCGCCGCCTCGACCAGTGCGAAGGGATCGGGTTGCAGCGTGTCGGCATGGCCGATCACCTCCAGCTTGATCCAGTCGGTGCCGAACAGTTCGCGTGCCATCTGTGCGGTGGTCACCGCCTCGCGCACGCTGTGGCATCCGGCGGTGTTGGGCAGGATATGGCAGCCACTCTGTTGCACGATCTCGCGAAACGCGCCGCCGCCTGTGCCCTCGCGGCGCAGCGACAGGGTGATGACCCCGGTTCCCGAGGCGGTGATCGCCGCGCGCAATACGGCGGGCGAGGGATATTGTGCCGTGCCCAGCATCAGGCGCGATGTCAGATCCACACCGTAGAACATCGCTCAGCCCCCCTGCATTGGCGCCAGAACCTCGACATTCGCGCCAAGGTGCAAGGCGGTCGCGGTGCGCGCCTCGCGCGGGATGAACCGACCGTCCAGTGCCGTTGCCACGCAGTCGGCGGCAAATCCGCGCTCGGCAATCAGATCGGCAAGCGTCTGTGCACCGGTTTCGACCGGCGCGCCATTGAGATCAATGCGCATGGGAACGTTCCTTTCCAAGTTGCGCGGCAAGTTTCATGGCCAGCACCGGCGCCATCAGGAAGCCATGCCGATAGAGGCCATTGAGGTGGATGCGATCGCCCTGTGTCGCGAGGGTGGGAATGTTGTCGGGATAGGCCGGGCGCAACCCCGCGCCGGTCATCAGGATCTGCGCCTCGGAAAAGCCCGGATGCAGCGTCCAGGCGGCCGAGAGCAGTTCCATCGCGGCGCGCGCGGTGATCGGCCCGGTCCGGTCACTCTCGACCATCGTCGCGCCGATCATGTAGCGCCCTGCGGCGCGCGGGACGATGTAGCAGGCAAAGCGCGGATGCAGCAGGCGCACCGGACGGGTGAGCGTGACATCCGGCGCACGCAGTTCCAGCATCTCGCCGCGCACGGCGCGCAGGGTCGGGCACCGGTCGCGCGCGGTCAGGCCACGGCAGTCGACGATCCGGCCGGAGGGTGGCCCCGAATGGATTGCGATCCCGTGTGCGATCAGCGCGCTGCGAAGCTCATCCATCGCGTGCACCGGGTCGAGATGGGCCTCGGACGCGAAAAACAGCCCACGCGCGAACCGGCCTGCCAGATCCGGTTCCAGATCGCCCGGATCAACCCAGTCACGCGCGCGCGTGGCGCGGGCGAACCGGTCAAGTTCCGACCGGTCGCGCGGCGGTGCCACGACCAGCGTGCCGCGCTGCACGAAACTGCTGGCATGGCGCTGCCACCAGCCGATCGCGGCCTGCCCTTCGAGTACGATTTCTTCGGGCGCAGCCTCCCCTTCGCAAAAGGGGGCCAGCATCCCGCCCGCATAACGCGAGGCGGGATCGGGCGCATTGGCGGGCACGATCAGCTCGACCTGGTGCCCATGTGCGGCCAGTTCGGTGACAGCGCACAGCCCCGCCACCCCGCTTCCCAGAACCGAGATCATTGCACGGGTTCGGCTGGTTCGGCGGGAACATACAGATCCCCGCCCGCGCGGAATTTTTCGGCCATTCGTGCCATGCCGTCGCGCTTTTCGGCTTCGGCGCGGATGTCGTGGCTGATCTGCATCGAACAGAATTTCGGGCCACACATCGAACAGAAATGCGCGACCTTGTGGGCTTCGGCAGGCATGGTTTCATCGTGCATTGCGCGCGCGGTCTCCGGGTCGAGGCCGAGGTTGAACTGATCCTCCCAGCGGAATTCGAACCGCGCCCGGCTGAGCGCATCGTCGCGGCGTTGCGCGCCCGGATGGCCCTTGGCCAGATCGGCGGCATGGGCGGCAAGCTTGTAGGTGATCACGCCGGTTTTCACGTCGTCGCGGTCGGGCAGTCCCAGATGTTCCCTGGGCGTGACGTAGCACAGCATCGCCGTGCCAAACCAACCGATCATCGCCGCCCCGATGGCGCTGGTGATGTGATCATAGCCCGGTGCAATATCGGTGGTCAGGGGGCCGAGCGTGTAGAAGGGGGCCTCGTGGCAGTGTTTGAGCTGCTCGTCCATATTGGCCTTGATCTTGTGCATCGGCACATGGCCCGGTCCTTCGATCATCACCTGGCAATCCCTGGCCCAGGCGATCCGGGTCAGATCCCCGAGTGCGCGCAGTTCGGCAAATTGCGCCGCGTCATTGGCGTCGGCAATCGAGCCGGGGCGCAGCCCGTCACCCAGGCTGAAGCTCACGTCATGGCGGCGGCAGATGTCGCAGATCTCTTCGAAATGCTCATGCAGAAAACTCTCGCGGTGATGATGCAGGCACCATTTCGCCATGATCGAGCCTCCGCGCGAAACGATCCCCGTAACCCGTTTCGCGGTCATCGGGATCATGTGCAGCCGCACCCCGGCATGGATGGTAAAGTAATCGACACCCTGTTCGGCCTGTTCGATCAGCGTGTCGCGGAAAATTTCCCAGGTCAGATCCTCGGCCACGCCGCCCACCTTTTCGAGCGCCTGGTAAAGCGGCACGGTTCCGATCGGGACCGGCGAATTGCGGATGATCCAGTCGCGGATGTTGTGGATATTGCGCCCGGTCGAGAGGTCCATGACCGTATCGGCCCCCCAGCGGATCGCCCAGACCATCTTTTCGACTTCTTCCGCCATCGAGGAGGTCACAGCCGAATTGCCGATATTGGCGTTGATCTTCACCTTGAAGTTGCGCCCGATGACCATCGGCTCCAGCTCGCGGTGGTTGATGTTCGCGGGGATGATGGCGCGACCCGCCGCAACTTCCTGACGCACGAACTCGGGCGTGACCAGATCGGGCAGGGCGGCCCCCATCGGATCGCCGTCACGCGGCGCGCCATCAAGCGGCACGGTGGCGCGGCGGCCCTCGTTTTCGCGCAGCGCGACAAATTCCATTTCGGGGGTGATGATGCCGGCGCGCGCATATGCGAGCTGCGTGACCGCCCGGCCTTCGCGAGCGCGCAAGATCGTATGCGGGACAGGGAAGGGGGCAACCAGCCGCTTGCCGCTGGCAAATCCGTTATCGGCATCGGTGACCGCGCGGCCCTCATGCGCCTCCACCTCGCCGCGCGCGGCAAGCCAGCCGCCCCGGATTTCGGGCAGACCCCTGGCGATGTCGATCCGCGCGCCCGGGTCGGTATAGGGGCCCGAACTGTCATAAACCGTCAGTGGCGCCTCGTTCGAGATCGCAATCTCGCACAACGGCACGCGAATGTCATGCTGTTCGCCCGGGACATGGATCTTGCGGGTGGCAGGCAGTGGGCCGGTGGTGATCGTCGGGAGCGTGTCTTTCATGCTGGTCTCCTCTTGCGATGAGACCCATCTGAAACCCGGCGCAAAGGGAGCAGACGACCCCCATACAGGCTTGCGCACAACAGGGCCATCAGCGCCCCGAAAGAACCGCCCTCATGATCACAGATCCTCACGACTGGAGGATTGCGGACAAGCCTTTCGGTCTTCCTACGCCAGCATCAACTGGGTCAGGTTCAAAGGGTCGCATCACCGGGTTCTCCTTGTCAGGTTCCCCCTGTCAGCCTCTCAGTCCCCTTTGGCGGGACTCCCCTGACGTGGGATCATATTCGGAAATGCCGTGGGCCATGTCAATCGCAAAACGGGGGTTGGTTCGGGTCGCGATAATGTGGCTGCTTCACCGCGATCATCACGGCGGTGGGCCTCCATCCCGCCGGGTCTGATCCTGATATGTTGGCCGACAGACCTGATACATGCTGATTGGCGCAGGCGCGTTTCATGGATTTTTGTGGTTTGACCGGCGTTGTTGCGAAACCCGGTGCCGGAAGGATCCCCGTTGCGAATATCGCCGCACGACCCCCCGCCCGTCAGAGCGACGAAATTCACCTGCTTATCGCCCTCGTGACCCGCCGCTTCAATACCCTCGGCCAAGCCGGGATCGAACGTGGACCTGATCTCATGGGGCAAACCCGAAGTCAAGGGGCGGTTGTCGGGGGCGATCGTCGCGCGACATCCGGCTTGAATTTCCTGAACTGCACAAGCGCGACTGTAGCCGTAGATTTTGGCCCCGTGGCCATTTCTCTACAGATTTTAACGTAACGTCATAAGAAATTCACACGGAAATTTTGTTAAGTGATGGTTTTAGGGTCTGTGGACAATTATTTTGAGGCGATGAGGGCTGCTACGAGGCACCAACTTGCTGCGTCACTGCAATCGGTTTTATCGTATCTTGTGGCTATCGCTCTGAACTCTTTGATTTTTGCAAAGTAGTTTTCCACCAGATGCCGCCACTTGTAGACCTCCACGTCATATTCGCGCTGGATTTTGCGATTGGCTTTGGGCGGGATCACGGCGGTTGCACCGCGCTCGTCGAGGTCTTCCAACAACCAATCCGCATCAAACGCCTTGTCCGCGAGCAACGCATCAAAAGAAACGCCTTTGATCCACGGCGCGACACCCTTCATGTCATGCGCTTGTCCCGGGAGCAGCAAAAAGCGCATCAGATGGCCGAGTGCATCCACCAATGCCACGATTTTTGTCGTCAACCCACCGCGCGAGCGCCCGATGGCCTGAGCCTGAGACCCCCTTTTGCGCCGGTTGCCTTCTGGTGAACCTGAACGATGGTGCCGTCAATGAGCGCATATTCGAGGTCGGGGTCACCGCTCATAGCTTTGAAAAGACCCTCAAACATGCCCGACTTGGCCCACCGACGAAATCGCCGGAACTGGCTGTTCCAATGGCCAAAGGCGGGTGGGAGATCACGCCATGGCGACCCGGTGCGTACCCGCCAGAAAACCGCTTCCAAAAACAGGCGATTGTCCTTTGCCGGTGCTCCGGCATCACTGACCTTGCCAGGAAGATGTGGCTCAAGCCGTTGCCACAAGGCATCCGACACCACAAAGCGCTGCTCGTTCATTCAACCCGCAATATTCACCGGCCGGCTGACCTTGGCGCCAAGGTGCTGCTTTCGGGCGGTTCGAGTACGTCCTGAAGGCCCGGCGCCTGGCTGGGCGGGAGGATGATCGCCTCTGGCTTGTGTTTCGATGGCGATGCGCCTCCGGGGCGGGTATTTTTTGCAATCGCCGTCCATGCGGGCTCGTTCGCCGGAGGATCCGGCGGGCGGTCATGTCGGGCTGGAGCCGGTCCGGTTCAGGGACCGGACCAGTGCAGGGCGGCGAGCCTTGGCCAGAGGACTGCCCAGAACGGTGCGGCGGCGGCAGACAATGCGAGCGTGATACGGCGGCCGGACAGGATCAGCCGGGCGCCGGCGCGCAGCACGCGTTCGCGCAGGCGGCGCAGGCTCCAGCCGGTGCCGGTGGCAGCCGCCATGGCGCGGCGGGCGATGTGCATCAGCTCATAGGCGAGAAGAGAGATCAGGAGCCGAACCTCATTGCACGCGAAGGCATCGACGCCGGGCGTCGCGGTTTGCGTGCCCCGCCCCCGCCAGTGAGATTTCGGCCGGTTCGTCGAGGACAGCGCCGGGGCGAGCACGTCTTTCAGCTCGCCCATATGGCCCTCGGCGGTGCCCCTTGCGCGGTAATGCTCGAGGATGTCCTCCCGGCTCATCTCTGCCAGCGTCAGCGAGGTGACGAGGAAGAAGCGGTCGAGCAGAAGGTCGTCCTCGCGCTCCTTGACCACCAGGATCACGCGGCGCTCCTTGTCCCAGGTCTCGGCCTGGTAGCGCAGTTCGTGCAGCCACATCCGCGGCTTGATCGGACGCCGCCCGGGCGGGCGCGTCATGTGAGGCGCGGCCTCGCGGTCCAGCGCCGGGTTGGCGCGCAGCCGCGAGACATAGTCGATGCCGCGCGCCTCCAGCCCCGCCAGCAAGGTGGCCGAGGGGAAGCCCGCATCGATGCGCAGCATGGCGACCTCGCAGAGGCTGGCCTGCGCCCGGTCGACCACGTCGAGGATCACGTCAAGCGCGCCCTCCGCGGTACCGACATTGCCCGCTCTCAGCCGTGCATCCAGCATGTCGCCGGTCTCGGCGATCGAGGTGATGAGCGGATGATAGATGCGCGCATTGTAATGGCCATTCCACTCCGCCTTCGGCTGGTGACCATGAACCTCGATCGGCAGGCTGTCCACGTCCAGCGTCACCTTCGGCAAGCGCTTGCCGGCATTCTGTGCCTGAACGCCCCGGCCGGCCAATTCCAGGACCGCTTCGCGCAGGACCTTCAGATTGTCCGGCGCCGCCATCATCGCCGTGAAGCGCGAGAGCGTGGGTTGGGACGCCAGCCCCGGACCGCCGAGCGGCGTCATCCCGGCTGCCGAACTCACCGCCAGTCGGAAGGCCGGGTCGTGCCGCAGCGCATCGGCATCGTCATGATCGCGCCATCCCTGGGCGGCCAGCAGGATCGTGGTGCGCAGGAGCGAGGCCAGATCATGCGTGACATCCTGCGGCCGCCGCGGATCGCTCAGACGATCGGTCATCCAGCCCACGATGCCGCTGTTTTCGAGCACCTCGCGCAGAAGGATTGCCCCGGGATCTCCGGTCAGCCGCTCTGCCCGGCTCTCGATCCGAAGAGAGCGATTGAACCGGGGCGCCACCAGCGATAGCGTTTCACCCATGCGTGCGTCCGATGCTGCCGTTGATCCTTGTCTAGAAGACTGAATCTACAGCGCTTTCAGGCGCACGCAACTTTCCCAGAAGAATTGGACGAATAAGGCGGGTTCAAACCTCCATTTTGGATGCTTGAAGCAGAAATCACGCCAAATGAAAATCCTAAATGTCCACAGACCCTAAGAGTCTGCTTCATAATTTCTGATCGGTTTTTTTGCGATATGGCAGCTTGATCTTCGGATGGCTGCGATGAGCGTCTTGCGGAGGCGATGGAGCGCTCGCAATCCTTTGCAAGTGGTCGGCATCTGCCGAGCCGGGCGAATGGTCTTTCCAGCACCCATCGTCGCGCGATGACGACGCAGCCAGTTACGCCCGGTGGCCTCTTCACGCTCTCGATTTCTGGGTCTTCGATGTCGGCCATAGTGTCGCGCAGCTTGTCCCCGGAGTATCCGCCATCTGCGAAGATATGCGCGAGCGTTGGATAAGTTTCGAGCGCCATTTCGATGACGTCCTTCGCACCGTCGCGGTCCTGTATATCGGCGGTATGGGTGACCAACCCCGGCAAATTTCCTTCGGTTTCGGTCACGATGTGGCGCTTTGTGCCCTTTGTTCTCTTGCCCGCATCATAGCCACGCGGTCCACCGCCTTCGGTTGTCTTGACGGATTGGCTGTCGATGATCCCGGCGGTCGGCGTGGCGTCGCGCCCGGCGACAACGCGCCATGCCATTGCGAGCGCGTCATTGATCCGGTCAGATACACCTTCGTCCCGAAATCGGTAGAAATGATGCTGCACCGTTGAAACGGGCGGGAAATGCGTCGGCAGCCACCGCCAAGGGCAGCCCGATGCCGCGATATACTGGATCGCGTCCCGGACATCCCGGATATCGACCTTGCGCGGGCGAGCGACATTGCTGCGCGGCTCCAGACATGGCGCGATCAAACGCCACTCTGCATCGGTCGCATCACTTGCATAACGCAGCCCGCGCCGGTCATGGTCAGGGCGAGTGATTTCAGTCCAAGCCATGATTTCCTCCAAGTCTGGCTCCTCCAGGTCTGGCAACGCGGATGAATCACAAAAGACTGAAATCATTCAACTTGGTTTTCGGTCAGGCTCTAATGTGATCCGAGGTGGATGATTGCAATCGCGTCGCACGTAATCGGATCTCATTCGCAAATAATGTGAGTTTGGAACCCCAGATAGTCGCAGTTAATTCGAGCGAAAAATCACGATGTTTGCAATCCGAGCGCCGGATAAATGCAATCCGCTACACGTAACGCGGCCCAGAACCCAAGCGCGCCGTCGCCGATGGCCAGATCAGGCGCGTGATTGAGGCCGCGCCGCTTCAGGTCAAGCAGCAGCTCCCGCCAGTTTCGGGTGCTTTCGCGGTCGCCGTCGGTCAGGCCCAATATTTCCTTGCGGCCCCATTCATCCGCGCCGATCAGTACCAGAACACATTGTTTTTCCTCCATCCTGGGCTGAAAATACACGCCATCTGCCCGGACATGGACGATGCGCCGGGTGCTGAGATCGCGTTTTTTCCAGCGTTCATAATCCTCCCACCAATCCGCTTTGAGCCGCGAAATCGTGGTGGATGACAGCCCCGCCGCGTTCGGCCCGAGCAGCGCGGCCAGCGCGTCCTGAAAATCGCCCGTGGAAAGGCCTTTGAGGTATAGCCAGGGCAGCAATTCCTCAACGGATCTGGCCTTGCGCAAATACGGCGGCAGGATCGACGACGTGAACCGCACCTTCTCGACCTGCGCCCCGCGATCCCGCACGCGCGGCACCTTCACGGGGATCGGGCCGACGCCCGTCATGATCTCGCGCTCAGGCAAATGACCGTGGCGGACGACCCGTGCATGTCCTCCGGGCGTTGTCTCATTGGAAATGACCTGCCCGCAAGATTTGGGTCCATTCAAAATGAGTGTTTGTTCTTGTAACGTTCCAATCGACGAGGAGAACGAAGACTGCGCAAGTCACGATTTACCGAGGACCAGATCGTCGGGATTTTGCAGGCGTATGCGGCCGGTGCGAAGGTTTCGGAGCTCTGCCGCACGTACGGCATGTCAGACGCTCCGCTGTACAAGTGGAAAGCCAGGCATGGCGGCATGACTATGTCAGAGCTGCGCCGGTTGAAGGATCTGGAGGCTGAGACCCCGGACCTGAAGCGGCTCCTGGCCGACGCCATGCTCGACACTGCCGGGTTGAAGGGCCTTCCGGCAAAAAACTCATAACGCCTGCCGCTCGCCGGGATGCGGTATCGACCTTGATGCGCGATCATCAATTCACGCAGCGGCGGGCGTGCAGGCTGGCCGGAATATCCAGATCGAGTCTGAGCTATCAGGCCGCGCCCGGATCGCCACGCGCGGCTTCGGGAACGTCTGATCACACTGTCGGACAAGCACAGGAGGTATGGCTGCCGCATGCTCCACGCCAGGCTGGTGCGCGAGGGCTTCAAGGTGAACGTCAAGGTCGTCGAGTGGATAGACCGCGAAGAACGGCTGTGGCTGCGCCAAACTAGGCGCAAGAAGATCCCCGGGGAGGGCCGTGAAGGTGGCCGGTCGCCCGATTGCGGCCAATCAGGGGTGGTCACCGGATGTCACCAGTGACGCATTGGCCAACGGGCGCAAGTTCCGGACGGCCAACCTCAAAGAGGATTGTACTCGCGAGTGCCCGGCCATCGAGGGGGATTTTTCACGGCCCGTTTTTCACGGCCCGGTGAGCGGGTCGTGGAAAGGCTGCAGCGGGTTGCACGGGAACGCGGATACCCGGACAGTCTGGTCGTCGATACCGGACCCGAACTGCGAGGTCGCGCCCTTGATGCCCGGGCCGATGACCACGGTGTGCAGCTGTATTTCATCGATCCGGGCAAGCCGACCCGGAACGCGTACATCGAAAGTTTCAATGGCCGGTTCCGGGATGAGTGTCTGAACCGGCACTGGTGCACAAGCCTCGGAGAGGCGCGGGACATCATCGAAAACCGGAGGATCTACACCACAGAACGCCCCCACAGCAGCTTGAAATATCAAACCCCCGAAGCGTTCGCGGCAGCGCGACCCTTCAACAAAACGCAATGGGCGCAGCCGCTTGAGCTCTCTGAGGGCTCCGCGCCCGCGCCCATTGCTCACGCCGCCCAATGATGGCACACAAATGAAGAGCAAACGCGATTTACGAGTGGCCCTGAAAATTGGGGCAGGTCAGAAAACTGAGTATGCCGCCCCTCAGGGGCCATCACCAACTCTCAGCTATTTCTCCGGCAGCAGGCCACGATACCAGTCTGAACGGATGGTCTGCGCAAAGACCGACTGCCATATCTCGCGCGTTTCAGGCGGTGACCGGACGACCCGCAAACAGATTGTCCCCGACGCGCACGATGATGCGACCACAACCCAACTGACGCACGAACACGCCTTGAATCGAGACGCAGCTACCGATCAGAATTGTTCTCAGCATCACAAAAGCTCCCATGATTCCGGTATGCAATAGAGCCATGTTGTTTCCGAATTACTAATGAAGATAACACAATCTTGCCGCAGGCAGGTCGATTGCATGCGATCTGTATTTGTCCAAAAGAGGTCAGAGCCAGTCGCGAAGGGTCGGAATCAGGGGCTCATCTGCAGGCGGCATTGGGTAGTCGCACAGATCCCCTGCGCGCACCCAGGCCAGTTTCTGCCCTTCGCGGGAACGGACGACTCCATCCCATTTTCGGCAGGCAAAGAGCGGCATCAGCAGGTGGAAATCCTCGTAATGATGCGAGGCGAAGGTCAGCGGCGCGAGGCAGCTTTGCCAGATGTCGATCCCCAGTTCTTCGTGTAATTCACGGATCAGGCAAGCTTCGGGTGTCTCACCGGGTTCAACCTTGCCGCCCGGAAATTCCCAAAGCCCGGCCATCGACTTCGCTTCGGGGCGCTGCGCAAGCAAAATCCGCCCCTCGGGGTCGATCAGGGCCGCAGCGGAGACGAGCAGCAGCTTCAAGACCGGTAATCCGCATTGATGTCGATGTAGCGGCGGGTCAGATCGCAGGTCCAGACCGATTTCGACGCCCGGCCAAGGCCCAGGTCAACGCCGATCACCAGTTCCTGATTCTTCATGTAGGCGCTGGCGGCATCTTCGGAAAAATCGGGCGCCCGCCACCCCTTCCGGGCCAGAACCATGTCGCCGAAAGAGATGGTCAGCTTGTCACGATCGGCCAGCGCGCCGGATTTGCCAACGGCCGCAACGACACGGCCCCAGTTCGCATCCTCGCCTGCGATTGCCGTTTTCACCAGAGGAGAGTTCGCGACCGACATCGCGATCTTGTGCGCATCCTCAGGAGTGGCGGCACGGGTGACGCGGATCTCGACGAATTTCGTGGCACCCTCACCGTCCTTCACCACCTGATGGGCAAGATCCATCATCACGGCACGCAGCGCAGCCTCGAATGTGCGCCCGACAGCGGAGCGCATGTCGGTGATTTCTTCGGCAGGCGATTGCCCCGTGGCGGCGATGATCAGCGCATCCGAAGTGGAGGTATCGCTATCAACGGTGATCGCGTTGAACGTATCATCCACCTGCCTGGAGACCATGCGTTGCAACCGGTTTGCCGTGATCCGGGCATCGGTGAAGAGATAGACAAGCATCGTCGCCATGTTGGGCGCGATCATCCCGGCCCCCTTGGCGATCCCGGCGATCCTGATCTTGCCACCGGTGCCCTCGATCTCGGCGCTGGCGCCTTTGGGATAGGTGTCGGTCGTCATGATCGCGCGGGCGGCTTTCGCGATTCCGTCAACGTTCAACCCGGTCTTCAGGGTGTCCACGGCCGTGACAATCCGGTCGTAGGGCAGGGGCTCTCCGATCACGCCGGTCGAGGATGAAAAGACCCGACTTGCCGGAATATCGAGCGCCCCGGCCACCGCCCCGGTGACCATCTCCACCGCCTCTTGCCCGTTTTTGCCGGTGAAGGCGTTCGCGTTGCCGGAATTGACGATGATGGCCGCGCCCGTATCCTTCGGGACGCGCATTTTCAGTTTGGTCTGGCAGTCGTGCACACAGGCGGCACGGGTCGATGAGAGGGTGAAGGCCCCGGCCAACGTGGTGCCGGGCGCCAGACGGGCCAGCATCACATCGGTGCGGCCCGTATATCTGATCCCGGCCGCAGCGGTTGCAAATTCGACGCCCGCGATTGCCGGAAGATCCGGAAAGCCATCCGGGGCCAATGGAGAGACGGGGGGAGAGACGGGCACCGCCCCGGTTTTGACAGGGGCGGGTTGGGGTGCCTCGATCTGTGCTCTCAACGCCTTGACCTTGTTGCGGAGCTTCTTGACCTTCGCCTTCAGATTCGCGTCTTGCTCGCCGTATTTCTTGCCCATGGTGCCCGATCCGATCAGTTGCCCAGGATCTTTTGGTCCTTCAGCACCGAAGGATCGATCCCGTCGGTCATCTTGTCGATTTTCGCGTTGTCCACAACATCCCTGATCCGCTTTTCGACAGCTTCCTGACGAATATCACCGGTGAGCTGGTCCCTGATGTCGGCCAGCTTGGGCACATCGACCATCCTGGTGCCCATCAGCTTGATGATGTGCCAGCCATACTGGGTCTGAATGGGGCCCGCGATTTCGCCATCCTTCATGCCGGCCACGGCATCGCCAAAGGGTTTCACCATCGCGTCAAGCTTGAACCAGCCCAGATCGCCGCCATTGGCCTTGGAGCCGTCTTGCGAATATGTCTTCGCCTCGGTGGCGAAGTCCGCGCCGCCATCGATCTCTTTCCGGATCCTGTCGGCTTCCTGCCTGGTTTTCACAAGGATATGGGCCGCGTGATATTGCCTGGTCGGCTCGGCATGGGCGTATTTCTCGTCATAGGTTTTCCGTATGGCCCCATCCGTGACCGACTTGTCCGCAGTGTAGTTCAGCAAGGACCCGGCCAGGTAGGCCCGGCGCTGCACTTCCAGAGCGATCTCATCGGCATGGGTCATGCGCTTCTCGCCAACCTGAGCCAGCGCGGTCTGCTGGATCAGTTGCTGCAGGATACCGTCGAACAGCTTGTCATCGGGCAGCGACCGGTATTGTGCGGGCAGGCTGTCACGGACGGTGATCATCTGTCCAAGCGTGATGTCCTGGCCGTTCACCGTGGCGACAACCGTGTCCGCCGTCAGGTTCCTGCGCGGCTTTGCAGGCGCTGCCGCCCTGGCGCTGTCGTCGGCTGCGGGGGTGGCTGCGGGGTCGGCTGCATTTCTGGCTGCGGTGGTAGCCGTATCGGCCCATGTCCCCTCCCCGGCCATCACGGCACAGATTGCTGCGGTTGTGAGGAATTTCGTCAATTTCGGCATCCATGCCACTCCCATCTGGCCGCAGCTCCCGGCGGCGTTGACACTGTGACGGTCGCCCCTTACATCGCCAAGGGTCTGCAAGTGGCGTTCCAACCCTGTTTCATCGTGTTTCTAGACGGTTGAACGAGGGACGACAAGACGCAACACGACACGATCTGGTCAGGCGATCTGGTCAGGAATCCGCGGAGAAGACATGCTCGGTATCGGAACACTCGCAAGGAAGGTCTTTGGCACGTCGAATGACCGCAAGGTCAGGTCGGCACGCCCGCTTGTGGCCAGGATCAACGCGCTTGAGCCCGAGTTCGAGACGCTCAGCGATGCGGAATTGATCGACAGGACACACGCATTCCAGCGCCGGGTGCAGCAGGAAGGCGAGAGCCTCGACGCGATCCTGCCCGAAGCCTTTGCGAATTGCCGTGAGGCGGCCAGGCGCGCGCTCGGCTTGCGGGCGTTCGATGTGCAACTGATCGGCGGGATCTTCCTGCATCAGGGCAATATCGCCGAGATGAAGACGGGCGAGGGCAAGACTCTCGTCGCGACCTTCCCGGCCTATCTGAACGCGCTGGCGGGAAAGGGCGTGCATGTCGTGACCGTGAACGATTATCTTGCACGCCGCGACGCGGAATGGATGGGCAAGGTCTATAATGCGTTGGGTCTTTCCTGTGGCGTCGTCGTGCCGTTCCAGCCCGAGCCGGACAAGAAAGCCGCCTATGACGCGGACATCACCTACGCGACGAACAACGAGCTGGGCTTCGATTACCTGCGTGACAACATGAAGGGTTCGGTCGCGCAGATGATGCAGCGCGGTCATGCCTTCGCAATCGTTGACGAGGTGGATTCGATCCTGATCGACGAGGCGCGCACGCCGCTGATCATTTCCGGCCCGTCGAATGACCGCTCGGAAATGTATATCACACTCGACAGGTTCATCCCGCAACTCTCCGAGGCGCACTACACGATCGACGAGAAGCAGCGCACGGCGACCTTCACCGAGGAAGGCAATGAATATCTGGAGAAGATCCTGCACGAAGGGGGCGTCCTGCCCGAGGAGCAGTCGCTCTACGATCCCGAAAGCACGACCATCGTTCACCATGTCAATCAGGCGCTGCGGGCTCACAAGCTGTTCTTCAAGGATCAGAACTATGTGGTCTCGGCGGGTGAAATCGTCCTGATCGACGAATTCACCGGCCGGATGATGAAGGGGCGGCGCCTGTCCGAGGGGCTGCACCAGGCGATCGAGGCCAAGGAGGGCGTCGATATCCAGCCCGAGAACGTGACGCTGGCGTCGGTGACTTTCCAGAACTATTTCCGGCTCTATCAAAAGCTGGGTGGCATGACCGGAACCGCGGCCACCGAAGCCGACGAATTTGCCGAGATCTACAATCTTGGTGTGGTCGAGATCCCGACCAACCGACCGATCGCGCGCGAGGACGAGCATGATCGCGTCTATCGCACCGCAAACGAGAAATACGGTGCCGTGATCGAGGCGATCAGGCAAGCCCATGAGAAGGGGCAGCCTGTCTTGGTCGGGACGACCTCGATCGAAAAGTCCGAGATGTTGTCCGGGATGCTGACCAAGGCGGGGATCCGGCACAATGTGCTCAACGCCCGCCAGCACGAACAGGAAGCCCATATCGTGGCCGAGGCCGGGCGTCCGGGCGCGGTGACCATCGCCACCAACATGGCCGGTCGCGGCACCGATATTCAGCTTGGCGGCAACATGGAAATGCGGGTGCAGGACGCGTTGGGTGCCAGTCCCGATGCAGATCCCGAAGAGGTTCGCAAACAGATGGAAGCTGCCACGGCCGAGGAAAAGCAGAAAGTGCTGGCGGCGGGCGGTCTGTTCGTTCTGGCAACCGAGCGCCACGAAAGCCGTCGCATCGACAACCAGTTGCGCGGCCGTTCGGGCCGTCAGGGGGATCCGGGCCGCTCGCTCTTCTTTTTGTCGCTCGAAGACGACCTGATGCGTATCTTCGGGTCGGACAGGCTCGACAGCGTTCTGTCCAGGCTGGGCATGAAGGAGGGCGAGGCGATCATCCACCCTTGGGTGAACAAGTCGCTCGAACGCGCGCAGGCCAAGGTCGAAGGGCGCAACTTCGACATCCGCAAGCAGTTGCTGAAATTCGACGATGTGATGAACGACCAGCGCAAGGCGGTCTTCGCCCAGCGTCGCGAGATCATGGAAAGCGAAGAGGTCGGGGAGATCACCCGCGACATGCGCGTCCAGGTGATCGAGGATCTTGTCGATCGCCATCTGCCGCCCAATACCTATGCCGATCAATGGGACGTTCAGGGGATGCACGACGCGCTGGCTGAACGGCTGAATATCGAACTGCCGATTGCGGACTGGGCCGAAGAAGAGGGGGTCGATCAGGATGAGATCGCCAAGCGCATCGAGCAGGCGGCCGACACGCTGATGACCGGGAAAACCGAGGCGTTCGGGGCCGATACGATGCAGATGATCGAAAAACAGGTTCTGCTGCAGATCATCGATGCCAAGTGGCGCGAGCATCTGGTGACGCTCGACCAGCTTCGCCAGACGATTCACTTTCGTGGCTATGCGCAGCGGGATCCGCTGTCGGAATTCAAGACCGAGGGCTTCCAGCTGTTCGAGATCATGCTCGACGGGCTGCGGGCCGACGTGACGCAACAGCTTGCGCGTATCCGCCCGCTGACCGCCGAAGAGCAGGCCCGAATGGCGGCACCGGCCGTTCCGCCGCAAGAGGTGCCGGGCAAGGAACCGGCCTTGGCGGGAACGGCTTTGCCGGGATTTGACAGGAACGATCCGTCAACCTGGGGCGATCCAGGCCGAAACGATCCTTGCCCCTGCGGTTCGGGCAAGAAGTTCAAACATTGCTGCGGCAGACTTGTCTGAATTACTACCATGGAAGGAAGCAGAGGGTCGACCACTATAGGTGAGAAGAGATGAAACAAGCACTGGCAGCGATCGGACCGGGCACACTGGTAGCGGGAATTGCAGTAGCAGTGGAAGCCGAAGAGCGTACATTCCAGAAGATACAGCCTGCCATGGAATGGGTTATGAGTACGGCGTACAAGCTGAACCTCGTCATTCAGAGCTATGCCCGAAAGTTTGTGACGGTGTGATCAGGCGGCGGTTTGAACTTGTTTGATGCCGTCCTTGAAGACAATCCCCTGGAAGATCTCGGGCAGCTGATTGGCACCATCCAGCTTTCGCCATTTTTCCTGCGCCGACATCATCCGCCTGCACGCCATGGCCAGCCCGGTTTTGCGGCTGAGGCAGCCTTTTGTTTTGCCGGTGCGGTGGCGGACGGTGGCGAAGACGCTTTCGATCGGGTTTGTAACCGATATGAGGATCTCGGTGCCGAAGTTCGGCTCTGATTCTCCGATCAGGGTGTATGCTGCGAGCATCCGGGACGGAGGCACCGGGAGCACGAAGGTGCGGGCAGGCCGATGCATACGATGAGCTGCAAGCTCGTGTTGGTAGCTGGCCGCCTCTGCGACTCGCCCGGTTGCGCCGAGAGCGCGAATCCGTCGTTGTCGTGTCGCCCGCGGCTCCCGCTTGTTGTCACTGGCAAGGGAGGCGCCCATGCGACGCGTAATCGGCTTGGACGTTCTGGCGAAACTGGAGTGGAGATCATCGCCGAAGCCGCGTCGAAACGAAGCGGCATTCGTGTCAAGCTGCCGGGGCAACGCCTCATGGCGCCGGACCTCGACGCGCCGGACTTCGGCCGCCAGGGCGCTGAACTCCGGATCCGCATAGCCGTCCTGAACCGCTGCACCGCGCTTCGGCAGACCTGTCACTGAGGTCCCCGTGTAATCCCGCCGAAAGATAGAGGTGTTCAAAAGTAGAATTTTTCCGTCACTATGACCGAGGAGAATTCGGATGAAGAACGCAAAATTCAGCGTCTCTCAGATCATGGCGCTCCTGCGCCAAGCTGAGAAGGGCGTGCCCGTTTCAGAGCTTTGCCGCGAACATGGAATGAGCAGCGCCCGTTTTTACAAGTGGCGAGCCAGGTTCGGAGGGCTGGATGCCAGTATATGGATGCCCGTATGATGTCTGAGCTGAAGGCCATGGCGGAAGAGACCCGCCGCCTCAAGCGCCTGTATGCTGAGATGAGCATGCAGAACGATCTGCTGAAGGAGGCGCTTGGAAAAAAGCGTCAAGGCCGTCTCAACGCAAAGAGATGGCCTGAGACGCTGTTCAAAGACATCGGGTCAGCATCGGGTCAGCATCGGGTCAGCATCGGGTCAGCATCGGGTCAGCATCGGGTCAGCATCGCGTTGACCTGCCACACCTTCCAGATCAGCGAGACCTGTTACAGGTACGAGCGCAAGCTCAGTGATGAGAATGCGGAAATTGCAGATTGGCTTGTTCGTCTGACGGCCAATCGGCGGTCGTTGGGTTGCGGTCGTGGGGTTGCGGTCGTGGGGTTTTGGCCTGTGTTTTTTGTATCTGCGTACCGTGAAAGGCTTCAAATGGAACCACAAGCGGGTCTATCGCATCTATTGCGAGCTGGACCTGAACCTGCGGATCAAACCCGAAAAGCGCCTGAAACGGCCCAAGCCGGATGAGCTGGCTGTGCCGGAGGCGCCGAACCAGACCGGGTCAATGGACGTCATGGCAGATCAACGTGCAGATGGACGCAGCTTCCGCACGCTGAATGTGTTGGATGACTTCAATCGCGAGGGGCGGGGGATCGAGGTCGACGTCTCGCTCCCCGCCAGTTCTCGCTCCCCGCCAGGCGTGTCGTGCGCCGCCTGAACCAGATCATCGAATGGCGCGGAAAGCCCGCAATCATTCGGGTTGATAAGGGCCCCGAACATGTCAGGGGCTTGCTGATGCAAGGGGCGTCGAGGCGTGGCATCGCCATCGAATATATCCAGCCCGGAAAGCCCCGGCAAAACGCCTGCATCGAGCGCTACAATCGAACGGTGCGGCACGAAGGGCTCGATCAAAACATCTTTGAAACGATAGAGGAGGCTCAGGATCAAGCCACACAATGGCTCTGGACTGACAACAACGACAGGCCCAACATGGCCATCAGCGGGATCACACCCGCCAGGAAACTGAAAACAGCCGCATGAATTCCAAGGCTGAAACCCATTAAAAATGGGGGGATTACCCTCGGCCCGGTCCCGGGTCCGCACCTCACGGGCACGTGTCAGGGCGCGCTGCCTCTGCTCGCGGACCTGTGCCAGGCTGGCCGCGCCATCCGCACCGTCCAGCCGGAATACCTGCCGCGCGCCCGTCACCCAATTCCACGCGATCCCGCCCCGATCATCGTCATAGATCATCACCCGGCCGGAGCTGTTGCCCCGGCGCTTGTCGCGGACCTGACAGGGCAGCCATCGTCCGGTCTGCGTCTGGCGTGGTGGCTCGATCGGCGCGACCTTCTGCTCCGGCATTGGCGCGCCCGAGATCGCCGCGCCCTGGAAAGCCGTCCCTGTCGTGCGCTGGATCATGGAGCGTATCAGGGCAAGCGCAGGGGAGAGCAGGGGTGAGCGGAAAGGAGTCTCGGATGGGCAGACATGAGCCACATTTCGCGCCGCGCCTGTTCGACAGCCATGAGGCCGCGCATTACCTCGGGATCAGCCCGAGCAAGCTGCGCACCCTGTCTTTGCCGAGAAAGGTTGCGAACGGAAAACGCCTTTACGAGCGATCCGACCTTGACGAATATGCCGACTCGCTGCCTTATGAAGGCTCCGGAGGCAGCGAATGCGACGCAATATTCGGACGGGTGTCCGATTGAAATACCTCAGCAGATCAGGCCGATTTCCGAGCGGAAACGATCGCTGGTATTTCCGGCCACATGGCGAGCGCGGCATTGCCATGCCGGACCTGCCGATCTCGCATCCCGAATTCATCATGCGTCACGCCGGGTTGATGAGGGATCGCGGCCAGAAACAATCGCCGCATGCGCGCGCAGATGCGGATTCGTTGTCCCGGGCGATCCGGGATTATCTGGCGAGTGCGGAATTCCTGTCGCTCGCGCCGCTCACGCGTGACGATCGCAGGCGTATTTACGAAAAGCTCGAAGCCGATTACGGCACGGCCAAGGTGCCGCAGATCGAGCCGAAGCATATCCGCATTGACCTGTCCAAACACAAACCAAACCCGGCGAACAATTGCCTGAAATGCTGGCGTGCACTCATGTCCTGGCTGATCGAGCGCGGCGCGATCGACATTGACCCGGCCAGACAGGTGTCCCGGCGCAAGGCTCCGAAATCCGATGGACATCTGGCGTGGACAAGGCTTGATCTTGAGAAATTCCGCGCGCACTGGCCCCACGACACACCGCAACGGCTTTGCATGGAGCTGCTCTATCGCTCTTGCGCGGCCATGGTGGACGCCTGCGCCATGACGCGCGGCAATATCAAGGATGGCTGGCTGGTCTATACCCGGTCAAAGTCCAAGAGCATTGCGACCGTGCCGTGGTCCGCCCGGAACGCGCCCGCCTGGTTCGAGTGGAACGCAGACCTTGAGGTATGCCTGCGCACCGCCCCGGCGCATATTGCCTTCCTCGTGACCCGATCGGGCCAGCCGCGCTCGCACAGGGCCGTATCACAATGGTTTTCACGCACTTGCACGCGGACTGGACTGGATCCGCGCAAGAGCGCTCACGGGCTGCGCAAGCTGCGGGCTGCGATGTTTCGGGAGAATGGTGCGACGAAGGATCAGCGCATGGCGATCCTGGGGCACGAGACGGCGGCCGAGGCGGAACATTACGACAAGTCGGCGGACTTGCGGCGCGTCGTCATGGGGCAACAGTCGTCATGGGGCAACAAATGTCCAACTCTGATTTCTGAACGTCCAACCGGAATTGATTTACATAAAAAAATCGCGGCGGTGGCGATCCCACGAGGACTCGAACCCCGAACCTGCTGATTAGAAGTCAGCTGCTCTATCCAGTTGAGCTATGGGATCGCGCGGATCCTTCATGCGCGATCAGGCGGCTGGGTGCAAGTTCAGAAATCCTGCACGCTCCAGGATATTGGTCGCGTTTGCTGGAAGTCTTCGGCATGCGCGCTGCGCCTGGACTGATATGACGACACCGAGAGCGCCGATGAAAAGCGCATCCTGCTGCGCGCGGTGCGTGATTCGGGATCGGACGCGGCCGCGATCATCCCCAAAGGCATGCAGATCGGGTTGGCCGGGAGCAGCCATGCGCGCGATACGCTTTGGTGTCGAAGCCATCTCCGCCTGGATCCCGGCACACTCCGAACGGAGCCAAACCATCGTTTGAACTGGCGATCTTCCACATCAACGGGTTTTGCAATCCGTGCCAAAGGCACCCGGCCCCGGGATGGAAAAGCGCCTTGGCCTTCGACCCGCAGGCCCTGGTCTGGCCGCTTTGGGTGGCGTGGTGCCGGGACTGGTGGTGATCTGTTTCGCGTCAAAGACCGTCTGCCATCTCTCAGGCATTACGGATTGTCTCGATCATCAGCACCACATTTTCGGGATCGGCATCGGGGGTGATGCCATGGCCGAGGTTGAAGATATGCGCACCGTTACGAAAAGCCGCGACCACATGGCGGGTCTCGTCGATCAGCGCCTGACCGCCGGTGGCCATGTGGCCGGGCGCCAGATTGCCCTGCACACAGCCCGAAACCTGCACATGGGTCGCACCCCATTCAGGCGTGAGCGAATTGTCGAGGGCCACACAATCCGCACCGGTCTTTTCGTGAAAACCGATATAGCCTTTCCCCGCCTCGCGCGGGAAGGCGATGACGGGCAGGCCGGGGAACCGCGCCTTCATCCCGGCGATGATCTTGCGGGTGGGTGCGACGGCGAAATCCTCGAAATCCTGCCCCGTCAGGCTGCCCGCCCATGAATCGAAGAGCTTGACAACCTCGGCTCCGGCCTCGACCTGCTTGCTCAGATATTCGATGGTCGAGACGGTGAGCAGGTCGATGAGTGTGGAAAATGTTTCGCGATCTTCGGATTTCAGCGCGTGGGCCGGACCCTGATCCCTGGTGCCGCGCCCGGCGATCATGTAGGTGGCCACGGTCCACGGCGCGCCGGCAAAACCGATCAGCGTGGTCTCGCGCGGCAATTCACGCGACACGATGGCGACGGTTTCGTAAATCGGGTTCAGTGTCTCGTGAATGTCGTCCTTGCCCTTGAGCCTGGCGCATTCGGCAGGGGTCGTCGTGCGCGACAGGCGCGGACCTTCACCGCTGGAGAACCACAGATCCGCTCCCAGAGCCTGGGGCAGCAGCAGGATATCGGCAAACAGGATCGCCGCGTCGAACCCGTAGCGGCGGATCGGTTGCAGCGTGACCTCGGCGGCCAGTTCGGGGGTGTAGCACAGCGACAGGAAATCCCCGGCCCGCGCGCGCGCGGCACGATATTCAGGCAGGTAGCGCCCTGCCTGCCGCATCATCCAGACCGGCGGCGTGGGCAGCACGTCGCCCTTCAAGGCCCGCAGGATCGTCTTGTCGGTCATTCTCGTGCCTCCTTGAAACGCTCCTTCATCGCGACCTGTGACGACATGTCAAGCATGAGGACGCTTGCGCGGTCCATCTGTCGCGGATATTGCGGTGCCATGATCCAGATGCCCGATGCGAAATCTCCGATCAGGATTGGCACCCGCGGCTCGCCGCTGGCGCTGGCCCAGGCTTGCGAGACCCGCACGCGCCTGATGGCGGCCCACGGCCTGCCCGAGAGTGCATTCGAGATCGTGGTGATCAGAACGACGGGCGATGACCGGGCGATGATCGCCGCCGACAGGGCGCTCAAGGAGATCGGCAACAAGGGCCTGTTCACCAGGGAGATTGAAGAGGCGATGATCGATGGCCGCATTGATCTGGCCGTTCATTCGATGAAGGATGTGCCGACGGTGCAGCCCGAGGGGCTGGTGATTGAGTGCTACCTGCCGCGCGAAGATGCGCGCGATGCCTTTGTCAGCCTCGCCCATGACGGGATCGCGGCGCTGCCCGAAGGGGCCAGGGTCGGCTCGTCGAGCTTGCGGCGGCGTGCCCAGCTTGGTCATGTGCGCCCCGATCTGGAGCTTGTCGAATTTCGTGGCAATGTGCAGACCCGCCTGAAGAAGCTCGAAGCAGGCGCGGTGGCGGCGACTTTCCTCGCCATGGCGGGGCTGAACCGTCTTGGCATGGCCGGGCTTGCCAGCTGCGCGATCGAGCCAGAGCAAATGCTGCCCGCCGTGGCGCAGGGCGCGATCGGGATCGAACGGCGAACGGATGATGCGCGCGCGCGCGCGCTGCTGGCTCCGATCCATGACATGCCGACCGAATATCGCCTCAATGCCGAGCGTGTCTTTCTCGCGACGCTGGACGGCTCTTGCGAGACACCGATCGCCGGGCTTTGCCTGATCGAGGGTGGCAGGCTCTGGCTGCGCGGCGAGATCCTGCGCCCCGATGGATCAGAGGCTATTGCGGGCGAAATCCGTGGTGCGATGTCAGATGCGGCGGCGATGGGCGAACATCTCGCCTGCGATCTGTTGTCGCAGGCGGGGGAGGGGTTTTTCGACTGGCGCTGAGGGTCACTCGGGCGCGCGCAAAACGCCCGAGGGCTTTGCCGCGAGCGGACGCAGTGCAAAGATCAGTCCCGCGCCCAAGGTGGCCGCGATGCCGCCCGCGACGATGATCAGGGCCGGGATCGGGGCAAAGCGGAACCGCGCCCCCATCACCAGATCGACCACGGCCCAGCCCGTCAGACCGCCGAAGACGATGGCGACCATGCCTGCCGCCAGGCCCATCAGTGCGGACCGGATGGCAAAGCTTCCAAGGATTTCGGCCCGCGTGGCCCCCAGCGTTTTCAGCAGCGCCGCCTCCCGGTTGCGCGCCGCCTCACCCCGCGCCGCCGCCCCGATCAGCACAAGGATCCCGGTCAGCAGCGTGACCGAGGCCGCCAGAGAGGTCGCGCGCGCGATGGAATTCAACGCCTCCGTCACCTGTGCGATCGCGTCGCGCACCCGGATCGCGGTGAGGTTCGGGAAGGTTCTGGCCAGGTCGCGCATCACCTGCGCTTCGGCGTTTGGCGGCGCATGGATCGTCGCAAGCCAAGTATGGGGTGCACCGCGCAGGGCCGCAGGGTCCAGCGTCAGCACGAACCCGATCCCGCCGGTCGAAAAATCCACATCGCGGAAGGAAGCAATCCTGGCGGTGATTGGACGCCCGAGGATGTTGACGGTGATCTCGTCGCCGAGCTTCAGCCCGATCTCTGCCGCTTCCCTGGCCGAGAAACTGGCCAGGGGCGGGCCGTCATACCCCTTGGGCCACCACGTGCCGGCGGTGAGTGTCTCACGCGGCTCGGCGGAATAGGTTACGCCCCGGTCGCCGTGCAGCACCCAATGCTCACCCGCCACCTTGCGCGCGTTCTGGCCGTTGATCCTGGTGATCACGCCGCGCAGCATTGGCACGGCCTCGACCTTGCTCACCTCTGGCATCCTGGCCAGCAGCGCCTTGAACGGGCCGATCTGGTCGGGCTGGATGTCGATCACGAAATAGGCGGGCGCGGTTTTCGGCAGATCGCGGTTGATGGCGTTGCGCAGCCCGCTGTCAACCTGGCCCACGGCGGCCAGAACCGACAGACCGAGGCCCAGTGAGAGGAGGACCGAACCGGCCTCGGAGCCTGGCCCGCCAATCGCCGCGAATGCCGCGCGCAGGGCAGGGCGCCCGCGTGCCAGGGGCCGGGCGGCACGGGCGATCCTGCGCAGGGCCCGGGCGACCAGCGCAAGGATCAGCAGCGCGCCCGCGATGCCGCCCAGCGAGGCAAGGGTCAGCCCCCAGAGCCCCGAAACCCATGCAGCCGTGCAGACCAGTGCCGTCCCCATCAGGCTGGTGATCGCCATCGTCGTGACCGGTGGCAGTGGGCGTTCCTTGCCGATGTCACGGTAAAGTGTCGCGGCCTTCATCGACGCCATGCGCGAAAGCGGCCAGAGCGCGAATATCCCCGCGACCAGCACACCATAGATCGCGGCTTCGATCAGCGGTCCCGGCACGATGCCGATCTCGACAGGCAAGGGCAGGGCGGACCGGATCGCGCCCGAGGCGGCATGGACCAGCCCGATGCCAAGGCCCAACCCTGCGACGATCCCGATCAGCCCCAGCACCACGAGTTGCAGCAGAAACGCCATGCGAATCGTCGATCCGGTGGCACCAAGCGCGCGCAAGGTGGCGATGGTGCCGGATTTCCGCTCCAGCCAGCCTGCGACGGTGGCCGATATTCCGACCCCGCCCACGGCGAGTCCTGCAAGGCCGACCAGCACCAGAAACGAGCCCAGCCGGTTCACGAACCGCTCGACCCCGGGGGCTGCGCGGCGCCGGTCGGACCAGCGCACCCCCGCGCCTTTGAACCTCTGATGCGCCTGTCGCTTCAGCCCGGCCAGATCGGTGCCCGGCGGCAGGCTCACGCGGTATTGCGTCTCAAACAGCGAACCGGGCGACAGAAGCGGCGTTTTCTTGATCGCACGCAGCGAGACGATGCTGCGTGGCCCGAAGGCAAAACCGGTTGCGGTCGAATCCGGTTCGCGGGTGATGCGCGCCATCATCACAAGATCCTGCCCGCCAAGCTGCACCATGTCGCCGGGCTTCACGCCCAGCCGGTCGGCCAGAAGCGGATCGAGAAAGACCCCCGGCACGCCATCCTTGCCGGCCAGCGCGGACATCGGCACGGCCGGATCAAGCTGCAACCGCCCCTCCAGCGGATAGGCTCCGTCCACCGCCTTCACCTGGGTCAGCGCGCGCTCGGCCGGATCGGCCCCGGTCGAGAGCATCGA
>CBDIBW010000004.1:0-172702 GCA_965277135.1 Thioclava sp. | reverse complement strand
ATTATAGCGAGCCATGCGTGATACTGGTATTTCGGTGGTTTGAATGCTGGTGGTGCATCCGATTGGAATGGCGTTGCCAAACATTCAGCAAACCGAAGAGGACACACCAGCATGGACGACGCTACCATCATCGAGTTCACTGGTCGAGACGCGATTACGGACCCGCTGAGCGATCTTCCGCGCAAGGGCGCGCGGGCCTTGCTCCAGGCGGTTGTTGAATCTGAGAAGGATGCCTTTATGGCGCGGTTTGCGGACCAACGCACATCGGACGGCCATGCGACCGTGGTGCGCAATGGCCATCACCCGGAGCGCGCGGTGCAAACGCGGATCGGCCCTGTGAGCGGCGTTGTTGCCCATATCGGTGATGCGGCTTCACCCTTCGAGTCCTGTCTGTTGGCTGATGCGCCTGCCGTCGCCATCTCCCACCCGCTTTCGTACGACCAACGGGTCGGCCTGTAACGCATCGCCATGACGCCGGGGGGCGCGCGCGGTCCGGTTTGATCCCGGCATGAGCTGGCGCGCCAGGACGGTCGGCAAGCGTGGCCATCCTGAGACCTTCATCCTGAGACCTTCCCGGAGAGCGCGATCCAGGTCTGCCTGACCCTGAAGGTCCTGTTCGGCCTGCCGTTGCGGCAGACAGCGGGTCTGGTCGCCAGCCCGGCGGCGATCGCCCGGAACGAAATCCAACGAAACCCAACGAAATCCCGCGTGCCACGCACCATCCGGGCCGGGCGCTGTGGACGCGATGGGCCCGTCACGCCCGAAGCCGGATCGAGGCCCGGATGAACGGCCTCAAGGCTTTCGGTGAGCAGATCATGTCACGAGACCCCGACCGCCAGCGTGCCGAAATCCGGATCCGCATTGCCATCATGAACCACTTCAACACATTCGCCGCCGCCGGGATCAAGGCCGTCGCCTGAAACCAACCGGGACAGGGCAACTCTTGCTTAGGCCGAATGAGCGCAACAACGCCTCATACAGGCGGGGTCTGGGCCGTCAGCCAGTCCGACATGGCCCGGAGCATCAGGCCGGCGGAGACCGCGCCGGGATCCTTGTGGCCCAGCGACCGTGTGCCAAGCCTGGCCGAACGGCCCCGGCGGCTTTCCAGCGCGGCCGTGGCCTCGGCTCCGGTCTCCGCTGCGCTCGCGGCGGCCTGAAGAACCATGCATTCCGTCGCCTGTCCGGGTATGGACTGCCGTGCGGCGTTCCGGGCGGCTTTGGCGGCGGGAGACCAGGCATCCAGCATGGTCTTGTCGCCGGGCCGGGCCCCACCGCGGGCGAGAATACCCTCATACATGCCCGCGATCCAGGCCGCGAGGCTGGCCGGGTCGAGATCGGCCCGGTCCGCGACACGTTTGCCGGCCGTGCGCAGGGCGGATGCGTAGAGCGGGCCGGAAGAGGCACCGACGCTGTCGAGAAAGGCGGCAGCCATCCGCTCGCAGGTCGCAAAGATCGGTTCGTCCGGTTCCACTTCCTGCAGGGATGCCGCAACGGCGGTCCAGCCGATATCCATCGTGACGCCATGGTCGCCATCGCCAATTGCGCCGTCAAGCTGCGACAACCAGTCGCGATTGGCCCGGATCGTCTCTGCCACGGCCCGCATCATGGCGTGGAAGTGCTCGGGGGTCACTGCACCGCCGCTGGCAAGATCCCCCGAGGCTGGGCGTGCTGCCTGGGTGACGTTGTGGGTGGATCTGTGGCGGCGTCGGGTGCTGCGCCCCGGTGCCGCCAAACCGACCGTCAGTGCCGGTGCGTGGCAGGGATGGTCAAGCAGGGCCGTCAGTTCCGCATCGAGCTTGAGCAGGGTGATCGAGGCCCCTGCCATCTCCAGCGATGTCGCATATTCGCCCACCCATTGTCGGTGCAGGCTGATGCCCCGTTGATCCAGAATGGTCTTGAGGCGACGGAAAAGCAGAAGAAGTTCGATCTGGGTCGTGCTGCCCAGGCCATTGACCAGAACGGCCACAGAGTCTCCATCGGAAAGCGTGAGTTCCTCCAGGATCGGCTCGAGCAGAATCCCGGTCACCGTATCGGCGGAGGCGAGGGCACTGCGCCGGACGCCGGGTTCGCCATGGATACCCATGCCGATCTCCATCTCGTCATCGGCGATCTCGAAATTGAGTGTGCCGGTCTGGGGCAGGGAGCAGGCACCAAGAGCCACGCCCATGGAGCGGCACATCGCATTGGCGTGTCGGGTCAGTTCCACGACCCGCTCCAGCGGGTCGCCGCGCTCGGCCGCGGCCCCGGCGCATTTGAAGATGAAGAAATCCCCGGCGATGCCGCGCCGTTCCGCCTCGCGCCCCTTGGGCGCGGAGGCGATGTCGTCGGTGACGGCGATCTGGCGCGCAGGAATGCCCCGGACCTCGAGATCCTCTGCCGCCATCGAGAAGTTCAGCACATCGCCAGTGTAATTTCCGTAGAGCATCACAACCCCGGCACCGCCATCGGCGGCATGGCAGGCGTCAAGGATCTGGGCCGGTGAGGGGGAAGCGAAGATATTGCCGAGCGCGGCCGCATCGGCCAGCCCCCGCCCGACATAGCCAGCGAAGGCGGGCTCATGGCCCGAGCCGCCGCCGATGACAACGCCGACCTTGCCGTCCCGTGGGCCATCCCTGGCCATGATCGCGCGTCCCGTTCCGCCCTCGAGCGTCAGCAGATCGGGCCAGGTGGCCAGCATGCCCTCGATCATTTCGGGAATGATGTCTTCGGGCGCGTTGATGAGTTTCTTGGTCTTTTGGGTCATGAGCCGGGCCTCCCATCCCGGAACGAGGATCAGCCGTCGGCCGGAACCAGCTTGCGGGCCGCGGCAACCGTCCGGCCGAGCCAGTCATGTTCGTGCCGCAGAGTCTCCGCCTCAGTTTCGGACGGAGGCAGCCAATGTTCAAGGATCGCGCTCATATCCGGCGGGCAATGACCGAGCAGAGACACGATCCCGGCCAGTTCGGCGCGGCCTTCGCCAAGGGGGGTGCCGTGAATGCGGAAGCCGACGCCATAGGGATCGGGGGTGATCCGGTAATCCTTGAGATGCAGGTTGATCGTATAGGGCGCGAGCAGGCGCACCGTCTCCAGCGGCCATTCGCCCGCGCAGATGGAATTGGCGACATCAAGGCAGACACCCAGTGTCTCGTCGGCCACTGTGTCGAGAAGCGAAACCATGCGCGGCGAGGGATAGTTGAAATGATTCTCGATCGCGAGACGCAGGCCCGCGCGCCGCCCATCAGGCAGAATCTCGCGCAGTCGGGCGGCCAGTTCCGGCACCGGGATTCGCGCGTCTTCCGCGTCCAGTGCGACGCGCAGGATGCGGGCACCGATCCGTTCGCCGATCGGGATGTAGCGGGCCAGTTCCCCTGCATTGAAGGATTGTGTGCCAAGCTCCAGCGCGATACCGCAGGTCTCGGCCTGCGCGCGCAGTGCAAGATGCTCCGCGTGGTCGAGACAGTCGAGCGGCAGGTTGTCGGCATATTGAACCACCGCCAGCCCGTGCCTGCGGGCAATCTCGATCAGCTCCATCGCCTGCATCGGTGTTTCGGGCCGTCTGTCGCCGATGCCGATCGCCCAGCGGAAGGCATAGCTTCCAAGACCAAGTTTCATGGCCGGTTTCCCCTGAAGAGGCGGTGCGCCGCACTGCGCACCGCCTGTGTCGTCAATGGATGAGAGAGCCGCCGTTTACATCGACCTCGGATCCGGTCACATAGGCGGAGAGATCCGAGGCGAGAAACAGCGCACAGCCTGCCACATCCTCGGCCGTTCCGGGGCGGCCCATCGGGATTCCCGCCTTGATATCGGTCAGCATCCCGGGCGTCAGCCGACCCGCAGTGATGTCTGTTGCGATGAACCCCGGACAGATCGCGTTGACACGCACATTGTCCGGGGCGAGTTCGCGCGCCATCGCCTTCGTCAGGCCGAGGATGCCTGCCTTGGCAGCGGAATAATGCGGCCCGCCGAAGATGCCGCCGCCGCGCTGCGCCGAGACCGAGGAGAGGTTGACGATCTTGCCCTCCTTGCGGTCCTTCATGTGCGGGATCACCGCCTGGCTGCAATAGAGCGTGCCGCGCAGGTTCACATCCAGCACAGCATCGTAATGTTGCGGCTCGATCTCCAGGATCTTCAGCGGCTGGGTGATGCCCGCGTTGTTTACCAGAATGTCGGGCCGCCCGACGCGGGCGATCAGCGCATCGATGATCTTCTGCACGACCGCCCGGTCCGTCACGTCGCAGGCCATGCCGACATGCTGCGGCCCGATATCGGCTGCCGCAGCCTGCGCGGCGTCTTCGTCGAGATCGAGAATTGCGACGGTGGCACCATGATCGGCAAAGAGCCGCGCCATGGCCTTGCCCAGCCCGCGCCTCGACGCGGCCCCGGTGATGACGGCGAATTTGCCCTCGAGAAGAGCGGTTTCCATGGAGTGTCTCCCATCTTGCATGATGCCCCGTGGAGTCGGGGCCGTGTGAAATCAGAGCCAGCTGCGGATCTGGCGGCAGATGGCACCGGTAGAGATGCCGTAACGTTCGTGCAGCGTGGGCAGCGCGCCCGCGTCAAGGAAGGCATCGGGCAATCCGATCATCCCGAAGCGCGGCGGCGTGATACCGCCGGTCATCAGCACGCTGGCGACGGCTTCGCCCAAACCGCCGACAATGCTGTGATTCTCCGCCGTGACGACAAGGCGGCCGCCGCGACCGGCCTCGGCCAGGATCGTGTCGCGGTCCAGCGGCTTGATCGTCGGGCTGTGCAGCACGGCGACACAGATCCCCTCCTTCGCCAGCTGTTCGGCGGCGTCGAGTGTGCGCGTGGTCATGAAGCCTGCGGCGATGATCAGCACGTCGGAGCCTTCCCGGACAAGGCGTGCCTTGCCCGGCTCGAACCGGTAATCGGGGCAATGGCGGTGCAGGACGGCGGGCACCGCGCCGCGCAGCAGGCGCATGTAGACCGGCCCGTCATGGGCGGTGATCGCGGGAATGGCCTGTTCGATGTCGATCGCGTCGCAGGGATCGATGATGGTCATGTTCGGCAGGCCGCGAAAGATCGCCAGATCCTCGGTCGCCTGATGGCTGGGACCGTATCCCGTGGTCAGGCCGGGCAGGGCGCATACGATCTTCACCGGCAGGTTCTCTGCGGCGATCGCCATCGCGATGAAGTCATAGGCCCGGCGCGCGGCGAAGACGGCATAGGTCGTGGCAAAGGGGATGAACCCCTCGCGCGCCATGCCGGCGGCGGCGGAGATCATCACCTGCTCGGCCATGCCCATCTGGTAGAAACGTTCGGGACAGGCGCGTGCGAAAATATGCAGATCGGTATATTTTGCCAGATCGGCGCTCAGTGCGACGATGCGTTCGTCTGCGGCGGCGGCTTTGACAAGGGCATGGCCAAAGGGCGCGGGGCGGGTCGCGTAACCTTCCGCCGCGAGCGAGGCGATCATGGCGGAGGTGCGCGCGGCGGTTCCCGGTGCCGGAGGCGTGCGGGGTTCGTATTTGCGGTGCGGGTCATAGCTGCGGATCATTGCCGTCGATACCTCCCTCATTCCGGCCGCGCGGCGTCAAGCACCGCGAGGGCCTTTTGCCATTCATCCGCCTCCACCCGGACAAAATGGGTGATCTTGCGCTCTTCGAGAAAGGGCACACCCTTGCACATCCGGGTATCGCAGATGATGGCGCGCGGGCGCGGTTCGGTCAGGGCGCGGGCCGTATCGAAGGCCGCGATCAGCGCCGCGATGTCATTTCCATTGACCCGCTGCGCGTGCCAGCCGAAGGCCTGCCATTTGTCGAGAACGGGTTCGGCGCAGAGCACATCCGTCGATTTGCCATCGGCTTGCTGATCGTTGAAATCGACGATTGCAACCAGGTTGCCGAGCTTGTGATGCGCTGCCGACATGACCGCTTCCCATGTCGAGCCCTCGCCAAGCTCGCCATCGGACATCAGGTTGTAGACAAAGGCGGCATGGCCCTTGGCGCGCAGGCCCAGAGCCATGCCGACCGCGATGCCGAGCCCGTGCCCGAGCGAGCCGCCGGTGATCTCCATTCCCGGCGTGTAGGTTGCCATGCCCGACATCGGCAGGCGGCTGCCGTCGGTGCCGTAGGTTTCCAGTTCGGTCTCCGGCAGGACGCCCGCCTCGATCAGCACGGCATAGAGGGCGATCGCATAATGCCCGATCGAGAGCAGGAAACGGTCACGTCCCTCCCATTCGGGATCCTCGGGGCGGTGGGTCAGGGCGTGGAAATAGCTGACCGCGAGAACATCGGCAATGCCAAGGGCTTGTCCGACATAGCCCTGTCCCTGAACCTCTCCCATGCGCAGGGCCTTGCGACGGATTTCCCAGGCCCGGCGTGCGAGGCTGGTGTTCGACAACAGGGCTGTCGGACTGTGCACGACCATCTTGTCCTCCCTTCATCTCCGGCAAGATTCGGCCGGGCACTGTGTCGAAATTTCTGCCGGGAAAGGGAGACAATCAATTAAGATAAACGAACAAGTTGCTAAGTAAATCTTTGCTGACACCCGAAATCGGATGGGCAAAGGTGAAGGTGGCCAGGCGCGGGAGGGTGCTTTCGGACACGCAAGTGAAAACCGCAACGGTCTTGCCTGCATGGAAGGGGGCATCATCACGTGACGGCATGACCGACGATCGGACCTGCCACCTGCGAGGCCCATCGTCAGGCTTCAATCATTTTCAGGGAGGGAAAAAAGATGAAGATCAGAACAGTACTTTTCGCCACGGCCATGGCAATGGCAGCGGGCCAGATCAGCGCGCAGACGCTGCAACTGACGCTGCAACTGTCGCATGGTGCCGCGCCGGGCAATCCCAGAGATGTCGCGTCACAGAAATTCGCGGCCCTCGTCGACAAGATGAGCGACGGCCAGTTGAAGGTCGATGTGGGCGGCAATGCCCAGTTCGGCGATGACGCCGAAACGATCACCAATCTGCGCCTTGGCACCGTGGCCTTCGCGGCGAACTCGCAAGGCACGACCTCGGCCGTGGTGCCGCAGATCGCGCTGCTGGGGTTGCCATTCCTGTTCAAATGTCTGCCACAGGCCAATGCAGTCATGGACGGACCGGTGGGCGACGAGATCGCGAAGGATGCCGAAAAGCAGGGGCTTGTTGTTCTGGCCTGGTGGAACAACGGGATCCGCGAGGTCTCGAATTCCAGCAAGCCGATCAAGACGCCAGCCGATCTGGTAGGCATGAAGATCCGCACGCCGCCCGATCCGATGACCATCGATATCTTCAACGCGCTTGGTGCATCGCCGACACCAATGAATTTCTCGGAGCTCTATGTCGCGTTGCAACAGGGCGTCGTGGACGGGCAGGAAAACCCGCTCATCAACATCTATTCCTCGAAGCTCTATGAGGTGCAGCCCTACATCTCGATGACCAATCACAAGTTCGAGGCGACACCCTTCCTTGCCTCGAAGGCGGTGTTCGACAGCCTGTCCGCAAAGGATCAGAAGATCATCAGGGAGGCGGCGATCGAGGCGGGCAAGATCAACCGCAAGATGGTTGCTGACCAGACTGCCGACCTGCGCAGGGAACTGGAGGAGAAAGGCACCAAGATCAACGATGTCGATGCCGCCCCCTTCGTCAAGGCGACGCAGCCGGTCTATGACAAGTGGCACAAGAAATATCCCAGGCTGGTGGACGGGATCGTGGCGGCATCGAGCAAGGCTGCGGATCAATGCCACTGACCCTTTGTAGCGGTATGCAGGGCAGACGCGAGAGCAAGGCGGCATCGACCGCCCTGCTGATCGCGAATGTCATCGGACTCGCGATCGAACGCATTGCGATGGCGGTGGCGGGTCTTGCGCTGATGGCCATGTTCTGCGCGCTGCTGTCCGAAGTGATTGTGCGTTATTTCACCGACAGCAATCTCGGCTGGCCGGCCGAACTGCCCAATATCCTCTTTCCCTGGCTTGTCATGAGCGGGATCGTCATCGCGGCGCAGCGCAGCGCGCATATCGCGGCAGAGCCGGTGCGGATGCTGCTGGGCAACAGGGCGGTGCGTGCCCTGCTGATGGGGCTGCACCTGCTGGTGGCTGTCTCCTTCGCCGGTCTGGCCTGGCTGTCGCTGACGGTGATCGTGATCACCAAGATACAGGTCTTCCCGATGACCGGACTGGGCCAGTCCTGGGCCTATAGCGCGATGCTCTTCGGCTTTGGCGGCATCTCGCTGACCTCGATCATCAACATGGTGCGGGTGTTGCTGATGGCTGATCCCCGCAGCATCCAGCATACAGATCCGGATCACAAGACATGACTGCGCTCATGGCAGGCCTCTTCGCCATCCTGCTCACCCTTTCCATGCCGGTTGGCTATGCGCTCATCATCTCTGCCGGAACCGCAGTGCTGGTGAACGGCGGCATTCCGACCGTGGTCGCGGTGGTCAAGCTGTTCCAGCCGACGCAGAGCTTTCCGCTGCTTGCCATTCCCTTCTTCATCCTGTCCGGATCGCTGATGATGTCGGGAACGCTGGGGCAGAAGCTGATCGCTTTCGCGGCCGCGCTGGTGGGGCGGTTCCACGGCGGCATCGGACAGGTCACGGTCGTGGGCTGCATCGTGTTCGGCGGCGTTTCCGGTTCTGCGGTTGCAGAGGCCTCGGCGCTCGGCACCATCATGATCCCCTGGCAAGAGCGCGAAGGTTATCCGCCGGGTTTCGCCGCTGCGGTGACGGCCTCTTCCTCGGTCATCGCGGGGCTGATCCCGCCCTCAATCGCGCTCATCCTCTATTCCACCGTTTCGAATACCTCGGTTGCGGCGCTCTTCACGGCGGCCATCCTGCCGGGGCTGATGCTGGGGCTGGGCATGATCCTGACCTGCTATTTCTCGGGTCGGTTTCGCGGTTTTCCGCGGCTGGGGGCCGACAAGGGGCTGCGCGCGCTCTTGCCGACGCTGGGAACCGCCATTCCGGCCCTGCTGATGCCGGCCTTCATCATCATACTTTTGCGCGCGGGCATCGCCACGCCGACGGAGGTTTCGGTGATTGCGGTGGCCTATGCCCTGCTGGTCAGCGCGCTGATCTATCGGGATCTGACGCTGCCGCGGGTCTATGCCGCGCTGTCGAACACGATCGTCACCACCGGTATCGTGATGCTGATCATTCTGGCATCCAGTCTGGTGAGTCATGTCCTTGTCACCGAGCGTGTTCCCGCGCGTGTTGCGGAATGGTCGATGATGGTGCTCAAGAGCCCGTTCCTGATCATCCTGATGATGAACCTCATCATGTTGGTGGTGGGGATGTTCCTGGATCTGCCAGCGGCGATTCTGTTGCTGGGGCCGACCTTCATCGCGATCGCTCATGCGATCGGATTCGATCTCGTCCAGCTGGGGGTGATGATCTGCATCAACCTGTCGATCGGGCTGTTCACACCACCGATTGGGACAACATTGTTCGTCTCGGCCGCGATCGCGCGCATCGGGATCGGCGCGGTGGTGCGAGAACTCTGGCCCTTCTATCTGGTCGCGATGACGGTGCTGTTGCTGTTTTCCTACATCCCTGCGCTTACGATTCATTGAGGTGGAGATGGCAAGGACATATCGTATCGGATTTGTCGGGCTCGGATCCATGGGGCTGCCGATGACGTGCAATCTCGTGTTGGTGGAGCAGACCACGGGCATGGGATTGCCGATGGCTGCCGCCGCACGCCAGATATTTCTGGCGGAAAGTGGCGCAGGCGGTGGCAGGTCCGACGACAGTCAGGTGATCCAGACCTATCGGCGACTGGGCGGCTTGGGGTGACGGGAATTTCCGGCCTGGTGACTTGACCGGCCCGGACCGCTCTGTTCTTCTGTCGCCACCGGCCGTGCGGGAGGACTTATGCCGATCAGTCCAAATCTCAATTCGCTGGCCTATTTCGAAGCGGTTGCACGCACGGGTCGCGTGTCGAGTGCTGCGCAGGAACTGGGGGTTTCCGCCGCCGCCGTCAGTCAGCAACTGAAGTTGCTGGAGGAGCAATGTGGTGTCTTGCTGTTTCGGCGCAAAAATCGCCGGTTGAGGCTGACGCTTGATGGAGAGCTGCTGTTCCAGACTACGGCTGCGGCCTTTCGGATGCTCCGTGGTGCCCGCGCGGCAGTCCAGCGCCAGCGCGACGTACGCCAGCTGAGCCTGAGATCGAGCCCAAGCTTCGCCGTGCGCTGGCTGTCGCCGCGTCTGAAACATTTTCTGGCGAGCAATCCGGGTTGGGGCCTGCGCATCGACGCGACGCCGGATTTTTCCAATTTCGAGACCGAGGCGATCGATCTGGATCTGCGCTATGGATCCGGCGCCTGGGAAGGTTTGCACAACAGCTGCATCATCAATGATCTGGTTCTGCCGATGTGCAGTCCGGGCTATCGTGACCGCCTGCGGGAGATCAGCCCGGATCCGGCCGTGCAGCTTGCGCAGGCCCGGCTGGTCCATTCGGCCAAGGCGCTTTATCAGTGGAACGTCTGGCTTGCCGTGCATGGTATCGATCGTCCACAGGAGTTTGCACCACTCAGCTTCGACCGTTCGTCGATGGCGATCCAGCTCGCTCGGGAAGGGATCGGGGTGATCCTGGATTCGGCGACCCTGGCCTTTGAGGATCTTGATCGCGGAACGCTCGTGCCACTGTCGGCCAGTTTCGAGGTGGTGGAGTTTCCTGCCTATTGGGTCGTCTGTCCGCCTCGCCATGGAAACCGGCGGATCGTGCGATTGTTCAGCGAGTGGCTCACCTCCGAAGGGCAGAGCTTTCAGGGCGCGATGCGGGAGCGGTTGTTCACGCTCGGGTGCGGCATACGTCCGGCCACCACTGGAGAGCCTGGGCTGATCTGACGCCCGAGTGCACGCCACTTTCGGGGTCCGGCCGGATCCCGACCGTGAGTGCCATACGCTCAGAAACTATTTTCAAAAGACCTCTGCATAACTACGGGCTTCCGGTGATCTTTTGGATTTGTCAGGCTTTTCGCGAGCTTTTCGGGGGTCATTGATGGATTTGTTTTTGCGCGAAGCGGCGGATCGGATTGGCGATGACGCTGTGCTGACCAAGATCGATACGCTTATGGATTGGCTGTCGTTTTTGCCGATTTTGAATCGCGGTCTGGGTCGGCCCGGGGATGGACCGCCGGGCTATGAGCCACTTGAAAAGCTGACGATACGCTTTTGAGGCCTCACCAGAATTGCCAAACCATGTGATCCGTAACAACCACGGCACCGCCCGGGAAGGGTGCGCTCCGGGCACCGTGAAAACCATCAGATGTCGTTGATGTCGCGGTGGACGATCCGCACCTGACCCTTGCGCACACCAAAGGTCGCCCGAAGCACGATCCACGCGATCAGTGACAGAACTCCGAAGACCAGCAGGTGCCGGAACAGGTTGTCACCCATCCAGCCCGCGGGCGGCAGCCTCACCCAGACCAAGAGGCCCGTGACAACGGCACCGATGGCGAATCCGAGAAAGACGAAGGCGGGCACCAGAACCTCGAATATCCCGAGCACGAGGCCACCCGCGACCCAGATCCACCAGTCCGTCCAGCTCATGCTCCCCCCTTGCCCTTCAGCATCCCGAAGGCGTTGCCGAAGGCCTCCAGCGCGTTGGCGGGCACGATCACCGTCTGCTTGCCCGCGCCCTGACCGACGGCGGTCAGCGCCTCGACCTGTTTCAACGCGACCTGATATTGCGCGGCCTCGATGCCGTTCTTGGAAATCGCCGCGGCCACCACTTCGGTTGCGTAGGCCTCGGCCTCGGCCGAAACGCGGCGCGCGGCGGCAGCCTTCTCGGCGGCATAGAGATCGGCGTCGGCCTGCAACTCGACCGCGCGCTTGCGGCCCTCGGCCTCGGCCACCTGCGCGCGGCGCGCGCGCTCGGCGTTGAGTTGCTGAAGCATCGCGTCCCGCGTCGCCTGGTCGAGGTTGACGTCGAGGAGCTCGGCCCGCGTCACCTCGATCCCCCAATCCTCTACCGCGTAGGCCACATTGGCCTTGATCTGCTCGATCAGCTTCTGGCGGTTCGACTGCACCTCGTCGAGGTCGATCTCGCCGATGCCCGAGCGCACGATGCCCGCCACGGTGGTCGAGATCGCGCCGTCAACGTCACGGATGCGGTAGACCGTCTTCTCGGGTTCGAGGATGCGGTAGAAGACGCTGGTTTCCACCTTCACCAGCACGTTGTCGCGGGTAATCGCGTCCTGCTCGGCATTGGGAAGCTGCCGCTCAAGGATCGAGATGCGGTGGGCAATGCGGTCGAGGAAGGGCACGATGAAGTTGATCCCCGGGCCGAGAACGGAGCGCAGACGACCGAAGCGTTCCACCACGTGCTTTTCCGATTGCGGCACGATGCGCACCGCTTGCCAGACCGTGATGATCACCAGCGCGGCAAGGACCAGCGTTACGGCATTCGATGCGAGAAATTGACCGGTATCCATGACTTCCCCCGAATGTAGGCCGGGCCTTGGTTATGGTTGAACCATACCCTGAAAACCGTCAATCGGTCAAGGATGGTGCACCCCGGTGCCTGGCTGTGCCTGACCGCCGCGATCGGTGAACCCGTCATGCCCGGCCAGCGCGGCGCGAACATCATCGGCAATCCTCACATCGCGCTGATCGTCCGAGACCAGACAAGTGTCATCTCCCGTGTGATTGTAATATCTCTTCTTAAACAGCTGCGGTTTTTCGCAGTGCCAGTCCTTGAGCGCCGCGAGTGGCGTTCGGCCTTTCAGCACGGATTGCGATAGCTGGCCGTTCTACAAGCGGACATAGCGCATGATCGTCTGTTCCAGGTCTTCCCCTGAACGGAAGCGGTGGCTTTGCAGGACATCCTCGATCCGGCCGTTGAAGCGCTCGAGCATGCCGTTGGTCTGCGGCCGCATCGGGGGCGCGCGGCGATGTTCCATGCCAAGCTCGGCGCAGAGGCGGTCGAACGCGTGGTTGCCCGTCGCGGCGCGCTTGCGCAGACCGAACAGCCGATCCGTGAACGCTTTGCCGTAACACCTTCGGAATGCTTCCGGTTTAGAGTCTCTGATTGCCAGCGCAGCACGCAAATGGCGCAGCATGTGATCATAGCCGTGTCTCAGGTCCTTGCAGTGGTTTTGCACGAACCACACCGCCAGGGAGACCGACCATGACCGATACCAGTATTGCCCAGGCCGAGCCTGTTTTGGTTGCGCTTGATATTGCAAAAGCCCGCCATGAGGTCTTGATCGCTGTTCCGGGTAAAAAGCGGGGTAAAAAGCGGCGACGGCGTCCAGCTGTTCTGACCCGGCTCGATGA
Source organism: Thioclava sp. (assembly GCA_965277135.1). Classification (GTDB taxonomy): domain Bacteria; phylum Pseudomonadota; class Alphaproteobacteria; order Rhodobacterales; family Rhodobacteraceae; genus Thioclava. Next base: position 159,494 of record CBDIBW010000004.1, on the reverse strand, counting down.
CTTCAACCGATTGCTTGCTAGGCTCTCGGATTATGACCGCCCTGTCCGCGCGGCGTTTGAACGGTTTCATCGCAGGTCACGCAGCGACGGGGTCTTTGCTGTCCTCGAACGTTACCCGTCACCGCACCTTGTCTCAGCCATGAGCCAGGCGGCGTTCATTCATGAGCCAAGCGGCGTTCATTGCCGACGCCCGGGAGGGTGTCGGTCGCAAAGTATCGAAAGAGCGTTTTCTTGCAGACATTTACCAGACAGCCAGGACATCTGCAGGCCTGCCGATCAAGCCAGTCTCCGATGCTGCGGGGATGTTCAAACCGGTTCCGGCCGAAGGGCGCGGCCTGATTGCGCAACGCAATGAGATCGAGGGCCGCGCCGTTGATCTCCTCAAGAGCAACGGCGACTGTCAATTGCTGACGTCCATCCCGGGGACCGGACCGATCAATGCGCCAACCATTCCGGCGGAGGCCGGCGATCTGCGCCGCTTTCAGCATCACCGCCAAGTCTTGAAGGTCTGCTCTTGCAGGTCTGCTCTTGAAGGTCTGGGGGATGGACCTCGCAACCATCCAGTCCGGCACATTGCGCGGCCAGACAAAACGGTCCAGATACGCAAACGCCCGCCAGATACGCAAACGCCCGATTGCGACGGACACTCCGGATGGCTGCTCAGGTGGCCATCATGCAAAAGACCAAGAGCGTCCGCGACACGTTCGAGCGTTACATCGCCAAGGATCGGCAGAACACCGCAGAACACCGCAGAACACCCATGTGCGCCGCAAGGCGTATACCGCAATCGCCGCAAAAATGGCCCGCACCGTGCACGGGATCATCAAACGCGGCGAACCCTGTCGTCCCTTCCTTGAGGGATGATCGACGGCACAAGGACCTTTCTCTGCAAGGGCCGTAGAGGCGAGCCGTCGACCTCGCAGATAATGTTCAGGCCTTCTGCTCAACACCCCGAAGATCTCGTCTTGAGGACGGTGAGACCCGCAACAAGCGGACTCTGTGTGTGTTATGGGAGAGACAGGTTGTTGACCAAAAGGCCGAACTGACACACATTCAAACGTGCTCGAACGCTTCAGCATGACAATGACCTGATGCCAAATCAGCCAAAAATTCCCAACACAGGATGTTGTCCGTAAGGACCCGGGTGATCTTCATCGGGGCGGCACGATCGAGGTCGCGCAGCAAGCGGCGGGCGTTGGCCGCCGTCTTCGCCGGGCAGATGCGCACGAAGACCCATCTGGTCGCGCGATCAATGGCCGCGAACAGATACCGGCGTCGCGCCTCGTCCGCCATTTGTGGCAGATATTTCACGTCCACATGCAGATAACCGGGTTCAGAAGCTTTGAAGGGCTTGTGCGCGGGCTTCACGGCCTTCGGCTCAAGGTCCTGCAGCCGCGACACGCCGTGCCGCCGCAAGCAGCAATCAAGCCGCGATCAAGCCCTGCGTGCGACACGTTTGGGTTCAAGAATTCGCGCACCACCGCAAGCAGGGCGTCGAGCGGCAGCAACAGGCTCCTGCGCAAAGAGACGACGACAGCTTCCTGCGCCAGCGTCCGTGTCGTCTGCAGCCTGTGCGCGGTGTGGCTGCGATCATAAACGCTATCCCGCTTGCGCCACTTCCAGACGCTCTGCTCGCAGATGCCATAGCGCTCCGCCACCTGCCAAGCTGGTTCCGGGATCGCCGGGATCGCAGCCCGGATCTTGGGTTTGCTCGGTGCCTGCTTGTGAAAGAGAGATCAGCATACGCGCCCTCCGTCCCGAACCCTCCGTCCCGAACCTCACGCAACATCAACCTTCCCACAAAGAGGCCGTGGCGGCAAGGATCTATGCGATCGTCCGAAACAAGACACCGAGGAGCACTCCGAGCATTGTCTTCAACTTTATTGCCATAAAAATTTGACCTATCTGGCCAATTTTAATTCGCGCATGAGCATCTGTCAACCCATCATCCGGGCTTGTGTGGGAGGAACCACATTTGAGACATGAAGTTTGGCAAGGGAGATAGGTATTGACCTGCCCCGGGATTTTTCCTCCACCTCTGCTTGGGGTCCGACCAACTTTGCCCGGCCCCCCACCCTTGGATCGCCGGATGTCGGCTTTTCGCATGATGTCCTGCAACATCTCGCGCTCGAGCGTCAGGGCCGCCACAATCTTCTGCAGCCGGGAGGTCTCGTCTTCGAGTGGACCTGTACCGGGATTGTGCCGCTCCTTTGACCACGTATCGTGTTACAAAGGCGAATGGACATGGGCAAACAAGCGCGTGCGGAGTTCCGCGCCGAAGCAGTGCGGTGACGTCCCGTTTGATGGTGTAGGTGTCGGTGGCCATCGGGTTTCTCGGTAGGGTCGGGTTGCGCCCACCAACCTGAACCGAGGGATAGACCCGATGACCAAACCTATGATGGACCTCCGCGCGCTGGTGGAGAAGATCGGAGATGCCGATCTGCTGCGTGAGATGATCGGCTTCGCCGCCGAACGTCTCATGGAGCTGGAGGTCGGCGCCAAGACCGGCGCCGACTGCGGCGAGAAGCCCCCCGAGCGACTGGCGCAGCGTAACGGCTACCGCGATCGCGACTGGCAGACGCGGGCCGGCAGTGTCGAGCTGCGCATCCCGCGCCTGCGCACCGGCTCCTGCTTCCCGTCCTTTCTCGAGCCGCGGCGCTCAGTGGAGAAGGCGCTGACGGCTGTCATCCAGGAAGCCTATGTCCATGGCGTGTCGACACGGTCGATGGATGACCTCGTGCAGGCCATGGGCGGCACCGGCATCTCCAAGAGCCAGGTCAGCCGGCTTTGCGAAGAAATCGACGAGCGGGTCGATGCCTGTCTCACCCGTCCGATCGAGGGCGAATGGCCCTACCTCTGGATCGACGCGACCTATCTCAAGGTCCGCCAGGGTGGCCGGATCGTGTCTGTCGCCGTGACGATCGCGGTGGGCGTGAACACCGATGGCCGCCGCGAAGTGTTGGGCATGGCGATCGGCGCTTCCGAGGCGGAGCCGTTCTGGACCGCGTTTCTGCGCGATCTTGTCCGCCGTGGCCTCTCGGGCGTGAAGCTGGTGATCCCGGACGCGCATGAGGGCATCAAGGCGGCCACGGCGCGGGTGCTGTCGACCACCTGGCAGCGCTGCCGAGTGCATTTCCAGCGCAATGCCCTGGCCCATGCCCCTGGCCCATGCCGGCAAGAACAGCCGCAGGGTGGTCTCGGCCTTCATCGCCACGGCCTTTGCCCAGCCGGACCACGCTGCGGCCAAGACCCAGTGGCGGCTGGTGGCGGACCAGATGCGTCCCAGGCTGCCGAAATTGGCCACGCTCATGGACACGGCGGAGGAGGACGTGCTGGCCTACATGACCTTCCCCGCCCAGCACCGCGCGAAGTTGCACGCGACGAATCCAATTGAGCGTCTGAACGGAGAGATCAAGCGACGCACGGACGTCGTCGGGATCTTTCCCAACGAGGCCTCGATCCGGAGGTTGGTGGGCGCGATCCTGATGGAGCAGACCGAGGAATGGACCGTCCAGCGTGGCCGTTACATGACGCTGGAAACGCTCGTGCCGGTCTGCGATGATATCATGGTCAGCCTACCTGCCGCGCAGCGCGACTGACCAGCTCGGCCCGCCTTTGAGCGCGAGGACCACCGCCAGCTACACCATCAGCTGGGACAGAATCCAAGGGCATTTTGGAGATCACTTAGAGATGGCCTTGGCAAAACGATATACTGAAGAAGCAAGCGAATGGCTGCGCACTGTTATCGAGAGTGCACTCTCCGCTAAAGGTGTTTCCGGCCGTCAGGCGTCTATGGACATTGTCGGGCACGATGGGCTGATCAGGGATATCCGTGCCGGAAGGCTTCCGAGCATCGACAAACTTCGGGCATTGTCAGACTATTTTGACCTGCAACTATATTTCGGGCCACGCCTGCCCGAATTTGATCTTGATGATCCCCGATTGCCCGACCTCGGGGAGCAGAAGGGCCAGGTGGCCCCGCCGCTCTCGCCCGATCTGGCCCGTCGCCTCGGCCTGTCCGAGGGGGCCAGCGTGGCCGAGGCGGTCCAGGCCATCGAAGCCCGCGCCGCCACGACACTCCCGCGCGATGAGGTTGCCGCCATGATGCGAGCCGAAACCGAATCCCTGCGCGATGAAATCAGATCGCTGCGCCACAGCCCGACCGACGCCGCCGAGACCGCCCGCCCGTCCGAGACCTGAACCCGATCCCGATCTGCTCGAACGGCTGGCCTGTGTCGCCTCGACGATGTTCCGCGATGCGAATGTCACACTCCCGCCCGCAAGTCTGACCGCCGAAGCCACCATCATGTTCAACGACCTGGTCACCCGTGTCTCGGACGTCTCCGATCCCGACGAGATCGCAGTGGCCATGCCCCTGGTCGAATACAATCTGAGCAAACGCCTGAGGGACGCCATGGCCAATCCCGGCGCGGGGAAGTGCGGGGCCTGAGCGCGCTGACGTCTCCCGCCCGAGGGGAAGGGCCGCCCATGATCGCGCGGCGGCACAACCCCAAGGCAAAAACGCGAGCCGGGCATTGCCGCGAAACACCTTGATTTTCATCAAATATGCGAAAATCACTTCTATGTTCCAGATCACGGATCGGGAAAGATGAATACGAAAAACCCTTTTTTCAAAGGGATTAGACCAACATAGAAGCGCTAAGAATAACTTAGAAGCGCATTACTATGTTCGGAAAATGTGCAGAGCCATGAAACCCTTGTTCAAAACCCCTGTAAAACCCCGTTAAAACAACCGTTTGAACAGGGTTTGCTCCGCTCGCCATCAGAGCCTGCACCAGACCCCGCCACGCCCAAATACCCCGTATTTCGCCCGTACTGAAGGACAAGCCACCGCGCCCGAAACACAGGCCAAATTTTTTATTTTTTGTTTTTATTTTAAAGACCTGTCCGGCATCTTCCGGGAACCCCCAGCCTCTTCCGGGTACTGCAGATTTCTGTGTCAAATAACACTGAGCATGCAGGATTAACGGGTCCAGACCCTAGGGCGTAGACTCATAAGAACCATATGACGGTTGCGGCGATTTGCGCGGCAGCGAGGACTGTTTCGAAGCATCGGAAGGTGCGCAAGGACAGTTGGCGCCAGTCCTTGAGACGATTGAACATGCGCTCGATGATGTTGCGGGTTTTGTAGAGATCCGTGTCGTATTCGCATTGCACCTTGCGGTTCCTGCGCGGCGGGATGCAGGGGGTTGCGTCCCGCGCGCGCAGCCAGTCGCGCAGATGATCTGCGTCATATCCGCGATCCGCAATGACCGTGCAGCCTTTGGCCACATAGGGCGCAAGGCATTGACGTGCCTGCGTAATATCGGCCCGGTTGCCAGCCGTCAGACACAGGTGAACCGGACATCCGGTCCCATCGCAGACCAGATGCAGCTTTGAATTCAAGCCGCCCCTGGTTTTGCCGATGGCCCGGCCGGAACCGGTGTTTTTTTGACCCCGTTGGCCGCGATGCGATGCGTCCTGAGGTGGCTGGAATCGATCATCAGCGTCGAAAGATCGGCATGTTCGCGCGCCAGGGTTTCAAACACCCGCTCGAAAACACCTGCTTCCGACCAGCGTTTGTAACGATTGTAGAGCGTCTTGGCCGGGCCGTATTCGGCCGGCACATCCGACCAGCGATAGCCGCGCTGCAAGCAAAAGATGATCCCCGACAACACCCGCCGATCATCCACACGCGGCACTCCGCGCGGCTTGTTGGGAAGCAACGGCTTGATTTTGCTGAATTGTTCCTCAGTGAGCCAGAAATTCGACGACATGAACCCTCCTGTGTTGTAAATCTTTTATCATCTTTTCATTTACAGGTCTACGCCCTAGGGCGGCCAGTAATCTGACCCGATTGTCAAGGTTATTGCCCGTATGACCCGGAACGCGGGTCAAGACCGCCCGCAAACGCGCCATGACAGGCCAGGAAACGCAGCCAAAACCGAAAACAAAATCCGCTGAACGCAGATGTCAACCGAAACCCACATCGGTTTTCAGCAGCCTGCTAGAGAGCCGTCTGGTTCCTCCATAGCGGGCACCCGAAACCCGATCCGCTTGTTCACATCTGTGCCAGTCATGGGGGCCGCCACGCGCAGTCCGAGCGGGACCAATGTGCCAAGCGAGCCGGTGAGCGCCTTGAGGTCCTCGGGATCGTCCACCGGGAAGCTGACCGAAGGCGGGACAGGATCCCAGCCCCGGTTCAGCCCGACAAACGGGATGGTCGGACTGGAACGTCTGGTTTACGGGGAGATCAGATCGCGGTTGATCGTGGTGGCGATCTGGCGGGCATCGGCTTTCCTGATGTCGGCGCGCACCTCGTTGTGGGTTTCCGACTGCGACCGGCTTGATCCCTCGTCGGTGGTCATGGTCTGACCGATGATCGCCTTCGACATCTGCTTGTCGAGATATTCGGCCAGCGCGCCGAACACCGCAGGGTTGCGCCCGCCGCCCACATTCTTCTTGGCGCCCTTCATCGCGAGGAACGCGACCTCCATCCCCTTGGGGATGATTGCGGCCGCGGCCGATCCCGGATCGCGCATGGGCGCGCATGGGCGCGCAGAATGCCGCCCGGTCCCGAAGCGTGCAGGATTCGAGCATGAAACACCAGGCCGCAACCCGGGCGATGCCACCGCGCACACTCAGGCCCGGTTCATGCGCGACCCTCTCTCGGGCCGGAAACGTCACCGGATCAAGCCCGACTGCGATATTCTCCGACATGACCGCTCTCCTTTGTCGATCGTTGCAGATACACCTTGGCACACAGATGCCGACGGGGGGCGGTCACAGCAGCATAATCCCCCAAAGGATCGGAGAACGGGCCATGAAATCTTGACGACCTGCCCGCAAAACCGTCAATGGACCATTTTGTGGCAACTTGCCGGAACGGGGCACCACGCCCCCCCCCGAAAACGCCCCCTCGAAAATCGTCCCAAGAGTTCCGTCTGTGGGACCTGGGCCGCAATCGGGACGATTGTCCGACGTTGACCCTTGCGCGCGCCCTGCCTAGAGAGGGGGGGCTTTGAGTGAGGTGCGAACCATGGCAAATCCCGATGCTCCGCGGTCCTTTCAGGAAATTATCCTGCGGTTGATGACTTACTGGGCCTCCAGGGGCTGTGCGATACTGCAACCCTATGACATGGAGGTGGGGGCGGGAACGTTTCACCCGGCCACGACCCTGCGCAGCCTGGGATCGACGCCCTGGGCTGCTGCCTATGTGCAACCCTCGCGCCGTCCGGGCGATGGGCGCTACGGCGAAAACCCGAACCGGATGCAGCATTATTACCAGTATCAGGTGCTGATAAAACCGAGCCCGCCAGACCTGCAGGCGTTGTATCTGGGCTCGCTTGATGCGATCGGGATCGATACGTCGCTGCACGATATCCGATTCGTCGAGGATGACTGGGAAAGCCCGACACTGGGCGCCTGGGGGCTTGGATGGGAAGTCTGGTGCGACGGGATGGAAGTCAGTCAGTTCACCTATTTCCAGCAGGTCGGCGGGCATGACTGCCATCCGGTCTCGGGCGAGCTGAGCTATGGTCTGGAGCGTCTGGCAATGTATGTGCTGGGCATCGACCATGTGATGGACATGCCCTTCAACGACCCCGATGCGCCGATTGCACTGAGCTATGGCGCTGTGTTCCGCCAGACCGAGCAGGAATATTCGCGCTGGAACTTCGATCAGGCCGACACGACGATGCTGCTGCGGCATTTCGAGGATGCGGAGGCGGAGTGCGAGCGCATCCTGTCCGCGCCCGATACCGACGATGCAGGGCGCCGCATCCTCATGGCCCACCCCGCCTATGACCAGTGCATCAAGGCCAGCCACCTGTTCAACCTGCTCGATGCGCGGGGTGTGATCTCGGTCACGGAACGTCAGGCCTATATCGGCCGCGTGCGGGCATTGGCCAGAAAATGCGCCGATGCGTTCGTCCAGACCGAAGCGGGCGGAACGCGGGCCGGAGAAGCGGCATGATACAACCTGCCATGTGCCCGTCGCTGTCAGGCCAGCCCCGGCCTGGACCGGGACGTTTGCAATCCACCCCGATGGCCGGGCTTGTGCCCGGCATTGGCTGAATGACGAGGCGGAAAGACAAGATGCCTGATCTGTTGATTGAGCTGCTCTCCGAAGAGATCCCGGCCCGGATGCAGCCGCGCGCCCGTGAGGATCTGAAAAAGCTGGTCACCGATGGCGTGGTCGAGGCGGGGTTGACATATGCCTCCGCAGGGGTGTTCTCGACGCCGCGCCGCCTGGTTCTGGCGGTCGAGGGGCTGACGGCGATGTCGCCGACCCTGCGCGAGGAGCGCAAGGGGCCGCGCACCGATGCGCCCGAAAAGGCGATCGAGGGTTTCCTGCGCGCGACGGGGCTCGGCAAGGATGATCTCGAGATCCGCGACGACAGGAAAGGTCAGGTCTATTACGCCTTGGTCGAAAAGGCCGGGCGCCCTGCGGCCGACATTGTGGCCGAAGTGCTGGAGCAAACCATCCGCGCCTTCCCCTGGCCGAAATCGATGCGCTGGGGAACGGGCAGCTTGCGCTGGGTGCGGCCTTTGCATTCGATCCTCGCGATCCTGTCCGATGAGGCCGGCACGACCGTGGTGCCGATGGAGGTTGACGGGATCCCTGCGGGCGATACCACGCGCGGCCACCGGTTCATGGCGCCCGACAGGTTTGCGGTGGCGGGGTTTGACAGCTATCGCAGCCAGCTTGCGGCGGCCAGGGTCATGCTCGACCCGGCCGAGCGCGCCGATACGATCTGGCATGACGCACAGCAGCTTGCCTTTGCCAGGGGCTGGAACGTGGTTGAAGACAAGGGCCTTCTGACCGAGGTTGCGGGGCTTGTCGAATGGCCGGTGACGCTGATCGGGGAGATTGGCGAGGCGTTTCTCGGCCTGCCGCCCGAGGTGCTGCAAACTTCGATGAAGGCACATCAGAAATTCTTTTCGGTAAAGAACCCCGGAACCGGACGGATCGAAGGGTTCATCACCGTTGCGAACCGCGAAACCGCCGATCACGGTGCGACGATCCTTGCAGGGAACCGCAAGGTGCTCTCGGCGCGCCTGTCGGACGCGAAATTCTTCTGGGAAAATGACCTGCGCATGGTGAAATCCGAAGGGCTGGCCGCGATGGGTGCGGGGCTTGCTGCGGTGACCTTTCACAACAGGCTCGGCAGTGTCGCAGACAAGATCCACCGGATCAAGGCGCTGGCCCGTCACATCGCACCGATGGTGGACGCGCCACCCGATCTGGCGGCCGAGGCCGCACATGTGGTCAAGGCTGACCTCAAATCGGAAATGGTCCATGAATTTCCCGAATTGCAGGGGGTTATGGGCCGCTATTATGCGAAAAGTGCAAATCTGGCCGATCCGGTTGCCGATGCCTGCCGCGACCATTATGCACCGCTGGGTCCGTCGGACGATGTGCCGACCGAACCCGTCTCGGTCGCTGTCGCGCTGGCCGACAGGATCGACACGCTGACCGGCTTCTGGGCGATCGACGAAAAGCCGACGGGTTCCAAAGACCCCTTCGCGCTGCGCCGTGCTGCGCTGGGGGTGATCCGGCTGGTGCTGGTGAATGCGTTGCGGATTGATCTTTGCGCTGTTTTCGGGCAAGCGAATGGCGCAACCGATACGGACGACCTCCTCTCCTTCTTCCATGACCGGCTCAAGGTCTTTCTGCGCGATCAGGGGATTCGCCATGACGTGATCGACGCGGTGCTGGCGATGCCGGGCAACGACGATCTGACGTTGGTGGTGAAACGTGCCCGGGCCCTGTCAGAGGTGTTGCAAACCAAAGATGGGGCGAACCTGATCCAGGGCTTCCGGCGGGCCAACAACATCCTGATCCAGGCCGAGGACAAGGATGGGGTCGAATACAGCTTCGGGGCCGATCCGAAATTCTCCGAAACCGATGCGGAAAAGGCGTTGTTTGCCGCCCTCGACGCGGCAGAGGCGAAAATCGGCCCGGCAATGGCGGCAGAGGATTTTGCCCTCGCGATGGGTGCGATGGCCGCGATGCGCGGCCCGATCGATGCCTTTTTCGAGGCGGTGCAGATCAATGCGGAGAACAATATCCTGCGGCGCAACCGGCTCAACCTGCTCTCGCGCATCCGGCAGATCTGCCTAGATGTCGCGGACCTGACCCGGATCGAGGGCTGATCCCTTACGTCCGTCATGGATTTGTCGCGCTTGCCGGGGACGGGAATTCGCCTATCCTGCCTGCGGAAGAGAGGCTTGCCGCAATGCAGAAATACGCTGGGTTCGAAGAGTTCGTGATCCTGACGCCAGGCGCCAGGGTCGAGACGGTGCATCATGGCTGGCGGGCGAAATGTCTGCAACGGTTGATCCGGCTGGATCTGCCGGTGCCGCGCACGGTTGCACTGCCCTCGGATTCGGTGCGCGCCATCGCCGCCGGACAGCCGGTGAATATCGAGGCGATCGCGGCAGAATTTGACGAAGAGATGCTGGTTTCGGTGCGCCCCTCGCCCGAGAACCCCGACTGGGGCGGGCCGGGCACGATCCTCAATGTCGGCATGAACGACATGAGGCATGCGGCTTTGTCGGATACCCACGGCGCCGAGGCGGCGGATGCGCTCTATCTGCGCTTTGTGCAGGGCTATGCCATCCATGTCGCGCGGCTCGATCCCGACATGTTCCAGCAGGAACCGGGGCCGGGTGCCCTCAGGGCGGCGCTTGATGCGTTCGAGATCGAGACGGATGAACGTTTCCCGCAATCGCCTGCGCGGCAACTGGGCGAGGTGATGCGCTCGATGGCGCGCGCCTGGGAGGGCACGACCGCGCGGTTGCTGCGTCAGTCAAAGGGCGCGCCGCCCGATGCCGCACTGGGGCTGCTGGTTCAGAATATGGCATTTGGGATCGGGCCGGGCTTGTCTGGCTCGGGCACGATACAATTCGTGGATTCGGTAACGGGAGCGGCGCAGATCACCGGGCGCTTCCGTGGGCAGAGCCAGGGCCGGGTGCAGGCGGTCGAGACACTGTTCCTGACCCGCGATCCGCGCGGGGCGTCGCTCGAAGAGGCCGATCAGCGGGTTTTCGACGCGTTGAAGGCGTGCGGTGCGCACTGCCGGCAGAAGCTGCGCGAGGAGATGCAGATCGAATTCACCGTCGAGGGTGGCAATCTGCATGTGATCGACGCGGTGAAAGTGCCGCGCTCATCCCGCGCGGCGGTGAAGATCGCGGTGACACTGGCCGAGGACGGGGTGATCTCGCGCGAGGATGCGCTGCTGCGGGTCGAGCCGCGGGCGATCACCGAATTGCTGCATTGTCAGGTCGATCCACATGCGCCGCGCGATGTCCTGGCGCGGGGAATCGCGGCCTCGCCAGGGGCGGCGACCGGCACGATCGTGTTCTCGGCGACGGCCGCGCAGGCCCTGGCCGCGCGTGACGAACCCTGCATTCTGGTTCGCCGCGAGACCGGGCCGGAGGATATTCGCGGGATGCATGCGGCGGTTGCGGTGCTGACCGAACGCGGCGGCATGACCAGCCATGCGGCGGTGATCGCGCGGGGGCTGGGTCTGCCTTGCATCGTCGGAGCCGGGATCGGGATCACCGGGCGCGAGCGGCAGTTTCGTGACCCGAACGGCCGGATCTTCCGCGAGGGCGATGTGATCACGATCGACGGCACCAATGGCGAGGTGCTTGCGGGTGCGGTGGAGATGCTGGAGCCTGCGCTTGATGACGGGTTCCGAACGCTGTTGCACTGGGCCGATCTGGTGCGCGATATCGGGATTCGGGCCAATGCCGATACACCTGATGATGCGCGAACGGCGCTGATGTTCGAGGCGGACGGGATCGGTCTGGCGCGCACCGAGCACATGTTCTTCGACAAAGATCGCCTGACGGTGATGCGCGAGATGATCTTTGCCGACGGGCCGGAGGACCGGCGACTGGCGCTGGAACGGCTCTTGCCGATGCAGCGGGCGGATTTCCTGACGCTCTTCGAACTGATGAAGGGTGCGCCGGTTTGCATTCGTCTGTTCGACCCGCCGCTGCACGAGTTTCTGCCGCATGACCGCGAGGGGATGCGTGAGCTGGCCGAGGCGCTGGACCGGCCGCTTTCGGATGTGATGCGCCGGGTCGAGGCGCTCAGCGAATTCAACCCGATTCTGGGGATGCGCGGTGTACGGCTGGGCGTGACCGTGCCCGAGATCTACGACATGCAGGCGCGCGCGATTTTCGAGGCAACGGTAGAGGCCGGGCGGCGTGGCGCCGGGATCGAACCCGAGATCATGATCCCGCTGGTCTCTGCCTCGCGCGAGGTGGAGATCGTCAAGACCCGGATCGATGCGGTTGCGGTTGCGGTCAGAAACGAGATCAAGGCCGAATTCAGCTTCCGGCTGGGCGTGATGGTGGAGACACCGCGCGCCGCGCTGCGGGCCGGTGAGATTGCCGCACATGCGCATTTTCTGTCGTTCGGGACGAATGACCTGACCCAGATGGCCTATGGCCTGTCGCGCGACGATGCGGGTCGGTTCATGTCCACCTATGTCAATCAGGGCGTCTATGCCGAGGATCCGTTCCACATTCTCGATGTCGAGGGGGTGGGGGAGTTGCTGCTGATCGGTGCGGGGCGTGGACGCGGGGCACGACCCGATGTCACGATTTCGGTCTGTGGCGAACATGGGGGAAACCCCGAATCAATCGCCTTTTGCCGCGCAGCGGGGTTCGATTACGTGTCATGTTCGCCGTTCCGGGTTCCGGTGGCGCGCCTGGCGGCAGCGCATTATGCGCTTTTGGCACCGCGCGGGCGGGGTCTTCCGTGACGTCTGCTTGCACTGCGGGAAAACGGTGAGAAAACGGCACGAAATATTTCGGAAAGCCCAACTTTCGTTGGCACATTCAGTGTGCGCATTGCAAGTAACTCGCAAGGCAAGGCACCAGATCGCGTTATCCCGAACCGGCAGAAAACGGCCCTGAAATCGGGCGGGTGGCTTTGCGTCTGTCGATTTTCTGGACGTTGCGGGAACTTCCCGATATGTCGGTGCCGCTGCAACCTTGGGGGCTGCGGCGATTGTCTCGTTGTCTTGATCGGAAGTCGAACATGTCAGTGATGAAAAGCTGGACGGGGGGGATGCTGATCCTCCTCGCCTGCGTCGGATGTGTGTGTAACGAAGTGAAGGCCGGCGCGATCCCCGATGTGCTCTCGGCCAGGTGGCTCGCGCAGCAGCCCGTTGCCAAGGGAGGGGCGCAATTCGAATGCCTGTCCCAGGCGCTCTATTTCGAAGCCCGTGGCGAGAATGTGGAAGGTCAGCAGGCCGTTGCGGAGGTCATTCTCAACCGTGTCGATGATCCGCGCTTTCCGGACTCGATCTGTGGTGTGGTGCATCAGTCGAACAGCCGGGGCTGCCAGTTCAGCTACTATTGCGATGGTCGCGCCGAAACGATCCAGGACCAGGCGGCCTTTGCCGATGTGGCCAAGGTGGCGCGCGCGATGATGGACGGGGCAACACGCAGCCTGACCGACGGTGCAACCTATTTTCATACGCGGACCACGCGCCCGAGCTGGTCAAGACGTTTCACCAGAACGGCGAAATTCGGGCATCACATCTTCTACAGCGACCCGATCCGCACCGTCTCGAACTGAGATGCGGTCAGCGGCAATGTCGTGGCGGCCGGACAAATGGACGTTTCCGGGTGGGCCTTGGTCCGCCCTTCTCCTATGCTCTGCATGACGGATGAACTGCGAGGGGCGCGATGAGTTCCGATATTTCCCTGGCCTTCGCCCATCCCGAGGCGCGCGCCGCCGCCTCGGCCACGGCCGATCCGCATGACCGGATCTCGTTGCGCGATCATGTCGTCGATGCCGATATTGGCGCGTTTCAGCAGGAGCGCGGCCATTCACAACGTCTGCGTTTCAATATCGTGGTCGAGGTGCGTCCGCTTCCGCAGCCGCTGGAAGACGATGTGGACCGGATCCTGTCCTATGACCGGATGACCGAGGCCATTGCGGTCGAACTGGGCGAAGAGCGTCTGAACCTGCTTGAAACCCTGGCGACGCGGATCGCGGAGCGGATCCTGCACGCGCCACAGGCGATGCGCGTCTTCGTGCGGGTCGAGAAACTGGATCGAGGCCCCGGCGCGCTCGGGGTGGAGATCGTGCGCTCGCGCGCCTCGGCCCCGGTGCCGGCAGTCGATGACGAGGGAGACGAAGAGGCGCTGCATCCGATCGTGGCCTACCTGTCGAATGCCGCGATCGTGGCACCCGATCTGGCCGCGCGGCTCGATGCGCTGCAAGCATCCGGGCACCCGGTTATCCTCAGCGTTGGCCTGCCCGATGGAGAGAATCCGCAATCGGGAGACGGTCCGACCCAGCGTCGCATCGACCTGCTGGCGATCGAGCAGAATGCCTGGCGTCTGGCGGCGCGTGACCGGCGCGCTGTCGTCGTGGCGACCCGGACCGAGATCGATTGGGCGATGAAGAATGGCCAGATGGTGGTCTGGGCGCCCTCGAAGATCGTGCTCGACACGGTGGATGGCCCCAGGGGTCCGGCCCATGATGCGGTTGCATTGGCGCTCTGGCTGTCCGAGCAGATGGCCGCGACCCGGCTGGAACTTCACGGCGATGTTTCAGCCCCGGCGGAAAGTCGCGTTCCGGTGCTGGTGCGCCCGCTCTGAGACGCTTGCAAACCGGGCCGCAATGCGGTCATTGGGGCGCATGATACCGATCTATTACCGACCGATCGCGCGCTGCGATTCCACCCGTCCCGACACCGCGCTGATGCTGGCGGGCGGCTGGAGCTGGTTCGACGAGGTGGAATTGCTCCGCCGTGATGGCGAACCCGAAATTGTTCCCGCCGCTCACCTGCCCGAGCAGATGGTCGAGCGCCTGTGCACGGCACGGGCCCCGATTGTCGGGTTGAGCATGGATCAGCCCCGGATCATGGGAATCCTGAACGTCACGCCCGACAGTTTTTCCGATGGGGGACGGTTCGATACGTTCGACGCGGCACTGGCCCATGCCGAAACCATGCGCGAAGCGGGGGCAGACATTCTCGATATCGGTGGCGAGTCGACACGGCCGGGCGCCGGGGAGGTCTCGGAGGATGAGGAAATCGCCCGCACAGCGCCGGTGATTGCCGCGTTGCGCGATCAGGGCTTTGACGTGCCGATCTCGATCGACACGCGCAAGGCGCTGGTGGCCGACCAGGCGCTGGAGGCGGGTGCCGACATGCTCAACGATGTGTCCGCGATGGAATTCGATCCGGCCATGGTCGAGGTCGCGCAGGGCTCGGGGATGCCGATCTGCCTGATGCATGCGCAAGGGCTGCCCGGTAACATGCAGGAGGATCCGCGCTATAGGGATGTGCTGCTTGATGTCTATGATTATCTTGAGGCGCGGGTGAGACTGGCCGAAAGCCACGGGATTGCCCGCGAGGCGATTCTAGTCGATCCGGGGCTCGGTTTTGGCAAGACAGTGCAGCATAACCTTGCGCTGATCCGGGGGTTGAGCCTGTTTCACGGCCTGGGGTGTCCGATCCTGCTGGGCGCGTCACGCAAGCGTTTCATCGGCACGATCGGGTGCGAAGAGATGGCCGATCGGCGGATACCGGGCACCCTGGCGGTGACGATTGCGGGGCTTGCGCAGGGGGTGCAGATCCACCGCGTGCATGATGTGGCCGAAATCGCGCAGGGTATCCGGCTGTGGCGTGCAATCGAGCGGGGGCATGCGGAATGAGCCGGAAACTCTTCGGCACCGACGGGGTGCGCGGCGAGGCCAATTCGGGCCATATGACGGCCGAGATGGCCTTGCGCCTCGGCGCGGCTGCGGGACGCCATTTCCGACGCGACACCTCGCAGGGGCACCGGGTGGTGATCGGCAAGGATACGCGTCTGTCGGGCTACATGTTCGAGAATGCGCTGACGGCAGGGCTGACCTCCACGGGCATGAACGTGCTGCTGCTGGGGCCGGTGCCGACACCGGCGGTGGGGTATCTGACCCGCTCGATGCGGGCCGATCTCGGGATCATGATCTCGGCCAGCCACAATTCGGCCAAGGATAACGGGATCAAGTTTTTCGGCCCCGACGGTTTCAAGCTTTCCGACGAGGCCGAGGCGGAGATCGAGGCTATTCTGGATGGCGAGATCCGGCTGGCGCATCCCGGCAATATCGGGCGCGCTAAGCGGATCGACGACGGGCTGGGGCGTTACGTGGAATATGCCAAGACGACATTTCCCAAGGGGGGATTTCAGGGGCTGAAAGTGGTTGTCGATTGTGCCAACGGTGCGGCCTATCGCGCCGCGCCTGACACGTTGTGGGAACTGGGCTGCGATGTCATCCCGATTGGCGTGATGCCCAATGGCCTGAATATCAACCAGGATTGCGGCTCCACCCATCCCGAAGCCTGCGCACGCAAGGTGCTCGAAACGGGCGCGGATCTGGGGATCACGCTTGATGGAGATGCCGACCGGGTGATGGTCATCGACGAAACCGGCCATGTTGCCGACGGGGACCAGATCATGGCGCTGTTTGCCAAACGCTGGGCCAGGCGCGAGATCCTGCGCGGTGGGGCGCTGGTGACGACGGTAATGTCCAATCTGGGGCTGGAGCGGTTCCTGCAAGCCCAGGGATTGCGGCTGGAGCGGACCAGGGTTGGCGACCGCTATGTGGTCGAGCGGATGCGCGAGGGCGGGTTCAATCTTGGCGGCGAACAATCGGGCCATATCGTGATGACCGATTACGCGACCACCGGTGATGGCCTGATGGCAGCATTGCAGTTCCTCGCCGCGATGGCCGAGACAGAGATGCAGGCCTCCGAACTGGTGCACC
This sequence comes from Thioclava sp., assembly GCA_965277135.1. Lineage (GTDB taxonomy): Bacteria > Pseudomonadota > Alphaproteobacteria > Rhodobacterales > Rhodobacteraceae > Thioclava. Next base: position 142,708 of record CBDIBW010000004.1, on the reverse strand, counting down.
AATTCGAAACCGTGCCGCAGATGTTGAAAAACGTAAGCTATCGCGAGGGGCAGGAACCTCTGGCGGCCACGAATGTCGAAAAAACCATAGCCGATGCGGAGGCAAAACTCGCCGGGCGGGGGCGTCTCATGATCCGGAAATCGGGAACGGAGCCGTTGATCCGGGTGATGGCGGAATGCGAGGATCCGGTGATGCTGAAGACGGCGGTGGACAGTATCGTGGCTGCGGTCGAGGCGGAAACGGCGTAAGGCATCAGCCCCATCTGCCAGCTGGAGGACCTTGATTGTTTTCATTGTGTGGCTGGACAGCAACCGTCGGGGTCGTGGTGTCACCGGGGTGTCGAAAATGAAGCACAGCGTGATCCGGCGGGGGTCAAGGCCATGAGACTGTCGAGCCACCCGCTGCCCGTGCATCCGGCAGACGGCATCCGGCAGACGGCATCATGCTTCCGGGCGGGCAGAACCAGGGCTGCCTGAGCCGGAAAACCGGCCTTGCCACGGCCTTCAGGCCGATGTTTCTGGCGAAGATCAAATGGCGCAAACTCGACGGGACAAACCCAATGCCCGAAATCCGCACCAGCATTGCACTCGTCCTGATCAAACCGTCAACAACTGTCGGGAACAGATCCTGCAGGTGGTTCCAGAGCCCAAAAATTGTGCGCATGTTTTTCCGGCCGGAGGATAAAATTTACTCTTGCATCCTCCGGAATGATCCCCTAATTGGCATCCACCGAACCGGGAATGCGGGCGTAGCTCAGGGGTAGAGCATTACCTTGCCAAGGTAAGGGTCGTGAGTTCGAATCTCATCGCCCGCTCCATAAACAAAAAGACCCTCCGGCAACGGAGGGTCTTTTTTATTTTAAAGTCAATGTCTTGCCGGTTTCCGGTTGTTTTGGGGGGTGACTATGCGCGAAAAATCCCGCAGGCTTCCTATGTGCGATATGGCTGCGTTTTCTCTCTACGGTGCTACTTCCCCCATGTCGGCTCTGGTCGGCATCGTGGCGGGCGATGGAGGCTTTTGTGGGCGTTGTCTGTGATCGTGGCCGCTACTATTGGGTTAAGCGGGTTGCCGATTGACCGTCAGGTTGTGACGCCCTTGCCGCGCGCCTAGGAAACGGCGCGTCCCCTGCACAGCAAACATCTGTGAAGATCGAGATCGATAGCCGCTTGCAAGAGCGTGTCCTCAGCCCGCTGTTTGGAATGGCGTTGTTGCGCTCATTCGGCATAAGCAAGAGTTGCCCTGTCCCGGTTGGTTTCAGGCGACGGCCTTGATCTCGGCGGCGGCGAGTGTGTTGACGCGGTTCATGATGGCAATGCGGATCTGGAGCGGGCCGCGCGGTTTCTCTATCTGCAACGGCTGGTCTTTGGCAGGTATCCGGGCTACCTTGTCTTATGACTTCCCCTGGGCTCCTTTGTGATAAGGGAGCCGCTGCCTGGCACGGCATTTATGCCGGGCAGCGGCGGGGGTCGGATCGAGGGAAACCAGGTGCTGCGACACCGAGGCATAGATTGAGGCGTAGACCGAGGCGTAGACCGAGGCGTCGTATGATCGCCCCCGTCTTTTCATCTGTCCTGAACGGATACCCGGTCCCCGGGACCGGATGCCAAGCAGAGGAAGGCGAAAAGACAATGAACGATACCATTGGCGTCGACATCTCGAAACCCACCATTGATACTTTCCGGCTGACCCCGCCCGAGCAGCGCCAGTTCCCCAATGACCGCGCCGGATGCGCAGCATTGATCGGCTGGGTCGGCAAACCAGCAGCCCGGGTCGTGTTCGAACCGACCGGCGCCTGTCACCGGCTCTTCGAAGCCACGCTGGTCGCGGCCGGGGTCGAGGCCGTCAAGGTCAATCCCCGCGCCGCGCGCCGTTTCGCCGAGGCAACCGGGCGGCTGGCCAAGACCGACCGGATCGATGCGGCCATTCTGGCACGGATGGGTGCGGTTCTCGACCTTGAAGGGCGCCCAGCGAAATCGGAAACCCTGCACGATCTCGGCGAGTCAAGCGTCGCGCGACAGGCATTGATCAAGGACCGCATCGCCACGACCAACCGCGCGCAGATCGCCGTGAACCCGGTGATCCGACGCCAGTTCAGGGCCCGCCTGAAACAGATCGGCGCACAGTTGAAAGAGATCGATGCAGCGATCACGGCTCTGGCCATCACCGACCCCGAACTGTCGCGCCGCCGGGATATCCTCACCTCCATTCCCGGCATCGGGTCGGTCACGGCCATGGCGATCCTGACCGAAAGGCCCGAACTGGGCCAGTTGGACAACAAGCAGGTGGCCAGCCTCGCAGGTCTCGCCCCGATGACGCGCCAGTCCGGCAAATGGACCGGGCACGCCCGCATTCGCGGTGGCCGCGCCGGACTACGTCGCGCACTCTACATGCCGGCGCTGGTCGCGTTGCGTGTCAACGACGATCTCGGGCGGAAATACCAAGCGCTCAAGGATGCCGGAAAACCGTCCAAGGTCGCCATCACCGCGATCATCCGAAAGATGCTGGTCCTCGCGAACGCGCTGATCCGAGACCGCCGGAAATGGAACGAAAAAGCCGCTTGATCAAAACGGAGACTTCGCGGATTTCATCATCGACGAAGTTCGTCTGACCTACACCGTGTCCCGCAATGCCCCTACGGCCAGATCACGCGAACGCATCATCTCCAACCACCCCGCCCCGGCAGGGCTGTTGTGACAGCGGGGGCAGCTTGTTCGGGATGCGGGAGGGACCAGATTCCTGAATACAGACTTGGACATTCGCCATGTAACTCATTGATTTAATATACCACAATCTGTTGGATGTTTTTCATTCATTATATTGATTTATTTAATAAATTGGTAGTTCATAAAGGACCGCCCGCCTGATCCGCGCCATTGCGTGGGAGGCCGTGGTCGGGGCCAAGGTGAAGGCGTTGCGCACCGGTCGAGGGCGAAATGCGTTGCGACAGGGTGGGCACACCCAAAGCCCGCGCCGGGGAACAGCCGGGGCCCCGATCAAGGGGGCCGGGCGTGTCCCCCGACTGCCCTCCGACTGCCCTCCGACTGCACCCCGATGGTTCCCCGACACGGATGGCGACCGGGTTGCGTCAACAGTGATCCGTGTCCGGGACCATTCCGCGCAAGCCCGAGGGCCAGATCAACCAACGCGCGAAAAACTTCCTGCCAAACCAGATGAGCCGCTACAGTCGAGCCCCTCATCAGCCAAAAGGGGGCAGTGTTCTCCTTGCGAAGCGTCAGGTTCGCAACCTCATTCCGCCCAACCCGAAATCGACTTCACGTCACAGAATTCCTCGATGCCCCAGCGTCCCCCTTCGCGCGCGCGCCCGGAGGCACCCACCCCCCCAAAGGGCGCTCCTGCCCCGCGATCGGCGCCGTTCATCTCGACCATCCCCGACCGGAGCTGCCGGGCCAACCGATTGCGGCGCGCATCGTCACCCGATTGCAGGTAGTTCGTCAGGCCATAGGGTGTGGCATTGGCGACCTTGATCGCTTCTTCCTCGGTATCGAAAGGCATGATCGACAGAACAGGGCCAAAAATCTCCTCGTTCATGATTGTCATGTCCGGGGTACAATCCGCGAACACCGTCGGGCGCACGTAAAAGCCCCGATTGAGATGTTCGGGACGGCCCGGCCCACCGGCGACCAGCCTCGCACCTTCCGCCATGCCGGTTTCGATCAGACCCTGGATCTTGTCGAACTGCGCCTTGTTGATCACCGGGCCGATATGCTCGCCCGCTTCGCGGGGGCTTGCGACACATGTCGCTTCGGCGGTCTGACGTGCGATTTCGACGGCGCGCTCATAGGCCGGGCGTTCCACCAGCATCCGGGTCGGCGCGTTACAGCTCTGCCCGGTATTCTGGAAACAATCCCGCACACCGCGCACCACCGCATCCGTATCCGCATCGGCAAAGACAAGATTGGCCCCCTTGCCGCCCAACTCCAGCGTGACCCTTTTCAGTGTCTCCGCCGCAGCCCTGGAAATCGCCCGCCCTGCGCGCGTGGATCCGGTAAAGGAAATCATCTCGATATCCGGATGCGACGAGAGCTGCGAACCCACACCTGCCCCATCGCCATTGACCAGGTTGAAGACGCCCGCAGGTACGCCCGCCTCATCCAGCATCTCGGCAAAAAGCAGCGAAGAGAGCGGTGCTTCTTCCGAAGGTTTCAGAACCATCGTGCATCCGGCGATCAGTGCGGGCACGACTTTCAGCGTCACCTGGTTCATCGGCCAGTTCCAGGGGGTGATCAGCCCGACAACGCCAACCGGTTCATGGGCGATCATCGCACCCGGCGTGCCATCACCGAGCGGATGCACCCACCGGAACTGCTTCGCCGCCGCGATGAAGTCGGTGATGTGACAGGCCCCGGCGCCCCACTGGCTCTTGCGCGCCAGTTCGATCGGTGCGCCCATTTCGAGACGGATCATCTGCGCCATCTCTTCGGCGCGGCGCTTGTAGGCTTCGAGCAGACGCTCGACCAGGGCGATCCGGTCGGTCGGATCGGTTGCCTTCCAGTTGGGCAGCGCCGCCTTCGCTGCCGCCACCGCCGCCTCGGTATCGGCCGCATCCCCGACCGAGATCACCGCGCAGGGTTCCTCGGTCGAGGGGTCGATCACCTGGCAATCGCGCACCTTGATCGGGGCGACCCAATTGCCCCCGATATAGAATTCCCGCTTCTCGATCATTGCCGCCCTCCAGCATTCGGTTGCAGCGTGAAGAGTGGCACCGCGCGCGGTCATGCACAAGCTGCCGAGCGCCGTTTCAAAAGCGTCCAGTTCAAAAAATTCCAAGACACCTCTGGAACGGAACTGGCCAACGGTATAGGTTTTGGTGCGCCCAATGATCCATTTTCACATGACAGGAGGATTTTTCAATGGCGTTGCGTATCAATGACACCGCGCCCGATTTCACCGCCGACTCGACAGCGGGTGAAATCAGGCTCCATGACTGGATTGGCGACGGCTATGCCATCCTCTTCTCGCACCCCAAGGATTTCACCCCGGTCTGCACCACCGAATTCGGCGCTGTCGCCCAACTCGCGCCGGAGTTCGAGAAACGCAAGACTAGGGTTCTGGGCGTTTCGGTTGACTCCGTTGAAGAGCACATGAAGTGGAAGTCCGATATCGAGAAGGTCGCCGGTGTGCCGGCCAACTTCCCGATCATCGACGACACCTCGCTGGCCGTGTCGAAAGCCTATGACATGCTGCCCGCCGACGCCTGGCTGCCCGATGGCCGCACGCCCGCCGACAGTGCAACCGTGCGCACCGTCTTCATCATCGGCCCGGACAAGAAAATCCGCCTGATGATGATCTATCCGATGTCGGTGGGCCGCAACTTTGCCGAAATACTGCGCGCGCTCGACGCCGTGCAGGCCACTGACGGCGCGCCCTTCGCAACCCCCGCCAACTGGGTTCCCGGTCAGGACGTGATCGTCGCGCTATCGGTTTCGACCGAGGAGGCGAAGGCGAAATACGGCGATGTGGACGTGAAACTGCCCTACCTGCGCATGGTCAAGGCGAAGGGCTGATCGCGCCTGTCTGTCCGTGCAAGGCTCTGACTTGATCTGCCGGACATATCAGCGAGTGGCACTGTGGCTTGGCTGGGCACATTTGGCTGGGCAACGCGGCCGGAGATGCTGCCGGTCTTAGCAGGCTGCTGAAAACCGATGTGGGTTTCGGTTGACATCTGCGTTCAGCGGATTTTGTTTTCGGTTTTGGCTGCGTTTCCTGGCCTGTCATGGCGCGTTTGCGGGCGGTCTTGACCCGCGTTCCGGGTCATACGGGCAATAACCTTGGCAATCGGGTCAGATTACTGGCCGCCCTAGTCATTGTGAACTTGGCGCGCCCCTTTTCGAGACCGCGATGAACTGTTTGGGCCATGCCACCGACGGTTTTGGCCCATCCAAACGGGTCTTCGATCTTCTTTCGCCGCTTCTGCGAGACGGCGTAGCCGGGATGCCGGGTTGTCCGAGCGTCGATAGCGGAATGGCGGGCCTTTTGGGCGACATGTGGTGTCACGCAGGCCTGCCGAAGGTCGGCAACGAAATCGGCACTGTCGTACCCTTTATCCGCGCCAAGTGTCTTATCCGCGCCAAGTGTCAGCTGCCGGGTCGATCCCTGTGAATGGCGGTGGATCATGTCGAGTGCCGCCTTGCGGTCACCATACCCGTCCGCATGGGTCAGGTCCGCCTGGACGATCAGACCATTGCGGTTCTCCATCAGAGTCTGCCCGATGAAACACGGAATTGCGCCCGCGCCGGGGGATTTCTTGTAAACCCGCAATATTCACCGGCCGGCTGACCTTGGCGCCAAGGTGCTGCTTTCGGGCGGTTCGAGTACGTCCTGAAGGCCCGGCGCCTGGCTGGGCGGGAGGGTGATCGCCTCTGGCTTGTGTTTCGATGGCGATGCGCCTCCGGGGCGGGTATTTTTTGCAATCGCCGTCCATGCGGGCTCGTTCGCCGGAGGATCCGGCGGGCGGTCATGTCGGGCTGGAGCCGGTCCGGTTCAGGGACCGGACCAGTGCAGGGCGGCGAGCCTTGGCCAGAGGACTGCCCAGAACGGTGCGGCGGCGGCAGACAATGCGAGCGTGATACGGCGGCCGGACAGGATCAGCCGGGCGCCGGCGCGCAGCACGCGTTCGCGCAGGCGGCGCAGGCTCCAGCCGGTGCCGGTGGCAGCCGCCATGGCGCGGCGGGCGATGTGCATCAGCTCATAGGCGAGAAGAGAGATCAGGAGCCGAACCTCATTGCACGCGAAGGCATCGACGCCGGGCGTCGCGGTTTGCGTGCCCCGCCCCCGCCAGTGAGATTTCGGCCGGTTCGTCGAGGACAGCGCCGGGGCGAGCACGTCTTTCAGCTCGCCCATATGGCCCTCGGCGGTGCCCCTTGCGCGGTAATGCTCGAGGATGTCCTCCCGGCTCATCTCTGCCAGCGTCAGCGAGGTGACGAGGAAGAAGCGGTCGAGCAGAAGGTCGTCCTCGCGCTCCTTGACCACCAGGATCACGCGGCGCTCCTTGTCCCAGGTCTCGGCCTGGTAGCGCAGTTCGTGCAGCCACATCCGCGGCTTGATCGGACGCCGCCCGGGCGGGCGCGTCATGTGAGGCGCGGCCTCGCGGTCCAGCGCCGGGTTGGCGCGCAGCCGCGAGACATAGTCGATGCCGCGCGCCTCCAGCCCCGCCAGCAAGGTGGCCGAGGGGAAGCCCGCATCGATGCGCAGCATGGCGACCTCGCAGAGGCTGGCCTGCGCCCGGTCGACCACGTCGAGGATCACGTCAAGCGCGCCCTCCGCGGTACCGACATTGCCCGCTCTCAGCCGTGCATCCAGCATGTCGCCGGTCTCGGCGATCGAGGTGATGAGCGGATGATAGATGCGCGCATTGTAATGGCCATTCCACTCCGCCTTCGGCTGGTGACCATGAACCTCGATCGGCAGGCTGTCCACGTCCAGCGTCACCTTCGGCAAGCGCTTGCCGGCATTCTGTGCCTGAACGCCCCGGCCGGCCAATTCCAGGACCGCTTCGCGCAGGACCTTCAGATTGTCCGGCGCCGCCATCATCGCCGTGAAGCGCGAGAGCGTGGGTTGGGACGCCAGCCCCGGACCGCCGAGCGGCGTCATCCCGGCTGCCGAACTCACCGCCAGTCGGAAGGCCGGGTCGTGCCGCAGCGCATCGGCATCGTCATGATCGCGCCATCCCTGGGCGGCCAGCAGGATCGTGGTGCGCAGGAGTGAGGCCAGATCATGCGTGACATCCTGCGGCCGCCGCGGATCGCTCAGACGATCGGTCATCCAGCCCACGATGCCGCTGTTTTCGAGCACCTCGCGCAGAAGGATTGCCCCGGGATCTCCGGTCAGCCGCTCTGCCCGGCTCTCGATCCGAAGAGAGCGATTGAACCGGGGCGCCACCAGCGATAGCGTTTCACCCATGCGTGCGTCCGATGCTGCCGTTGATCCTTGTCTAGAAGACTGAATCTACAGCGCTTTCAGGCGCACGCAACTTTCCCAGAAGAATTGGACGAATAAGGCGGGGTAAAGCAGGGCGTCGGGATCGGTGACCGACGCATGGGTTTTGTCGGATCGGTTTTGTCGGATCGGTTTTGTCGGATCGTTTCTCCCCCTTGAAGTCGACTTCGGCATTGCGGGATTTGCTTTGCATCGGCGGGGTCTCCGGAGGGTGAGGCTGGTCTGGCTTGCGGGGTGTTTCATCGGTCGGCGGGTCGCCCGGATCGTCTTCTTCCGGCGGCGCCTTTGGCTGGAAGCTCTTCATCGAAGCCCGGGCCTTCAAGATGGCCTTGATCAGCGTGCCGTCGACCGGGAAATGTGCGTCCGACAGAAGTGGCTTGACCTCCGGGTGCGCCAGGATCGCGGCCATCACCTTGCGCGACATCTCTGTCGTCAGCAGCCGGTCCCGGTTCCTGGTGAACGCGGTCGGCCTTCGGCCCGGGGCTTCGCCCGTTCGGTGCTCAAATCAGCCCGCCGGGCTGATGTCCGGGCGCACCTCACCCCGGACCGGATCGTCCACGCCAAGGCCAACAAACCAGCTCAACAGCAGATTGTAATCCATCTGTTCCCTCAACTGCCGCCCGGATCGGATGGAGAACAAAATTTGCAGCAGGCTGGCCCGGATCAGCCGCTCCGGCGGGATCGACGGACGGCCTTGCGCCAGTCCTCGGAAAGCCAGAACGCCTCGCGCACCGGCTTCATTGTGCGCGCCGACTCCCACCAGGCCCTGGCCAGCACGTAGGTGGCCTGATTGCGCAACAGCCCGCAGCGTTTGCCTTCCGCGAGGATCAGCGGCGTGTCCTCAAGTTTCATGTTCACGCTCATATGTCACTCTCCGATGAAAAACCCCCGCGCGCGGCGGGGCGGATCGGTGATGGCCCGGATGGTGGTCCAAGGGCTGCTTGAGGGGGCGCTTGAAACGCCGAGGCTTTGCTGCCATATTTGACAGGCCCTTCCTGACCCGAGGCCACCCATGTCCGCCTTTGCCTTCGACACCCACACCTACGTCAAGCGCCTTGTCTCGGCGGGGATGCCCGAGCCGCAGGCCGAGGTGATTGCCGACGAACAACGCAACCTCATCACGAACGAGCTTGCCACCAAGCGCGACATTGCCGACGTCAGGCGCGACATGAAGGAGATGGAACTGCGCCTCACGGTCCGCATGGGCGGGATGATGGTAACGGCGGTGGTCGCGGTTGCGGCGCTGGTCAAGCTGCTTTAGCGGCCTGGCCTGATCGCTTCATTTCCGGCGCTCGATCCAGGTGGCGAGCAGCGCATCAATGCCGCGCGGGCCGAGACAGGCGAGCAGGGCGACGAAGCCGGTCGCGACGGCTGGGCCAGGCCGATATAGCCTGCCGCCGCCTCGCCAATCAGCGCCCTCGCCAATCAGCGCCATGCCGACGGCGATCGGAATCTCCCACAGGAGTTCCTTGCTTAAGAAAGCGGCGATGCCCGCGCCGAACCTCGGCCGAGTGCCACATCAGGCGCCCCGCGAAAGCCCCGATCAGCGTGGCGGCCGCGCCGCCGAAGATCGAATGGATCGTCGAGATGAAGTCGGTGTCACTCATGGCCTGCCCCCTGTTGGTCGATGAAACTGTCGGTCGATGAAAAAATCCCGCGCGCGGCGGGGCGGGTCACCCTGTGTCCAGAACTTCGCGAGCAGGCTACCAGACCAAGAGAACAGAAAATCGCCATTCTTCAAGATATATTTATCTGGGACACGCCGCGACGCTCTATCAGTTTTCGCGGATATACCGTCGCGACGCTCGGAAATTTTGATGACGGGCAGACCGTCGGCAGGGTCGGCGGCGGGATATTTTTGTAGCGCAAGACCGTTCAGGAAGTCTGCAATCTCATACAATGGCTTCACTTCCCACCGGCGTTGTTTCGCTCATTCGGCATAAGCAAGAGTTGCCCTGTCCCGGTTGGTTTCAGGCGACGGCCTTGATCCCGGCGGCGGCGAGTGTGTTGACGCGGTTCATGATGGCAATGCGGATCCGGATCTCGGCACGCTGGCGGTCGGGGTCTCGGGACACGATCCGCTCGCCGAAAGCCTTGAGGCCGGTCATCCAGGCCTCGATCCGGCTTCGGACGTGACGGGCCCATCGCGTCCACAGCGCCCGGCCCGGATGGTGCGTGGCACGCAGGATTTCGTTGGCTTTCGTTCCTGGCGATCGCCGCCGGGCGGCCTTCTTTGCAGGCACGCCCGTTGCGGCGGATGAGTATCACCGCATCAGCGCCGCGTTCACAGGCGCCATCCGTTGTGACGGTGGCGATCTCTTTGCCATCACTCCGGCAGCAGAGGCTTTGCGACAGTTACTCCGGCAGCGGAGGTCTGTCCCCCTGGCGGCTCGAAGGGAACGCGACGCCCCGGACATCGCCGGTCGCTGTGTCCACCGCGATACGGGCCTGCCGCTGGCAGAGCGTCGAACAATCCGGCACCGGGCCAGCTCATGCCGGGATCAAACCGGACCGCGCGCGACCCCCGGCGTCGTGGCGATGCGTTACAGGCCGACCCGTTGGTCGTACGAGAGCGGGTGAGAGATGGCGACGGCAGGCGCATCAGCCAACATACAGGATTGGCAAGGATGAATCCGCATCAACGATATGGGCAACAACGCCGACCCGATCGCCCCGGGCATCGAAGCGCGGGCCATCCCGCACGAGCCACGGGGTCAGATCAACTCATAGGCAAAAAATTTTTGCCAAACCAAATGTCCCGCTACACCCACCTTGATCCGGGCGTTTTCATCAGCGGATGAAGTGGGCGGCTGCCCTCTCGGGGCCGGACACGGCGTTACTGTGCCCCCTTGGCGGGTTTCTTTGCCGGGGTTTTTCTGGCGGCGGGCTTTTTTGCGGCTGCTTTCTTGCGGCTGTCGCCCTTTCTGGCCGCCTTCGCCTCGATCAGGGGCAGGGCATCTTTCATCGTGACCGCCTCCGGTTCGAGTTCCCCGGGCAGGGTCGCGTTGATCTTGCCCCATTTCACATAGGGACCGTAGCGGCCCGGCATGACATGAACCGGCCCGCCATCGGGGTGCTCTCCAAGGTCCCTGAGAGGCTTGGCGCCGCCACCGCGTCCGCCCTTGGCGGCTTTCTGGGCGATCACCTCCACCGCGCGGTTCATGCCGATGGTGAAGACCTCATCCACCTCGGGGAGGTTGGCATAGATACGGCCATGCCTGACGTAAGGTCCGTAACGACCGATCCCGGCCTCGATCTTTTCGCCGTCATCGGGATGGGGGCCGATCTCGCGCGGGAGCGAAAGCAGCATCAGCGCCTTGTCGAGCTCGATTTCCTCGGGTTTCCAGCCCTTGGGCAAAGAAGCGCGCGGCGGTTTGGGAGCCTCTTCGGTCGGCTCGCCCTTCTGCACGTAAGGGCCGAAGCGGCCAGTGCGCAGCGTGATCGCCTGGCCCATGTCATGGCCCAGCACCTTGCCATCGAGCGCCTGCGCCCCGTCACCGCCGCCGGGGGCCGAGAGTGGCCGGGTAAAGTGGCATTCTGGATAGTTGCCACAGCCAATGAACGCCCCGCCGGAACGGGCGGTCTTCAGGTGCAGCTTGCCATTGCCGCAAAGCGGGCAGATGCGCGGATCGGACCCGTCGGGGCGCGGCGGATAAAGATGGGGGGCGAGACACTCGTCGATCTTGTCGAGAACCTCGGAAATCCGCAACCCGGAGGTTTCGCCCAGGGCGTCCGAGAAATCGCGCCAGAACCGCTGGAGCACATCCTTGTAGCCGCGCTCGCCCGCCGAAATGTCGTCAAGCTGATCTTCGAGATCTGCGGTGAAATCATATTCGACATAGCGTTTGAAATAGTTCGACAGGAACGCCGTGACAAGGCGCCCGGTATCCTCGGGGATCAGGCGGTTCTTGTCCTTGCGCACATAGCCGCGATCCTGGATCGTGGTGACGATCGAGGCATAGGTGGAAGGCCGCCCGATCCCGAGTTCCTCCATCCGCTTGACCAGTGTGGCCTCGGTATAGCGCGGCGGGGGTTGGGTGAAGTGCTGCTCGGGCGTGATCGGGCCCTTTCTGGCAGGCTCGCCCCGGATGATCTGTGGCAGGCGGTTGCTGTCCTCGCCCTCGTCATCATCGCGGCCCTGATCATAGACCTTGAGAAAGCCGTCGAAGGTGACGACGGAACCTGTGGCGCGCAACTCGACCTGTTCATCGGCAGATCCCGCCAGAACCGTGGTGCGTTCGAACCGGGCGGCCTCCATCTGCGAGGCGATGGTGCGCTTCCAGATCAGGTCGTAGAGTTTGCACTGATCATCGGCCAGCCTCAGCTTGTCGGGCGATTTCGACATGTCCGTCGGGCGGATACATTCGTGGGCTTCCTGCGCGTTCCTGGCCTTGTTCTTGTATATGCGCGGCGATCCGGGCACATAATCGTTGCCGAACCTGGCCCTGATCGCGTCGCGCGCGGCCATCACCGCCTCGGGGGCCATATCGATACCGTCGGTGCGCATATAGGTGATGTGCCCGGCCTCGTAGAGACGTTGCGCGGCCGACATCGCCGCCCTGGCACCCATGCCGAACTTGCGGCTGGCCTCCTGTTGCAGCGTTGATGTCATGAAGGGCGGGTAGGGGTTGCGGCTGGCGGGTTTCGCCTCGACCGAGGAAATCGTCAGATCGCGCGAGCTGATCGCCTGCACGGCCATTTCAGCCGCCGTTTCGTTTGCCAGGTCGTATTTGTCGAGCTTCCTGCCGCCCAGCATCGACAGGCGTGCTTCGAATTCCTGCCCGCGCGGGGTGGTCAGAACTGCCTTCACCGACCAGTATTCGCGCGGGATGAAAACCTCGATCTCCATCTCGCGCTCGACAATCAGGCGCAAACAGACCGATTGCACCCGACCCGCCGATTTCGCACCCGGCAGCTTGCGCCACAGGACCGGAGACAGGTTGAAGCCCACAAGATAGTCGAGCGCACGGCGGGCCAGATAGGCCTCGACCAGCGGCGCATCGACCTGACGCGGATGTTTCATCGCCTCAAGGATCGCGGCCTTGGTGATCGCGTTGAACGTCACCCGGCTGACATTCTTGCCCTTGAGTTTTTTTTCGAGTGCCTGTTCGAGGTGCCACGAGATCGCCTCCCCCTCGCGATCGGGGTCGGTGGCGAGGATCAGCGTGTCATCCTCCTTCAGTGCGTCGGTGATCGCCTTGATGTGTTTTTTCGAGTCGCTCGCAACCTCCCATTTCATTGCGAAGTCATGTTCGGGATCGACCGAACCATCCTTGGGCGGCAGGTCGCGCACATGGCCGAACGACGCCAGAACCGTATAGTCGGAACCCAGATACTTGTTGATCGTCTTGGCCTTGGCGGGGGATTCGACGACGACGACAGCCATTTGGGGGATCCTTGCATTGCGCGGTTTCGTTCTGGGCGCGCAAGATGTGGCGCTTCAGGGGCGATTGTCAATGCGGCGATTGTCAATGCGCCCCAGACGTTTTTGCGGTGGGGGAAACCGTGGCTCAAGGCGCACCCGCCAAAGCGGTGATGTGGAACGGGTTCAGGCCGGCAGGCTGATCAAACCGCCGGGATGGCGCTGCACACGGCCCTCCAGTTCCAGCGCGACAAGGGCGCGCGCGAAGCCCGCCGCGTCGGCCGCAAGATCGCGGATCACCTGGTCCTCGGCTGTGGGAGAGGGGCCGAGACAGCGCACGATCTGCTCTTCCAGAGGCCGGGAAGGCGGTTTCGGGGCGCGGTCTGGCTCTGACGCGGCAGGCGGCGGGGGCTGTCGGACCGCTTGCAGGGCGCTCAGGATGTCTTCCGCGTTGCGCACCAGGGCCGCGCCGTCGCGGATCAGCATGTTGCAGCCACCCGCGCGCCCGTCCATCGGGTGTCCGGGCACGGCCATCACCTCGCGCCCCTGATCGAGCGCATCACGCGCCGTGATCAGGCTGCCCGATTTCGGCGCAGCCTCGATCACGACCACCCCGGCGGACAGCCCGGAGATGATCCGGTTGCGCTGCGGAAAATGGCGTGCCTGTGGTTGCGTGCCCGGCGGGGCCTCGGACAGGCGCAGGCCCTGTTCGGCCATCTCGCGGGCAAGTTTATCGTTCTCTTGCGGGTAGATCACGTCGATCCCGCCCGCCTGCACGCCGATCGTGCCGGTCGGCAGGGCAGCCTCATGCGCTGCGGCGTCGATCCCGCGCGCCAGTCCGGACACGATGCAGACCCCCTCTTTTCCCAAGTCCGCCGCCAGCCTGCGCGCCATGCGCAGCCCGAGCGAAGAGGCGTTGCGCGCGCCAACCAGTGCGACCATCGGGGTTTGCAGCAATTCGATCCGGCCAAGTGCCCAGAGAATCGGGGGGGCGCCGTCAATCCCGGCCAGCGAGGCGGGGTAGTCCGGGCTGCCATGGCACACAAGCCGCGCCCCGGCGCGTTTGCCCGCCCGCATTTCTGCCCGCGCGACGGGTTCGGGGCAGACCCGGTACTCCGTGACACCGGCTGCACAGGCCACCTCTGGCAATGCCTCAAGTGCTGCTTGCGCCGTGCCATGTTCACCGATCAGTCTGTGAAAGGTTGCAGGCCCCACGCGACGCGAGCGAATGAGGCGAAGGAACGACAGTTCATCTTCTTCCGTGATGGGGTGGGTGAAGGGGATGGGGTAAGAAAACAAATCTGCTTTCATCCGGTCCTCCGCCTCAATCGCTCTGACCTTGTGCCCGTTTTAGATTAACAAGTCGTTACCAAACCTCCAAAATGGAGAGTTTTGCAAAATTTTTCCCGTTTTGGCCGATCTCAGACCCGGAAAATCTCAGACTCGGAAAAATGCAGAGCGGTTGCGGGCAGGACATGACCGGAACCGCAGGGCGTGCGCAGCAGATGGGAAAGGGTGATTCTCAACGAGCGGCAGACCCGCCCACGGTCAATCCGCCGATCATCAGGGTCGGCTGGCCGACGCCAACCGGCACCCACTGACCGGCCTTGCCGCAATTGCCGATGCCGGGATCAAGCGCCATGTCATTGCCGATCGCCCGGATATTGCGCATCGCGGTCGGGCCGTCGCCGATCAGGGTGGCGCCCTTGACCGGGGCGCCCACGACACCGTTCTTTACCCGATAGGCCTCGGTGCAGTTGAAGACGAACTTGCCATTGGTGATATCGACCTGACCGCCGCCGAAACCCGTCGCATAGATCCCGTCCTTCAGATCGGCCAGGATTGCGGCCGGGTCGGCGTCTGCGCCCAGCATATAGGTATTGGTCATCCGCGGCATCGGGATATGGGCGAAGCTCTCGCGCCGCCCGTTGCCGGTGGGCGTCACCCCCATCAGCCGCGCATTCTGGCGGTCCTGCATGTAGCCGACCAGCACACCGTCCTCGATCAGCACGTTGCGCCCCGAGGGTGTGCCTTCGTCATCAATGGTGATCGAGCCGCGCCGGTCGGGGATCGTGCCGTCATCAAGCACGCTGACCCCCTTCGCGGCAACCTGCTGCCCCATCAACCCGGCAAAGGCCGAGGCTTTCTTGCGGTTGAAATCACCTTCCAGCCCGTGCCCCACCGCCTCGTGCAGCAAAACGCCGGGCCAGCCGGGGCCAAGCACCACATCCATGCGACCGGCCGGAGCAGGTTCGGCGCCAAGATTCACCAGCGCGATGCGCAACGCCTCCTGTGCGACGGGTTTCCAGTGATGGGGCTCGATCAGGCCCGACAGGCCGAACCGCCCGCCGCCGCCATGATCGCCCGATTCGCGATGGCCATTCTGCTCGACAATGACCGAGACATTCAGTCGCGCCATCGGCCGGATGTCGGATACCAGTCCGCCTTCGGGGCGCAGGATGAACACTTCCTGCAACGAGGCGGCCATCGAGACCGAGACCTGCACCACGCGCCTGTCGAGGTCGCGTGCATAGGCGTCGATCTCGCGCAGGATGCCGATCCTGGCCGCGAAGGACGTATCCGCGATCGGGTCGATCTCTTCATACAGGTGCCGGTTGGTGCGGGGCGGCGGGGTCATCATGCCACCACCACCGCCATCTCCGACCGCCAGGCGGGCCGTTTCGGCTGCCCGGCTCAGCGCGGTCTCGGTGATCTGCGTCGAATGGGCGTAGCCTGCCACATCGCCCCTGACCGCGCGCAGGCCGAAACCTTCGGAAGCATCGTAGGAGGCCGTTTTCACCCGCCCGTCATCGAAGACCAGGGCCTCGGAACGGCGTCGCTCCAAAAACAGCTCGCCATCCTCCGCCCCTGCGGTCGCTGCACGCAGAACCGACAGGGCACGGTCGCGATCGAGTTGGGTGTCAAACGGGTCAAAACGCTCGGATTGGCTCATATCGGTCGGGTTTCCCATGGTTTGCGGTTCAGACATCGGCAGATTGTCGCAGCTTGTGCTTGCTGCATGCACCTAATATGATTCCAGATTGAAGATACACAACGGGGGCCGGGGATTTTTGGGGGGTCCGGGGATTTGGACACCGGGGATTTGGGATAACCGCACAGATTGTCGGGCGGAAGGGAGGATATATGGGGAGGATATATGGGAATGCGCAGTTGAGCATCAGGGCCAGCCAGGAAGGTGCGTGTTTCGGTCCGTGTTCGAAACCGTATGGCACCGAATTTCGGTTGCATGCCCACTTGCATGCCGAATGTGCCGAAGGTTGTCGCGAAAGACGTTTATGCTAGGTTGGTGGATTGCGCGAAGGCCGATTCCCCCGCCGTTTCTCTCGACGACAAGGGACTCATTGTCTCAGCGTCGGCCGGACAGGCCGGAGTCGAATTGACTTCAAGTTGAGGCACAGCTTCAAGTTGAGGCACAGGCGCACCGGAGGCGTACCCATTGAGTTATATAAGTTATATCCGGCAGGACAACGAGGCCCGCTTTGGCGATTACATCGCGCTGCTCAAGCCGCGTGTGATGTCGCTGGTGGTGTTCACGGCTCTTGTCGGGCTGGTTGTGGCGCCAAACCCGGTTCATCCCTTTGCCGGATTCGTCGCGATCGTGTTCATCGCGCTGGGGGCCGGGGCCGCAGGGGCGCTGAACATGTGGTATGATGCCGATATTGACCGGATCATGCGCCGCACCCGCAACCGTCCGATCCCGGCGGGCAAGGTGACCGAACGCGAGGCACTGGTCCTTGGACTGATCCTGTCGGGCATTTCCTGCGTGATGCTGGCGCTGGTCACAAACATCTTTTCAGGTCTGTTTCTGGCCTTCACCATCTTCTTCTATGTGTTTGTCTACACGATGTGGCTGAAGCGCGCGACGCCGCAGAACATCGTGATCGGTGGCGCGGCAGGGGCCTTCCCTCCGATGATCGGCTGGGCTGTTTCGACGGGCGGGATCTCGGTCGAATCGGTGGCGATGTTTCTGCTGGTGTTCTTGTGGACGCCGCCGCATTTCTGGTCTCTGGCGCTGTTCATGAAGGCCGATTATGACGAGGCCAGAGTGCCGATGCTGACCTCGACCCACGGTCGTGAACACACCCGCAAGAACATCCTTGCCTACACGCTTGTCCTCGCGCCGCTGGCCGTCGCGATCGGAATCACCCCGATCGGCGGACTGCTCTATCTGGCCACCGCGATCTTGATGAACGCGCTTTTCATCAAGGGCGCGCTCAAGATCCATGGCCGTTCCGAGGCGCAGGCCGAGGCCGACAGATATGTCGTCGAAAAGCGGTTCTTCCACTTCTCGCTCTTCTACCTGTTCGCACATTTTGCCGCGCTGCTGGCCGAAACAGGGTTGAGCCATATCGGTTTGGGCCATATCAGTCTGGGGATGTGGTAGGCGACAGCAATCCACCGTGACCGGGGTGCCTGTATCAGCCCGCCTTATTCGTCCAATTCTTCTGGGAAAGTTGCGTGCGCCTGAAAGCGCTGTAGATTCAGTCTTCTAGACAAGGATCAACGGCAGCATCGGACGCACGCATGGGTGAAACGCTATCGCTGGTGGCGCCCCGGTTCAATCGCTCTCTTCGGATCGAGAGCCGGGCAGAGCGGCTGACCGGAGATCCCGGGGCAATCCTTCTGCGCGAGGTGCTCGAAAACAGCGGCATCGTGGGCTGGATGACCGATCGTCTGAGCGATCCGCGGCGGCCGCAGGATGTCACGCATGATCTGGCCTCGCTCCTGCGCACCACGATCCTGCTGGCCGCCCAGGGATGGCGCGATCATGACGATGCCGATGCGCTGCGGCACGACCCGGCCTTCCGACTGGCGGTGAGTTCGGCAGCCGGGATGACGCCGCTCGGCGGTCCGGGGCTGGCGTCCCAACCCACGCTCTCGCGCTTCACGGCGATGATGGCGGCGCCGGACAATCTGAAGGTCCTGCGCGAAGCGGTCCTGGAATTGGCCGGCCGGGGCGTTCAGGCACAGAATGCCGGCAAGCGCTTGCCGAAGGTGACGCTGGACGTGGACAGCCTGCCGATCGAGGTTCATGGTCACCAGCCGAAGGCGGAGTGGAATGGCCATTACAATGCGCGCATCTATCATCCGCTCATCACCTCGATCGCCGAGACCGGCGACATGCTGGATGCACGGCTGAGAGCGGGCAATGTCGGTACCGCGGAGGGCGCGCTTGACGTGATCCTCGACGTGGTCGACCGGGCGCAGGCCAGCCTCTGCGAGGTCGCCATGCTGCGCATCGATGCGGGCTTCCCCTCGGCCACCTTGCTGGCGGGGCTGGAGGCGCGCGGCATCGACTATGTCTCGCGGCTGCGCGCCAACCCGGCGCTGGACCGCGAGGCCGCGCCTCACATGACGCGCCCGCCCGGGCGGCGTCCGATCAAGCCGCGGATGTGGCTGCACGAACTGCGCTACCAGGCCGAGACCTGGGACAAGGAGCGCCGCGTGATCCTGGTGGTCAAGGAGCGCGAGGACGACCTTCTGCTCGACCGCTTCTTCCTCGTCACCTCGCTGACGCTGGCAGAGATGAGCCGGGAGGACATCCTCGAGCATTACCGCGCAAGGGGCACCGCCGAGGGCCATATGGGCGAGCTGAAAGACGTGCTCGCCCCGGCGCTGTCCTCGACGAACCGGCCGAAATCTCACTGGCGGGGGCGGGGCACGCAAACCGCGACGCCCGGCGTCGATGCCTTCGCGTGCAATGAGGTTCGGCTCCTGATCTCTCTTCTCGCCTATGAGCTGATGCACATCGCCCGCCGCGCCATGGCGGCTGCCACCGGCACCGGCTGGAGCCTGCGCCGCCTGCGCGAACGCGTGCTGCGCGCCGGCGCCCGGCTGATCCTGTCCGGCCGCCGTATCACGCTCGCATTGTCTGCCGCCGCCGCACCGTTCTGGGCAGTCCTCTGGCCAAGGCTCGCCGCCCTGCACTGGTCCGGTCCCTGAACCGGACCGGCTCCAGCCCGACATGACCGCCCGCCGGATCCTCCGGCGAACGAGCCCGCATGGACGGCGATTGCAAAAAATACCCGCCCCGGAGGCGCATCGCCATCGAAACACAAGCCAGAGGCGATCATCCTCCCGCCCAGCCAGGCGCCGGGCCTTCAGGACGTACTCGAACCGCCCGAAAGCAGCACCTTGGCGCCAAGGTCAGCCGGCCGGTGAATATTGCGGGATCAGGCGGTTTCACACAATGCGGAACCTGGCATTTCCGGGCATGATCGGTCGGGCATCACGCCCGAACCGCTCACCATCACCGGCATTGCGAACAATCACTTGAACGGCGCGATCGCCTGGTGTTTGTCCGCAATCGTCCGGGCCGGGATGACAATCTTTCTTCTCTGGCGTATCAGACGGCAATCGAGTTGAGGAATGACGATGCGTTATGTCTCTACCCGGGGTCAGGCCCCGGTTCTGGATTTCGGCGATGCGATGCTGACGGGGCTGGCCCGCGATGGTGGTCTCTATGTTCCGCAGACCGTGCCGCGGATGAGCGCCGAGGAGATCGCGGCACTGGCGGGGCTGCCCTACGAGGAGGTCGCCTTCAGCGTGATGAAACCCTTCATGGCCGAAACCTTCGCGGATGAGGAACTGAGAGGCGCAATCACCCGCGCCCATGCCGGGTTCGGCCATGCCGCCCGTGCCCCGATGGTGCAGCTTGCGCCGAACCATTTCCTGCTCGAACTGTTCCACGGCCCCACGCTCGCGTTCAAGGATTTCGCGATGCAGGTGATCGGACAACTGATCCAGATCGAGCTGAAAAAACGCAATCGGAAGATCACCATCGTCGGCGCGACCTCGGGCGATACCGGCTCGGCCGCGATCGAGGCGTTCCGGGGGCTGGACAATGTCAATCTGTTCATCCTCTTCCCGCATGGCCGCGTGTCCGAGGTGCAGCGCCGCCAGATGACCACGCCTATCGAAGGCAATGTCCATGCGCTCGCTCTGGAAGGCGATTTCGACGATTGCCAGGGCAGGGTGAAGGATATGTTCAACGACTTGAGATTCCGCGACGAGGTCGGTCTGGCGGGGGTAAACTCGATCAACATCGCCCGCGTGCTGGCGCAGATCGTCTATTACTTCACCGCCGCCATCAGCCTTGGCGCCCCCGGCAGAAAGATCAGCTTTACCGTGCCGACGGGCAATTTCGGTGACATCCTTGCCGGCTTTCTGGCGCGTGAGATGGGCCTTCCCATCAAGCGTCTGGTCATCGCCACCAATCAGAACAACATCCTGCATCGCTGCCTTGAGACAGGCGATTACACCCGGCAGGGCGTGACCCCCTCGATCAGCCCGTCGATGGATATCGAGGTCAGTTCCAACTTCGAACGTGCGCTGTTCCGGGCCTATGGCAATGACGGTGCCGCGATTGCCGGGCTGATGGAGGAACTGAAATCCGCAGGCGCCTTCACCGTTTCCGCCAATGCCATCGGTGCGCTGCGCGGGATCTATGACAGCGGTTGCGTGTCAGAGGCGCGCACGCTGGAGGAAATCGGCAATACGCTGAAGGAATGCGGGGAACTTCTGTGTCCGCATTCCGCCGTGGGGGTGAACGTTGCCAGGCAGGCGCTGGCCCGCGATCCGGAAACGCCGATGATCACGCTCGCCACCGCGCATCCGGCCAAGTTCCCCGATGCGGTCGCCAGGGCTACCGGCGTTCGCCCGGGGCTTCCGCCGCGCATGGCGGATCTGTTCGAGCGCGAGGAACGCGTCACCCGCGTGCCCGACGATCTGGATGCGCTCAAGGCGCTGATCCGCGCGGGGGGCTGCGCATGATCCGCCTGAGCACGCTGAAGAACGGCCTGCGCGTCGTGACCGAGAACATGCCGGGGCTTGCCTCGGCCTCGATCGGAATCTGGGTGGCGGCGGGCGGGCGCCATGAGCGCCCCGAACAGAACGGCATCGCACATTTCCTCGAACATATGGCATTCAAGGGCACCAGGACGCGCAGCGCCTTGCAGATCGCCGAGGCGATCGAGGATGTGGGCGGCTACATCAACGCCTATACCTCGCGCGAGATGACCGCCTATTACGCCCGTGTCCTGGCGGATGACGTGCCGCTGGCGCTGGACGTGATTTCCGACATCCTGCTCAACCCCGTCTTCGACCCGCGCGAGATCGAGGTCGAGCGCGGCGTGATCTTGCAAGAGATCGGCCAGTCCCTCGATACGCCCGACGATGTGATCTTCGACTGGCTGCAAGAGGCCGCCTACCCCGATCAGGCGATGGGCCGCACCATTCTGGGTCCGGCCGAGCGGGTGCGCGGCTTTGCCCGCGAGGATCTGGCCGGTTTCGTGACCGAGCATTACGGCCCCGACCGGATGATCCTTTCGGCGGCCGGTGCGGTCGATCACGACGCGATCGTGCGTCAGGCCGAGGCGATCTTTGAGGGGGCATCGCGCCCGGCCACGAGCGCGCCGCAGGCGGCCGCCTGGCACGGCCACGAGCGGCGCAAGGTGAAACCCCTCGAACAGGCCCATTTCGCCCTGGGCCTCGAAGGGCCGGGCTATCGCGATGCCGATCTTTATACCGGGCAGGTCTACACCACCGTGATGGGGGGCGGCATGTCCTCGCGCCTGTTCCAGAAGATCCGCGAGGAACGGGGGGCTGTGCTACACGATCTTCGCCCAGGCCGGAGCCCATGACGATACCGGCATGATCACGATCTATGCCGGCACCTCGGGCGATGAGATCGCGAGCCTGGCCGCCCTGACCGTGGATGAGATCAAACGCGCCGCCGACGATATGACCGGGGCCGAGGTCGCCCGCGCGCGTGCGCAAATCAAGGCCGGGATGCTGATGGGGCTGGAAAGTGCCTCCAGCCGGGCCGAACGCATGGCGAGCAGCCTGCATGTCTGGGGTCGCGTGCCCGGGATCGAAGAGACCGCCGGGCGGATCGATGCGGTCACCTGCGACGCGGTGCGCGATTTTGCCGGCCGCCTTGCGTCGGATGGCCGGTCCGCGCTGGCCCTTTACGGTCCGGTCGAACGCGCGCCCGCGCTGGACAGGCTGCGCGAAAGGCTCGCGGCCTGATGTTCGTGCGGCGCCGTCCGTTGCGCATCGAGACGGAGCGGATGACACTGCGTCCGCCGCAACATGGCGATTACCGGGGCTGGGCGAGCCTGCGAGAGGAAAGCTGTGACTTCCTGACACCGTGGGAGCCGAGCTGGTCGCATGACCATCTCTCGCGCAAGGCGTTCTCGAACCGGGTCTATTGGGCCAGCCGATCAATCGCTGCGGGCACGGCGGTGCCGGTCTTCCTGATCCGGCACGCGGATCAGTCGGTGCTTGGCGCGATCACGCTCGACAATGTGCGTCGCGGTCCGGCGCAGGCGGGCACGCTGGGCTACTGGGTCGGCCAGCGTTACGCCCGGCAGGGGCTGATGTGCGAGGCGATTGAGGCGCTGGTGCATTACGCTTTCACCACACTTGATCTGAGCCGGATCGAGGCTGCCTGCCTGCCCGGGAATACCGCCTCGCGCGGCGTGCTGGAGAAATCCGGGTTCAAATATGAGGGCGTGGCGCAAAGCTATCTGCAAATCAACGGGCGCTGGCGCAACCACGTGCTCTATTCGAATCTGCGATCGGACCGGCGCGGCCGCACGGATGCCGGCTGAGGCCGACCCCGTTCAGCCTCCCATCGCGTGCACATGAACTTTCCCCATGGTCAGGGTTCCGCATCCGGATTGTCCGGCCCGGATGGCTTGCGCATGAGAGCTGTGGGCCTATTCTGGCCCGGGATCCGTGCCCCTTTGCCGGGCCGAAAGGACGTCACATGTCGCTGCGCTCTGCCGATCAGGACTTTGCCGCTCACCTGGTCCGGCTTCTGCCCGAACTGGCATTGGCCCTGCCCGAGCCGCGCTATCTGCAAGAGCCGCGGGGTCGCTGGCGCGGGCAGGGCGGTCTGTTGGCACGCCCCGAAAGCGTGACGCAGATCGCCATGCTGCTGCGCGCCTGCAACGAGGCGCGCGTGCCGGTTGTGCCCTATGGCGGGGCACCGGGCTGGTCGGTGGGCAGATCATGGAAAGCGGCCCCGCCCCGGTGATCGTGAGTGTTGAAAGGATGCGGGCCGTGCGCGCGCTCGATGGTCCGGTTCTGGAGATCGAGGCAGGCGCAACCCTGCAAGAGGCGCAGGCGGTGGCCGAGGCGGCGGGGCGGTTGTTTCCACTTGCCATCGCAAGCCAGGGCACGGCGCGGATCGGCGGGGTGCTGGCCACCAATGCGGGCGGGGTGAATGTGCTGCGCTATGGCAATGCGCGCGAATTGTGCCTGGGGATCGAGGCGGTCCTAGCCGATGGCACGGTGATTTCCGGGCTCAGGCATCTGCGCAAGGACAATACGGGCTATGACCTCAAGGATCTGCTGATCGGGTCGGAGGGATCACTGGGCGTCATCACCGCCGCCACGCTGCGGATGCACCCCAGGCCCGTTGCACAAGGGACGGCGATGATGGTGGTGCGCGATCCCGCATCTGCACTGGCGCTGCTGGATCTGGCCGAGGAACGGATGCCGGGTTGTGTGTCGGCCTTCGAACTGATTGCGGGGCAGGGATTGCGGTTCCTTGATGAGGTCGGCCCCGAGGTGCATCAGCCCTTTGCCACGCGCCCCCGACTGGATGGTGCTGATCGAGATCGGCCTGCCCGAGGGGATCAAGCCGCAGGATACGCTCGCGCGGTTGTTCGAGGCGGCGGGCGATCTGGTCGAGGACGGGGTGATCGCCAATTCCGGAGCGCAGCGCGGCCGGATGTGGGCGCTGCGCGAGAATCTGCCAGAGGCGAACCGGCGGATCGGCTCGATCTCCAGCCACGACATCTCGGTGCCGCTGCCCAGGCTGCCCGAGTTCATCGCGCAGACGCGCGCGGCGCTGACCGCGCGGGGTGACTACCGGATCAACTGTTTCGGTCATGTCGGGGATGGCAACCTGCATTTCAACGTCTTCCCGGCTGCGGGGCGCGATCGTTCGGAATACGAAAACGAGCGGGGCGCGGTGAAGGATCTGGTGCATGCAATTGTGGACGGGTTCGGGGGCTCGGTCGCGGCAGAGCACGGAATCGGGCGGTTCAAGGTCCAGGATCTGGAGCGTTACGGCGATCCGGGCAAGCGCGCCGCGATGCGCGCGATCAAGGTGGCGCTCGATCCGAACGGTATCCTGAATCCCGGTGCGGTTCTGGCCTGAATGAAGATGCGCCCCGTCAGGGAGGCTGACGAGGCGCTGCACTCTGGTTCACGTGTCGGCAAGCAGCCGAACCATTCGGCCCCTCACGATGGGGCGATTCTGATTGAGAAAGGGTTAATACGCACAGCACCGCCATCCCGAGGCTTTCAGCAGCCTGTGCCCGCCCGGCCCCGGCCTGAAAGAGCTTTTCCCCGCGCGAACGGGACAGGGAAGGGGAAAGATGGGGCGAGAATGTTGAACGTTTCAAGAACGTGGCTTGGCCTTGCACGCGCGACGTATTAGATTGCTTCCATGAGCGAGCCGTTCGATGAAGATCCGTATGAAGGGGCGTTGAGCCTGTCACTGCGTGCGATGACGGCGCGCGGTGCCTGCAATGCCAGCAACGCTCCCAGCAACGCTCCCAGCAACGCTCCTTGTCTTGATGGGCTGAACCCCGAACAGCGCGCGGCGGTCGAGGCGCTTGACGGCCCTGTGCTGATGCTGGCGGGGGCGGGTACCGGCAAGACCAGGGCCCTGACCTGCCGCATCGCGCATCTGATCCATACCGGCCGGGCGCGCCCGAACGAGATCCTCGCCGTGACCTTCACCAACAAGGCCGGGCGCGAGATGAAGGAGCGGGTCGGGGCGTTGCTGGGCGGGGTGATCGAGGGCATGCCCTGGCTGGGCACGTTCCACTCGGTCTGCGTCAAGCTGTTGCGCCGCCATGCGGAACTGGTCGGGTTGCGATCGAATTTCACGATTCTCGACACCGATGACCAGATCCGGCTGCTCAAACAGTTGATCATCGCTGCGAACATGGATGAAAAGCGCTGGCCCGCGCGTCAGCTTGCCGGGTTGATCGACGGCTGGAAGAACCGCGCCCTGACGCCCGACAAGGTGCAAGGCCGCGACACGATGGTTTTCGACAATCGCGGATCCGGGCTTTACACCGCCTATCAGGACCGGCTGCGGACGCTGAACGCCGTGGATTTCGGTGATCTGCTGTTGCACATGGTCACCATTTTCCAGACCCATCCCGACCTGCTGGCACAATATCAGCGCTGGTTCCGTTATATCCTCGTGGATGAGTATCAGGATACCAACGTGGCCCAGTATCTGTGGTTGCGCCTGCTGGCACAGGGGCACAGGAATATCTGTTGCGTGGGCGATGACGATCAGTCGATCTATGGCTGGCGCGGCGCCGAGGTGGGCAATATCCTGCGCTTCGACAAGGATTTTCCGGCCGCCCAAGTGATCCGGCTCGAACAGAATTACCGCTCGACCGCGCATATCCTGGCGGTGGCCTCCCGGTTGATTTCCGAAAATGCCGGACGGCTGGGCAAGGAGTTGTGGACGCAAGCCGAAGGGGGCGAAAAGGTTCGCCTGATCGGCCACTGGGATGGCGAGGAAGAGGCGCGGTGGATCGGTGAAGAGGCCGAGGCGTTGCAACGTGGCACCCGCGGGATGGATCCCGTCAGCCTCAATGATCAGGCGATTCTGGTGCGCGCCAGCCATCAGATGCGCGCTTTCGAGGACCGCTTTCTGACCATCGGCCTGCCCTATCGCGTGATCGGCGGCCCGCGCTTCTACGAGCGGCTTGAGATCCGCGACGCGATGGCCTATTTCCGGCTGGCGGTCTCGCCCTCGGATGATCTGGCTTTCGAGCGCGTGGTGAATACGCCCAGGCGCGGGCTTGGCGACAAGGCGCAGGCACGCATTCAGGTCGCCGCGCGCGAGGCCGGGCTGAGCCTCTTTGCGGGGGCGCAACGGGTGCTGCAACGCGGTGAGCTTGGCAGCAGGGCGGCGGGACAGCTTCGACCCTTCATCGAGAATATTGCCCGCTGGCACGGGGAGATCATCAACGCCTCTGCGGCAATGGCGACGGCGCCTGCCGATGATGACGACCTGGTGGTCGAGCCGTTTGACGATACCGTTCCACCCGCCAATGACCATTCCCATATCCGGCTGGTCGAACGGATTCTCGAAGAATCCGGCTATGTGGACATGTGGCGGAACGACAAGACCCCCGAGGCGCCGGGACGGCTCGAAAACCTCAAGGAGCTGGTCAAGGCACTGGAGCAGTTCGACAATCTGCAGGGCTTTCTCGAACATGTCGCGCTGATCATGGATAATGATCAGAAGGAGACAGAAGAAAAGATCACGATCATGACCCTGCACGGGGCGAAGGGGCTGGAATTTCCCGTCGTCTTCCTGCCTGGCTGGGAAGACGGGTTGTTCCCCTCGCAACGCTCGATGGACGAGAGCGGGTTGAAGGGCCTTGAGGAGGAACGTCGCCTCGCCTATGTCGGCATCACAAGGGCCGAGGTGCTGTGCACGATTTCCTTTGCCGGAAACCGCAGGGTCTATGGCCAGTGGCAGTCACAAATGCCCTCGCGCTTCATTGATGAGCTGCCCCCGCACCATGTCGATGTGCTGACGCCGCCGGGCCTCTATGGCGGTGGCATGGCGCAGGCGACCGATGATCATGGCACGGCGATGCAGGAGCGTGCCGCCAGGGCCGATATCTACAATTCACCCGGTTGGAAGCGGTTGCAGGACCGTGCGACCAGACCGGACCGTCCGGTCAGCAGCCCCTCGGGCCGCAAGGCGAGGGACGAGACGCGGGCCTTCCAGGTCGGTGAGCGGGTCTTCAATCGCAAATTCGGCTATGGCGAGGTGATCGACGCCGAGGGAGAGACCTTGCTGGTGAAGTTCGACAAGGCTGGCAGCAAACATGTGAAGGTCGGCTTCGTGGTGCCTGCGGCGGAGGCTGGCGATGTGCCCTTCTGAATTGGCTCCCCCCTGCCTGCTTCCCTCTCGCTTCCCGGACCTTCGCTCTTTCGGCCCGCCAGAGGGCGCGGGTAAGGTTGCGCCATGACGAGCCCAACGATCCAGTTTTCCGATGACCAGGCCGAGGCCTGGGATGGCGTGGCCGAAGCGCTGGAGGCAGCGGGTGTCGATATTCTCGACGGCTCCCTCGGATCCGCTGCGGGTGGCAATCGGGTGCTGTCGGTGATCGGCAAGGCGGGCTCCGGCAAGACGCTTCTTCTGACGCAGCTTTGCAAGGCACTGGACGCGGCGGGCGTGGAACTGGTCTGTGGCGATTTCGAGGGGCGTCGGCGCAAGGAGCGGCGGACGCTGGCGATCCTGGCGCCGACCAACAAGGCGGCGAGCGTGTTGCGCGGGCGCGGCGTGCCCGCGACCACCATTCACCGGATCCTCTATACACCGGTTTACGACCCGGAATATGAACGCCTGGCCGAATGGCTGACCGGGCAGGGTGAGCGACCCAAGGTGGAATCGCTTGGCGAGATGGGACTGACCGAACAGGCGCTGGATCGGGCCAGAGCGTTTTACAATCTGCACAAATCAGTGCCGGCAGCTCTGGCTTCGGTCGGGCTGCGCGGGTCGGACTTCATCAATGGATGGAAACGGCGCGAGGATCCGCTCGACATCGGTTTCGTTGACGAAGCCTCGATGCTGGACGAACGCCAGCTCGATGATCTGCGCGAGATTTTCCCGACGCTGATCCTGTTCGGAGATCCGGCACAACTTGCGCCGGTGAACCAGTCGGGCGAGATGGTGTTCGAGCGCCTGCCCGAGGCGCGCAAGCATGTCCTGCATCGCATTCACCGGCAGGCGGAAGACAATCCAATCCTCGATCTGGCACATATGCTGGGTGATGAAAGCACAGGCTTCGAGGAATTCGAACGCGCGATCGAGATGGCGGCGGCGAGAGACGAGAGGGTGGTTTGGGCCGAGCGGGTCGAAAGCGATCTGATGGCGCGCTCGCCGGTGCTTGTCTGGCGCAATGTGACCCGGATCAGGCTGATCCACGCCTTTCGCGCGGTCCATTCGGCACCGGCGGATATGCTGCTGCCGGGCGAGCCACTGATCTGCGACGGGATCGAACTGCCGCTGAAACATCGCAAGAAGCGGATCGACCTGGAGGCGCGCGGGCTGATCAAGGGCGCGCAGGTGATCTATCTCGGCCCCGGTCGCAAGTCGGGTTTCTCGCGCCTGCATGTGGTGGGTGCAGAGGATCCCCGCCTGTCGGCCGCATCGATCGTCCGGATCGAGATGCCGGACGAGGAAGAGCCCTTCATCCCCTTCGCGGCACGGATGGGGGCGACCTTCCTGCATGGGGCGGCGGTGACGATCCACAAGGCGCAGGGTTCGCAATGGGAAGATGTGCAGGTCTTCGCGCCCGATATCCGTGCCGCCTGTCGCGCGGGCCGGATCGAAGCGGGCATTCCGTTGTGGAAGCGGCTGGCCTATGTGGCGATCACCCGGGCGCAAAATCGCCTTGTGTGGGTCGTGCGGGCGCGGCTGGCGCGGCCCTCGCAACCGCTCTCGGTCGAGGATCTGCCAAAAGCCGCCGCGACGCTGGAATTGCAGGCGCACGAAGACGGGCGCGCATGACGAACAGGGGCCGGGCAAAGCGATCTTGCGGGTGACGGCTGCGGCCTTTCGCGATGCCCGTCGTCGGGTGCACTCAACGTATCAATCGGAACACCGCCGCCGCGGCCCATCCGGCACACACGGCCAGTGCCAGCGACAGCAGGCCGTAAAGCACGGCATTCTGGTGTGCCAGCGTGTAAAGCCAGCGCTCCAGCCCGACCTTTTGCACATTGATGCCAGCCTGATGCTTGTCGATCACCCTGCCGCCGCGCAGCAGGAAAATCCGGGCCTTGTAATTGCCTTCGGTCAGGTTGGCGGGCAATGAGAAATCGGCACGGAACAGCGTGTTCTCCACAAGTTTCACGCCGCCCGTTTCCAGCTTGTAGAGGCCCTCACGTTCACGAATACGGATCATCGCCTCGGTGAAAAGTTTGATATCCCCGACCGGGACCGTCCCGGAAAAGGCGCGCATGGCGAGCGGGATCGAGATACGCTGTTGCATATCCACCGCCGGGTCGAGGATTTCGTTCAGCGGGCCGGATGTGGCGATGGCGTAATAGCTGGGCGCGGCAGCGACACCGACCGAGGACGTGTTCACCCAGATCCCGAACTGGCGCGACTTGCGCCGGATCGTGAGCGGACCAAGCGGGCCTTCCAGCGTCACGATCACCGAGAGTGGTCCTCCCCCGGATTCGGGCGCATGCCGCTTCACCGCGCCGTAGATCAGGATCTGTGAGCCATCAAACGACGCGGTGATGCCGATATTGTCGCGGCTCAGCCCCGCGACGATCTTTTCCGCGTTCGAAGAACGGGGATGTTCGAAAGGGATCTGTCGCGCGCAAAGGGGCAAGGATATCAGAAAGAGCGCGAGGTAAAGGAGACCATGCCGGATCATTCGCCACCTGCCACCGTGATCGAGAAAAGATCTGCGGGCCGGATCACCAGATCCGCACCGAGCCTGAGCGCAACGCCGATGACCAGCAAGGCAAGCAGGATCCGCAACTGTTCGGCCTTGAGCCGCGCACCCAGCCGCGCACCGACCTGCGCACCGATCACACCGCCCACAATCAGCAGCAATGCCAGCATCACATCGACCGTCTGGTTGGTGATCGCGTGCATCATCGTGGTGAAGGCCGAGACGAAAAGGATCTGGAACAGCGAGGTTCCGATCACCACCTTGGTGGGCATGTTCAGCAGGTAGATCATGGCGGGAACCATGATGAAGCCGCCCCCGACCCCCATGATCGCGCCCAGGACACCCACGAGAAATCCGACCAGAAGCGGCGGGATCACGGAAATATAAAGACCCGAGGCCCGGAATTTCAGCTTGAAGGGAAGCTTGTGGACCCAGCTGTGCTGATGGCGCTTCTTGCGCTTGCCGTCCCCCCGTCTGGCGCGGCGCATCGCGCGCAGGCTCTCTTGCAGCATCAGCAAACCGATGGATCCGAGAAAGACCACATAGCAGACCTGCACGGCAAGGTCGATCTGCCCCAGGGCGGTGAGCAGGTTGAACACCCAGATCCCGCCTGCGGAGCCGATCAGGCCGCCGACCAGCAACACCAGCCCCATCGGCATGTCCACGGCCTTGCGCTTCCATTGTGCCACCACGCCCGAGACCGATGAGGCCACCACCTGATTGGCGCCGGTGGCGACAGCGACCGCCGGGGGTATGCCGATGAAGAACAGCAAAGGCGTGATCAGGAACCCTCCGCCCACGCCGAACAGGCCCGAGATAAGGCCCACGATTCCACCCAGCCCCAGAAGGGTGAACATGTTGACCAAGACTTCGGCAATGGGCAGGTAGATCTGCATGGGCCGTTCCGGTGGAAGAGGTTGCAAGCTGTCTGACGCAACACAGGCGCTGCGTCAAATGCTGCGTGCGCGAAAGGCGCAAATATCGAATTGACGCGGGAGGCCGAACATTTGATTGATTGGTCAGCCTTTCACCGGATCTGGCGGCCATGTCAGGATGAGCGCGTCGATCCTGCGACCGTCGGGGGCGCGGTAATAGCCCTTGCGTCGGCCCGATTCCCGCCAACCCGTCCCGGCATAGAGCTGCCGCGCGGGAGTGTTCTCCGCCAGGACTTCCAGAAAAGCCGAAACCGCGCCCCGTGCGCGGATCTGTTCGATGAAGCCCCTGAGAAGCGCCCGGCCTGTGCCACGGCGGCGGGCCTGAGGTGCGACGGCAAGGGTGAGCAGTTCCGCCTCGCCGGCGATGACACGCCCCAGCAGGAACCCGTGGCGTTCGTGCAGCAAGAACACGCCGGGGTCGTCAAGGAGATCGCGGAATTCCTCTTCGCTCCATGGGCGCGGCGTTTCAAAACAGACCGCGTGCAGCGCACAAAGGGCTCTGGCCTGCATCAGTCGAGGATGACCGGCGGCGGTTCGGAAGGTGGCGCGGCATCGGCAAAACGCAGGTAGAGCGGTGCCGGGCGCGGTTGCGGCGTGCTGCGACGGCTGGCCGCGATACGGGCGATCGCCTCGACCTGTGCGGCAGGGGTCTGCGCTTGCACAACCGCGTAATCGCCTGCCTGTGCCAGCGCATCCTCCCGCCGCATCCGTGCGGGGGGGCCAGGGGATTCGTCAAATATCTGGGCATAGACATCGCCACGCCGTGCATCGACAATCGCCACAGACGGGCCGGGGGCGCCGTGGGCCAGTGCCTCAAGGCTGGAAACACCGATGGCGGGGATATTGGCGCTGAGTGCCAGTCCCCGCGCGGCCGAGACCGAGATCCGCACGCCTGTGAAATTGCCCGGCCCGATGCCGACGCCGATCGCGGCCAGATCGCGCCAGTTCGCCCCGGCTTCGGCAAGCACCTCTTCAAGCATCGCCATCAGGCGCGCGGCCTGACCGCGGCCCATCTCTTCGGCGCGCGTTGCGATGATCGTGTCGCTGGACAGCAAGGCGGCCGCGCAATGTGCGGCCGAGGTGTCAAAACCGAGAACCGGCTCAGACATTGACCGGACGGACTTCGGAAACTTCCGGGATGTAGTGGCGCAGCAGGTTCTCGATTCCCATCTTCAGGGTCAGGGTCGAGGACGGGCATCCCGCGCAGGCGCCCTGCATGTGCAGATAGACTATGCCACGTTCGAACCCGTGGAAGGTGATGTCACCCCCGTCCTGCGCCACGGCCGGGCGCACGCGGGTGTCCAGCAGCTCCTTGATCTGCGCGACGATTGCGCCATCCTCGCCATCATGCTCGGCATGGGCGGGGCCGCTCTCGCCTTCGATCACCGAGGCACCGGACTGGAAATGCTCCATGATCGCGCCAAGGATCGCCGGTTTCGCGTGGTTCCACGACGTCGCCTCATCCTTGGTCACGGTCACGAAATCCGAGCCGAAGAAAACGCCGGTCACTCCCCGGACGGTGAACAGACGTTTCGCCAGCGGCGATTTTTGCGCGGCATCGGCGCTTGGGAAATCCGCCGTGCCGGCGCCCAGAACGCTCTGACCGGGCAGGAACTTCAGCGTGGCCGGGTTCGGGGTGGTCTCGGTCTGGATGAACATGTCGGGCCTCCTTGATCGGGGCTGTATATGGGTGTTCAGAGTGAAATAATCAAGCATGCCGCGACATGGGGGCGCGCTCAGGTGATCTGTTCGAGCTTTTCTTTCGACATTTCGCCCGGAACAATGGTGAGCGGGCAAGGCAGGTTGCCCGCGTTGCGCGTCATGTGGGTGACCAGCGGGCCCGGGCCGGATTTGTCGGTGCCGGCCCCAAGCACGAGCACGCCGATCTCGGGATCCTTGCCGATCACGTCAAGGATTTCATGCACCGGCTCGCCCTCGCGGATGATCAGTGCCGGATCGACCGTTTGCCGGTCGCGCATCCACTTGGCGAAGACTTCGAAATGGGCCTCGATCCGGTCGCGCGCCTCTTCGCGCATGATCTCGGCCACGCCGATCCAGTGCTGATACTTCTCGGGTGGGATGACCGACACGATGGTCACGCCGCCACCGGTGTGGGCCGCGCGCATGGCGGCATACCGCATCGCGTTGAGGCATTCGCGGGTGTCGTCCAGAACGACCAGAAACTTTCGCATCACTCCTCCGTGGATTGCGCCGACCATGATCGCGCTTGCCGAACCGTTTGGCAACCGCGCCGTGCCCGTGACGGTATCAATCCCGATCGCTTCACACGGCTCGACCGGGTTGATCGCCCTGCTGCGCGATGCTTGCGTCACATGTCGGCCGCCAACATGCCCCCGCCTCTTCCTTCGGCATCCCGATCATCTGGTCGTCTTCGAGCCTTGTTCGCTCCATCCGCCGTTTCGTCATTGCAACAGAGCCTGAATCAAACCGGGCAAACATACGGGGTTCCGGTCAACAGCAGAACCGCCGCGGTCACGGGAAACAGGACAAGGATCATCGCGGGTCAGCGGATCTTGAGCGTCGACAGCGCGATCAGCGCGAGGATCAGGGAGATGATCCAGAACCGGATCACGATCTGTGGTTCCGACCAGCCCTTCTTTTCGAAATGGTGGTGAATCGGCGCCATCAGGAAAACCCGCTTGCCCGTGCGCTTGAAATAGGCGACCTGGATGATGACCGAGAGCGCCTCGACCACGAACAGACCGCCCACAATGCCCAGAACGATCTCGTGCCGGGTGCAGACCGCGATGGCGCCCAGGGCGCCGCCCAGGGCGAGCGAGCCGGTGTCCCCCATGAAGACGGCAGCCGGCGGCGCGTTATACCACAAGAAGCCCAGCCCCCCCCCGATCAGCGCGGCCGTGAAGATCGCGAGTTCCCCCGATCCCGGAACGAACTGCACGCCCAGGTAATCCGTGAAATCGACGCGCCCCACGATATAGGCGATGCAGCCCAGTGTGGCGGCCGCAATCATTACCGGCATGATCGCCAGCCCGTCGAGCCCGTCGGTCAGGTTCACCGCATTGGCGGCACCGACGATGACAAACATCGCGAAGGGAATGTAGAGATAGCCGAGATCGAGAACCAGATCCTTGAAAAACGGAATCGTGAGTCGGCCTGCCTGTTCGGACGGGTGCAGCCACCAGGTCAGCAGCGAAGCGATCAAGGCCAGCCCGAAGCCCAGCCCAAGTCGCATCTTGCCGCTCACGCCCCTGGCGTTCTGCCTGGACACTTTCGCGTAGTCGTCGGCAAACCCGATCGCGGCATAGCCGTAGGTCATCATCAGGACGATCCAGATATATCCGTTATCGAGCCGGGCCCACAGGAGTGTCGCCACCAGCAATGCCGTCAGGATCAGGATCCCGCCCATGGTGGGTGTTCCCGCCTTGGCCAGGTGAGATTCGGGCCCGTCCGATCGGATCGGTTGCCCCTTGCCCTGGGTTCGGCGCAGCACGTCGATCAGCCAGGGGCCGAACACGAACCCCACCAGCAGCGCGGTGAAAAAGGCCCCGCCGGCACGGAAGGTAATGTAGCGGAACAGGTTGAACACACCGCCCCCATGCGACAGATCGGCCAGCCAATACAGCATCACTCTTTCCCCTTGTGCGCGTCGGCAGCACCCGGTTGGCGCAATTTGCGCAAGGCGTCAACGACCAGGCTCACGTTCGATCCCTTCGACCCTTTCACGAGCACGACATCCCCCGGATCGACCAGGTGGCGCACGCGCCCGGCAAGGCTTCTGGCCGTCTCGTGCCATTCGCCGCGTTTCCCGCGCGGCAGCGCATCGCGCAAGCTCACCATGCGCGGGCCGACCATGT
Source organism: Thioclava sp. (assembly GCA_965277135.1). Taxonomy (GTDB): domain Bacteria; phylum Pseudomonadota; class Alphaproteobacteria; order Rhodobacterales; family Rhodobacteraceae; genus Thioclava. The sequence continues at coordinate 108,129 of CBDIBW010000004.1, read as the reverse complement.
GGATCAGATCGATCCTGCCCATTGCGGGATGACCGGCGATTGCGGCATGGAATGCGGCCTCATCGGGACCAAGTTCCAGCATATCGCCCAGGATCGCGATCCGCCGCCCCCTGGAATGGCGCCCCACCCCGTCGCGGACCTGCGCTGCGTCCAGAACCTCCAGCGCTGCGGCCATCGAGGCAGGGTTGGCGTTGAACGCATCGTCGAAAATATCGAAGCTCTCGGCCTCATCGACAACATCCATGAAGATGCGCTCGCGTTGGCCGCGCCCTGCCGGGGGGGTCCACCGGCCCAGATCCATCGCCGCCACGACCGGATCGCACCCCGCAGCCTGCGCCAGTGCCAGAACCCCCAACGCGTTGATCGCGAAATGGCGCCCCGGTGTCATCACCTTGAACAGGATCGGAGTGCCGTGATGTTGGGCGCGTATCACGGTGGCATCGCCCGCGATTCGCGCCTCGGTCAGCAGAAAGTCCGAGCCCGGCTCGGGACCGAACGTGACCATCCGGCCTGCCGCCTGCGCCGCCTGACGCAAGATGTCGGAAACCGGCAGCCCGGTCGGCACCACGGCCACGCCCCCCGGTTCCAGCCCGTCAAGGATCGCGGCCTTTTCGCGCGCGATCGCGGCGAGATCGTCGAACGCTTCCAGATGTGCCGGAGCGATTGTGGTGATCAGCGCGGCATGAGGGCGGGCAAGGCGCGCCAGCGGCGCAATCTCGCCGGGGTGGTTCATCCCGATCTCGATCACCGCGTAATCTGCATCCGTCGGCATGCGGGCCAGCGTGATCGGCACCCCCAAATGGTTGTTGAAACTCGCTTCGGCGGCATGAACGTTGCCCTGAACGCCAAGGATCGCGCGCAGCATGTCCTTGCTTGACGTCTTGCCGACCGAGCCGGTCACCGCCAGAACCCGCGCCCGGGTTCGCGCCCGGCCCGCGCGGCCCAGATTTTCCAGCGCGCGCAAGACATCGGGCACCACCAGCAGGGTGTCATTCCCCGAACAGCCATCGGGAATGCGGCTGACAAGGGCAGCTGCCGCCCCCTTGTCGAGTGCTTGCCGGACGAAATCGTGGCCGTCGCGCACATCCTTGAGCGCCACGAACAGATCGCCCCCACGAATCGTTCGCGTATCGATGGATATTCCGGTCGCCGCGAAGGGGTGCGTGGCATATCCGCCGGTGGCCGCCACCGCGTCGCCAGAGGTCCAGAGCACGGCCATCAGATCTTCCCGTCCAGCGCGGCCACGGCCACGCTCGCCTGTTCTGCATCGTCGAACGGGTAGGTATCGGTGCCGATCACCTGCACCGTCTCGTGCCCCTTGCCCATGATCAAAAGCGCATCGCCCGGCCCCAGCCTGTCAACGCCGCGCAGGATCGCCTCGGCCCGGTCGCCAATCTCGATCGCGTCGGGCGCACCTTCCAGCACAGCGGCGCGTATCGTGGCCGGGTCTTCCGTGCGCGGATTGTCATCGGTCACGATCACCAGATCGGCCAGTTCCGCCGCCACCTGCCCCATCAGGGGTCGCTTGGTCGTGTCGCGATCCCCGCCCGCGCCGACGATGGCAATCAGGCGACCCATCACATGCGGACGCAGCGCGCTGATTGCCGTTTTCACGGCGTCAGGCGTATGCGCGTAATCCACGAACACCGCTGCACCGCTCTCTCGCAGCGCGGCCAGCTGCATCCGTCCGCGCACGGTGCTCAGACGCGGCAGGGTCGCAAAGATCGCCTCGGGTTCGGCACCGCAGGCAATCACCAGCGCCGCCGCCGTGAGCACGTTCATCGCCTGAAAGCCGCCGATCAGCGGCAGCCGCGTCATCCGGGGTTGGCCGTCCCAGGAGAACCGGACATCCTGACCCGTGGAATCGTGGCGCTGTCCCAGAATCTGCATCTCGCACCCTTCGGAGCGGCCAACTCCGATCAGGTTCTGCCCGCGCGCGGTGATGTCTTTCGACAGATCGATCCCTTTGGGATCATCAAGGTTGATGACCGCCGTCCCTTCTTCAGGCAGAACCCGGTTGAAAAGCCCCGCCTTGGCCGCAAAATATTCCTCGAAGGTGGCATGATAATCAAGGTGATCGCGGGTAAGATTGGTGAAGGCTGCCGCGCGCAGCTGCACCCCGTCAAGCCGCTTTTGCGCCAGACCGTGTGAACTGGCCTCAATCGCGGCATGCGTCACGCCGGCGCGCGCCATGTCCGAGAGCAGCCGGTGCAGCGTGATGGGCTCTGGCGTGGTGTGGTGCGATGGCGCGGTATAGCTGCCCTCGACCCCGGTCGTGCCGATATTGGCAGCCTCATGTCCCAGAGCCTGCCAGATCTGCCGACTGAAGGTCGCGACCGATGTCTTGCCGTTGGTCCCGGTCACCGCAACCATGGTCTCGGGTTGGCGACCAGAATAAAGTGCCGCCGCAAAGGCGAGCGCCTGGCGCGGGTCTTCGGTCACGACGATGACGACATCCGTTCCCGCAAGCGCCTCGCGCGCCAGCCCTTCACCGGCGCGATCTGTCAGAACGGTGGCCGCACCCATATTCAACGCATGGGGAATGAACGCCGCGCCATGCGCCTTTGTGCCCGGCAGCGCCGCGAAAAGATGGCCGGGCCTGACCTGCCGGCTATCGACCGAGAGCCCCGAAATCGAACGATCCGCCCCGAGCGTCGGCATCAGTCCCAGTTCGCTCAGCATCTTGCCGGTCCTGGTCATGATCACCCTTTCGTTCAGCCCGCTGCGTTTATCGGTTCGGCCCTTGTCAAGGTCAAGGCAGGTGTAGCGTGCCAAATTTTCCGTCGATGTGTGACAAGGAAAATGTCAACAGCGCGGTTTTTTGTCGAGCGGTTTTTTTTTGCGCCCCTGGACAGCGCCTTGCCATGGTCATCCCCGCGGCCCCGACAGGGCGGCCCGCAATGGAAAGAAGGTGTCACCCCCCATGCCTGAGGGTCGGGCATCGGAGGGGTGGCGCCAGATCAGGCGGCCAGTTCGATCCAGACCGGAACGTGATCCGAGGGCTTGTCGCGTCCGCGGATTTCCTTGTCGATCGCAACATCGCGCATCAGGTCGGCCGCTTGCGGGCTCAGCAGCAGATGATCGATCCGGATCCCGTTGTTGCGCTGCCATGCTCCGGCCTGGTAATCCCAGAAGGAATAGTTGCCCGGTGCCTGGTTGCGGGCGCGGAACGCCTCCGTATAGCCCAGATGCAGGATCTCGCGAAAGGCAGCGCGGCTGTGCGCCAGGGCCAGCGCATCTTCGCGCCAGGTTTCGGGCCTGGCGGCATCTTCATCTTGCGGAATGATGTTGTAATCGCCTGCCAGAACAACCGGTTCCTCGGTCGTCAGAAGTTCGCCGGCCCGGGCCTTCATCCGCGCCATCCAGGCCAGCTTGTAGGCATATTTTCCGCCCGGAACCGGAGTGCCGTCATCTTGCAATTCGACCGGATTGCCGTTGGGCAGGTAGAGCCCGCACAACCGCACCGCACGCGCACCGACCACCGTCGCCTCGATCCAGCGCGCCTGCCCATCCTCCTCGTCGCCCGGCAATCCGCGCGTGACATCCTCAAGCGGCCGTTTTGACAGGATTGCCACACCGTTGAAGCTTTTCTGCCCGTATGTTTCGACATTGTAACCCAGCTCATCGAACGGCTCGCGTGGAAAAGCCTCATCGACGGATTTGATCTCTTGCAGCAGGACCACATCGGGCTCGGTCTCGCGCAGCCAGTCGATCAGCGCGATGTGGCGGGCCTTGATGCCGTTGATGTTGAAAGTCGCGATTTTCATGGCTGTCTCCCTCTGGCTCCTGATAAGGTGTGCGGGGACGGAAGGGAAGGCCGTTGCGGACCGGGCCATCGGCACAGACCCCGTATTGACCCTGGCTGTGCAGGATCGGTGTCTGACCTGCCGCCAGACACGCGAAACACCCGAGGTTTCCTGCGGGGGGGCAGACCAGTTCGGTCAACCTTCTTCAGTCGATGCTTTCGAGCACGTCCCTGAGCGTGCCGATGAGTTGATCAATATGCTCTTTCTCGATGATCAGCGGCGGGGACATCGCGATGATGTCACCGGTGGTGCGGATCATGATCCCTTTCTCGAAGGCCCTGGTGAAGGCCGAGAAGGCGCGCCTGGTCGGCTCGCCCACAAAAGGCTCCAACTCGACCGCACCGATCAGGCCCTCGTTGCGGATGTCAATCACATGGCGGACGCCTCTGAGCGAGTGCAGCGCCTGTTCCCAATAGGGCGCCATCCCGGCGGCGCGTTCGAAGAGGCCCTCTTCGCGATAGGTCTCCAGCGTCGCGATCCCGGCCGCCGAAGCGACAGGATTGCCCGAACAGGTATAGCCGTGGAACAGTTCGATCATGTATTCCGGTCCCTGCATGAAGGCGTCATGCACCGCGCGCGTGGTCATCACCGCGCCCATCGGAATCACGCCGTTGGTCAGGCCCTTGGCAGTGGTCATGATGTCGGGCGTCACACCGTAATGCTGCCCGGCAAAGGCCGAACCCAGACGCCCGAACCCGGTGATCACCTCATCGAAGATCAGCAGGATGCCGTGTTTTCTCGTGATCTCGCGCAGCTTTTGCAGATAGCCCCTGGGCGGCAGCAGCACGCCGGTCGAACCCGCCATCGGCTCCACGATAACGGCGGCAATGGTTTGCGCGCCATGCAGAGCGACGATCCGTTCCAGTTCGTCGGCCAGATGCGCGCCATGTTCGGGCTGGCCGCGGGTGAAGGCGTTCTGCTCGGGCAGATGGGTATGAGGCATGTGATCGACGCCCGGCACGAGCGGCCCGAACATCTTGCGGTTGTTGACGATGCCGCCGACCGAGATGCCGCCGAAATTCACTCCGTGATAGCCGCGCTCGCGTCCGATCAGGCGGGTACGTGCCCCATCGCCGCGCGCGCGATGACAGCCAATGGCGAGCTTCAACGCCGTCTCGACCGATTCCGAACCTGAATTGGTGTAGAAAACATGTTCCATCCCGTCAGGTGCGATATCGATCAGACGATTGGCCAGTTCAAACGCTGCCGGGTGTCCCATCTGGAAGGCTGGCGCGTAATCCAGTTCTGCCACCTGTTTCCGGATCGCTTCCGTGATCCTGGGGCGGCAATGACCCGCATTGCAGCACCACAAGCCCGCCGTGCCATCCAGAATCTGCCGCCCGTCAGTGCTGGTATAGTGCATATCCTGCGCGCCCACGAGCATGCGCGGCGTCTTCCTGAACTGCCGGTTCGCAGTGAATGGCATCCAGAAAGCGTTGAGATCGTTGGGGATATTGCGGTCAAGCGCCATTGCGGTAACTCCGGTCGGGCGACCGGGGTTGCCCCGGCCGGAAATACATGTCTGACCAAGTGATCAAGGTCACGCTAGCATGGCGCCCCGGCCAGTCAAGCCGCTCCGCCACGGAGCAGAGATCGCCGCCCGAAGCGGGCGCAGAAATCAAGGGCGGAAAATGCCCCGTCTGTATTGGTCACGCCCCGTGCCCCGTGCCCCATGCTCCGGGGGGCGGGGGACGGGAGCAGCAGACAGGTGACATGGATGCAGACCGTACCACGAATTCCATGGCAAAACCCCCGCCCCCGCCAATGCTCGAAGCGCTCCATGAGCGCCTCGCCGGTGTCACGGGTGATGAAGATGGGATATGAGGCGTTCATCGCCCGCATCGATCGGCCGCGCGCACCGTCTTTCCATTGTGACCCGTCCTGTTGGGGTTGGGGCTGCGAAAATTGTTATGGCAAGGCGCTGTTTGCCCGCGAGGGTTTCACCCGGCTGGCCGATCCGCTTCGCACCCTCCAGGGCCTGGTCCTGCTTTCGATCAACGACATGCCCGCGATCCGCAAGATCTGCGCAGGCTTCACCATCCAGCCGGTGCCGGTGGCAGCCGCCATGGCGCGGCGGGCGATGTGCATCAGCTCATAGGCGAGAAGAGAGATCAGGAGCCGAACCTCATTGCACGCGAAGGCATCGACGCCGGGCGTCGCGGTTTGCGTGCCCCGCCCCCGCCAGTGAGATTTCGGCCGGTTCGTCGAGGACAGCGCCGGGGCGAGCACGTCTTTCAGCTCGCCCATATGGCCCTCGGCGGTGCCCCTTGCGCGGTAATGCTCGAGGATGTCCTCCCGGCTCATCTCTGCCAGCGTCAGCGAGGTACGCGAGGGGCAGGTCATGTATTCGGCCAATGACAAGGGCAACAAACAGCCCAGCGAATGGCTGATCGGCAATGTCGAGCGGGACGGGCAGGGCCAGAGCACCGGATGTCGAAAGGGTATGAACAGGTTGTTTCAGGCAAGCTCCCAAACGCCCGATCCGCAAAAAACTGCGCTGCTGCGACTTGTCGTCGCACGCATCTATCAGGAGGACACCTTGACATTGGCCAGGCTGAAGCGGTTTCTGTCACAATGGAACTGAGTCACGATGAGCCGCAAATGCTGGATTAAACCGAAGGAGAAGAGAGATGAAACGCAATCCGTCGAACTATGCGCCCGCTGCCGCGCTGGGACTTTGTCTGGGTCTTTCGCTCGTGCTGCCTGCCGGAGCGGCCGAGACCGGCATCACGCTGTCGGGCGGCTGGATCCGCAGCATCACCGCCTCGCGCCCGGCGGCAATCTATTTCACGCTGAACAATGCAGGCGGAGTCGACAAGCAGTTGGTGGGTGCAAGCTCGCCTGCCTGCGAAAAGACAATGCTGCACCAGTCGAAATCCGAGGGCGGGGTGCACAAGATGCTGCCGGTGAAGAGCGTGGCAGTGCCGGCGCATGGGCACCTTGATTTTGCGCCGGGTGGCTATCACGCCATGTGCATGTCGCCGAAAAAAGAGGCAATGAAGACGGGCACCAAGGTGCCGGTGACTCTGAGTTTCGCGGATGGGGGAACGTTGACGGCGGAATTCCCGGTGCGTGATGCGATGGGAAATTGACAAAGACACGGCGCAATGCTCGCCTCTGGAGTGGGTATTGCGCAGCTTGATTCCGGGCAGAAAGTGGTCGCCCTTCTAAAACAGGCTGCGCAGCCAGCCGAAAATCCCGGTGCCACCGGTCCTGCTGACGAGGCGGGCAAGGTCGGCTTCGGTCCCCGCAATATCGGGCGTATCGCTGGCGAGTGAGGTGACCAGAAGTCTCAGCTTGCCGCTCTGGTCGAAGACATAGATCGCCGCGCTGTGGGTGACCTCGTACTTTTCCGGATCCGGGTCGGGGGTCACCGAATATGAGATGCGGTAGCGCCGCGCGAGGCGATCTGTCGCGTCGGGTGTGCCGCGTAATCCGTCGATCTGGGGCGCGAACACACTCGTGTAATCCTTCAGTACGGCCAGCGTATCGCGGTTCGGATCGACCGTGACGAAGAGAAAGCGCACGTCGTCGGCCTTGTTGCCAAGTCCTTGCAGGATGGTCGCCGCATTGGCGAGTGTGGTGGGGCAGACATCCGGACAGTTGGTGTAACCGAAGTAAAGCAGCGTGACCTTGCCGCGATAGTCCTTCGCAGTAACGGTCTTGCCGTCGGCGGCGCGGGTCATGGTGAATTGCAGGTTGCCCATCGCGCCGGTGATGTCGTCATTGTACCAGGGCGTGGCGCGGGCCGTGGCGGGGACGAGGGGGAGCGCGAGGCTCAAGGCGAATGTCAGCGCGGCAGCCGGGCCGAGAGACCGCAGCACGCGTCTGCGACCGGTGCGATGCGTGGGTATCGTGGGTGTCCCTGCCATGGTGTTTTCCCCTGCCTGCCCCGACTCACCCTGCCGGGCCGGGACAGGATCACGCTATCACCATGGCGCGCAGCGGATCAACCCGGTACTGCAGGGCAGAACATCGCATGTGAAATTGTCGCTTCACAGAAAAGGGTTGCGGAGCAGCCTTGGCATTCACGTTCGCGATAGCTGCCATTTCCCACATGGCTCCCCACACGGCCACGCAGAAGACAGGGCAGCATGGATCATGGGAAAGACAATCAACTACGCGCTTCTGGACGAGATTTTGACGGGCAAAACGCGACCTGAATACCTGCTTTACAACGGTGGTCTGATGAAGAAGCGCCAAGAATACACGGACGCAAGAAATATCGCCTCTATTGGGTGCGTCTGTGTCAAGAGCCTTTCGAGCTATCCATGGCTTACCGGAGTGACGTCTTTCGCCGGCTTTTGCTTCGGTGGGGGATGATGGCGATGCGCCGCGCGATGGCGAGACGCCTTGCCCTTTGCACGGCGGCGCGCAATGGCCATGCCCGCAACTGTGCGCCTCGCCTGCCATGATCTGAAAACATCGACATGATGAACGCCTCGTGCGCGTCAAGGCGTGAGTTGCGTGGCTTGCCCTGACGCCAGGCCGTGCGCGCGCCGGATCCGGACAGCTACGTCGCATCCCGGATACTCGCGGAGACCCTTCCCGGAGAGCGGGCGTCGGGGGTCAGCACCAATCGCTGAGGTGCCAGTCAGGTAAAAATGCAGAACTTTACCCGATCAAAGCGTGACAGGCCCACACCTGTTTCCGCTCGAACCAGCAGAAGTCCCCCGGATAGCGCCACAAGATCACCGCTGCCTTCGTGTCGAAATGCGTCAGGCCCGAAGCGTTTGAGGTCGAGAGTCCCATGCCGGACCGGACAGAAAGGCTGACCTGCGGGATAACCATGCACTCTGCGGAATGCACTCTGCGGAAGATGTCGAAACGATCACAGGGTTGTCGGGCGTGCGCTTGCTCGTCCCCTGACTGGCGCGCGACAGCACGCTGCGCCCCTTGGGGGTATCCCGGCTCAACCCATGCCCAATGCGGATTTGTAAAGGTCGAGAATCGCCTCTTCCTCGTCCAGATCATTCTTGTCGCGCTTGCGCATCGCGATGATCTTCTTCATCACCTTGGTGTCGTAGCCGCGCGCCTTGGCCTCGGACATGATGTCCTTCTGCTGCTCGGCAATATCCTTCTTCTCGGCTTCGAGACTTTCGAATTGCTCGATGAACTGGCGCAACTCGTCGGCGGCAATATTATAGGCGGCATCGCTGGGCATGGGGGCCTTCTCCTGCTACGTGATCAGATTGGCGCTCTCCCTATCCTGCCGGGCGGTGCGCATCAAGACCCGCGACAAGACCCGCGATGGGCAGATGCAGACCGAGAGGGCTGGCCCCTTTTCCTTGTCGGCAGAGCCTTGCTCGACTATCGGGGGGCACCGGCAATGGAGGGCAAGATGAACTATCTGATCTGGGGTGGGGCCGTGGTGTCCGTGATCGGGATTCTGGGAATTTTCTATTGCATCCTCATGGTCGCGAAAGCCAGGAGCGCCGGATTCGACGATGCCTCACTGCGCGCACGCCTGCAAAAGGTCTTCGCGCTCAACATGGGCGCTCTGTTCGTGTCCGTCACAGGCCTGATGATGGTCGTCGCGGGGATATTTCTGCGCTGATTCTGCCGCTCTGCAAGCTGGTCGATACCATGTAACCAGGTCGATCTGGTTGCTGGTGATGGCAGGGTGTGTGGTTGTGCCGGTGCCCGGCTCGTGACTGGCTGCATCCCGGGGAACAGTGTGTGCGGGATCTCGCTTGCGCAGGATCGTGACGGCGGCGCTCTACCTGCCGGGCAGCGGGCTGTGATTGGCCTTAATTGCCGGAGGGGTGTTTGACTTCGGCTTTCTGGTTGCGGAGATGATCGACATGACCAGAATTCAGGGTTGGCTTGACAGGCTTGATCGGTCCAGACTGGCAGTGCCGTCTTGCGAGACGATGCCGCCAGGTTCCATGGGCTCAGCCTCCGCGACCAGGTTCGAAAGGGCTGGCAGTGCCTCGGGACCGGGATCGAAATCGGCCATTCCACCGCGATCCATGTCGGCAACCGGATCGTAAGGGCTCTCCCCCTCGGGCAACTCCGCCGCAGCATGGATCTGCCTGCCTGCCCGGTTCTGTGGCCCGACCTCCAATGCCTCTTCCTCGATCAATCGCAGCGCACGGTTGCCCCGGCTTTGCCCCAGACGTGCCAATGATACCTTGCGTCGCCCCAGCCCCTCGACCGCGATCCGCTCCAGCGCGTCCTCGGGCAGCGGCAGTTCCATTCCGGAGCGAAACCCCAACACGGCAGCCAGCGGCAATGTGACCCGGTGCAGCACCGCATCCAGCGGAGCGGCCGCGCCCAGGACCGTCGCCTCCATCTGTCCGGCCCAGAGCGCCTCCCCCCCAAAATCGGCCGCTGCATCGGTCGCTGCGGCCCCGGAGGACGCGGGTGCGGACTCGCGCAGGCGACGACGCAGCGCATGACCCCGCCCGTTCTGGGGGACCGCCCAGAGAAATCCACCCTTGTGCCCCTCGGCGCCGAATTGCAGATCGCAACTCCAGACCTGATACCCGATATCATCCAGCAGCAGGTCGAGCGGGCGCGGGTCATCCAGATGAGAGGCGTAACGGAACCCGCCTGCCCAGATCACATCCTCGGTCGGCGCCAGGGTCTCCTCGATCGCGGCAAGCACCGCATCGATGAATTCCGCCGCCATCGCGGCGTCGATCCGCGTCGGTTTGCGCGGTGCGGGCGGCGTTGCCCCCAAACGCCCCATTGTCTGCATCGCGAGCACTGCCGAGAGTGTGGCTTGTGGCAGCGCCACGAGTCCCAGCCCCTCCTCCGGACCCTCAATGATTGCCAGCAGTGCCAGCGCTTCGAGCATCTCGGGCAGATCGGCAAGGCTGCGATGCACCTGTGTGGTCTCAAGCACCTGCAAATCCAGGTTCATCCGGTCGCGCGCCACCTTGGACAGTGCCTGCCCGATCGCCCGCCCGGGCGTCATGGGGACCCCGTCCGGGGCGGGGCGGCCCGCTTCGGCCATCCTGCGCAACGCCGATTTGACATTCTGCTCCATCATTGCCCTGTCCTGCCCTTCCGCGCCGTCTGGCAACACCACATCGCGTTCAGATTTGCAGATCAGAGTTTACAAACTGTTTAAATTTCTTGCGATTTTTCGGGGCCTGCCGGGTTTCTTGCGCCTCGCATCGACGCAGATGCGGGCTGACGCAGAGTCCCGGCCCGGCAATTAATCAATGGCTTTCGGGGCATGGAGAAATCGGGGCAAAGTGCGTCTTGCCAAGGTCAAGCTCCTGCGGCCATATCTACGGGAAAAACAGATCTTCCGGGCAAGACCCTGATCCTCTTTTCCTTGCTGGTCAGCGGGGACAGATGCGGGTGAGGATACCCGATACGTCGCTGCCGGCCATGGCTCCGGTGGTGCGTCCGGCGTCACCCGCAAGCCGGGTGGCGGTGAAGGCGTCGGCCACGGCGGCAGGCGCGTGGCGGATCAGGAGCGAGGATGTGAGCAGCAGCGCCAGGCGTTCGGCGAACCAGCGTGCCTCGGCTTGCGGGGGAAGGGCTGGCCAGCGAACGAAGTGCGCCTGAAGGGCCGTGTCGTAGCGGGGATCGGCGCCGGTGGCCGCACGCAGTTCCGCGCGCAGGGTCTTTGCGGATAGTGGGGCCTTGGCCAGGGTGCGCAGGATGTCGAGACAGATCACATTGCCCGAACCTTCCCAGATCCCGTTCAACGGGGCCTCGCGATAGAGCATCGGCATCGGGGTGTCCTCGACATAGCCCATGCCGCCAAGCACCTCCATTGCCTCGCAGGTCACCACGGGGCAGCGCCTGTTCGACAGATACTTCGCCAGGGCCACGCCGATCCGGGCAAAGGCGCGTTCCTCGGGCGTGTCGCTGTCGAAGGCGCGCGCGACCCTCAGGCCAAGCGCCAGCGCACCCTCCCAATCCAGCGCCAGATCGGCCAGGACGGCGCGCATCAGCGGCTGGTCGATCAGCCGTCTCTGGAACGCACTGCGATGACTGGTCCAGTGATGCGCCTCGGCAATCGCGGCGCGCATCAGGCCCGCAGGTGCCACCGCCGTATCCAGGCGGGTGTGATGGACCATCTCCATGATGGTCTGAACGCCGCGCCCTTCATCGCCAAGCAGCCATCCGGCAGCCCCTTCATATTCGATCTCGGCCGAGGCGTTGGAGCGGTTTCCGAGCTTGTCCTTGAGGCGCTGGATGCGAATCGCGTTGCGTTCCCCCTCCAGCCAGCGGGGGACCAGAAAGCAGCCAAGACCTTCGGGGGTCTGCGCAAGCGTCACGAACCCGTCGGACATCGGCGCCGAGCAAAACCATTTATGTCCGGTCAGTTGCCAGTGGCGGCCTGCCGGGATGGCGCGGGTCGCATTGGCGCTCACATCCGAACCGCCCTGCTTTTCGGTCATCGCCATGCCCAGCGTCGCACCGGACTTTTCCGTGATCGGGGCGATCGTTGGATCGTATCGGCGCGCCGTCAGCCTGGGGCGCCAGATCGCGGCAAGATCGGGCGAGGCCGACAGCGCCGGGATCGCGGCATAGGTCATCGTCATCGGGCAGCAGGTGCCGGGTTCGACCTAGCTGGCCTGGTAGACCATGGCGGCATGGGTGACGTGCCCACCCGGTACCTCTTCCCAGGCGATGGCCGAGTAGCCCGCCTCCAGACCTGCCTGCATCAACCGGTGATAGGCGGGGTGAAAGCGCACCTCGTCGAGCCTGCGCCCGCCCGCGTCGAACAGGTGCAGCTCGGGCAGGCTGCGATTGGCGTCACGGCCCGCCTGCCTGAGTTCGGCCTGACCAAGGGCGGCACCATAGGCGGCGAGCGGAAGAGGCTGGCCGTACTCGCGCAAGATCGCTTCGCGAAGGGGAATATCGTCGCTCCACAGGTCAAGATCACCACGCGAAAGGGGCTGGTTTTCAACCCGATGCGTGGACAGGTTGTCTCTGGCGACGAGCGGCGTCATGGCAAATCCTCCCAACGTCAACCTAGCACGGTGTCCTGAAATTTCGAGCGGAACGCCACTTCATGCCGGGTGCGCGCGACAGGCAGGTCGGGTCTTTCCCTTGTCGGAAGGCTGTGGCAGAGTTCGCGCGGCATGATCACACAACAAGGTTCAGGGGGACAGGATGCGTAAGCGGGAACTGGGACGCACGGGGGTCATGGTGTCGGAACTGTGCCTGGGTACGATGACCTGGGGCAGTCAGAACACCGAGGCCGAAGGCCATGCGCAGATTGATCTGGCGCTGGATCGGGGGGTCTCTTTTCTTGATACGGCCGAAATGTATCCGGTGAACCCGGTCAGGGCCGGGACAGTGGGGCGGACCGAGGAAATCATCGGCAGCTATCTTGCCAGACGCGGCAAGCGCGATGATCTGGTGATTGCCACCAAGATCACGGGTGAGGGTGCGAACGCGATCCCGGGCGGCCCCGCGATCACCCCCGCGCGCCTGCGCCGGGCGGTCGCGGATTCGCTGCGCCGTTTGCAGACCGATTACATTGATCTTTACCAGTTTCACTGGCCCAATCGCGGCAGTTACCACTTTCGCAAGATGTGGGGCTTTGCGCCGAATACGCAGCCACCCAGGGCAGAGGTGATCGCGAATATGCAGGATTGCCTCGGCACGCTGCAAGACCTGGTTGATGAGGGCAGGATCCGCCATTTCGGCCTGTCGAACGAGAGTGCCTGGGGTGCCGCGCAATGGTTGCATCTGGCCGAAGCGGGCAAGGGGCCGCGGGCCGCAACGATCCAGAACGAATATTCGCTTATGTGCCGACTTTATGACACCGACCTTGCGGAACTGGGCCATCAGGAACAGGTAACGCTGCTGGCCTATTCGCCGCTGGCTGCCGGTATTCTGAGCGGAAAATATTCCGATGACGTGACGCCGGACGGCTCGCGTCGCTCGATCAGCAGGGCCCTTGGCGGGCGCGCCAACAGGCGTGCTTTCGAGATCGCCGATGTCTATACCGGGCTGGCACGGGAGGCAGGGCTGCATCCGGTGACGATGGCGGTTGCCTGGACGCTGACGCGGCCTTTCCCCGTGATCCCGATCATCGGGGCGACCTCGGTCGCACAACTTGAGAAATCGCTCGATGCCGCAGATGTGACTTTGCCCAAGGATCTTCTGGAGAAGATTGCTGACGTTCATCATGATCTGCCGATGCCCTATTGATGCGCGACCGGGTGGTTCCGGGGCGCGCGGTCATGGATTTCAACGGGTATGGCGTGAACACGGGGCTGTGAGCGTTCCCACGCATCTGTAGCTCTGGGCAACCTTGTTTGTGGCGGGGGTGCAGACCATCCGCTTCATGCTGCAAAAGCTGTGGACGGGGGCACCGCTTTCGGTCGGCGGGGCGATATTGGCGATATTCTTGCGGTTGCTCTTCGGTTTTCCGCTGGCAGCGGCGGCGGCGGTCCTGGGCAAATGAATCGGTCTGTTGGACTGGATCGGAATCGTCATTGGTTTGTCTGGCTGGCATGCCGCCATCGGGTGGTGTGTGCTCATTGTCAGTGCATCGTGGGCCTCTGGTCCATCGGCACGATGCTTTCCGGCGCAGGCGGCGGCTCTCCCAATGCGCTATGCGGCCTGACGGTGTTGGAGGGGATGCGCCATGTCTCGATCAGGATTTGGGCTTTCTTCAAGCTGTAGACGATGTCACCGTTCCGCAATTCGTCGCGGAACCGGGCGTTGAAGCTTTCGCCGTATCCGTTCTCCCAGGATGAGCCCGGTTCGATGTACGCCGTCTTGGCACCGACAGCCGCGCTCCAGTCCCGCACCTTCTGGGCAATGAATTCCGGTCCGTAACACCTTCGGAATGCTTCCGGTTTAGAGTCTCTGATTGCCAGCGCAGCACGCAAATGGCGCAGCATGTGATCATAGCCGTGTCTCAGGTCCTTGCAGTGGTTTTGCACGAACCACACCGCCGGGGAGACCGACCATGACCGATACCAGTATTGCCCAGGCCGAGCCTGTTTTGGTTGCGCTTGATATTGCAAAAGCCCGCCATGAGGTCTTGATCGCTGTTCCGGGTAAAAAGCGGGGTAAAAAGCGGCGACGGCGTCCAGCTGTTCTGACCCGGCTCGATGACTTCAACCGATTGCTTGCTAGGCTCTCGGATTATGACCGCCCTGTCCGCGCGGCGTTTGAGGCCACAGGCAATGATCACCGCGCTCTGGCGTACAGGCTTGGGACCGCTGGTTTTGAAGGGAAGTTGATGTCATCAGTGGCGTTGGCCCGCACCCGCGAAGCCTTGAACAACGGTTGGGACAAGAATGACCCGAAGGATGCGCAGGTTATCGTGCACATGATGCAGATCGGGAATGAGCAGGTCTATCACGACCCAATGCTCTGCGGGACCAACGATCTTCAGGAGTTGTCCAAGACACACGACATCGTTTCCCGCTCGAAGACCGAGCTTTGGCACCGGGTCTTGACGCACGACCTGCCGCGGGAGTGTGCTGAAGTTTGTGTATCCGCGCCGGTCCATGCGGTTTGGTATACTCAAGCGTCGAAGCGCTTGCCGCACATTATGGCGAACGGATTGCGGGCTGCGAACCATTCCCTGACGTTTCGGCCATCCTTCTCAAAGTTGCGGATGGCGAGGCAGATCAGCGTGGTCGCCGCCTCGTCCGTCGGGAATGAGCCGCGCGTCTTGATGGATTTCCCGATCACACGGTTCAGGCTCTCGATGGCATTGGTCGTGTAGATGCTCTTGCGGATCGCCGGATCGAAGCCACGGAACGGGATCACCTCGGCCCGGGCCCGGCGCCAGGCCCGGTGCCAGGCCCGGTGCCAGGCCCGGTGCCAGGCCCGGTGCCAGGCCTGGGCGATCGAGGCATGTTTCCCGGCCCATTTCTCCTCGAAACCGTCGATCTCGGCGGCGGCCAGATCGGCGGTTGCGGCCCCGTAGATCCGGCGCAGATCGGCGGCCACGGCCTTGCGGTCCTTCCAGGAGCAGAAGTTCAGGGTCTGGACCCATTAATCTTGCATGCTCAGTTTGACAGATTTGGTGTCTGACCAGGAGCAGGGCCGTGGGAATAGTGGTTCTATTTCAAGGCCCTGAGACGACGGCAGGCGCGAAATCCGTCAAACCCGAAGGGCGCCGGGAAATGCATGATCTCAGCGCCTCGCTGCCCTTGCCATGACAGCCCGTCGTGGCTTCAGTCAGCAAACCTCTGATCTCACGCATCTTTCGGCGCTGAGCATGCAGAGTTAATGGGTCCAGACCCTGGGCTGTGGCGCACCAAATGCACGATGCAGGTCTGGACCATGCGCATGTTCGCCGGGTCCGGCGCGACCGGCGCACGGTTCGATACAGCACCCGCACCGGTGCCCGCCCTAGCGGCGATCGCCGCAATCACCCCGGCGGGCGCGACCCGGACCGGCACGCAGATCACCTATGCCCCCGTCACTCACCTGCCGTCACCCACCTGCCCCCGATGCACTTCGAGCGCGGGGTCGATGTAGAGGAGGCCCGGGCGATGATCCGCGAGGCGCTGGCCGAACGCGAAGAGCGGGTGCAGATCGACATGCGCAGGCACATCCATGACTTTTGACGCGATGATGATGCTCGGGCACTATCCGTTCATGCTCAACACCGCCGCCTACACCGGGCTGCGGCCCACGGCGTCCTGGCGATGGGCGCGCCAGGATCGCATCGGGGATCGCATCGGGGATCGCATCGAGACCCACCCGCTCCTGCCATCGGGCCAGGTGCTCTTCACCCCGACACCCCGGAGCCGGCACGGACAGCATCAGGCTTGATGGCGAAATCCTGCCGCACCGGAAAGGGGGGCATGCCCAGCTCGATGCGATGCGCGCCCGGGCCAGGCGCGGCAGGCCGCTGGTGATGGTCGACGGGCGCGGCCATTGCGAGGGCGAGTGGGTAATTCTCAGGATCAGGGAAACCGACAGCGAGTTCTTCTCCGATGGCACATCACGCGTGATCCGCGCCACGCTGGATCTGGCCGAATATGGCACCGACGAGGCGGGGATCAGGTCCGATGCGGTGGAAACCCGTGCTCGATGACCGGGATGGCCTGATCGAGCTGCCCCGCCCCGGCGCCCCGCTCCGTGTCGCGATGGGCTACAAGGAGACAGTCACCTTGCCGATGGGGCTTTACAGCTGCGATGAGGTGAGCGTGAAAGGCCCTCCCGACACCCTGACCATCCGGGGCGCAAGGCGGCGGATATGGGCGGCGCGCTCAAGGACCGGAAAACCCGGATCCCGGGACGACATCACCATCGGCGCGATCGTCGAGACCAGCGCGGCCGAGCACGCCCGCCGAGCACGCCCGCCAAGCACGACCTGGTGCCCGGGGTGGCCACCGCCTTCAAGGACGTCCTGCATGACCAGACCGACGAGAGCGATCTGAACTTTCTCACGCCTGTCGGCGCGGATCACGGTGCCATCGTCGCGGTGAAGGGCGCGGTGCGCTGCTCTTCATCGGCCAGGCCGAGGGCAAGAGCGCCAGTGGCCTGACGATGTCCCCGCGCCCCCTGTGCAAGAGCGCCAGGACCTCCTGGTCCGCCACGCTGGCCACGCGCGAGCGCTTCAGCGCGGTCGAGGCATTCTGGCACGATCGCAAGGCCGGGGCGCGCAAGACAGTGACGGCGGGCGAAGGCGCACCCGTCAAGCGCCTGCGCCATTGCTGCAAGGATGAGGCCGAGGCCAGGCGCGCAGCCAGGGCCCGGCCTGACGAATGCCAGCGCGGCAACGACACCTTCTGCGTCACCCTGCCCGGCGATCCCCTCATCGCCGCCAGCGGCCAGATCATCGCCATCGGCTTCCGCCCCGGGCTCGACGGCCTGTGGTCCGTCAAAACCACCACCCACGCCATCACCGGCCGCGGATACACCACCAAAATCAGTTGCGAAAAAGCCAGGAAAAAGGAGCCATCAGACACCAAACCCAATGCAAAATAATTTGTTCCGGTCCAGCGGCCTGATTGCGCAACGCAATGAGATCGAGGGCCGCGCCGTTGATCTCCTCAAGAGCAACGGCGACTGTCAATTGCTGACGTCCATCCCGGGGACCGGACCGATCAATGCGCCAACCATTCCGGCGGAGGCCGGCGATCTGCGCCGCTTTCAGCATCACCGCCAAGTCTTGAAGGTCTGCTCTTGAAGGTCTGCTCTTGAAGGTCTGCGGGATGGACCTCGCAACCATCCAGTCCGGCACATTGCGCGGCCAGACAAAACGATCCAGATACGCAAACGCCCGCCAGATACGCAAACGCCCGATTGCGACGGACACTCCGGATGGCTGCTCAGGTGGCCATCATGCAAAAGACCAAGAGCGTCCGCGACACGTTCGAGCGTTACATCGCCAAGGATCGGCAGAACACCGCAGAACACCGCAGAACACCCATGTGCGCCGCAAGGCGTATACCGCAATCGCCGCAAAAATGGCCCGCACCGTGCACGGGATCATCAAACGCGGCGAACCCTGTCGTCCCTTCCTTGAGGGATGATCGACGGCACAAGGACCTTTCTCTGCAAGGGCCGTAGAGGCGAGCCGTCGACCTCGCAGATAATGTTCAGGCCTTCTGCTCAACACCCCGAAGATCTCGTCTTGAGGACGGTGAGAGCCGCAACAAGCGGACTCTGTGTGTGTTATGGGAGAGACAGGTTGTTGACCAAAAGGCCGGACTGACACACATTCAAACGTGCTCGAACGCTTCAGCATGACAATGACCTGATGCCAAATCAGCCAAAAATTCCCAACACAGGATGTTGTCCGTAAGGACCCGGGTGATCTTCATCGGGGCGGCACGATCGAGGTCGCGCAGCAAGCGGCGGGCGTTGGCCGCCGTCTTCGCCGGGCAGATGCGCACGAAGACCCATCTGGTCGCGCGATCAATGGCCGCGAACAGATACCGGCGTCGCGCCTCGTCCGCCATTTGTGGCAGATATTTCACGTCCACATGCAGATAACCGGGTTCAGAAGCTTTGAAGGGCTTGTGCGCGGGCTTCACGGCCTTCGGCTCAAGGTCCTGCAGCCGCGACACGCCGTGCCGCCGCAAGCAGCAATCAAGCCGCGATCAAGCCCTGCGTGCGACACGTTTGGGTTCAAGAATTCGCGCACCACCGCAAGCAGGGCGTCGAGCGGCAGCAACAGGCTCCTGCGCAAAGAGACGACGACAGCTTCCTGCGCCAGCGTCCGTGTCGTCTGCAGCCTGTGCGCGGTGTGGCTGCGATCATAAACGCTGTCCCGCTTGCGCCACTTCCAGACGCTCTGCTCGCAGATGCCATAGCGCTCCGCCACCTGCCAAGCTGGTTCCGGGATCGCCGGGATCGCAGCCCGGATCTTGGGTTTGCTCGGTGCCTGCTTGTGAAAGAGAGATCAGCATACGCGCCCTCCGTCCCGAACCCTCCGTCCCGAACCTTACGCAACATCAACCTTCCCACAAAGAGGCCGTGGCGGCAAGGGTCTATGCGATCGTCCGAAACAAGACACCTAAGCCAAGATTTGTTGATTGGCCTACGGACGGTTTTTCTTCTGGATTTTGAGGGTCCTGACGGCGTTGTGGATGGCGGTTTCGAGATGGTCGGCATCGGTGAATGTGCGATGCGCCAGATGGTGCGTTTTGAGATCGCCCCAGACACCTTCGATAGACACCTTCGATGGGGTTGCGTTCGGGAGCATATTTCGCCCGCCACTCGACGGTGAGCCAATGACTGCGCGCCTTGAGCGCTGCCCGACTTGCCTTGCTGATGTGAACGGGTCCGTTGTCGCGCACCAGCACCACCGGGATTTTCGCCCGTGCGGGGCGTGCCTTGCGGGGCTTGGTCCGTAGCGCCTGTCGAGATGCTCCGGGACCGCAATGAAATCGGCGCTGGCCTTGGTCCGGCTGGTCTGGAGGAAAACCGCGCGCCCGGCGCCAGCAAAAGCCCATTTTGGGCGCAACACCACCGACAGCCGGGAGCGCGGGATCGACACCTCCGTGCGGCGCTCGATCTCCCCGGCCAGACCCGGCAGGGTCCAGTTCACGCGATCGGAGACCGGCGCCGACAGACCCTCCTCGGCAACCGCCCGTGCTGCCTGTGCCTTCACCGGCGCCGCGCCCGGCGCCTTGCGCGTCCGCAGCGCCGACACGCCGCAGGACGGGGGCGGCCATGAACAGGCTGCGCCATTGCCTAATGCTGTCCTCGCCCACGCCGAAGGCGTCGCCAATCATCGCACCGCTCCAGCCCGAAAGCGTCAACAGAACAGCCCGGGCCCGATCCGCCTCGGCCCGCTCTTTCGAACGGCTCAATGCGAGCAGAGCCTGCTCCGATCCTTCCGTCACAACAACTGGAGATATCCTCGCCATGACTTTCCTTGCGAACCATCCCAGAAAATCGAACCAGCGCCTTCATCCATTGGCTGCTCCACACAAGTTGCTCAGGACGATCAGGGACGCGTTCCACGACATCGCCTGGCGCAGGAAACTCTGCCGCTTGAGGGAAGACGGGCAGGCCGATCCGGACGCTGGTCAGATGTCACGACGCTATGCGTCGGGCAGCGCGCAGGACCGAGGGCTGATGACGAAAGCCAGCCAAAACAGCAGTCCCGGTCGGCTTGCACGAAGGCGTGCCCTTTGCGTTCGTCAATCACGTGCAGACGCGCACCGAACAGAACCTGCCGGTCGCGCAGGCATCCGGGTTCGGGGCTCGGATCGGCGACGGGTAAGGCAATCGCCACCGGTCATTCATGCGAACACCGTATCGAGAGCAGAGAGGATTGCGCGTGCGCCCTGCCCGACCCCGCCTTTCGGACGGCCGGGGGCTGCGACGGGCTGCCAGCCATAGATATCGAAATGCGCGAAACGCGCGCTGTGTGTGACGAAGCGGCGCAGGAACAGCGCAGCGGTGATGGAGCCCGCCATGCCGCCGGAAGGTGCATTATCCAGATCCGCGATGCCCGGTTCGATGCCGGACTCGTAAGGTGGCCAGAGCGGCATCCGCCAGACCGGATCGAAGACGTTCTCTGCCCCGGAGATCAGGGCTGCGGCCAGCGGCTCGTCATCGGTGTAGAAGGGAGGCAGATCCGGACCAAGCGCCACGCGCGCCGCCCCTGTCAGTGTCGCCATGCAGACAATCAGATCCGGCTTCGCCTCATCGGCAAAGGCCAGGGCATCGGCCAGCACAAGGCGCCCTTCGGCATCGGTATTGTTGACCTCGACCGTCAGCCCCTTGCGTGATGTCAGGATGTCGCCCGGCCGGAAAGCGTTCCCCGAAACCGCGTTCTCGACGGCGGGAACCAGCACCCGAAGGCGCAATTTCAACCCCAATGTCATGATGATATGCGCAAGCCCCAGCACGGTCGCGGCTCCACCCATATCCTTCTTCATCAACCCCATGGGCTTGCCGGGTTTCAGGTTCAGCCCACCGGTATCGAAACACACGCCCTTGCCGACCAGCGTCACCGAGGGCCTCTCGTTGCCCCAGTGCAATTCGAGCAGGCGCGGACAGCGTGACGCGGCGCGCCCAACCGCATGGATCATCGGAAAATTCTGCGCGAGCAAGTCCGCGCCCGCGATCACATGGAGATCCGCACCGTGCCGGGCCGACAGCTGGCGCATCGCCATTTCCAGTTCATCAGGCCCCATATCCGAGGCTGGCATGTTGATCAGATCCCGGCTGAGCGCCTCCCCCCTCGCAAGTGCCTCAAGACGCGCGGGATCAAGTCCCTCAGGGCAGATCAGCCGGGCCCGTGGGGCGGGATTGGACGCGTAGCGATCGAAACGATACCCTTCGAGCAACCATCCCAATGCTGCTTCCTCGGCCTCTTCCCGGCTCAGACGGCCGGTCAGGGTCCACGCACCTGCCGGCAATTTGCCCGCAGCAGCGGCGATGCCGAACCGTGTCCGTTTGCAGGCCTCGGCTGTGCCCCGTCCAAGCAGGGCCGCGGCGGCTTCTCCACCGGTCCCAGGCAGGACCACCACCTCACCCGCCGTGCCGGCAAAGCCCATCTCGCGCGCCCAGGCGGCCTGCATCCCGGGCAGGCCGGAGAGGACCGCGTCAACCTCATCGGGAGTTGCAACATGGAGGGGTCGCGCACCCTCGGGAGTCCTGGCAAATGTCAAGGCCGGGCGAATGGCGAGAAAATCATGTTCGATATTCATCTGTTCCTCTTTGCTGAACTGCCGATGCAGCCTGGCGCTCCGGTCCCTGCCCGCAAACCCCTGGATCTTGCGATCGCGCAAATCCCTCACTTCGGGTACGCATGCAAAACCCCTCCGGGGTGATCTGCTCGGGAGCAGACCCTCATTTGCATCGCGCATTCCGGCAAAATTCCGCAGGACACAAGAACGCCCGAACGCTCCCTCGGGCGTTTTGACATGCTGTTCGGCCCCGATGCCTTCCTCCGCTCAGCCCTTTTTCAGACAGCGCTTGCCAAGCGTCTCGGCAATCTGCACCGCGTTGAGGGCTGCACCCTTGCGCAGGTTGTCCGACACGCACCACAGGTTCAGGCCGTTCTCGATGGTCGAGTCCTGGCGGATCCGGCTGACGAAGGTCGCGAAATCGCCAACGCATTCGATCGGGGTGATGTAGCCACCATCCTCGCGCTTGTCGACGACCATGATGCCCGGGGCCTCGCGCAGGATGTCGCGGGCCTCGTCCTCATCAAGGAACTCCTCGAACTCGATATTGATCGCTTCCGAGTGGCCGACGAAAACCGGCACACGCACACAGGTCGCCGTCAGCCTGATCTTCGGATCGACGATCTTCTTGGTTTCGGCAACCATCTTCCATTCTTCCCTGGTGGACCCGTCATCAAGGAACATGTCGATATGCGGGATCACATTGAAGGCGATCTGCCTGGGGTAGACCTTGGGCTCGACCTCCTGGCCGGGCACATACAGGCCCTTGGTCTGGTCCCACAACTCGTCGGTCGCCTCCTTGCCCGAGCCGGAAACCGCTTGGTAGGTCGAGACCACCACGCGCCTGATCCTGGCGCGGTCATGCAGCGGCTTGAGCGCCACGACCATCTGCGCGGTCGAACAGTTCGGGTTCGCGATGATGTTCTTCCTGCTGTAGCCGTCCACGGCCTCGGGGTTCACTTCCGGCACGACCAGCGGCACATCGGGATCGTAGCGATAGAGCGACGAGTTGTCGATCACCACCGCACCCTGCGAGGCGGCAAGGGGGGCGTATTTCCTCGTCGCCTCGGAGCCGATCGCAAACAGCGCGATGTCGTAACCCGTGAAATCGAAGCCCTCTATATCCTTGCAGGTCAGGGTCTTGTCGCCATGGCTGACTTCGGTGCCAAGGCTCCGGCGTGACGCCAGAGCGACAACCTCATCGGCGGGAAACTGGCGTTCGGCCAGAATGTTGAGCATTTCGCGGCCCACGTTCCCCGTGGCGCCGGCAACGACGACTTTATAGCCCACAAGACCCTCCTTGTTCACAAGACCGCAGCTTCCTACCGCGCCGCGCGCGAAAATGAAAGGGCTTCGTCGCAACCTCAGGTCCGGACGATACGCGGATCGCGCGCCATCTGTTCCGCGATCATTGCCGCCTCGGCCACGAAATCATGGGGAACCTTGTCGGCGGTGCGGCTGCCCGAAAGCGAGAGCGAGGCAAAGAAGTCGAACCCGTAAAGCGAGAGCCGCGCCAGATCGGCGCGCGCGAGCAGATCCATCAGCATTGCGCCCGTGGTGGGTTGCGCCCCCAGCCGCGCCCTGAGCGCCTCGTAATCGGACAGCGGATTAAGGTAGAAACCGGGGCTGCGGGCCGTTTCCCAATCCAGACGCTTGCGCTTGTGGCTCATCCACAAAAAGCGGCCCGGCGCGATCCGGGTGCGCTCGGTCCCGGGCAGCGAGGTTGCCAGGGCCAGCCAGTCCGTTCGCGTGCCGTGACTGCGAGAGGCGGGCATCGGTGCGCGGTTGATCCGGATCACGACGTCATGGGCGTCGATCTCTGCCCCCCTGGTCGCTGCGGCCAGAGCGCGGGCATTGCCGATCAGCGCCACTCGTTTGCCTGCCAGATCCGCCAGCAAGGATCGTTGCGGCACAGAGAGCGCGGCGATGGGTTGCTCCTGCCGCAGGGTCCGGGCGATCAGGAAAGCCAGCCTGGTTTGTGGCCGGGTCACGCCAGCAACTCCCGGTAGATCGCGATCAGTGCCTCGGCCTCGCGCGCGATCGGAAAGGCGGTTTGGGCACGATGCCGGGCGGCCTGTCCTGCCGCTGCCAGACGGATCGGATCGTCGAGAAATGGTGCTGCGGCCGCCGCCAGCGCCTGCGGATCGCCCGGATCGACCAGCGCGCCGGTCTCTGGCGTCACGATGTCCTCGAACGCCCCGACGCGCGTCGCCACCACCGGCACACCGCAAGCCATCGCCTCGATCGGGGTCAGGCCGAACCCTTCCCGGCGTTGCGGCGCGATATACAGATCCAGAACGCGATACCAATCGGCCATCGCATCCACCCTGACCTCGGGCGCAAACAGGATCCGATCGGTCAGCCCTGCCTGTGCGACCTTCTCCTTGAGGCCCTCAAGATATGTCTCGTGCTTCCCCACGGCGCGGCCCATCACCACCGCAGCCACACCGGGGCGTCCGGACAGTGCCGCGATCATCGCATCGACAAAGGCATCCGTGCCCTTCTGCGCACGGATCCGGCCATAGCAACCAATCAACAGCCCCTCTTGCGGCAAGCCCAGCTGTTTGCGAAGCAGACCCCGATCGGAAGCGGGATGGAACATCCCGGTATCGATGCCGTTCATGATCACGCTCGAAGGGCGCTCAAGGTAGGAAGCCGTGCGTGAAGAGGTCGCCACGATCCGGTCCATCTGGCCGATCAGCCATCTTGTGTAACCCGAATGCCTGCGCTGGCTGGCCGAGGTGAAGATCAGCCGCAACTCCATCCCGAAGACATGTTTCAGGATCAGGCCCAGCAGCATCTCGGTATTGCGCCGTGCATGCCAGACCCGAGGCCGTCGCCGCAGGAACGGCAAACGCCAGAGCGGCACATGCGGCACTTCGGGCGGCAGGCCCGGCCCGGTCGCAACGATGCCGATCTGTCGTGCCTGGACCGGCACCAGATGCACCACCGTTGCCGTCACGCCCGACAGCCGTCGCTTCAGGTTCGGGGCAATGACGTCAATCTCGTTCATCGGGGATCCCGGGGCAGACCATCCCCCATGTCCCCCCATGTCACGGGCGAAAGCATAAAAGGCAAGCCCCACCATGACCGGTGCCAGGAAGAACGCGAAGATCAGCCCATAGGCCTGTGCGGGCGCGAAATTGGCCGACACCACATCATAGACGGGGCGCGAGCCGAACTGCATCAATGCCACACCCAGGATCGCGAACATGTTGTGGAGTGCCACGCCACGCCCCAGCAGATGTGGCGGGTGGAACGTGCGACCATGTGCGATCACCACAGGAAAGGTTGCCCCGAAAAACCCCAGTGCCGCCAGCAGCATCCCGGCGACCCAAAGCGGCAGCGCCGGGGCGAACGAAAGCGTCGCCAGCACCAGTGCCAGCACCACATTGCCCCAGAGCACCACCCGCTTGATCGAACCGAAAATCCGGACCGCCAAGCCATAGACAAAATTCCCCGCAATCATCGCAATCCCCATGACCAGCATCACCTGTCCGATCATCTGCGCATCCGCGCCGAACACATCCGCCAGATACGGGCCAGCCCAGAGTCCCCGGATCCCCATGCTCGGCGCACAATGGGCAACCGTCAGCGGCAAGATCACCCAAAATCCCGGCAACCCGAGAACATCCAGCACGCTGCCGGTCTTGCCCTCTGGATGATCCACCCGCTCAGGATCGCGCACCAGCACCAGGATCAAGGCGGCCACTGTCAATGTCACCGCCGCCAGTGCCCATAGCGTCGCTCACCAGCCGAACGCGTCCACTGCCGCCACCAATGGCGCGGCCCCGGCAAGATTGCCAAGGCTTCCCACCCCCAGTAATGATGCGGCCAGCGTGCCAAACATCACTGGCGCGAACTCGCGTGCAAAGATGAAATAGCCCCCGACGAGGATCGGCCCGCAACCCGCCCCGATCAGGATCATCGCCAGATGAATGCCCATCGGTCCCTGCGCCATGGCAAACATCGCGGCCCCACCGCCACCGCCCAATGCCAGCAGAACCCCAACGGTGCGGCGCGGCCCGATCCGGTCCAGTGCCGCCCCGATCGGGATTTGCAGCGCCGCAAAAGCCGCATAAAAAAGTCCCAGAGAGACCGCGAGATCGCCCGCATTGACCCCGATCGCATCATGCAGAACCGGCGTCAGAACGGCCAGGCACGTCCGGTAGAACTGGCTCAGAAGATAGGCCGCCACGAAACAGCCGATAGTCGGAAACATGTTCTTTCCCCACGCCAGCACATTCGGGTGTTCGGCGTTTGAGGCTACGCCATGCCGGGAACAGGCACAAGATCTGACCGACCAGGATCTTGTCAAACGGAAAACACGCCATCACCATGGTGCTCCCGACCGGCTCTGTAGCAACACTCGGCTGATCGATGGCGGCTTCTTTCCCGGACAGCCCCGTCGCCACGCCTTGCCAGCCCCCCCGGCACAGGGTTTCAGTGCCCGATCGTCAGAGCCATTGATCTTTCCTGGTGCCGACCGCCTCGGCAATGCTGGAAAATCCGTCGCGTTCCAGAAGGCGATTCAGGCCACGTGCAATTTCGGCCGCGAGCGACAGGCCCTGATAGACCATCGCGGTATAGAGCTGAACCGCGCATGCGCCCGCGGTGATCTTGGCATAGGCCTGTTCGGCAGATCCGATCCCGCCCACGCCGATCAACGGCAGGCGGCCTTCGGTCAGACGCGACAGGCGTGCGAGGACTCGGGTGGAGGCTTCGAACAGTGGTGCACCCGAGAGACCGCCCTGCTTGTCCGGATGTGCACTTTTCAAACCTTCTCGCGAAAGGGTCGTGTTCGTGGCGATCACCCCATCGATCCCTGATTCCAGAGCCACCCCGGCGATATCGGCCAGCTCGGCCTCGGACAGGTCGGGAGAAATCTTCAGCAAGACGGGGATCCGTCTGGCCAGACCGTCACGCACTTCGCTCACGCCCGCCAGCAGCGCCGAGAGCGCGGCCTTGCCCTGCAAGTTGCGCAGGTTCCCGGTGTTCGGGGAAGAGACATTGACCGTTGCAAAATCGAGATACGGGCCAGCATGGGCCAGAACGGTCGCGAAATCGGCGGAACGGTCGGCGGCGTCCTTGTTCGCACCGAGATTGAGACCCACGGGAATGCCCCCGGGTCGGGCAGCCAGTCGTCTGGCAATCGGCCCCATGCCCTCGTTGTTGAAGCCGAACCGGTTGATCGCGGCGCGATCCTCGGTCAGGCGCCAGAGCCGGGGGCGGGAGTTGCCCTCTTGCGGGCGGGGGGTGGCCGCCCCCACTTCGAGCCAGCCGAAACCGGCGCGCATCAGCGGGGCAAGGGCTTGCGCGTTCTTGTCGAACCCTGCCGCCATACCCACCGGGTTGGGCAGGTTCATCCCGGCCAGGGTTGTATTCAGGCGTGGGCTGGTCACCGGACCGGGCAATGGCATCAGCCCGCTGCGCAGCGCCGCGATCGACAGGCCATGGGCCATCTCGGGATCGACGCGACGGAGCATCGCGAGCCCTGCCCGTTCGATCAATGTGCCCACAGCATTTCCCTGGGAAAGATATGGCCCGCCTCACCGAGGGGCAGGGCGTGATCCCGGACCACCTCGTCAATTTCAAGCGGGCGGTAGAGATGGGGGAAGAGCGCGCCGCCGCGCGAAGGTTCCCATTTCAGATCCGCGCCCATCCTGTCAGCATCGAATGAGACGATGACCAGATCGCTTTCCTGCGAGAAATGCCTGGCGGCGGTTTTCACCACCTGCGCGGCGGTCGAGAAATGGATGAACCCATCGGCCAGATCGACAGGCGCACCCCGTGTCTGCCCGGCTTGACGAAATGCGTCCCATTCGGGGCGGCGGAATATCTTGTAAATCAGCATGGCCTGCCCTTGCCCCAAGTCGCGGTTCCGGTCAAGCTTCAGACAGTTTCACAAGGGTCGTCTTGCGACGTTGTCACGAGGCGTTCACGGCCTTTGCCAGAGTCGCGAATCCGGCGCAGTCTGAAAAATCTGACTGTTTTCTGCGGTTTTCAGTGATTGTCCGTCTCATTCTCTTTGGCTGCCGTGCTTGTTCTGACCTTGATGTCGGGCTCTTCGGTCATTTACGCGCCCGGTTCTGCGCCCCGTTCTGCGCCCGGTGCCGCACAGATGGCGTTGCCTGCATTGACGGCACCGCTCCAGCCATCCGGTAAAACCCGCGATCTCGTGCCGTTCCGGTCGGGGAAGATGTCGGAGGGTGCCAGGGCTGTCTCATCGCACGGCGAGGGCAGGACAGTCGGGGGTCGCTTCGCCTTGCCAATGGGGCGGTCCAGAGATAGGGTGCGCGCCGACAAGCCGCCGACAAGCCGGGGCGATCTGCCCCCAAGGCCCAGGACAAAGGACCACGTGACATGTTCGCCACCCCCGCTTTCGCCACCCCCGCTTTTGCTCAGGCCGCCGGTTCGGCCAGTCCCGTCGCCGCTTTCGGTCAGTTTCTGCCGCTGATCCTGATTTTCGTGATCATGTATTTCCTGCTGATTCGTCCGCAGCAGAAAAAAGCCAGGGAACACAAGAACATGGTGGAGGCGCTGCGCCGGGGTGACCAGGTGCTCACCCAGGGCGGGATCATCGGCAAGGTGACCCATGTGAAAGAAGGCGGCGAGATTGAGGTCGAGATTGCGCAGGGTGTGAAAGTGCGTGTGGTGAAATCGACCATTGCACAGGTCATCTCGCGCACCGAGCCTGCGAAAACCGCCGAATAAGACAGGGCAGGACATCTCATGCTCCAGATCCCGCTTTGGAAACGCGTGCTGATCCTCGCCGTTGTTCTGGCCGGGATCGTGTTCGCGGCCCCCAACCTGTTCTACAACCGGGTCGAGGGGCATGATGACGCGCTGACCGCCCGGACCAGGGGCGAGGTGCTCACGCCCGGACAACAGACCGCGCTGGCCGCCTGGCCGAACTGGCTGCCCTCGGGCGTGATCAATCTGGGGCTTGACCTGCGCGGCGGCGCGCAGCTTCTGGCGCAGGTCAATGTGAGTGAAGTCTACAAGGCGCGTGTCGATGCGCTCTGGCCCGGGTTTCGCAAGGCTCTGGCAGCCGAGCGCGCAACGATCGGCTCGATCCGGCGTCAGCAGGCCGAGCCGGGCGTGTTGCGCATCCGGATCGGCAATCCCGATCGGATGCAGGCGGCGATCGGGATCGCGCAGACCCTGAATGCGCCGGTCTCGTCGCTGACCGGCGTGGGGCAGAAGGTGCTGGCGATCACCTCGGACGGGTCGCAACTTGTGATCCAGCTTTCGGACGCCGAGAAAGCCGCAACCGACGACCGCACGATGCAGCAATCGCTGGAAATCGTGCGCCGCCGGATCGATGCGGCGGGCACGCGCGAGCCGACCATCGTGCGCGAGGGATCGGACCGGATCCTGATCCAGGTGCCCGGTGCCAGTTCCGCGCAGCAGATCAAGCGGCTGATCGGCACCACCGCCAGGCTGACCTTCAACCCGGTGATCTCGACCACATCGAACCCGAATCAGAGCCATGGTGCGGATGAGGAACTGCTGCCGGCGTCGGATCAGACGGGGCTTTATTACGTGCTTGATGCGAACCCGGTCGTGACCGGCGAGGATCTGACCGATGCGCGCCCCGACACCGATCCGAACGGCTATCCGGCAGTGGCGTTCCGCTTCAATGCTTCGGCTGCGCGCATCTTTGGTGATTACACCCAGAACAATATCGGCAAGCCCTTTGCCATCGTGCTGGACAACAAGGTCATCTCGGCTCCGGTGATCCAGGCGCATATCGCGGGCGGGTCGGGGATCATCACCGGCCGCTTCACGGTCAAGGAGGCGACCGATCTGGCGCTGCTCTTGCGGGCGGGGGCCCTGCCCGCCTCAATGACCTTTCTCGAAGAACGCACCATCGGGCCGGAACTTGGCGCGGATTCGATCAAGGCCGGCAAGCTGGCCGCCGCGGTTGGCGCGGTGCTGGTTGTGGTCTTCATGATCGCCTCTTACGGCCTGTTCGGCGTCTTCGCCTCGGTCGCGCTGGCGATCAACATTGCGCTGATCGTTGCCATCATGTCGGTGATCGGGGGCACATTGACCCTGCCCGGTATCGCCGGGATCGTGCTGACCATGGGCACGGCGGTCGATGCCAACGTGCTCGTCTTCGAGCGGATCCGGGAGGAAATGCGCTCGATCGCCAGGTCGAAGCCCGCCCGGGCGATCGAGCTGGGCTATGAACGCGCCATGTCGGCCATCATCGACGCGAACGTGACCACCTTCCTGACGGCGGTGATCCTGTTCGTGCTGGGCGCGGGGCCGGTGCGCGGCTTTGCCGTGACCTTCCTGATCGGGATCGTCACCTCGATCTTCACCGCGATCTGGGTGACGCGGCTCTTCGTGACCATCTGGTTCGCGCGCCGCCGACCCAGAGAGCTTGTTCTGTAAGGGAGCAGAGACATGGCATTTCGTCTGAAACTGGTCCCCGACAAGACCAGCCTCGACTTCTTCAAGCACCAATATGCCACGCTGGGCCTGTCGGTCTTTCTGGTGATCGCGTCGATCATGCTGGTGCTGACGATGGGTCTGAACCTCGGGATCGACTTTCGTGGCGGCACCACGATCCGCACCGAGGTCGATCAGAACCGGCCCGTGGATGTGGGGGCCTATCGACAGGCGATCGCACCGCTGGGTCTGGGGGATGTGGCAATCACCCAGGTTTATGATCCGGGGTTTCGCGCCGATCAGCATGTCGTGAGCGTGCGCATCCAGGCGCAGGACGGGCAGGAGGCGATCAGCCCGCAGACCCAGGCGGATATACTGGATGCGCTCAGGGCGGTCTATCCCGATGTCCGGATCACCTCGACCGAATCGATCGGCCCGAAAGTCTCGGGGGAGCTGATCCGGACCGCGATCTGGTCGGTTCTGGCCGCCATCTTCGCGATCCTCGTCTATGTCTGGCTGCGGTTCGAGTGGCAGTTCTCGGCAGGCGCGGTCGCGGCGCTGGTGCATGATGTCACGGTGACGGTCGGGATCTTCTCGCTGTTCCAGATCAGGTTCGATCTGTCGATCGTCGCGGCGCTGCTGACGATCCTTGGCTACTCGATCAACGACACCGTCGTCGTGTTCGACCGACTGCGCGAGAACCTGATCAAATACAAGAAGATGCCACTGCGCGAGGTGATGAACCTCTCGGTCAACGAGACGCTGTCACGCACGGTGATGACCTCGGGAACCACGCTTCTTGCGCTGATCGCGCTGCTGATCCTGGGCGGCGATGTGATCCGCAACTTCGTCTTCGCAATGACCTGGGGCGTGATCGTCGGCACCTATTCCTCCGTCTTCGTGGCCAAGAACATCGTGCTGTTCATCGGCCTTGAGCGCAACAAGGAGAGGAAGGACCCCTCGCAGAAGTTCTTCGACAAGATGGATGTCCCTGCTGAGCGAGACTGATTTCGGGTCGGCCCTGCCGATCGACGGCTACGGCCCCGGTTTCTTCCGTATCGCGGGAGAGGTTCATCGTGGCGCGGTTCTGGTCCATGCGAATGTGAAATCCGACTGGGGCGGTTATGATGACCTCGACACTCTGAAGGCGCTGGAAGGCCAGGTGGATGTGCTGTTCATCGGCACTGGTGCCCGGATCGCGCATCTGCCCAAGCGCCTGACCGAAGTGCTCGAAGAGATCGGGATCATGTGCGAAGGCATGGCCACACCTTCGGCCGCGCGCACCTATAACGTGCTGCTGTCGGAAGGGCGTCGCGTCGGCGCGGCCCTGCTTGCGATGCCGGAAGAGACGGCGACATGAGCCTGCTCTCGGTCGCGAACCTTGCCGTATCGCGCGCAGGGCTGCCCGTGCTCGAAGGGCTGGATTTTTCGCTTGATGCGGGCTGCGCGATCGTTCTGCGTGGCCCGAACGGGATCGGCAAGACCACGCTCTTGCGCACCCTGGCGGGCTTGCAGCCGGCACTGGCAGGGTCCGTGTCGGTTCGACCCGAGACGATGGCCTATGCGGGCCATTCCGACGGGGTGAAATCAACCCTGACAGTGACCGAGAACCTGAAATTCTGGGCCTGTGTCCATGCGACCGGCCAGATCGACGCGGCGCTTGCGCAGATGAACCTGCGCCAGTTGGCCAACCGTGCCGCGATGAGCCTCTCGGCCGGACAAAAGCGCCGTCTCGGCCTTGCCCGGCTCCTGGTGACCGGTCGTCCGATCTGGGTTCTCGACGAACCGGGCGTCTCGCTCGACGCGGCCTCTGTTGCACGCTTTGCCCGCGCCGTGCGCGCCCATCTCGCGACCGGAGGCGCGGCGCTGATCGCCACTCATATCGACCTTGGCTTTGACGAGGCAGAGAGCCTTGATCTCGTATCTTTCAAGGCCCTGTCGCCCGAAGAGGGCGGGATGAGGGGCACCTTCGACGAGGCTTTCCTTTGAGCGGCGTTCATCTTGCAAGACCGAGCAAAGCCCCCCTGATCCGGTTCACCACAGGAGGCCGGGCGTGGTCGCGCTTCTGATCCGGGATTTGCGGCTGGCCGTACGGGCCGGGGTGGGCCTTGGCCTCGGGCTGGCCTTCTTCCTGATCGTGGTCACGCTGGTGCCCTTCGGGGTCGGGCCGCAGGCCGCAATTCTGGCGCGCATCGCACCGGGGATCTTGTGGATGGGGGCGCTTCTGGCCTGTCTGCTGTCGCTTGACCGGATCTTCGCGCTCGATTTCGAAGATGGGTCGCTTGATCTGCTGGCGACCTCGCCGGTGCCGATGGAGGGGATCGTGGCCATCAAGGCGCTGGCTCATTGGATCACGACCGGGCTACCGCTGGTCGTGGCGTCCCCCGTTTTCGGCATCCTGCTGCAATTGCCGCCCGGGGCGCAGGGCTGGATGATGGTGTCGCTTCTGCTGGGAACGCCCGCACTGTCTGTGCTGGGGACGTTCGGCGCGGCGCTGACAGTGGGGCTGAAACGGGGCGGCCTGCTTCTGTCGCTTCTGGTCTTGCCGTTCTATGTTCCCACGCTGATCTTCGGGGCGGAACTTGCAAGGCGCGGGATCGAGGATCTGGAGACACAAACCCCGCTCCTGATGCTGACCGGGATCACCGCCGCAGTCATCGCACTCTTGCCCTTTGCCTCGGCTGCGGCAATCCGCGTCAATCTGCGCTAGGTCGCCTGCCCTGAAACATGCTAGAGATCGAACCGCAGACAATGAGGACACGAGCAAGACAGCCATGTCGATATGGGACTATGCCAACCCCGTCAGGTTCATGAAGATCTCGGGCATTCTTCTGCCCTGGGCAACCGCACTGGCCGCGATCACCCTTGGCACGGGGTTGATCTGGGGCTATTTCTTCGTGCCCGCAGCCCGCAATTTCGGGGGGTCGGTCAAGGTGATCTATGTGCATGTGCCCG
Source organism: Thioclava sp. (assembly GCA_965277135.1). Taxonomy (GTDB): domain Bacteria; phylum Pseudomonadota; class Alphaproteobacteria; order Rhodobacterales; family Rhodobacteraceae; genus Thioclava. The sequence continues at coordinate 74,921 of CBDIBW010000004.1, read as the reverse complement.
CAGCGATGATGGCAATCAACATCTGGGTGATGATGCTGGTCACCTCGCTGATCTGGTTGATCCGCCGCCATCATGTCAGCGCGCTCGCGGCCAAGGCCGCCGCCCCGGTCGGGGCGGTCATGACGCTGATCGCGCTGATCACCGGGGCTGTCTGGGGCGAGCCGATGTGGGGCACCTGGTGGGCCTGGGATCCGCGCCTGACCTCGTTCCTGATCCTGTTCCTGTTCTACCTGGGCTATATCGCGCTCTGGTCGGCGGTGGAAAATCCCGATACGGCGGCTGACCTGACCGGGCTCCTGTGCCTTGTTGGCGCGGTCTTTGCGCTGCTCTCGCGCTACGCTGCCTATTTCTGGAGCCAGGGGCTGCACCAGGGCTCGACCCTGTCGCTGGACCGACAGCAGCATATCGCGGATGTCTACTGGTTCCCGCTGCTGCTGTGCCTTGCGGGGTTTGTGCTGTTCTTCATCGTGCTGGTCTTGCTGCGCACGCGCACCGAAATTCGTCTGCGCCGTCTGAACGCGCTGCAACAACGGGAGCGCATGGCATGAACGAGACAACAGCACAGACCGATGCGGGCGGGGCTGTGGGCACGGAGCTGGCGCGCCCCGATCCCTCGACCAGGAATTACAACGAAACGGTCAATATTTCCTGGGGTATGACACTGGCGCTCCTGATTGTTCTCGTCGCCGTCACGATCTGGAAAGGCGCGCGGGTCAAGCGCGAACTGGCTGAGCAGGAAGAGCACATGGGACGCAAGAAACATGGGACGCAAGAAACATGATTAAACCTCTGATGTTCGTGCCGGTCATCGTGATCGCCGGCTTTGTCGGGGCCGCATATTTCGGCTTGCAAAGCGGCGATCCCGGCCAGATGCCGACGGTGTTCAAGGGCAAGCCAGCGCCTTCGGTGCAGCTTGAACCGTTCGCCACCTTCGAGCCTTTCACCGATGCCGACCTGCGTGATGGCAAGATCAAGCTGGTGAATTTCTGGGCGAGCTGGTGCGCACCCTGCCGGATCGAGCACCCGAATCTCGCGGCGCTGTCGAAGGAAGGCATCGAAATCCTTGGCGTGAACTACAAGGACACGCCCGCCAGGGCGCAGGGGTTCCTCGCGGAAATGGGTAACCTCTATTCCCATCTGGGGGCCGATCCCGAGGGACAGATGGCATTGAACTGGGGTGTTTACGGCGTGCCGGAGACCTTTGTGGTCGATGGTGAGGGCAAGATCCTGTTCCGCTTTGCCGGTCCCGTGACCGAACGCGTGATCGCCTCGGATCTGCGCCCGCTCCTGAGCGGAAAGACTCCGAAAGCGAATTGACCCGGCAGGGCGCGGCATCATCCGTGTTGGAATGGGGGCGCTGGCATCCGGGCACGGTTTGTGATTGTCTCTCGTCGAACGGATAACCGGAGCACGATCTTGAGCCAGACGATCTATATCCTCAACGGTCCCAACCTGAACCTGCTGGGCAAGCGCGAGCCGGAAATCTACGGCTGCGAGACGCTGGAAGATGTGAGGCGTGCCTGCACTGCCATTGCCGAAACCGCCGGGTTCAAGATCGCGCTGATGCAGTCGAACCATGAGGGTGTGATCATCGACCAGATCCACGAGGCGCGTGAGAAAGCCTGTGCCATCGTGATCAATCCGGGCGCGTTTACCCACACTTCGGTGGCAATCCTTGATGCCCTCAATGCGTTTGACGGGCCGGTCTTCGAATGCCATGTCTCGAACATCCACAAGCGCGAGAAATTCCGCCATCATTCCCATGTTTCAGGCCGCGCCGACGGGGTTTTGGCGGGATTCGGGGTTGAGGGCTACGCGCTGTGTGTGCGGCGGATCTGCTCTTTGCTGGGGCGTGGCCGAAATTTGACTCCGACCCCTGAAAGTGCATGACTTGGAGACCCCGATAGGGGGCCGTAAAACCCATGGCTTTGGCCAGGTTGAGGCAACCCAGTGGCGTTGTTTCGCTCATTCGGCATAAGCAAGAGTTGCCCTGTCCCGGTTGGTTTCAGGCGACGACCTTGATCTCGGCGGCGGCGAGTGTGGTGCCGAGTTTGTTGAAGCGGTTCATGATGGCAATGCGGATCCGGATCTCGGCACGCTGGCGGTCGGGGTCTCGTGACATGATCCGCTCCCCGAAAGCCTTGAGGCCGTTCATCCGGGCCTCGATCCGGCTTCGGGCGTGACGGACCCATCGCGTCCACAGCGCCCGGCCCGGATGGTGCGTGGCACGCAGGATTTCGTTGGATTTTGTTCCTGGCGATCGCCGCCGGGCTGCCTTCTTCCCAGGCACGCCCGTTGCGGCGGACGGGTATCACCGCATCAGCGCCGCGTTCGATGATCGCCGCGTGGCGATGCGTTACAGGCCGACCCGTTGGGCGTACGAGAGCGGGTGGGAGATGGCGACGGCAGGCGCATCCGCCAACAGACAGGACTCGAAGGGTGAAGCGGCACCACCGATATGGGCAACAACGCCGTGCGCGGCGCGGACTTTGGTGCCAGATCAACCAAAACCCGAAACGTAAAAAACCTTCAACAGACCGGTCCATAAGTCTCCATCACAGCTCGATAGCCACTCCGCTACAGAAAATTTTCTGTCAAACCATGTGAACCGCTAAAATGGGTCATCAACCGTCGGAAGAGCCTGTTCCGGTCGCCGGGGTGATCCCGCGGTTGCCCTTGCGCAGCCGAAGCCGTCAACCAGGCGTTCCCAAACGTTGCGCGATTTCTGATTAAACAATAAATGTGATTTCACAAGCTTATCTCATCCAACTGCGAGGCTCCGAAATGAGCGTCAATATCGAACTCGAAACTCGCCGCAGCGCGGCCCTTGCGCGCGGTGTGGGCGTGCAAACCGGGAATTTCGCGGTCTCGGCCCGGAACGCGACCGTCATCGATGCCGATGGCAATGAACTGATCGACTTCGCTGCGGGCATCGCCGTGCTCAACACCGGCCACCGCCATCCGAAAGTGATGGAAGCCGTCAAGGCACAGCTCGACTCCTTTACCCATACCTGCCACCAGGTTCTGCCATACGAACCCTATGTCCGCCTGGCCGAGCGCCTGAACGAAAAGGTGCCGGGTGATTTCGACAAGAAGAGCATCTTTGTTACCACCGGCGCCGAGGCGGTCGAGAATGCGATCAAGGTTGCGCGCGCCCATACCGGTCGCAATGCCGTCATCGCTTTCAACGGTGGTTTCCATGGTCGAACCTTCATGGCCATGACCCTGACCGGCAAGGTCAAACCCTACAAGACCGGGTTTGGCGCGATGATGCCCGACATCTTTCACGCCCCTTACCCGAACGCGCTGCATGGCATCTCGACCGAGGACAGTCTTGCGGCGATGGAACAGCTTTTCAAGGCCGAACTGGATCCCGCCCGCGTTGCCGCAATCATCTTCGAACCCGTGCAGGGTGAAGGTGGCTTCGTGCCCGCGCCGCGTGATTTCGTGCGCCACATCCGCGAATTCTGTAACACCCATGGAATCGTGATGATCGCCGACGAGGTGCAAACCGGCTTTGCCCGCACCGGCACCCTGTTCGCGATGCAAGCCTATGGCGTGGCCGCCGACGTGACCACGATGGCCAAGGGGCTGGGCGGTGGTCTGCCGATCTCGGCCGTTTGCGGCAAGGCGGAGATCATGGATGCGGCGGATCCCGGTGGCCTCGGCGGCACCTATGGCGGCAATCCGCTTGGCGTTGCGGCCGGGAACGCCGTGCTCGACGTGATCGAGGAGGAGGATCTGTGCAGCCGCGCCAACGAACTGGGTTCGCGTCTCCGGCAGCGTCTGGAGGCGATTCGCGAGAGGATGCCGGACATTGCCGAGATCCGCGGACCGGGCGCCATGGTCGCCGCCGAGTTCATGCAGGACGGCGCGCCTGCCCCCGAACTGGTCAAGACGATCCAGGCAGAGGCCCTGTCGCGCGGTCTGTTGCTGCTCAGTTGCGGCGTCCATGGCAACGTGATCCGTTTCCTGCCGCCACTGACCATCCCTGAAGATGTCATGGCCAGGGCGCTCGACATTCTCGAAGCATCCATGCTTGCGACGAAAGGAGCCTGATATGCTCAATCTCGACGATCCCTCGCTGCTCGAAACCCGCGCCTTTCTGAACGGCACATGGATCGAGGGCGCGAAGACCTTTGACGTGACCGATCCGGCCACCGGGGATCTGTTGGCCAGGGTGGCCGATCTTGGGGTGGAGGAAACCCGCGCCGCGATCGAGGCCGCCCATGCCGCGAAACCGGCCTGGGCTGCGATGACGGGCAGGGAACGCGCCATCATCTTGCGTGAATGGTTCGACCTGATGATCGCCAATGCGGACGATCTGGCGGCGATCCTGACGGCCGAAATGGGCAAGCCACTGGCCGAGGCGAAAGGCGAGATCCTCTATGGGGCCTCGTTCATCGAGTGGTTCGCCGAAGAGGCCAAGCGCGTCTATGGTGATGTGATCCCGGGCCATCAGCGTGACAAGCGTATCGTCGTGCTCAAGCAGCCCGTGGGTGTCGTCGGCTCGATCACGCCATGGAACTTCCCCAATGCGATGATCGCGCGCAAGGTCGCCCCGGCGCTCGCCGTCGGCTGCACCTTTGTCGGGCGTCCTTCGGAATTCACCCCGCTCTCGGCGCTCGCCATGGCGGTGCTGGCCGAACGCGCGGGCATCCCGGCCGGTGTCGTGAACATCATTCCGGGGCTGGATGCGGCCGGGATGGGGGCGGAACTGTGTGCCAACCCCAAGGTCGCCAAGATCACCTTTACCGGATCGACCCGCGTCGGCAGGATCCTGATGAGGCAGGGCGCCGGGACGGTAAAGAAGATCAGTCTCGAACTGGGCGGCAACGCCCCCTTCATCGTGTTCGACGATGCCGATCTGGATGCGGCGGTCGAAGGTGCCCTGATCGCGAAATTCCGCAACAACGGTCAGACCTGTGTCTGCGCCAACCGGATCTATGTGCAATCGGGTATTTACGATGCTTTCGCCGGGAAACTGGTCGCGAAAGTGGCCGGGCTGAAGCTGGGCAACGGTTTTGAACCCGGTGTCACCATGGGGCCGCTGATCAACGCCGCAGCCCTTGCCAAGATCGAGGATCACATTGCCGACGCCACGGGCAAGGGTGCCGAGATTGCGGCGGGCGGGCATCGTTCGAGCCTCGGGATGACCTTCTTCGAACCGACGATCCTGACCGGCGTCACCCAGGCGATGAAAGTCGCGACCGAGGAAACTTTCGGGCCGCTCGCGCCACTGGTGAGGTTCGATGACGAGGCCGATGCGGTGGCGATGGCCAACGCCACCGAATTCGGTCTGGCCGGCTATTTCTATTCCCGTGATCTGGCCCGCGTCTGGCGCGTGGCCGAGGCGCTGGAAACCGGCATCGTCGGCGTCAATACCGGCCTGATCTCGACCGAGGTTGCGCCGTTTGGCGGGATCAAGCAATCGGGTCTGGGCCGCGAAGGTTCCAGATACGGGGTCGACGATTTTACCGAAATCAAATACATCTGCCTCGGCGGGATCAAGTAACGTCCCGCCCCGGATCTGGCGAGGCAACATGATGGCAAGGGGCATCCGGGGGGCGCCACCTGCTGAAACATGGGTTTGCGCGGTGCGGGCTGATCGGGTTGGCACCGCAACGGGTTTCGGTTTCGCGGGCGGTTGCAAAACAGGACTTTGGGACATCCGGATGCTCAAATCTTGCACATTGCCGGTCCGACAGATGCGCCTGTCCCCGGCAAGCCCCCGCAATCCATTGCGATCGGCACGGGTGCTGCGCTACTTGGGAGCCTGAACGCCGGGGGATTTCGGCAAAACGGACAGGGAGCGCGCCGAAGTGACAAGCCAGGTGACAGGCCAGGTGAAAGAGGACATGCTGCTGACGATCGAAAGTCTGACAAAGACCTATCCCGGCGTCGTGGCCAATGATGGCGTGGACCTTGCCATCCGCCCCGGCGAGGTGCACGCGCTTCTGGGAGAGAACGGTGCGGGCAAATCCACGCTGGTCAGGATGATCTGCGGGCTGGCAAAACCCGACAGCGGGCACATGACCTTTCGCGGCGTCCCCTACAGCCCATCGGAACCGCGTGCCGCACGCGTCGCCGGTATCGCAATGGTATTCCAGCATTTTTCGCTCTTCGAGGCACTGAGCGTTGCGGAAAATGTCGCCCTGGGGATGGAGAGCCCGCCCCCGATGCGTCCGTTGGCCCGGCATATCCGCGAAATTTCTGCCGAATACGGGCTGCCGCTGGATCCGGCGCGCCTTGTGGGGGATCTGTCGGCCGGGGAACGTCAGCGGGTCGAGATCGTGCGCTGCCTGTTGCAGGATCCGAAACTGCTGATCATGGACGAGCCGACCTCGGTCCTGTCGCCGCAAGAAGTGGAGAACCTGTTCCATAGTTTGCGCAAGCTGTCCTGCGAAGGCACCGCGATCCTCTATATCTCGCACAAGCTCACGGAAATCCGGGCGCTGTGCGACAGGGCCACGATCCTGCGCGGCGGCAAGGTTGTGAGCAACTGCGATCCGCGCGGGAAAACCGCGCGCGAGCTGGCAGAATTGATGGTCGGGGCCGAGCTGAAGATCCCCGGCCGTGCCGAACGCGGGTTGGGAAAACCGGTGCTGGAGGTGGCGGGGCTGAACCTTCCGCCGATATCGCAATTCGGCCCCTCGCTCAGGGACATCACCTTCACCCTGCGCGCCGGTGAAGTGCTCGGCATCGGCGGGGTCGCCGGGAACGGCCAGGAGGATCTGCTCGCAACGCTTTCGGGCGAACGGCCTTCGGGTGCGGGCACGGTCCGATTGAATGGTATCGACATTTCGGCGCTTGGTCCCAACGCCCGGCGCGCCAAGGGCATATTGAGCGCGCCCGAGGAACGTCTGGGCCATGCCGCGGTGCCCGACATGAGCCTGACCGACAATGCGATCCTGACCGGAACCGTGCGCAAACCACTGACCAGGAAGGGGTTTGTCGCCAACAAGGCGGCGCGCGGCTTTGCCGAAGAGATCATCAAGGCTTTCGATGTGCGCACGCCGGGGCCCGATGTGACCGCACGCGCGCTCTCGGGCGGGAATTTGCAGAAATATGTGCTTGGGCGCGAAATGCTCCAGGCACCCGAGGTGCTGATCGTGAACCAGCCAACCTGGGGCGTGGATGCGGCTGCGGCGGTCTCGATCCGTCAGGCATTGCTGGATCTGGCGGCCAAAGGTACGGCGGTGATCGCGATCAGCCAGGATCTTGATGAACTGATGGACATCTCGGATCGGTTTGCCGCGCTCGGCGAGGGCCGCCTGAGCGAGCCGCGCCAGACCGGGGCGTTGACGATGGAAGAGATCGGATTGATGCTGGGCGGGGCACACGGGATGGGGGCACACGGGATGCAGGAGGCGGCACAATGATCACGCTCGTCAAACGCCCCACCCCGTCGCGCGCCTGGATCTGGACCGCGCCGGTGGTCGCGGTGCTGGCCACGATGGTCGCGGGCGGTGCCCTGTTTGCCATGCTGGGCAAGAACCCGGTCAGCGCGATCCGTGCGATCTTCTGGGAGCCGGTCTTCGGTGCGAATGCCGCCTATTTCCGCGGTCAGTTGCTGCTCAAGGCCGGGCCGCTGATCCTGATCGCCTCGGGGCTGGCGGTGGGGTTTCGCGCGGGCATCTGGAATATCGGGGCCGAAGGGCAATATATCATCGGCGCACTCGGCGGGGCCTCGCTGGCGCTGGCCGCCTATCCCGCCCAGAGCCAATGGCTGTTCCCCGCGATGGTGATTCTGGGCGCGGCGGGCGGTTTTCTCTGGGCGATGATCCCGGCGGTGCTCAAGGTGCTGTTTGGCACCTCGGAGATCCTCGTGTCGCTGATGCTGGTCTATGTGGCGCAAAACCTGCTGGCCTACATGTCCTTCGGGCCACTCAGGAATCCCGAAGGGTACGGGTTTCCCGGATCGCGCAACCTGCAACACTATCCCTCGGCCCACAATGCCGAACTGATTGCGGGCACCGGCCTGCATTGGGGCGTGGTGAGCGCGCTTCTGGCGGTGATCGCGGCCCATGTGCTGATGCAGCGCCATATCGCGGGCTTTCGCATCAAGGTTGCGGGCGAGGCACCGCGCGCGGCCCGGTTCGCCGGGGTCGTTCCGGCGCGGCTGGTCATGTTCTCGCTTGGCATCGGCGGGGCCTGTGCGGGTCTGGCGGGTCTGTTCGAAGTGTCCGGACCCCAGGGTCAGATCACCGACAGCTTCAATGTCGGCTACGGGTTCACGGCGATCATCGTGGCTTTCCTGGGCCGGCTGCATCCGATCGGGATCCTGCTCGCGGGGCTGTTGATGGCGCTGACCTATATCGGCGGCGACATGGCGCAAGCGTCGCTTGGCCTGCCACCGGCAGCGATCCAGGTGTTCCAGGGGATGTTGCTGTTCTTTCTGCTCGGGTTCGACCTGATGACGAATTTCCGGATCCGGATCGGGAGGGTGACCACATGAAAAGGCTTCCCGCGCGGCATTTCGCGGTGATCGCCGTGGCGGGTGCGCTGATCGTCGGGCCGGGGGTTGACGACCTGGCCTTTGGAGCGGTTACTTTTCCGAGTGTCTCGAAAGGGCTGGAGCAATGATCGTCGGCGGAATTGATATCATCGAACTCATCGCCAGGCTCATGGGGGCATCCACCCCGGTCCTGCTGGCTGCGACCGGAGAACTGGTGGCCGAGAAGTCGGGTGTTCTGAACCTTGGTGTCGAGGGGATGATGATCATCGGCGCGGTCAGTGGCTTTGCCGTCGCAGTCGCCACCGGCAACCCGGTCATGGGCTTTGTCGTCGGTGCTGTCGCAGGCGCGCTGATGGCGGCGCTCTTTGGCTTTCTCACGCAGGTTCTGCTGTCTGGCCAGGTGGCGACCGGGCTTGCGCTCACCCTCTTCGGTCTGGGGCTTTCGGCCCTGATCGGCAAACCCTACGAAGGCGTGCGCCCGCCCGGCACCGGCAGGATCGACTTCGGACCGCTGGCCGATATCCCGGTTCTTGGCCGGATCCTGTTTTCGCATGACTGGGTGGTTTATCTGTCGCTGCTCCTCGTTGTTGTGGTCTGGTATGTGCTGCGACACACCCGCGCGGGTCTGATCCTGCGCGCCGTGGGCGAGAACCACGACGCGGCCCACGCGCTTGGCTACCGTGTTGTCATGGTGCGCCTTGCCGCGCTTGTCTTCGGTGGGGCGCTGGCGGGGCTGGGCGGTGCCTATCTCAGCCTGGTGCGCGTGCCGCAATGGACCGAGGGCATGACCGCCGGCGCGGGCTGGATCGCGCTTGCCATCGTCGTCTTTGCGAGCTGGCGCGCGGGGCGCGTGCTGATCGGGGCCTATCTGTTCGGGGGGATCACCGTGCTGCAACTCCAGTTGCAGGCCGCGGGATATGCGATCCCCGTTCACATCCTGTCCATGGCCCCTTACGTCATCACCATCCTCGTGCTGGTGATCCTTTCGGCCATTCACCGCCGAGGCATGCAGGTTGCGCCTGCAAGCCTTGGCAAGCCGTTCCATGCCGCAAGCTGATGCGGCACGGCATCCATCCCGGGCCGGAAAGAGCCCACAAGCAACCGGGGGAGTTCCCGATGAATCGCAGATCCTTTCTGAAATCCACCGCCGCGACCGCCGCCTGCGCGGGCGCGGGCCTGCCAGCCTTCGCCGCGGACGCGCCGCTTGATGTCGGCTTCATCTATGTCGGCCCGATTGGCGACATGGGCTGGTCCTACCAGCACAATGTGGCGCGCAAGGCGATGCAGGAGCATTATGGCGACAAGGTGCGCACCACCTTCATCGAGAGCGTCTCCGAAGGTGCCGATGCGGAGCGTGCCCTGACCCAGCTTGCCCTCGAAGGCAACAGGCTGATCTTCGCGACCTCGTTCGGCTATATGGATTCGGTGATCAACGTCGCCAGGAAATTCCCGAACGTGAAATTCGAGCATGCGACCGGCTACAAACTGGCCGACAATGTTGCCACCTATGACGCAAAGTTCTTCCAGGGTCGCGCGATCCAGGGCACGATCGGTGGCCGCATGACCAGGACCGGCAAGATCGGCTATATCGGCTCCTTCCCGATCCCCGAGGTCTATCAGGGCATCAATTCTGCCTTTCTCGCCGCGAAGAGGGTAAACCCGGATATCGAGATGAAAATCGTCTGGGCCTATGCCTGGTTCGACCCCGCGAAAGAGGCTGATGCCGCAGCAGCCCTGATCGCCGATGGCGTGGATGTGCTGCTGCAACATACCGACTCGACCGCTCCGCAGGCCAAGGCCAGGGAAGCGGGCAATGTCATCACCTTCGGTCAGGGCTCCGACATGTCGTCCTTCGCGCCGATGCCACGCGTTTGCTCGACCATCGACAACTGGGCACCCTACTACATCAGGCGCGTCGGAGAGGTGCTCGACGGGACGTGGAAATCCGAAGCGACCTGGGGCGGCATCGACAGCGGTATGGTCAAGATCGGCGAAATCTCGACCGCTGTTCCGGCCGGGGTCAGGGCCGAGGCGATTCGGCTCAGGGAAGATATCGGCTCGGGCAAGGTTCATCCCTTCACCGGCCCGCTCAACAAGCAGGACGGTTCGGTCTTCCTTGCAGATGGCGAGAGGGCGACCGATGGCGAGTTGCACTCGATGACCTTCTATGTCGAGGGTATCACCGCGAAAGCACCGAAATAATGAAACCTTTTAGTTTCAAAATTTTACAGGCGTTCCTGGGCCGCAAGGGCGCCACCCGTCTATGGGAGGGATCGGCTGGAACCTGCCACTGCGGATCACCGCTGATCCGGCTGGATCGGGACATGGCGTGGTTCTTCGTTCCCAAGACCGATCCGGGCGGGCGATCCGGAAGCGGTGGGTCTGGCGATCACACCAGAAGCCGGATTGAGGCGAAGATGTGCGGACTCACATTCTTCGCAGCAAGAATCGCATCACGAGATCCCGCCCGCCAAGCGCCTGCGCCACGGCTGCAAGGCCGAGGCCCGGCCAAGGTCCGGCGAGCTTGATGAATGCAGGCGCGACAGCAGACACCCGCCCCGGTGATCCCTGTTGGTAATCTCGAATAATCTGCTCCGATCCAGCACAAAGTGCTGGGGTGGTCGGCAATAAATTGCATTGCGGGGCACAAATTATTTTGCGTTCGGGCAGATGGCGGTGATTTCCCGGCATTCGACGGTTGCGGTTCGTGCATCGGGGCGGCGCGCCTGGAGGCGGCGGCCTTGCCGATGGGCTCCGGGTGGCGATCATGGGGTGTCTCATTGACTATCTGACAGCTAGCGAACGGGTCGTGGAAAGGCTGCAGCGGGTTGCACGGGAACGCGGATACCCGGACAGTCTGGTCGTCGATACCGGACCCGAACTGCGAGGGCGCGCCCTTGATGCCTGGGCCGATGACCACGGTGTGCAGCTGTATTTCATCGATCCGGGCAAGCCGACCCGGAACGCGTACATCGAAAGTTTCAATGGCCGGTTCCGGGATGAGTGTCTGAACCAGCACTGGGTCACAAGCATCGGCGAGGCGCGGGACATCATCGAAAACCGGAGGATCGATTACAACACACAACGCCCCCACAGCAGCTTGAAATATCAAACCCCCGAAGCGTTCGCGGCAGCGCGACCCTTCAACAAAACGCAATGGGCGCAGCCGCTTGAGCTATCTGAGGGCTCCGCGCCCGCGCCCATTGCTCACGCCGCCCAATGATGGCACACAAATGAGTTCGCCCTGAACAACTTTTATCCGGCTGATTTTGCTTGAGAATGATGTGATATTGCTGGGTGCTGCCTGCAAGGTTTTGTATTATCCCGGCAGGAACCCTGCAATTTCGAGCCGTGATATGAAGCCGAGAAAGCCGCTCCCGGAACAAGACGATCTCCTGCGCGCCCGCCTGGTCGAGATGATCGACATGCGCCACGAGCTGGTGAAACTTGCCCCCCTGATCGACTGGGAGGTCTTTGAGCGGGAATGGGCCGGGTTCTTTCCGTCCCACACCGGTCGCCCGGCGACGTTGACGCGCCTGGTTGCCGGACTCCTTTACCTGCAACATGCCTATGCACTTTCGGACGAGGCGGTCGTGGCACGATGGGCCGAGAACCCGTATTGGCAGCACTTCTGCGGCGAGACGTTCTTTCAGCACCGTCTGCCGCTTGATCCCTCATCCCTGACCCGGTGGCGCAAGCGGATCGGCGAGGAGGGTGTTGAATGGATGCTGACCCAGACGATCGAGGCCGGGAAACGCGCCGGGGTGGTGAAGCGCAGCGATCTCAAGCAGGTCACGGTCGATACCACGGTGATGGAAAAGAACATCGCCCACCCGACGGATGCCCGGCTGTATGAGGCGGCGCGGCGCAAGCTGGTCGGGCTGGCTCGCGAAGCCGGGATCGTCCTGCGCCAGAACTACAACCGTCTTGGGCCTCGGCTGGCCGGTCAGGTTGGGCGCTACGCCCATGCCCGCCAGTTCAAGCGGATGCGCAAGGCGTTGCGCCGGCTCAAGGGCTACACCGGCCGCGTGCTGCGCGACATCGAGAGGCAACTGGGTAAGGTTCCGGAGGGGGCGCTGAGAGAGCGCCTGGTGGGGATGATCGCGCTGGTGAACCGGCTGTTGGCGCAGAAGCCGAAGGACAAGAAGAAACTCTACAGCCTGCATGAACCGGCGGTGGACTGCATCTCCAAGGGCAAGGCGCACAAGAGGTACGAGTTCGGAACCAAGGTCAGCGTGGCCACGACCAACCGGGGCGGCTTCGTCGTCGGGATGCGGGCGCTGCCGGGTAACCCTTACGACGGCCACACGCTGCACGAGGCGCTGGAACAGGTCGAGATCCTGACCGACCTGAGGCCAGAGTTGGCCTTTGTCGACCGCGGATACCGCGGGCATGGCGTGCAGAATGTGAAGGTTTTCATCAGTGGCGCAAAGCGAGGTGTCACCAGGACGATCGCCAAACTCCTGCGACGGCGCAGCGCCATTGAACCAATGATCGGGCACATGAAGAACGACGGTCGACTGACGCGAAGCACCCTGAACCCGCAATATTCACCGGCCGGCTGACCTTGGCGCCAAGGTGCTGCTTTCGGGCGGTTCGAGTACGTCCTGAAGGCCCGGCGCCTGGCTGGGCGGGAGGGTGATCGCCTCTGGCTTGTGTTTCGATGGCGATGCGCCTCCGGGGCGGGTATTTTTTGCAATCGCCGTCCATGCGGGCTCGTTCGCCGGAGGATCCGGCGGGCGGTCATGTCGGGCTGGAGCCGGTCCGGTTCAGGGACCGGACCAGTGCAGGGCGGCGAGCCTTGGCCAGAGGACTGCCCAGAACGGTGCGGCGGCGGCAGACAATGCGAGCGTGATACGGCGGCCGGACAGGATCAGCCGGGCGCCGGCGCGCAGCACGCGTTCGCGCAGGCGGCGCAGGCTCCAGCCGGTGCCGGTGGCAGCCGCCATGGCGCGGCGGGCGATGTGCATCAGCTCATAGGCGAGAAGAGAGATCAGGAGCCGAACCTCATTGCACGCGAAGGCATCGACGCCGGGCGTCGCGGTTTGCGTGCCCCGCCCCCGCCAGTGAGATTTCGGCCGGTTCGTCGAGGACAGCGCCGGGGCGAGCACGTCTTTCAGCTCGCCCATATGGCCCTCGGCGGTGCCCCTTGCGCGGTAATGCTCGAGGATGTCCTCCCGGCTCATCTCTGCCAGCGTCAGCGAGGTGACGAGGAAGAAGCGGTCGAGCAGAAGGTCGTCCTCGCGCTCCTTGACCACCAGGATCACGCGGCGCTCCTTGTCCCAGGTCTCGGCCTGGTAGCGCAGTTCGTGCAGCCACATCCGCGGCTTGATCGGACGCCGCCCGGGCGGGCGCGTCATGTGAGGCGCGGCCTCGCGGTCCAGCGCCGGGTTGGCGCGCAGCCGCGAGACATAGTCGATGCCGCGCGCCTCCAGCCCCGCCAGCAAGGTGGCCGAGGGGAAGCCCGCATCGATGCGCAGCATGGCGACCTCGCAGAGGCTGGCCTGCGCCCGGTCGACCACGTCGAGGATCACGTCAAGCGCGCCCTCCGCGGTACCGACATTGCCCGCTCTCAGCCGTGCATCCAGCATGTCGCCGGTCTCGGCGATCGAGGTGATGAGCGGATGATAGATGCGCGCATTGTAATGGCCATTCCACTCCGCCTTCGGCTGGTGACCATGAACCTCGATCGGCAGGCTGTCCACGTCCAGCGTCACCTTCGGCAAGCGCTTGCCGGCATTCTGTGCCTGAACGCCCCGGCCGGCCAATTCCAGGACCGCTTCGCGCAGGACCTTCAGATTGTCCGGCGCCGCCATCATCGCCGTGAAGCGCGAGAGCGTGGGTTGGGACGCCAGCCCCGGACCGCCGAGCGGCGTCATCCCGGCTGCCGAACTCACCGCCAGTCGGAAGGCCGGGTCGTGCCGCAGCGCATCGGCATCGTCATGATCGCGCCATCCCTGGGCGGCCAGCAGGATCGTGGTGCGCAGGAGTGAGGCCAGATCATGCGTGACATCCTGCGGCCGCCGCGGATCGCTCAGACGATCGGTCATCCAGCCCACGATGCCGCTGTTTTCGAGCACCTCGCGCAGAAGGATTGCCCCGGGATCTCCGGTCAGCCGCTCTGCCCGGCTCTCGATCCGAAGAGAGCGATTGAACCGGGGCGCCACCAGCGATAGCGTTTCACCCATGCGTGCGTCCGATGCTGCCGTTGATCCTTGTCTAGAAGACTGAATCTACAGCGCTTTCAGGCGCACGCAACTTTCCCAGAAGAATTGGACGAATAAGGCGGGCTGAAAGGAACCGACGGCGACGCTCTGTTCGCCGTGCTCTGCGGCTGCGGTCACAACATTCGCATGATCCTGAGACACCTGAGGGAGATCTTGTGCCGGTTGATCCGGGCTCTCACCTCGCTCCGACAGACCACCACCGCTGAAACGGCCTTCGTCGGGCCGTCTCAGATCGCCAACGTGCCAATCTGAAACCCTTGTTCAGGACGGACAAATGAAGAGCAAACGCGGTTTACGAGTGGCCCTGAAAATTGGGGCAGGTCAATGGCGCGGATGTTCTGCTCGACGGCATCGAGGCCGGGATCCTGAGAGCGGGCAAGGGATATGACGCGGACGAGCGCGTGATTGGGCGGCTGGAAGCGCGCCGGTGGTGGTGCCAAAATCCAGCCGAAAAGAGCCTCGAGTGTATGACAAAACCGCAACCGCAGTTCCCGGAGCCATACATCTCGTCGCGTCAGCTATATGGCTCAATGGATAACACCGCCTGGCGCAACAACGCCGAAAACCGCACACAAAACCGCTATAAGCCGCGAAAAAGCCAAGGAACCGGAGCGAACAGACACCCACAGCAATACAATATAATCTGCTCCGGTCCAGTGCCAGAGAGGGGGCAGACAGCCCCCTGCTCCGATCAGATCAAAGTGCGGTCCAGCCGCCATCGACCGAGATCGTGGTTCCCGTGATCTGCGCGGCGGCATCCGAGCACAGGAAGACCGCTGTGCCACCAATCTGCTCGGTGGTGGCGAAATCCCCGGAGGGCTGACGGGCGAGGATCACCTTCTGGATCACCTCTTCCTCGGTCATGTTGTATTCCTTGGCGGTGTCGGGGATCTGCGCCTCGACCAGCGGGGTTTTTACATAGCCAGGGCAGATCGCGTTTGCGGTGATATTCTCTCTGGCGGTTTCCAGCGCCACGACCTTGGTCATGCCCACGACGCCATGCTTGGCCGAAACATAGGCCGATTTGTAGGGTGAGGCGGTCAGGCCGTGGGCGGAAGCGATATTCACCACGCGTCCCCAACCGGCCTCACGCATCATCGGCAGCGCCATCGCGCTCGTATGGAAGACCGAGTTGAGCATGATCGCGATGATTGCATCCCATTTCTCGACCGGGAACGCCTCGATCGGGGAGACGTGCTGAATTCCGGCATTGTTGACCAGGATATCGCATTTTCCGGCCCGGGTGATCAGCGCGCGTGCCTCTTCTCCTCTGGAGAGATCGGCCTTGATGTAGCGACCGTTCACGCCGAACTCGGCGCCCAGATCGGCGGCCAGCTGATGATCCTCGTCGCGATCGGTGAAGGAGTTGAGCACCACATCGGCCCCGGCCCGCGCCAGCTCGCGCGCAACACCCAGACCAATACCCGAACTTGATCCGGTGACAACCGCAGTCTTGCCTTTCAATGACATGCGTCCTCCTTGTGATGAATCCACCTGCGATGGCCCGATGATGCCGCGACGGGCCGCAATTGACCGCCGCAATTGATCATCGTGCACAGGTGCGGAAAACCATGCAAGCCTGCGTGACCTCACGGGGACGGAATTTTCTGTTGAACCTGGCTGACCCACAGACCAGTTGACCGCAGAAAAGAAGCAGAAAAGAAAAAGACGCCCGCACGGGGCGGGCGCCAAGTCATTCGGCAGTTTCATACAGGCAAGAAACCTATCGAGCAGTGGCTCCCTTATAAGCCCTCTCCCGCCGCTCTCCAAGAGAAAAGTTTGCGCGGTTTCCATCCTCTCTCGTAGTCTGGTTCGACAAAGCAAGGTCGAGAGGGGGGATGCGAGGTCGAGATCGGTATTTTCCTGCACATTCGGCGTGGCAGTGTTGATGCTGGCGCCTGTTGTCACGGCTGGCGTGGCGCGGGCCGAATCGCATGGTGCGATCACGATCCATGGCGTGCCCGCTTTGCCTGAGGGATTCGATTTGGTGTGAAGAGTATGTTTGATTCGCTCAACCCCTGGAACCTGAACGAGTGTCAGCCCCCGTGTGATTGTAATGTCTCTTCTTAAACAGCTGCGGTTTTTGGCAGTGCCAGTCCTTGAGCGCCGCGAGTGGCGTTCGGCCTTTCAGCACGGATTGCGGTAGCTGGCCGTTCTACAAGCGGACATAGCGCATGATCGTCTGTTCCAGGTCTTCCCCTGAACGGAAGCGGTGGCTTTGCAGGACACCCAACCGAACGCCCCGGACGACGTAGCTGTGCCCGGGAACCGGCGTTCCAGCATGAGCGGGGCTGCGCTTCCTCCTGTAACCGCCGGACGTAATCTCCCCGAAACCGCCGTTTGAATTTTCCCCGGACGTGAGCGTCAGTACCAGTTCCGAACTTCATCTATTCGGAATTGGCTCTGTCGCGGGACACAGGCCTGATGCTCCGAACGGAGAGCGACAGGGGCAGGCAGGTGAAGGGACTGAGGGAGATCTTCCTGATCCGGGATTTGCAGAACCAGGGTCTCAGCATCACCGGGGTCGCGCGGAAGGTTGCGGGCTGCGAACCATTCCCTGACGTTTCGGCCATCCTTCTCAAAGTTGCGGATGGCGAGGCAGATCAGCTTGGTCGCCGCCTCGTCCGTCGGGAATGAGCCGCGCGTCTTGATGGATTTCCCGATCACACGGTTCAGGCTCTCGATGGCATTGGTCGTGTAGATGCTCTTGCGGATCGCCGGATCGAAGCCAAGGAACGGGATCACCTCGGCCCGGGCCCGATCCAAACGGATTTTCGACCGATCCACTGACCGATCTGCTCCGCTCCGGCGCGCGGCAATTGATTGAGCAGGCGCTTGAGGCGGAGCTGAGCACGCTGCTTGCGCAATTTAGCGACGACACGACGCCAGAGGGCCATATTGCGATCATCGACGATTTTGATCAGACCCGATCAGGAAGCGAGAGCCCGAGGCTCGCGCTGGATCACATCGCGCAGATCGCGAATATCGATGAAGTTGTCGGCCTGCCGCCGCAATTCATCGGCGACCTGATTGGCCTCAAGCGTCGAGGAGACCGACACCCTCACGCCTTTCCCTTGGCCGAAACGTCAGGGAATGGTTCGCAGCCCGCAATCCGTTCGCCATAATGTGCGGCAAGCGCTTCGACGCTTGAGTATACCAAACCGCATGGACCGGCGCGGATACACAAACTTCAGCACACTCCCACCAGCCCCGCGAGACCCCCTAAAGACTTCTGCATGACGCTCAGGTTTTTCTTGGATTTGATTGAACGGCCATCCCTTTTGTCCCGCTTGCCTTTCGGTGGGCGGATTGAGGGTGTAGGTCTGGTTCAAGCGATTTCCGGGGTTTGCGGGGTGAGGTTGATCCTGTTCGCAGCTTTGAGCCTGTTCAGTCCGATGGCCGCCGTCGCCATCTGGGCGTGGGTCCTGGCGACCCCGAAGTCGCGTGCGCGGTGCAGGCCGAAGAGGCGTTTCCCGGTGCCGAAGCATTGCTCCACCCGGAAGTGGCGTTTGGAGATCAGCCGGTTGAAGCGCTTCTCGGAGGCGCGCAGCGGACGATTGCGGGCGAGAGTGTCCGGTGTTCTGTGTATGAGTAAATTGGCCCATGCTTCCAATTTGAAGGAGCATGACGACAATGACGATTTCCAAGGAAGTGCTGGACGAACTGTTGAGCGGGGTTGACCGCCCCGAGGATTTGCTGGGCGACAAAGGCCTCATGAAGGAACTGAAGGTTCGTTTCATGGAGCGGATGCTGGGCGCGGAGCTGACCGAACACCTTGGCTATGAGCCGGGGGAGGACCCTGCCGAGCAAAGCAACCGCCGCAACGGCACGTCACGCAAGACGGTGAAGGGCAATGACGGTGCGCTGCTGATTGATGTTCCGCGCGACCGGGACGGCAGTTTTGAGCCTGAACGGATCAAGACAGGCCAGACCCGGATCGACGGGATGGACGACAAAATCATCGGTCTTTATGCTGCCGGACTATCGATCCGCGATATCCGGGCCCACCTTGAAGAGGTTTACGGCCTGAAGGTGTCCGCCGATCTTGTTAGCCGGGTCACCGACGCGGTCTTGGAAGAGGTCTCAGACTGGCAAAACCGCGCCCTGGAGCCGATGTACCCCATCGTTTTTCTCGATACCCTACGCGTCAAAATCCGCGATGCGGAAAGCCGTCAGGTCAAAAACAAGGCGGTTTACGTGGCCCTGGGCGTCACCCCGGAAGGCAAGCGCGAGGTTCTGGGGCTCTGGATCGCCGCCAATGAGGGGGCTAAATTCTGGCTCTCGGTGATGAACAATCTGCGCAATCGTGGGGTTGAAGACATCCTGATTGCCGTTGTCGACGGCCTCAAGGGCTTCCCTGATGCGATCAATGCCGCCTTTCCAGATACCACCGTACAAACCTGTATCGTGCATCTGGTGCGCCACTCCCTGAACTTCTGTGGCTGGAAGGACCGCAAGACCGTCGCCAAAGACCTCAAGCGGATTTATCAGGCAACCAATGACACCGAGGCCGAGAAGGCACGCGCTGATTTTGAAGCCGAATGGGGGCAAAAATACCCGTCAATCGCCCCAAGCTGGCGGCGCGCCTGGCAGGAAGTCATCCCGTTTTTTGCTTTCCCGCCGGCGGTCCGCAAAATCATTTACACCACGAATGCGATTGAAAGCCTCAACCGCGGGATACGCAAAACAACAAAAACGAGGGGTAGTTTCCCAACAGACGATGCCGCAACCAAGTTGATTTACCTCGCCATCCGCAGCTTCGAGAGAACAGGCAGGGCCGTCCGGGAATGGGTTGCTGCCCGAAACCAATTCGCTAGCCTATACCCCGAGCGGTTCAACAAATGACCCGCTAAACTCGCATGGGCTAAACCTCATACACAGAGTTTCGGATACTTCGTTCGCCCTGAACAACTTTTATCCGGCTGATTTTGCTTGAGAATGATGTGATATTGCTGGGTGCTGCCTGCAAGGTTTTGTATTATCCCGGCAGGAACCCTGCAATTTCGAGCCGTGATATGAAGCCGAGAAAGCCGCTCCCGGAACAAGACGATCTCCTGCGCGCCCGCCTGGTCGAGATGATCGACATGCGCCACGAGCTGGTGAAACTTGCCCCCCTGATCGACTGGGAGGTCTTTGAGCGGGAATGGGCCGGGTTCTTTCCGTCCCACACCGGTCGCCCGGCGACGTTGACGCGCCTAGTTGCCGGACTCCTTTACCTGCAACATGCCTATGCACTTTCGGACGAGGCGGTCGTGGCACGATGGGCCGAGAACCCGTATTGGCAGCACTTCTGCGGCGAGACGTTCTTTCAGCACCGTCTGCCGCTTGATCCCTCATCCCTGACCCGGTGGCGCAAGCGGATCGGCGAGGAGGGTGTTGAATGGATGCTGACCCAGACGATCGAGGCCGGGAAACGCGCCGGGGTGGTGAAGCGCAGCGATCTCAAGCAGGTCACGGTCGATACCACGGTGATGGAAAAGAACATCGCCCACCCGACGGATGCCCGGCTGTATGAGGCGGCGCGGCGCAAGCTGGTCGGGCTGGCTCGCGAAGCCGGGATCGTCCTGCGCCAGAACTACAACCGTCTTGGGCCTCGGCTGGCCGGTCAGGTTGGGCGCTACGCCCATGCCCGCCAGTTCAAGCGGATGCGCAAGGCGTTGCGCCGGCTCAAGGGCTACACCGGCCGCGTGCTGCGCGACATCGAGAGGCAACTGGGTAAGGTTCCGGAGGGGGCGCTGAGAGAGCGCCTGGTGGGGATGATCGCGCTGGTGAACCGGCTGTTGGCGCAGAAGCCGAAGGACAAGAAGAAACTCTACAGCCTGCATGAACCGGCGGTGGACTGCATCTCCAAGGGCAAGGCGCACAAGAGGTACGAGTTCGGAACCAAGGTCAGCGTGGCCACGACCAACCGGGGCGGCTTCGTGGTCGGGATGCGGGCGCTGCCGGGTAACCCTTACGACGGCCACACGCTGCACGAGGCGCTGGAACAGGTCGAGATCCTGACCGACCTGAGGCCAGAGTTGGCCTTTGTCGACCGCGGATACCGCGGGCATGGCGTGCAGAATGTGAAGGTTTTCATCAGTGGCGCAAAGCGAGGTGTCACCAGGACGATCGCCAAACTCCTGCGACGGCGCAGCGCCATTGAACCAATGATCGGGCACATGAAGAACGACGGTCGACTGACGCGAAGCACCCTGAAAGGAACCGACGGCGACGCTCTGTTCGCCGTGCTCTGCGGCTGCGGTCACAACATTCGCATGATCCTGAGACACCTGAGGGAGATCTTGTGCCGGTTGATCCGGGCTCTCACCTCGCTCCGACAGACCACCACCGCTGAAACGGCCTTCGTCGGGCCGTCTCAGATCGCCAACGTGCCAATCTGAAACCCTTGTTCAGGACGGACCAATTAGTTCGCCCTGAACAACTTTTATCCGGCTGATTTTGCTTGAGAATGATGTGATATTGCTGGGTGCTGCCTGCAAAGTTTTGTATTATCCCGGCAGGAACCCTGCAATTTCGAGCCGTGATATGAAGCCGAGAAAGCCGCTCCCGGAACAAGACGATCTCCTGCGCGCCCGCCTGGTCGAGATGATCGACATGCGCCACGAGCTGGTGAAACTTGCCCCCCTGATCGACTGGGAGGTCTTTGAGCGGGAATGGGCCGGGTTCTTTCCGTCCCACACCGGTCGCCCGGCGACGTTGACGCGCCTGGTTGCCGGACTCCTTTACCTGCAACATGCCTATGCACTTTCGGACGAGGCGGTCGTGGCACGATGGGCCGAGAACCCGTATTGGCAGCACTTCTGCGGCGAGACGTTCTTTCAGCACCGTCTGCCGCTTGATCCCTCATCCCTGACCCGGTGGCGCAAGCGGATCGGCGAGGAGGGTGTTGAATGGATGCTGACCCAGACGATCGAGGCCGGGAAACGCGCCGGGGTGGTGAAGCGCAGCGATCTCAAGCAGGTCACGGTCGATACCACGGTGATGGAAAAGAACATCGCCCACCCGACGGATGCCCGGCTGTATGAGGCGGCGCGGCGCAAGCTGGTCGGGCTGGCTCGCGAAGCCGGGATCGTCCTGCGCCAGAACTACAACCGTCTTGGGCCTCGGCTGGCCGGTCAGGTTGGGCGCTACGCCCATGCCCGCCAGTTCAAGCGGATGCGCAAGGCGTTGCGCCGGCTCAAGGGCTACACCGGCCGCGTGCTGCGCGACATCGAGAGGCAACTGGGTAAGGTTCCGGAGGGGGCGCTGAGAGAGCGCCTGGTGGGGATGATCGCGCTGGTGAACCGGCTGTTGGCGCAGAAGCCGAAGGACAAGAAGAAACTCTACAGCCTGCATGAACCGGCGGTGGACTGCATCTCCAAGGGCAAGGCGCACAAGAGGTACGAGTTCGGAACCAAGGTCAGCGTGGCCACGACCAACCGGGGCGGCTTCGTGGTCGGGATGCGGGCGCTGCCGGGTAACCCTTACGACGGCCACACGCTGCACGAGGCGCTGGAACAGGTCGAGATCCTGACCGACCTGAGGCCAGAGTTGGCCTTTGTCGACCGCGGATACCGCGGGCATGGCGTGCAGAATGTGAAGGTTTTCATCAGTGGCGCAAAGCGAGGTGTCACCAGGACGATCGCCAAACTCCTGCGACGGCGCAGCGCCATTGAACCAATGATCGGGCACATGAAGAACGACGGTCGACTGACGCGAAGCACCCTGAAAGGAACCGACGGCGACGCTCTGTTCGCCGTGCTCTGCGGCTGCGGTCACAACATTCGCATGATCCTGAGACACCTGAGGGAGATCTTGTGCCGGTTGATCCGGGCTCTCACCTCGCTCCGACAGACCACCACCGCTGAAACGGCCTTCGTCGGGCCGTCTCAGATCGCCAACGTGCCAATCTGAAACCCTTGTTCAGGACGGACTACTTCCTTGCGGGCCGCCTTGCGCATGATAGCGTCCCTATACCGTCCCTATACCGTCCCTATACCGTCCCTATAGCGTCCCTGTGGTGGCCGCGCAGCCGTTCGCGGTTGGCTTTGCTCGCACAGGCTTTGTCCGCCAGAACGCGCTGCGCGTTGGCCGCTTCGATCATATACCTGAACTCCGGGCTCCCGGCGCGGTTGGCGGGCGTGGTGTGGACCTTGTCCACAAATCCTTCCTCGTCAGCGCGGGCGAACGCCTTGTAGCCGAGCGTGGACCTGGACCCCTTCTTGGGACCCCTTCTTGGGACCCCTTCCTGACCCGCCGCGCATCCGGATCGGCGCTGAAAGGCAGCTCCGGATCGTCCGGGGTGTCGCCTTCGGCACGGTCCTCAAAAGCGCAAGCTGGGCGCCTCGATATGAGTGCGTGCTCGAGCGGCGCTTTCCACCAGGGTCGCATCAATGATCGCCGCTCCGGCCTCTTTCAGCTTCAGTCCGTGCGCCGCGATCTGGCGGCAGACCCCGGCCAGCAGATCATCGTGAACCCGGCCCCTGACCCGTGTATTGCGAAACCGGCAACGGGTGGTCTCATCGGGCACCGGAGCCTGCAGATCAAGCCCGCAGACGATCATCAAATCCAGCCGCACTTTTAGGGCGCGCTCCAGCTTCGGGTCGCTCAACCCGTGCCACTGGCCAAGGAGAAGGCACTTGAACAGAACCAGCGGATCGTAGCCTTGAGGCCCGTCCCCGGACCGACCCAAACCGCGCGTCAGGATCGGCAAAAACGCGCGCCAGCCCATCAGCGCGTCAATCCTGGCCAGCACAGCGTCATCCCCAATACGATGTCATCCCCAATACGATCCGCAGCTTCGCGCAAAAACAGGGCCATGAAACCGCCCTCAAATCCGGACAAAACTATACAATCTCCAGCCAGATCAGGGAATCCCACCAGTATGCAGAGGTCTTTGGATAGGATATATCGGCGCAATTCTGAACAAAAAAGCGCCCATCGGTTCCTGTCTGGAAACCGATGGGCGCTTTTCAAGTTCTTGGAAGACTATGATTTAGTCCGGGGCTTTTCCGGTCCAGGCCGTGCGGTCGATATCCAGATCGCTGAATTTGGCCGGGTCCAGAACCGGCCTGTCAACTCCTGCCTTGAGCTGGGCCTTGAAGTCGTCCAGCAGACGCTTTGCTGTCGGGAACAGCATCATCAGGACCAGAAGGTTGACCACCGCCAGAATGCCCATCAGCGGATCGGAGAAGAAGAACACCGCAGTGGCACCTGGCGCACAGGCACCCAGAAAGACAAACCCCATCACCAGAACCCGCAGCCCCTAGATGGCCAGTGCATTGCCGGTCATGGAACTGAGGGCGTTCTCGCCGAGATAGTAGTTATAGATGATCGAGCTGAAGGCGAATAGCAGGATGGCCCCTGTCAGAAAATAGCTGGTCCAGCCGCCCATATGGGAGGCGAGGGACTGCTGGGTCAAGACGATGCCGTCAACACCTTCTGCGCCGGGCACATAAACATCTCCCATCAGAATGATCATGGCCGTGCAGGTGCAGATGATAATGGTGTCGATAAAGACAGAAAAGGACTGGGTGATGCCCTGGCTGATCGGATGGCGCACATCTGCGGTTGCAGCCATGTTCGGCACCGAACCGAGCCCGGCCTCGTTGGAAAAGAGGCCCCGGCGCAGGCCTTGCATGATGGCAGCGCCCATGCCGCCGCCAACAGCTTCCTGCCAGCCGAAGGCATTGCGAACAATTGTGTGAAGAACCGATGGAATGTCGGCAATATTGATCCCGATCACGATCAGCGTCATGCCGATGTAGCCGACGGCCATGACCGGCACGATCACATCGGCCACCTTGGCAATCCGGTGAATGCCGCCAAAGACGATCAGGCCGGTGACAAACGTGAGGCCGATACCGGTCCAAAGGCGGTCAATGCCGAAGCTTTCCTGTGCGGCACCAGCCATGGTATTGCCTTGGAACGCATTGAACCCGAAGGCAAAAGATGCGATCAGGCAAATGGCGTAAAGAACCGCAAGCCAGCGGTAATCCGAGCCCAATCCATGCAGGATGGCGCGGGCTGGCCCGCCGCGGAACGTGCCGTCCCCTTCCGAACGCTTGTAAAGCTGGGCCAGGGAACATTCGATCAGGCTGGTCGCCATGCCGACCAGGGCAATGGCCCACATCCAGAAGACCGCCCCGGGGCCCCCGAGCGTGATGGCTACGGCAACCCCGGCAATATTGCCGCCGCCAACCCGGCCGCCAACGGACAGAAGCAGGGCTTGGCGGGCTGAGATTGCGTTCGGGTCACCGGTCTGGTTCTTGGAAGACAGAACCCGGAACATGCGGCCGAAGTAGCGGAACTGGACAAAGCCGGTCATAGTGGTGAAAAATACTCCGACAATGACCAGAAACGGGACGAGCGCCCAGCCCCAGGTCAAGTCTCCAATCAACGCGAAAAACGCTTCTATCCATTCCATGGCCCCTGCTCCCGGTTATGTGTGCGCTGGTTAACAATGATACCCTTACCAGAGAGCTATGAGCGAATCTGGTGTTTCGGCGATTTGAATGACGGCGGTGCATCTGGTTGGAATGGCGTTGCCAGACATCCAGCCAACCGAAGAGGACGCACCACCATGGGTAATACTACCATCATCGAGTTCACCGGTCGAGACGCGATTACGGACCCGCTGGGCGATCTTCTGCGCAAGGGGGGCACGGGCGCTTCTCCAGGCCACTGTCGAAGCCGGGAAGGATGCCTTTTTCGCGCGGTTTGCGGACCAGCGCACATCGGGCGGCCATGCGGCCGTGATGCGCAATGGCCATCTTCCGGAGCGGGCTGTGCAAACGCGGATCGGCCCTGTGAACGTGAAGATACCGAAAGGCGGAACTTTCAAGCAATCGACTGTCTTGCGGTTCCCGCATGCCTCAGCCCAAACCGAAATATCGTTCGAAGAAGATCGCCAATCTGGCCAGGACAGCCTGCTTCCTGGCCGCGTGCTCGTTGTTTTTCGAGAATCGCGAAACAGGCGGCAGTATCCTGGTCACTGCGGTTCCCGTTGTGGCCAGACCGCCGTCGCGGAATGCGTTGTCGATAAAGCGGCGTGTTGCCTCGGGGTTCAGGTTTTCCTCACCGATCAGGCACTCCAGTTCCTCGCGTTTTTTCGCGGCCACGAAAGCCTGCCATTGCGTATCGACCCTGGCCACGAGAACCCGCGCCATGAGGCCCGGGTCCAGCACGCGGTCGGGATCGCAGAGCAGATCGGTGCCGATCATCGCTCCGGCTTTCCGGGCATTTTCCCATGAAAAAGCCCCGCACGGGGCGGGGCGGATCGGGTGATGGCCCGGGTGATGGCCAGGGGCTGCTTGAGGGGGCGCTTGAAACGCCAAGGCTTTGCTGCCATATTTGACAGGCCCTTCCTGACCCGAGGCCACCCATGTCTGCCCTTCTTGCTTTCGACACCCACACCTACGTCAAGCGCCTTGTCTCGGCGGGGATGCCCGAGCCGCAGGCCGAGGTGATTGCCGACGAACAGCGCAACCTCATAGCCAATGAGCTTGCCACCAAACGCGACCTCAAGGAACTTGAGACCGGATTGAAGCGTGACATGAAGGAGATGGAGCTTCGCCTCGAACAGCGGCTGACGCTGCGTCTCGGCTCGATGATGGTGGTTGCGGTCGGGGTGGTCGCTGCGCTGGTCAAGCTGCTTTAGGCGCCCGCGCCACCTTACGCGACATGCCAGCGATCCGAGGGAAGGTCATTTCTTCGCCATCAACCTGTCCTGCATGACCTTGACGGCCAGTTCGCCGCCGGATCCCATGAGAAACCCGGCCGACAGACAGGACAGCACGCCCGCGCCGCCGAGAAACATCGCTGACAGCGCCCCGGCAATGGCCTGCACCACCCGCCGTTTCCACGGTTCCTTGGGCGCCAGGACGGCGCGGAACGACATCCCGCAAACACCGGAAAAGGTCATCAGAACCATCTGTTCCTTCATGTTGGCGAACAGCGCTGCCAAGCTTGTCTTGTCTTTCATCATGCAATCTCCTCTGGTGGTTCACGTTCCGCCGCTCGGTGCGATACCGGTCGAAACAGGTGGCCGAGGCTTCAAGTTCCCGGCCGACAACGTCGTCATGTATCTGCAGCGTTCAGGACCGTGACTTGTACACCATTTGTTCCCTCAAAAGCCCAAATATGAAGCTTCGGGCCAGCTAGGGCATCGAGCTTCCGATGGCGGGATTGGCTTTCGCTCTTGGAAACGATCGTGTGCTTGCCCAGGGCGTCGGAGAGGACGTTTGCCGTGCGATCATCCTGCGGTGTCATGTAGATCTGAATGCCGGCGTCGGCGAGCAAGCTCCGCCGATCCGCCTCGCCATAAAGGTGCGGCGAGTCGAGCCCCGCGATCGACTGCGTGATGAGAAAGAAGCGTCCGCCGAACGACCGGATCGTCTTGACCCTGCGTGCCCAGCTTGTAGAGAATAGCCTTCTGCACCGGGTCGCCGAGACCAGGAGGGGGGCCCGAGCAGGCCCCATGACAAGGAAGGGGGGGGAGGGGTATCACCCGGCCACGCAGCTCGGCCCTCGGCCGAGACCGTGGTTGGGGACACCCCCCCTGACGCCGCTCATGGGGCTTGCGCGGGGGAACCAGGGGGTTCCCGAACGGACGCGCCCTTGGGCGCGGCCCACGATGGCCGGGGCGTTCGGCTTGTCCGAATCCTCCGGCCCGCCTCGAGCCGCGCGGCACCGCGCGGATCTCCATCGACCTCGAGCGCCAGCGATCGTCACCCGGCAGGGCCGAGACCGCGCCGCGGATCGACCATGCCCGCGCGGCCCCGGCTGGCTCGGCCGAGACAGGCGGGGCCGCACCTGGCGGGCAGGGGGGGACGTGGTGATCGAGATCGCGGCAGTCGTCTTGAAGGGCGTCGGTCTTCTGTGCGCGACGGCGGTGCTGTTCGGGATCATGGTGAAAGTGAAAGCCGTCTGGGTGAAGCTGATCCTGGCCGTTCCGGCACTGGCGTTGCTGGTGTTGGCCTGGATGGTTCTGATCGCAGCGAGCTTTCAGCTTCTGTCAAATCTCGATTGGAAGTGGCTTGATCGCGATGGGTGGCCCGGCCTCCTGGTCGGGATCTTGCTCGCTCTCATGATCATCGCGCCGGCTGGCGTTGGCGCGGCATATATCGCATTCGGTGGGCAATAAGGCTCGAGGACCGCTGCCCGCCGCGTAGCGGCCCCGGCGCGGGCAGCGCCGGTCGGGCGGGGCGGGGGTGCGTGGCAGCCTCGCCTTGCCCAACAACAATTTGGCCTACCCTGACCTAACTCCGGTTCGAGAGGCCGAGACCGCCCGCCGCACGAACCTGCTGAACGCCACGCAGAATGCTATCGGTGAAGGCAGGGCTGAATGCGCCTCGGGGCGAGCGATCCTCGATCACATAGGATGTTTCGAGAATGTCGGCGTTCAATTCGTCCAGCATGACCCAGAGAGGCACACTGGTATCGAGCTGCGCCCGGCGAGCCTCGGTTTCGGGGATCGCAAGGAAAGCGCGGCCCTTGGTCGGCGCTTTGCTGGTGATCGGCGCGATGAAAAGGACGTGGTTCCCATCCTTGTTGACCACAACAAGAGCAACGCAGCTCGGCCGCTTCTTGCGGCCTTCGGTTTCCCCACGCTCGGCCTGCCATTTCCAGAGGAAGTGGTAGTCGAAAACCTGTCCGGGGCTGGGGAAATCAGCGGCCACGGAAATGCGCCTCGATCCCATCGTCCAGCAGAGCGCCAAGATCATCGGGCATGTCGGTCACATCAAGGGCAACCTGCGAGGTTCGACCCGAGGTCAGGGCCTCGAATCGCTCCATCGACATGACAACAAACCGGCGCTTGCGGTGCTTGGTGATCGCGACTGGCGCGATGGTGGCGGCCTCGAACAGATCGCCCGTGTTGCGGGTCAGATCGCTGGCGGGAAATTGTTTCATGGGGAATCTCCGGGCAGGCGGCGTTTATGCAGAATATACTGACATTCAGGATATTCTGCAAGTTCTTAAAAAGAGGCCCCGCCGAAGCGGGGCCGAGTGCTATCCTCACCACAAGGATATTCCTAGACCGTCAGAAGGGGAGCTGACGGTCGAACTCTAGAAGGTGCCGCTCAGGAACCCAAGGCCAGGAAGATGCTGCATGACATCTGGCAAGCGGAGACGCGCGCGGACACGTTGAACACCCGTGCCGCTTCCCGCTGGCTCATGCCCTCCGCACAAGCCTGACGAACGCTCAGATATAGCTCCACGCTGTAAATCCCCACACCCTCCCTGCAGCCGCAGAAAGGGAAAAGGGGACGACTTTTACGCCGCCCGCAGCCGCATCATGCCGCCGCTTCCGTGGACGAATTTCGCACCACCGTTCTCACAAGCGCATTAACCTCCCGCTGAAGGCGCTTTTGTGCTTCACTGTTTGGAGTTGGATCGACACGGGGGCTTTCATGGAACAGCGCGGCTTTTTTTCCCTTTCGGAGCATCTGGCCCGTCTGAGTGAGGACGGCGATCCGCTGGAGGTGCTCGCTGCCACGGTCGATTTTGAATATTTCCGGGGCTGGCTGGTAGAAGGATTGGGCTATGGCGATGTCCAGCTGTTCAATCGCTGATCCTCCGGCACCTGATACTCCACCTGGCGTTGTGAACGGGATGGCGTTGCCGGTTTTTGCTCCGCCGTTGACAGCCGGGTGAGACCCGTCTTTCGGCACACCTCCCGCATCGATATCCCGTCCGCCTTCACCCATCGGCTAGCCTTCGAAACGGCTTCCATCCATGCTACCTGTCTGCTTCTCCCATGCCCCCGAGCACGGGGCGTTACCAAAACAGGCGGGGCATTTTTGCAGGCAGATTAACACCACACCCCACTTGCTTCTTGGGCCATGTTACCAGAAGAACTGCACACCCGCAGCAGCCCGTCTGTTCAAGGTGGTCATCCAGTGCGTCAAGGCGGCATTCGGAAAGAGCTTGCTCTTGCTGCGATACCTTCGCGGCGACACGCACCCGGGTCGAGGGAGGTAATCCCCTATCAAGCAAGGCGATCTTGATCCGTGCTGCCTGACCTACAGACATGTAGAGGGCTGTGGTCGTGCCTTGTCCGGACAGGCGTGTCGTGTCGGGCAAGGGATCGTCGGCGCAGCCCATGCCCGTCGAAAGAACCAGCGTATCCGCAACACCGCGCTTGGTCAGGCTCTCGCCGAAGGCTGCGGCGGCTGCGACTGCGGCTGTCACGCCGGGGACAATTTCGACCGGTATGCTGGCATCGCGGGCGGCCTGAAGTTCTTCTCCCGCGCGACCGAAGACTCCCGGATCTCCGGACTTGAGTCGTACCACGCGGCACCCCTTGCGCGCCTCGGCAACAATCAGGGCGTTGATCCGGTCCTGAGGCCAGGCACAGGCACCGACATTCTTTCCGACATAGACCCGCTCCGCGCCATGTCGGGCGAGTTCCAACACATCGTCACCGACCAGCCGGTCGTAGAATATCACGTCGGCTTCCTGCAGTCGTTCGACCGCACGCAGCGTGAGGAGATCCCGCGCCCCCGGGCCGGCCCCGACAAGGGAAATGGACCCGCGCCCCGTACCTTCCGGCGGTCGTTCCTTGAAAATCGCCGCCTTGATCGCGCGGGCTGGGTTCTGCTCGGCACTGCGGCCCCAAGCGTTGCGTGGCATACCTTTGAGGGCCCCTGCCCAAAGCGCATGGCACTGTTTCCAGGGTATGCAGGCATCGACGCTCGGGTGAGCGGTGAAACGAGATCGCCAAAGTTCCCGTGCGTGGGTCTCGGGCTGCGGGACGCCGAGCGTGTCAAGCGCAACCGCAGCCGTTCCGATAACGGTTTCGGTGGCGACAGGGCAGGTGACATCGCCGGACCACAGCGCTGAAAGGTCGGAGGTTTCGGCCATGTTGGCGAGGCGTGAACGGGTATTCAAGGCCCCGGAATAGACACCACGCCACAGAGTGCCCGCTCGGAGACCGTACCCTGTTACTTCCTTGGCCGGATGACGCTCCATTTCGCCGCCGCCCCCCTTGATCACGGTCAGTGCCTGCCACCCGAGCAGATGTGCAGCGTCCGTCTGAAGCTGTCGGAAGGAGGGGTGAAAGACACCTTGGACGATTGCGTCGGCACGGCACAGATTCAGCATCCGCGTGACAGTGTTGATGCCGGAACGCAGACCGAGAATGTCGCGCAGCGCGAGTAGCCGGAACAGCGCCGGTTTGAGACTTTCGAGCGGTATATAGGCGATGTACGACCGATCCAGAGCCGATGCGAGGGCTTGAGGGGTATCGACAAGCGGTATCCGGCTCACTTCAAGGTGATCACGAATGACTGGATTTGTTTCGTTCCATCCGTGCAACAGCACCCTGTGACCAGCAAGGGCGACGAGGCGTGCCGACAGCAGGAACCAGGGTATCCCGCGCGTGCGCCCGGCGCTGTAGGACGGCCAGTCCAGATTGACCCGGGGCATCGGAGGCAGGCAGGCTTGTGCTGCGGTGGCGAAGCCCGCTATCTCATCTGGCGTCTCGCCTTTCCTGCGCAAGAGCATCAGGAGGGCGCCGACCGCCTCGGGCGCGGCCCGACCCGACAACATTTCTGCCATGGCGTCCTCCGCCTCGGCCCGGCTCAGGGAGCGGGATCGGTTGGGCCCTCGGCCAAGCGTGCGCACATGATCGGCAAGACTCATTCCGCTGCTGTCCTCATCCGGTTACGGGCCATAAGATCCGCGATC
This sequence comes from Thioclava sp., assembly GCA_965277135.1. Classification (GTDB taxonomy): domain Bacteria; phylum Pseudomonadota; class Alphaproteobacteria; order Rhodobacterales; family Rhodobacteraceae; genus Thioclava. Next base: position 43,565 of record CBDIBW010000004.1, on the reverse strand, counting down.
TCCGGTCGGCAGGAACCGCAATTCGTTCCCGCCTGCAGGATGTCTCCAACCTCTTCGACCGTCACGAGACCTTTTGTCTCGATGGCCGACACAATGGTGTTCACGCCCACCCCGAAACAGGCGCAGAGCATCGGACCCGGGTCGGGCTGATCAGCGGGTCTGAGGCCGGTGAGGACATTGCTGGCACAGGTTCCCGGCAGGCGCGCGAGATAATCGCGCATGACGGCGACTGGTACGCGGGAAACGAAGAGCGCGGCGATCAGGCGTCCCCCCTCGAACAGTGCGACGCGCGCCGACCCCCGCGCGGTGTCCGAAACGGTTGTCGCATGGGCGTTCGGCAAGCCGAACAGCATCCGCGCCTCGGCGTCCCAATCGCTGACAGCCGTACGCCCGGCCAGTTCTGCGCGGCAGCCTGCGGTCGTCGTTGTGCGTGCCCAGTAGTCACAGGCAGGCGTGAAATTGCAGCTCGCGACCGCGAACCCGTACCATGCAGCGGCGAAGGGTTGGATGGCGACCGTTGCCGCCTTGCTTTCCGGTTGTCCGGAGATCGGGTCGCAGATGCCCGGGACAAGCGCATCGATGCGGGCGCAAGGTGCGGTTTCTCCGGTCCAGTGCATGGGCGCGAACACCTCGCCAGACCGTTGCGAAGGAGCGATCCGCACGCGCAAGAGCGCCCGACCGAACGGGTTCGACACCTCGGCGATCTCGGCTTTGGCGAGGCCGAGGCGATGTGCATCCTGGGGGTGAATATCGAGGAACGGCTCGGCCATATGGGCGCTGAGTCGTGGAGACAGGCCGGTTCGCGTCATTGTGTGCCACTGGTCGCGCAGACGCCCCGTGTTCAGCCGGAAGGGCTGCTCGGTGGTCAGGGCAGCAGCGGGCGGGCTGGACGTGACAGGGACAAGACGCGCCTTGCCGTCGCTGTGGAAGAACCGTCCGTCGCCGAAAAACCGGCCACCGCGTTTTTGCGCAACGGGCCAGCGCGTGGATGGCATCGCAGCATATCCGGTATCGTCGAGGTCCGCCAGCACCGAGATATTGAAATCGAGGCCGAATCTGCCAGCGATCCCGGACAGGGCCGCGTGTTCGCGGAAGATCTCGGCAGGTCTTTCGTAGTCGAACGCGTGGCACCAGCCCATACGGCGACCGACCTCGGCCAGGATGGCCCAATCGGCACGCGCCGACCCGGGTGCGGCAAGCACGGCCCGCTGACGCGAGATCGTACGATCCGAGTTGGTCACGGTCCCATCCTTTTCGCCCCAGGCCGTCGCCGGGAGGAGCACATGGGCAAGCCGCGCGGTATCGGTCCGGGCGGTGATGTCGCTGACGACGACGAAGTCGCAACGGGCGATGGCGTCCCTGACCGCATCGGCCTCTGGCAGGGTGACAGCCGGGTTCGTGTGGATGATCCAGAGCGCTTTGATGCGACCGTCACCCACGGCACGGAACATGTCAACCGCCTTGAGGCCGGCCCTGTCCGGCATCTGCGGTGCCTGCCAGAAGGATTGCACTGCCACACGATGATCGGCATTCTCCAGCGCCAGGTGGCAGGCCAGCATGTTGGCAAGGCCGCCAACCTCGCGCCCTCCCATCGCGTTCGGCTGGCCGGTGACCGAGAGGGGGCCGCATCCGGGCTTGCCGATGCGGCCGGTCGCCAGATGGCAGTTCAGGATGGCGTTCACCTTGTCGGTGCCTTGGCTCGACTGGTTGACGCCCTGGCTAAATACGGTCACGACCCGTTCGGTCTTGATCCAGAGATCCGTGAAAGTGCGGATTTCCGCTCCGGACAGCCCGATCTCTCCGGTGTCGGCCCGCGCGGCCTTCAGTGCGTCGTCGAGTCCATCCGTGTATTGCAGGAATGCCTTGTCGAGCGCCCCACCGTCGCAGGACGCAGCGAGAAGCCTGTTGAACAGGGCTACATCACCTCCCGGCGCAATCGCCAAGTGCATGTCCGCCCCCTCGCAGGACGCGGTACGGCGCGGGTCGATCACGACGATTTTTGTCCCCCGGGTCTTGCGCGCGGCCAGCAGTCGCTGATAGAGAACCGGGTGATTCCACGCGATATTGGAACCCACGAGCACGACCAGATCGGCCGCTTCGAGGTCTTCGTAGGTACCCGGAACCGTATCGGTGCCAAAGGCTCGTTTGTGGCCTGCCACCGTCGAAGCCATGCAGAGTCGCGAATTGGTGTCGATATTGGCCGAACCGATGAAACCCTTCATCAGCTTGTTGGCGACGTAATAGTCCTCGGTCAGAAGCTGGCCCGAGACGTAGAATGCGACCGCATCCGGTCCGTGCTTTTCGATTGCGTCTGTGAGCCGGCCGGCAACGAGATCAAGTGCGTCGTCCCAGTCCGCCTTCCGACCATGAATGCGAGGAGCCAAAAGCCTGTGATCAAGCCCGACGGTCTCACCCAGCGCAGAACCCTTGGAACAGAGCCGGCCATAATTGGCTGGATGATCGGGGTCGCCCTTCACCGACAGTCCGCCCGCGCCATCCGGTGTCAGCAGAACGCCGCACCCCACCCCGCAATAGGGACAGGTCGAGCGCACGGAATTGCGCGCATCCACCATCACGCCGCACTCCGGGCCACGATCGCATCGGCATCGATGAGTATGCGATCACCTTCGATCCGGACCGGGTAGATCGCGATCCGGCCATCATCGGCACCCTGCGCTTCTCCGGTGTTCAGATCGAACACCCAGTTGTGCAGCGGACAGGTGACATGGGTGCCATGAACGATGCCTTCGCTGAGCGGCCCGCCCTTGTGGGGGCAGGTATTGCTGGCGGCGAACACCTCCACCTCGCCCGTGCGAAAGATCGCGATGCATCCGGCGCGGCTCTTCACCAACCGGGCCCCGCACAGAGGAACATCGTCGAGGTGGCCTATGTCAATCCAGTTCATTCGGCGGCCCTCAGGGTCAGATCGGCAAGAACCGCATAGTCGGCGGCCCTGGTTGTGACATGCTCGGCCCACGGATCCTTGCGATGGATGGATTGGCTAAGTTCGAAAGCCTCGATCAGACGGCGACGCTCCACAAGATCGTCGACGACACGTGCCTTGACCCAGTCGAGCCCGACCTTGGCGACCCATTTGTAGGGTCGATCGAGATATTTCGCGTTTTCGCGGTAGAGCTGGATGAACGCCACCGTCAGGTCGATGGCGTCCTGTTCGGTCGGCACATCGGCAAGCCGTTCGGTTTCTTTGACATCCATGCCCGCAGCACCCGCTACGCCGACCTGGTAGCCGCTGTCGACGCAGACGATGCCCACATCCTTGCAGGTTGCCTCGGCGCAGTTGCGCGGACAGCCCGAAACGGCGAGCTTGACCTTGTGCGGCGTCCACGAACCCCAGAGCGTCTTTTCCAGCTTGATCCCGAGCCCGGTCGAGTCCTGCGTCCCGAACCGGCAGTGATCCGTGCCGACACAGGTCTTGACGGTGCGCAGGCCTTTCGAATAGGCGTGCCCGCTGACCAGGCCCGCCTTGTTCAGATCGGCCCAGATTGCCGGCAGGTCTTCGCCTTTCACGCCCAGAAGGTCGATCCGCTGCCCGCCCGTCATCTTCACCGTTGGTACGTTGTATTTCTCGGCCGCATCGGCAATGGCGCGCAACTCGTGCGGATTGGTGATCCCGCCCCACATCCGCGGCACGACGCTGAAAGTGCCGTCCTTCTGGATGTTGGCGTGCTTGCGTTCATTGACGAAGCGGCTTTGCGGATCATCCTGATATTCCAGCGGCCAGTCGGCAAGCAGGTAGAAGTTGATCGCAGGACGGCAGAGATGGCAACCGTTCCGGGTTTTCCAGCCGAGCTCCTGCCAGACGGCCTCCTGGCTCTTGAGCGCCATGGTCTTGATGAGACGGCGGACATCTTCATGAGTGTGGTCGGTACATCCACAGATCGGCTGTGCATCCGGCGCCGCATAGTCGTTGCCAAGAGTGACCTGCAGAAGTTGCTCCACCAGTCCCGTGCATGTCCCGCAGGACGCACTGGCCTTGGTGATGGAGCGGATAGCGCCGAGGTCGGTAGCTCCGCCCGCGATGGCCTCGACGATCTGGCTCTTGCATACGCCGTTGCAGCCGCAGATCTCCGCCTCAGATGGCAAGGCTGCAACGGCTGAGAGAGGGTCCGCAGTGTCGCCTCCCTGATAGGCGGGTCCGAAGATCAGCGTCTCGCGCATCTCTTTGATGTCGGTTGCGTCCTTGATCAGCCCGAAGAACCAGTTCCCGTCAGTCGTGTCACCATACATCACCGCTCCGACAAGTCGATCCTCCTCGATCACCAGACGCTTGTAGATGCCCCGACCGGGATCACGGAACACGATGTCCTCGCGGTTCGGCCCCTCGGCAAAATCGCCGGCACTGAAGAGGTCGCATCCCGTGACCTTGAGCTTGGTCGCGGTGTCGCGGACGACGAAGGCATCGGCCTCGCCCAGAAGGGTGCGAGCCATGACCTTCGCCTGATCGTAGAGGGGAGCCACGAGACCGAAGAGGTGCCCGTCAAATTCCACGCATTCGCCGAGGGCGAGCACGTCCGGGTCGGACGTGACCATCTGTGCATCGACCCGGATACCGCGCCTGGTCTCCAGCCCGGCCTGTTGTCCGAGATCGATTGCCGGGCGAATACCGACGGCAATACAGACGAGATCGGCCGGGATTTCTTCACCGCCCTTGAGGCGGATGCCTTCGGCATGGTTTTTGCCGAGGATCGCCTCGGTCGCGACTGCAAGCCGGATTGTCAACCCGCGTGCCTCGAGATCCTTCTTCAGAAGGTATCCCGCCGCCGGATCAAGCTGGCGCTCCATCAGATGATCCATCAGATGGATGACGGTCACATCCATGCCACGCAGAGCAAGGCCCGCCGCAGCTTCCAGACCCAGAAGACCACCGCCGATGACAACGGCCCGTGCGCCGGGTGCGGCTGCCTCGATCATGGAGTTTGTATCGTCGAGATCGCGATATGTGAAGACACCCGACAGGTCGCGGCCGGGCACGGGAATGATGGCGGGATCGGATCCGGTGGCGATCACCAGCTTGTCATATGTGACATCGCCATCCGGCGCGTGCACGATCTTTCGGGCGCGGTCGATTTTGCTGATCCGTTCACCGAAGCGGCAGGCGATCCCGCGCGCTGCATACCATTCGTCGTCATGGGTGACGATTTCCTCGTAGCTTTTCTCACCCGACAGGACGGGTGACAGCATGATGCGGTTGTAGTTGCCGCGCGGTTCGGCGTTGAAGAGCGTTATGTCGTAGGTGTCGGGCGCAGCATCGGTCAGATGCTCGAGCATCCGGCCCGAGGCCATACCGGCACCGATCACGACGAGCTTCCGGGCCATGCACCTTGCATCAACGATGGCATTCATCATGCTGCATCCTTCTTGTCTTTGGGCTTGTCTCTTGCGGATTTCGACGTTGCCCCGTGCTCGTACTCTTCAAGGAAGCTCAGCACCTGTTCGCGGTAGAGGTAGTAATCGGGGTGTTCCAGCAGCGCCTTGCGTGACCGCGGGCGTGGCAGATCGACATTCACGATACGCCCGATCGTGGCCTGGGGGCCGTTGGTCATCATCACCACCCGGTCGGCCAGAAGGATGGCCTCGTCCACATCATGGGTGACACAGATGGCCGTGACCTTGGTGCGGCTCCACACCTCCATCAGCACCTCCTGCAACTCCCACCGTGTAAGGCTGTCGAGCATGCCGAAAGGTTCGTCGAGCAGCAGCAGTTTTGGCGAGAGCGCGAAAGCGCGGGCGATGCCGACGCGCTGCTTCATGCCGTTCGACAGACTTTCGGCAGGCTTGTCCATTGCATTGGAGAGACCAACCCGTTCGAGGTAGTACTCGACCATATCCTGCCGCTCGGCCCGGCTGGCGCGTGGATAGACCCGATCGACACCGATCGAGACGTTCTCCCTTGCCGTCAGCCAGGGAAAAAGCGAAGGCGACTGAAACACCACCGCCCGCTCAGGGTCCGCACCCTTCACCTCGTAACCGTCGAGCTTGATGACCCCTTTCGAGATCTCGTTCAGACCTGCGGCCATCGTCAGGACCGTGGACTTGCCGCATCCCGAGTGCCCGATCAGAGAGATGAACTCACCCCGGTCAAGCTTGAGGTTGAAATCCTCCACGACGGTCAGCGGCCCCTTTGGCGTGGGATAGACCTTGTGCAGCCTGGAAAAATCGAGAAACCGCGCCTCCAGCAATCCCGCCTGCGCCTCGGCCACCGCCTTGGGCACGCCGTGAATCGGTGTCGCGTCCGGAAGGACACGGCTGCCCTCGATCTTCGCCTCGATTCCGACATCCATCAGGTAGGTCGTGATGGCAGCGCGAAGCGACTTGAACGTCTCGTCATGGCTCATGGCAGATCGTTTGCGCGGGCGCGGGATCGTCACCTTGAATTCCTTGCCTGACGTTCCGTCCGGGTTCAGCGCGATGATCCGGTCGGCCAGAAGGATCGCTTCGTCCACATCGTTGGTGATCAGCACGCAGGTCTTGCGGTCGGCTGCCCGGATCGCCTCGATCTCGGCGGCAAGATTGCCCCGGGTCAGTGCGTCAAGGGCCGAAAGCGGCTCGTCAAGCAGCAGCATCTCGGGATTCATCGCGAGGGCACGGGCGACATTGACCCTCTGCCGCATGCCACCCGAAAGCTCCGCCGGCCGACGCGACGCGGCATGGCTCAGCCCGACCATCTTCACGTAATGGTCCACCTTTTCGGCGCGCGCTGCCCTGGAAAGGGTCGAAAACACCGTGTCGACAGCCAGTGCGATATTGCCGGTAACGGTAAGCCAGGGCATCAGCGAGTAGCTCTGGAAGATCACGCCGCGTTCGGGCGAGGGTCCGGTGATCTCGGCACCCTTGCAGGTCACGCGCCCTTTCGTCGGCCTCTCCAGGCCAGCCATCAGATTGACAAGTGTCGTCTTGCCGGTACCGGAAAAGCCGAGGAGGACGAGAAACTCACCATCCTCCACCTTCAGATCAATACCCTTCAGGACATCCGTGCGGCGCGCTCCTTCACCAAAGCTTTTCCACACGTCTTTCAATTCGAGAACATACATGGAACATTCCTCAGCGATGGTTGGTGAAGGTGAAGAGCGACTGAATCGCATACATCAGCCGGTCGAGCAGGAATCCGATGATCCCGATGGTAAAAACCGCGACCATTATCCTGGCAAGCGACTGGCTGGACCCGTTCTGGAACTCGTCCCATACGAATTTCCCGAGGCCGGGGTTTTGTGCCAGCATCTCGGCCGCGATCAGAACCATCCAGCCCACTCCGAGCGACAGTCTGAGGCCGGTGAAGATCAGCGGCAGGGCAGAGGGCAGCACCAGCCTGGTGATCTTGGTCCAGCTGCCCATCTTCAGCACTTTGGAGACGTTCACGAGATCCTTGTCGATCGAGGCCACGCCAAGCGCGGTGTTGATGAGTGTCGGCCAGAGCGAGCAGAGCGTGACGGTGATGGCAGAGACGATAAAGGATTTCTCGAACCAGCCGTCGTCGGTCACATGGACCGCCGAAACCACGATGGACACAATGGGCAGCCAGGCGAGCGGTGAGACGGGCTTGAACACCTGGATCAGCGGGTTCAGCGCCGCGTTTGCGGTTTGCGACAGACCCGCAGCAATTCCCAGGGGCACCGCCACGAGGGTGGCCAGCAGGAAACCGAAGAACACGGTTTTGATCGAGGTCCAGATCTGCTGGTAGTAGGTTGGTGCGCCGGTAAACGGTCGGATTTTGCGAGGCTCCTCACCCTTCGCAATCCGCTTGGCGTTACGCATTTCCTGCCGCTCGTAGAAGTCGGCGGCGCGTGCGCGGCTGCGTTTGGCATCTTCATGCAGATTGACAACCTGCTCCCAGACTTGCGCGGGTCCGGGGATCACGCCGAGTGACGTCCTGACCTGCGGTGCCAGCGCGTCCCAGAGGGCCAGAAACCCGAGGATGGCGAGGATCGGAACTCCCAGAAGCCGCCAGATCTCGGACAATTGCGCCTTGGGATTGTCGCCCGCAACGAGACGCGCAAGCGGCGTCAGCCAAGCGAGGCCGAGCACCCGTAACCAGCCGTCAGCCTTGTTGATTCGGGTAAGAATGCGCTCCCGGCGTGCCTCACGGTCGGTATCGAAATCCGGGTCTGTAGTGATCATGGCTCTCTCCATTCCTGTCGGCAAGATGGGTTGGGACAGCGGGCGAGCGACCCGCTGCCGCCAAGGCTCAGCCCTGAACTTCGCCGTTCACGACCCGCTGTTCTCCGGTCAGACCAATCGAAAAGCTGTCGATATAGGCGTTGGGGAACCGGCCATCATAGGGAATAGCGTCGATCATCGTGTTCACGGGATCCCGGAACCCGTCAGTGTCCCAAGGGAAGTCGGCCTCATTGGCCAGCCCGTCTTCTACCAGGCTGCGCGCGGCGTCGAGATAGATGTCCGGGCGATACACCGACCGGGCGACCTCGTGGTACCACGCGTCTGTATGCGGCCCGGCGATCTGCCCCCAGCGGCGCATCTGGGTCAGATACCAGACGGCGTCAGAGTAGTAGGGATAGGTTGCATCGTAGCGGAAGAAGACATTGAAGTCGGGGATCTTGCGCACATCACCAGGCTCGAACTCGAACGTGCCGGTCATCGAGGCCGCGATTGTCTCGGTATCCGCACCCACATATTCGGGATAGGACAGGATTTCGGCCGCTTCCATGCGGTTGGCGTTTTTGTTCTCGTCGAGCCACATGCTGGCGCGGATCAGTGCACGCACAATGGCACGGGTCGTATTCGGATTCTCTGCGACAAACTCGGCGGTCAGGCCGAAGACCTTTTCGGGGTTGTTCGGCCAGATCTCGTAGTCGGTGATGACCGGAACGCCGATCCCGCGCTGTACGGCCGCCTGGTTCCAGGGTTCGCCGACGCAATAGCCAAAGATCGTCCCGGCCTCGAGCGTGGCAGGCATCTGCGGCGGCGGTGTCACGGACAGGAACACGTCAGCCATGATCTGGCCGGTGATGTCTTCGGGGCTGTAGAATCCGGGGTGCAGGCCGCCCGCAGCCAGCCAGTAGCGCAATTCGTAATTGTGGGTCGAGACCGGGAAGACCATACCCATGTCGAAGCGCACACCATCGTTTCGGAATTCCTCGACCACCGGGACCAGCGCCTCGGCACTGATCGGGTGTTGTGGGCGACCGTCTTCCATGGACGGGATGTGCGGGCGCATCATCTCCCACACCTGGTTTGACACGGTGATGGCGTTGCCGTTGAGGTCCATTGAGAAGGGCGTGACGATGTGCGCTTCGGTGCCGTAGCCAATGGTGGCCGCGATGGGCTGGCTCGCCAGCATGTGCGCACCGTCGAGCGTGCCGTCGATCACTCCATCCAGCAACACACGCCAGTTCGCCTGAGCTTCAAGGGTCACAAACAGGCCCTCGTCCTCGAAATAGCCCATCTCGTAGGCGATCGCGAGCGGCGCCATATCGGTGAGCTTGATAAAGCCGAAGGTCAGTTCGTCGATTTCGAGGTCCTGGGCTGCGAGCGGGTCGGCAAGCATTGTAGTTGCCGCGAAGGCGGCGATCAGGCGTCTCATGGTTCTGACTCTCTTGGCTGGACCCGGATCATGCCGGACGAAAAACAAAAAACTACCGCCCAACGACGCAGACACGTCGAAGTCGAGCAGCGTTGCTCGGATATCCCGGTTTTTCGGGATTTCAACTCAGGGACGCTATTGCCCCCAAGATAGTAACCTTGCCGTGTGAGCGTGGTTCAGGGTTCAAGAGGAGTCACGTTCCGCTATTGAAAATTTGCTACGATGCAGCAACTTTTGTCATGATTGCACAGGAAACGTGCAATCAAGGCCCGCCAGGATCGAAAACCGTGCCGTCGAAGAATGCATTGGGTTGGCTCTGATGATGTGACCGCCCCCCGACGGCCTCACTTTGCCAAGGTGGGTCTGCAACGATCCACAAAGGAGAGCGGTCATGTCAGAGATTATCACGGTCGGGCTCGATCTGGTGAAGACTGTGTTTCAGGTACATGGAGCCGATGGCTCTGGTCGAGCAGTCCTGCGCAAGAAGTTGCGGCGGGCTCAGGTTCTGGAGTTCTTCAGTCAGCTTCCGTCCTGTGTCGTCGCGATGGAGGCCTGTGGTGGCGCTCATTTCCGGGGGCGCGAGATCAGCAAGTTGGGCCATGATGTGCGGCACTGGCGCAAGGTCCACATCGCGGTGGACACAGCGACCGGCGATGTCCGGGGCGTCGCGTTCCCTTCGAGCCGCCAGGGGGGACAGCCCTCTGCTACCGGAGGGACGGCGAAGAGATCGCCACCGTCACGGGCGGATGGCGCCTGTGACACGCGTCTGTGACACGCGGCGCTCATCGAACGCGGCGCTGATGCGGCGATACCCGTCCGCCGCAACGGGCGTGCCTGGAAAGAAGGCCGCCCGGCGGCGATCGCCAGGAACAAAATCCAACGAAATCCTGCGAAATCCTGCGCGCCACGCACCATCCGGGCCGGGCGCTGTGGACGCGATGGGCCCGATATCCGATATCACGTCCGAAGTCGGATCGAGGCCCGGATGAACGGCCTCAAGGCTTTCGGTGAGCGGATCATGTCACGAGACACCGACCGCCAGCGTGCCGAAATCCGGATCCGCATTGCCATCATGAACCGCGTCAACACACTCGGCCAAGCCGAGATCAAGCACGTCGCATGAAGTCTCGGGGAAAAGGGGAAGCGCGTCCCCATGACCACTTTTGCAACAATGTTCCGTGCCGCTCACCCTTGATTTGTGTGTGTTTTTGGTTATATTGAATACAGGTGAGATGAGAGGTGAAGCGCCATGTCCCGAACGACCACGATGACCGTCCGCCTTGGTGGCGCATTGAGTGACTTCGTGTCGGCCAACGTAGGCGATAACGGGTCCTATGAGAACGTCAGCGAGTACATCCGCAACCTGATCCGGCGTGACAAGGAGAGGGCGGAGCAGGAAGCCTTCAACCGGCTGAAGGGCGAGCTGACCTACGCATTCGCAGCCCCCGAGGAGACGTATCAACCGCTGACTGCCGACGAGGTGATAGCGCGGAACCGGGCCTGATCCGATGCCCGTCATCCGTATACAGGAAGGGGCGTCCCATCGCCTTGATGAAATCTACCGCTACATCCGTGACAGGTGGGGAGATGATCAGGCCGAGAAGTATATCACCGATCTGTTCGCGGCCTTCGACAAGATCTCTGCCCACGGCGTCGCATCAAAACCCATCCCGGCCGAATTCGGCGTTGAGGGGTTTTCTTTGGGAATTATATCCCAAAGTAACATAGCCTAAGCCTATTTAGGGCGGCCAGCTCCATCGCTAGGTTCGAAAAATGCTTGTCGCAAAGTATCCATAGAGGCTTGTGGCATATCATATTCCTGCTCCATCTCAGCCTTAGAAGGCTGGTAGTGCGAGTCAGATAGTTTTTGGAACGTTGGTTTTTGCTCTTTTTGTTTCTTCATCACTAAAGTAGCCTTTCTAGATTTTTTCTAGGTCGTCCAAGCCAAACCAGTTTGGATCATCTTTCATTTTCACTCTAGGCGTCCTAGGGATTGTTCCATCATCCTGCACAATATCTTTAGGCAAGCAGATGCGCCAATCGTCATAGGCTGCTCTACGTATTTCAGCCTCGGTTCCAACAGAGTAATGGCCTTTTAGCCATTCTATTGCTTCGGGTTTTTCAATTAAAGGCAAGCCACGGGAAAAAGTGCTTCGGAAAAGCGAATTTGAAACATTGCACAAAAGTAAATCAAAATCCGTTGCCATGTACCTGTCATTTTCTTGACGACTAAGATTGCTGCGAGACCTGTGACATTTAACTGCGAAGTGAGGGAAAGGGCTTGCCCTAGTACCAAGGCTAAATTTGCCTCTTACAGCATTTTTCGCTTCCACCTTAAAACGAACGCCCTTACGTCTGTGGGTAATGCTTACATCTTCATCATAGGAGCCAAGTTGAGCGTTAAGATTCAGCTTTTCAACTAACCAGTCCTTTGGGTTCAATTTTTTCTTAAGAACCAAAGCACAAATGAATTCAGTCGCTTTCCCCCTAATCATGGGGACAACTTTCTGATCTTCTAAAATGTCTAAAAGATTTTCCAAAGGGATATTGTAAGTGTCACAGTACTCCTCAATATCCCTGTATACTTTCAGAGCTTCATCAGACATTATAGTTCCTAATAAACACTTCCTTGCCCTTACCCCGAGAACTTCTAAATCCGTCCTTTAGCTTTAAGCCTTCTCGTTGATTGTCGGTCCTGTTTATAGTGTAGTTCCACTCACGTTCACTAATGTATTGAACCCAATGATATAAATCACGAACATCCTCATGATCATCATAAGTCAAAAGGAACTTTAATCTGTGAGAATTTCTATACAAGCAGGCAGCTAATCGTTCATGATCTTCTGTCAAAAAATGACAGTTATAGAACTTTTGCTGGTCTGCGTTATAATAAGGCGGATCAACAAACAGAAACGATCCATCTGGCGTATTATCAATGGACTCCTCAAAATCTTTTGTCTGAAGCGAGACGCCTTGCAGTTTGTCAGATACTGTCCTCAAATGCGGCGGCCAATTTTCAGGGCGCATAGAGTATTTTTCGCCGTACCCCCAATAGCAATTTTCTGGCTTCATAATGCCACTGTAAGATGTTCTGTTAAGGTAGAACCACCTTTTTGCTCTATCGATGTCTGTCTTAGGATCGAAATGATTTTTGAACCAATGATGATTTTCCTTTGTCGCAGGAATCCCATGGAGGCTATCAATTAAATCCTCAACATTATCTCTTATAACGAGAAACATGTTTATGACATCTTCATATAAATCATTGAGAATGTTATGGCTACACTTAGGCTTTGCAAAAAAACGCTCGCCCCTCCTGCAAAAGGTTCAGAATAAAAGCTATGTTCAGGCACCTCGTCTAAGATAAGCCTACGTGCGTAAAACTTGCCGCCCGCATATCTAAAAGGTGAATTTGATCTGTTTGATCTAGGTAAAGGACAGCTTACCGAAACTCGCACATTCATCCTCTTGCTCCACTTGTTAGGCCGTTGTCGGCAATTAAATCTACATACCTAAGGCGCTTTCCAATCATCCCTCCTAAAACACCGACCATTTGATCTATGGTGTCTTTAGGGCGGCTATTGTGACGGCCTGAAAACTCATTGACATAGCGGCTAAGATGCTTGGGAGACATTTTGTGGTATGTGCCATTATACCCTCGCTTGAGACCAGCCCAAAACGACTCCATGCCGTTTGTATGGGCCATATCCTTCACATATTCACCCACGCTATGCTTAACAGCCTCATGAGGACGGTTAATCCCTACATAGGCCCTTGCTTCGTCAGTATAGACCTGCGATTGCTCTTGTGTACGGATCTCAACAAAGCCCTGTAGCGTTTCTTTATTCGTGTCTAAAACAGGCTGTGCAGATACATGATTAGTATCACGGTCTCTAACGCCAACAACCGCCGTTTTTCCTACAGGACCCCGCCCAGCTTTTAGCTTCTTGTTGCTATGCTTGTTCTTTTCTTTGCCGCCGATGTAAGTCTCATCAGCCTCGACGGGCCCTTCGAATAAAGGCTGACCATCAGCATAGGCTTCCCGCAGGCGATGGAGGACAAACCATGCAGATTTTTGCGTTATACCTAATTCGCGATGCAACTTCATTGAGGAAATACCCTTTAGGTTGGTGGTGAATAAATATATAGCGATTGCCCAGACTCGGTAAGGCAACTTAGACCCTTGCATTACAGTTCCAACCTTAACTGTAAACATCGGCTTTTTAGAACAGTCATTGCAGCGATGCGTCATGCTCTTATGAGGAACCCCCACTTTGACGCTCAACGAACCACAATGGGGACAGCTAGGCCCATCAGGCCATCTTTGTTGCTCAAGCCATTCTCTAGCCTTAACCTCGTCCCCAAACATATCTGCAATTTGCAGAAGGGTAAGGCCTGTGCGGCTAGATTTGCCTGGTGCTTTCTGTTTCATTCCCATCTCCTAATGTGACTCTGTGATAAACCAAAAAGCCCTTTACGTCAATAAGGAAATGTTACTTTGGGATATAATTCCCCAATTTTACGGCATATGTCCGACCAAGGACCAAATGACGGTTGAACCTGCTTCCGTTTGAGCGGACAGTCAAGCGGTTCCGGTTTTGGCCGTGATGACCTCGCGCGGCGTGCGTCATTTCGGGCCGGGCTGGCGGGCAAGGACGCGGGGATCCTTTGCGGTGTGGCGGCTGCCGGAGGCGCCACGGGATCCCTTCCTGCACCGGTTGCTGTAACAACGCCGGTGTTTCTGCGCTCTGAGGGCCTTCATGTTGGGCGAACAGATTTACCATGATCAGGTTTTGCGCTTTCCCGATTCGGGATCGGCCATGGCTTCCCCGAGACGTTTTCTCGGAGTGTATTCGGGCCAGGGTATAGCGGTCTCGATCTTTGCAACCGGCTGTCTGCTGCTGATCGGCCAGGGCCCTCGGACCGACACCCTGATGAATGACGAGAGAGGACGCCCGATGCGCCTATGCCCGCCTGCATGCCGACCCACACCTGCGCCGTGCCCTGACGGCTCTGCAAGGGGGCCGGGGCGAGATGACGACGTATGAGTTGTCGCGGGTGGCGGATATTTGCACTGTCAATCCAGTCAGGGGTTTCGTCATGCAGCAATGGTGGTCGATCCGTGATCTGTTTGCGCTGGACCATCTGGACCTGCCGAACGACGCGCGCACCATGCATCGGCGGGGTCGGGGATCCTCTTTTGCCTGTAGCGCTGGTTTCTCTGGTCGGGCGTGCCTGCCGAATATGGCCCGGCAAAGACGCTTTACAACCGCTGCAAGCGCTGGTCGGGTGCAGGTGTTTTCGAGCGGGTGTTTGAAACGCTGGCGCGCGAACATGGCGCTCTTTCGACATTGATGATCGATGCCAGCCACGTCAAAACGCATCGGATCGCGGCCAATGGAGTAAAAAAAAACCACACCAACTGACCAGCCTCTATTTTCAGAGCCACTCGTAAATAGAGCTTGTTCTCCTTTGCTCTGTTCCCTGAGACTTGGATCGTTTTCATCTGGAGTTTTCCGTTATTTTTCCCGGGCCGGGGCAGGAGCGGAAACGCATGAAAGCATCGACGTTCACGCAATCGCCGCAGGCGTTCCTTCTGACGCAAGGCGAGCCGGGAACGCCGGTTGCGCAGATCTGCCGGCAGGCGGGGATCAGTCAGGCGGCGTATGTCAACTGGAGACAGAAGCACGGCGCCTTGCTGCCCGATGAGATGCGCAGACTGAAGGCGCTCTGGACCTGTACCGGTTTTATGCTGCTCCGGTTTCTCGTTTAAGCGGCCTTTGCTTTGAAGGCCAGCGGGCTTTTCCACCCCAGAGCTGAGTGTCTACGGCGGGGATTGTAGAAGCCGTTGATGTACTCGAAGATCGCCATCTCTGCGGCGTGCCGGGTCTCCCAGGTTCTTTGCCACAGCAGCTCCGCCCTGATCGTTTTGAAGAACGTCTCGACGACAGCGTTATCGTAACAGTTGCCCTTGCCGCTCATGGAGGCCTTGAAGCCGTGCTGAGAAGTCGTGCTGACGCAGAAGCTTCTGATCGTCGTGAGAGCAATACCGGCTGCCACGATCCGTGTGATGGATGCATCCCTTCGGCGGGTTCCGCAGCGCGATAGCCATCTTGAGAGCTCGGATCGCCAGAGCCCGCTTCATGCGGCTGCTGACCGCCCACCCGCCGTCCCGCCGGGAAGCCGCGAGCAGCCACTCAGCCGTAGCGCCTGCTCCTGCCGGTCAGTCCGAAACGGGCGACGGGCGATCGTTCGATCCCCGTTCCATCTCAACCGGACGCGACCGACATCGAAGGGATCAGGGCGACGCCCCGGGACGTCGAACGATTTCAGCTTGCTGCAAGCCATTCACCAAATCTGCGCAGTCATCAGGTCCGGAGAATATCGGCCCTCAGAGACCGCTTCCGGGCCACCTCGCTCCGGGGCCAGTGCTCAGCCCCTCCCGCATAACCCCCGAAAACAACGCAAAAATCCCGCCACACCCGAACCCGGAGAACGCTTTTGCAAGGGCAAGTGGCGGAGCAAACGGGACCGGGGGCAAACCTTCTCCCGCGCAGATTTCCCCCGCGCGGGATCTTGTTGCACGCGCTTGTCGTCGGGAAATCTTTTTTCATCGCGCGATTTTCGATCCGTGTCCGCCGTGGGCGACACGTTGCGCGAACAGGGCACGGCCGCGCCGGTCTGCGGCGGCACGACATTCCTGCAGGCCAAGATTGCGCATGAGGTGCTCAAGACGCAGGAGCGGCGGATCCGGCTCGCCAGGCTCAAGGGCGAATTGATTGACAAGGCTCGGGCCGAGGTGCTGGTGTTCCGGCTCGCCCGCGAGGAGCGCGATGCCTGGCTCACCTGGCCTGCGCGGGTGGCCGCGCTGATGGCGGCGGAGTTGGGAACGGAAACAGCGGCGGTTCAGAAGGTTCTGGAGGCCCATGTCCGCGCCCATCTCGAAGACCTCGCCCAGCCCCGGATCGCCCTCTGACGGAATTGCGCCGTTCGACGGGGCGAAGGCGTCCTTCCATTCCTGTGAAAACATCACACAGTCAAACCATATGATCAAAAACCTCACCCGGCCAGTATAACACCGAACGCACGCCCTGGATGCGCACGATCATGAACGCGCGCTCGCCTGGCGAATCTATACCTATCTCCCTTGCCAGACTTCATGTCTCAAATGTGGTCCCCCCCGCACAAGCACGGATGATGGGTTGACAGATGCTCATGCGCGAATTAGGATCTGTGGACATTTAGGATTTTCATTTGGCGTGATTTCTGCTTCAAGCATCCAAAATGGAGGTTTGAATGAACGAGCAGCGCTTTGTGGTGTCGGATGCCTTGTGGCAACGGCTTGAGCCACATCTTCCTGGCAAGGTCAGTGATGCCGGAGCAACGGCAAAGGACAATCGACTGTTTTTGGAAGCGGTTTTCTGGCGGGTACGCACCGGGTCGCCATGGCGTGATCTCCCACCCGCCTTTGGCCATTGGAACAGCCAGTTCCGGCGATTTCGTCGGTGGGCCAAGTCGGGCATATTTGAGGGTCTTTTCAAAGCTATGAGCGGTGACCCCGACCTCGAATATGCGCTCATTGACGGCACCATCGTTCAGGTTCACCAGAAGGCAACCGGCGCAAAAGGGGGCCTCAGGCTCAGGCCATCGGGCGCTCGCGCGGTGGGTTGACGACAAAAATCGTGGCATTGGTGGATGCACTCGGCCATCTGATGCGCTTTTTGCTGCTCCCGGGACAAGCGCATGACATGAAGGGTGTCGCGCCGTTGATCAAAGGCGTTTCTTTTGATGCGTTGCTCGCGGACAAGGCGTTTGATGCGGATTGGTTGTTGGAAGACCTCGACGAGCGCGGTGCAACCGCCGTGATCCCGCCCAAAGCCAATCGCAAAATCCAGCGCGAATATGACGTGGAGCTCTACAAGTGGCGGCATCTGGTGGAAAACTACTTTGCAAAAATCAAAGAGTTCAGAGCGATAGCCACAAGATACGATAAAACCGATTGCAGTGACGCAGCAAGTTGGTACCTCGTAGCAGCCCTCATCGCCTCAAAATAATTGTCCACAGACCCTAAAACTGACTAAATAAATAAACTTTTTATGGCGATTTTTTATGGTGATAAAGTCAAGGACAATGTTCGGAGTGACCGTCGGTTCCCGATAACGGGTAAAGACTGGGCGTGGCTTGGTGACTTGAGACCGAGCTGTTTGATCCCATGGTTTGACGGTGTGATGTTTTCACAGGAATGGAAGGACGCCTTCGCCCCGTCGAACGGCACAACCGCGTCAGAGGGTGATCCGGACCTGACCTGACCGTCTCGCAATGGGCGGATCGGCACCGAGTACTTTCGGGGCGCGCCGCCGCCGAACCCGGCCGCTACCGCACCGAACGCACGCCCTACATGCGCGCGATCATGGATACGCTCAGCCCCGGCGACACGAGGCTTGACCGTAATCCGTCATGAGCTATGCTCGAAAATCCACAGGCCGTGATGCCAAGCCGCTCCGGCACCTGCGCGACAGCCGCGGCATTCCGGTAGAGAATATCAACGCCGAGATTTCCGGGGGTCCCAATTCGGTTCATGCGCCGACCTTGCCACTGAAGGCGGCCATGATGAAGCGCTGTGCGAAGGCGAAAAGCACCAGTACCGGCAGAGCAGAGAGAAGCGCGACCGCCATCATTGGACCCCAGAGCGGTTCCACGTCGTCGAGCGAGGTGAAGGCCTTGAGCCCGATGGCCAGCGTCCGCTTCTGCGGCGAATCGAGCACGAGCAGCGCCCAGAGATAGATATTCCAGGCACCCATGAAGCTGACCACCGCGAGCGAGGCCACGGTCGGCAGTACATTCGGCAGTGCGATCTGGAAAAACTGCCGGAAGGGGCCAGCCCGGTCGAGTCGCGCAGCTTCGAACAGTTCGCCCGGAAGGATCCTGAAAGCCTGGCGGGCGAAAAAGACATAAAAGCCCACATAGGCGATGGAGGGGATGATGACACCAGCGCGGGTGTCATACCAGCCCATCAACGACACGCCGACATAAAGCGGCACGATACTGATGGCGACCGGGAAAGCCATGGTCGCAATGATGACGCGGAACATCCAGTCGCGGCCTGGGAACCGCAGATGGGCGAAGGCGAAGCCGGCTGGAAAGGCGATTGCCAGCTTGCCCAGGGTGACAAGGCCGGCGATGACGAGCGAGTTCACCAGCCAGGCGCCGACAGGGGTTTCGGCGAAGGCCATACGGAAGTTGGCAAGCGAGGGATCGTCGGGCCAGAAGCGGAACGCCTTGGTCAGAACCAGGTCGTTGGGCGTAAGGGCCGTCGTGATCATCCAGAACAGTGGAAAGACGGCCAGTAGCGTCGCCACGGTCAGCCCCGCGTGGCCAAGCGGGTGGTAGTGTGCGAACCTGTCAGCTTTCATAATGGACCCTGTGCTCGAAGAGCCGGAACTGCGCCCAGGTGACCAGCAGCACCAGCACGATGATGATGACGGAGGCAGCACTGGCCTGGCCGAAGCGGAAGTATTTCAGCCCGCGCTCGTACATGTAGTAGAGGACATTGCTGGACGAGCCATAGGGGCCGCCGCCGGTGAGCACGTCGATCACGCCAACGATGTCGTCGAGAACGCCGAGACTGGTGGTGACCGCCACGAAGAAGACAGTCGGCGATATCAGCGGCAACTCGATGGTCCAGAAACGCTTGAACGGGCTGGCCTTGTCGAGCGCGGCGGCCTCCAGAACATCTTTGGGGATCGAAACCATCGCCGCCAGAAACAGGAGCATGTTCAGCCCGAAGGTTTTCCAGAAGGTGACCAGGGCCACACACCAGAGTGCCAGCGCGGGATCGGTATACCAGCGGCTGGCAGGGAATCCGAGGTGGCTCAGAACCGTGTTGAGGAAGCCGTTCAGCGGATCGAATAGCCACAGCCAGGCAATCCCGGCGGTGGAATAGGCGAGAATCGTGGGCAGAAACAGCAGCGGCTTGCAGATCCGGCTGGCGCGGCTGTCGCTCACCCTCAGCAACAGGGCAGAGAGCGCCAGCGGCACCATGATCTGCGCCGGGATCAGCACCACGCAATAGAGCAACGTGTTCCACGCAGCCTGGCAGAACTCCGGATCGCCAAGTACCCGAACGTAGTTGTCGAGCCCGACGAAGCGCCCCCCCGGGTGGATGAAGTCCCAGCTTGCAAAGGACAGGCCGACCGAAAACAGGACCGGCGCATAGAGAAACACGGCCACGAAGACGACTGCCGGCCCCGTCAGAAGATACGGAGCCAGTGTCGCCGCCGCAGATCGCAGCGGGTTGCGGGTCATGGCGGGCCTTGCACTCCGGCGCGGGTTCAACTGGTCACGAGTTGCGCGAGATCTTTCCTGGCACTGGCAAGTCCCTTGACCAGTTGCACCTTTCCGTCGAGGATGCGCGTGACCCACTGGCGCCACACGTCCTGACCCTCAAGGCCGCGTGCGCCCGGCCAGATCGTCTCCGGCGTCAGGCCGGCCTGAAGCTGGGCGCAGGCCGCCTCCTGCAGCGGCTTGGGGGCGATGTCATGGATGGAGCAGTTGAGATAGCCGCCATCCGACCAGATTTCCTGCCCCTCCCTTGATGCGCAAAAGGCAAGAAAATCCATGGATGCCTTCGCCAGTTCATTGTCGTGGGTGTAGATGGCGATGAAATTGCCGCCGGAATTCATGTTGCGGTGGCCGCCGAGGCTTGGGAACATGATGTCCTTGAACTCGATACCCGACTTGGCCGCGGCCGCAGCGCGCGAGGAGGAGGTCGCGACAATGGCGATGTTGCCAGCGAACATGGCCTTGTGCTGGGCGCGAGAGTCCATGTTGGTCCAAAGCCCCGCGCGCACGGGTTCGACAAAGCGGGTCATTCCCTCAATTGCCGCCGGGCTGTCGCAAACGACCTTGTCGCCATCCAGGATGAACCCGCCGGCATTCTGGATGTAGGCCTGTGAGGTCCATTCGTTGTTGGACAGGTCCATGGCCGAGCGGTAGGTCGGATGGTTCCTGCCGCCAAGCGCCTTGTCGATCTTCGCCGCCTGTTTCACCAGCCAGGTGTGGGTCACGTCGAACGGGATGTTGTCGTCAAGGCCGGCCGCGCGCCACAGGTTCATGTTGATCCAGGTGACCGGTGTGGACAGGGCCCAGGGCATGCCGATCACCGCCTTGTCGATGGTGACGAGCGGGCGCACGGAGGGCTTGAAGCGGTCAATGATCGCCCTGGCCTTGGCGGCGTCGATCTCGTTGAAGTCACGCGCGCCAAGCGTGCGGTGGGCGAAATAGCCGAATTTCCAGCCGGTGATCATCATCTCCGGCGGGTGGCCCGAGGCAACGGAGGCAAGTGCTTTGGCTGCCATTTCCTGATAGTCGCCGTCCATGCGGTTGACGGCGCGCACGCCGGTTTTCTTCGCATTGTAGACATCGACAACCTTCTGGAATGGCTGGTTCAAGCCCCAGGGGCTGGAAATCGTCACCACCGTGTCGGAACTGGCGGCGGCGCGCAAGGGAGGCAGGGAGGTGGCAGCCACGCTGGCGGTGCCAGCCAGGAAGTTGCGGCGTGTGGTGGTAAACCGTGACATGTCGGAAACCTTTCGAAGAGCCTGTCGGAAGCATGGATGGCATGTCGCTTTTTGCTGTGTATTCAGCAGCAACGGAATCATCATGCCGGCGCCCAATAAAACATCTGTGACACTTCTGAAATCATTGGCGGCATGGTGCGGGCCGTCTCGTGACAGTCGGTGGCCAGCAGCCAGGCCGTGTAGCCGATCGGCAGGCGAGCCATTGCTGTCAGCAGTGTCTCGATTCTGTATGTCGGTGCGGTATCGGGGCGGGAGGCAGAATTATTATGTATTTCAATTAGTTAGATTGAAGGTGCGGGAGGATCATCCCCTTTGAATTTAAAAGGAAATTTTCAGCCGCTCCCGCACCTGTTGCGACAGTGGACCAGTCCCGACCTCCGCTTGCTCCCCCATCCCGAACAAGCCGTCCCAACTGTCACAACAGCCCTGCCGGGGCGGTGTGGTTGGAGATGACGAGTTCGCGTGATCTGGCCGTGGGGGCATTGCGGGATACGGTGTAGCTCAGACGAACCTCGTCGATGATGAAATCCGCGAAGGTCTCCCGGATCTCCGCCGTGTCGTTGATCGAGAGCAGAAACCGGCCCCTGATCCGGCCCAGCTGGTCGGCCATGCGCCCGAAGTCCGCGCGCTCGAACAGGCCCTGGCCGTAATCCGCCTCGTTCCCGAAATATGGCGGGTCGAGGTAGAACAGGCTGTCGGGGCCATCATAGCGGGCGATCAGGTCGGACCAGTCCAGACATTCGAACACGACACCATCGAGGCGTTCGTGGGCAGCCTCCAGGATCGGCTCCAGACGGGCCAGGCTGAAGCGCGGCGCATGCTCGGGCGCGACGCCGAACACGCCCCGGACCTGCCCGCCAAAGGCCAGCCGTTGCAGATAGAGGAACCGCGCGGCCCGTTCCAGATCGGTCAGGGTTGCCGGATCGGTGGCGCGCAGGCGCTCGAACTCCTTGCGCGAGGCCAGCTGGAACCGCATCACATCCATCAGTTGCGGATAGTGGCGTTGCAGGATGCGAAACAGGTTCACGATGTCGCCGTTGCGATCGTTGGCAACCTCAAGGCGAGGCCGGAAGGCGCGGCGCAGGAACACGCCGCCCATGCCGACGAAGGGCTCGACATAGGTCTTGTGCGGGATGCGTTCCAGCCGCTCGATCAGCGTTCTGGCCAGTTTGCTCTTGCCGCCCATCCATGGCGCGACGGAGGAGGGAGCTACGGGGCGGCCGGGCGTATCTTGCGCATTGTCATCTCGAAACGGTCTTCTACTGTGCGCCCGCTCGCGTGAGCATGGGCGATGATTCGAGATCATGTCATCGGCACCGCTGGTGTGGAAATCACGCGGTGTGGTTTGCGGTGCTGCCACACCGCAGACCCCCATTTACGGAAAACGGGGGGTGTTTCATGCGCCTCACCTGCGCATCCCGAGCAGGCTGAGGCCGCCGATCGAGGCGAGCAGGATCCAGCCTTCCCATTGCTGCATCGCGCCGGGGAGCGCCGCGATCGTCCAGTCCTGCGGAAAGGCGCAGGATCGGCACCAGAAGATCGAGTAGGCCACCACCGCGCCGAAATGCAGCCACACCGGCGCGGCGAAGGCAGCAAGCAGCCAGAAGCCGCCCGCGCGCAGCCAGTCGGCACGGGTGGTCAGGTGCGCCTTGAGCAGGTCGCCCTTGATCTTTTCGCGGTCGGTCTGGCTATCGATATAGCGATCGACGGTGCCGAGTGCGCGGTCGAGCGCGCCGCCGGTGAGCCAGCGGAGAACCGCCCCGATCATCGCCTCACCTGCGCTTTCAGTCGGCCGAGGACCCCGGCCACGGCGAGAGCGACCAGAACCCACGGCCGCCAGCCCTCGGGCAGCATCGCCTTCACGTCCGGCGGCAGGTCCGTCCAGACCAGCGGCAGCAGCGCGATCGCGGCCAGTGCCTGCACCGAGAGCCACCGCCATGCCTGTCTGTAATCGTCAACGAGTTTCATGTTGGCCTCCTGTGAGTGGATGGGTGATTTCCTTTGAACCCGGTTTTGCGGGCAAACCATTGGTTTCAAAGCGCTTCATGCCGATTTCCTTGTGATTGCCCTGATGAGTGTCGAAACCCATGCGGAAAGACCGCCGGACGGGGCCTCTGGCGGCGTCCCGGCCTGCACCGGACCATATCCGCCTGCCGCAAGCGCGGCCTCAAACGCCAGCGCATGGCCCGCGACGATCTGCGCCCTGTCACTGCCGTTGACGATCCGCCGCGCGCCGACATAATCGCCGGGCAGATAGTCGCTCAGCTTGTGGCCGGGCTTGCCGTCCGCGCGGGTGAAGAGCCCGGTCTCGCACCCGTCCACGAGGATCCGCGCCGCGAGGTCCGGGTCCAGCGCGCGGTCGGGATCGGACGCCAGATCGGTGCCGATCATCGCCCCGGCCTTGCGGTAGTTCTCCTTGTGGGTGAGCTGGACATAGCCGCGCCCGAACCACGCCTTGTCGTCCGCATCCCGGCGCCAGTAGGGGCTGCGCACCCACGGCAGATCGCCCTTGGCCCAGGCATGTTCGAGCCGCGCGATCGCCTGATCGTCGGTGTCGGCCAGTGTCTCGCGCACCGGCTGCATGGTGTGGGCGGTCTCGTGGCAGGCGGTGGCCAGCAGATAGGCGGTGTAGCTGATCGGCAGGCGGGCCATGGCCGTCAGCAGCACCTCGATCCCCGCGACCTGGCCCTGGCTGAGGTGGCCACCGAACGGGCCATCCGCGCGCAGGGCCTGGAAGAATTGCGCCCTGTCCATGTTGTTTTCGTCCATGTCGTTCTCCCATGAAAAAGCCCCGCGCAGAGGACGGGGCGGATTGGTGATGGCCAAGAGGCGCTTGAGGGGCGCTTGAAACGCCGGGGCTTTGCTGCCATATTTGACAGGCCCTTCCTGACCCGAGGTCGCCCATGTCCGCCCTTCTTGCTTTCGACACCCACACTTACGTCAAGCGCCTTGTCTCGGCGGGGATGCCCGAGCCGCAGGCCGAGGTGATTGCCGACGAACAGCGCAACCTGATAACCAACGAGCTTGCCACCAAGCGCGATCTCAAGGAGCTTGAGACCCGTCTCACGCGCGACATTGCTGAGGTCAAGCGCGACATCCGCGAGTCCGAGCAACGCACCATCATCAGGCTCGGCTCGATGATGGTGGTTGCGGTTGGCGTAGTTGCGGCCTTGGTCAAGCTGCTTTAGCGGCATGGCCTGATCGCGTCATTTCCGGCGCTCGATCCAGGTGGCGAGCAGCACATCTATGCCGCGCGGGCCGAGATAGGCGAGCAGGGCGACGAAGCCGGTCGCGACGGGCTGGGCTAGGCCGATATAGCCTGCCGCCGCCTCTCCGATCATCGCCATGCCGACGGCGATCGGAATCTCCCACAGGATTTCCTTGCTCAGGAAGCGGCGATGCCCGCGCCGCACCTCGGCCGAGTGCCACATCAGGCGGCCCGCGAAAGCCCCGATCAGCGTGGCGGCCGCACCGCCGAAAACCGAGTTGATCGTCGAGATGAAGCCGGTGTCACTCATGGCCTGCCCCCTGTTTGTCGATGAAACTGTCTGTCGATGAAAAAGCCCCGCGCGCGGCGGGGTCCGTCGGGGCGGATCAGTCCTCGGTCACGACGATCCAGACCGGGAACGCCCCGCTCACTGAAATCGACTCTGCCGGTCATGATATCCACGACCCGCGCTTCAAGCGGGATGGCTTTGTTGCACAAATCATGTGAGGGCCGAGGTTCCCCTTTCCCCGGACGGATTTATCCTACGGCCTGTGTGACGGGTATGCCCAGAGCGGTATAGCCGTTCAGCACGGCGATGCGGACCTGCAACTCGACAACCTAGCGATCGAAGTCCCTTTCCATCAGCGATTGGCCGAGCAGCTTGATGCAGTTCATCTTGCTCTCGACGCGGCTCCTACGGTGATATCCGCGCCACGATGGCCTTGACCCCGTCGAGCGACTGGCTGACCGTGGCCAGCCTGGCCGTGGCCACCGCCTGCATGGTGGTGCTCTGGTGCAGCCCGGTGCGTGGCGCGCTCCCGTCGCGGCGCTGGTTGACCACCGGCACGGCGCGCTCGCCGCTCCAGGCCGGATCCAGCTTCAGCGCATCCTCATAGTCGCGCGCAAGCTCCGCGATCTGGTGTGCGCGGTTTCCCACCAGGCGGTCGCCAGCACGTAGGCGGCCTGGTTGCGCAGCAGACCCTGGCGCTGGCACTGGGTGAGGATCAGTTGCGTATCGCCAAGTGTTGTGTTCACGCTCATCTGCTTCATTCTCCGATGAAAAAGCCCCGCGCAGAGGACGGGGCGGATTGGTGATGGCCAAGAGGCGCTTGAGGGGCGCTTGAAACGCCGGGGCTTTGCTGCCATATTTGACAGGCCCTTCCTGACCCGAGGTCGCCCATGTCCGCCCTTCTTGCTTTCGACACCCACACTTACGTCAAGCGCCTTGTCTCGGCGGGGATGCCCGAGCCGCAGGCCGAGGTGATTGCCGACGAGCAGCGCAACCTGATAACCAACGAGCTTGCCACCAAGCGCGATCTCAAGGAGCTTGAGGCTGGCTTGAACCCGCCTTATTCGTCCAATTCTTCTGGGAAAGTTGCGTGCGCCTGAAAGCGCTGTAGATTCAGTCTTCTAGACAAGGATCAACGGCAGCATCGGACGCACGCATGGGTGAAACGCTATCGCTGGTGGCGCCCCGGTTCAATCGCTCTCTTCGGATCGAGAGCCGGGCAGAGCGGCTGACCGGAGATCCCGGGGCAATCCTTCTGCGCGAGGTGCTCGAAAACAGCGGCATCGTGGGCTGGATGACCGATCGTCTGAGCGATCCGCGGCGGCCGCAGGATGTCACGCATGATCTGGCCTCGCTCCTGCGCACCACGATCCTGCTGGCCGCCCAGGGATGGCGCGATCATGACGATGCCGATGCGCTGCGGCACGACCCGGCCTTCCGACTGGCGGTGAGTTCGGCAGCCGGGATGACGCCGCTCGGCGGTCCGGGGCTGGCGTCCCAACCCACGCTCTCGCGCTTCACGGCGATGATGGCGGCGCCGGACAATCTGAAGGTCCTGCGCGAAGCGGTCCTGGAATTGGCCGGCCGGGGCGTTCAGGCACAGAATGCCGGCAAGCGCTTGCCGAAGGTGACGCTGGACGTGGACAGCCTGCCGATCGAGGTTCATGGTCACCAGCCGAAGGCGGAGTGGAATGGCCATTACAATGCGCGCATCTATCATCCGCTCATCACCTCGATCGCCGAGACCGGCGACATGCTGGATGCACGGCTGAGAGCGGGCAATGTCGGTACCGCGGAGGGCGCGCTTGATGTGATCCTCGACGTGGTCGACCGGGCGCAGGCCAGCCTCTGCGAGGTCGCCATGCTGCGCATCGATGCGGGCTTCCCCTCGGCCACCTTGCTGGCGGGGCTGGAGGCGCGCGGCATCGACTATGTCTCGCGGCTGCGCGCCAACCCGGCGCTGGACCGCGAGGCCGCGCCTCACATGACGCGCCCGCCCGGGCGGCGTCCGATCAAGCCGCGGATGTGGCTGCACGAACTGCGCTACCAGGCCGAGACCTGGGACAAGGAGCGCCGCGTGATCCTGGTGGTCAAGGAGCGCGAGGACGACCTTCTGCTCGACCGCTTCTTCCTCGTCACCTCGCTGACGCTGGCAGAGATGAGCCGGGAGGACATCCTCGAGCATTACCGCGCAAGGGGCACCGCCGAGGGCCATATGGGCGAGCTGAAAGACGTGCTCGCCCCGGCGCTGTCCTCGACGAACCGGCCGAAATCTCACTGGCGGGGGCGGGGCACGCAAACCGCGACGCCCGGCGTCGATGCCTTCGCGTGCAATGAGGTTCGGCTCCTGATCTCTCTTCTCGCCTATGAGCTGATGCACATCGCCCGCCGCGCCATGGCGGCTGCCACCGGCACCGGCTGGAGCCTGCGCCGCCTGCGCGAACGCGTGCTGCGCGCCGGCGCCCGGCTGATCCTGTCCGGCCGCCGTATCACGCTCGCATTGTCTGCCGCCGCCGCACCGTTCTGGGCAGTCCTCTGGCCAAGGCTCGCCGCCCTGCACTGGTCCGGTCCCTGAACCGGACCGGCTCCAGCCCGACATGACCGCCCGCCGGATCCTCCGGCGAACGAGCCCGCATGGACGGCGATTGCAAAAAATACCCGCCCCGGAGGCGCATCGCCATCGAAACACAAGCCAGAGGCGATCACCCTCCCGCCCAGCCAGGCGCCGGGCCTTCAGGACGTACTCGAACCGCCCGAAAGCAGCACCTTGGCGCCAAGGTCAGCCGGCCGGTGAATATTGCGGGGTAAAACGTCTGTCAGCGGGTCTGTGATCGCGTCTCGACCGTTAAACGCGATGATGGTAGTCTCGTCCATGGTGGTGTGTCCTTGAATGGTTGGTTGGATGTGTAGCAACGCCGTTCCAACCAGAGGCACCGCCGTCATTCAAACCGCCCGAACACCAGATCCATTCATAGCTCTCGGAACGGGCGGGCCGGGAAGCCGGATTGCCCGGCAGCGATCAACCGCAACGAGACCCGTCGAGCGACGCCGTAGCTGGGCAAGGCGCTCTGGAAACGATGGTCCAGGTTACCACATCCGAAGCCGCGTCGAGGCGCGGATGAACCGGCTCAAATCATGCGGTGACAGGATCATGTCCCGAGATCCCGATCGCCAGACCGCCGAGATCCATATTCGCATCGCGATCATCAACCGCGCCTCGGCTCTCGGCAGGGCCGAGATCAAGGCCGTCGCCTGAAGCGTACCGGGAAAGGGGAGCGTTCAACCGATCAGTGATTTGTGCAACAACGTCAAGTGAATCCCTAACCCGATTTGTGCAACAAAGCCGTGGCGCTCCCGTGACGAACTTGTCCCCATAAGGCTTTCTTCCATGCAATCGAAAGTATCGCACCATCAAACTGCGGGATCAAACAACAGTGGCCCGGGCAAGATCAAGTGCGTTGTCGAGATCCCTGGACTGAGCAACTGATCGGCCAAGCGATGCCGAATGTTCCCCGCCCTCAACCGCTGCGCCGGTTGGTGCTTTGTCGCGGCATCACCTTGAAGCCGAGGTCGATCACGCGGTCTTCCGGATCTTCTCCGCGCAGCGCCTCAAGGATCATCTGCACCGCCCCCTCCCCCATCTCGCGGCGGAAGGTCCGCACCGAGGTGATCGAAGGTTCGGCCGCCGCGACCATTTCATGATCGTTGAAACCACAGATCCCCATCTGATCGGGGATGCGCAGGTTGCGGCGCTGCGCCTCGAACATGGCGCCGAGCGCGATATCGTCATTGATGCAGAAGACGGCATCCACCTCCGGAGCGAAATCCATCAGCTCTGCAAAGAGCTGCCCGCCCAGAGTGACGGAGGAAGGATGGGTCGTGGTGCGCAGCCGCCGTTCCTCGGGCGCAAAGCCGTGTTCGCGCAGCGCGTCGCGAAACCCCCTTCAGACGGCGTTGCGTGCGCGGATCCATACGCGCGCCCAGAAATCCCGGATTGCGATACCCTTGCGCCAGAAGATGCGCGGTCGTGGCTCTGGCGGCCTCGTAATGGGAAAAGCCGATCATCCGGTCATAGGGAGCGGGCCCGGTCTCCATGATCTGCACCACCGGACAGCCCGCATCCGCGATCAGCCGCTTTGCCGTCTCGGTCTGGTCAATCCCGGCCAGGATCACCCCGGTCGGGCGCTGCCGCAGGAAAAGACGGATATGGTTTTCCTCCAGCAGTGGCGAATAGCGTGAATAACCCAGCTGGACGGTACAGGGCGTCCCTTCCGCCGCGCTGTAGATACCGTCCATCACTGCCGCGAAGACATTGTTCGAGATCGAGGGCAGGATCACCGCGATCACATCAGAGCGGGTCGATGCCAGCGCCCGTGCCGCCGGATCCGGCAGGTAGCCGAGAGATTCGATGGATGCCTTGATCTTGGTTCGAAGGGCCTCCGACACCGCCTCGGGGTGACGCAGCGCGCGGGAGACGGAGGCAACGCTTACAGAGGAATGTTTCGCCACATCGCGAATTGTAACCCTTTTATTTTTAATGTGATCTGCCATTTCTCATCTCCCATCACGGGACGGCATCAATCGAAGAGTTGACTGATGTAATCGGTTACAATAGGTAAAGAGGCGGAGAGGACACTGCAACACCCGGATATTTGGATGACGATGACCAGCGCGCATCCCATGCCGCCCCTGCTTGTGATGGGCGTCTGTGGAACAGGCAAGACCACGATCACGCGAGCGGTGGCGGCCCGTACGGGGGCCCGGTTCATTGATGCCGACGACTACCATCCCCCGGAGAACCTGCGGCGCATGTCGGCGGGTCGTCCACTGAGCGATGACATGCGCTGGGGCTGGCTCGATCTGGTGGCCGCCGCAGTTGCCGAACAGCGGGAGAACGGCCCGGTCGCCTTCGCCTGCTCGGCACTCAAGCGCAGCTATCGTGACCGGCTCAGGGCGCGGTTGGGCGAGATCGGGATCGTGCATCTGACCGGTACCCACGACCTGATTGCGCAACGCATGAGCGCGCGGCCCGGTCATTTCATGCCTCTTGGCCTGCTCGACAGCCAGTGGGCCGATCTGCAGCCGCCGGGGGCCGATGAGGCCCCGTTCATCCATGACATAACGCTTCCCGCAGAAACGCTGACGACAAGCATCTGTGGGGACTGGCAGCGGCGTTCCCGATGCGGGGATACCATACCGCACAGCTGATTCGTCAACGAGAGGAGAACGGAATGACGAAACCGATCCGGAATATCGCCTTCGTGCTCGCGGCCAGCCTGGTCGTGGCGGGCGCAGCCCATGCCAAGGATTACAAGTTCAAGTTCCAGTCGAGCGATCCGTCCGGCAACCCGAACTTCGTGCTGCAACAGGACTGGGCCAAGAACCTGGCCAAAATGACCAATGACAAGATCCAGATCGAGATGATGCCCGATGGTTCCGTCGTCGGGCATAACGAGACGCTCGACGCCGCAGGTGCCGGAATCATCGACGGTATCGTGACCGATATTTCCTATTTCGCGGGCAAGGATCCGGCCTTCAGCCTGCTCGGCAACCCGGTCGGTGCCTGGTCGAGCACGCGCCAGCTGCTCGAGTTCATGAACAACGGTGGTGGCCAGAAGCTCGCCAACGATCTGTTCGAGCCCTATGGCGTGCATTACATCGGGTCGACCACCACCGGGCTTGAGGCGCTCGTCTCGAAAGTACCACTTGATGGCGTGGCCGATCTCAAGGGGCTTAAGATCCGCGCACCCGAAGGTCTGGTGCAGGATGTCTTTGCCGCTGCCGGCGCCGCACCGGTGAACCTGCCCTCCTCGGAAGTCTATACAGCACTCGACAAGGGTGTGATCGACGCCGCCGATTACACCGTCTTTTCGACCAATCAGGCACAGGGCCTGAACGACATCGCCCCCAACCCGGTCTGGCCCGGTTTCCATTCGTTACCGCTGGTCGGCATTGCGATGAACAAGAAGACATGGGACGCGCTCCCGCCCGATCTGCAAAAGGCATTCGAGGGATCGGTTAAGCAATTCGCACTCGTCGAGGTCAATAATCTCGCCGCTGCGGACAAGGTCGCCGTCACCAAGGCCGAAGCGGGCGGCAAGATCCACATCCACGACTGGTCCGCCGAGGAGCGTGCGGACTTCCGGCGTATCGCCATTCCGCAATGGGAAAAGGTGGCCAGGAAATCGGCCAGGGCACAGCATGTCTATGAGGTTCTGACCGCCTGGCTGAAACAGAAGAACCTGCTCTGAGCGCAGCAAGCGGGGCGGCCTGAAACCGCGCCGCCAGTTCGAGGAATACCCATGCCAGATCCAGACAGAACGCCCGGCACAAAGCGCGCCAAAGACACCCCCCTACCCGCCCTCAAGCCGACCCGGGCCGGGCGCGAACAGGGTGCGATCCCCGAGGCGGGCCTGCCGGGCCGCGCGATCAACGCGACCGGCATCCTCTTTGCGCTTGGCATCATCGCCTCGGCGCTGATCCTGCTCAACGAGGTCGTGCTGCGCTACGGCTTCGACAGCCCGACGATCTGGGCCCATGAGACGACAATCTTTCTCTGCGCCATGGCTTTCACCTATGGCGGGCTCTACAGTTCCGCGCGCAACAGCCATATCCGCGTGGTGCTGCTCTATGATCTTGCCAGGGGGCGCACGAAACGCGTGCTTGACACAATCATCTCGGTGATCTGCCTGATCGCCTCGGCCTTTTTCGCCTCGGCCGCCTGGACGATGGTGCAAAAATCACTGTTCCGTCCTGATGGCTCGATCCATCTCGAAACCTCGGGTTCAGCCTGGGATCCGCCCTTTCCGGCCTGTCTCAAGATGTTTCTCTTTGCGACCCTCTGCCTGATGACGCTGCAATTCCTTGTCCTGGCGATCAACTACCTCCGCGGCAAGGCATGCACTGAGAACATCCGATGATCGACCAGCTTCTGCATTTCGACCTCTCTGCCCTCGGCATCGGCCCGGCGACGATCCTTCTGTTCGTGATGCTGATCGCATTGCTGCTGATCGGCATCCCGCTGGCCTTCGTCACCCTGCTCGTCGCGTTGATCTTCGCGCTCGGCTGGTTCGGACCGATGGCGGTGCCGCTCATTACCAGCCGGGTCTATTCCTTCGTCTCGAACTTCGTCTTCGTCTCGGTTCCAATGTTCGTGATGATGGCGGCATTGCTCGACAGATCGGGCATTGCGCGCGATCTCTTCGAGGCGATGAGGCTTGTGGGCGGGCGGATGCGCGGCGCGGTGGCGATCCAGACCGTCTTTGTCGCTGTGATCCTTGCGGCGATGAGCGGCATCATCGGCGGCGAAATCGTTCTGCTGGGACTTCTGGCGCTGCCGCAGATGATCCGGCAGGGCTATGACCGCAAGCTCGCCATCGGCGTGATCTGCGCGGGAGGCTCGCTGGGCACGATGGTGCCGCCCTCAATCGTGCTCATCATCTACGGGCTGACCGCCAATGTCTCGATCGGCAATCTCTTCACCTCGGCCTTCGTCCCGGGTTTCATGCTGGCGGGATTCTATGTCCTCTATGTGATCGTCCGGCTGGCCATCAACCCCGAGCTTGCCCCCCGCCCCGAGCCTGATCCCCGCCCATGGAGCGAGAAGCTGAATCTGCTCAAGGGGTTGGTTCTGCCAATCATCGTCATCGGCTTCGTGCTGGGCTCGATCTACGGTGGCATCGCTTCGGTCACGGAATCCTCCGCGCTCGGCGTCGCGGGTGTGATGCTCTCCACCCTGATCCGGGGGGAACTGACACTGTCGATGCTCAAGGGCGCGGCGCTCCAGACGCTTGCTACCTGCGGCATGATCGTCTGGATCGGCATCGGCGCCTCGGCCCTGGTGGGGGTGTTCAACCTGATGGGCGGGATCGATTTCGTCTCGGCGCTGCTCAAGGGCGTGTCGGACATACCGATCGTGGTGATCCTGACGATGATGGCGATCCTGTTCTTCCTCGGGATGTTCCTTGACTGGGTGGGGATCGCGCTTCTGACCATGCCGATCTTCGTGCCGATCGTGAAGGATCTGGGCTATGATCCGGTCTGGTTCGGCGTCGTCTTCGCGATGAACATGCAGGTCTCCTTCCTGTCGCCACCCTTCGGCCCTGCGGCCTTCTACCTCAAGAGCGTGGCGCCCGGGGACGTCTCGCTCGGGGAGATTTTCAGTTCACTCCTGCCCTTCATCCTGATCCAGATCTGCGCGGTCGGTATCCTCGTGGCCTTCCCCGCGATCGGCAATCTGGCTATTCCGGCGCGCGACGCCTTCGACTTCATCCGCTAGGGTCAGGCCTCATAGCCAGAACATGACGACGGCTGCGCGCGCATGCTGAGAGGAACACCTTGGGGCATCTGTCGTAACGGGTTGCGCTGCGCGGCCAGTCCTTGAGACGGGCGAAGCCGTTCTCAATCTTGTGGCGTTCGCGGTAGCGGGTGGCGTCATGCGGGATGGGAACCTTGCGGCCCTTGTATGACGGGATGCAGTCTGGAGTTCAGACCACCTTTGGTGCGCCCGATCAAGGCCGAGCGCGCCCCCCTTTTTCAGCCCCGGGCCGGATGCGGTGCGGTGCGTCCTGAGATGGGTCGCGTCGATCATCAGCGTCCCGGTCTCGCTGGCCTGATCGGCCAGTTCAAGAAGCATCCGGGCAAAGACGCCACCCAAAAGCCCGGGAAGATTCACCCCGGATTTCCCAAGTGAACTGGCATTTTGGCTCTGCCTGTGACCTTTCTGTTACTCTTCAGCAAGTTGGACGGCATGAGGGCAACGTTTCATGGCTCACCCATCGGGTGCGGGACAGAGGGGCGATCTGAGGCTCGATTTTGACCGTCGCGTGCGGCTGGAGTTCCGGGGGGCGCAGTTCAGTTCGGACGGTGGTCTGCTGATCGTGCGAGAACTGGACGACGCCCTCCGCTTGTCCGATCTGGCAAGTGTGGCACTGCAGGAAAGCCGAACAGGCGCAAATCGAGTTCACCAAATGGCCGGTCTGTTCCGGCAAGCCTTATATGGGCGCCTCGCCGGATACGAGGATGTCAACGACGCCGAGCGGCTGGCCCATGACCCGGTCATGCGGCAGGTGGGCGGCCACCGTGCCGTCGATGGTCAGGCCGCATCCACGTCACAGATGTGCCGGTTCGAGACCGAGGGTCTGGCGACGGAAGGCAATCGGGCGGGGCTTGCCGATCTGAGCGGCCAGTGGATCGACCGCTTCTTCGACCGGGCGGGCCGGAAGTACATCGTGCTCGACATGGACAACTCCGTGAGCCCGACCCACGGGGAGTAGGAGGGAACGGCCAGGAATGGCCATTTCGGCTGCGCCTGCTACCACCCGCTCTTCCTGTTCAACCAGTTCGGCATGCTGGAACGCTGCGCGCTCCGGCCCGGCAATGTTCACAAGCCGCGGACGGCTGGAAGAGCGTGCTGGAGCCGACCTTGCAGGCTTTGAGGCTTTGTTGCACAACTGGTGTGAGTGATTCCCTGTTTAAATCCAGCGTGGTAGGCTGTGATCATGAGCAGTTGGTCCCCTACGAGGTACAAGACCCGGAACTGGCCTTCGTACAACACGGCGCTGAAGCAGCGCGGTTCGCTGTCGATCTGGTTTGATCCCGAGATGGCCTGGCATGCGGTTCCGCCCGGCAAGCGCGGGCGGTAGCCTGAGTTCAGCGACGCGGCGATCCAGATTTGTCTCACGATGAAGGTCCTGTTCGGCATGCCCCTGCGCCAGACGACCGGGTTCGTCGAAAGCTTGTTGCGGCTGGCCGGGCTAAACTGGAAAGTGCCGGACTTCAGCCCCCTGTGTCGCCGGCAGAAGACGCGGAACGTCGCCATCCCCTATCGCGGAGGGACGGGTCCTTTGCCCCTTCTGATCGACGCGACCGGGATCAAAGCGGAAGGTGAAGGGGAGTGGAATGCCCGTCAGCACGGTGGGCCAAAGAAGCGCCTTTGGCGCAAGCTGCCTCTCGGAATCGACGAGGAAACACTGGAGATCCGCGCGGTCGGTGTCACCACAAGCAACATCGGCGATGCCCCAATGCTGGCCGACCTGCCGGACCAGATCCCGCCCGCCCAAGAGATTGCAACGGTCACCGCTGATGGGGCTTATGACACACGCAGATGCCACAATAGTATTGCCGCGCGCGGGGCCGCAGCGATCATCCCGCCGCGCAAAAATGCCCAACTTTGGAAGCCAACCACGGCGGGAGCTATGGCGGGAGCTATCGCGCGAAACGAAGCTGTGAGGGCCTGCAAATATCCTGGACGGGCACTCTGGCGAAAACTGACCGGCTATCACCGCAGAAGTCGCGCAGAGACGAAGATGAGCAGAGACGAAGATGAACTGTGTAAAACGCCTCGGCCAAGGTCTCATGGCCCGAGACTGCGACCGGCAAGTCGCTGAACTCCAGATCCGGATTGCCGTGCTGAACCGCTACACCGCTCTTGGCATACCCGTTACACAGCCCGCAGGACAAGTCCATCCGGGGAAAGGGGAAGTCCGCTCAAACCCCGATTTGTGCAACAGAGCCTATCAGACGGATCAACACACTGCGTAATTGAATTGGCCTTGTTGCGCTCATCGCACGACAGAGCGAATGTCCCCCTTTCCCCGCCTTCAGGCGATGGCTTTGCTCTCGGCCCTCCCGAGAGCCGAGCAGCGGTTCATGATGGCGATGCGGATCTGGATTTCGGCGGTCTGGCGGTTGGGGTCACGTGACATGATCCGCTCGCCGAACAGCTTGAGGCGGTTCATTTGGGCTTCGACGCAACTTCGAGCGTGGTAGCCTGTCCATTTCTTCCAGATCGCTCGACCCAGACATCGCGTCGCTCGCAGGATCTCGTTTCGCGAGATCGCGGCGGGGCAGTCCGGCTTCCACGCTCGACCATTGCGACGGATCGGAATGATCGGTTCTGCGCCGTGTTCGAGGATCGCCGCATGGCAGCGGCGCGTGTCACAGGCTCCATCGGCAGTGACTGCCTCGATGTCCTTGGAGGCTGGGATCTGCGATAGCAACTCCGGCAGGATCGGGCTATCGCCCTGCCTGCTCGAGGTGAATTCGACCGCGCGGATATCGCCCGTCGCCGTGTCCATCGCCAGATGCACCTTCCGCCATTCGCGCCTGCGCGTCACGCCATGCTTGCGCGAAAGCCACTCTCCATCACCTCGAAAGCGGATCCCGGTGCTGTCGATCAGCAAGTTCAGCGGCTGGTCGGAGCGTCGATACGGGATCTGCACCGGGATCCGAGCCTGACGGCGACACAGCGTCGAATAATCCGGAACGGGCCAGTCCAGCCCCGCCATCTCAATCAGGCTCGCCACCAAACCGACGGTCTGACGAAGCGGAAGGCCGAACAGCACTTTCAGCGTCAGGCAGGTCTGGAGCGCACTGTCGGAGAAGGTCTCGGGGTGGCCGCGCTTGCCACTTCGGTCTGCCTGCCAGGACAGTTCCGGATCGAACCAGACTGACAAAGATCCTCGCCGCTTTAGCGAAGCCTTATAGTCAGACCAGTTCGTCGTGCGATAGCAGGTGGTGGCAGGCTTTGGCATGCCATCAATCTAACCATCAGGATGCCCGAGGTGAATCCCGCTCACTGATATGTGCAACAAGGCCCTGCATGAGGAACGATGGGGCACCAGA
This sequence comes from Thioclava sp., assembly GCA_965277135.1. Lineage (GTDB taxonomy): Bacteria > Pseudomonadota > Alphaproteobacteria > Rhodobacterales > Rhodobacteraceae > Thioclava. The sequence goes on along the minus strand of CBDIBW010000004.1, from coordinate 7,305 downwards.
TTTGACAGTAGCTCCTTCTGGGCGGCTCTGGAAGAGGTCTTCCCAGTCACGCGCCAGCAACGCTGTTGGATGCATAAAACCGGCAATGTCCTGAACTATAGCCAAGGCATTATAATTTGATTATATTTATTGTATGACTTATGCATTGAAATTCCGTGAGAAGGTTTTGGAGGTGCGGGCGCGCGAAGGGCTTACGATAGTTCGCCCTGAACAACTTTTATCCGGCTGATTTTGCTTGAGAATGATGTGATATTGCTGGGTGCTGCCTGCAAGGTTTTGTATTATCCCGGCAGGAACCCTGCAATTTCGAGCCGTGATATGAAGCCGAGAAAGCCGCTCCCGGAACAAGACGATCTCCTGCGCGCCCGCCTGGTCGAGATGATCGACATGCGCCACGAGCTGGTGAAACTTGCCCCCCTGATCGACTGGGAGGTCTTTGAGCGGGAATGGGCCGGGTTCTTTCCGTCCCACACCGGTCGCCCGGCGACGTTGACGCGCCTAGTTGCCGGACTCCTTTACCTGCAACATGCCTATGCACTTTCGGACGAGGCGGTCGTGGCACGATGGGCCGAGAACCCGTATTGGCAGCACTTCTGCGGCGAGACGTTCTTTCAGCACCGTCTGCCGCTTGATCCCTCATCCCTGACCCGGTGGCGCAAGCGGATCGGCGAGGAGGGTGTTGAATGGATGCTGACCCAGACGATCGAGGCCGGGAAACGCGCCGGGGTGGTGAAGCGCAGCGATCTCAAGCAGGTCACGGTCGATACCACGGTGATGGAAAAGAACATCGCCCACCCGACGGATGCCCGGCTGTATGAGGCGGCGCGGCGCAAGCTGGTCGGGCTGGCTCGCGAAGCCGGGATCGTCCTGCGCCAGAACTACAACCGTCTTGGGCCTCGGCTGGCCGGTCAGGTTGGGCGCTACGCCCATGCCCGCCAGTTCAAGCGGATGCGCAAGGCGTTGCGCCGGCTCAAGGGCTACACCGGCCGCGTGCTGCGCGACATCGAGAGGCAACTGGGTAAGGTTCCGGAGGGGGCGCTGAGAGAGCGCCTGGTGGGGATGATCGCGCTGGTGAACCGGCTGTTGGCGCAGAAGCCGAAGGACAAGAAGAAACTCTACAGCCTGCATGAACCGGCGGTGGACTGCATCTCCAAGGGCAAGGCGCACAAGAGGTACGAGTTCGGAACCAAGGTCAGCGTGGCCACGACCAACCGGGGCGGCTTCGTGGTCGGGATGCGGGCGCTGCCGGGTAACCCTTACGACGGCCACACGCTGCACGAGGCGCTGGAACAGGTCGAGATCCTGACCGACCTGAGGCCAGAGTTGGCCTTTGTCGACCGCGGATACCGCGGGCATGGCGTGCAGAATGTGAAGGTTTTCATCAGTGGCGCAAAGCGAGGTGTCACCAGGACGATCGCCAAACTCCTGCGACGGCGCAGCGCCATTGAACCAATGATCGGGCACATGAAGAACGACGGTCGACTGACGCGAAGCACCCTGAAAGGAACCGACGGCGACGCTCTGTTCGCCGTGCTCTGCGGCTGCGGTCACAACATTCGCATGATCCTGAGACACCTGAGGGAGATCTTGTGCCGGTTGATCCGGGCTCTCACCTCGCTCCGACAGACCACCACCGCTGAAACGGCCTTCGTCGGGCCGTCTCAGATCGCCAACGTGCCAATCTGAAACCCTTGTTCAGGACGGACCAATTAGTTCGCCCTGAACAACTTTTATCCGGCTGATTTTGCTTGAGAATGATGTGATATTGCTGGGTGCTGCCTGCAAAGTTTTGTATTATCCCGGCAGGAACCCTGCAATTTCGAGCCGTGATATGAAGCCGAGAAAGCCGCTCCCGGAACAAGACGATCTCCTGCGCGCCCGCCTGGTCGAGATGATCGACATGCGCCACGAGCTGGTGAAACTTGCCCCCCTGATCGACTGGGAGGTCTTTGAGCGGGAATGGGCCGGGTTCTTTCCGTCCCACACCGGTCGCCCGGCGACGTTGACGCGCCTGGTTGCCGGACTCCTTTACCTGCAACATGCCTATGCACTTTCGGACGAGGCGGTCGTGGCACGATGGGCCGAGAACCCGTATTGGCAGCACTTCTGCGGCGAGACGTTCTTTCAGCACCGTCTGCCGCTTGATCCCTCATCCCTGACCCGGTGGCGCAAGCGGATCGGCGAGGAGGGTGTTGAATGGATGCTGACCCAGACGATCGAGGCCGGGAAACGCGCCGGGGTGGTGAAGCGCAGCGATCTCAAGCAGGTCACGGTCGATACCACGGTGATGGAAAAGAACATCGCCCACCCGACGGATGCCCGGCTGTATGAGGCGGCGCGGCGCAAGCTGGTCGGGCTGGCTCGCGAAGCCGGGATCGTCCTGCGCCAGAACTACAACCGTCTTGGGCCTCGGCTGGCCGGTCAGGTTGGGCGCTACGCCCATGCCCGCCAGTTCAAGCGGATGCGCAAGGCGTTGCGCCGGCTCAAGGGCTACACCGGCCGCGTGCTGCGCGACATCGAGAGGCAACTGGGTAAGGTTCCGGAGGGGGCGCTGAGAGAGCGCCTGGTGGGGATGATCGCGCTGGTGAACCGGCTGTTGGCGCAGAAGCCGAAGGACAAGAAGAAACTCTACAGCCTGCATGAACCGGCGGTGGACTGCATCTCCAAGGGCAAGGCGCACAAGAGGTACGAGTTCGGAACCAAGGTCAGCGTGGCCACGACCAACCGGGGCGGCTTCGTGGTCGGGATGCGGGCGCTGCCGGGTAACCCTTACGACGGCCACACGCTGCACGAGGCGCTGGAACAGGTCGAGATCCTGACCGACCTGAGGCCAGAGTTGGCCTTTGTCGACCGCGGATACCGCGGGCATGGCGTGCAGAATGTGAAGGTTTTCATCAGTGGCGCAAAGCGAGGTGTCACCAGGACGATCGCCAAACTCCTGCGACGGCGCAGCGCCATTGAACCAATGATCGGGCACATGAAGAACGACGGTCGACTGACGCGAAGCACCCTGAAAGGAACCGACGGCGACGCTCTGTTCGCCGTGCTCTGCGGCTGCGGTCACAACATTCGCATGATCCTGAGACACCTGAGGGAGATCTTGTGCCGGTTGATCCGGGCTCTCACCTCGCTCCGACAGACCACCACCGCTGAAACGGCCTTCGTCGGGCCGTCTCAGATCGCCAACGTGCCAATCTGAAACCCTTGTTCAGGACGGACCAATTACGGGGAGGCCAGCTACGGGCTGGAAGACAAGACCAAAGAAAACCCCCAAACAGACCGGACCCTATGTCTCGATCCTCCTAAAATGTGTATGTGAATCCAAGGTTCAGCCTGTATTGCTGAGTCTCTCGGCGCACATTGGCAAAAGCCACCGAATGCTCGTCCAGCTGCATGTTCCCCCCAGCCACCAGAACTATCGAGGATTTATCCTGCCGACCCTGAAGGGGACTGAATTGCGTCCCGGTGCCACTGATCGCGGCATGGATATGACAGGTGTTATCGCCCAATTTGCGTTTGTAGCTTACCTTTCCATATATATTGAACCGGCTGAACTGACCATTCAGCCGAAGTCCCAATGATCCCTCCCGCAGGTTACATCTCTGCCGAGTAAAATGCATCGAAGTGCTTGTTGTCTCTTCTGTAGCGTGACGAGCGTAACCGTCTTCGGCATAACCATTGACGAAGACATGACCGTAAGAAAGCTTTGCCATGGGGCCGATGGTCCAGGTCGGGGAGAACGGAAAATCATATCCGACCGCCATGCGCACTCCCCAATAGATGCCGGATGTGCCAGCCGCCGATGTCTCGGTGCGCACCACATCTCCCAGCTTGATGTCGCGATTGATATTGGAAAAACTCATCCTAGCATAAGCTATATCGGCATTCACATAGGCATGGTCAAACAGGTCCAGCGCACCAAAGGCCGAGAGCGCAATACCTTTGGCGCTGTAGTGAAAATTGGCGAACGGACGTTGATATCCGATTGAATGAGAGAAAAGCACACCGATCATCGCGTTATCGCTGAACTGATAGTCCTCCCCAATGGTCAGGGCATCATGTGGAACTATCTCGGTATCGTTTTCCAAATCCTTGACATGGTTGTCCGAACCGAGGAACAGACTGAATGCATGAAAACGATGTTTACCGGCGTGAAACTGTTCGAAACGGCTGTCAAGCGTGCTTTGACTGTCTTGCGAGAACCCGGCCAATTCTGAGCCTAGGCTTAACACGTTCGCCCTGAACAACTTTTATCCGGCTGATTTTGCTTGAGAATGATGTGATATTGCTGGGTGCTGCCTGCAAGGTTTTGTATTATCCCGGCAGGAACCCTGCAATTTCGAGCCGTGATATGAAGCCGAGAAAGCCGCTCCCGGAACAAGACGATCTCCTGCGCGCCCGCCTGGTCGAGATGATCGACATGCGCCACGAGCTGGTGAAACTTGCCCCCCTGATCGACTGGGAGGTCTTTGAGCGGGAATGGGCCGGGTTCTTTCCGTCCCACACCGGTCGCCCGGCGACGTTGACGCGCCTGGTTGCCGGACTCCTTTACCTGCAACATGCCTATGCACTTTCGGACGAGGCGGTCGTGGCACGATGGGCCGAGAACCCGTATTGGCAGCACTTCTGCGGCGAGACGTTCTTTCAGCACCGTCTGCCGCTTGATCCCTCATCCCTGACCCGGTGGCGCAAGCGGATCGGCGAGGAGGGTGTTGAATGGATGCTGACCCAGACGATCGAGGCCGGGAAACGCGCCGGGGTGGTGAAGCGCAGCGATCTCAAGCAGGTCACGGTCGATACCACGGTGATGGAAAAGAACATCGCCCACCCGACGGATGCCCGGCTGTATGAGGCGGCGCGGCGCAAGCTGGTCGGGCTGGCTCGCGAAGCCGGGATCGTCCTGCGCCAGAACTACAACCGTCTTGGGCCTCGGCTGGCCGGTCAGGTTGGGCGCTACGCCCATGCCCGCCAGTTCAAGCGGATGCGCAAGGCGTTGCGCCGGCTCAAGGGCTACACCGGCCGCGTGCTGCGCGACATCGAGAGGCAACTGGGTAAGGTTCCGGAGGGGGCGCTGAGAGAGCGCCTGGTGGGGATGATCGCGCTGGTGAACCGGCTGTTGGCGCAGAAGCCGAAGGACAAGAAGAAACTCTACAGCCTGCATGAACCGGCGGTGGACTGCATCTCCAAGGGCAAGGCGCACAAGAGGTACGAGTTCGGAACCAAGGTCAGCGTGGCCACGACCAACCGGGGCGGCTTCGTGGTCGGGATGCGGGCGCTGCCGGGTAACCCTTACGACGGCCACACGCTGCACGAGGCGCTGGAACAGGTCGAGATCCTGACCGACCTGAGGCCAGAGTTGGCCTTTGTCGACCGCGGATACCGCGGGCATGGCGTGCAGAATGTGAAGGTTTTCATCAGTGGCGCAAAGCGAGGTGTCACCAGGACGATCGCCAAACTCCTGCGACGGCGCAGCGCCATTGAACCAATGATCGGGCACATGAAGAACGACGGTCGACTGACGCGAAGCACCCTGAAAGGAACCGACGGCGACGCTCTGTTCGCCGTGCTCTGCGGCTGCGGTCACAACATTCGCATGATCCTGAGACACCTGAGGGAGATCTTGTGCCGGTTGATCCGGGCTCTCACCTCGCTCCGACAGACCACCACCGCTGAAACGGCCTTCGTCGGGCCGTCTCAGATCGCCAACGTGCCAATCTGAAACCCTTGTTCAGGACGGACTAACACCTGTATCGGGGCATCATACACGGATACAGTATAGTCATTCATGATTGATTGCATTTCCGGACTGGGATGAAGAGGGTCCGAGAAAGCATAGGCATAACCATCGTCATCCTTGGGTTTGAATCCCTTTCCATCTTTGGAGTGGCAGTGCTGTGCATGGACAGCCTCACCCTTGTCATCCAGCGGACAAGATACCGCCAGGAGTTTTTTGGAAAAACCATACTTGTTTGGATCTTTTGCAATCTCCTTGAACAGCTTATGGAAATCAACGCGCATGATGTTGCCACCAGTAGCCGTCAGATCATCGTCCGCGAAATCGTTCCAATATTTTGAGTATTGTGCCGCACGGGTAGAAAAATTCTTAAACATTGATTTAATTAAATCAAATTGCCGATAACAAACCGTCCGGTCAAGAGGGGCTTTTGGGCTGCAATTAATTGCTTGGGCCTTCTCGATCATTTCAATAACTTCATCAATCCCTGTATCTGGATCAATATCCGTTTTTCTCAACAAATCCATTAATGTTCTCATCGCATCAGCATCCAATCTTACCGTTTTGGCTATCTGATACAGTATGCCGGGAGTTTGGGAGATATCGGCAACTGTTGGAACGACAACCAGACCGGCGTCAGCCTTCAAAAGGCTATCCACCTGTTTGACAGTCGATGAAGCCCTTTTGGAAATATCTTCAATCTCTGTTTTTTGAATTGTGCCTCCCGATGTGATTGGAAGTCTATAATGGTTCAACAAGGCAATCAGATCATCGCCACCCACATAATGGACAGGTGCCCGAGCACGATCACCGGCGCCTCGGTCAGCCCAAGCTGTGTCGCGGCCAGGACGCGCCCGTGCCCGGCGATCAGCTCGCCATCCCCGGCCACAAGGCAGGGCACGGTCCAGCCGAACTCGGCCATGCTGGCGGCGATCTTCGCCACCTGCTCGGGCCCGTGCCCCTTGGCGTTCCTCGCGTAAGACTGGAGCTTGGCCAGCGGCCAGGTCTCGATCCGCTCGGGTGAAAAACGCAGTGTCATGGGCAGCGTCATGGGCAAGTCTCCTGTCAAGGGGTGATCGGCCTCCGCCGGGGTGGACTCTGGGAGTGGCTTCCAGGTGGATCCCGGTTGGCTTCCGGGTGGCTTCCGGAGTCCACCCGGCATCCACCCCGTGCGGACGGTCAAGGGTTTGAATTCACGCGGATTTCGGGATATGTGGCGCTCACGGGCTGGATCCGGCCGGATCCCGAAAGTGGATCCTTGGTGGACTCCGGGATCCACCTGGTGTCCACCCCGGGAAGCCAGACAAGCATTTGATTTCATGCCGGTTTCAGGACATCTCAGGTGGATGCCGGACTCCGCAAGTGGCTTCCGGAGTCCACCCGGGATCCACCCCGGGAAGCCACTCAAGCGTTTGAATTCACGTTGGTTTTGTGGAATCACGGGCGGAAACCTGGCAACCTGGCTTCCCAAAAAACCGCCCTGTCGCTGGCGATCTTGCGAGGCCAACGCCCGCCAGCATACGATTTCCGCCAGGAAGGAACCATTGAATTCAATGGCTTGGCAGCTTTCG
>CBDIBW010000003.1:0-12062 GCA_965277135.1 Thioclava sp. | reverse complement strand
GGTGCAGCATTAAACATAACTCCACTCATCAAGCCCTCAAAGATTCCCCCAGCGTAAAATTCACACGCAGTAAAACCCTGGCCTCCTTCGGGACCGTTACAATAGGTTCTCAAGTCAAAACCATTAATAGTTCTAACGTTCCCCATCCGCCCTTGCGGCCTGCGTATTCAGCCCGATCGACAGCGTCGCTACGGCGGCAAGCAGAAACGTTCTCATGTCATTCTCCTTGTTTCACATATTCACATTTCGCATGCAAGGCTGCTACTCTTGGAAAAGTCCATATCTTGTTGATTGACCATGCAACCTCATGGTTTTTCAAGTCGAATGTGTATATTTCTGTGTCGGTTGTACTGAAAGAGCCGACAGTTATAAATTGATCGGTCTTCACAATTTTGACAATGGAAAAGCCTTCATCTTTGGGACTCCTGTAATTCTTGTAACCAAAATATTGGTTAAGAGTGTCTTTGAATTGAATATCCCATTCTTTTCCATATTTCACAAGAATTATAGATCCTTTTGATATGCCATCTTCAATCCAAACGGGCTTGTCCCCGAAGTAATGTGCATACCCTTTTGATGCTCCGCATATTGCGATAACACCGTCTCCGACCTCGGCAGGAGCAGGCGCGCTTGCCCCAAGCAGGGCCGCCACGGCCAGTAAAAGCGCCTTCATCTCTTCATCATGTGATCAGGTGGTGTGTCGTATGACCACGAACGCAATGTTCATTTTTTGATGAAATGTTGGAGGACACGCGAGCAATGCAAAAAGCACCCCATAAATTGCCGTTGACATAATGCAACACGAAGGCACCGGACTGCTCATCGCTGTTAGTGAAGACCTGAAAGGATTGTATGTCCACGGTCGAGACAAGGCCGAGCTTGAGCACAACACGAAGCAGGCGATCAAGGATATTTTGGAAGTGAAGTTTGGTGTGAATATTGATGTTTTCAAAGATGACAATTTGTTCGATAAAATAGGGGCATTGCAGTCAAACCGGATACATTACGGAACCACAGCAGAACAGATTGCATAATCCAAGGTGATACCTGTGACTGTCAACGAATATAAAGTCTGCCTACGTCAGTTTGGCCTCACGCCGCGAAGGCCAAGCTACGAGGGCAACACGTTGCGGATGGCGAGGTAGATCAGCTTGGTCGCCGCCTCGTCCGTCGGGAATGAGCCGCGCGTCTTGATGGATTTCCCGATCACACGGTTCAGGCTCTCGATGGCATTGGTCGTGTAGATGCTCTTGCGATCGCCGGATCGAAGCCACGGAACGGGATCACCTCGGCCCGGGCCCGGCGCCAGGCCCGGCGCCAGGCCTGGGTGATCGAGGCATGTTTCCCGGCCCATTTCTCCTCGAAATCGTCGATCTCGGCGGCGGCCAGATCGGCGGTTGCGGCCCCGTGGATCCGGCGCAGATCGGCAGCCACGGCCTTGCGGTCCTTCCAGGAGCAGAAGTTCAGGGTCTGGACCATGGCCTCCGGTAAGGCGGCGGTGATGGCCTCGGGAAAGCCCTTCAGCCCATCGACGATCGCGATCAGGATGTCCTGCGTGCCTCGGGTCTTCAGCGCGTTCATCACCGGGAGCCAGAACCTGGCTCCTTCGTTTCCGGCGATCCACAGGCCCAAGACCTCGCGCAAGCCGTCGCGGGTGACGTCGCGGGTGACGCCGAGGGCGACATACACGGCCCCTCGCCAGCGGTCTCGAACCGATGGCGACGCGCTGGCTCGATCTTCACCGTCCGGCTGTCGGCATCGCGGATCTTCACCCGTAGGGCGTCGAAGATCACGAATCGGATACATCCGCTCCGGTGCCCGGCTCTGCCAGTCCCGGACCTCGTTCAGGACGGCGTCGGTGACCCGGCTGATCAGGTCGGGCGAGACCTTCAGACCATAAAGGTCGAGCAGGCGGGACTGGATATCCCGCACCGTCAGCCCGGCGGCGCAGAGCCCGATGATCCTGGCGGCCATTCCGTCGATCCGGGCAGGCCACGAATGACCGAAGAGTTGAAGGAGGTCGGTGTAGATGTTGGGCATCGCAGGGTTGGACGGCTAAATGCGTGAGAACGGGATTGTCGTTGAAAGAACGAGAAAATTCAAAGTGACGACGGACAGCGACCACACGTTCAATATCGCCCCGAACCTGCTGGACCGTAACTTCACGGCGGATCGGCCCGACCAGAAATGGGCGGGCGTTATCAGCTACGTCTGGACCCGTGAGGGGTGGCTGTATCTCGCTGTCATCCTTGATCTGCATGCCCGGCGCGTCATCGGCTGGGCGGTCAGTAACCGCATGAAGCGCGACCTGGCGATCCGGGCGCTAAAAATGGTCATCGCTGTGCGGTCACCGCCCAAGGGCTGCATCTTCCACAGCGATCGCGCCAGCCAATACTGTTCGCATGACTACCAGAAAATCCTGCGCGAGCATGGGTTCAAGGTGTCGATGAGCGGCAAGGGTAACTGTTATGACAACGCTGCAGTCGAGACCTTCTTCAAAACCATCAAGGCCGAGCTGATCTGGCGACGCCCTTGGGAAACCCGCCGACAGGCTGAGACGGCCATCTTCCAATACATCAACGGCTTCTATAACCCACGCCGTCGGCACTCAGCATTGGGAGGCAAAAGCCCCTTCGCCTTCGAACCCCAAATGGCCTAAACGAGCCACTCGGAGCGGCACAAATACGTGACAGGTCCACCCTGCTGCATCAAACCTTCTGAGAGATCGACAAGATTGCTGCCGATCTGCTCGCGTATTCGCTCTCGTGAGCCAAAACCATCCGAACCGCTCTGGCGCGGAGTTCCTCTGAATAACGTGTTCCGTTCTTCGTCTTTCCCATGACCCAGTATCCTTACTTCTGGGTCTCCGGTAAACAAGGGGCGGTTTCAACCCCTTCGGAAAGCTGCTTCACCTTTTCCTGCATGAGGTGGGTTCATATTACCCAGCGGCATGAATTTTTTCATCATTCGTCCCTCACCCATTCACAGCGGTTTTGATTCCGGTCAGTGTGGTAATCTTCACCGCCCGATCCGCCTCTTTGTCCATCATTTCGCCGGTAGCGACATTGCGAACCTGACGGGCTGGGCGGTAGCGCGTCTCGAACTTTGCCAGCCCCGGAAGCGCGACTGCATTCCCGAGCACAAGCTGGGCTGAGATTGACGCGGCAACAGCGTCGAGCGCCTCTCCGGCCTGCGCTTTGCTGATACCGCTCCGCTCGGCGACGTCAGCGATCAACTCCGTTTTGGTAATCGGTTTTGCCATGAGTGGTATTCTCCTTACATTGATGGCCCGGAACTGGGCAACGGGGCAGGTTTCGGGGTTGATGCATTCCTCGGCTGACAGTCGATCAGGAAGTGCACCATTTCCGTTGCATCCCGGCCAAGATAGAAACGGACCATATTCTCGTTGAATTCTTGCGCTCGCTTCGCAGGCACCGAAATAGCGTCGAAGCCATGCGACATGAGAACGCCGTTCATCATGAGTCCGTCCCTGAACAAGGGTTTCAGATTGGCACGTTGGCGATCTGAGACGGCCCGACGAAGGCCGTTTCAGCGGTGGTGGTCTGTCGGAGCGAGGTGAGAGCCCGGATCAACCGGCACAAGATCTCCCTCAGGTGTCTCAGGATCATGCGAATGTTGTGACCGCAGCCGCAGAGCACGGCGAACAGAGCGTCGCCGTCGGTTCCTTTCAGGGTGCTTCGCGTCAGTCGACCGTCGTTCTTCATGTGCCCGATCATTGGTTCAATGGCGCTGCGCCGTCGCAGGAGTTTGGCGATCGTCCTGGTGACACCTCGCTTTGCGCCACTGATGAAAACCTTCACATTCTGCACGCCATGCCCGCGGTATCCGCGGTCGACAAAGGCCAACTCTGGCCTCAGGTCGGTCAGGATCTCGACCTGTTCCAGCGCCTCGTGCAGCGTGTGGCCGTCGTAAGGGTTACCCGGCAGCGCCCGCATCCCGACCACGAAGCCGCCCCGGTTGGTCGTGGCCACGCTGACCTTGGTTCCGAACTCGTACCTCTTGTGCGCCTTGCCCTTGGAGATGCAGTCCACCGCCGGTTTCATGCAGGCTGTAGAGTTTCTTCTTGTCCTTCGGCTTCTGCGCCAACAGCCGGTTCACCAGCGCGATCATCCCCACCAGGCGCTCTCTCAGCGCCCCCTCCGGAACCTTACCCAGTTGCCTCTCGATGTCGCGCAGCACGCGGCCGGTGTAGCCCTTGAGCCGGCGCAACGCCTTGCGCATCCGCTTGAACTGGCGGGCATGGGCGTAGCGCCCAACCTGACCGGCCAGCCGAGGCCCAAGACGGTTGTAGTTCTGGCGCAGGACGATCCCGGCTTCGCGAGCCAGCCCGACCAGCTTGCGCCGCGCCGCCTCATACAGCCGGGCATCCGTCGGGTGGGCGATGTTCTTTTCCATCACCGTGGTATCGACCGTGACCTGCTTGAGATCGCTGCGCTTCACCACCCCGGCGCGTTTCCCGGCCTCGATCGTCTGGGTCAGCATCCATTCAACACCCTCCTCGCCGATCCGCTTGCGCCACCGGGTCAGGGATGAGGGATCAAGCGGCAGACGGTGCTGAAAGAACGTCTCGCCGCAGAAGTGCTGCCAATACGGGTTCTCGGCCCATCGTGCCACGACCGCCTCGTCCGAAAGTGCATAGGGCATGTTGCAGGTAAAGGAGTCCGGCAACCAGGCGCGTCAACGTCGCCGGGCGACCGGTGTGGGACGGAAAGAACCCGGCCCATTCCCGCTCAAAGACCTCCCAGTCGATCAGGGGGGCAAGTTTCACCAGCTCGTGGCGCATGTCGATCATCTCGACCAGGCGGGCGCGCAGGAGATCGTCTTGTTCCGGGAGCGGCTTTCTCGGCTTCATATCACGGCTCGAAATTGCAGGGTTCCTGCCGGGATAATACAAAACCTTGCAGGCAGCACCCAGCAATATCACATCATTCTCAAGCAAAATCAGCCGGATAAAAGTTGTTCAGGGCGAACTCATGAAGCGCGACGTGCGCTTGTTTCCGTCGAAATAGAATTGTTGCAACGCGCCGAACAGGAAGAAGGCCATCCCGCGTTCGCGCGGGTCTGGGACTTCGGTAACGAGGGCGTTCACGCCTTCGTCGAAGATCCCCTTCAGGTTGGCGGCTCCGGCCTCGGTCAGTTGGGGCCAGTATTCGTCCTCTCCGAGTTGCACCGGCCATGTCATCGAGGTCTCTTTGCCTTCTCCCCGAAAGTGACCCCATTCCCGCCCGAAGTGCGTAAGCTGATCTACACCACGAATGCCATTGAGGCCTTGAACTCGAAAATCCGGCGCGCCGTCCGAACGCGTGGCCACTTCCCGAGCGACGACGCCGCAGCGAAATTGATCTATCTGGCGCTCAATGCTACATCAACCGAGTGAAAGCGCCCGGTCCGCGAATGGCACGTCTGTCAGATCTCGGCTCGCAATCATGTTCGAACACCGCTTCCCAATGGCCTGATAAAGGACGTCACAGCACAAAATATCCGACAGTCTCTGACATTCAGCCGGCGAGACGGCTGTATGGCCTCGTTTCGTTCGCTGTACTGAAGGCGTTTTGCTTCAATTCGGCGGACAGCTTGGCCAGAAAAGGCGACCCGCGCCCGGTCGTAGAGCCGCACGCCCTTGGTCCCCTCGCCTGCCGGCCGCGGCTTCCAGGCGCCAGCGTCAAGATCCTGCGCGATTGTCTTCGGGTCCGTCTGGAGCAAGCCTTGCGCGCTGACAAAACGCAGATCGTGGTTCGAACGCACCGCCAGCACATAGGGTTGCGCCGACTGCTGGAAGAGCGCGGCCAACGATGAAAGCTCCCCCTGCCAATGCAAGGCTGTTCCTGACCAACTCGACACCGACATAACATCTCCCCTTGTGACGAAGGAAAGAATCATGATTTGCAAAAATATGCAACTGTAGTACTAACGGGTTGCGCCGGGGGTCCACAGGATGTCGGCCCTGCCCTCGTCATTGGCAATGCGGGCGGCAACAAAGAACCAGTCCGACAGGCGATTGAGATATTTTACCGCCCAGGGGTTCACCTCTTCGATCGCGGCGAGGGAGACCGCCTTGCGCTCCGCCCGCCGCGAGACGGTGCGGCAAAGGTGCAGATGCGCGCCAAGCGGTGTGCCGCCAGGCAGGATGAAGCTGCGTAGCGCCTCAAGGCGCACATTCATTGTGTCGATTTCGGCCTCCAACCGGGTGACCTGCGACTCGACCATGCGCAGCACAGGGTAACCGGCCTCGGAATCGCGCTTCATATCCGGGCGCGACAGATCCGCGCCCAAATCGAACAGCTCATTCTGAATGCGCGCGATTGCCTCGCCCGCCTCGCCCGCCTCGTCCGCCGCGTGCAGCCGCGCCAGGCCGCAAGTTGCGTTCAACTCGTCCACAGTGCCATAGGCGGCGACGCGCTCGCTGTTCTTGGGCACGCGCATCCCGTTCGCCAGCGCGGTCTGCCCGGCATCGCCAGTGCGGGTGTAAATCCGGTTCAAAACGACCATTCTCGGTCCCCTTTTTTCAAACAGACGGATTGCAGGAATACGCAGCCGCATCAATCTGTTCGCATTGCGTCGGGGTAACTCCCTGACAGCGCGGACATAATACAGGCCGATCGAAAACAAAACTTTGCGACAGTACCCATGCTTGAACGAGCACTACACGACATCTGCCTCGAAATGCGCGGACCAGGGACCACTGGTACGGCAGGGCGACTGAAACAGCGTCCCCGACCAGGCACCGCGCAATGTTCGCGTGGAGACGATGACCCAGAAGAGCGTAAGGCATGTGGCCAGCACGCCCCCAACAACGGTGAAGAGAATGAAATGCGTCGCCTCGGCCAGTGCCAGCGTGCCCAGCGTGTAGACCGCCAACGGGAAGGTGAAGCCCCACCAGCCCAGATTGAAGGGCAGCCCCTCGCCAGTCAGGTAGCGCAGCGTCTTGATCGCCGCGAGGCTCAGCCACCAGATACCGTAACCCCAGAGCACGAGCCCGCCCAGGATACCGACACCTTGCGCCACCTGTCCGACGGCCGCCATCCCCTGCGCCGCGAATACCGCCGGCGCGTCGTTGCCCAGCAGCACGAGTCCCAGCGCCCCGGTGCCGATCGGCCCCAGCGCCAGCCAGCCCGACGCGCCCAGATCACGCTCGGGCAGGCGGTGCAGAACGAGGCGCAGGAAAAGCAGCACCAGCACGCTCATGGCCAGCGGCACCGAATAGGCCCAGAGCGCGTAGCTGATAAGCAGCACGGCATAACCCTGCGCAGCCCCGAGATGCGGCACGAGAAGCGCTCCGCTGGCCGCAGTGACCTCGGCGGCGACGATCGGCAGAAGCCAGACTGCGGTCAGTTTTTCCACGCTGTGAGCCTGGCGGGTGAACATGAAATACGGAATCGCCAGCCCGCAGGTCACGGACATCGCGGCATCGAGCCACCAGAGCATATTGGCGATCTGCACCGCGACAGGCCCGAACCGGACGATGCCGAAGGCAAGGAAGCCGTTGGTGATCGTTGCAAGCCCCATCGGGATCGCGCCGAAGAACATCGACATCACCGGATGGCGAAAGATCCTCACCGCCTCCGTCGGATAGATCACCCACCGCCCGACATAGAGCAGCGTGAAGAGCGTGTAGAGCGCGATGTTCACGAGCCACAGTGCTTCGGCCACGTTGTGCAGGCCCGGGATCGGCACCGGGTAAAGGTTCAAGGTGAGCGCCAGCGCGCCCGTCCCCATGGTCACTGTAAACCAGTTCGGTGTGAAGTTGCGCACGACCCGGGCAAGGCCCTGATCGGCAGGACAGGCACTGCCTGCAAAGGTTTTGTCAATCGCCATGGTACAAATCTCTGTGTTTTCCCATTGGATATCGAAAAACTAGATTTACCGGCTCAATAAAT
Source organism: Thioclava sp. (assembly GCA_965277135.1). Lineage (GTDB taxonomy): Bacteria > Pseudomonadota > Alphaproteobacteria > Rhodobacterales > Rhodobacteraceae > Thioclava. The sequence continues at coordinate 4,164 of CBDIBW010000003.1, read as the reverse complement.
CCAATATATAATAATAATACAATTAATCTGAAAATTAGATCATAAGAGGTAACTCGATGACTTTCGAGCAGTTGCGGATCTTCGTCGAAGTGGCCGAACGTCAGCACGTTACGCAAGCCGCGCGGGCGCTCAACATCGCGCAGTCGGCTGCAAGTCACGCGATTGCCGCACTCGAGACACGCTACGACACGCAGCTCTTTCACCGCATCGGGCGGCGGATCGAGCTTTCCGAGGCCGGTCGCACGCTCCTGGTCGAGGCGCGCGCCATTCTCGGACAGGTCGAACGGGCCGAACTGGCGCTGAGCGAGTTCAACGACCTGCTGCGCGGCACGCTGCGGGTCGAGGCGAGCCAGACAATCGCCGGCTACTGGTTGCCCGCGCGGCTGGCCGCGTTTCGTCGCTCCTGTTCCGGGATCGCCCTGCACATGGGGGTCGGCAACACCCAGCAAGTGGCCGAAGCGGTGCTGACCGGAGCCGCGGAACTGGGATTCGTCGAGGACGAGCTTGATCATCCGCATCTTGTTTGCCACCCGGTTGCGGCCGACCGGCTGATCGTCGTCGTCGCACCGGATCATCCCTGGGCGGGGCTGACCCGGCTCGATCCCGCACGTCTCCCTGAAACCGAGTGGGTCCGGCGCGAGGCGGGGTCTGGTACGCGCTCGGCCTTCGAACATGCCGCGACCGCGCTGGGGGTCGATGTGGCAGGCTTCAGCGTGGCAATGGAATTTCCTTCAAACGAGGCAATGCGCGCGGCGGTCGAGGCGGGGCTGGGCGCGGCTGTCATGTCGGCGTCGGTCGCGACACCCAGCCTGGAAGTCGGACTACTGCACCATGTCCCATTCGATCTCCCAGAGCGTTCATTCCTTGCGCTGCGTCTTGCCCGCAGCCACCCGACCCGCGCCGCCGCAGCGCTTCTAGAGCAACTGGGTATCTCCGAACCCGCCAAAGCGTCCGCGCGCCATGACCTCAGGGGGGAAGGGAAAAGACACTCCTCAGGCGTCAGGTCTGCAACAATGCCACGTGAACTTCGAAACCATTCATGATTCCTTCAACTTAATGACAATAAAAATTTACAAACCGCGAGCATCCTCTTATTTCATATCCGGACCAAACCTTGGAGCAATTCATGTTCAAATCCACATCCTTTGCCGCGGTCGCGCTGATCTTCAGCACGACCGTGGCGTTGGCCCAGACCGACATCACCTGGTGGCACGGAATGGGCGGGCGCAACGGAGAGGTAATCAACGAGATCTCGCACAGGTTCAACGCGAGTCAGCAGGCCTGCCACCTGACGCCGGTCTCGAAGGGCACCTATGAAGAAGCCCTGTCCTCGGGTATCGCCGCCTTCCGTTCGGGCGAGCCGCCCAACATCTTGCAGGTGTTCGACGCCGGTGCGGCCACCATCATCGCAGCCAGGGGCGCGACGATCCCGGCCGAAGACCTGATCAAGTCCCAAGGCTACGCATTCAACCGCGACGACTTCATTGATGGCGTGCGCCATTTCTATGCCGACTCGACGGGCAAGTTCATCGGAATGCCGTTCAATTCCTCGGCACCGATCATGTATTACAACACCGAGGCTTTCGAGAAGGCCGGTGTCGAGCCGCCGAAAACCTGGGAAGAGTTCGAGAGGATCGCACCCGGGCTGAAGGAGGCAGGCTACATCCCGATGACCGCCTCGCAGCTGACCTGGATGATGGTCGAGAACTTCAAGTCGCGCAACAACCAGCAGTTTGCAACCAACAACAACGGTTACGACTCGGTCAAGGGCACCAGGCTGATCGTCAATGACGCGGCGCAGGTGATGATGTTCGACAAGCTGAAGGCCTGGGCCGACAAGGGCTGGTACGGCTTTTACGGTGCCGGCTGGACAGACAATCTCAAGCCTTTCGAGGAGGGCAAGGTCGCGATGTGGATCGGTTCGTCGGGCAGCTTCGGCGGTCTGCAAAAATCGGCCACCGCTCCCTTTTCGGCCGTGTTCATGCCCTATTGGGCAAGCCTTGCCGATCACCAGATGCAAAGCTTCATCGGCGGTGCGGCACTGTTTGCGATGGCTGGTAGACCTGAGGAGCAGGACAAGTGCACTGCGCAATTCTTCGAGTTCCTGACATCGCCCGAAATCCAGGTCTACTGGCATGAGAACACCGGCTATGTTCCGATCACCAAGGCGGCCTACGAACTGGCGAGAAAACAGGGCTGGTACGAAAAGCATCCGGTGGCCGAGGTGGGCATCAGGCAACTCATGCTGCCTGGCGGCGAATGGACCAAGGGTTATCGGCTCGGTTTCTATCCGCAGATCAGATCGATCGAGGAACGCGAGTTCAACAGGATCTTCTCGGGCGAGACCACCCCGAAACAATCCTTCGAGATAATCGAGAAGGAAGGCAACGACCTGCTCGCCCGCTTTGCCAAGAGCGCGGGTTGACCCCCTCCCGACGGATCACTCCTTCCGGCTCCGGGCATCTCGCCCGGGGTCGGTGCCGTCTCCGGCATCCGATGCGCCAAATTCCGCAGGTTTTCCCGTGACACAGACCCCGCTTTCGCCGAGAACCCGGTCGCCACTTGTGGCGCGCCTTGCGCAGTTCTGGCGCAGCACCGAGGGTGCCCCCGCCAAGCGTGCACAATTCGACCGGGTCCTCACGCCCTGGGCCTTTCTGATCCCGCAACTCGTCATTGTAGTGATCTTCTTCTACTGGCCCTCGGTGCAGGCCGTGACCTCGTCTTTATACCTTGAGGATCCGTTCGGACTCAGCTCCAGTTTCGTCGGACTCGACAATTACAAGGACGTCTTGAGAAATTCAGGCTACCTCTCGACCGCCGGGTTCACCGCCTTCTTCGCGCTGGTGGTGACGGTTTTGTCGCTGGGGCTGGGGCTGTTGCTGGCGGTCAAAGCCGACAAGGTCATCCGCGGGGCCGCCAGCTACAAGACGCTGCTTATCTCGGTCTATGCCATCGCACCGCCGGTTGCCGCCTTGATCGGGATGATGCTGTTCGACATGCACATTGGTCCGTTCACCCGGATCGCGGGCTGGTTCGGACATGAGCTGAGAGTGGGCGTGAACTACTGGGACACGGCGGTGGCGCTGATCACGATCTCGGTCTGGAAACAGATCCCCTACAACTTCATCTTTTTCCTGTCGGGACTGCAATCCGTGTCCGTTTCGGTGCGCGAGGCGGCACTGATCGACGCGCGCTCGGGCTGGCGACGGTTCTACGACGTGATACTGCCGCTGCTGGCACCGACCGCCTTCTTCCTGCTGGTCATCAACATCACCTATGCGCTGTTTGACACGTTCGGGATCATCGACGTGATCATCAAGGACAAGCCCGCAAACAACCCGATCACACTGGTTTACAAGGTCTATCTCGACGGGTTCAAAGGAAATGATATCGGCGGTTCCTCGGCCCAGTCGGTGATCCTGATGATCGTCGTGGCGGTGCTGACCGTGGCGCAGTTCCGTTTCCTCGAACGCCGCGTCCATTACGGGTGACATGATGCAAAAGATAAAACCTCTTGATCACCTGATCCTGATCATCGGAGCCCTGTTCCTGATCGGCCCCGTGGTACTGGCGTTGATGTCCTCGACCCATTCCGCCGTGCAGATCCACACCAACGGGCTGTTTCTGCTGCCCGGCCGGGACGGTGGGGCAACCTATCACAAGGTGCTTGCCGCCAAGGGCGGTTTCACCGGCGAGGTGACCGGCCTGCGGATGCTTATGAACTCGCTGATCATGGGGATCGGCTTTGCCGTGGGCAAGATCGTGCTGTCGATGATGGCGGCCTATGCGCTGGTCTATTTCCGCATGCCCTTCGCCACGTTTTTGTTCTGGGTCATCTTCACCACCTTGCTGCTGCCTCTCGAAGTTCGGATCATGCCCTCCTATCAGGTAATGAGCAAACTGAACCTGCTCAACACCTATACCGGGCTGATCGTGCCGCTTCTGGCCTCGGCCACGGGCACCTTCTATTTCCGGCAATTCTTCAAATCCGTCCCGGACGAGTTGCTGGAGGCCGCCCGGATCGACGGCGCAGGCCCGGTCAGATTCTTCTTCGGCATTCTCGTGCCACTGTCACGCACGATGATGGCCGCGATCTTCATCATCATGTTCGTCTATGGCTGGAACCAGTATCTCTGGCCGGTGCTGATGACCACGGATGAACGC
>CBDIBW010000002.1:0-26253 GCA_965277135.1 Thioclava sp. | reverse complement strand
ACTATGAAAGAGCTGAAGATCAAGCTGATGGAACGGATGCTGTGCGCGGAGCTGACAGCGCACCTCGGCTACGAAGAAGGCAAGGAAGCGCCAGCCGGTCAGACGAACCGCCGGACTGGCGTCTCGACCAGGGTGCTGAGGGGGCGGTGCTGAGGGGGCGGTGCTGAGGGGGCAGTGCTGAGGGGGCAGTGCTGAGGGGGCAGTGCTGAGGGGGGCAGGACGGCGAGCTGCCTGTGGCGGTGCCCCATCTTCGATGCCTTGCGACCGTGACAGCCGCTTCGAGCCCGGGTTGGTGAAGACGGGCCGGTGTTCAAAGACCTTGCCCGGATCGACGGGATGGCCGCCAGGATCATCGGGCTCTGCGCCGTCGGGCTGACGGTGCGGGATATCCAGTCCCGCCTGCTCGACCTTTATGGTCTGAAGGTCTCGCCCGACCTGATCAGCCGGGTCACCGATGCCGTCCTGAACGAGGTCCGGGACTGGCAGAGCCGGGCACCGGAGCGGATGTATCCGATCGTGATTTTCGACGCCCTACGGGTGAAGATCCGCGATGCCGACAGCCGGACGGTGAAGATCGAGCCAGCGCGTCGCCATCGGTTCGAGACCGCTGGCGAGGGGCCGTGTATGTCGCCCTCGGCGTCACCCTCGGCGTCACCCGCGAGGTCTTGCGCGAGGTCTTGGGCCTGTGGATCGCCAAAAACGAAGGAGCCAGGTTCTGGCTCCCGGTGATGAACGCGCTGAAGACCCGAGGCACGCAGGACATCCTGATCGCGATCGTCGATGGGCTGAAGGGCTTTCCCGAGGCCATCACCGCCGCCTTCCCGGAGGCCATGGTCCAGACCCTGAACTTCTGCTCCTGGAAGGACCGCAAGGCCGTGGCCGCCGATCTGCGCCGGATCTACGGGGCCGCAACCGCCGATCTGGCCGCCGCCGAGATCGACGATTTCGAGGAGAAATGGTCGGACATCATCGGGCCGCTCGAGATCGGCAAATGGCTGGATGTCTCCTGGTCCGATGTGCTGCCCCGTTGGGACCGGGGGGGCGATCATCCCCGACCCGCGCAAATGGTGGAGCAATCTTACGGGCGAGGACCAGGATGCGGGAACCCCGCCCGGGCAAGGACCGGGGCCCACACGCGCCGGTGCAACGGCGCGCGAGCGGCGGCTGGTATCGGCCCGGCCGGGTGCTGACCGGCGAGGACGGGCCGGAGCTGCGCCATGAGAACAAGGCCGGGTTCATTGCGCACAATCGCGCCTTGCGAGGCATGGTGGCAATGGCCGCAAGGCTGCGCGCAATCGCCGGGTCCGGCGCGACCGGCGCGCGGTTCGATACAGCACCCGCGCCGGTGCCCGCCCTGGCGGCGATCGCCGCAATCACCCCGGCGGGCGCGACCCGGACCGGCACGCAGATCACCTATGCCCCCGTCACTCACCTGCCGTCACCCACCTGCCCCCGATGCACTTCGAGCGCGGGGTCGATGTAGAGGAGGCCCGGGGCGATGATCCGCGAGGCGCTGGCCGAACGCGAAGAGCGGGTGCAGATCGACATGCGCAGGCACATCCATGACTTTTGACGCGATGATGATGCTCGGGCACTATCCGTTCATGCTCAACACCGCCGCCTACACCGGGCTGCGGCCCACGGCGTCCTGGCGATGGGCGCGCCAGGATCGCATCGGGGATCGCATCGGGGATCGCATCGAGACCCACCCGCTCCTGCCATCGGGCCAGGTGCTCTTCACCCCGACACCCCGGAGCCGGCACGGACAGCATCAGGCTTGATGGCGAAATCCTGCCGCACCGGAAAGGGGGGCATGCCCAGCTCGATGCGATGCGCGCCCGGGCCAGGCGCGGCAGGCCGCTGGTGATGGTCGACGGGCGCGGCCATTGCGAGGGCGAGTGGGTAATTCTCAGGATCAGGGAAACCGACAGCGAGTTCTTCTCCGATGGCACATCACGCGTGATCCGCGCCACGCTGGATCTGGCCGAATATGGCACCGACGAGGCGGGGATCAGGTCCGATGCGGTGGAAACCCGTGCTCGATGACCGGGATGGCCTGATCGAGCTGCCCCGCCCCGGCGCCCCGCTCCGTGTCGCGATGGGCTACAAGGAGACAGTCACCTTGCCGATGGGGCTTTACAGCTGCGATGAGGTGAGCGTGAAAGGCCCTCCCGACACCCTGACCATCCGGGGCGCAAGGCGGCGGATATGGGCGGCGCGCTCAAGGACCGGAAAACCCGGATCCCGGGACGACATCACCATCGGCGCGATCGTCGAGACCAGCGCGGCCGAGCACGCCCGCCGAGCACGCCCGCCGAGTACGCCCGCCAAGCACGCCCGCCAAGCACAACCTGGTGCCCAGGGTGGCCACCGCCTTCAAGGACGTCCTGCACGACCATCTCGACCAGACCGACGAGAGCGATCTGAACTTCCTCACGCCTGTCGGCGCGGATCACGGTGCCATCGTCGCGGTGAAGGGCGCGGTGCGCTGCTCTTCATCGGCCAGGCCGAGGGCAAGAGCGCCAGTGGCCTGACGATGCCCCCGCGCCCCCTGTGCAAGAGCGCCAGGACCTCCTGGTCCGCCACGCTGGCCACGCGCGAGCGCTTCAACACGGTCGAGGCATTCTGGCACGATCGCAAGGCCGGGGCGCGCAAGACAGTGACGGCGGGCGAAGGCGCACCCGTCAAGCGCCTGCGCCATTGCTGCAAGGATGAGGCCGAGGCCAGGCGCGCAGCCAGGGCCCGGCCTGACGAATGCCGGCGCGGCAACGACACCTTCTGCGACACCTTCTGCGTCACCCTGCCCGGCGACCCCCTCATCGCCGCCGGTGGCCAGATCATCGCCATCGGCTTCCGCCCCGGGCTCGACGGCCTGTGGTCCGTCAAGACCACCACCCACGCCCATCACCGGTCGTGGATACACCACCAAAATCAGCTGCGAAAAAGCCAGGGAAAAGGAGCCATCAGACACCAAACCCAATGCAAAATAATTTGTTCCGGTCCACCGCGCTCCGCCAAGGTTTTCAGCAAGCCACGACACGCGCGAATGCCCCCGTTCGGCCCGTACTGACGGTCAAAACCCTATACTCGAAACACAGCCCGGATTGGATGGATTTTCTTCGTATTTTAACGATCCAACTCGGAACGGCGCAGAACAGCTCGCCTCACCACTGAAAATATCCGTTTCAAATAACAGCCATACCGATGCAAAGCGCGTTCTTGCGGGGACGGGCAGGGCTGACGCACTTTGGTGGCTCCATGCCCCGGGCAGGCATGGTCGCGATGAGGAGAGACCTAGCCCAACCCCGCCGTTCGGGCCTGTGGTAGCGCTTCGGACAATGCCTTGATGTCGGCCTCCAGGAAGCGGACGCGCTCGGTCCCGCACGAGAGCAGCACATCGTTACCGTCGCGGGTCAGGCGCGCCCGGCCCATGACCGCCCAGTCCGAGATGTCAATCTCCCCGCCGCGATAACCGGCGATGGTCTGGGGCAGGGCGGTGCGCGCGATGCGCAGGATGATCGGCCCGCCCTGGGTGATCTCGACATGGGTGCTGCCGCCGTCAAGCACGATTTCGGCCTCGCCTTTGCCACTGGTCACGCAATTTACGCCGGTGCCGGTATAGATCACGTCCCGCCCATTCCCACATCGGACCGTCGCGTCGCCGGTGCCGCCGAAGATCTGGTTGACGGCGCGCTGGCAATCGATCACGTCATGGCCTGAGCCACCGTAGATCGTGGCATCTGTGGACCCCGCATCGACACGATTGTTCCCGGCTTGCAGATAGACAGTCAGCGGATCTTGCCCGCTTTCGATCCGGTCGTCGCCCCGCCCGCCATAGACGGTCAGGTCGATCCGGCGATGGCCACCGATGAAGTCCAGATGCACGCCCAGATCATTGCACTGCACATCCAGGAACTTGCCGCTGTCGCCGACATCGCCCGCATAGAACAGTTCGCGATAGGCGTTCGGCAGGGTGATCGACATATCCGAGCGTGGACGCAGGAAATAACGCCGGTAGCCGGGAAAATCCGGCATCTCCGGATCGGGTGGCTCGAACCCGATCTGGCCCAGGGTGGGCGCTGTTTCGGGTTGCGCTCCGCCCTCGGTCACCGAAACGTAGAGCGAAGGACCTGGCGGGCGGGTCTTCTGGCCGCACAGGCTCAACCCGTATCGTGACGAGGTCTCGATCAGGGCCTCGCGCAGGCTGGCGCGTTGCGGGTGGTTCTCCGCGATATTGTGCTGCTGCCAGGGATCCGTGCTCAGATCAAAAAGCTGATCGGTTCCGTCCTGATAGGCAATGTAGCGAAATCTGCCCTGGCGGATCGCGGAAGAGCCGAACCAGAAGGTCGGCACGGCACGTTCGGGGTCCGAATTACCCTCGACTTGCGGGCGCAGCGACTGGCCGGGGCTGGCGGCCAGCGGCGGAAGGCTGGCGTAATCCATCACTGTCTGGCCCAGATCAAGCAAGGCGACGGGCTCATCGACCACGCGCGGCTCGGGGTGGCGCGGATCGTGGATGATCAGTGGTACGCCCGCGGCCTCTTCCCACATGGTGTATTTGCGAAACCGCCCCTTGTCGCCCATGTGATAGCCGTGATCGGCGGTGATGATGACGATCGTGTTGTCGGCATGGGGCGAGGCCTGCAACGCGTCCCAGACCCGCCCGATATGCCAGTCTGCATGGCTGTAGACGGAAAAGTAGTTGCGTACGCTCTTGCGCCAGTAGCTGGTGTTCTTCAGATCCATATTGGACCGGAACGAGGAATTGGCGAAACTGCTGGAATCGAAGCCCTCGGCCCATTCGGACGGCATGACGAAATCCTCTTCGGGATACATCTCCTTGAAGCGGATCGGCGTCTTGAAGGGGGCGTGCGGGTTGTGGAACCCGATCTCGCGATAGAAGGGCGCATCCCCGTCGTAATTCTCGAAGAACCGAATCGCATCGGTCGAAGAGAAATGATCGTAATAGCGGCGATCATGTTTGGGATTGGTCGTTCCGATGCCCTTCCTCGTTCCACCGAAATTCTTTGACGGTGCGTTGGAATTCGGGCCGAAACGGCATTCCAAGGCGGTATGCGAGTAGAGCGCATCGTGAATTTCGGGCGGGCGCGGGCGGTAGCCGTGATGGACCTTGCCTGCGGTCGAGCAGTAATAGCCGACCTCTTTCAGCCGGTAGGACCACATCTGGTCGGGGCGCAACTGTTCAAAGACGTTGGTGTAATTGTCGAGGATTCCGGTTTGATGCGGTGCCAGGCCGGACATGAAGCTGGAGCGGGACGGGCCGCAGACCGGCACCTGGCAATAGGCGGCATGAAACGCGGTGGACTGTGCGCAGATCCGGTCAAGACCGGGGGTTTGCAGCTTGACGCCGAACACCTCGCGGAACCGCCAGAAGGCAAAGGCGTCATCCATGCTGATCAGAACGATATTGGGACGTTTCGGGCTGCTCATGCCCCACCTTCCGTGAAACTGCTGGGCATGATCGGCAAACGGCCCGACAGGGCGTAGCGATGCAGGCTGCGTCCGGGTTGCAGCAGGCTCGGCTGGCTCCAGACTTCGCGCAATGTGCCGTGATTGGCGGGCTTGTGGCCATCGGCCGCGGCGCGTTGGACGCCCCAGGCATAGGTCAGTTGCAGGGTGGGACCTTCGGGCGGGTGGTCGAGGGACAGGATAACCCGCTGGCTGCCCGGCTGCGCGGGCACCAGCCGCAATCCGGTGATCCGGGCGTCATTGGTGCAACCATCCAAGGCAAAGCCATGCCGGCTGACCGGTTGTGTGGCGTCAAATTCCAGCGGACCCATCGTTGCAAATTCCACCACGATCTCGGAGCCCTGGATAAAGACCTGCCGCAACGAGGGGCAATGCCACGGACGCCCGTTCAGACCGGCGTCAATCGCCAGGGCCTCGATCTCGTCAACCCAGAGCCGGTCTTCGGGGGCCAGTGTTGCCACCGTTTCGGGCATCAGGGACAGCATGTAGGTGGGCGTCGCGATTCGTAACCCGAGACCGGGTTCGTGGATGTCGATCCGCCCCTCGGCCAGGATCACTTCGGACGTGCCGTCGATCCGTGTGCCCGGTTTTTGCGACATCACGGTGAGCGGCAGACTGTCCTGGCCTGCGGCAAGGGCAACCTCACGCTTGAGCGCTTCGATCGTGGCTGTGGCCCGGCGTGTGGCCTCGATTTCGCTCAAACCCGGGCTGCCTGCGAACAGGTCCAGGCTGATCCGGTCAACGAACAGGATCTTGTCCCAGTCAGCCATCGCATCACGGGCAGTCGCGATCCGGTCGCACAATGTGCGGATCAGCGGGGCGTCGGGGTCCGATTCCGGGGCGGTCATGCCGGGCTGGCCCTGTGACAGGGCGATCACGGTGCGCCAGGCACGGTGCGCGGCGCGGGCTTGCGAGAGGCTGGCAACACCTTGTCCCTCGGCACCGAAAGGGGCGGTATCCTGACTGAGCAACTCGTCGCGGATGTGATAATCGAAACGCTCGGGCAGGGGGCGCGGAATCGCGGTTGCGCCACCGAAACTGACCATCCCGAGTGCGACCTGCGGGCTTTGACCCAATGTCACGCCGTCACGTTCTTCATACCCCATGACCGTGCCGCGATACTGGTCGGACAGGTAGCGCAGCACGCCCCCATCCTCCTGTAAATGCCAGACATTTCCCAGCGTTCGCGGCTTGCGCGCGGGACTGGTGGTTGGGGCAGGAGCAGCGTTGATGCAAATATCGGGCGTGGTCATGGCTGGAGCCGGGGCGGGGCTGTTTGTGGCTGTTCGAGTTCGGGTGTGTCGTCTTGCACCAGGGGCGGTGGGGTTGCCTTCCAGGTGCGCTGCTGGCGTCGTCCGGCGCGGAAGGCCTTGACAAGCCTGGGGATCTGCGTCGAAATCGTTGGCCATCCGGGCGCCTTCGTCTTATGGAAACTGTCTGAACTGTGGCGGTTCTTACAGGCTTGGGCAATTACATGCAAGACTTGCGCCAGGCCCCGGATTCTTTTTAGGGTAGGGCGAGCAAACAACAGGCCGGTTTCTCGCGTACCGGCCATCGGTATCGAGACCGGCGTCGGGCCGCGATCGGTGTGGGAAGGGCCTCTGATGGCATCGAATCGAGACACCCGATGAGCATACAGGCACGGACCGGATGCTGTTGCGGTGTCGCGCGCGAGAGCGTGGGGCAGGGGGCATCCGCCGCGCCGGTGGGGGCCGGGGCCTCGGCGGAACTGCGGGAGAGAATTTCCGCGCTGTTGCGCCCGATCCCCGGAGGCATATTCGAGATGGGCACCAACAGCCCGCGCCATTTCGCCGATCTCGATGGCCCCGCGCGGCAGGTTCGGGTGTCTGCGTTCCTGATCGGAGCGACCCAGATCACCAACGATCTGTTCGCCCGCTTCGTGGCCGAGACCGGCCATGTCACCGTGGCCGAGCGCGAGGGATGGTCCTTTGTCTTTCATCTGTTTGCGCCAAACGGTGGGGAGGGGCTGCGCGGCCCGCTCGAAGCGCCCTGGTGGCGCGCGGTTCCGGGGGCGGACTGGCGCCATCCCGAAGGGCCCGACAGCGACATTTCCGCGCGGGCCGACCATCCGGTCCTGCATCTCTGCTGGCACGATGCCCAGGCCTTTTGCGCCCACACCGGCACGCGTCTGCCCCGTGAGGCCGAGTGGGAATGCGCCGCACGCGGCGGGTTGGACCGGGCGCGTTTCCCCTGGGGGGACGAGATGTGCCCGGACGGTGAGCATCGCCACAACACCTGGCAGGGGCAGTTCCCGTCCGCAAATACGGCGGAAGATGGCCATGCAGGGGTCGCACCGGCCCGATCCTATGCACCCAACGGCCATGGCCTCTATAACATGACCGGCAATGTCTGGGACTGGTGCGCCGACTGGGACTGGTGCGCCGACTGGTTCGGTCCGCTTCCGCGCGCGCAGATGCCGCCTTTGCGCGACCCGCAAGGCGCCTTGTCCGGGCCCGGCCGGGTGATGCGTGGCGGTTCTCATCTATGCCACGCGTCCTATTGCGAACGCTATTTCGTGCATTCGCGCACCCATAACACGCCTGACAGTTCGACCGGCCATATCGGTTTTCGTGTTGTGGCCGATCCGGGCTATTGCGCATGACAGATCCCACCCTTGCCGAGCATCAGATCACCCGGACGACGGTGCCACCCGGAGCATCGATGACGAAGGGTGCCAGATAGTGCCCTTGCTTCGTCAATTGCCTCGGCCTTGCAATCCCAGCTTCCTTGACACGATCTCGTTGACGGCCCTGGGGTTTGCCTTGCCCCCCGAAACCTTGATCACCTGGCCGACGAACCAGCCGATGAGCTTCGGATTGGCCCTGGCCTTTTCGACCTGGGCGGGGTTGGCGGCGATCACCTTGTCCACGGCGGTCTCGATGGCGCCGGTATCGGTGACCTGGATCATGCCGCGTTCTTCCACGATCCTTTCGGGGTCACCGCCTTCGGTATGGACGATCTCGAACAGGTCCTTGGCGATCTTGCCCGAGATCCTGTCGGACTTGATCAGCCTGATGATCGCGCCAAGCCGGGCGGGCGAGACCGGGCTTGCGGCAATCTCGATATCGTCCTTTTTCAGGCGACCGAAAAGTTCGTTGATGACCCAGTTCGCGGCGAGCTTGCCATCTTCGCAGACGGCCACGACGGCCTCGAAATAATCGGCCGTCTCGACCTCTGCGGTCAGAACCGAGGCATCGTATTCCGACAGCTCCAGCTCACGCACGAAGCGCGCCTTCCTGGTGTCGGGCAGTTCGGGCATGGTGGCGGCGATGTCATCGACCCAGGCTTGTTCGATTTCGAGCGGCAGCAGGTCGGGGCAGGGGAAATAGCGGTAATCATGCGCTTCTTCCTTGGAGCGCATTGAGCGCGTCTCGCCCTTGTCGGGATCGTAAAGGCGGGTCTCCTGCACGATCTCGCCACCATCCTCGATGATGGCGATCTGGCGGCGGGCCTCATATTCGATGGCCGCCTGAATGAAGCGCATCGAGTTCATGTTCTTGATCTCGCAGCGCGTGCCCAGCACCGAGACATCGCCGGTTTCCCGGAATCTCGCGTAATCGCCGGGCTTGCAGACCGAGACATTGACATCGGCGCGCAGGTTGCCGTTTTGCATGTTGCCGTCGCAGGTGCCCAGATAACGCAGGATCTGGCGCAGCTTGCCGACACAGGCGGCGGCCTCTTCGGGGCCACGGATGTCCGGGCGCGAAACGATTTCCATCAGCGCGACGCCAGTGCGGTTGAGATCGACGAAGGACATGTGCGGGTCCATGTCGTGGATTGACTTGCCCGCATCCTGTTCGAGGTGAATGCGCTCGACCCGGACCTTGCGCGCCACGCCCGGGGCCATATCGACGAGGATTTCCCCCTCGCCCACGATGGGGTGATAGAGTTGGGAGATCTGGTAGCCTTGTGGCAGATCCGGGTAGAAGTAGTTCTTGCGGTCGAAGGCGGATGTCAGGTTGATCCCGGCCTTCAGGCCAAGCCCCGTGCGCACGGCCTGTGCCACGCAGAATTCGTTGATCACCGGCAGCATGCCGGGCATGGCGGCATCGACGAAGGCGACGTTGGTGTTCGGCTCGGCACCGAATGCGGTCGAGGCACCCGAGAACAGCTTGGCATTCGAGGCCACCTGCGCGTGCACCTCAAGCCCGATGACCAGTTCCCAATCCGACCTGGCACCGGCAATTACCCTGGGGGCAGGGGCCTTGAAATCGAGAAGATCGAGCATGTTCACATCCTGTCCGAGAGCTTGACCTACTTTCTAGGGCAGGGGACGAACCGGGGCAAGAGGGCGGCAGCTTCGTGTCGTGTGTCAGTTTGAAATCACGTAGCGTTTTGGTCTTCTCGCGCGCGCGACTATCTTACTCACATGACAGACGAACCCAAAAGCCCCAGAGGCGCACACCATTTAGACGCACACCATTTGACCAAGCTGATCGTTGATTTAGCTACTGAAGAGGCCAAGCCTGAAGGCTTATGTCCTATGGACATTCACTTTGCGGCGATGATGTTTACGACAAGGTGCCAATTGGCTGCGTAGCTGCATGCGGTCTTTTCGCAGCGCGTGGCACTGGCTCGGAACTCCTTGATCTTCGAGAAGAAATTCTCGACCAGATGCCGCCATTTACAGGCGTGCCTGTCGTGGTCGCGCTTGATCTTGCGGTTGGCCCTTGACGGGATGACTGCGGTCGCGCCACGGGCGCTCAACTCCGAAAGAAGCCAATCCGCGTCGAATGCCTTGTCGGCCAAAAGGGCATCGAAGGCTACGTCTTCTCTCAACGTCTTCCATCAACGGCGCGCCACCTTTCAGATCGTGGGCTTGGCCCGGCAGGAGAACAAAGTCGAACAGGGTCCCGGCGCGGGCCTCGGGGACATTGGGACAGACCCGCAGCGGGATCCGCGCGTATTTGATGCTCCTCCAGAGGCGCTCGACGAAGAGCGTGTCGCGCCACGAGTTCTTGTTGTCCATGTCGTCCATGCTGATTTTGATCTTGCGGCCGGCCAGCCCCTTGATGACCACGGTCGAGGTGAACTCGCTGCCCCGGTCGGTGTTGAATGTCTCGGCGGGCAGTTGGGGGGGGCATGCCGGGCCAAGGCGTATTCGACAGTTTCGCGCGGCCTTCAGACATCTTTTCAAGGCCGCGCTGTTGCGTTAGGACTTTGCCGCAAGGAAACCTTGTGCCGGAGTGTGCGGCCATGACCGAAAAGAAGAATGGCCTGACCTATGCCGATGCGGGTGTCGATATTGATGCGGGCAACGCGTTGGTCGAGCGGATCAAGCCGGTGGCCGGGCGGACACGGCGTTCAGGCACGATGTCGGGCCTGGGCGGCTTTGGCGCTCTCTTCGATCTGAAGGCGGCCGGCTACAACGACCCGATCCTGGTGGGGGCGACCGATGGTGTGGGCACCAAGCTGCGCATCGCGATCGATACCGGGAACGTCGATACGATCGGCATCGACCTTGTGGCAATGTGCGTCAACGATCTGGTCTGCCAAGGGGCGGAGCCGCTGTTTTTCCTGGACTATTTCGCGACCGGCAAGCTGGAAACGGACCTGGCCACCCGTATCATCGAGGGGATCGCCGAAGGCTGTGCCCGATCGGGATGCGCGCTGATCGGTGGCGAGACGGCGGAAATGCCGGGCATGTATCGCGCGGGTGATTTCGACCTTGCGGGCTTTGCGGTGGGCGCGATGGAGCGCGGCACGGAGTTGCCGGCGGGTGTGGCCGAGGGCGATGTGCTGCTTGGACTCGGTTCGAATGGGGTGCATTCGAACGGTTATTCCTTCGTGCGCAAGGTGGTCGAGATGTCGGGCCTTGGCTGGGATGCCGATTGCCCCTTTGCCGAAGGCTCGCTCGGGGCTGCGCTGCTTGTGCCGACCCGTCTTTATGTCAAGCCATGTCTTGCTGCGGTCCGTGCAGGCGGTGTTCATGCGCTTGCGCATATCACCGGCGGTGGATTGACCGGAAACCTGCCCCGCATCCTGCCCGAGGGCATGGGGGCCACAATCGAGCTGTCAAGCTGGCAATTGCCGGATGTCTTTCGCTGGCTCGCCCGGACGGCAGGCATGGAAGAGACCGAACTGCTCAAGACCTTCAATTGCGGCATCGGGATGATCGTCGTGGTGGACCCGACGCATGCCGAGCAAATCGCGACCCTGCTGATGGCCGAGGGCGAAACCGTGATCCGCATCGGCTCCGTCACCGCCGGACAGGGCGTTTCCTGCAAGGGCACGCTGCCTTGATCCGCGTCGCGATCCTGATCTCGGGGGGCGGATCCAACATGGTGAAACTTGTCGAGAGCATGACCGGTGATCACCCCGCGCGCGCAATCCTCGTGGCTTCCAACGATGCGCAGGCGGCAGGGCTGGAACGCGCGGCCCGGATGGGGGTGCCGACCACGGTCATCGATCACCGTCCCTTCGGCAAGGACCGGGCCGCCTTCGAGGCGGAACTGCTCAAACCCATCCTCACGGCGCGGCCCGATATTCTGTGCCTGGCGGGATTCATGCGGGTGCTGACCCCGGATTTCGTTGGCCGCTTTGACGGGAGGATGCTCAACATTCATCCCTCGCTGCTGCCGAAATATCCCGGCCTGCACACCCATGCCCGCGCGCTTGAGGCGGGCGATGACGAGGCAGGCTGCACGGTGCATCAGGTCACACCCGTGCTTGATGACGGGCCGATTCTGGGGCAGGCGCGGGTGCCGGTTCTGACCGATGACACGCCCGATACCCTTGCGGCGCGGGTGCTGGCTCGGGAACATCATCTCTACCCTGCGGTGCTGCGCCGTTTTGCCAGGGGCGATCGCAACCGCCTTGAGCTATGAGCGCGCCCGGAAAACGATCCCGCGTCTTCCATCATAACTTGAATACCGTGCTCCGGCCTTTGTCATCTGTGCGATGCACGCTGGAGATGCCGCCCGCCTTGCCCCTTTTCATTTCTGCCCCGGCTTCGTAAGGGAAGGGAACCTGCGGGATGCCCCCGCACCAGATCGAAAGCGCGCCATGCAGACCATCGCCACGACCGATGCCCTTGCCATCTTTTGCGAGGTGGCTAGGACCAAACCCTATGTCACGGTGGACACGGAGTTCCTGCGCGAACGGACCTATTGGCCGAAGCTTTGTCTGGTGCAACTGGCGCTTCCCGGTGAGGGCCGCGAAGGGGGGGATGCCGTCCTGGTTGATCCGCTGGCCGAAGGGCTGTCGCTGGAGCCGCTCTATGATCTGTTTCGTCAGGCGACAGTGAAGGTCTTTCACGCGGCGCGTCAGGATCTGGAGATCTTCTTCACGGATGCGCAGGTGTTGCCCGAGCCGCTTTTCGATACGCAGATCGCCGCCATGGTCTGTGGCTTTGGCGAGCAGGTCGGCTACGAGACGCTGGTGCGCAAGATCGCCGGGCAGTCACTTGACAAATCCTCGCGTTTCACCGACTGGTCGCGCCGTCCGCTGACCGAGGCGCAGAAAAAATACGCCATTGCCGACGTGACCCATCTGCGGGTCATTTACGAGTTCCTTCTGAACCGGTTGAAAACATCCGGTCGCGAGGCATGGGTCGAGGAAGAAGAAGCGATCCTTCTCAATCCTGAAACCTACATAAATCGCCCCGAGGAAGCCTGGCAACGGGTCAGGACACGCACCCATTCCGCCCGCTTTCTGGCCGTCGTGCGCGAGTTGGCGCGGTTTCGCGAGGGTTATGCCCAGAACCGCAATATCCCGCGCGCGCGCATCTTCAAGGATGACGCGTTGCTGGAACTGGCCTCGACCAGACCTGCCTCGATCAAGGAACTGGGCAAGTCGCGGCTCCTGCTGCGCGAGGCGCGCAAGGGGGAAATTGCCGAAGGAATCCTGCGCGCTGTTGCGGAGGCGCAGGCACTGCCGGATGACAAGCTGCCGCGTATCGAAGGGCAGGGGCAGCAGTTGCAGGTCGATGCCGCGCTTGCCGATCTTTTACGTGTGCTGCTCAAGGCAAAATCGCAGGAGGCGGGGGTTGCGGCCAAGCTGATCGCAACCTCGTCGGATCTGGACCGGATCGCGGCAGGCAAACGGGATGTGGCCGCGTTGCAGGGCTGGCGCAAGGAGGTCTTCGGTCATGACGCGCTACGCCTGGCGCGGGGCGAGGTTGCGCTGACCGCCAGCGGTGGCGCGGTGAAGATGGTCGAACTCTGAGCGGATCAAGCCAAATCGCGGGCCACGACGGGCAGGGTGTCCAGCGGCAAGAGCAGGATTGTTCGCGGTGCCACGGCGACAGCCTCCTGCGCCAGCGTCAACATCGTTTGCAGTCGATCCGGTCTGTGGCTTCGCGCGGATGTCGTCCCGCTTGCGCCACATCCACGCCGGGCTGTACCGGGATGGAACAATCATGCTGATCCCGATCATCGTCGCGTGCCAGATCGCTTTCGGTATCATGCAGCGGATCGTGACAGGCTTCGGTCAGGTCATCGGGTCTTTTCAGTTTTTGTTACGGGACACATGGTTTGTCAATTTGACGGGATTATGTGGGATTAGGTGAAAATACTTTAAAAATAGTGGCTTGTGGCGGGAATGGCTCGGATTTCCGCCGATGCCGTAGGACATTTGTTTTGTCAATTTATGCAGGGCTTCGAGAGGGTTTCGACGGTCTTTCAAAAGGGTTTCGAAAGCCAATGGAACAAGGGCGAAGGCCGGATCCTGACCTTTCAAGACGCTGCCCGAATCTGACGGGATCAAAACCCGAACGCGGAACATTTGCGCCGATCTTGCGAAACGGCCGTCAGGTTGGGCGTATCGTGCTGTAATTGCGCGACAATTCCGGCTCTTTCGGAGGATTTGAGGGATGTTCCTGTGGATAAGTTTTGCCGGGTTGAAGCTACGATGATCGGGAATGACCAAGAGCCAGAACCACTCGCCTGACTTGAACCCGCCTTATTCGTCCAATTCTTCTGGGAAAGTTGCGTGCGCCTGAAAGCGCTGTAGATTCAGTCTTCTAGACAAGGATCAACGGCAGCATCGGACGCACGCATGGGTGAAACGCTATCGCTGGTGGCGCCCCGGTTCAATCGCTCTCTTCGGATCGAGAGCCGGGCAGAGCGGCTGACCGGAGATCCCGGGGCAATCCTTCTGCGCGAGGTGCTCGAAAACAGCGGCATCGTGGGCTGGATGACCGATCGTCTGAGCGATCCGCGGCGGCCGCAGGATGTCACGCATGATCTGGCCTCGCTCCTGCGCACCACGATCCTGCTGGCCGCCCAGGGATGGCGCGATCATGACGATGCCGATGCGCTGCGGCACGACCCGGCCTTCCGACTGGCGGTGAGTTCGGCAGCCGGGATGACGCCGCTCGGCGGTCCGGGGCTGGCGTCCCAACCCACGCTCTCGCGCTTCACGGCGATGATGGCGGCGCCGGACAATCTGAAGGTCCTGCGCGAAGCGGTCCTGGAATTGGCCGGCCGGGGCGTTCAGGCACAGAATGCCGGCAAGCGCTTGCCGAAGGTGACGCTGGACGTGGACAGCCTGCCGATCGAGGTTCATGGTCACCAGCCGAAGGCGGAGTGGAATGGCCATTACAATGCGCGCATCTATCATCCGCTCATCACCTCGATCGCCGAGACCGGCGACATGCTGGATGCACGGCTGAGAGCGGGCAATGTCGGTACCGCGGAGGGCGCGCTTGACGTGATCCTCGACGTGGTCGACCGGGCGCAGGCCAGCCTCTGCGAGGTCGCCATGCTGCGCATCGATGCGGGCTTCCCCTCGGCCACCTTGCTGGCGGGGCTGGAGGCGCGCGGCATCGACTATGTCTCGCGGCTGCGCGCCAACCCGGCGCTGGACCGCGAGGCCGCGCCTCACATGACGCGCCCGCCCGGGCGGCGTCCGATCAAGCCGCGGATGTGGCTGCACGAACTGCGCTACCAGGCCGAGACCTGGGACAAGGAGCGCCGCGTGATCCTGGTGGTCAAGGAGCGCGAGGACGACCTTCTGCTCGACCGCTTCTTCCTCGTCACCCTCGCTGACGCTGGCAGAGATGAGCCGGGAGGACATCCTCGAGCATTACCGCGCAAGGGGCACCGCCGAGGGCCATATGGGCGAGCTGAAAGACGTGCTCGCCCCGGCGCTGTCCTCGACGAACCGGCCGAAATCTCACTGGCGGGGGCGGGGCACGCAAACCGCGACGCCCGGCGTCGATGCCTTCGCGTGCAATGAGGTTCGGCTCCTGATCTCTCTTCTCGCCTATGAGCTGATGCACATCGCCCGCCGCGCCATGGCGGCTGCCACCGGCACCGGCTGGAGCCTGCGCCGCCTGCGCGAACGCGTGCTGCGCGCCGGCGCCCGGCTGATCCTGTCCGGCCGCCGTATCACGCTCGCATTGTCTGCCGCCGCCGCACCGTTCTGGGCAGTCCTCTGGCCAAGGCTCGCCGCCCTGCACTGGTCCGGTCCCTGAACCGGACCGGCTCCAGCCCGACATGACCGCCCGCCGGATCCTCCGGCGAACGAGCCCGCATGGACGGCGATTGCAAAAAATACCCGCCCCGGAGGCGCATCGCCATCGAAACACAAGCCAGAGGCGATCATCCTCCCGCCCAGCCAGGCGCCGGGCCTTCAGGACGTACTCGAACCGCCCGAAAGCAGCACCTTGGCGCCAAGGTCAGCCGGCCGGTGAATATTGCGGGTTGAAAGCCAAGGTTGCGTTGGCGGCGCTGCGCGAGGAGATGACGTGGGCGGCGCTTTCGAAGACGTATGGCATCCACCCGCACATGGTGAGCACGTGGAAACGTCAGCCAATGGAAACGTCAGCCAATGGAAACGTCAGCACGTGGAAAGGCGGGGCAATTGCGCCCCTGTGCAGCGCCTTCGAGGGTGGCAAATCCGATGCGGCATTCGATGCGGCACGGGCCTCGGAAGCCGAGATAGAGACGCTGCCTTCGAAGCTCGGCCAATTGGCTGTGGAACGGGATTTTTGGGCGAGCGCCTCGCCTTCAGTTGCTCGGGACGCGGGGCAAAAAGCGGGGCAAAAAATGGTGAGCGCGGATCATGAACACCGACCCTTTTTCTGTTTTTGTCGCATTCCGTTCAGGACAGACCAACCATTTCGCGGGTTCTGGCCACCAGCTTGCGGGCCGTTTCCATATCGCGGGCGTTGGGGTTTGGTGTCTCCATCGGCCAGCCACCGTCGCGGCATTCCCGGTCACGGTAAAGCACACTCGACTGACTGAAATAGGCACCCGAATGGTTCGGCACATCGTCGCTCAGCAGTACATGCAGCGAGGTTTGCGCCGAAGCCCGGTTGCTGTCGGACAGGCGGTAGGTCAGCGGACGGGCCAGTGCCATCAGCGCGCGCATCCACAAGGGGCCACCGGAGCCGAAATTCGACCGCGCCCAGCCGGGATGGATCGAGGCGGCGGTGACGCCCGTGTCTTTGAGTCGTTCGGCCAGGTCCCTAGCATAAAGCACCGCTGCCACCTTGGCCTCGCCATAAGCGTCAAAGGCGCTGTAGCGGCGGCTCTTCCAGTTCAGATCGTCCAGATTGACCGCATAGCGCCTGGCCGGACTGTTGGCATGGACCACCGATGAGATGATGTAGATGCGCGACGGTGCACAAGCCCTGAGCCTATCGAGCAGCAGTTCGGTCAGCAGGAAATGGCCGAAATAGCTGGCCGCGATGGTCATTTCGAAGCCATCCCCGGAGTAGGTCGCCTTGCTGCCCATGATGACGGCACCGGCATTGCAGCCCAGCCCGTCAAGCCGGTCATGGCTGGCCTTGAACGTTTCGACAAAGGTGCGGATCGAAGACAGATCGGCCAGATCGCAATGCAGCACCTCGGATGTCCCCTTGAGGCCGTCAAAACCCTTGCGGGCGTCTTCGCCCGCGTCCGGGCGACGGCAGGCCATGACGACATGGGCGCCTTGCTTCACAAGTTGCCGGGTGGTTTCCAGACCGACGCCGGAATTGGCGCCGGTGATGATATAGGTCTTGCCGTCCAGATCCTTGTTCAGGTCTGATGCGGCAGCCCAGAGGGTGTTCTTGCGTGGCATCGGCATAGCCTTTGAGCAGCGTTGCAATCGGGGCAAGACACCCCCCGGCCCTGGTCGTCAGAGCTTGTTGAGCCCAAGTTGAGCCTTCAGGCCCCCGATGAAGCTGGCATCATCAAGCGCCTTGCGGTTGTTCAGAAACTCGACCGCGTCCGCGCCCGCGCGGTAACGCAGGGTGTCGGTTCCATCGGTGACCGCGTTCCAGATCGCCTCGGCCACGACGATGGGCTCAGAGGCCTGCATGTTCTCCATGCCGCCAAAGATAGCCTTGACCAGCGGCTGATATTCGGCAATATTCTCATCGTTCTGGAAGTCGAAACTGCGGCCGCCGAAATCGGTGGCGATCATGCCCGGCTCGATGATTTTCACCTTCACACCGCACTGCTCAAGCTCATAGTGCAGCGCCTCGGACAGACCTTCAACGGCAAATTTCGTGCCATGGTAGAGCGTGCCGAGCGGGAAGGTCATCTGCCCGCCGATCGACGAGATATTGACGATGGTTCCGGCCCCGTTCTTGCGCATATGCGGGATGACCGCCCTGGTCACGGCCAGCAGACCAATGACGTTGGTCTCGAACTGACGGCGGATGCTGTCGAGGCTGAAAACCTCCAGCGGCCCGTAGGCACCATAGCCCGCATTGTTCAACAGCGCGTCGATCTTGCCGAACTTCCCGGCACCTGCCGAGATGGCCTGCGTGATCGAAACCTCGTCCGTCACGTCCAGCCGGGTAACCAGCACATTGTCGAGCGCGCTCAGTTCGGTTTCCTTTTCGGGCGCGCGCATGGTGGCGACGACGTTCCAGCCCTTTTCCTGGAAAAGCTTCGCGGTGATCTTGCCGATGCCGGAGGAGGCACCGGTGATGAGGATGGTGTTTGCCATGGGAATGTCCTTTCGTGGTTGTAAAAGACAGTTAGGGTTGGCAGGCGTATCTTCAATTTCCAGACGTGCCAGAATTGTTTCGGATCGCGCCAATAGATCGGGAGGCGTACGGACACTGTCCTGCCCGCGCCGGTGAATCAGCCAAACGGGTTTGCGGCCAGCGAGAAGTGATTGTAAAAGATCTGACCGCTGGTCACATCAGTCGAACCCACACCCACGTTGTAGCGACGCGCGGCCTCGGCATAGCGTGGCAGGTTCGACACCGTGCGCGAGGTTTCCTTCCAGGCCGGGCCGGTGACCACGAAGCTGGCCCCCTGGGCCTCGACCAGCAGGGTTTCACCATCAAAGGTCCGCACGATGATCTTGGAATTCATGTGGCTCGCGCCATCGGGGGTGACATGCAGGAAGTTCCGCCCCGAGATCACACCATTCACCCCCCCTGTGGCGGGACCGGCGAAATAGCCGTTCATGCGAAGGCCCTCTTCCGGGATCGGCACCTGCCCGCCGAAGACGGCCATTACATCGACACCAAAACTTTCGGCACCATTCAGACGGCCCTCGCCGGAATAGACCGACTGCGCGTCCGGGTTTGCTTGCAGGGTTTCAAGGGTGAAGGGGAAGTTGGCATAGTCCACGGTGCTGACATCCGGGTCGGCAAAGGGCGCATCCGCGTCGGTTTCATGGATGGTCAGTGTGGCATTGCCGCCGGGGGTGACGGGCCCCGTGGCCAGAAGGCGCTTGGCATTGACAGCCGACAGGGCACCATAGTGGCGCAGGCGAATTTCGGCGCGCATCCGGCCATCCGCCGCCTCGCCCAGGATCCTGACCGACAGCTTGTCGCCATCCGCGGTCACCAGCATGCCGTGAATGTTGGACACCACCTTGTCGCCAGTGACATCGGCATAGTCGGACCCGTTGAAAATCCCCGCGATGTTGCCCGTCATCTTTCCATTCATGTCCATGATGATTCGCGTGCCGCTGTCCAGCGGTCCGTGAGCGTCACCGGCCAGAATGGCATTGGGGTTCAACCCCAGCCCGTTCATCTCGACGACCGTCAGGGTCAGGGTGCCGAATGCGGCACCGTCCAGCTTGTCGAATGCAGTCATGTCATCTCCTCCTGTTTTATCTTGCGGATCTGCCGAGGATCCCGGCGGTTTTCAGATGGGCCTTGATTGCGGGTGGCCGGGTAGCCGTCAAGGATGAGCATCCCGGTCATGGCTCTGGACCTCTCCCAAATGTGTTGTCCATCTACTGGACCCGTTGCGCATCCTGCCGGAGCGCCCACAAGGTCCAGCTCGCCATGATGAGATCGGTTACGGCAATGGCGATCATGCCGACAGGTGCCTTGCCCAGAAGAACAGTCACGAAGGTCGCGGCAAAGAACCAGAAACGGCCCTTCCAGCTCATTTCAAAGAAGCCGCGGTTTTCCGAACGCGCGGCCGAGAGGTAGTAATAGGACAGACCCAGCGTCAGGATTGAAACGGTCATGATCCAGTGATCGGCAGGGGGAGCCATGCCATAGAGCGGCAGGGCGATGCCGGGCACGAAAAGGAAGGTCAGCCCCGCCCCAAGCGCGTAGATTCCGTAAGCGAAGATACTGATTGCGGCTTTCGACATGTCAGAAATCCTTTCCGCGCAGGCCGTCGATCACCATCTGACCGGCGAGGCGCGTGAAGCCTCCCCACCCCTGATCAACCGAGAATTTCGAGGCATTGACCAGCAGATGCTCCACCTGTCTGCGGTTGGTCAGGGCAAAGGTCTGCGCTCCGAAATCGTCGATGATTACGGATTTCACCACGTTCTCGAAGTTCAGCCCGTTGCCGAAATTGCCGACGCCGGACACGAACCCCTCGGTCGTTTCGCCACAGCCGCCCCAGGTGAGATAGGCGTTCAGCCAGATGTTGGGCGGGATGTTGTTGACAGCGATGCCGCCATAGTTCAACTCGCGCACGGTCTGGTGGATCCTGTCCTCGTTTGCCTTGAAGGTCGTCCTGTCAACCAGCATCATGCAGCCGAGCGAACCCAGCAGCTTGTCGTTGCAAAAGGCGGTGGCCCGGGTCAGGAAGTCGTTGACATCATTCCCGGTCTCCAGAGGCAACTCGCTGAAGATCTGGCAGAACGCCTCGTTGGTAACCGCGAAGTCATCCTCGCCGATACCCGGGATGAACACGAAATCGCTGGCCGGATGCGCCCCGCCTTCGGGTTTCAGGATCTCGGCCGTGGGCTGATGTTCCAGGAATGCTTCCCGGGTCTTGTCGACATGCGGGTAATAGGTGGCGGTGCCGAAAGTGTCCTCGGCAATGGCCTTGCGCAGCGCGGTCAGGAACTGATCCCGCTGCGGCCAGCTCTTCGACGTTATGATGGTCTGCGGCCGTCCACAGACCGCGCCGCCATTGAGCTTGCCCGCCGAGACGATCTGGATCGCCCAATGTTCCATTTCCTTTTCGGTCCATTCCCCCGGCACGATGATGCAGGGGTTGTTGCCGCCACACTCCGACACCAGCGGAGCGCTCGCCGCATCCTGGATCGCATGGGCCACACCGGTGGATCCGGTGAAGTAGATTGCGTTCAGCCCGTCAAGGGCCGACATCGCGCGCCCTTGGTCGGCGCCGATGAAGACCAGCGCCTTGCGCGCAACGAGCGGTGCAAAAATCCTGGCCCAGACCGCGTCCGATGCTTCGTTCAGAGCGTGCGGCTTGTGGATTACCGCCTTGTTTTCCAGAAACAGGGCCATCGCCATTTCGATGGACGAACTGTAGTTTCCTGCACCCGAGACCGCGATCACGCCGGCGGGTTTGTCCAGTGGGCTGACCTGTGTGGGCGTGCCGGCCACATGAAGGAAACCGCGCGCCTTGCCGGCCAGAAGCTTGTCCTTGCGGTGGATCGGAAAGACATCGACCTCATGAAGATCATCGCCGATCTTGCGGCTGCCATTGGGGGCGGGCATCTTGCCATGGACCAGCGATTCATAGAGATGCCGGAGCCCCATCAGCGTGTTGCCCATGGCGTTGACGGTGGTGGCAATTCCCTCGGCCCTCGATACTGCGCCCTCACCGCTCAGAGCGTTCTTCATCGCCGCGTCGGCGTCGCCAAGTTCTTCGGCATGGGTCATGAGATTGTTCTGAATGGATTTGATCAGAGCCAGACGCTCTGCCGCGCCGGTAGCGGCCCAGGCTTTTGCGTCAAGCGCGTTGAATGCTGTTTGGGCGTCCATGTTGCCGATCCCTTTTCCGATTTCCGTTGCACATGACTATAGTCGATCGGAGCCTGTGCGGCAACCACAAGACGCGCCATTCAATTGGCAAATCACGCCAAAAGGCGAGCGATCCAAGGGGACAACCAGGAACGAAGAAGTCGCCCCGCCACAAGGGCGGAGCGTGGCTGCGGCGGAGCGTGGCTGCCGATCTTGGGTGATCTGCTGGATGGGAAATCATTCGCGTGTCAGTGAATGCAAATGTCGAAGCCGGAGACGTCCGATGCACGGTAATCGCCGGGTGTCATGCCGGTCCAGCCATGGAACGCCCGAAAAAAGGACGAGGTATCCCGAAATCCCAGAAGACAGGAAATCTCTGGCACGCTGAGACCGCTGTATTTCAGATAACGCTCGGACATTTCGAACCGGGTCTTGTTCAGAAGCTCCTGAAAATTCGTGCCTTCCTCGCTCAGCCGCCGTTGCAGGCTGCGCTTGGACAGGTTAAGGCGCCTCGCCATATCCTCAATCGAAACCGATCCACCGGGCAGCGCCTCGGTCAGGGTCCGCCTGATCCTGCCCGACATGGTCGCGGTGCCCAACCGGTGCCCGAGCTGTTCCAGAAATCCCGGTTCAAGCGTTTCCCAAAGCGATGCGCTGCGCGTGATCAGCGGGCGATCGGCGTCTTCGGCGCTGAAGGTCAGGCTCAGAACACCGGTGCTCCTCGGCGCGCGACCCAGAAATTCCGAACAGGCTGCGTCCACGGCATGAATGCCGGGCAGGCTTGTCTGCAATGGAACAACATGCGTTCCGGTAAAGTTGCGCGCACATTCGATTATATACAGCAGTTCGAACAGGCCCATGCCCGGCGGAATCGAAAGGCCGGTATCCGTGGGCCGCATCTCGACATGGAGTTTCTGTTCGGGGCGTGAAACGACAATTCTTATCGGAGCGATCAAAGGCTTGAAATCCGAAAGTCGATCCAGCCCAAGCGCCAGCGTATCGGCGCAGGAAAAGGCAAAGATCGGCGGCAGGAAAGGACCGTGGGCATAGGCCATGGCCAGATCCATCTCCGCGCCGGGGCGGTCTGCTTCTGCGATCAGGGCATCCCAGATGCGGAAAAAGATCTCCGCGCTCACACCAAGATCGGCCTGATCCGACAGGCTGGCAGAGAGTCCGACCCGGCGCAGGACGCGCTCGGATGAGACGCCCAGCAAGGTGTTCATCTGCTGGAAATACTGCCTGACAGGGTATCGGATCGCCATGAAACGTGCTCCAGTCTTGCTCTGCTGATTTTCTTGTTTCGGACCGTCAATGGTCAGGTGAGGGGCTGGCCCTGATGCCATATGCCATTTGCAATAAATTCGGCGCACCATGCCGGGCATATGAATTCCACCTGCGGCCGGGATGCGCGGTCCTTCCTGCGCAAGCTGTTGAGAATGAAATCCTCAAACCCTTCCGAGATCACCGCCGTCTGGACAAAATGCCAGGTGAAGGGCGGTCGATCGGGAAATTTCCCCTCACGCATGGCCGCGCGCTCTTTCTCGCTCGCATTTGCATTTTTGGCAAGCTTCCTGCTGTAGCGAAACAGGGACTGAAGACGCGAAACGGGGTGCCGCACGAAAGCGAATCTATAAAACGATTTCCAGACATCCCGTCCGACAAAATCCCTGATCTCAAGCGCCGAGCTGTGCTTGTGCAAGCCGATGCGGGCCCTGAAGAACTTTTGCTCGCACGCGCCGCGCGTTGTGGATCCGCTCGGGATATCGTTATAACCGAGAACCTTCGACAGGGCCGTCTCAACGCTGGTTCCAGAACATTTGTAAATATGCACATAAGCAAATTTGCGGGAAGTCGAAAAAATCATACATGTCTCCAAACTCATGCGCATCGACATGCAGATGACTACATTTATTTGCGTCACACCACAAGCGAGCATATCTTGGGTCAAATCCGCCAGACTGGTGCAATTTGCCGGTCTGTCACGCAGAGGTCTTACTCAGGCATCGACAGGCTCTGGCCGGATCTGGCGGACATGACGCGCTGCCATTCGCTGTTCGCGATGGCCGCCGCAGTTGCAGGTGTGGCCCCGGTTCGCACCGCTCTGGATCCTGCCCCTCAAGACATTTGCGCGGCAGGACATTTGCGCGGCAGGTCGTCCTCCAGCCTCGGGACTGTTCCAAAACCCGCACTGTCCTGCGTTTCTTGAGCGGTTTTCGCCTTGCCACCAAGACCCGCGCCCAATAGAAGGACGACCGGAAATGACGAACCCCGGCCGCGATCCGCGCGGCACTCAGAAGACAAGGATTTCTCATGCAGGTTACCGAGACCCTCACTGACGGCCTCAAGCGCGGCTACGAGATCACCATCACCGGCCAAGAGCTTGACGCCAAGGTCACTGCCAAGCTTGAAGAAGCCCGCCCCGAGATCGAAATGAAGGGTTTCCGCAAGGGCAAGGTGCCGATGGCAATGCTGCGAAAACGCTTCGGCACGCGCATCCTGGGCGAAGCCATGCAGGAGGCTGTCGATGGTGCGATGTCGGACCATTTCGAAAAGACCGGCGATCGCCCCGCGATGCAGCCCAAGGTCGAGATGAAAGACGGCGAAGACTGGAAAGAGGGTGACGACATGGTCGTGGCCGTCGATTACGAGGCGCTGCCGGAAATTCCTGAGGTCGATCTGGCAAGCATCAAGCTGGAGCGTCTGATCGTCAAGGCCGAGGACTCCGCCGTGACCGAAGCACTGCAAGACATTGCCGCCAGCGCGAAGACCTTCGAAGATCGCGCCGAAGGCGAAGCGGTTCAAGACGGTGACCAAGTCGTGATCGATTTCGAGGGCTTTGTCGATGGCAAAACGTTCGAGGGCGGCAAGGGCGAAGGCTACCCGCTGGAACTGGGCTCGAACGCGTTCATTCCGGGTTTCGAAGATCAGTTGATCGGTGCCAGGGCCGGTGACGATATCGACGTGACCGTCACCTTCCCCGCCGAATACGGTGCCGAGCATCTGGCCGGCAAGGAAGCACTGTTCAAGTGCAGGGTCAACGAGGTGAAAGCCCCGAAAGCCGCCGAGATCAGCGACGAACTGGCCAGGCAATCCGGTGCCGAGGATCTCTCGGCCCTGAAGACGCAGATCGCCAAACATCTGGAAGCGGAATATGCCGGGGCCGCGCGCCAGGTGATGAAGCGTGGCTTGCTCGACCATCTCGACGAGGCGGTGAAATTCGACCTGCCGCCGTCTCTGGTGCAGGCCGAGGCTGGCCAGATCGCGCACCAGCTCTATCATGAGGAAAATCCCGATGATCACGGCCATGAGCATGGCGAGATCGAACCCACCGACGAGCACAGGAAACTGGCCGAACGCCGCGTGCGTCTCGGGCTGCTTCTGGCCGAGCTCGGCCGCAAGCGGGAGATCGAGGTTACCGACGCCGACATGACTCAGGCGATCATGAACAAGGCCCGTCAATACCCGGGTCAGGAACGCGCCTTCTTCGAATTCGTGCAAAAGAATGCGCAGATGCAGCAGCAGATCCGCGCACCGATCTTCGAGGACAAGGTCGTCGATTACATCGCGGGCGAAGCCAACGTGACCGAGAAGGACGTCTCGAAGGACGACCTGCAAAAGGCCATCGAGGCGCTGGACGAGATCTGATCTCCTCCATCACGGAAATTGCAAAGGCCCCCTTCCGGGGTGGCCTTTTGCGTTAAGTTGCCCGTCGGCCTCAGGAGCCTGTCGAAAACACGCCGAGGTGATCGGGGAGGTGATCGGGGAAGTGATCAGGCGGGCGACCATCGATAACGTACAAAGTCTTTCGCAGATTTGAATGTGCAGACGGCGACTTGCGCAAGCGGTTGATCTCAAGGAGATGCCCAAGGGGGGATACCCGAAGCGATCACCGGCGCTGGCCCGGAAGCCAGGGTCCAGACCTGCATCGCCCACCTGGTGCGCCATTCCCTGACCTTTTGCTCCTGGACGGACCGCAAGGCCGCAGTCATCCACCTGCGCCGGATCTGCAGCGCCCCGAGCGCCGATAGGGCCGGGGCCGAGATCAATGACTTCGAAGAGACATGGGCCGGGAAACATGTGTTCATCGCCCCATCTGCCGCCCCCGTCCGCCTCGGTGGCGCCTTGCGTAGTGGCGCACCCTTCAGGCATCGGGCGCAAAATCCGTTTGTAGCGGGACATTTGGTTTTGCAAAATGGGACATTTGGTTTGTCAACAGATTTTTTTTCCGATGGGTTGATCTGGCCCCGTGGCTCGCGCGGAATGGCCTGCGCCGCGAGGCCCGGGACGATCGGGT
This sequence comes from Thioclava sp., assembly GCA_965277135.1. Classification (GTDB taxonomy): domain Bacteria; phylum Pseudomonadota; class Alphaproteobacteria; order Rhodobacterales; family Rhodobacteraceae; genus Thioclava. The sequence continues at coordinate 370 of CBDIBW010000002.1, read as the reverse complement.
CGTATTGTGCGCGATCACGCTGATGGGTTGGGCTGCCGACGCCATGAGGTCATCCGCCAACACAGGATGATCCGGTGTTCCCGAACAACGCCATGTCATTGCCGCGATTGTGCTGGATGCACCGCCCCGGTGGAGCGACCGTGGTGGAGCGAACGTTGATCCCGCAAGACCGACTCACCGCAACCACGGGAGACCAACCATGACCACCATGATCAACACCCCGCGTCACGAACTCCGCGCCAAGAAGGCGCGCCGGAACAAGGGTGAGACCGGTTCCGCCACCGGTTCAAGGAACCGGTCGAACGCGCTCGCCGCCTTCATCGGCAAGAAAGCCGAGATCGACGAAATGCTCGCCCGTCTGCAGGCGCTC
>CBDIBW010000001.1:0-27370 GCA_965277135.1 Thioclava sp. | reverse complement strand
CATCCTTGCCACGATCCGGCTCCGGGCCTGCGTCCGACTTGTAACCCCGATCATTACGGCTGCTGTTTTTCACGCCCCGGACAGCCACAAGCTGTGCGGGGTCTGCCATGTGCCTGCGGCAGGAGATGTTGAACCCTCTCTGGCCCTGGGCGGCAGGAAACCGCCTGACGCGGGGCGCTGGCGCTCTCAGGGTTGCCTTCATCCCGTCAGGAGGATTACCTGAGTCCGACCCGTAACACCTTTGGCGAACAGGATGACAAAATGGTGCCTCCGAGTGATTTCAATGATCGCATGCTCAGCCTCGGACTGGCGCGCGTCTCCGAAGCGGCGGCGCATGCTTCCGCTGACCTGATCGGGCGCGGCGACGAGAAGGCAGCCGACCAGGCCGCAGTCAACGCGATGCGCGACCAGCTCAACATACTCGAGATCCGGGGCACCGTGGTCATCGGCGAGGGCGAGCGCGACGAGGCACCCATGCTGTTCATAGGTGAAGAAGTCGGTATGGGCACAGGTCCGGCAGTGGATATTGCGCTCGACCCGCTCGAAGGGACGACGCTGACGGCCAAGGACATGCCCAACGCACTGACCGTGATCGCGATGGCACCGCGCGGCACGATGCTGCATGCCCCCGATGTCTACATGGAAAAGCTGGCGATCGGGCCGGGTTACGCGGAGGACATTGTCAGTCTCGACATGACCCCGACCGAGCGGATCACGGCGCTGGCCAGGGCGCAAGGCGTTACCCCACGCGACATCGCGGTCTGCATCCTCGACCGGCCGCGCCATGAGACGATGATTGCCGAGGTGCGCGAGACCGGCGCCAGGATCCGCCTGATCACCGATGGCGATGTGGCTGGTATCATCCACTGTGCCGACCCCGATTTCACCGGTATCGACATGTATATGGGCGCGGGTGGTGCACCCGAGGGCGTTCTGGCGGCTTCGGCGCTCAAATGCATGGGCGGCCAGATATGGGGCAGGCTCCTGTTTCGCAATGATGACGAACGCAACCGCGCGACCAAGGCCGGGATCACCGATTTCGACAGGGTCTATAGCCGCGACGAGATGGTGCGCTCGGACGTGATCTTTGCCGCAACCGGCGTGACGAATGGCTCGATCGTGAAGGGCGTGAAGCGCGAGCCGACCTATATCGAGAGCGAAACGATCCTGATGCGGTCGAAAACCGGGTCGGTGCGCCGGATGATCTACCGCAACCCGGTCAAGTAGGGCAAACGCGAACGGGCAGTCCTGCAATGAAGCCCCGAAGCGGTGCGGATATGATCGCGGTCCTCAGTTGATCCTCTGGGCCAGTGGTCGAATCGTCGAGGAGCACAGGCAGTTGCGCGCCGGTTCGGTTTGAAACCGGTGCCATCGGGGCTTCTCCCGCTTCCGGTTTCCCGGCAGAACCGCATCTGTGTGATCTCGCGCATGCGATCCGCGCAGGCTTCGCGGCTTGACCCGGCCCCCCTTTACATGACTTATGGCGCCATGGCGAAAATGACCGGATCGACCAGGGCCAGGCGCCTTTCAAGCCCCACCACACGCGCGCGCCGGATCACCGGCTTCAGCGCGCTGTTTCGTGTGGCATGGAAATGGGCCGGGCGTGCGCTGGTCGTCTTGGTCGCGCTTTGCCTTGCGCTGATCGTGCTCTACCGCTTCTTCAATCCGCCGACCGATCCCTACATGTTCTCCGAACGCCGCCGGCTTGGCGTGATCGACCGGCAATGGACGCCAATGCAGGACATCGCCCCGGTGATGGCACGCTCCGCCGTCGCGGCGGAGGATGCCAATTTCTGCAATCACTGGGGCTTCGATATGGGCGCGATCCGCGAAGCGATTGATGAAGGCGCCAATCGCGGCGCCTCGACCATCACCCAGCAGATGGTCAGGAATGTCTATCTCTGGCAAGGGCGGAACTGGCTGCGCAAGGCGCTCGAAGCGGCGATGACCCCTGCGGTCGAGATGATCTGGTCGAAGCGACGGATCCTTGAAATCTATCTGAACATAGCCGAGTTCGATGAAGGGGTCTTTGGTGTCAACGCCGCCGCATTCCACTATTTTCAAACTACACCGGACAAGCTGACGGCGCATCAGGCCGCGCTGCTTGCGGCGATCCTGCCCGATCCCAGGGGGCGCTCGGCCTCCAATCCGTCGGCCTTCGTATCGCACCGGGCCCGGTCGATCATGGACGGGGCTGCCACGATCCGGAAGGATGGCCGGGCGGGTTGCTTCGAATGAGCCTCACACCAGCAATGCCCGGAGGTAATCGCCATAGCTGGTCTTGCCGAACTTGCGGGCGCGTGCGGCCAGATCTTCCGCGCTGATCCAGCCATTGGCAAAGGCGATCTCGTCGGGACTGCCGCTTTGCAACCCTTGCCGGTGCTCCAGCGTGCGCACGAAATTCCCCGCATCGAGCAGGCTTTCATGCGTGCCGGTATCAAGCCACGCATAGCCGCGCCCCATCAGCGTGACCGAGATCGCGTCATCGGCCAGATACATTTCCAGCAGCGACGCGATTTCCAGCTCTCCGCGTGCCGATCTTTGCACCGCGCGCGCCCGTTCCGGCGCTGTGCCATCAAGGAAATAGAGCCCCGTGACCGCATAGGGAGACGGCGCGACCCCTGGCTTTTCGACGATCCCGCGCACCGCCCCGTCGCTGTCGAACGCAATGACCCCGTAGCGTTCGGGGTCAGCCACGCGATACCCGAATATCGTGCCGCCGGTTTCCTGCGCGCAGGCAGTGCGCAGCATTTTCGACAGATCGGCCCCGAAGAACACATTGTCACCGAGCACCATTGCCGAAGGCGCGCCCTCAAGGAAAGCCTCGCTGAGCAGATAGGCCTGCGCCAGCCCGTCAGGGCTTGGCTGTTCGATATAGGTCAGGGATATGCCCCACTGGCTGCCATCGCCCAGCGTCCTTTGGAATTGCGGGTTGATCAAGGGGGGTGGTGATGATGGCGATCTCGCGAAGGCCCGCCAGCATCAGCGTGGTCAGCGGGTAATAGATCATCGGCTTGTCATAGACCGGCAGAAGTTGCTTGGAGACCGCCAGAGTAACCGGATAGAGCCGGGTGCCCGAACCTCCGGCCAGGATGATGCCCTTGCGTGTCATGTCTTTGCTCCAAGTTCGGTCAGAACGGTGTCGAGCCCCGCCCTCCAGTCGGGCCGGTGCAGGCCGAAAATGGCCAGATTGCTGCAATCGAGCCGCGAATTGAGCGGGCGTCTGGCCGGGGTGGGATATGCGCTGCCCGGGATGTCCTTGACCGTCACCGAACGTTCCGAAGCCGCAAGGATCCGACGTGCGAAATCGGCCCGGCTCGTATCCGGAGCACCCGAGAGGTGATAGAGGCCGGCCTTGCCCGGATCCGCGATCAGGGCGCTGGCGATCGTCAGGCAGGCGCGCGCGATGGCCGAGGCCGGGGTCGGACCGCCGATCTGGTCGGCTACGATATCCAGTGTGTCACGGCGTTCCGACAGGCGCAGCACCGTCTTCACGAAATTTGTGCCATGGGCCGAAAAGACCCAGCTTGTGCGCAAGATCGCACAGGTCGCGCCGGAAAGCGCCACAACCTGCTCGCCCTCAAGTTTCGAGCGTCCATAGGCACCCAGTGGTGCCGTCATGTCCGTCGGGGCGAAGGGCGTATTGCCGCTGCCATCGAACACATAATCGGTCGAGATCTGCACGAAGGGAATGTCCAGATCGGCGCAGGCGCGGGCCATGGCTTCGGGGGCTGCACCGTTGATCACCGTGGCGAGGTGTTCTTCTTCCTCTGCCCGATCCACGGCGGTATAGGCGGCCGCGTTGATCACAGCCGCCGGGCCATGATCACGGATCGCCCGGGCGCAGGTTCCGGGATCGCCCAGATCGGCCTCGTCCCGGCCAAGACAGACACTGTCCGGCGAAAGCCGCCGCAGTTCCAGCGCCACCTGCCCCGTCTTGCCGAAAACCAGAATCATGTGCGCCTTCCCAGTCGCTGGCCAACCCCGTCGCGGCGCAGAAGGGGCCGCCACCAGTCCTCGTTCGCCAGATACCAATCGACGGTCCGCTCCAGGCCCTCATCGAGTGTGACCGAGGGGCGCCAGCCGAGTTCTTCGCGGATCCGGCCCGGATCGATGGCATAACGCGCATCATGACCGGGCCGGTCGGGCACGAAGGTGATCTGGTCGGCATGGCTGCCGTTTGCCTTCGGGCGTTTGCGATCAAGGATCGCACAAAGCGCCTGCACCAGTTGCAGGTTCGAACGCTCATTCCCGCCGCCGATATTGTAACTGCGCCCGACCGCTCCCCCGGCAATGACCAGCAGCAGCGCATCCGCATGATCCTCGACGAACAGCCAGTCGCGGATATTCGAGCCATCGCCATAGATCGGCACGGGCTTGCCCGCCAGCGCGTTCAGGATGCTCACCGGGATCAGTTTTTCGGGGAAATGGAACGGCCCGTAATTGTTGGAGCAGTTTGTCAGCACGACCGGCAGGCCGTATGTCGCGTGCCAGGCGCGAACGAGATGATCCGATCCGGCCTTGGACGCGGCATAGGGCGAGCGCGGATCATAGGGATGTTTTTCGGTGAATCGGACGGACGGGTCGGCGGGCAGGGAGCCAAAGACCTCATCGGTCGAAACGTGATGGAAGCGGAACGTCTCGGGGCGGCCCTGGCGCTCCCAGAAGGCGCGCGCGGCCTGAAGCATGTTGCAGGTTCCCATCACATTGGTCTCGACGAAGACGGCCGGCCCGTCGATGGAGCGATCGACATGGCTCTCGGCGGCAAGATGAATCACGGCATCGGGTTGATGCGTGCCGAAAACAGCCTCTATCGCGGCCGGATCGCGAATATCGGCCCGCTCGAAGGCGTAGGCGGGGCTGTTGGCGACGGCCGCGACATTGCCAGGACAGGCCGCATAGGTGAGTGCATCGACATTCACCACGTCATGACCGCGCGCGATTGCCAGGCGCACGACAGCCGATCCGATGAAGCCCGCCCCGCCGGTGATCAGGATCTTCATCTCGATCCTCCGGGAGGAATGTCCTCCAGGATGAACGGGCTGTCCAGATCGGCCAGGGCGGGGGCCTTGGCGTCCCTGGTGGACAGGACAGGTTCCGTTCCGGCCGGAAGCGCCCAGTTGATGGCCAGATCCGGATCATTCCAGCGCACGGCCCCCTCGGCCTCGGGGGCGTGGTGATCGGTGCATTTGTAGAGGATTTCGGTGCCCGGCTCGCGGGTTACGAACCCATGCGCAAACCCGGCCGGGATCAGCAATTGACGACCGGTCTCGAAGCTCAGTTCGGTGCCGAACCACTGGCCGTAAGTCGGGCTTGCCTTGCGGATATCGACGGCCACATCCCACAACCTGCCGCGCCCGCAGCGCACCAGTTTGGCCTGCGCATGGGGAGGGGTCTGAAAATGCAGGCCCCGGATCGTGCCGGCGGCTTCCGAAAACGAATGGTTGTCCTGCACGAAGTTGAAGTCCAGACCGGCTTCACGCATCCTGCGTGTGTTGTAGCTTTCGCTGAAGAAACCACGCGAGTCTGCGAAACGGCGTGGTGTCAGGATGAGGACACCTTGCAGCGGGGTCTGTTCGACGATCATGCCAGTCCTGCCCGGTTCTTGCTGGCACCATCTTGCCAAAGGCCCGAGGTGAGTGCCAGCCCAATGTTCATGTATCGGCGGTTCAGATCAGCACCACCTGCGTTCCGTGGATCCGGTATTGTTTCCACGACAGGTAGAGCGCATGGGTGCCCAATGAACGCGGCGGGTGTAGCGGGACACTTGGTCTGGCAAAAAAATTTTCGCCTATGAGTTGATCTGGCCCCGTGGCGTGCCGCCATCGGGTGGTCCGGGCTCATTGTCAGTGCTCGTGGGCCTCTGGTCCATCGGCACGATGCTTTCCGGCGCAGGCGGCCGCTATGGCGTTCAGGCTGATGATGTCGGCGCAGGAAAAATGGCGAAAGCTGGATGGTGCCAATCGGCTGCCCGAGATCGTCCAGGGGATTGCCTTCAAGGACGGCATCAAGCAACTTCAAGACGCCACCTGATCACACCGCCACAAACTTTCGGGCATAGCTCGGCATCGGGCGTGGTTCGCGTGATCGACGCAAACGGGGCGTTCCTCACGTCAATCTTCAGGCGCCTCTCGGGAAAATCCTGCTCGAAGATATGTGCAACGAGGGTTCCCATATGTTAGGCTCGGCTTTGCGCGAAGAGGGAGAGTGCCCGATGTCCAGACAACAGGCGAAAGTCACGGCGGTCGATCCGGTCTGGGCCCGGATCTGCGACGAGGCGCGTGCGGCAATCCGCGACGAGCCTCTCATGGGGGCGCTGATCCATGCCGGTCTGTTGCATCACCCGACACTGGAGCGGGCGCTGGCCTACCGGTTCTCGATGAAGCTTGCCTCCGGCGAGATGAGCGAACAGATCCTGCGCGAGATCGCTGACGAGGCCTATCAGAGTGGGCCCGATCTGGGGCAGGCGGCGCGGGCCGATCTGGTGTCCGTGCTTGATCGTGATCCGGCCTGCCATCGACTGATCCAGCCGTTGCTGTTCTTCAAGGGCTTCCAGGCACTTCAATCCTATCGGATCGCGCATTGGCTTTTCGGCAACGGGCGCTGCGATATGGCGTATTTCGTGCAGATGCGGACCTCCGAACTGTTCGGTGTGGACATCCATCCCGGCGCGCGAATCGGGTGCGGCATCATGATCGATCATGCCCATTCCATCGTCATCGGGGAAACGGCCGTGGTTGGTGACAACGTGTCGATGCTCCATTCGGTAACCTTGGGCGGTACCGGCAAGCAGGACGAGGATCGCCATCCCAAGATCGGCAACGGCGTGTTGATCGGGGCGGGGGCCAAGGTTCTGGGCAATATCGAGGTGGGCGACAATTCCCGTATCGCGGCCGGCTCGGTCGTGCTGACCGGGGTTCCATGCTGCAAGACGGTCGCCGGCGTGCCTGCCCGGATTGTGGGGGATGCGGGTTGCGATCGTCCTGCCTCGCAAATGGATCAGCTTCTGAACCGGAGTTGAGGGACGTCACGGAAAATCGTCACGATGCCACGAAACGGTGGTGTATATAACGGTGTCCAGGATCCACCTTCTGGAGATTGATCTGATTTGAGACACAACCGGCGTTGTTGCAGACCCTCTCGTTGAGATGCGCTTTCGCCTTTGTCCCGCGACTTCGGGTCATGCGTTCGATCCCGGCCTGGCCAAGGATGTTGAAGCGGTCAAGGGCGCGGAGATTGCCCCCGCGCCCGCACTCACGTTTCCGTCATCCGTATCAGGCGTCAACCGTTTCAACCTGTTTCACCTCGGAGCGGGTCGGACCGACAATCTTGATCCGGCGCGGCTTGAGGGCTTCGGGCACCTCGCGCACAAGCTCGATATGCAGCATCCCGTCCTCATGGCTCGCACCGGTGATTTTCACATGATCGGCCAGCGCGAAACGGCGTTCGAAAGCACGGGTGGCAATGCCGCGATGCAGATAGGTGCGGCCGGTAGCCTCTTCGGCCTTGCGCCCGGTCACGATCAGGGCGCCTTCCTTCATCTCGACGGTCAACTCATCCGAGCCGAATCCCGCAACGGCGATCGAGATTCGGTAGGCGTTCTCATCGGTCTTTTCGATATTGTAGGGCGGATAGGTGGGCTGTGCGACCTCGGTCGAGAGCACACGATCCATCATGTCAGCGACACGGTCAAAGCCGACAGTGGCGCGGTAAAGGGGTGAAAAATCAAATGCTTGCATGTCTTCATCCTCTCTTGAGCGATGTCAGTGCACCCGACCCGTCACAGGACCGGGCGATGGAGACCGGAACCCTCATCAGGCATTCCGGCAACCTCGGATCTAGGTATGCGATTTTCGGATTTCAAGCCCTTGCGGAGATTGGCGCACGCGGAGGATCTGCGTTTCACGACTTCCCCCGGCAGAGCGGGCGGCTCAGGCCCGCCCGTCGCCCAGTCCAGACCTTGTGCTTCTGGTCTGCTGGCTGGTGATCGGTCGCCTGAGCGGGCATCTTCCGCCACCGGGATATCTGGTTAAAAAACGGCGCAGCCCTCAATACCACTTGGCAACAGGCGGCAGGCTCATCAGCACTGCATCGGCAGCGTGTCCGGTCTCCAGACCGAATTTCGTGCCCCGGTCATAGACAAGGTTGTATTCGGCATAGAGTCCACGATGGCGCAGCTGCACTTCGCGATCCTCATCAGACCAGTCCTGTGCGTGGCGCTTTTCGATCAGCGGCTGACAGGCGGGCAGGAAGGCCGCGCCGACCGCCCGGGTGAAGGCGAAATCCGCCTCCCAGTCGCCGGTATTGTGATTGTCATAGAAAATGCCGCCGACGCCCCGCGCCCGGCCACGATGCGGAATGAAGAAATACGCATCCGCCCAAGCCTTGAACCGGTCGTAGTAATCGCTTCCATGCGCATCGCAGGCGACCTGCATCCGGGCATGGAAATGGGCGGTATCTTCCTCATATTCGAGGCAGGGGCTCATATCGGCACCGCCGCCGAACCACCACGCGCCCGGCGTCCAGAACATCCGCGTGTTCATGTGAACAGCCGGGCAGTGCGGGTTCTGCATATGCGCGACCAGGCTGATGCCACTGGCCCAGAACCGCGGGTCTTCCTCAAGTCCCGGGACACCGCGCGCGGCCATCGCTTTTTGCGCACGCGGCGCGAGGTCGCCCCACACGGTCGAGATATTGACCCCGACCTTTTCGAAGACCCGCCCGCCACGCATCACGCTCATCTTGCCGCCGCCCTGATCTTCGCCGTTCGGTCCGGTGCGCGTTGTCGGCGTCACCTCGAACCGGCCCGGTGCCACGTCCGGAACCGGCCCCCCGGCGAGACGGTTCTCAAGCCCCTCGAAAGCCGCCACGATCCGGTCGCGCAGATCCGAAAACCACTGGCTCGCGCGGGTCTTGCGGGGATCTGGATCGGTGGATACATCACTCATCGGGGTCTCCTCTCGCAGCGATCGCCACTGTGTATCAATCCCGTGTATCAATCCCGTCGCCGTTCGCAAAGCGATGATTGATCAAACAGATGGACTCGCCTAAACTGGGTCAAAGGAGATTGTCATGCGCCTCGCCCCGATCCTGCTGTCCCTGTTCGCCCTGAGCGCCTGCGGCACCCCGCAGGACCGCTGCATCCGCCAATCCACCGAAGAATTGCGGCGTGTCACCAGCCTTCTGGCCGATGTCGAGGCGAACCTGGCGCGCGGCTATGCCTGGCAGGAATATGAGGTCACGTCGCCGCAATGGGAAATCTGCGGCTGGGACGAGGTGAAGAAGGGCGACAAGATCATCAATCGTCCGCGCCACTGTTTCAAGGATCATACCGAAACGCGGCGCCGCACGGTGCCGATCGATCCGCTTGTCGAGACACGCAAGCGCGACAATCTCGCCGCAAAGAGAAAACAGCTTGCCGCTCAGGCGCAGGCGCGGATCGCGCAATGCAGGGCGATGTATCCTGAAGAGTCCTGAAGCCCCCTCATCCCGGCCAGAATATTTCGGCCAGAATATCTCCGGGTGAGGCGCAGCACGCGCCGAGGGGCGGTGAGAGGGGCGGTGACCCTTCATCTCTTGTCACCGCGATCAGAAGGCCGGCACCTGCACCCGATCCAGCAACCCCCGCCCACCATCGACATTGATGATCTGCCCGGTGACAAAGCTTGCCCCCGACGAGGCCAGATACTGCACCGTCTCGGCCAGTGCCGAAGGTGGCGCGATCCGGCCCAGCGGCGTGCCTTCGCAAATCGCCTCGCGCCAGTCGTCGTTTTCCTTGAGCGCATCTTGCAACGAGCGCGACATGACCGAGGCAAAGCTGACCCCGTTCACCCGGATCCGGTGTGGTGCCAGTGCCACAGCGAGCGAGCGTGTTGCCTGATCCTGCGCCGCACAGGCGATCGAATAGGCCATCAGCTCGGGTTGTGTGAGCACGGCCGCCAGGGTCGAGATATTGATGATCGCGCCGGCCTCGCCAGTCTCGCGCCCTGCATCCTCGGCCTGCCGGATCATCCGCCTGGCCGTCATCTGCGAGATACGCAGCGCCGATTTCATGTTTCGCGACAGCATATCGTCAAGGATATCGGCCATCGGATCAAGCGGGTCGCAAGGCCGGAAAGCACGCGCCGTATTGACAAGGATATCGATCCGGTCGAACGCATCGACCGTGGCCGAGAGCAGGTTCTTGACCGTCAGTTTCTGGCACAGATCGCCGGGAAAATATCGGGCCGACCCTTCCGTCCTGGCCTCTTCGCCAAGCTCGGCCTCCAGCTTGTCCTCGTCGATGTCGGCAAACATGACCTGTGCACCGCAGTCAAGGAAATGACGTGCGACGGCAAGTCCGATACCATGGGCAGCACCTGTGACAATTGCGGTCTTGCCCGAAATCGAAAGTGACATGACTCACTCCTGAATTGCGTTTCGGGACCCTAGCGGCGATATGCCCCGCTTGCGAGGGGCGCGCGTATATTTGGGCACGGGCTGTGTCCGGTTTGCCGCGCCCCTGGCGTCCCGGACAAGGCCATGCCGATCAAGGGCAATGGAAAAACGCGGATGGCGCATCAGATCACACCGCAGACAACGCGGCCGCTGGACATTTGCAGGCGGCAGCCAACAGGCGGGCACCGACCAGACGGCACGCGCGCCCTATTCCTTTTCCATCGTGCATTGCAATGGGTGCTGATGGCGGCGGGTGAAATCCATCACCTGGGCCACCTTGGTTTCCGCCACCTCGAAGGAAAACACGCCCACGACCGCAAGCCCCTTCTTGTGCACCGTCAACATGATCTCGAAAGACTGCGCATGATTGAGGCCGAAGAACCGCTCAAGGATATGCACGACAAATTCCATCGGCGTGTAATCGTCATTGAGCAACATCACCTTGTACATCGGTGGCCGCTTCGTCCCGGGGCGGGTTCTGGTGACGACACCGGTCCGGGCCGCATGACCGGTATCGTCATCATCGGACATCATGTGAAGAGCTGCGATCACGGAATCTCCGGGAAAACTGGAATCATGGGCTTTGGCAAAATATACGGACTTCGTGACATATGAAAAGCCTCTGACCCGCACAGGAAAGCGAATGGTCACGCTGACGGGCACCGGTTCACGGCCCCGTCACCTTGCAATCCATCGCCCGGGCTTGCAGACGTGCGCAGGCAAGCTGGGCCATATCCTCGGACATGCCAACGAAATTCGCTTCGTAACCGGTCTTGCGCTGTGCGACCTTGCGCAGCGCATCGCCCAGCGTGTCACTATCCATAAGCGCCGTGGTGAGCAGGTGCCGCTCTGCCTGGAACCGCGAATTATAGAGGCCAAGGCTGACACCCCAGTTGCGACCACCCGAACTGGACAGGCGCGCGACAATGCGCGGTGTGTCATCGGGGTCGGACGCAGACGGGTTCAGTGCGGCGAGGATCATCGTTTCCGGGCGGTTCTCAGGCTTGATCCTGGCCAGTTCGCCGGTTTCGGGTTGCGGCTTGGTGGTCTGGGCGAATTTCGAGGCCGTCTCGACCGTATCGCCCCCGCCTCTGCTCTCCTCGCCCATGTCGTGGATGAGCGCCTGTGCAAGCTCCTGCGTCTCGGGCTGGGGGCTGGTCGCCTGGACAAATCGTGGCCCGTCCGGTGCATATTGCCCGGGCTGGATGACCTTGGCGGGCTCGTATGAGGCCAGCTGGACATCCTCGACATCGGTCCCGACATCTGCCCCGGCACCAGCCGCAGGTCCGGCCTGTGCCTCGGCCACCCGTGCAGTCTTGTCACGCGGCGACAACACCGGGCGCGGGCTTGACGTGATCAGGATACCAATACCCTCATCGGCAGAAGCAACCCGAACATCGTCTGCACGGATCTCCGGCTCGGCCAGATCCCCGGGCGTATCGACACCGGTCGCGTCAACCATGTCGCGGGAAACCGCCCCGGCCAGCGCCAGCGCGATCGCATCGCCATCCGTTTCGGGCGGATGCGGACGCAGATCGGGGCGCGGGCTTTGCTTCGGCGCAAGCGGCTTGCCCGCAAGCAGGATCCTCCCGGATTCGCGCCCGGGCGGAATATATTGCGGGATGGCCGGAGGGTTTGTTGCCACCCGCGTCGGCATACGCTTGAAACCCTTGTCCAGAAGATCGGCCATCTGCGCGTTGCGCGCCGCCACCGAGGTTGCTCCGAAGATCGTGCCGATCACCCGCTTGCTGCCACGTTTGGCCGAGGCGCACAGATTGAAACCCGAGGCAACAGTATAACCGGTCTTGATGCCGTCGGCACCCTCATAGGCTTGCAGGAACTTGCGATTGCTCGAATAGACCGTGGCAACTTTCGCATCCGACGAGGTGCGTGAGAAAATGTTGTAATATTGCGGAAAATCGAAAAACAGGTGCCGCCCAAGGATCGTCATGTCATGCGCCGAACTCAGGTGCCCCTTGCGGGTCAGGCCGTTGGCATTGACGAAATGGGTATTTGTCATCCCGAGCTGCCTGGCGGTGCGGTTCATCCGGGCGGCAAAACCGGCCTCGTCTCCGCCGATATAGTCACCCAGTGCTGCGGCGGCGTCATTGGCCGACTTGATCGCGGCCGCGCGGATCAGGTAGCGCACGGCAATTTTCTGCCCCGGACGCAGCCCGAGGCGCGACGGCGGCTGACTTGCGGCATGTTTGGTCACGGTGACGAGCGAATCCAGGCCGAACTCGCCATGCTCGACCGCCTGAAACGTGATGTAGAGCGTCATCATCTTGGTCAGCGAGGCCGGATACAAAGGCGTGTCGGCGTTCCTTGAATAAAGCACCTCGCCGGTTCGCATGTCCATCACCATGGCCGCGTAAGGTGCAGCCATCGCGGCCAGCGGCGCGAAGATTGCCACAAGAAGCACGAACAGCCCTTGACGGACCCGGCACGCAAGCGTGGTCACGGCTCTTAATCCTTGTCACTGCCTCGACGCCCCGGTTTTTTATGCGCTCATTGGCGAGAGGGGCTGATAAACTGCTGAACTCCGGTTAACATACAATCGAAGATTTGAAAACGGTCTGTTTTCAAAATCTTTGCCCCATCTTTCATGGAACATCCCGGCATCTGGAGATGCTCCATCCCTGCGGCGTTGTTGCGCTCATTCGGCATAAGCAAGAGTTGCCCTGTCCCGGTTGGTTTCAGGCGACGGCCTTGATCTCGGCGGGGCCGAGTGTGTTGAAGCGGTTCATGATGGCCATGCGGATCCGGATTTCGGCACGCTGGTGGTCGGGGTCTCGTGACATGATCCGCTCACTGACCTGCCCCCTTTTGGTCCCTCGGTCATAACGAGGGTCTGCGGGTTTGAGATTGGTAGTCGGGTCGACCGTTCCGGGCAAGCGCGCCGGGCGCGGAGCCCTCAAATTGCTCAAGCGTCCGGCGCGCTTCGAACGGCGTCTGGTTCCCGAGCGAGGCGTGCGGGCTGACGGCGTTGTCATCGTAGCGCCAGAGCGCCAGCTTCCGGCGGGCGTCGTCCAGGCTGTCGAAGATCTCCTCGTGCAGGAGCTCGTCGCGCAGGCTGCCATTGAAGCTTTCGATGAAGGTATTCTGCTGCGGCTTGCCGGGGTCGATGTCGTGCCAGGGCGTTCCGGTCGGCCCGTCTCAGGATGGCCCGGCTGGTGAACGCTTTGCCGTAACACCTTCGGAATGCTTCCGGTTTAGAGTCTCTGATTGCCAGCGCAGCACGCAAATGGCGCAGCATGTGATCATATCCGTGTCTCAGGCCCTTGCAGTGGTTTTGCACGAACCACACCGCCAGGGAGACCGACCATGACCGATACCAGTATTGCCCAGGCCGAGCCTGTCTTGGTTGCGCTTGATATTGCAAAAGCCCGCCATGAGGTCTTGATCGCTGTTTCGGGTAAAAAGCGGGGTAAAAAGCGGCGACGGCGTCCAGCTGTTCTGACCCGGCTCGATGACTTCAACCGATTGCTTGCTAGGCTCTCGGATTATGACCGCCCTGTCCGCGCGGCGTTTGAGGCCACAGGCAATGATCACCGCGCTCTGGCGTACAGGTTTGGGACACCACCTTGACGGACGGGACCATCGCCGCCGGGCGGCCTTCTTTGCAGGCACGCCCGTTGCGGCGGACGGGTATCACCGCATCAGCGCCGCGTTCGATGAGCGCGGCGTGTCACAGGCGCGTGTCATGAGCGCGTGTCATGGGCGCCATCCGCCGTGACGGTGGCGATCTCCTCGCCGTCACTCCGGCAGCAGAGGATTTGCGACAGTCCCTCCGGCAGCAGAGGGCTGCCCCCCTGGCGGCTCGAAGGGAACGCGACGCCCCGGACATCGCCGGTCGCTGTGTCCACCGCGATACGGGCCTGCCGCTGCCGCCGGCAGAGCGTCGAACAATCCGGCACGGGCCAGCACGGGCCCTCTCCAACAGGCTGGCGACCAGACCCGCTGTTTGCCGCAACGGCAGGCCGAACAGGACCTTCAGGGCAAGGCAGACCTGGATCGCGCTCTCCGAGAAGGGCCCAGAAGGGCCCAGGATGGGAAGGTCTCAGGATGGCCACGCTTGCCGACCGTCCTGGCGCGCCAGCTCATGCCGCGATCAAACCGGACCGCGCGCGCCCACCGGCGTCATGGCGATGCGTTACAGGCCGCCCCGTTGGTCGTACGAAAGCGGGTGGGAGATGGCGACGGCAGGCGCATCAGCCAACAGACAGGATTCGCAAGGTGAAGCCGCATAACCGATATGGGCAACAACGCCGTCTGGCTGACGAAAAAACAGTTTGCCAGCATATCACTGCGACCGACCGGGCCGATATCACGCAGGCGCGCCAAGGTCTGAACTTGCCCTCTTTGGATCGGGCACCCAGGCGGTTCCGGTCCTGGCCCTGATGACCTCGTGCAGCGCACGCCATTTCGGGCCGGAATGCGGATCGCCCACAGCCTGTCCTGCCCAATTCTGCCGGACATGACGCAGGCGCTGATCGTTCCCGGCTTCGGCTTATCCTGCCAGCAGCGCGGCGTTGCCACCCGCCGCCGTCGTATCGATGCACAGATGGCGTTCGTGATGGGCGTGGGCGACATCCGGAAAACCGGTGATCAGCGGCAGGATCGGCCCCCGGCGGCTCGCCAGCGCCTGAGCCATCGCACGCGCGGTTTCGACATCGCCCCACCAGATCGCACCCGAAATGCCACTGCGCGTGGCCAGTTCGCCCGGCGCGATCCCGACGCCCGACATCGCACGACCACCCAGAGCCTGCACCGCCGAAATCTGATCCTCGACGCGGTCCGGGCCAAGACACAGGATCGGTGCGCGCGGGTGCAGGGTCAGGCGATTGAGTTCGCCGGTCGGGCCGGGCATGAGCTGTTCCATCGGTGGCGGACCCGCCTTTTCAGCCTGACAGAAGCGCAGCAGATAAAGCGGCCCACCCGCTTTCGGCCCTGTCCCGGACAGCCCCTCGCCCCCGAAAGGCTGCGAGCCCACGACCGCGCCGATCTGGTTGCGGTTGACATAGATATTGCCCGCCTCGACCGTCTCGGCCACCTCTTGCACACGATTGTCGATCCGGGTGTGCAGACCGAAGGTCAGACCATGGCCGGCCGCGTTCACATCGGCGACGACCTGATCCAGATCCTCCGCCCTGAAGGTCGCGACATGCAGGACGGGGCCGAAGATTTCGCGCTCCACCTCCTTGATGCCGCTGACCCTCAGCAAAGACGGCGCGATGAAGTGACCCGATGGCGGCGCGCTGAGCTGATGCAGGATCCTGGTCTTGTTCGCCTCCAGGTAGGCGGCGATGTCGGCCCGGGCCTCGGCATCGATCACCGGCCCCACATCAACCGCCAGATCCCACGGGTCGCCCAGGGTCAGTTCGTCCATTGCACCTTTGATCATCCCGATCACATGTGGTGCAATATCCTCTTGCAGATAGAGGCACCGCAGCGCCGAGCAGCGTTGCCCGGCCGACTGAAAGGCCGAGGCCACGATGTCGCGCACCGCCTGTTCCGGCAGCGCGGTCGAATCGACGATCATCGCGTTCAGACCGCCGGTTTCCGCAATCAGCGGCGCACCCGGATCAAGGTTTTCGGCCATCGCGCAACGGATCCGCCGCGCGGTTTCGGTCGAGCCGGTGAAGACGACGCCATTGATCCGCGCATCCGAGGTCAGCGCCGCCCCGGCGATCTCGCCCCGGCCGGGCAGCAATTGCAGCGCGGGCGCGGGCACGCCCGCCTCATGCAGAATCCGGGTCGCGATCGCCGCCACGATCGGGGTCTGCTCGGCCGGTTTGGCCAGCACGCCATTGCCCGCCGCCAGAGCCGCCGCAATCTGACCGGTGAAGATCGCCAGCGGGAAGTTCCACGGGCTGATCGCGGCAAAGATCCCGCGCGGCGCCGGAAGGCCGGCCTCGGTCTGCCCCGCGTAATAGCGCAGGAAATCCACCGCTTCACGCAACTCGCCCACCGCGTCGAGCCAGCTTTTTCCGGCCTCCCGGGCAAGGGCTGCCAGGATCACCCCGTAACTGGCCTCGTAAAGATCGGCCGCGCGACGCAGCACCTCGGCGCGCTCGGCCACCGGGGCTTGCCACGGGCGCGCATCGGCAATCGCCCGCGCGACGGTGCGCGCATCGGCCTCGGTCACCTGCGCCAGGTCCTCGCCATTGGCGGGGTTGCGCGCGGTGAGGGTGGTGCCGGTACCGGGAGTGAGCGTCAGCGGCCCGGCCCCGGGCAGTGGCACCGCCCGGGCAGCCTCGAGCCGCGCCAGCGTCTGTTCGTCGCTCAGGTCAAATCCTGCGGCATTCACCCGACCCTTTCCAAAGATCGCGTCGGGGGTGCGCAGCCCGGAGGGTGCTTGCGCCGCCTCGATCCCGTCAAAGGGGTCTTGGGCGATCTCCTCGGGCTTCACATCCTCATCGACGATCTGGTGCACGAAAGAACTGTTCGCGCCATTCTCCAGAAGACGGCGCACCAGATAGGCCAGCAGATCGCGATGCGCCCCGACGGGGGCATAGATGCGGCAGCGGCCGGGGCCTTCGCGCAAAACGATGTCGTGCAGACGCTCACCCATGCCGTGCAGGCGCTGGAATTCGAAATCCCTTGCCCCACCCTCTTCCGTTCCAGCCAGTTCCAGAATCGCCGCCACACTGTGCGCATTATGGGTGGCAAATTGCGGATAGATCCGGTCGCGATACCCAAGCAGTTTTTTCGCGTTCGCAATATAGCTGACATCGGTCGCCTGTTTCGAGGTGAACAGCGCAAAGCCCGGATGCCCCATGACCTGCGCCAGCTTCATCTCGGCATCCCAATAGGCCCCCTTGACCAGACGCACGGTGATGCGACGGTCGAGGTCTGCGGCCAGATCATGCAGCCAGTCGATAGCGATCCCGGCGCGCTTGCCATAGCCCTGAACCACAACCCCGAAACCCTCCCAGCCGGCCAGTTCCGGATCGGCCAGAACGGCGGCGATCACCTTGAAGGACAGAACCAGGCGGTCCTGCTCCTCGGCATCGACATTGAGACACATGTTTGCCCTGGCGGCCTGACGCGAGAGATCGCGCAGCACCGGCACCAGTTCGGCCATGACCCGCTCTTCCCTGGCGACCTCGTAGCGCGGATGCAGGGCCGAGAGCTTCACCGAGATCCCGGGATTGGTATGGACCGAGCCGCCCGCCGAGGCCGGCTTGCACATTTTTGCGATGCCCGCGATCGCGTCGGAATAGTCGCGCTGATAGCGCGTTGCATCGGCGGCGGTGCGCGCGGCCTCGCCCAGCATGTCATAGCTGTAGGTAAAGCCCTGTGCCTCGCGGGTCTTTGCCCGCTCAAGCGCCTCGGTGATGGTCTCGCCCAGCACGAACTGGCGTCCCATCTCCTTCATCGCGCGGCCCACGGCGCGGCGGATCACCGGCTCGCCCAGACGTTTGATCGCCCCGCGCAGGACGCCAGCCACACCCGGCTGGTCAGCATCGAGAACACGACCCGTCAGCATCAGCGCCCAGGTGGAGGCATTGACCAGGGATGACGAGGCGGTTCCGAGATGCCTGCCCCAATCCGACGGCGCGATCTTGTCCTCGATCAGCGCATCGACGGTTTCCACATCAGGCACGCGCAGCATCGCCTCGGCCAGACACATCAGCGCCACGCCCTCGGTCGTCGAGAGCCCGTATTCCGCGAGGAAATGCTCCATCAGCGTGGGCCTGGCCTCATCACGAATACGCTGCACCAGAGCGGCCGCCCGCTCCGAAATCGCCTTGCGCATCCCGGGTGAGAGCGCGGACTGCGCAACCAGACGCTGCAGCAGCTCTGCCTCATCAGCGAATTTTTCTTGTGTGGTGAATGCGGAAAAATCGGACACGAGTCGGGCCTCCTGCGCCTGAAAATGATATTCGGGGATAGATATTCAATATATCCTATCAATATAACTGTGATTCAAAGATTTGTTCAGTTTGTTTTCCAGTCTTTCGTCTGATGGCCCTGGCTTGTGCCCATTCATGCTCGATCGGGTTCAGGTCCGGCGCGTATGGGGGCAGGTATTCGAGCCTGTGCCCTGCCGTCTCAATAGCCGCTTGTGTGTCGGCTTGGTTCGGGGCCAGCAATGACATGGCTGGCTGTTCGATCGAAAAGTTTCCGCACGGGGCGAAGGTGCAGGCAGGGCGAAGGTGCAGGCGGGAGGCGGCAGCGGAGGCGATAGTGCTCAAAACCGGTCCTTGCGGGCGCGGGCCTCGGTGAAGATCTCGACCGGGCTGGCGCTTTCGGGCAGGCCGAGCGCACGCGCCAGCCCGGGATCATTGCCGCGAAGAAATGGATTGGTCGCCTTTTCCAGCCCCAGTTCTGCCGGGACGGTCGGGCTCATCCGGGCGCGAGTTGCCAGAACGGTCTCCATCCGGGCCAGCAGAGGGGGATGTCCGGGTTCGAGATCGAGGGCGAACCGCCCGTTCGTCTCGGTATATTCGTGGCCGGAGCAGACCAGCGTATCGTCGGGCAGCGCCGCAAAACGTTGCAATGTCTCATACATCTGGAGGGCAGAGCCCTCGAACAGGCGTCCGCAGCCCCAGCTCATCAGACTGTCTCCGGAAAACAGCAGCCCGGCATCGGGGAAATGATAGGCGACATGCCCGACGGTGTGGCCATCGGCGCCCATCACCCGGACCTGTTCCATGCCGACATGGATCGTCTCGCCCGGCCGCACCTGCCGATCGAGCGGGGGCAGACGATCGGCGTCGGCGGCGGCCCCGATCACCCTGGCACCGGTCGCGGCGGCCAGCATCCGTACGCCGTCAATATGGTCGGCGTGGTGGTGCGTGATGAGGATCACATTGGCTTTCCAGCCGCGCCCGGTCAGGGTCCGGAGCACCGCAGGGGCTTCTGGCACGTCGATCACGGTGGTGGTCCCGGTCGCCGTTTCATGCAGCACATAGGCATAATTGTCCGCCAGACAGGGGATGGTCAGCAGTTCCACAGCCATGGTGTTTTCCACCTCATCGATTATCCTGGACGCAGGATAAGTCCAACGAAAGCCACTGTGCAATGCATCTTGATGTGCTCGACCTTCGGAATTTCCATTACCGGACCCAGCTTGGCCGGGTCGCCCGACGTGCGATCCGGGACCGGATGCTGGACCTCTGGCCAGCCGAAGGGGCCGGGCTGGCCAGCCAGACAATCGCCGGGTTCGGGTTTGCGGTGCCGCTGCTGCGCCCTTATCTCGAACCTGCGCGCCGCGTGATCGGGTTGATGCCTGCCGAGCAGGGCGTGATGCCCTGGCCTGCCGGGATGGCCAATGTTTCGGTCTTGTGCGAAGAGGCGCGCTGGCCGCTCGATACCGGCCGCGTGGATCGGCTGGTCATGATGCACGGGCTGGAGATGTCGGACAATACCGACATGCTGCTCAGGGAATGCTGGCGGGTGCTGGGGCCGGGGGGCCGGGCGCTTTTCATCGTGCCCAACCGGGTCGGCCTGTGGGCACCGCGCGAAGGCACGCCCTTCGGCTACGGCAAACCTTATACAGCCTCGCAGCTTGACCAGTTGCTGCGCCGCGCCGGTTTCGCGTCGGAGCGACATTCCGCCGCACTCTACATTCCGCCGAGCCACCGGCGCTTCTGGCTCCGTTCGGCACCGATGTGGGAAAAGATCGGCGCCCGGGTATCGGGGTTCCTCGTGGCTGGCGTGATCATGCTGGAAGTGTCCAAGCAGGTTCAGGCGCGCACGAAGACAGGGCTGGGCGCGACGGTGCGGCGTCCGCTCTCGATTCTGGAAGGTGCGGTAAAGCCGGTGAGCGATCCGGCCGGGGCCGTGCGCAGTTCGCATCACGGGTGAATCACCTGCCGCTGATCGTGAGGGCGGGAATTGTGAGGGCAGGAAATTTCCGCTCGGCACCCGGATTTCCCCCTCGCTGATGTCAACTTGTGGCGGTGAATTGTGGTGACAAGCGGTAAAATTTCTCGTCCGGCCTCACATTCCGGTGTTCAAGGAGGTTGCAAGGGGGGGGATTGCTCTGCTACTCACCACGGCGATATGTGGCGTCGGGCGCAGGTTTCCAGCGCCGGGGAAGTCTATCCCGTCGAACCTGTCCGGACTGGGCCGGACCGGGCGGGATCAACCAAGATCGGAAGGGTGGAGATGTCCGAACCAGCTTCGATTTCCGCAACCATTGGCGGCCGCTACGCTACGGCCATTTTCGAACTCGCGCGTGAGGGCGACGCAATCCCCGCGCTGGAGGCTGATGTGGCTGCCCTGCGCGATGCTCTGGGCGCCTCGCCCGAGTTGCGCGGCCTGATCGCCTCGCCGGTCCATTCGCGGGCCGAACAAGGTGCCGCGATCGGGGCCGTGGCGACCAGGATGGGCCTGAGCGCGCCGATGGGCAACGGGCTGCAACTCATGGCATCCAGGCGTCGCCTCTTCACATTGCCGCAGCTTCTGGACGCGCTGAGCGATCTGATCGCCGACGCCAAGGGCGAATTGACCGCCCAAGTCGTGTCGGCTTGCAAACTTTCGTCCGCGCAGGCGAAGTCGCTGGCAGCAACGCTCACGCAGCAGACGGGCAAGACCGTCAAACTGAACGCCGCTGTCGATGAGAGTCTCATCGGTGGCATGATCGTCAAGCTGGGCTCGCGCATGGTCGATACGTCGATCCGCTCGAAGCTCGCTTCTCTCAAGAACACCATGCAAGAGGTCGGGTGAACGACATGGGTATCCAGGCAGCAGAGATTTCTGCGATCCTCAAGGAGCAGATCAAGAATTTCGGGCAGGACGCGCAAGTGGCCGAAGTCGGTCGTGTGCTCTCGGTCGGTGACGGTATCGCGCGCGTTCATGGGCTCGACAATGTCCAGGCCGGCGAGATGGTCGAATTTCCCGGCGGTATCCGCGGGATGGCGCTGAACCTCGAAACCGACAATGTGGGTGTGGTGATTTTCGGCTCCGACCAGGACATCGGGGAAGGCGACACCGTCAAGCGCACGAACCTGATCGTGGATGTGCCGGTCGGTGAAGCCCTGCTGGGCCGCGTCGTGGACGGTCTGGGCACCGCGATCGACGGCAAGGGCGTGATCGAGGCCAAAGAGCGCCGCATCGCCGACGTGAAGGCGCCGGGCATCATCCCGCGCAAATCGGTGCACGAGCCGATGGCGACCGGTCTCAAGTCGGTTGACGCGATGATCCCGATCGGTCGCGGCCAGCGCGAGTTGATCATCGGTGACCGTCAGACCGGCAAGACCGCAATCGCGCTCGATACCATTCTGAACCAGAAATCATACAACGATGCCGATCCCGACAACAGGCTGCATTGCTTCTATGTTGCCATCGGTCAGAAGCGTTCGACCGTGGCGCAGCTGGTCAAGAAGCTTGAGGAAACCGGCGCGATCGAATATACGACCGTGATTGCCGCGACCGCCTCGGACCCGGCGCCGATGCAATATCTCGCGCCCTATACCGCAACCGCGATGGCGGAATATTTCCGCGACAATGGCCAGCATGCGCTGATCATCTATGATGACCTGTCGAAACAGGCCGTGGCCTATCGTCAGATGTCGCTGTTGCTGCGCCGTCCGCCGGGGCGTGAGGCGTATCCGGGCGATGTGTTCTATCTGCATTCGCGGCTGCTGGAACGTTCGGCCAAGCTGAACGAGGATTTCGGCGGAGGCTCGCTGACCGCGCTGCCGGTCATCGAAACCCAGGCAGGTGACGTGTCGGCCTATATCCCGACCAATGTGATCTCGATCACCGATGGTCAGATCTTTCTCGAAACCGAGCTGTTCTATCAAGGCATCCGTCCGGCCGTGAATACCGGCCTGTCGGTGTCGCGCGTTGGCTCCTCGGCGCAGACCGATTCGATGAAGTCGGTTGCCGGCCCGGTGAAACTGGAACTGGCGCAATATCGCGAAATGGCAGCCTTTGCACAATTCGGTTCGGATCTTGACGCCGCGACGCAGAAACTGCTCAACCGCGGCGCGCGCCTGACCGAGCTTATCAAGCAGCCGCAATACGCGCCGCTGACCAACGCGGAAATCGTTGCGGTCATCTTCGCGGGCACCAAGGGCTATCTCGACGGGATACCGGTCCCGGACGTCGGCGCGTTCGAGAAGGGGCTGCTGGACTACCTGCGCAACTCGCGCAAGGATATTCTCGACTGGCTGACCAGGGACGATCCGAAAATCCGGGGCGAGGCCGAAGACAAGCTGAAGGCCGCGATCGACGAATTCGCCAGGACCTACGCGTAATCGGCCTGAAAGGACAGGGAAATGCCCAGTCTCAAGGATCTCAAGAACCGGATCGGAAGCGTCAGGAATACGCGCAAGATCACCAGGGCGATGCAGATGGTCGCGGCGGCAAAGCTGCGCCGCGCCCAGGAAGCTGCCGAGGCCGCGCGCCCCTATGCCGAACGCATGCGTGCCGTGATCGCGGGGCTTGCGAGCTCGGTCAAGGGGCGGGACAATGCGCCGCGCCTTCTGGCCGGGACCGGCTCGGACAAGGTTCATCTCTTCGTCGTGATGACGGTCGAGCGCGGGCTTTGCGGCGGCTTCAACGCAAATATCGCCAAGCTGGCACGCCAACGGGCCAATACGCTTCTCGCCGAGGGAAAAGAGGTAAAGATCCTCACCGTCGGCCGGAAGGGACGCGATGCGCTGCGCCGCGATTTCGGCCGACATTTCGTCGGTCACGTCGATCTGGGCGACATGAAAAAACCGGGCCATGACGATGCGCAGACGATCGCCCGTGATCTGATTGCCCGGTTCGACAAGGGCGAATTCGACGTCGCGACGATCTTCTTCTCGATTTTCGAGAGCGTGATCAGCCAGAAACCGGTCGCCACGCAGATCATCCCCGCATTCTGTGAACCGGAAACGGGCGGCGAGCATGTGCCGACGGTGCACTACGAGTACGAACCCGACGAGGAGGCGATCCTTGCGGATCTGCTGCCGCGCGGGATCGCAACGCGGATCTTCACGGCGCTTCTGGAAAACGGGGCATCGGAACAAGGCGCGCGGATGTCCGCCATGGACAGCGCGACGCGCAACGCGGGCGAGATGATCGACCGGCTGACGATCGAATATAACCGCTCGCGTCAGGCCGCGATCACCAAGGAACTTATCGAAATCATTTCGGGCGCCGAGGCGCTCTGACGGAACCGGAGAAACATGGACATGGCAAGCAATGGTAAAGTGACCCAGGTCATCGGCGCCGTCGTCGACGTGCAGTTTGACGGCGAACTGCCCGCGATCCTGAACGCGATCGAGACCACCAACAATGGCAAGCGGCTCGTGCTTGAGGTCGCGCAGCATCTTGGCGAGAACGCGGTGCGCGCCATCGCGATGGATGCGACCGAAGGGCTCGTGCGCGGCGCAAGCGTGAACGATACGGGCAAGCCGATCTCGGTTCCGGTCGGCACCGCGACGCTGGGACGTATCCTGAATGTCATCGGTGAGCCGGTGGATGAAAAGGGCCCGGTCGAGGCGAGCGAATACCGTCCGATCCACGCCCCTGCGCCGGATTTCAAGGAACAGGCGACCGAGGCCGAGATTCTCGTGACCGGCATCAAGGTCATCGACCTGCTGGCGCCCTACGCGAAGGGTGGCAAGATCGGCCTGTTCGGCGGCGCTGGTGTGGGCAAGACGGTTCTGATCCAGGAGCTGATCAACAACATCGCCAAGGTGCATTCGGGGCTGTCCGTGTTCGCGGGCGTGGGGGAACGGACCCGTGAAGGGAACGACCTCTATCACGAGATGATCGAATCCGGCGTTCTGACCCCGGATAACCTGACGGATTCGAAGATCGCCCTGGTTTACGGCCAGATGAACGAACCGCCAGGTGCCCGCGCCCGGATCGCGCTGACCGGCCTGACCATGGCCGAGCAGTTCCGCGATGCGACCGGAACCGACGTTTTGTTCTTTGTTGACAACATCTTCCGTTTCACGCAGGCCGGTTCGGAAATGTCGGCCCTGCTGGGCCGCATCCCGTCGGCCGTGGGCTATCAGCCGACGCTGGCCACTGACATGGGGGCGATGCAGGAACGCATCACCTCGACCAGGAACGGCTCGATCACTTCGATCCAGGCGGTCTATGTGCCGGCGGATGACCTGACCGACCCGGCACCGGCCACGACCTTTGCCCACCTTGACGCGACGACGGTTCTCAACCGTGCGATCTCGGAACTGGGCATCTATCCGGCCGTGGACCCGCTTGATTCCACCTCGCGTCTCATGGACCCGCAGGTGATTGGCGAGGAGCACTACAAGGTCGCCCGTGACGTTCAGGAAATTCTGCAACGTTACAAGGCCCTCCAGGACATCATCGCCATTCTCGGGATGGACGAACTGTCGGAAGAGGACAAGCTGACCGTCGCACGCGCGCGCAAGATCCAGCGATTCCTGTCACAACCTTTCGACGTCGCCAAGGTCTTCACCGGTTCGGATGGCGTTCAGGTTCCGCTTGAGGACACGATCGCGTCGTTCAAGGCGGTTGTTGCCGGCGAATATGATCACCTGCCCGAAGCGGCCTTCTACATGGTGGGCGGCATCGAGGACGTGAAGGCAAAAGCCGAGAAACTCGCCGCTGCGGCGTAAGGAGGCGTCATGGCCGATATGATGCAATTTGACCTGGTCGTGCCCGAGCGCAAGCTCACCTCTGTCGAGGACGCGATCGAGGTCATGATCCCCGGCATTGACGGGGACATGACGGTGATGCCCGGCCACGCGCCGATTCTGACCACGTTGCGGCCCGGCAAGCTGACCCTCGTGACCCGCAACGAGTCCCGAAACTACGCGGTCATCGGCGGCTTTGCCGAGATCTCGGCGGCGGGAGTCACGGTTCTGGCCGAGCGTTCACTTCCGGCCGAAGAGTTCACCCAGGAGCTGCATGAGCGCCTGATGGCCGAAGCGCGTGACGTCCATGACGAAGCGCATCCTTCGGTGGCAGACCTGACGGCCAAGCTGCTGGCCGACATGGAAGCGCTCGGCTCGCATATGCTGGGCTGACCCGGTCCGACGCCCTTCATCGTGCCAACATCAGGGTTCGCTCATGCCGCTCCGGACAGACGTGCCTGCGCGATCTGAAGCGCCTCGGGACGGTTGATGTTGAAGAACGGATCGGGGGTTTCCTCGAACACCACCGTCCTGGCCGCGCTGGCGGCCTTGCGCAGGCGGCGTTCACCGGTCTCGAACATCACCGCGATCCGGGTCCGCTCCCTGGTTGGCCAGAAGGCGGCCGCAGGGTGATCGCGTCCGGCGGAGCGGGCAAAGGCGGTACCATCCCCGCAAAGCCGCCTCACGAGGTCGCGCGGGATGAACGGCGTGTCCACCGCGACACTCACCAGCGCTGCCGCCCCGATTGTCTCCGCCCAGTTCAAACCGGCCAGCAATCCGGCCAGCGGCCCCTCGCCGCGCCAACCCAACGGATCGGGCAGAACGGTCAGTGAAGGAAACCGGGTCGCATCACCATTGGCGGATATCGCGATCTGGCCGACCTGCGGGGCAAGCCGTTCCAGAAGATGAACGAAGAGGGGCCGATCGCCAAGCCTGAGCATCGCCTTGTCGGCGCCGCCCATTCTCCGACCGGTTCCGCCCGCGAGGATCAGCCCCGCGATGTCCTCCTGCCTCATCGCAACCATTGCCCCATTACAATCGCGCACCCTGCCTTTCGGTTGGCCCAGTGCTATCATGATCGAGCCTTTCTCAACAAGTGGCCCCGGTCGGGTCGGAATTGACCGGAAAACGCCTTGTTCCACCCCCCTCGGCACCGGTGATCAAGGCAAACAACATGTCGTCCAACATGTCGCTCTTGACGCAGAGCACGCGGACTGCGAGACTTCACGCATGGCGGCAGGGGCGCTCGGGCAACCGGGCTGAGACGAACCCTTGGAACCTGAACCGGATAATGCCGGCGGAGGGAGGCGCGCGAAACGATCCTTGGCGCGCGCGCCGGTGTTTCCCTTGATCTCACTCCCATGCGGCACAGGCAGGAGATCGACATGAATGATACCGGACAGCATTCCGCCGCGCAGGCAACGACCGCCAGGGGCGGTATCTGGGTCTTCGATCCGGTCGCGGTCGAGGCGGCGGCGCAGGATCTGGCGCAAATGTCGGGTTCGATGGTCGCAGTAACCGGCGCGATCGATGACGTCACCAGTGGCGCGCGGGCGGCGCGGGACTGGCCGTCATGTCCGCCATATCACGCGCGCCCGGCATGCGCGCCCGATACGCGCGCAGCCACCCGAACCCTTTTGCAAGGCTGGAGCAAGACATGATTCCCAACATTCTCTCGATTGCCGGTTCCGACAGCGGGGGCGGTGCGGGCATTCAGGCCGATATCAAGGCAATCTCGGCCAATGGCGGCTACGCGATGACCACGATGACCGCCATCACGGCACAAAACACCCGTGGGGTCACCGCAATTCATCTGGCCCCTGTCGAGATCATCGCGGCACAGATCGCCGCGCTGCGTGACGATATACGTATTGATGCGATCAAGATCGGGATGCTGGGCAACGCGGCAATCACCGGCTGCGTTGCCGAGGCCATCGCAGGGATCGGCTGTCCCGTCGTTCTGGATCCGGTCATGGTGGCCAAGGGCGGCGACAGGCTGCTGGCGCAGGAGGCGGTGACGGCCCTGCGCGAGCGACTGATCCCGCAGACCACGCTGATCACCCCCAATCTGCCCGAGGCGGCCGATCTGCTCGGCCGCGCCGAGGCGAGCACGCATGAGGCGATGCGCGATCAGGCGCGGGCCCTGCTTGCGCTTGGCTCCGATGCAGTGCTGTTGAAAGGAGGCCATCTGGCAGGTCAGGCCAGCCCGGATCTGCTGATCACCGCACAGGGCGAGACCTGGTTCGATACCCCCCGCATCGAGACGCGCAACACCCATGGCACCGGCTGCACGCTGTCCTCGGCCCTGGCAACCCGCCTTGGGGCGGGCCTGCCCATCGCACAGGCTGTTGCCGAGG